>NZ_JBBIQL010000048.1:0-7638 GCF_037442345.1 Rheinheimera sp. | reverse complement strand
AAGCAGAGGCGGAAAACTCTAATTTAGGCTGCCACTAAAAAAGGGATGTTTACACACCTTCGCAGGCAAATCATGAATATTTCTCACGCACCAATGAAATAAAGCCATTTTTATTCATGCAATTTTGGGCGTATAACATCCCTACCGCCAATTTGGCCATCCAGACGTTTTTACAGCCGTCTCGATAAAAGGAGTCGATCACGATGAACACGAATTTCAGCTTCAGCATTAAACGCATTGGTTTTGACGAGCACTATCAGCCTGCGGACAATACGCGCCTCACCACCAATTTTGCCAATTTGGCGCGGGGTGAAAGCCGCCAGCAAAACCTGCGTAATGCCATTGCGATGATCAACCAGCGCTTTAACAGCCTGGCCAGCTGGGACAACCCACAGGCTGACCGTTATGCGGTGGAGCTGGAGATCATCTCCGTGGACATCAGCATTGAAGGTCAGAGCCACAGCTTCCCCATCATTGAAGTGCTGAAAACCAGCATTCTGGACCACCAGACCGGACAGCGTCTGGCAGGTATTGTTGGCAACAACTTTTCGTCTTATGTGCGGGATTACGACTTCAGCGTGTTGCTGCTGGAGCACAATAAGCACCAAACCCAGTTCAGCATTCCGGCCAATTTTGGCGAGCTGCATGGCAAGCTGTTTCAGTCGTTTATCAATTCAGCCACCTACCGGCAAAACTTTAACAAAGCCCCGGTGATTTGCCTGAGCGTGTCAGACAACAAAACCTACCATCGCACCAACAATAAACACCCGGTGCTGGGGGTGGAATACCTGCCGAATGAATCGTCACTGACCGAGCTGTACTTTAAAAAAATGGGCTTGCAGGTGCGCTACTTTATGCCTGCAGGCAGCGCCGCGCCTTTGGCTTTTTATTTTGTTGGCGATTTGCTGAACGACTACAGCAACCTGGAGCTGATCAGCACCATTGCTACCATGGAAACTTTCCAGAAAATTTACCGGCCGGAAATTTACAACGCACACACAGTCGCCGGCAGCAGCTATCAGCCCAACCTGAAAAACACAGCGCACTCGGTCACCAATATTGTGTACGACAGAGCCGAGCGCAGCCGCCTGGCTGTAGAACAAGGCAAGTTTGCCGAAGAGCACTTTATTAAGCCGCACCGCGCTGTTTTAGAACAATGGTCAGCGCACTTCCGTGTTTAATTTAAACAACCCAAACAGGCTATACAGGATGAAAAAATTACTCCCCACCTCCACCGCAGGCAGCTTACCCAAACCCACCTGGCTGGCCGAACCTGAAACTTTGTGGTCGCCGTGGAAATTACAGGGTGAAGAATTAACAGACGGCAAACAGGACGCGCTGCGTTTGTCGCTGCATGAACAAGAGCTGGCGGGCATTGATATCGTCAGTGACGGCGAGCAAAGCCGCCAACACTTTGTCACCACCTTTATCGAACATCTGGACGGCGTGGACTTTCAAAAGCGCGAAACCGTGCGGATCCGTAACCGTTACGACGCCAGCGTGCCGACCGTAGTTGGCCCGGTCAGCCGGCAAAAACCCGTTTTTGTGGAAGATGCCAGATTTTTACGGGCGCAAACCAAAGCGCCGATCAAATGGGCTTTACCTGGCCCTATGACCATGATCGACACCCTGTACGACGCGCACTACAAAAGCCGCGAAAAGCTGGCCTTTGAATTTGCCAGAACACTGAACCAGGAAGCCAAAGAGCTGGTGGAGGCTGGTGTCGACATTATTCAGTTTGATGAACCGGCCTTTAATGTGTTTTTTGACGAAGTGAACGATTGGGGTATTGCCGCGCTGGAGCAAGCCGCCGACGGCCTGAAACAGCTGCAGTGCGAAACCGCCGTGCATATTTGTTATGGCTATGGCATTAAAGCCAACACCGACTGGAAACAAACGCTGGGCAGCGAGTGGCGCCAGTACGAAGCGGTATTTCCGAAGCTGCAACAATCCAGCATCGATATTATCTCACTGGAATGCCACAACTCACGGGTGCCCATGGAATTGCTGGAACTGATCCGCGGTAAAAAAGTGATGGTCGGCGCTATCGACGTCGCCAGCCACCAGATCGAAACGCCGGAAGAAGTAGCCGCCACGCTGCGCCAGGCACTGCAGTTTGTCGACGCCCACCACCTCTACCCCTGCACCAACTGCGGCATGGCGCCACTGCCCCGCCATGTAGCACGGGGCAAACTGAATGCCTTAGCCGCAGGAGCAGAGATAGTGCGCCGGGAATTAGCGGCTGGGAACTAAGAACCAAAGCTGGGTTATGTTCTTATGAAAGCCGCAAGAAGCTTTGATGTAAGCATTACCCCAGCTATTGTTCAGCGCAAAATACGGACTTTATCTTTTGGCCATTTCAACAACACATGGAGACGAAACCAGACAGGCTTCACTTGGTTGTATTCTTTTTCTTTAATGTCTAAGTAGCCGTTAGGGTTTACCTCAGCAAAAGGCACCAAGAGGTCCGTATTATCAAAAAAGTACACGCGGTGACACTGCATCGCCATGTCAAACAACTGCTCAAGGCTGTTGGTATACCGGCTGCGAATTTTATCAATGGGAACTGGGTGCCCACCTAATTTAACCCGTTCATCAACCCGCTCGATGTTAATGTCAGGGTCTGCGATGCACACATAATAGAGGTAGCATTTATACCCCAGCTGATTCGCCCGTTTGACATATTCCAAATGGCTTTCATGACTCATCACAGATTCGTAACTATGTGACACCTGCTTTTCCAGCCATTGTTCACGTTGACCTGTTGCAATGGTCTGCGCCAGCTTGGAACGCTTTATGGGATCAGGTTCGTGTTGATGCAGTGTCAGTTCAATTTCGTCGGGGTTGACGTACTGACCAAGTGGAACGTCGTATTTATGCCGTAACTCGTTTGTTAAGGTCGTTTTTCCCGAACCATTAGGCCCGGCAATTAACCTTAATCACGGCATAAATCCTGTTCCAGCGTGGGAAAGTTAGTGCTGTTTTCAATACGGCGCACAATCTCCGTGCTGCCATCAGGGTGGCGCCGCTGGATCACACCATTTTTGGCGAACGTAAAGCTAACGCCCTGCTGCAAGGCTTTTTCACGCGCAGCACGGGACGCTTGCCGACCCACGGCGGCTAAAGTCGCCAAATCATTCAGTGGGTCTTTGCGCTTTGCCTGCGAAACTTTTCTGACGACCTGAGTCATTGATTTCTCCCGTACACCATCTATCCGCATTGTAGCCAGCTCAGCAAGGCCAGACAATCTTTATAGATCGCCACGATATTCACTTTTATCAAATCATCGTTTCTGCTGTATGACCTTTAGGAAACTCTGGTCGATTCATAAGTTTAATAGGGCGTTTTGACACATCCAAGACATCAATACTCCGGCACTAACCCCAACTGCTCCAGCCGAATGGCCATAGCTTCCACCGACACTTTAAAATACTCCGCCAAAGAGGGCACAGCGTGGCCGTTAATGCTGTCCAAACCCGCCAAAGCCCGCGCCAAGCCACGCATAGTTTTTAACTGCTTGTCTGTTTTTTTGTCGTTAGTGCGGTTTAACAAATCACGCAGCCCTTCATGGTTTAACACTTCAGCAGGAAACCGCTGTGCAAACACGCTACGCAGCAGCTTTTCCGGCATTAAAAAACAGGCGGCAAAATAGTCGGCTTCTTTTTCGATAGCATCCCTTATAGCTCCGGTACTGCCATCAATAGGCTTATCACGATGTAAGCCAGATTGTTGATGCATAATGGCATGGCCTAATTCATGAGCAGCGGTAAAGTTACGCACCGCTGCAGGGTAACGCCTGGATATAAACACCTGTTTTTTGTCTTTGTCGATCATACCGGCCACATCCACACCGGGCTCTATCTCACCTAACGAATCCACTTCATGGTAGCTATAACCCAATAAATAAAACGCTTTTTCCGGGTTCAGTAACTGCACTGGTTCTTCTGGAACACCTTCAGGCCATAAGCTGTCGCGCTCAATGTAGGTTGAATGCGCCAACTGACGGGCAGCTTTTGCAACTTGTGGTAACGCAATATGCCCTTTTTGGTCTGCGGCCATAGCCGCAAAGCGCAACAGCGGAGCTTGTTTCTGCGCTTGCTCGTCATGATCCTGCTGATTATGCGCACAAGGGTTCTGGTGCCCACGCTGTAATGGGTGAATAGCTTCAGGCTCTGGTGATGGCGCAGCGGCTTTAGGCTGAGCCGACATATCGAGCGCAGGCCAAACTTCGTCGGAGTTATCACCATTATTTAAGCTGAAATAAGGATCCTGATGCCCGTTGTCTTTATAAACAGGTAGCAAAGCACTAAAGCCACCGTCTTCGTCCATATGAGCATAAGGGTTATTCATTTGACTGACCTATCCCCCAAAACCGAAGTACAGCACTGCATCGTCCATCAAATCCGCAACTCACATAAATACGCGGCGAGTTTGAATCAGAAAGCCTTTATCACTTATTTAAAGTGCGTGATGAGTTGGCTGACACAAAATACTGAACACTCTCGGCACGGAAGCATGTGGTTAAAAAGTGACGCAGGCCCTGCATACACACTTTTATTTTATTCAACTCAATTTGTACGCTACTCGCATTTGCCCAATAAAATCTGACTGTCCTCCGTAACTTGGGTGTCTAACCTTAATTACGTCAAGGCTACCACCTATTTTCCTTGCTGCTTTTTCAGCGTCGTTACCAATAGCAATAATTCTTCTTGGCTTGAGAAATTCAATTAGTAATCCCAAAAGATCCTCACCAGCCATTCTTTCTTTTATATTGTGAGCACGGTTGCTAAATGGATCTCCGGCGTCATGAGGATGAAGGGGAAAAACATTCCAAAGGAATACGGGACTTGTTATTGAAGCAAGAACACTCCAAATTACTGCTGCAGTTCTCTCTGGCACAGCTAAACCCTTTGTCAATTTATCAACTTTGATTCCCCACCTTTCCCCATGATGAGAAAGATGAATATCATCAGTTAATGCTAACCCTGTTCGCCGCCCACCACGATACCCTAAGTCCCTTCCTATCCAAATTGCATCTACTTCAACACAGCTAGCCGCATTAAGTAGTTCCAATAGTAAAGCCCTTCGCTTCTGCGGAGCATCGAAATAATCATATACATCGCACCGATCTGAATATGGATTAAAGGTATTATCAAAAGATAACTTACTTACCTCTTCAACAAAGCGCTCAGCTTTCATTTTTTTCCTCTAATTGACGGTAGAAAATTTTCCTATTTTTTCGATCACCGATCACTAATCCACCTTCATTTTCTTTAACTTTTCTGAATACCGAATAACCTTGAAGTATTGCCTCTTCCCAAAGTTTTAATGGACATTTTTCAACTTCATAGCCTTGAACAAATTTTTGAATAGTCTTCAAAACATCAAAAGATACGCTGTCATGCCCTTCAAAATTATCGAGGCTTTGAGCATAGGAAAAAAGCCAAGCTGTAAGGCCCTCCTCAACGACAATAGCACGTCCGCCATCCTGTTCCATATCAGTCGCCGGGTCACTTTTTCTTTTGTGTTTAATTAAAGATCTAAATGTCGGAGACCAATGAAGTACTGCTGCAAAAGCCATATGAAACACATCATGAAAACGATACCCATCAGGATTCTTTATGTTATCGGTTAAAGGGTCTCCAATAAAAACATCGTTCCATTTTAAATAGCTCTGGCCACTTTTTCTTTGAGTAATTTGAATCTCAAAATGCCATGGAAGCTGCTCATCAACGGGGAATTGAGCATCAAAGTCGTCAAGCACATGTTGGCCTAACGGCGCAAATCGACCAAGAGTTTTATTTAAATTACTCTGAACCACTTTATAAAAATCGAGCTCTGTCAATTCAATAGCATTTCGAAAAGAAAGAGCAAAGTAAGGAATTATTTCTCTTAAACCATCAAGATTTTTATTCTCTTCGAGAAGTCGTGCAGTCACACAGCCAAGATTAATTAGAGCTGAATCGACATCAGATTTCGAACCACACTCATATAACTCCAAATAGGGAACAATTTCATCTTCAACTTTACAAGGAGAGCCATAATTTTTAAATACGTTTTCAATACTAATACCCAAACGCCTACAAAGAGCAGAAAAATACCAAAATGCATCACCGAATTCCTCTTCGACTGCATCTTTATACCCAACATAAGCTTTTTTTTCACGGCGGTACTTTTTGGAAGTTGCCATGACACCGCCAACTTCCCCATATAAACCTAGAAGAATAGGGATGATATCGCCTTGTAAGAATCTATCTGTTTTTTCTGCTTGTTTTTCATAATTCAGAAGCAACTCATTGCCAATTGAATCATTCATAATTCCCTCTAACTTACTTTTCTGGCTCGCTAGATTAACTTACTAGCTATTATGACTAAGGGCTCACCTTAACTCAGCGCCTTCAACCCCTTCAGAATTAAATAGATACATTCATCAATGAAAGGAGAACGCATAATCCTTACGTACTCATCCAGGGTCAGTCCACAGCGAGATGCTAGCTCTGATATGTTCAACTGTTTTAGTCGCTCCACGACCAAGCTGTATTTACAATCTTGTCCATTAGCTTTCGCAAAACGCTGCATGTCAGAATAACCTGTATTATGAGAAAATTGCCATTCATCTGTCAGGGGCTCCTGATCACCTTCATCAAGTAATAAATTACAAACGGATCCAACTACACCACCAAAGGCCCCCAGAAGGAACACAGGCTTTTGTAAATCAATAGCTAGAACAATTTCTTCTAATACTCCTGGCATTTTTCCTTTATAGCCCCACAATTTCCCACCAGCACAAATTCTGATTGTTGAAGACTCAATTGACTGCTGGCGCATTTCAGTTAAGCACCTTGACCAGATATAGCAATTCTGAGTCGAGTTCGGTGGCAAAAAAATACTCTCTGTAACATCTGCAACAATATCATCTGGAATCTTATGCTGGACTGTTTTCATTACTTCGCTATATTTCGCCCTCCAAGAAACTATTTCAGGTGCTGAAACATATAGCGGCCAAGCCAAATGGTTTTCAACTTTAGGCTGGCTTCCATGTAACCTTTCTTTCAAAATAGCAGCTTCGTCAAGAATAAACTCTGTGAAACCATCAGGTCGTAGGTCGCCACCATAAATTAATGTGGCTGAACGAGCCAAAAGATGCCTCGCCAAGTCTTGCGCCAATCGAATTAAATGGTCTGAGTGCATATGATTAACGGAAAAACCATCAGCTTGAATCTCTGAAATTGATATACCTATTCGTTGTTGAACAAGACAGTCTTTTTCTGATGCATTCCAAAGAGGGGTAAATGCCTCAATACCGATAAGCTGATGCCAATCAGCTTCATCTGTATATAATGGTGGCTCTGGATAGCATATCCTTTTATGGCCACCCCCTTTCAACCTTAAAGCTTGCCGGAGTTCAGGTGGTCGTGCAGATAATTCAGAGTCATTGGGTATCCAACCAATTTCTTTATAGAACTTGAGGGAATTCAATGAATGGATATGCCGGATAGTTTCAATAATAGCTGCAGAAAGAATACGTAAAATATCGCGTTGACTAATAATAGAATCAGATGAAACGTGAACACATGGGACATTGAGACTATAAAATTTTCTGTGTAAGTGGCTGTTTATCATAACGATATACGGTCA
>NZ_JBBIQL010000047.1:0-7794 GCF_037442345.1 Rheinheimera sp. | reverse complement strand
CGCGGTGAAATTCCTGGCCTTCGTAAGGCTAGCTGGTAAGAATCACGGGAGTAACAGCTATGAGTTTGCAAGATCCAGTAGCGGATATGTTTACTCGCATCCGCAATGGCCAGGCTGCCAAGAAAGTTGCGGTTAAGATGCCTTCTTCAAAACTGAAGATGGCTATTGCGAAAGTATTAAAAGACGAAGGTTACATCGACAGTTTCGTTGTAACAGGTGATGTAAAAGCTGAACTGGAAATTACGTTAAAGTACTTCCAGGGCAAATCAGTCATCGAAACCATTGACCGTGTCAGCCGTCCAGGTCTGCGTATCTACAAGAAACGCGGCGAATTACCAAAAGTAATGGGTGGTTTAGGTGTAGCTATTGTTTCTACATCTCAGGGTCTGATGACTGACCGTGCTGCCCGTAAGGTTGGTATCGGTGGCGAAATCATCGGCTACGTAGCGTAACGGAGGGTAACTATGTCTCGTGTAGCTAAGGCCCCCGTCACGGTTCCTGCAGGTGTAACTATTACACTGAATGGTCAGAACCTGACAGTAAAGGGTAAAAACGGCGAGTTAGCGTTAAACGTTAACCCTGCAGTAGAAATCGTTGTTGAAGGTAACGTACTGCGTACTGTTCCTCGTGACGGTTTCGAAAACGCTAACGCACAAGCAGGTACTGCTCGTGCGCTGATCAACAACCTGGTTACTGGTGTCGCTGAAGGCTATACCCGCAAACTGGAGTTAGTTGGTGTTGGTTACCGTGCTAAGGCAGAAGGTAAAGTGTTGAATCTGAGCTTAGGCTTCTCCCACCCAGTGGCGTATGAAGTTCCAGCCGGTATCACCATTGAAACCCCTACCCAGACTGAAGTTCTGGTGAAAGGTGCTGACAAGCAACTGGTTGGTCAAGTCGCGGCGAACATTCGTGCGTACCGTAAACCTGAGCCTTACAAAGGTAAAGGTGTGCGTTACAGCAACGAAAACGTACGTCGTAAAGAAGCGAAGAAAAAGTAGGGTAGGACGATGGATAAGAAACTTGCTCGTCTGCGTCGTGCAAAACGCGTCCGCAGAAACATTATCGAACAAGGTGCGAACCGCCTGGTTGTACATCGTACACCACGTCACATTTACGCCCAGCTTATCGCACCAAATGCTGAAGTGATTGTTGCTGCTTCCACTGTTGAAGCATCAATCCGTGAATCATTGAAGTACACCGGCAATATCGACGCTGCTAAAGCTGTTGGTAAGGCTATTGCTGAACGTGCTCTGGAAAAAGGCGTAAATACTTGCGCGTTTGACCGTAGCGGTTTCCAGTATCACGGTCGTGTGCAGGCTTTGGCCGACGCGGCGCGTGAAGCCGGTCTTCAATTCTAGGAGTAGATCATGGCTAACGTAGAAGCTAAACAACAATCTGATTTACAAGAGAAACTGGTAGCGGTAAACCGCGTTTCCAAAGTTGTTAAGGGTGGTCGGATTTTCTCCTTCACTGCTCTGACAGTTGTTGGTGACGGTAACGGTCGCGTAGGTTTCGGTTACGGTAAAGCGCGCGAAGTACCAGCTGCCATTCAAAAGGCAATGGAAAAAGCTCGTCGTAACATGACTCAAGTTGAGTTAAATGGTAACACACTGCATCACCCAACTAAGGGTATTCACGCTGGTTCAAATGTTTACATGCAGCCAGCATCTGAAGGTACCGGTATCATCGCCGGTGGTGCAATGCGTGCCGTGTTAGAAGTAGCAGGTGTACAGAACGTTCTGTCTAAGTGCTACGGCTCAACCAACCCAATCAACGTAGTTCGCGCTACCATCAACGCCCTGTCAGCGATCAAATCGCCTGCACAGGTTGCTGCGAAGCGTGGTTTACGCGTTGACGACATCCTGGGGTAATTCGTCATGGCAAATAAAACTATCAAAGTGACTCAAACTCGCTCAAGCATCGGTCGTTTGCCGAAGCATAAAGCGACTTTAGTTGGCTTAGGTTTACGCCGCATTGGTCACACTGTCACACTGGAAGATACTCCTTCAGTGCGCGGTATGATCAACGCTGTGTACTACATGGTTAAAGTGGAGGAGTAATAAATGTTATTAAATACGTTATCTCCTGCACCAGGTGCGAAAAAAGAGAAACGCCGTTTAGGTCGTGGTATCGGTTCTGGCTTAGGCAAGACTGGTGGCCGTGGTCACAAAGGTCTGAAATCTCGTTCTGGTGGTAAAGTACGTCCAGGTTTCGAAGGCGGTCAGATGCCTTTGAAACAACGTCTGCCTAAGTTTGGTTTTACCTCACTGAAAGGCCTGGTATCTGCTGAAGTGCGTTTGCACGAGCTGGCACTGGTGTCTGGTGATGTAGCTGATTTAGCCAGTCTGATGGAAGCGAATATCATCACTCGCAACGTCAAGTTCGCAAAAGTTGTACTGTCAGGCGAAATTGCTCGCCCAATCACAGTGAAAGGCTTACGCGTAACTAAAGGTGCGCGTGCTGCAATCGAAGCTGCCGGCGGTAAAGTCGAAGAATAATAAGGATAGTACGCGATGGCAAAACCAGGTTCGGACTCAAAAAGTGCAAAAGGCGGCTTCAGCGAGCTGAAAGCCCGTCTGCTGTTCGTACTTTTGGCCATAGTCGTGTTTCGACTGGGTTCATTTGTGCCAATTCCTGGAATTGACGCCGCCGTGCTAGCTCAATTATTCGAGCAACAAAAAGGCACCATCGTTGAAATGTTTAACATGTTCAGCGGTGGCGCCCTTGAGCGTGCATCTGTATTTGCGCTGGGTATTATGCCTTATATCTCTGCGTCCATTATTGTTCAGCTGTTAACTGTGGTTCATCCGACGTTGGCAGAACTGAAGAAAGAGGGCGAAGCAGGTAAACGCAAGATCAATCAGTATACACGTTACGGTACCTTAGGCTTAGCAATAGTCCAGGCGATCGGTATTTCAACTGGTCTGCCTAATCTGATGCCAGGGTTAGTTGTTAACCCAGGCTTAGGTTTTACCATTACAGCGGTCATCAGTCTGGTCACCGGTACCATGTTTTTAATGTGGTTAGGTGAACAGATCACCGAGCGTGGTATTGGTAATGGTATTTCGTTGCTAATCTTCACCGGTATTGTTGCTGGCTTCCCGTCTGCCATTGGCCAGACGATTGAGCAGGCACGTCAAGGCGATTTGCACTTTTTGCTTTTATTAGCGATTGGAGCCATTGTTGTCGCGGTTACCTGGTTTGTAGTGTTCTTTGAACGTGGCCAGCGCCGTATTGTGGTTAATTATGCTAAACGCCAACAAGGCCGTCAGGTATTTGCTGCCCAAAGCAGTCACTTGCCTTTGAAGGTCAACATGGCGGGTGTAATTCCACCAATTTTTGCTTCAAGCATTATCCTGTTTCCTGGTACAATTGCCAGCTGGTTTGGCTCTGGCGAGGGCATGGTTGCTAACTTCCTGCAGGAATTAGCCTTAACTCTGTCTCCTGGTCAGCCGTTGTATATTTTGTTATATGCAGCAGCGATCATTTTCTTCTGTTTCTTCTATACCGCGTTGGTATTTAACCCGCGCGATACAGCAGATAACCTGAAGAAATCCGGTGCTTTTATCCCTGGTATTCGTCCTGGTGAACAAACATCGAAATACATTGATAAAGTGATGACCCGCCTGACATTGGCAGGTGCGGCTTACATTACTTTTATCTGTTTGGTTCCTGAGTTCATGATGGTGGCGTGGAACGTTCAGTTCTACTTTGGTGGTACTTCGTTACTGATCATCGTCGTCGTTATTATGGACTTTATGGCACAGGTACAGACTCATCTGATGTCTCATCAGTATGAATCTGTCCTTAAAAAGGCAAATCTTAAAGGCTACGGCCGTTAAGATAAATTGCGGAGTTAAGTCATGAAAGTACGAGCTTCCGTTAAGAAGATCTGCCGTAACTGCAAAGTGATCAAGCGCAACAACGTTGTGCGTGTGATCTGCGTAGAGCCTAAGCACAAGCAACGTCAAGGCTAACAGCAGAAAACCATATAGCCAGGGCTGAACTTTATAGTTTAGCCCCGGCTTATTGTTGCAATTAAACCGTCGTTTGAGTATCCTTACGGGCTTTTCAAATCGGCACCTTTTAACCTTTTATAGGAGAACGTTAGTGGCCCGTATCGCTGGCATTAACATCCCCGATAACAAACACGCTGTCATTTCTCTGACTTACGTGTTCGGTATCGGTAAAACCCGCTCAAAAGCCATTCTGGCTGCAGTGGGTATCGAAGAAACTCGCAAAATCTCTTCTTTGTCTGACGCCGAGTTAGATACTCTGCGTGACGAAGTGGCAAAGTACACCGTCGAAGGTGACCTGCGCCGTGAGATCACATTAAACATCAAGCGTTTAATGGACCTGGGTTGTTACCGTGGCTTACGTCACCGTCGTAGTCTGCCTGTTCGTGGTCAGCGCACTAAAACTAATGCGCGTACCCGTAAAGGCCCACGCAAAGCTATTAAGAAATAAGACGGAGTAAGACATGGCTAAAGCACCAGTTCGTACTCGTAAAAGAGTTAAGAAGCAAGTTTCTGACGGTATGGCTCATATCCATGCCTCTTTCAACAACACGATCGTGACTATCACTGACCGTCAAGGCAATGCGCTGTGCTGGGCAACTGCTGGTGGTTCAGGTTTCCGTGGTTCGCGCAAATCAACGCCGTTTGCTGCTCAGGTAGCTGCAGAACGCGCTGGTACTGCTGCACTGGAATATGGTCTGAAAAATCTGGAAGTTTTCGTAAATGGTCCTGGTCCAGGCCGTGAATCAGCCATTCGTGCGCTGAACGCAGCAGGTTACCGCATTACGAATATCACCGACGTGACGCCAATCCCTCATAACGGTTGCCGTCCACCGAAAAAACGTCGCGTGTAACAAGCGCTTCTAAGATTACTGGAGAAAGAAGATGGCAAGATATTTGGGTCCTAAGCTCAAGTTAAGTCGTCGCGAAGGAACAGACCTGTTCCTGAAAAGCGGCGTAAGAGCAATTGATTCAAAGTGTAATTTAACTACTGCTCCTGGTCAGCACGGCGCTCGTCGCGGTCGTTTATCAGACTACGGTTTACAATTACGCGAGAAACAAAAAGTACGTCGTATTTACGGCGTATTAGAGAAGCAGTTCCGTAACTATTACAAAGAAGCTGCTCGTTTGAAAGGTAACACCGGTGAGAACCTGCTTCAGTTATTAGAAGCTCGTTTAGACAACGTGGTGTATCGTATGGGTCTGGCCAGCACTCGCGCTGAAGCACGTCAGCTGGTAAGCCACAAAGCTATCATGATCGATGGTCGCGTTGTGAATGTCCCGTCTTACGCTGTGTCACCTAATCAAGTGATCGCTGTTCGTGAAAAAGCGAAGAAGCAAGCCCGTATCGGTGCTGCTTTAGAGCTGTCTGAGCAACGCGAAAAACCAACTTGGATTGAAGTAGACAATAAGAAAATGGAAGGCGTTTACAAACGTGCTCCAGAGCGTTCAGACTTGTCTGCAGACATCAACGAACAGTTAATCGTCGAGCTTTACTCTAAGTAGTAAGGCGTTTTCTTAAGAGAGGATAAAATGCAGGGTTCTGTCACCGAATTCCTTAAGCCGAGATTAGTTGGTATCGAAAAAATCAACCCAACTCGTGCCAAAGTTACTTTGGAACCACTTGAGCGCGGTTTCGGACATACCTTGGGCAACGCGTTGCGTCGTATTCTGCTGTCTTCAATGCCAGGTTGTGCAGTGACTGAAGTAGAGATCGACGGCGTGCTGCATGAGTACAGCGCCAAAGAAGGCGTGCAGGAAGATATCATCGATATCCTGCTCAACCTGAAAGGCTTAGCCGTTCGTCTGGAAGACAAAGACGAAGTCACTCTGACTTTATCTAAAAAAGGTGCTGGCCCTGTAACTGCTGGAGATATCCAGCGTGGTGACGGTGTAGTAATCGTAAATCCAGAGCATGTGATCTGTAACCTGACTGGCGAAACTGAATTCAGTATGCGTCTGAAGGTGCAGCGCGGCCGTGGTTATGTTCCTGCATCCGCCCGCGTATCCTCAGAGGATGACGAACGTCCAATTGGTCGTTTATTACTGGATGCATCTTTCAGCCCGGTAGAGCGTATTGCCTACTCTGTTGAAGCTGCCCGTGTAGAACAACGCACCGACTTGGACAAGCTGGTTATCGACATGGAAACCAACGGCACTGTGGAGCCTGAGGAAGCTATTCGTCGTGCAGCTACGATTCTGGCTGAACAGCTGGAGTTCTTCGTAGAACTGCGTGATAAGAGCGAGCCAGAGAAACGTGAAGAGAAGCCGGAGTTTGATCCGATTCTGTTGCGTCCAGTCGATGATTTAGAGTTAACAGTTCGTTCTGCTAACTGCTTAAAAGCAGAGCAGATTCAGTACATCGGTGATCTGGTGCAACGTACCGAGGTTGAGCTGCTGAAAACGCCTAACCTGGGTAAAAAGTCTCTTACCGAGATCAAAGACGTGTTGGCATCACGCGGTTTGTCCTTAGGCATGCGCCTGGAAAACTGGCCGCCAGCCTCTCTGGTAAACAAAGACTAACCGGATTCCAGTTCCTGGTTTAGTAAGAAGGAATAGATCATGCGCCATCGTAAGAGTGGTCGTCAATTAAATCGGAACAGCAGTCACCGTACTGCAATGTTCCGTAATATGGCAAGCTCACTGGTGAAGCACGAAGTCATTAAAACGACTCTGCCAAAAGCCAAAGAGTTACGCCGTGTTATTGAGCCTCTGATCACACTGGCTAAGAATGACAGCGTGGCTAATCGCCGCCTGGCTTTCGCCCGTACTCGTGATAAAGAGGTTGTAGGTCTGCTGTTCAACGTGTTAGGCCCGCGTTACAACACCCGTCCAGGTGGTTACACTCGTATTCTGAAGTGTGGCTTCCGTACCGGTGACAACGCTCCAATGGCTTACATTGAGTTAGTTGACCGTCCAGAGACTGCACTGCCAGTTGAGGAAACTTCAGCTGAGTAATCAGACTGAATAGAAAAAGCCGGCTTCAGCCGGCTTTTTTGCTTTCTGGAGTTACGCAATTTTGGTTGTGTGCGCCCATCACAATCAAGGTTAGGATGAATGAGTGTACAGACGGAACTCGAGCCTCTACTTTTACCTTTTTGACAACCTGGTCGCTGGATGCATGAAACTTTCTGCTCTCTTTACAAGATCGAATGCTGACCGCCTGCTATTGTTCATCAGTTTCCTGCTGGTTACCTATATTCAGTCAAATCATCTCTGATAGTTTGATGTGTGAAGCTGCTCCTGGACTCAACTGCTCTTAAAATGCGGGCCCTGTTTATTGCTCTGCGGCTGAAGGACTGCCAATGCATCTTTTAACCTTTTAACCTTTTAACCTTTTAACCTGGCAACCGAGTGCAGTCATCCATTTATAAGTGGAGTCGCGCAGTTATACCGGTTTTGGATAGTGGATTAAGTCGTCAGGGGAGAAGTTGGCAATTAGGTAAACGCTGAATCCAGCCATTCAAAGCTAAAGAAGCATGGCAAACAGAGCGCAATGATCCTGAACGGATCCGCAAAAGATCTGATTTTAGCTCGCTAAATGAGCAAAAAAGCTGATTTTGATGAAAAACTAAGCGTTCGAGCGGTTTTCTTTAAAAAAGATCTTGCGGCTCTTTTTCAGATCTCTATAATGCGCTCCACAACGACGCGACACGGTAACGATGAAGCGAGTTGGTTCTGAAAGTCACTGATTATAAATGACTTTCGTCGCAACAGCGACAAGCTCTTTAACAATAAGCAATCAATCATCTGTGTGGGCACTCGTGATGATGAGTCT
>NZ_JBBIQL010000046.1:0-8080 GCF_037442345.1 Rheinheimera sp. | reverse complement strand
TTGGGCTTGCCATACACCGGGTGCGGCACCCGCTGATAAGGCAAACCAAAGACGCCGTCCATCTCTTCCGTAGTCAGCGGAAACGCCGGTGGGTTGATCCACAAATGGCGGTCACCGTGGCGCTGCATAATAGCGCGGGCACAACCCGGGTTGGTTTCCTGGTGCAAAATACGTGACGCATGGGCATACAGCGCTTTATTCACACTGACCTGCTCAAAAGCCGGCAGTTTGACATAGGTTTTCTCCCAGGGCTTTTGCCGGGGTGCCTGCACCATCACCGGCTTGGCTTCCACTGGCTGCGGCTGGGTTAAATCAATGCCTTGTTTGGCAAACTCAGAAAAGCTGCCACAGCCGACATCATCGGCGCCATAAGGGTTTGGAATAGGGTCAATTTTACCGACTTTGTCGATGGCGGTGGAGTCCACGCCGCGCCATTCCGGCATGGCCTCTTTGCGGATCACCGCAGTGCCGCGAATGCCTTGCAGTTCGGCCACCGGCTCGCCAGCGGCCAGCCGGTGCGCCACTTCAACCAAAGGGCGCTCCGCATTGCCATAAATTAATAACTCGGCTTTGGCGTCAAATAAAATGGAGCGGCGGACTTTTTCCTGCCAGTAATCGTAATGGGCAATACGGCGCAGACTGGCTTCAATGCCCCCGATAATCACCGGCACTTCTTTGTAAGCTTCTTTACAGCGCTGCGAATAGACAATCACAGCGCGGTCCGGTCTTTTGCCACCTTCATTACCCGGTGTGTAGGCATCGTCGTGGCGCAGCTTTTTATCCGCTGTGTAGCGGTTAATCATGGAGTCCATATTGCCGGCCGATACGCCAAAAAACAGGTTGGGTTTGCCCAGACGCATAAAGTCGTCTTTGCTGTTCCAGTCCGGCTGCGCAATGATCCCCACCCGGAAGCCCTGACTTTCCAGCATGCGGCCGACCACCGCCATACCAAAGCTGGGGTGATCAACATACGCATCGCCCACCACCAGAATCACATCACAGCTGTCCCAGCCCAGTTTGTCCATCTCGGCGCGGCTCATCGGCAAAAAAGGTGCTGTGCCGTAACACTCGGCCCAGTACTTGGGGTACGAGAACAACCCACGTTCGGCTTGCATCCGGGCAACCGGGGCTGAAGGACGAAGTTTTTCAGTGGTCTGTAACATAAAGTTCTCGTATCTGCTGTGTGCTCAGAAAATGGCCGCGCATTATACCCACATCAGCTGGCCTTGCCTAATGCCTCCGGGGCTTTTTGTTACTGCCGTGCAAAGTTCAGGCTAAAGCCTTTCTCCATTCCGTCGCTGACCTTCACCCTTAATTGTTTTGGCCCTTGCAGCTGGTATTCAATTTTCTTTGGAAAATCATGGCTCTGGTTTTCAAATACAAAAAGGTTTTGCTCGCAGCTGGTTAATTTAAAGGCCACAGGCAAAGGGTTGTGTTTTACCTTGGCCAGATAAAACACCTCCCCCTGCATTTGCAGTAAACGCAGTTCTTCAGAATCTTTCAGCTTGCCTTCGGCATTTTTGGTCTGGCCCCAGCCTTCCATACTCTGGTGCGATAAACGCAGCCAGCGTTCAGTAATTTGGTTTTGCCCTTGTTGCGCCAGCCAGTTGCCGGTGAGTGAGCTTAATTGCTGCAGCCCGCAATCGGCCATCGCCAGGCTGGGAAGACATACTAACAACCATAGTTTCATACTGAACTCCTGCTTCGTTCTGGGTTCAGCATAAGCAAGAGCGCCGCACGCTGCCAGTGGTAAAAGCGGCGCTAGTTGTAAAATGCGATAGTCATTACACCCAGTAGCATAAATACAGCACAGGCGGCGCGGCGCGCCCAGTCGAGCGAGATTTTTTCCAGTAACCAGCGCCCGGCGTACACCACAGGCACGTTGGCGGCCAGCATCCCAAGCGTAGTGCCAATAATGACCCAACTGGTGGCATCATAAGTGGCAGCCAACAGGACAGTCGCAATCTGAGTTTTATCACCAATTTCGGCCAGGAAAAACAGCACAGTACTGGCAACAAAAGCACCGTATTTCAGCACGGTATTTTCATCACTGTCGTCTTTGTCCGGCACCAATAACCAGAGCGCCACCGCAATAAAGGAGGCTCCCAGCAACCAGCCATGCCAGCCTGTTGGAATAAACTGGGCCACCCAGGCACCAAACCAGGCGGACGCGGCATGGTTGAGCAAAGTTGCCAGCAGAATACCGGCGATAATGGCCGTGCGGGAACGAAAGCGTGCCGCGAGAAATAAGGATAAAAGTTGGGTTTTGTCACCGATTTCGGCCAGAGCGACCGCGGAAAACGACGAGAAAAAAGCATCCATCATGGGTGTGAACCTGCACCGGCGGGACATTCAACATAAGACAACAGTCCGACGCCCGCCAGGGATCAGAAGGTTGTCTCAGGTCTCATCAATCGGGCGCGGCTGCATCCGCGCCCCGACGTCACTGCCATATGCATAAGGCATAAGTCTGTTGACAGTGCCGCCTGGTGGTTGGTCTGAACCATCAGGCAGATTACTCCCCCAAGAGCGCGCGCATTTTAGCCGCGCCGCCGGGCCAAACACAAGAGCTTTTTAGCCGGCCAGGTGGCGGGCATGAAAGCGCAAATGCTCTTCAATAAAGCTGGCGATAAAGTAGTAGCTATGGTCATAGCCCGGTTGCAGGCGAATTTGCGCACCGCTCTGGCTGCGCTGGTTGGCGTCCAGTAACGCCTCTGTGCGCAGCTGCGCCGGGTAAAACTGATCCGCATCGCCCTGGTCCACCAGAATGGGCAAGGTGGTCTGGGTTTTGGCCAGCAGATAGGCGGCGTCGTACTGCAGCCACTGCGCTTTATCATTCCCCAGGTAGGCGGCAAAAGCTTTTTGGCCCCAGGCACATTCACTGGGCTGGCAAATCGGCGAAAAAGCCGACACTGAACTGAAGCCACCTTCACGCAAAGCGATTACCAAAGCGCCGTGGCCCCCCATCGAATGGCCGGAAATTGCCTGGCGGCCATTGGCCGACAGATGCGCATTCACCAGCGCCGGTAATTCCTGGCTGATGTAGTCGTACATCCGGTAATGCGCCGCCCAGGGGGTTTCTGTCGCATTGAGATAAAAACCTGCGCCTTGCCCTAAATCGTAAGCCGGGTCGTCGGCCACCAGTTCGCCACGTGGGCTGGTGTCCGGCATCACCAGCATCAGCCCAAGCTCGGCCGCGACACGCTGGGCCCCGGCTTTGACGGAGAAATTTTCGTCGGTACAGGTTAACCCCGACAACCAATACAGCACCGGCACTTTGCCCTTCGCTGCCTGTGGCGGCAAATACACTGAAAACTGCATCACAGAGTTCAGACTGTTGGAATGGTGTTCATAGCGGCGTTGCAGGCCACCAAATAACTTATGTTCAGCCACTTGAATTAACGGCATAAAATTCTCCCTGAAATGCAGACAGCCGGCCTGATGCCAGCTGTATTACCTGTTCTAAAGGCTCCAGTCAGGCTGGAGCCCAGAGCTCCGACTGTCAGAAATGAATGACAGTACGGATGGATTTGCCTTCATGCATTAAATCAAAGGCGTCGTTAATTTGCTCCAACGGCATAGTGTGCGTAATAAAGGTGTCCAGTTCAAACTCCCCCTTTAAATAACGCTCGACATAATCCGGCAGTTCAGAGCGGCCTTTGACGCCACCAAAAGCCGTGCCACGCCATACGCGGCCCGTCACCAGCTGAAACGGACGGGTGGAGATTTCTGCACCAGCTGGCGCCACCCCAATAATCACCGACTCCCCCCAGCCTTTATGGCAACACTCTAAGGCCGAACGCATCACATTGACGTTACCAATACATTCAAAGGAGAAATCCACGCCACCGTCGGTCATTTCGACAATCACGTCCTGAATGGGCTTGTCGTAGTTTTTCGGGTTGATCACGTCGGTCGCACCCAGCTGACGGGCAATATCAAACTTCGACTCGTTGATATCAATGGCAATAATCCGGCTGGCTTTGGCCATCACGGCACCAATAATGGCCGACAAACCAATACCGCCTAAACCAAACACAGCCACCGTGTCGCCTGCTTTCACTTTGGCGGTGTTCATCACGGCGCCCATGCCAGTGGTGACACCACAGCCCAATAAACACACTTTTTCCAGCGGCGCCGCTTTGTTGATTTTGGCCAAAGAAATCTCTGGCAGTACAGTGTACTCAGAGAAGGTGGAGGTGCCCATGTAGTGGTAAATCGGCTGGCCGTCTTTGGAAAACCGGGTGGTGCCGTCTGGCATCAGGCCCTGGCCCTGGGTGGCACGAATGGCCTGACACAGGTTGGTTTTGCCCGATAAACAGAACTTGCATTTGCCACATTCCGGGGTGTAGAGCGGAATGACGTGGTCACCCACTGCGACGCTGGTAACCCCTTCGCCCACAGCTTCGACAATACCCCCACCTTCATGGCCTAAAATGCAGGGGAATTTGCCTTCAGAATCCTGACCAGACAAAGTGTACGCGTCGGTATGGCAAACACCTGTGGCAATAATACGCACCAGCACTTCGCCTTTTTGCGGAGGCATTAAATCCACTTCTTCAATTTTTAATGGCTGACCTGGGCCCCAGGCCACAGCTGCGCGGGTTTTAATGGGTTGCATGGTCTGTTCCTTCTGTAAAAGCGACTTCAACTATAGCTCTATTGTAATTTTTTCCAATTCAATGATAATCCGGCAAAAATACAAATGAGTTTTGCATAAATGAAA
Source organism: Rheinheimera sp. (assembly GCF_037442345.1). GTDB lineage: Bacteria > Pseudomonadota > Gammaproteobacteria > Enterobacterales > Alteromonadaceae > Pararheinheimera. The sequence goes on along the minus strand of NZ_JBBIQL010000046.1, from coordinate 3,354 downwards.
GAGTGGCAGGGCGTCAGCGAATTTGTCGCTGTGGCCGAACAAGGCAGTTTTTCTGCCGCGGCCCGCAGTTTAGGTATTTCAGTGGCGCAAGTCAGCCGTACCATAGACCAACTGGAGCAACGGCTGACGATCAAACTGGTGCAACGCACCACCCGCCAGGTGCGGCTGACCGACAATGGCCAGCTGTATTACCAGCAATGCCGCCCGCTGGTATTTGGCCTGCAGCAGGCCAACCAGTTACTGCAAAGCCTGCAGCACGAGCCCAGCGGCCCGGTGCGGCTGACGGCGCCGGTTTATTACGGCGAAACCGTTATTGCGCCTTTGTTACACGAGTTTTTATTACGCTACCCCAAACTGCAGCTGGACTTGGTGCTGACCAATGACCAACTGGATTTAGTCAAAGGCGGTTTTGACGCCGCTATCCGGCTGGGCCAACTGACCGACTCCAGCCTGCAGGCGAGAAAGCTGGGCAGCCGGCGTTTATTTCTGGCGGCAAGCCCGGCTTACCTGCAGCAGCACGGCACCCCAAAAAACCTGAACGAGCTGCAGCAGCACCAATGCCTGGTCGGTTCGTTGGACATCTGGCGTTTTGAGCAGCACCGCCAGAAACTGCAGATACGACCCACGCCCTATTTAAAGTGCAACAGTGGGGTGGCCTTAACCGACGCCTGCTTAAAAGGCTTGGGGATCACCCAACTGCCGGATTATTACCTGAAACCTTACCTGGATTCAGGCCAGCTGTTGTCCTTATTGCCCGACTACCAGCCGACCGACGACGGTATTTGGGCGCTGTACCCGCTGACCCGTCACCTGCCGTTAAAAGTGCGGCTGCTGCTGGATCACCTGCAACAACAACTGACGGATCTGTCATAAAAAACCGTTATACTGCCGCCTTCGTTGGTTTAGGATCCGTATCAGATGTCCGATTACTCCACCCATGCCCCTGCGTCGAAAATTTCCAGCCTTGAATTTACCGTGCTGGTGGCTTTGCTGATGTCGGTGGTCGCTATTTCCATTGATGCCTTGTTGCCTGCGCTGGATTTTATTCGCGCCGAAGTGCCGATGAGCCACCCAAACCAGGCGCAGCTACTTATCAGCAGCCTGTTTTTAGGCATGGCGGCCGGCCAGCTGATTTGTGGCCCGCTGTCGGACGCGACAGGCCGCAAGCCAGTGCTGTACGGCGGTATAGCGCTGTTTCTGGCCGGCACTGTGCTCTGTTATTTCGCGCAAAGTATTGAAGGCTTGTTGCTGGGCCGCATTATTCAGGGCCTGGGCGTGTCTGGCCCTTATGTGTCAGCCATTTCGATAGTGCGCGACAAATACGCCGGTAATGAAATGGCGCGGGTGATGTCGCTGGTGATGCTGATTTTTATTCTGGTGCCAGCCATTGCGCCCAGTTTAGGCCAGGGCATTTTGTACATTGCCGACTGGCGCGCCATTTTCCTGATGTATTTGGGCTATGCCCTGCTGATTGGCGGCTGGATCCACTGGCGGCTGGACGAAACCCTGCCCAAAGCCAACCGTATTCCTATGACAGTGGCTGGTTTTAAAGCAGGTTTTGCTGAAGTGGTAAGCAATGGCCCAACCGTCTGCTACACCCTCTGTATGGGGTTGTTTTTTGGCAGCTTTATTGGCTACCTGAATTCGTCCCAACAAATTTTCCAGCAGCAGTTTGGCACCGGAGAAGCCTTTACTTTGTACTTTGGCTTATTGGCGCTGGTATTTGGTGGCGCTTCGTTGGTAAACGCCAAATTTGTGCAACGTTTTGGTATGGAGCTGCTGTGCCGCCGCGCCGTGCTGGCCATTCTGGTGTTGTCAGCGGCCTTTTTAGCGCTGCACGGTGCAGTGCAGATTGAGCTGTGGATGTTTTTGCTGTACGCCTCTGGCTTATTTTTCTGCTTTGGCCTGGTGTTTGGCAACGTGAATGCGATGGCGATGGAGCCTATGGGCCATGTGGCGGGTATAGCGTCCGCCGTGATAGGCGCAACATCGTCTTTACTGTCGCTGACTCTCGGCACTTATATAGGCCAGCAATACAACGGCAGCTTAGTCCCGGTGACCAGTGGCTTTTTAGTGCTTGGCAGCATTTGCTTAGGCCTGCTTTACCTGGCCGCCAACCTGAAAGCCCGAGAAGCAGAAGCAACCGCCTCTTAACCCCGTTGGTGCGGCAACCCGCCTGATTGCATAACTAGGCGGGTTGCCGCAGCTTTAGCCGCGCTGAGTTGTAGTGGGCTAAACCATGCTATAGCTGACATAGCGCCAGTGGAAAAGGCAGAGCCTAGTTTTATCCGTGCAGAGCTGCGAAGCCTGTGGTTTACTGCCATCCCATTGCATAACGCCGCCAGCACACGCGGCTTTGTAGTGAAGGCGAAGCCGCAACGAAAAAGACGTCGCTATGCCTGGCTTTGTTATGCCTAGCGCCCCAAACCTTTAGCCTCGTTTATACGGGCTACCAAAGCATCAATTGACGCTCTCTTCTCTGGATATAACTCTATAAGTATGTGTTCAAAAATCCTATAACCATCAAGCACATCACTTCTCCGAACCCGAACGCCCCCCCATGTGTACCGTCGTTTCCTAGCCATCGTATTGCATTAGCCGGATCTATGATTTTTCTACTTTCTTCCGGAAGCAAATTAATGCGATTTGCAAGGGATAAAAACTTTCCATTTCCATCGACTGACGCCACCTCCATTTCACCAAGGAGGACTTCCAGTGCAGAGCGCAAAGCGCTTAGGCTCAGGCTTGGTAAAGAAAAGAACGTTGAGAACGAGGCATCGAGGGCCCTTTCAACACATTCCGGTGTATCTTTTGGCGGAATAAATATTCTGAGCGATGGTTCAAAATATTTTATCTGAAAGTTATCAAACCAATCCCAATCTCCAGAGCCATCATTTAGATATTCTTGAGATACATCACCAGTTCCAACACAAACTACTCGGCAGCCACATGAGGAATTTGAGCACTTCAGATGCATCGTAAAAACGTATTCAATCCAATCAGGGTCAAAATTCGGATGATTGGTGTCTATTGGTTCTTTATATTGTTTTTTGAATTGATCTTTTTCACACGATAGCGATTGAACTCCACATTTAGGGCATGGCCATACTGGAATGTTGTCACTGTGAAAATATGATGTGAACAAATTATCGTCGAGCACTAAGACTTTCTCCATGTATGGCATAACGTTGAGCGCACGCGCGCGAACCTTGGTGAGCGTCGCTGCGGCCGCAGGCCGCGAGTGCCGCGACGTGTTAGCCGAAAGCCCGAACCACGGGAACGCGAAAACCCAGACAACGCTGTAAACATCCCTTAAAATCGGTGCATTCCTGATTAGAGTTCTCCGGCGTACAC
>NZ_JBBIQL010000045.1:0-9213 GCF_037442345.1 Rheinheimera sp. | reverse complement strand
AGGAGTATTTAATGGCAACAATCAACCAGCTAGTGCGTAAGCCGCGCAGCCAGGTGGTCTCTAAGAGCACCGTTCCGGCGCTTGAAGCTTGCCCACAGAAGCGTGGTGTTTGTACCCGCGTATACACCACTACACCTAAGAAGCCAAACTCAGCATTACGTAAAGTATGCCGTGTCCGTTTAACTAACGGTTTTGAAGTAACTTCTTACATCGGTGGTGAAGGCCACAACCTGCAGGAACACAGCGTTGTTCTGATCCGTGGCGGCCGGGTAAAAGACCTTCCAGGTGTGCGTTACCACACCATTCGCGGCACTTTAGACTGTGCAGGCGTTAAAGATCGTAAGCAAGGCCGTTCTAAGTACGGCGCTAAACGGCCTAAGAAATAACGGTACTCCGTTAGTAAGGCCAAACTAATTAATCTTTTTATTGTTGTAATAAAAAGTTTTGGAATCACCTGAAGCAATCGGAGTTTCGAATGCCAAGAAGACGCGTCATAGGTCAACGTAAAATCCTTCCAGATCCAAAATTCGGAAGTGAACTGCTGGCCAAATTCGTAAACGTCGTAATGATCGACGGTAAAAAATCAATCGCAGAATCAATTGTATACGGCGCATTAGACATCGCTGCAACGAAATCTAAAAAAGCTGAACTGGATCTGTTCGAAGTTGCATTAGACAACATTCGTCCAACTGTTGAAGTTAAATCACGCCGTGTGGGTGGTTCTACTTACCAGGTTCCATGTGAAGTTCGTCAGGTTCGTCGTAACGCGTTAGCTATGCGTTGGTTGGTTGAAGCTGCCCGTAAACGTGGTGAAAAATCAATGGCCCAGCGCTTAGCTGGTGAGATGCTGGACGCTGTTGAAAACAAAGGTTCTGCTGTTAAGAAGCGTGAAGACGTGCACCGTATGGCTGAAGCGAACAAAGCGTTTGCTCACTTCCGCTGGTAATTGCACCCTTAAGAGGACTTTATTGTGGCACGTACAACTCCTATTGAGCGTTACCGGAATATTGGTATTTGCGCTCACGTAGATGCGGGTAAAACCACAACGTCCGAGCGTGTGCTGTTTTATACAGGCCGTTCTCACAAAATCGGTGAAGTTCATGATGGCGCAGCCACCATGGACTGGATGGAACAAGAACAGGAACGTGGTATCACTATCACGTCTGCGGCAACTACGGCTTTCTGGTCTGGTATGCAGCAGCAGTTCGATCTGCACCGGATTAACCTGATCGACACGCCGGGGCACGTTGACTTCACTATTGAAGTTGAACGTTCTCTGCGTGTTCTGGACGGTGCAGTGGTTGTATTGTGCGGCTCCTCGGGTGTTCAGCCTCAAACTGAAACTGTGTGGCGCCAGGCAAACAAGTACGAAGTTCCTCGGATGATTTTCGTCAATAAGATGGACCGTACCGGTGCGAATTTCCTGCGTGTTGTAAAGCAAGCGAACGACCGCCTGAATTCACGTATCGTTCCTATTCAGTTGCCAATTGGTGCTGAAGAGAACTTCAAAGGTGTTGTTGACCTGATCAAGATGAAAGCCATTAACTGGAATGAAGCTGATCAGGGCATGACTTTCACCTACGACCCTATTCCAGAAGATATGGTCGCTGAGTGTGAAGAGTGGCGCCAAAACATGGTGGAAGCAGCTGCTGAAGCCAATGAAGAGCTGATGGAACGCTACCTGGAAGGTGGCGAGTTTACTGAAGAAGAACTGCGCCAGGCCCTGCGTGACCTGACCCTGCGTAACGAAGTTGTGCTGGTGATGTGTGGTTCTGCTTTCAAGAACAAAGGTGTTCAAGCTGTACTGGACAACGTCATTTATTACCTGCCTTCACCGACTGAGGTGAAGGCAATCAAAGGTGTTAAAGAAGACGACTCTGAAGATGAACGTCATTCGTCAGACGACGAACCCTTTGCCGCATTGGCATTTAAGATCGCAACAGACCCATTCGTGGGAACTCTGACCTTCTTCCGTGTCTATTCAGGGGTAGTAGAAGCAGGTTCTGCTGTTTACAACTCGGTAAAACAGAAGAAAGAGCGTATCGGCCGTATAGTTCAGATGCACGCGAACAGCCGTGAAGAGATCAAAGAAGTTCGTGCTGGTGACATCGCAGCAGCTATTGGTCTGAAAGACACGACTACAGGTGACACGCTGTGCGATTCTGAGAATGTGATCATTCTGGAACGCATGGAATTCCCTGAGCCGGTCATTTCTGTGGCTGTAGAGCCAAAGACCAAAGCTGACCAGGAAAAAATGGGTATCGCGCTGAGCAAATTGGCGGCTGAAGACCCATCTTTCCGAGTTCACACTGACGAAGAAACCGGTCAAACCATCATCTCCGGTATGGGCGAATTGCACCTGGAGATCATCGTTGATCGTATGAAGCGTGAGTTCAAGGTAGAAGCCAATGTGGGTAAACCTCAGGTTGCTTACCGTGAAACCGTGCGTGGTTCAACAGAAGTTGAAGGTAAATTCGTACGTCAATCTGGTGGTCGTGGTCAGTTCGGTCACTGCTGGCTCAGAATTGAGCCACAGGAAGAAGGTGCTGGTTATGAATTCGTGAATGCCGTTGTTGGCGGGGTTATTCCAAAAGAATACATCCCTGCTATCGACAAAGGTATTCAGGAACAGATGAAGAACGGTATCCTGGCTGGCTACCCGGTGATCGACGTGAAAGTAACTGTATTTGATGGTTCTTATCACGACGTTGACTCAAACGAGATGGCGTTTAAGATCGCAGCTTCTATGGGGTTCAAAAAAGGTGCTTTGCAGGCCAAACCTGTCCTGCTGGAACCAATGATGAAAGTAGAAGTAGTCACTCCGGAAGACTTCATGGGTGATATCGTTGGTGACTTAAACCGTCGCCGCGGTATGATTAACGGTATGGAAGATGCCCCTGGTGGTATTAAGATCGTTGACGCTCAGGTTCCTCTGTCAGAAATGTTCGGTTACGCGACTTCAATGCGTTCTCTGACGCAAGGTCGTGCTTCTTATTCGATGGAACCATTGAAGTATATGGAAGCGCCAAACAACATTACTGAAGCGATCATCGCAGCTCGTAAAACTGGTGAATAATAACTTTGTCGGCCTGTCTTCAGGCAGGCCTCTAACAGAAGGTAATTAAAATGGCTAAGGCTAAATTTGAACGCGTAAAACCGCACGTAAACGTAGGTACAATCGGCCACGTTGACCACGGTAAAACTACTTTAACTGCAGCGATCACCAACGTACTGGCGAAGCACTACGGCGGTCAGGCATTTGCGTTTGATCAAATCGATAAAGCGCCAGAAGAAAAAGCACGTGGTATCACGATCAACACGTCACACGTTGAATACGACACGCCAACACGTCACTACGCGCACGTAGACTGCCCGGGCCACGCTGACTATGTGAAGAACATGATCACAGGTGCAGCTCAGATGGACGGCGCAATCCTGGTAGTAGCAGCGACTGACGGCCCAATGCCACAGACACGTGAGCACATCCTGCTGTCTCGTCAGGTAGGCGTTCCTTACATCATCGTGTTCATGAACAAGTGTGACATGGTTGATGACGAAGAGCTGTTAGAGCTGGTAGAGATGGAAGTGCGTGAGCTGTTGTCAGAATACGACTTCCCAGGTGATGACCTGCCAGTGATCCGTGGTTCAGCGCTGAAAGGCCTGGAAGGCGATGCTGCGTGGGAACAGAAAATTCTGGAACTGGGTAACGCGCTGGATACATACATTCCAGAGCCAGAGCGTGCAATCGACAAGCCGTTCATCATGCCAATCGAAGACGTATTCTCAATCTCAGGTCGTGGTACAGTAGTCACAGGCCGTGTAGAGCAAGGTATCGTGAAAGTAGGTGAAGAAGTTGAAATCGTCGGTATCAAAGATACAACGAAGACAACTTGTACCGGTGTAGAAATGTTCCGTAAGCTGCTGGACGAAGGTCGTGCAGGTGAGAACATCGGTGCTCTGCTGCGTGGTACGAAGCGTGAAGACGTAGAACGTGGTCAGGTACTGGCGAAGCCAGGTTCAATCAAGCCACACACTAAGTTCGAAGGCGAAGTATACGTGTTGTCAAAAGAAGAAGGTGGTCGTCACACGCCATTCTTCAAAGGCTACCGTCCACAGTTCTACTTCCGTACCACTGACGTAACTGGTGCAGTAGAGCTGCCAGAAGGCGTAGAGATGGTAATGCCAGGTGACAACCTGAAGTTTGTGGTTGAGCTGATCAACCCAATCGCGATGGACGAAGGTCTGCGCTTCGCAATCCGTGAAGGCGGCCGTACAGTAGGTGCTGGTGTGGTAGCGAAAATCGTTGCTTAATCAGTGATGCTGTTGCAGAGGGCTCCGTAAGGGGCCCTTTGTTTTTGTATATTCATTTTCAATACATGCCTATCGTTTAATTCAAACATCTGTTTGAATGTATTCTCGCTTCATGCTAGAACTTACTCATCCGACCATTTGGAGTGAGATTATGAGTTCCGATTATCAGGCCCCTTTGGCCGACATGTCATTTCAATTATTTGATGTATTTCAAGTTGATCGATTCTGGGCTGAGCAGCCCACACTTGCAGAAGTCGTTGACCAGGATACAGCAAAAGCAATCCTGGGAGAGGCGGCCAAAATCACCGAAGAGTGTATTGCGCCAAAGTCAAAGTGTGCCGACGAACAAGGCGTTAGTGTTTCTGCTGGCGTGGTGACCACCCCTTCTCACTACAAAGAAAATTACAGATTACTCTGTGAAGGCGGTTGGACGGGTCTGACCGGCGATCCAGAGTATGGTGGTTTAGGCATGCCAAAGACTCTTGCATCGATGTATGACGAGATGATGTGCAGTGCAGACATTGCGTTTTCGCTCTATCCAGGTTTAACCAGCGGGGCCTGTGTCGCGTTGCTGCAGCATGCCGATGAGGCCGCAAAAGCCATCTATCTTCCAAAACTCTATAGCGGCGAATGGTCGGGAACCATGTGTTTGACCGAATCTCATGCGGGTTCTGATCTCGGCATTATGCGCAGCAAAGCCGAGCCACAGGCGAATGGCAGTTACCGCATCAGCGGCGAGAAGATATTTATTACGGCAGGTGAACATGAGCTGGCCGAGAACATCATTCATCTGGTGCTAGCGAAATTGCCTGACGCTCCAGCTGGAAGCCGTGGTATTTCATTGTTTCTGGTACCGAAATTTAAAGTCATGTCTGACGGTAGTCTTGGCGAACGTAATCAGCTGATTTGCAGTTCAGTTGAACACAAAATGGGGATACATGGCTCGGCTACCTGTGTGATGAATTTCGAAGGCGCTGAAGGCTACCTGATTGGTCAGCCACACAAAGGTTTGGCATGTATGTTTACTATGATGAACTACGAGCGCCTGGCCATGGGCAGTCAAGGTCTTGGGGCTGCAGAGCGGGCATACCAAAATGCACTGGGTTACGCAAAGGAGCGCTTGCAAGGCAGAACTCAGGGGACAGACGCAAACAAAGCCGATCCAATACTGGGTCACCCTGATATAAAACGCATGCTGTTGACCGTGGCCAGTCTCAACGAAGCGGGCAGGGCATTCAGTTTGATGGTCGCACATTTTCTCGACCAGGCGAAATTTGCTGCTGACAGTACAGCATACGCCAGAGCCAATTTGCTGACGCCAGTCACCAAAGCCTTTATGACAGATCGAGGCTTTGATTGTTGTGTGATGGCGCAACAGGTTTTTGGTGGCCATGGGTATATCAAAGAATGGGGGATGGAACAGCTGGTCAGGGATGTGCGTATTGCTCAGATCTATGAAGGAACCAACGGCATTCAAGCATTAGATTTCATGCTGCGTAAAGTCGCCGCAGATCAGGGCGCTGTCTTATTCGATTTATTGGACGAATTGACGGCGCAGGTTTCCAGTAGTTATGCAGCTGAGCTCAAGAGCCTGGTTGAGGATGTTAAAGCGGCAACAACTGAGTTGCTTAGCCAGCACTCGTCCCAACCTGACCTATTATCCTGGGTAGCGTGTGACTACCTCGATCTGATCGGCTATACGTTCTACGGACTGATGTGGGATAAAATGCTTGCGGCATTATCGACAGATAAACACAATGCTGACTTCGTTGCGGCCAAACAAACAAAATCGGCTTTCTTTTTTCATCGGATATTGCCAAAAACGCGAGCTTTGTTGCTGCAACTAAAGCCTCTGCCGGAACAGCTTCTTCACGCTTCCTTCTGATACTTACCCCTGCTGATTATTTAATCAGCAGGGGTTGTCTTTGGTAACCAATTGAGTATAATGCGCGGCCTGCCATAACTTTTGGCCGGCGGTTAATCAGCAATTGTATTGATTAACGACAACAATGCTCCCAATTGGGGAGCAAACGTTACATGGTGCAAGACCTCTTCTTTAGGGAATGAGCGTTCTTGTTTATTTTTGCTCTTTTTGCTCTTTGAGGCTTTGATTTATGAGTAATCAAAGGATTCGCATCCGTCTGAAAGCGTTCGATCACCGTCTGATCGATCAGTCAACCATGGAAATCGTTGACACAGCTAAGCGTACGGGCGCGCAGGTTCGTGGTCCTATCCCACTGCCAACTCGCCAGGAACGTTTCACTGTACTGATTTCTCCTCACGTGAACAAAGATGCACGTGATCAGTACGAAATCCGTACCCACAAGCGTTTAATCGACATCGTTGAACCAACAGAAAAGACTGTTGATGCTCTGATGCGTTTAGATCTGCCTGCTGGCGTTGACGTTCAAATCAGCCTGGGCTAATCAGACAGGTTTATAGAGAGGTTTAGGATATGGCTATCGGATTAGTCGGTCGTAAAGTGGGCATGACTCGCATCTTCACTGAAGATGGCGTTTCTGTTCCTGTAACCGTAATCGAAGCAACACCAAACCGCGTTACCGCTATCAAAACGCAAGACGTTCATGGCTATAACGCACTGCAAGTGACTGCTGGTACTGTGAAGGCTTCTCGCCTGAACAAACCAGAAGCTGGCCACTTTGCAAAAGCTGGTGTTGAAGCTGGTCGTGGTCTGTGGGAATTCCGCCTGCAAGACAACGAAGGCGCTGACATTCAGGTTGGCAGCGAAATCACTGTTGAAGTGTTCGCTGACACCAAAAAAGTAGATGTGACTGGCACATCAAAAGGTAAAGGTTTTGCCGGTACTGTAAAGCGCTGGAACTTCCGTACCCAGGATGCTACTCACGGTAACTCTTTGTCTCACCGTGTACCAGGTTCAATTGGTCAAAACCAGTCACCAGGTAAAGTATTCAAAGGTAAGAAAATGGCCGGACACATGGGTGCCGAGCGTGTAACTGTTCAGTCACTGGAAGTTGTACGTGTAGACGCAACTCGCAACATCCTGTTAGTGAAGGGTGCAATCCCTGGCGCTATCGGTGGTGATGTGATTGTTAAACCTGCGGTCAAAGGCTAACGTCTGGAGGAGATGAGTGATGGAATTAGCATTAAGAGACGCTAAAGGCGTTCTTGAAGTTTCCGAAGCTACCTTTGGACGTGAGTTCAACGAAGCTCTGGTACACCAGGTAGTGGTTGCGTATGCAGCTGGTGCCCGTCAAGGTACTCGTGCTCAACTGACACGTTCAGAAGTACGCGGTGGCGGTAAGAAGCCATGGCGCCAGAAGGGTACAGGTCGTGCCCGTGCTGGTACAATCCGCAGCCCAATCTGGCGCGGAGGCGGTGTGACATTTGCGGCTAAGCCACAAGACCACAGCCAAAAAGTTAACAGAAAAATGTATCGTGGCGCGATCATGAGCATTCTGTCTGAATTAGTACGTCAAGATCGTCTGATCGTGGTTGAAGACTTCGCAGTTGAAACCCCGAAGACAAAAGAACTGGCTGCTAAATTAAAAGCGATGGAACTGAAAGACGTTTTAATCGTGACTGCTGAAGTTGACGAGAACCTGTTCTTATCTGCACGCAACCTGTACAAAGTTGACGTGCGTGACGTACACGGTATCGACCCAGTCAGCTTAATCGCCTTCGACAAAGTGTTAATGACTGCTGCTGCAGTTAAACAAATCGAGGAGATGTTAGCATGATCCGTGAAGAACGTTTACTGAAGGTCATTCTGGCTCCGCACGTCTCTGAAAAGAGCACTATCGCTGCCGAGACCAACAACACTATCGTGTTCAAAGTTGCGACTACTGCAACTAAAGCTGACATCAAAGCTGCTGTTCAAAAACTGTTTGAAGTAGAAGTAGTTGGTGTTCGCACTGTTAACGTTAAGGGTAAGACCAAACGCACTGGTATGCGTATGGGTCAGCGTAAAGACTGGAAAAAGGCTTACGTGACTCTTAAGGAAGGCAGCGAACTCGATTTCGTTGGCGGCGCTGAGTAATTAGAGGAGTTAGGAAATGGCACTGGTTAAGTGTAAACCTACGTCACCTGGTCGTCGTCACGTCTTAAAAGTCGTGAACCCAGACCTGTACAAAGGTAAGCCATACGCCCCGTTACTGGAAAAGAACACCAAAACTGGTGGTCGTAACAACAACGGTCGTATCACGACTCGTCACATCGGTGGTGGCCACAAGCAACACTACCGTTTAGTTGACTTTAAACGTAACAAAGACGGTATCCCAGCTAAAGTTGAGCGTCTGGAATACGATCCAAACCGTACTGCTAACATCGCACTGGTGTTATACGCAGATGGTGAGCGTCGTTATATCCTGGCGCCAAAAGGCTTAAAAGCCGGTGATGTTGTTCAGTCAGGCGCTGATGCTCCGATCAAATCGGGCAACACCATGCCACTGCGTAACATCCCAGTGGGTCAAATCGTTCACAACATCGAACTGAAGCCTGGTAAAGGCGGCCAATTAATGCGTTCAGCTGGTGCATTTGCCCAGATCCTGGCGCGTGACGGTGCTTATATCACTCTGCGTTTGCGCAGCGGTGAAATGCGCAAAGTTCTGGCTGACTGCCGTGCAACCATCGGTGAAATCGGCAATGCCGAGCACATGCTGCGTCAATATGGTAAAGCAGGTGCAATGCGTTGGCGCGGTGTCCGTCCAACTGTTCGCGGTGTAGTAATGAACCCGGTAGACCACCCTCACGGTGGTGGTGAAGGTAAAACTTCTGGTGGCCGTCACCCGGTTACTCCATGGGGTGTACCGACCAAGGGTTACAAAACTCGTTCGAACAAGCGTACTGACAAGTTCATTGTCCGTCGTCGTGACAAATAATTTAATGTGAGGAATTGCCATGCCACGTTCTCTCAAGAAAGGT
>NZ_JBBIQL010000044.1:0-10579 GCF_037442345.1 Rheinheimera sp. | reverse complement strand
CTGAACCGTCTGCAAGACAATGCCGACAAGCCAAAACCAAAAACACTGTTCGAAGCGGGCGAAGTGGTTCGGGTGACCGAAGGTCCATTTGCCGACTTCAATGGTGTGGTGGAAGAAGTGGATTACGAAAAGAGCCGCGTGAAAGTGTCGGTTCTGATCTTCGGTCGTTCTACTCCGGTTGAACTGGAGTTTGGTCAGGTCGAAAAAGCTTAACGGTCAAAAAACCGTTGTCACGGGCCGCTGGTTAAAATATAATCGCGGCCTTTTTTAACGTCAGGGGAGCCGTTTGAGTAAGTGTCCTCGCACTTACGAGGCTAAGACCCTATAAAGAGGTGAAACATGGCTAAGAAAGTCACGGCACTTGTAAAATTACAAGTTAAAGCTGGTATGGCAAACCCGTCACCACCAGTTGGTCCAGCATTGGGTCAACACGGTGTGAACATCATGGAATTCTGTAAAGGCTTCAACGCCCGTACAGAGTCTCTGGAAAAAGGCATGCCAATTCCAGTCGTGATCACTGTATACAGTGACCGCTCATTTACATTCGAAACCCGCACCCCTCCAGCCTCATTCCTGTTGTTAAAAGCAGCGGGTCTGAAAGGTGGTTCAGGCCGTCCAAATACACAGAAAGTCGGTAAAGTGACTCGTGCTCAGCTGGAAGAGATCGTAAAGATCAAACGTGCTGACCTGACCGCTGCTGACGATGAAGCGGCAGTTCGCACCATCGCTGGTACTGCTCGTTCAATGGGCTTAGTGGTAGAGGGTTAATCGATGGCTAAATTATCAAAACGCGCTAAATTAATCCGCTCTAAGGTAGATTCTACTCGTGAGTACGGTATCAATGACGCAGTTGCTCTGTTAAAAGAGCTGGCAACCAGCAAATTCGTTGAGTCTGTTGACGTTGCAGTAAACCTGGGTATCGACGCCCGTAAATCTGACCAGAACGTACGTGGTGCTACTGTACTGCCTCACGGTACTGGCCGTACTGTTCGTGTTGCTGTGTTCACTCAGGGTGCAAACGCTGAAGCTGCTAAAGCTGCCGGTGCCGACATCGTTGGTATGGAAGACTTAGCTGAGCAAGTGAAGAAAGGCGAAATGAACTTCGACGTAGTAATTGCTTCTCCAGATGCAATGCGCGTTGTAGGTATGCTGGGTCAGATCTTAGGTCCACGCGGCCTGATGCCAAACCCAAAAACTGGTACTGTAACGCCAAACGTTGCTGAAGCTGTGAAAAACGCTAAAGCAGGTCAGGTTCGTTACCGTAACGACAAGAACGGTATCATCCACTCTACCGTTGGTAAAATTGACTTCGACGCTGACAAGATCAAAGAAAACTTGGAATCTCTGCTGGTTGCACTGAAACGTGCTAAGCCATCAGTGGCCAAGGGTACTTACATCAAGAAAGTGACTCTGTCGACCACTATGGGTGCAGGTATCGTTCTGGATCAAGCGTCTTTAGACGCCAAGATCTAATAAAGCCGTTTAATTAAGCAGCTTTACTTGAGCGCGAGGTTAAATTATAATCTCGCGCTCTAATTTTCGGGTAGAAGCTGGCTTGAGCGCATTATTGTGTGTAAAAGCAACAGCTTCCGTCCAAGACCGTAGGTGCCGCAAGTTTCAATGAAAGGCGCGGCTTAAAAAGACAAACCTACGCAGACGGTGTGTTAGCCCCAGAAAGATTCCAATCCTTCTGGTCTGCCACCGTAAATCGCGCGTTGAACAACTTCGGTTGAACAACGATGTGTAGGCAACCAGACAATTCAGTCTGGATGAACCAGGAGTTAAAAGCCTATGGCTATTAAGCTTGATGACAAAAAAGCAATTGTTGCTGAAGTTCAGGAAGCTGCCAAAGGTGCTTTGTCTGCGGTAGTCGCAGATGCTCGTGGTGTCACTGTAGGCAAAATCACTGAGCTGCGTAAGCAGGCTCGTGACGCTGGCGTATGGATGAAAGTTGTCCGTAACACGCTGGTTCGCCGTGCAGTAGCTGGCACCGAATTTGAGTGTCTGAATGACGCGTTCGTAGGTCCAACTCTGATTGCATTCTCTAAAGAGCACCCAGGTGCTGCAGCGCGTATCTTCAAAGATTTCGCGAAAGAGAACCAGAAGTTTGAACTGAAAAGCGCAGCCTTCAATGGCGCCGTAGTCAGCGTAGAAGTGCTGGCCTCGTTACCAACTTACGACGAAGCTATCGCTCGCCTGATGAGCACTATGAAAGAAGCAGCAGCCGGCAAACTTGTCCGTACAATTGCCGCAGTTCGCGACCAAAAGCAAGAACAAGCCGCCTAATTATCAGGCAGGTTGGTTTTTAAAGTTTAATAGGGTATACGCCCACTTAGTTTAGGAATCTGAGAAATGTCAGTGACTAAAGAGCAAATTTTAGACGCTATCGCAGCAATGTCTGTAATGGAAGTTGTTGAACTGGTTAGCGCTATGGAAGAAAAATTCGGTGTTTCAGCTGCTGCTGCTGTTGCTGTAGCTGCTGGCCCAGCTGCTGCTGTTGAAGAGCAGACTGAGTTCACTGTAGTTCTGGCCGCTGCTGGCGCCAACAAAGTAGCTGTTATCAAAGCAGTTCGTGGCGCAACTGGTCTGGGTCTGAAAGAAGCGAAAGATCTGGTTGAAGCTGCTCCAGCTCCAATCAAAGAAGCTATCTCTAAAGACGAAGCTGCAGCTCTGAAGAAAGAGCTGGAAGAAGCTGGTGCTACTGTTGAAGTTAAATAATCTAGTTAACTCTAGATTAGTCGCCTGATTTCAGGCTAGGCTGGTGGTGAAATAACCACCGGCCTTTTTGCGCTGTGGGACTTTGATTTTCCCCGCCCCTTATGTAGCCATAGTGGCCGCATAAACCGCCGCCCCGCGAGGGTAGGTAGGGTAAAAAATCAGCAAGCTGAGGAACCCCATGACTTACTCTTATTCTGAAAAGAAACGTATCCGTAAGGACTTCGGTAAACGTCCATTGGTATTGGATGTGCCTTATCTGCTGTCGATTCAGATTGAATCATTCAGCAAATTCATCGAGCCGGATCCAGAAGGTGAATACGGTTTAGAAGCCGCTTTCCGTTCTGTGTTCCCAATCAAAAGCTACTCAGGTAGTGCAGAGCTGCAATACGTCAGCTACCGCATTGGTGAGCCGGTTTTTGATGTAAAAGAGTGCCAGATCCGTGGTGTGACTTACTCAGCACCGCTGCGTGTAAAACTGCGTATGGTGTTATTTGATAAAGAAGTGCCAGGCACCATCAAAGACATCCGTGAGCAAGAAGTTTACATGGGCGAAATCCCACTGATGACCGAAAACGGTACCTTTGTTATCAATGGTACTGAGCGTGTTATCGTTTCACAATTACACCGCAGCCCAGGTGTGTTTTTCGACCATGACCGTGGTAAGACACACAGCTCAGGCAAGGTGTTATACAATGCTCGCGTCATTCCTTACCGTGGCTCCTGGTTAGACTTTGAATTTGATGCCAAAGATAACCTGTTTGTCCGTATCGACCGTCGCCGCAAACTGCCAGCCACTATTTTGTTACGTGCGCTGGAATTAAGCACTGAAGATATTCTGAGCACCTTCTTTGAAAGCACCCGTTTTGAAATTAAAGACGGCAAGCTGTTTATGGAAGTGGTGCCAAACCGTCTGCGCGGTGAAACCGCAGCCTTTGATATCAAAGACAACGATGGCGAAGTGATCGTAGAAGCCGGCCGTCGTATTACTGCCCGTCACGTCCGTCAGCTGGAAAAAACCGGCATGACGTTGATGGATGTACCCCATGAATATGTGGTAGGTCGTGTCCTGGCGAAAAATTATGCTGACCGTTCAACCGGAGAGATTATTGCCGAGGCGAACGCAGAGCTCACACTGGAGCTGTTAGCCAAACTAGCCAAAGCCGGATATGACAGCTTTGAAACTCTGTATATTAACGATCTGGACCAGGGTTCATACATTTCTGAAACTCTGCGTATCGATCCAAGCAGCAACCGGATGGAAGCGCTGGTAGAAATCTACCGCATGATGCGTCCTGGTGAACCACCAACGCGTGAAGCTGCTGAAACTTTATTTGAAAACCTGTTCTTCTCTGAAGACCGTTATGATCTGTCCACTGTGGGCCGGATGAAGTTCAACCGCCGTGTTGGCTTCGAAGAAGGTTCAGGTGTTGGTATCCTGAGCAAAGTGGATATCCTGGCAGTGATGAAGGTGCTGATTGACATCCGGAACGGTAAAGGCGAAGTGGACGATATCGACCACTTAGGTAACCGTCGTATCCGTTCTGTGGGTGAAATGGCTGAAAACCAATTCCGCGTTGGTTTAGTGCGTGTAGAACGTGCAGTCAAAGAGCGTCTGTCATTAGGCGACTTGGATGCTGTGATGCCACAGGATCTGATCAACGCCAAGCCAATTTCGGCTGCAGTGAAAGAGTTCTTCGGCTCCAGTCAGCTGTCTCAGTTTATGGATCAGAACAACCCGCTGTCAGAAGTGACCCACAAACGCCGTATTTCTGCGTTAGGCCCAGGCGGTCTGACCCGTGAGCGCGCCGGCTTCGAAGTTCGTGACGTACACCCGACTCACTATGGTCGCGTATGTCCAATCGAAACGCCTGAAGGTCCAAACATCGGTCTGATCAACTCGCTGTCTATGTTCGCACAGACCAACGAGTACGGTTTCCTGGAAACCCCCTACCGTCGTATCGATAACGGTATTGTGACAGATGAAGTAGATTTCCTGTCGGCGATTGAAGAAGGTAACTTCGTTATCGCTCAGGCCAACGCTGAACTGGATGCTGATAACCGCCTGGTGGCCGACCTGGTTCCTTGCCGTTTCAAAAACGAATTCACGCTGATGCCAGCTGATAAAGTCCAGTACATGGACGTTGCGCCACAGCAAATCGTTTCTGTTGCCGCTGCACTGATCCCGTTCCTGGAACACGATGACGCCAACCGCGCATTGATGGGTTCAAACATGCAACGTCAGGCCGTTCCTACGCTGCGTTCAGACAAACCTCTGGTAGGTACTGGTGTTGAGCGTGTGGTAGCGAAAGACTCTGGTGTCACAGTGGTCGCTAAACGTGGTGGTGTAATCGATTATGTCGACGCCAGCCGTATCGTGATCAAGGTTAACGAAGAAGAGATGGTCGCTGGTGAAGCGGGTATCGATATCTACAACCTGACTAAATACACCCGGTCTAACCAGAACACCTGTATCAACCAACGTCCTTGTGTAAACAAGGGTGAACCCATTGAACGTGGTGATATTCTGGCCGATGGTCCTTCAACGGACCTGGGTGAACTGGCGCTGGGTCAAAACCTTCGCGTGGCGTTCATGCCGTGGAATGGTTACAACTTCGAAGACTCGATTTTGTTATCTGAGCGTTTAGTTCAGGAAGACCGTTTAACCACTATCCATATTCAGGAACTGAGCTGTATTGCTCGTGATACCAAGTTAGGGCCTGAAGAAATCACTGCCGATATTCCAAACGTCGGTGAATCAGCTCTGTCCAAACTGGACGAAGCCGGTATCGTGTACATCGGTGCTGAAGTGAAGGGTGGTGACATTCTGGTCGGTAAGGTGACACCAAAAGGTGAAAGCCAACTGACGCCGGAAGAAAAACTGTTACGTGCGATCTTTGGTGAAAAAGCCTCAGACGTGAAAGACAGCTCTTTGCGTGTACCTAACTCTGTTACTGGTACAGTGATCGATGTTCAGGTATTTACCCGTGATGGCGTTGAGAAAGACAAACGTGCCCGCGAAATCGAGGAAATGGAAATCAAACAGGCCAAAAAAGACCTGAATGAAGAATTCCGTATCCTGGAAGAGGGTATTTTCTCTCGTATCCGTAACCTGATCGAAAGCACTGGTGTTGACCGCGCCAAGCTGAACACTATGCGTGGCGACGCGCTGTTAGGCTACAGCCTGGCAGACGAAGACAAGCAAAACGATCTGGAACAGTTATCTGCTCAGTACGAAGAAATTCGTATCGAATACGATAAGAAATTCGAAGCGAAGCGTCGCAAGATTGTTCAGGGCGATGACCTGGCTCCAGGCGTGCTGAAGATCGTTAAAGTGTATCTGGCCGTGAAGCGTCGTATTCAGCCTGGTGACAAGATGGCGGGTCGCCACGGTAACAAAGGTGTGGTTTCTACCATTGTTCCTGTGGAAGATATGCCATATGACGAAAAAGGTCAGCCAGTAGATATAGTTCTGAACCCGCTGGGTGTTCCGTCGCGGATGAACATCGGTCAGATCCTGGAAACACACTTAGGCTTAGCGGCCCGTGGTATCGGTGACAAGATTGACGCCATGATCAAAGACCAGAAAGAAATCGCGGAGATCCGTGACTTCCTGAAGAAGGTCTATGCGCTGGGTGAATCCCGTCAGGAAGTGGATATCGAAAACTTCACTGACGATGAAGTACGCCGTCTGGCAGAAAACCTGCGTAAAGGTTTACCTGTAGCCACGCCAGTGTTTGATGGCGCCAAAGAAAGCGAAATCAAGCAACTGCTGGAGCTGGGTGACCTGCCAAGCAGCGGTCAGATCACGCTGTACGATGGCCGTACCGGTAATACCTTCGAGCGTAAGGTCACTGTGGGCTACATGTACATGCTGAAACTGAACCACTTAGTTGATGACAAGATGCACGCCCGTTCGACCGGCTCCTACAGCCTGGTCACGCAGCAGCCTCTGGGTGGTAAAGCGCAGTTCGGTGGTCAGCGTTTCGGTGAGATGGAAGTGTGGGCTCTGGAAGCATACGGCGCGGCGTACACGCTGCAAGAGATGCTGACAGTGAAGTCAGACGACGTGAATGGTCGTACCAAGATGTACAAAAACATCGTGGACGGTGACCACCGCATGGAGCCTGGCATGCCAGAATCTTTCAACGTACTGATGAAAGAAATCCGTTCGCTCGGTATCAACATCGAATTGGAAGAGGAATAACCGGCAGCCGCTCTGCAAACGCAGAGCGGCTTCTGCCTCAGCCGGTGCTTGAAGCACCTATTGAAAAAGGTTAACCCTCTGACAGGAGAGTAAAGTGAAAGACTTATTAAAGTTTCTGAAACAACAAACAAAAACTGAAGAGTTCGATGTGATCCGTATCGGTCTGTCTTCACCAGACATGATCCGTTCCTGGTCGTTCGGCGAAGTGAAAAAGCCTGAGACCATCAACTACCGGACTTTTAAACCAGAGCGTGACGGTCTGTTCTGTGCGCGTATCTTTGGCCCGGTGAAAGACTATGAGTGTCTGTGCGGTAAATACAAGCGCCTGAAGCACCGTGGTGTGATCTGTGAAAAGTGTGGCGTTGAAGTCACGCTGACCAAAGTGCGCCGTGAGCGCATGGGGCACATTGAACTGGCGAGCCCAACAGCGCACATCTGGTTCCTGAAATCTCTGCCAAGCCGGATCGGTTTACTGCTGGATATGACGTTACGTGATATCGAGCGCGTGCTGTATTTCGAAAGCTATGTAGTCACAGAACCAGGCATGACTTCTTTAGAGCGTCGTCAGATGCTGACTGAAGAAGAATACCTGGACGTGCTGGAAGAGCACGGTGACGAGTTCGAAGCCAAAATGGGTGCAGAGGCGATCCTCGACCTGTTAAAAGGCATTGACCTGGCCACAGAAATCAAACAAATGCGTGAAGAGTTGCCAACCATCAACTCTGAAACCAAACGTAAAAAAGTCAGTAAGCGTCTGAAACTGATGGAAGCTTTCCACACTTCTGGTAACAAGCCAGAGTGGATGATCATGACGGTACTGCCAGTATTACCACCGGATTTACGTCCTCTGGTGCCACTGGATGGTGGCCGTTTCGCCACTTCAGATCTGAACGATCTGTACCGCCGTGTGATCAACCGGAACAACCGTCTGAAGCGCCTGCTGGACCTGTCTGCGCCTGATATCATCGTCCGTAACGAAAAGCGTATGTTGCAGGAAGCTGTAGACGCGCTGCTGGATAACGGCCGTCGTGGTCGTGCCATCACCGGTTCGAACAAGCGTCCGCTGAAATCTTTAGCCGACATGATCAAAGGTAAGCAGGGTCGTTTCCGTCAGAACCTGTTGGGTAAACGTGTCGACTATTCAGGCCGTTCGGTAATCACCGTTGGTCCTACTCTGCGTTTACACCAGTGTGGTCTGCCGAAGAAGATGGCTCTGGAACTGTTCAAACCGTTCATCTATGGCAAGTTGGAAGCCCGTGGTTTAGCGACCACCATTAAAGCTGCCAAGAAAATGGTGGAGCGCGAAGAAGGCGCCGTATGGGACGTTCTGGATGAAGTGATCCGTGAGCATCCGGTACTGCTGAACCGTGCACCAACACTGCACCGTCTGGGTATCCAGGCCTTCGAACCAGTTCTGATTGAAGGTAAAGCCATTCAGTTGCACCCGCTGGTGTGTGCTGCGTACAACGCCGACTTCGACGGTGACCAGATGGCGGTTCACGTACCGCTGACCCTGGAAGCTCAGTTAGAAGCCCGTGCGCTGATGATGTCGACTAACAACGTTCTGTCGCCTGCGAACGGTGAACCAATCATTGTTCCTTCTCAGGACGTTGTATTGGGTCTGTACTACATGACCCGCGATGCCATCAACGCCAAAGGCGAAGGCATGTTGTTCAAGAGCCCGAAAGAAGCGGAAAAAGCCTTCCGTGCCGGTGTGGCCAGCTTACATGCCAAAGTAAAAGTTCGTATTACTGAAGTGACTTTGCAACCGGATGGCAGCAAAACCTCTGCGACTGCCGTCAAAGACACAACAGTGGGCCGTGCCATTCTGTTCTCTACACTGCCGGAAGGCTTGGCCTTTGACTCTGTCAATCAGGCGATGGGTAAGAAGCAGATCAGCCGCCTGTTAAACGGTTCATACCGTCGGATCGGCCTGAAAAACACTGTTATTCTGGCTGACCAAATCATGTACACCGGTTTCCACTACGCGATGCTGTCTGGTGTTTCTGTAGGTATTGACGATATGGTCATTCCTGCTGCCAAGGTAGACATCATTTCTGCTGCGGAAGCAGAAGTCGCTGAAATCCAGGACCAGTTCCAACAAGGTCTGGTAACAGCCGGTGAGAAGTACAACAAGGTTATCGACATTTGGTCAACGGCGAACGAAGCCCTGTCCAAAGCGATGATGGACAACTTGTCGAAAGAACAAGTGGTCAACCGCGATGGTGACACTGTCACTCAACCGTCATTTAACTCTGTTTACATGATGGCCGACTCTGGCGCCCGGGGTTCACCGGCTCAGATCCGTCAGCTGGCAGGTATGCGTGGTCTGATGGCGAAGCCAGATGGCTCCATCATCGAAACACCAATTACCGCTAACTTCCGTGAAGGTCTGAGCGTACTTCAGTACTTCATTTCGACACACGGTGCCCGTAAAGGTTTGGCGGATACCGCACTGAAAACAGCGAACTCAGGTTACCTGACCCGTCGTCTGGTTGACGTTGCACAAGACTTGGTTGTGACTGAACACGACTGTGGCTCGACTGAAGGCATCATGATGAAACCACTGATTGAAGGTGGTGACGTTGTAGAAGGTCTGCGTGAGCGCGTGTTAGGTCGTGTGGTGATCGGTGATGTGGTCGTTCCTGCCACTGGTGAAGTGCTGGTTGAAGACGGCACTATGCTGGACGAGAAGCTTTGTGACCTGATTGAGAAGAACTCAATCGACGAAGTTTATGTACGCTCAGTTATTACCTGTCAGACCAATTTCGGTGTTTGTGCCAAGTGTTACGGCCGTGATCTGGCCCGTGGCCACCTGATTAATCCGGGTGAAGCTATCGGTGTTATCGCCGCTCAATCGATCGGTGAACCAGGTACACAGTTAACGATGCGTACATTCCACATCGGTGGTGCGGCATCACGGGCTTCTGCAGAAAACAGTGTTCAGGTGAAAAATGCCGGTACTCTGAAGCTGCACAACGCCAAAACTGTTCGCAACACTGACGGTAAGATCGTTATTACGTCACGTTCTGCAGAAGTGACAGTATTTGACGAGCAAGGCCGTGAGAAAGAGCGCTACAAGCTGCCATACGGTTCTGTGCTGACTGTGGACGACAACACCACTGTGACTGCTGGTCAAATCGTGGCGAACTGGGATCCGCACTCTCACCCAATCATTGTTGAGCGTGGTGCCAAGGTGTCGTTCAGTGATGTAGACGACAGCAACACTGAGGTACAGCAGGATGACCTGACAGGTTTAAGCCGCACTGTGGTGAAAGACTTGTCTAAAGCCAATGCGAAAGAGCCGAAACTGATCCTGGAAATGGACGATGGTGCGCTGCAGGAAATCCGCCTGCCAAGCTTTACGACCATCGAAATTACCGATGGTCAGAAGGTAAGTCCTGGCACTGTACTGGCGCGTATTCCTCAGGAAGGTTCGAAAACACGTGACATCACCGGTGGTCTGCCTCGCGTTGCTGACTTATTCGAAGCCCGTAAACCAAAAGACCCTGCCATTTTGGCGGAAATCTCTGGTGTGATCAGCTTCGGTAAGGAGACCAAAGGTAAACGTCGTCTGGTGATTACACCGGAGCAAGGTGATTCTCATGAAGAGATGATCCCGAAATGGCGTCAGGTCAACGTGTTTGAAGGTGAACG
>NZ_JBBIQL010000043.1:0-12241 GCF_037442345.1 Rheinheimera sp. | reverse complement strand
GCGCGACCTTGCCAAGGTCGAGGTCACGAGTTCGAGCCTCGTTGCCCGCTCCAATCTAGAAACAAGACATCAGCATTCAAAATGCATCAACAGCCAAATGGCTGTTTTTTTATTTCAAAAATTTATGTTGATTAGAAAAGCCGGATGATGAACTCCGGCTTTTCTGTATTGGCATGGCTTGGTTTATCTGAAGATCAGTGGAGTCAGGTAATGGCTGAACAGCCCAATAACCAGAATACCCAGCAGATTCAGCACCAGACCGGCACGGGCCATGTCTCTGATTTCGAGTTTGCCGCTGGCAAATACGATGGCATTAGGCGGTGTGGCGACCGGCAGCATAAAGGCGAAACTGGCCGCGAGCGCGGCGGGTAAAGCCAGATACAAAGGGGATAAATCCATAGAGACAGCTACGGGTCCGAGCAGCGGCAAAAAGGCGGCTGCTGTGGCAGTGTTGCTGGTCACTTCGGTCAGAAAGATGATCAACGAGGTGACAGCCAGCAACAGCAATACGGGCTCAACCCCCTGTAAACCCTGTAATTGTTGGGCCAGTAATTCTGCCACTCCGGTTTTCTGGATTTGCTCGGCCATCGACAACCCAGCGCCAAACAGCAGCAAAACGCCCCAGGGAACCTGCTGAGCATCCTGCCATTCCAGCAAGTTTTTACCCGCTTTGCCAGGCAATAGAAACAACAAGACTGCAGCGGATAACGCAATTAAGGTATCGCTGATCGCCAAACCTGTGGCGCTGACCAGCCATTGCTGAAAGATCCAGCTAAAAGCCGCCAATGCAAAGACCAACAACACCCATTTTTGCTCAGCGGGCAGGGCGCCAAGCTGAGCCAACTCTTGTTTAAACTGCGACGCATCGCCGCTGGTCGTCGACCCCAGACGAAAATGAAAGCGGGTCAGCCAGAGCCAACAGAGTACCAGCATGATCAACGCCATGGGCACACCCAATAGCATCCAGTCGGCAAAGCTGATTTGAATTTGATAAGCCTTTTGTAAGTAAGCCGCGAGTAATGCGTTGGGCGGGGTACCAATCAGCGTAGCTATGCCGCCAATACTGGCACTGTAGGCTATGGCCAGCAGCACAGCTTTGGCAAATTTACTTTGTTCGCTGACACCGGCCATCGCAATGATAGACAAGCCAATAGGCAGCATCATGACTGCTGTGGCTGTGTTGGACATCCACATCGATAAAAAGGCGGTGACTCCCATGAGCGCCGCAACCTGACGGCCTGGCCTGGCACCGACCACCGAAAGCGCAGAGAGAGCGATACGGCGGTGCAAGCCTGTTTTTTCCATCGCGATTGACAGAAAAAAGCCGCCAAAAAACAGATAAATAATAGGGTTGGCGTAAGGGGATGTGGCCGCGGACAGACTGTCTATGCTGAGCAGAGGAATAAATATCATCGGCAGCAACGAGGTAACAGGAATAGGCACCACTTCGCTGATCCACCAAAGCACCATCCAGGCCATCAGGCCACAAGTCAGCCAGGCTGCCTGGCTCATACCTGCAGAGGGTGCAGGTAAAATAACCGTCAGTAACAGCAGGCAGGGGCCAGTAAAAAGCAGTAGCTGTTGTCGAAGAGTCATAAGGTTCCTTAATTCGGTGAGCAATGGGTATTCAGAGTGAAGAAAAACTTTACCGCCTGAGGCGGAAAATTCTTTGCTGAATAAAGGCCAGTCTGGCCAGCAGTGACGAAAGCGTCAACTCTTTTAGCATGCCAGATGATGAGCTGTTGCGCAGCTGACTACTAGGTCGGGTGCAACGACAAGCGGCCTGCGCGTGCAGGTTAATTTCGTATTCAGTCGTGGTATGCTTCTGGTTTTCTTGATCAAAGGACAACAGAATGCAGCCGATTTCAGACTATTTCCCCAGTGCAGATGCTCTGGTGTTTGGTTGTATGGGGCTGGGCGGTGGCTGGAATGAAACTGACACCAGTGCTGAGCAGCGACAAAAAAATTACCAGGCTTTAGACGCCGCTATTGACGCTGGCTATCGCTTTTTTGACCATGCAGATATTTACACCAGAGGCAAGGCAGAACAGGTTTTTGGTGACTATTTACAACAGCATGCCGGACTGCGTGACAAGCTGTTATTGCAATCCAAATGTGCCATCCGTTTTGCTGATGCCGAGTCGGTCGGGCGTTACGATTTCAGTGCCAGCTACATCCGTCAGTCGGTAGAGGGCTCGTTGCGGCGTTTGCAAACCGATTATCTGGATTTACTGTTGCTGCACAGGCCTGACCCCTTAATGCGGGTGGACGAAGTAGCGGCGGTACTGGATGAACTGAAACAGCAGGGCAAGGTCAGACACTTTGGTGTGTCCAATTTTGGCTGGCCGCAGCTGCAACTGTTGCAGCATGCCTGCCCTATGCCTTTGGTGGTCAATCAGTTGCAAATGAGCCTGAAGCAGCATCAATGGCTGGAGCAGAATGTGTTGACCGGTATGGCTGAAGGTGCCGCCAGTTTCTTCTCTTACGGTACCGTGGAGTACTGCCAGCAGCATAAAGTGCAGATCCAATCCTGGGGCAGCCTGGCGCAAGGACTTTACAGCGGCGGGCGAGAGCAGGGGACTGAAGCTGATAAAGCCACTGCCGTATTGGTACAGCAGTTGGCTGCCAGTTATCAGTGCAGTAGCGAAGCCATAGTACTGGCGTTTTTATTACGCCACCCGGCAGGCATTCAGCCCGTGATTGGCACCACCTCCGCACAGCGGATCCGCGCCTGCCGAGAGGCCTTGCACATTGAGCTCAGCCGTGAGCACTGGTATCAGCTTTATGTCAGTGCGCGAGGTCAGGCGCTGCCTTAAGCTTGTACACGGCATTGATCCCTGCGGGGAGTAAAAAAAGCCAGCATCGCTGGCTTTTTCGTTAAAGGGTGACCCGTCGTTATTCCACTGTTTTTTGCAGGGTGTTCAGTGAAATCACTTTGGTTTTACTGATCTTATGCCGGTAAATTTCGCGCAGATAATGAATGGCTTTTTTCACGCTGTCACGGGACAGCCGAATGTCATTAATAGACACAAACTTATTTTTGTCACGGATCAGTTCCCGGTACTTTTTCTCATACATAGGTTTGATTGCATACCAGTTGGTATCGAGAATCTTCGCCGGGTTTTCGTACTCAAACAACATAGAGTCCAGCCGCTCTTCGTCAAACTCGTCGGCGCGGATAAAGTCCAGCATGGCTTTGTCCAGTGAATCATCGAAACGGTAATCGTCTTTGGCAAAACAGCGCTTGATAAAGGACACGATCAGCGTCAGGAAATCATCACTAAGGCACGGACTTTTCACGATCAGCGTTGTTAACGAGATATTGGCGGAAGCGCCTATCACCAGTGCATAACGTTTTAATGTGGTGTTCGGAAACAGCGCATTCAGATGGCTCTTCAAACGGTTCAGGTCCATGTACGACAGTTTGTAGTCCTTGGGCAAGGATATAATCGACACCACAGAGGAGCAGTTTTTAAAGAAATGCAGGTCCTTTAAATCTTTCGGGTCGTAGCCATTTTTCACATAAGACGCCAGCGCTTCGCGGTAACGACCCGATTCAATGGGTAACAAACTGATCCCTTCAATAGCCTGGGTGATTTTATTAAAATGCGGCAGGTCTATAGAGCGGAAGAACAAATCATCAATATTCAGGCCACTGGTGGCTTTGTCAAACAGCTTCAGCTTATCCACAGCAGCAGGTTGAGTCGGCACCACTGATTCAGCGTACGCGACAGCAACAGGGCCGGCCAGACTCATAAAGAGGTCGTTGGCGTCCAGTCGAATGGTTTCACCAATATCAATACCAGCACGGCGGAAATAGTTTTCGTCGTAGTCTGTGGTCACTGCCTGGGCGGTCAGAATATTAAAGATCTGCTGGGAAATATACTGGTTGGCGTATTTCTCCATCGCGTTGACATCAATATGTTGAATTTCACCGTCATCCGTTTCTTCAGCGTAACGCATAATGTCGTTGGAAATCAGCATCATGGCGTTCCACGGCCGGATACGTTGCATCACGCTGGATTCATTACTGTCTTCGTTTTCCAGGTTGTAGGAGAAATCCCACTCTTCAGACAGGTATTTACAAAGCAGGCGACCTGAGTTGATATGCAGCGCTTCAGACATCTCGACACCATGGTCGGTGATATTCGGAAGAATACAAATACCGCTGGTAAAGATAGGTTCGAAAACAAAGGAATGACCAGAGTTCGCTTCATTTTCCAGCTCGGGCCTGGTATCAAAGGTTTTTGCCATATAAGCGTATTGCTGAGCCAGACCAAACTCCGACGCCATACCAGAACCCGTACCACCACCGGCAGAAAAAATATAAAAGTATAACCTGGATTGGTTGGCTTTGATACCACAGGAATCAATCAGGTAAGAGTGGATGAACTTCCAGTCGGCGTTGGAGAACTTGTGGGTGTCTTTGTTCAGGATGATCTTGGCCAGGTACTGGCCCAAAATAGGCGCGTTACCGGCACCACCGGCATGGACTTCAGACAAGTCCATGATTTTCATTTTGTTGTAATCTTGCAGAAATGTGGTTTTTTCGCCGCGGTTAGAAAAACGGATTCGACCCTCGATGTCTTTATCCAGGTCACCCAGCATCACCAAAGGTTCAATCAGAAACACAGGTTTTACCTGGTTGGATTTGTCGAGGTTCAGGCCTTTTTTGATCCAACGCACAGGGCGGTATTCCTGCTCTTTTTGCGCTTTTTCTTCCTGGCTGAATTCGCTCATATAAAAGGTGCGGGCGTTGTACACCAAAGACGCCACTTCCAGCGCAATATTGGAACCACAACGGCCAAGGCCAATTAAACAAACGGAAGGAAACTGTTGTTTACGGCTGACGCCTTCGACTTCCTGATTTTGTACCGGAAACACGCTGTTACGCAGTGCATCCAGATTGGCCAAAATTTTATTGATGTCGCGCTCGGTGAAATACATATAACGGCCAGAACCAAAGTTCAGGTCGGCTTCGGTGTCTGAGGAGACAAAAGGCCGGATTGCGACACTGACATCATCTTTACCTGCGTTGCTTTTTATAACTTTTGTACTCATGCAGAACCTTCCGGGCTTAACTTTTAGTATGAACGCGCACTGACTTAACCATAGTCTTGTGCGGCTATTATTACAATTGGTGAGACAGACAGTACAGAAAAATCTGGAAACAAAGGGAACTTTTTACTGGTCGTTCAGTGAGGTAAAACAGCAGGCAGTGCCTTTGTAAAAATAGCGGGATCAGAAGTGAGTTTTTTGTTAGGCCTTTTGCTTCTGATCCCGTCTCCCTGAACCTGATATTACATATTGGGGTAGTTCGGGCCTCCGGCACCTTCTGGTGTCACCCAGTGGATATTTTGTTTGGGGTCTTTAATATCACAGGTTTTGCAATGGATGCAGTTTTGCGCATTGATCTGCAATTGTGGCTCACCCCGTTCCATGCCGATCATTTCATAAACCCCGGCCGGGCAGTAGCGCTGCGCCGGTTCATCATACAGGGCCAGATTCACCTGCACAGGGATGCTGCTGTCTTTTAGCTTCAAGTGGCAAGGTTGATCTTCTTCATGGTTGGTATTGGACAGATACACTGAAGACAAACGATCAAAACTCAGCACTCCGTCTGGCTTGGCGTAATGGATCGGGTCGCATACACTGGCCAGTTTCAGGCTGCTGTGATCTTTGGTCCAGTCTTTGATGGTCAAAGGTAATTTGCCACCAAAAAGGTTCTGATCCAGGGTATTAAAGGCGCCGCCGAGCAGAGTGCCAAATTTATGCAGCGCGGGGCCGAAATTACGGCTTCGGTACAATTCGTCAAATAACCAGCTTTGTTCAAAAGCGTCGGCAAATTCGGTGAGGTCATCATGGCCACGGCCAGCTTGCATGGCGGCGAACAGCGTTTCCGCGGCCAGCATGCCGGATTTCATCGCGGTATGGTTGCCTTTGATTTTGGCGAAATTTAAGGTGCCGGCGTCACAGCCGATAAGTAAGCCACCAGGAAAACTCATTTTGGGCAAGCTGTTATAGCCGCCTTTCGCAATAGCACGGGCGCCGTAGCTAACCCGCTTGCCGCCTTGCAGATACTGTTTCAGCACAGGGTGCTGTTTGTAACGCTGAAACTCTTCAAAGGGGCTCAGATGTGGGTTGCTGTAGTTCAGATCGACAATCAGTCCGACCACCACTTGCTGGTTTTCGGCATGATACAGGTAGCCACCGCCGCCCGTTTGCGCATCCAAAGGCCAGCCGGCACTGTGCACGACCAGTCCGGCCTGATGTTGCTCAGCCGGGATATCCCAGATTTCTTTAAAACCCAGCGCATAATGTTGGGGTGTTTTGCCTTCGTCCAACTGAAAGTGTTGGATCAGTTGTTTACCTAAATGGCCGCGGCAGCCTTCGGCAAACACAGTGTAACGGGCCCGCAGCTCCATACCTGGGGTAAAGCTGTCTTTCGGCTGACCGTCTGCTGCTATCCCCATATCACCGGTAATAATGCCTTTGACAACATTCTCTTCGATGATGAGTTCAGCCGCAGGGAAACCAGGGAAAACTTCGACCCCCAGTGTTTCAGCCTGTTGCGCCAGCCAGCGGCACACGTTGCCCATAGACACAATATAATTGCCGTCATTGTGCATGGTGTTCGGCACCAGCCAGTTGGGCATGCGGGTGGCTTTTTCAGCATTGTTCAGCAGATAGATATGATCTGCACTGACCGCGGTTGTGACAGGGGCTTGCATCGACTGCCATTCAGGAAACAGCTCGTTCAGCGCCCGGGTTTCCAGCACAGCGCCGGATAAAATATGGGCACCGACTTCGGAGCCTTTTTCAACCACCACCACCTGCAATTCTGTGCCGGCGGCCTGAGCTTGCTGCATCAGGCGAATAGCACAACTCAGTCCGGAAGGGCCTGCGCCCACAATGACGACATCGACGTCCATCGATTCACGTTCAATCACGACCCACCCCTGTATGCGCAGGCCTCTGCACAGGCGCTGCCAAGCACTTTGTTATTGTATTGGAAGATTTAATTGCCTAAGGGTATTTCAGGTTGACGTTAACGTCAACAGTAAGTAGATTGGGCGGCGGGAAAGGGTAGAGCTTTACCTTTACGTCAACTTGAC
This sequence comes from Rheinheimera sp., assembly GCF_037442345.1. Taxonomy (GTDB): domain Bacteria; phylum Pseudomonadota; class Gammaproteobacteria; order Enterobacterales; family Alteromonadaceae; genus Pararheinheimera. The sequence goes on along the minus strand of NZ_JBBIQL010000043.1, from coordinate 5,126 downwards.
GTTCTGACGCTGCGGCCAATGAGGTTTATATGAAAATTTTAGTTCCGGTGAAACGGGTCATTGATTACAACGTAAAAGTACGGGTAAAGGCCGATCAAAGCGGAGTGGATTTAGCCAATGTGAAAATGGCACTGAATCCGTTTTGTGAAATTGCGGTAGAAGAAGCGGTCCGGTTAAAAGAAGCAGGCATTGCCACTGAAGTTGTAGTGGTATCAATAGGTCCTGCGGCAGTGCAGGAGCAATTGCGCACTGCGTTGGCCTTGGGGGCTGACCGGGCCATTCAGCTGGACACAGAGTTGTCGCTGGATTCGCTGCAGGTTGCCAAGCTGCTGGCCAAAGTGGTGCAAGAGGAGCAGCCATCCCTGGTGATCCTGGGTAAACAGGCGATCGATTCAGACAACAACCAAACGGCTCAGATGCTGGCGGCTCTAACGGGCATGGGCCAGGGCACTTTTGCTTCAAAAGTGCAGGTTCTGGATGGCAAAGTGCAGGTGACCCGTGAGATTGATGGGGGGTTGCAGCAGGTTGAACTGAAGCTGCCTGCCGTGGTGTCGACGGATTTACGGTTGAATGAACCCCGTTATGCCTCATTGCCCAACATTATGAAAGCGAAGAAAAAAACCTTGGATGTTAAAGCGGCTGACAGTTTAGGCGTGGCGCTTGACAGCAAGGTCACCACGGTGAAAGTGACAGCGCCACAAAGCCGCAGTGCCGGTGTGATGGTCAGCTCTGTCGACGAGTTAGTGGCGAAGTTAAAACAAGAAGCGAAGGTGATCTGATGGCTATTTTAATCATTGCAGAACATAACAATCAGCAGTTAAAAGCCGATACCGCCAAAACCGTCAGTGCAGCACGCCAGATTGGCGGTGACATCCATCTGCTGGTTGCAGGTTTGAACTGCGCTGCTGTCGCCGGACAAGCCGCTGCATTACAGGGGGTCAGCAAAGTACTGCTGGCTGAGCATAGCTGTTATGAACATCAACTGGCGGAAAACGTCAGCCTGCTGGTGGCCGAGCTGGGGGCTGGTTACAGCCATATTCTGGCCAGCGCCACCACAACGGGGAAAAACTTTCTGCCACGGGTAGCTGCATTGCTGGATGTGGCGCAAATCTCCGACATTATTGCGGTGCAAAGTGCTGACACCTTTGTCCGGCCTATTTATGCCGGTAATGCCATTGCGACTGTGCAAAGTACAGATGCAATTAAAGTGCTGACGGTGCGCTCTGCGGCTTTTGATGCCGCAGCCGGGGGGAACAATGCCCCTGTTGAATCTGTGGCCATTGCCAAAGATGCCGGTGTGTCGTGTTTTATCAGCGAAGAGCTGACCAAATCTGAACGGCCAGAGCTGACCGCCGCGCGGGTAATTATATCTGGCGGCCGGGGGATGCAAAACGGCGAGAACTTCAAACTGCTCGACGGCATTGCTGACAAGCTCAATGCCGCCATTGGTGCCTCGCGTGCTGCAGTGGACGCTGGTTTTGTGCCGAATGACATGCAGGTGGGGCAGACAGGTAAAATTGTGGCGCCAGAGCTTTATATTGCTGTCGGTATTTCCGGTGCCATCCAGCATCTGGCCGGTATGAAAGACTCCAAAGTTATTGTGGCCATCAACAAAGACCCTGAAGCGCCGATTTTCCAGGTGGCGGATTATGGCCTGGTGGCCGACCTCTTTACCGCGCTTCCTGAGTTGGAAGCCAAACTGTAAAACCCTGAAGGCCGGAAATTTCCGGCCTTTTTTATCAATAAATGCATCATTTATTTACAAAAAATTTCTTTTCAGCCAATGCAACTTTATGTCAGTCTGATGTCACAGATCCCAAAGCAAAAACTACTGGCGAAGAAGGACGTTGTTTATGTATAAAGCCGCCCTGGCTGCAATGCTGTTTGGTTTATCTGCCTGCAGCACAGTCCCTGAAAACCCGGACGCCCTAAAAACCCAACTGGATGGCCCGCTGGCGCAACTGCAGTTGGATACCCGCCAGCTGCAGTTGCGGCTGGATAAGCTGACGGAAGACAAAAGTTGCAGCAGCGATAACCAGTGTAAAGTGATCCCGGTGGGGGCGCGACCCTGTGGTGGACCCGAGGCCTACCTGCTGTACTCGACCGGACAGACCGATGAGAAAATGCTGCACTACACAGCAGAGCGTTACCAACAGTTAAAACGTAAACAAAATGATAAGCTGGGCTTGGTGTCGACCTGTCAGATGCTGATGGCGCCTGCTGCCAGTTGTCAGCAGTCACGCTGTGTGCTGGACCAGGGGGATGTCCGCTGAGCCCAGGGAGTAAGTTGAATGAATGAGTATTGGATAGCAGCGGCTTGTGTGGCCGCCGTTTTTTTTCTGCTAAGCCTGCTGTTGTTATGGCGCCTGCTCACTCAGCGGCAACTGCTGGCGCTGCAAGAGCTGCAACTGCAGCAGTTTGCAGCGCTGGAGTCGGAGCATAAAAGCCTGCGTCAGCAGCTCCAGCAAAAAGAAACCGACTTCAGCCGGGTGCAAAGCCAATACCAGCAACTGCAACAACTGTGGCAGGAGTTAAAACAACAAAGTGCGGTCCAGCAGCAGAACTATCAACAGTTGTTGCAGGAGCACAGCGCTTTAGCGGCCAGTTTGCGGGAAAAACAACAGGCCTTTGCAGAACAACAGGCGTTATTGCAGGCCAACAAACAACAACTGAGCCTGGAATTCTCCCAACTGGCGCAGCGTATTTTTGACGAAAAACAACAAAGCTTTCAGGGGCAGCAACAGCAACTATTGGGCCAGTTGCTGACCCCGTTCCAGCAGCAGCTGGATGCCTTTAAAACCAAAGTAGAAGATTTACACCTCAAAGAAAGCCAGCAACAAACGTTATTGCAGCATGAACTGGGGCAATTAAAGCAACTGAATCAGCAAATGACGCTGGAAGCCCATCAACTGGCAACAGCGCTGAAAGGCCAGAAAAAGGCCCAGGGCAACTGGGGCGAACTGGTGCTGGAAAATGTGCTGGAACGCTCAGGCCTGCGCCCTGGTGTCGATTATCAACGGGAAGTCAGTAAGCAAAACCATGAAGGGGAGCGGCAACGACCGGACGTGGTGGTATACCTGCCACAGAATAAACACCTGATCATTGATGCCAAGGTGTCGCTGAATGCCTATACGCAGTACATCAATTCTGACGATGAAGCCGGGCGAGCTTTGGCCTTAAAGCAGCATATTGGGGCCATTTCAGCCCGTATTGCGGAGCTGGCCGAGCGCAATTACCAGAAATTGCCTGGCATAAACTCACCGGACCTGGTGTTTATGTTTGTGCCGGTCGAGTCGGCTTTTGTCGAGGCCTTAAAGGCGGATGAACGAATTTTTCAGCAGGCACTGAACCAGAATATTCTGGTGGCCACACCAACCACTTTACTGACCAGTCTGAATATAGTGCGGCAGTTATGGCGTTTTGAAGAGCAGCATAAGCACAGTGCGGAACTGGCCAAAAGGGCGGACAACTTATTTAACAAGCTGCGCACTTTTTTGCAGAGCTTTGTGAAAATCCGCGAAAACCTGCAGCGGGCACAGGATGCGTATGATGCTGCCGAAGGGCAGCTGGTTCATGGCAAAGCAAACCTGGTGAAACAGGTGAATGAGTTTAAACTGCTGACACCGGCCATTCAGGCTGAGCTGCCTGAGTATTTCACCGAAAAAGCCGAGCTGGAGCTGGAAACAGACGCCAGTCCGCCTGCAAGGCTGGAGTAAGCCAGGGCTGCCCTTTATACTGGCGCGCTATAAAACAAGGGGGCAGTTGTGGCGGATTTTCAGTTAAACGACTTTATCAACCGATTAAGCCAGGCGCTGGCAGCACAGCAGTGGCAAAAGCTGGTGCTGAGTAAATACCAGGGCAATGAGCCTGCCTTGCAGCGGGTGGAAGTGCGGCCTGTGTTGTTAAAAAGCCCGGTACTGAGTTTTTTATACCGCTATCAAACCCGGGATATCACCAAAAATTTTTCGTATGACGAAGGTCTGGCGCTGATCACCACCTTACTGACGACAGAGTTTAAAGCCGCCCATTTCAGTTCAAGTGCGGCTGAGTTGCAGCTGGGTATCAGTAAAAAAGGCAAAGTGCTGATGTCGGAACATAAAAAAGCCGCGCAGGACACCAAAGCTGAACTGGTCAGCCACGATAAAGAAAAACAGCGCTACATTGATCAGAATGCCGCATTTTTGCAACAGCTCGGAGTCACGGATGCGAAGCATCAGGTGATCCCAGCCATGTCGCGTAAATGGAAGCAAATCAATAAGTTTATTGAAGTGTTCGCCGCCGCGTTAAAACAGACGGACTTGCTCAAACGCAGTCCGCTGCAAGTCGCCGATTTTGGTTCAGGCAAAGCCTACCTGACTTTTGCGTTACATCATTACCTGACGACCCAGTTAAATGCCGAGGTGGATGTGATTGGGGTTGAACTGCGCCAGCCACTGGTGGATTTATGCAATCAGGCCGCACACCAGTTACAACTGCAGGGCATTCGTTTTGAGCAGGGCGATGTCAAACATTACCAGCAAACCGGCCTGGATGTGATGATTGCCCTGCATGCCTGTGACACCGCCACCGACTATGCCATTCATATGGGAATTCGTGCTGGTGCCGCCATTATTTTGTGTTCACCTTGTTGCCATAAACAAATTCGCCCCCAGCTGCTAAGTCCGGCTGTGCTGGCCCCTATGCTCAAACATGGTATTCATGCCGGTGAGCAGGCGGAGATGCTGACCGACAGCCTGCGTGCTCTATTGCTGGAGGCTCATGGTTATGACACCCAAGTGTTTGAGTTTATTTCGCTGGAACACACCAGCAAAAATAAAATGATTCTGGCGGTAAAACATCAGCGTGGAAAAGCAGTATCCGAGCAGGTCCTGCAACAAATTCAGCAGATCAAAGCCTTTTACGGGATCAGGGAGCATTGTCTGGAAAGCCTGCTCGCGCAGCAGTAAAAGGGTGGGCTGACTGGGATCAGCTGCAATTGTCAGCGATTAGTTTATTTATTCGGCAGTCAGTGCAACTAAATGAATTAAGCCTTGCATCAGGCAGATGAAAGCTCTACTATGCGCCCCGCAAACACGGACGCGGGATGGAGCAGCCTGGTAGCTCGTCGGGCTCATAACCCGAAGGTC
>NZ_JBBIQL010000042.1:0-12521 GCF_037442345.1 Rheinheimera sp. | reverse complement strand
TCCTTTCAAATACATAGGTAGAATGCCACTTACACAGATTTTTTTACACTCTCTGAACAGCAGACGTTTTGCTGGTATCTATGATCATATTAACTCCAAAGTTACGGTCGGTTTTTCAACCCCATTAGTTTTGCCAGCACACAAGTCTAAGACTCGATTCGCTAAGCATCATTAAGGCTACTCTGAATTTCGATAGTGTCAATAGGGTAGGATTTAGTGCAGACAAACGCTGACCATTAGCCGTGCAGAGGATACTTCGGGCTTCTATCAGTAACAGGAGAAGTCATTTGAACTTTTGGATGATGTGACCTTCTCCCCCGAAAATTAAGCAACTTTAGATTTACACCATTCCGCGATCTCCCCTGCGAGATCTTCAGGTGAACTATGAGCGCCAATGAATACTTTTTTGCTTTTCATATACCAAGCAAAAGTATCAACAACTTCATCAATCTGTGCCTGCTTAGTTTCACTCAATCCTGACGCATTTGTTAAAAAGAAAATGGCTGACTTTGACGTCTTAAGCTCATATCTAGCTAATTCTATGTCCCTTTGAGCATCATATAAGTTGCACTTTACGCGATTCGGATCTGAGTAAACTGCTGAGGCTAATGTTGCAATTCCATCGGTTTTTTTGAAGGGAAGGAAAATGGAATGATTTACGCCACCTTTATCAATGTTGATAAAAGGATTAACTGGACAATGCAGAGAGTATTCAAGCTCTAATTTATCCTTCAATCTCTCTTTCAAGCCAGTATATAAGCCATCACGGTCAACCGGAGAAAATTTATTAACTGCTCTTTTGTTCTGAACTCTTGCAAGGGGGACTACGGTATCAAATAGGCGATTAATAACTGTCTCAGCGTTTAATCCCTGAAAAAATCCATTTGACTTAATGTGGATAGATTCACCAATCACTAAATCAAATCGTTTTACTGAAAGTATGTATTCTCTTGCTACCTTACACGCAAGTTCAGCGCTGAATAAGGCATCTTCAGAGTACAGGCACTTCACACGCTCAAAATTGTCGAGCATCCTAAGACTAATTTCGCCAGCTCGGTCTTTTATGACTCCCCCTATGTTTAACACTTCAGAAGTTGCAATATCAGGCTTCCATTGGACCGTAAACCACTCGCCTTGTATGTTAGCGGAGTAACTTTTTTCTCTTAAAAGGTTGTCAAGCATGTTCATTTCACACCGCCAGTAGCCCGAAGTTATTACTTATTCTAGATTGACTATTTTTAGCTCTCTTCTCTAGAAAATTATTCAAGGCGCCCAACCGTTGTTGATCGTTACTTAACAGTATTCCCCACCAATATTGCAAGTCTGCCAGAGCAAGAGAAAATGAAGTCTCGTGATTCTGTGAAGCAGAGGATATTTTCGCTTTTACTGGTAACGGAGTAGATTGTAATGCCCATAAATTCGTAGCCAATGCATTCTTAGACTCTTTGTACGGATCTAACATTTGAGCTGTCCAGTTTAAGACAAACGGTATATTTGAGTGGTCAATCAAATAAATATCATCTCGCCCTGCGACAACAAGATTGCCTAAGTTCCGATCTTCATTTGCAATCCAATCATCAAACGCAATCGTTTCACTGACCTTACTCCAAGAAGCAACAAGATCCATTAATGATTTGCATTCCGTAAGCGCTCCACTGTTAAAGTACGAACCTGGAGTTACTCCACTAATTTCAGAAATTACAAAAGCCCAATCCCCAAACATTGAGCTATCTTGGAATGCGTCAGGATTAAGTTTAATAAGCCCAGCTCTAAGCGGTACTGGAAGTTGAGAATGTCTGGCTAAGATATAACCTGTAATTTCATTTAAAAGGCCTAGTTCCTCAGTACTTCGGAATCTCTTAACGTAGGCTCTCGTAGTCTTGCCATCATTCCAATTTATGTTGCAGATGTGAGTATCAGCTACTAACCCTTCATTTGGCTTGGCCAAAACTGCTTCTAGTTGGATTTCGGACAAAATTTGAATTAATTCACTTTTCAATATGACCACTCCTTGGTTTACCTAATTCATGACAATTCAATATCATATAAACCTATAAATGACTAGGTTACAACAAGAATATAGTCGCTATGAAAAAGTACTGCTTTGAAGTAGACATAATGGAAAAATTGGATTGGTGCCTAGGGTCGGACTCGAACCGACACGATTATTCATCGGCGGATTTTGAATCCGCTGCGTCTACCGATTTCGCCACCTAGGCATAGGGGACATGCTCTAAAACTTTGCAAATCTTTGCAAGAGATCCGCACTTTTAATAACTCATGAACTGTAGACGTTTCAATGAGTTATGTCTACCACTTTCTCAGACGCTTTGCATTTTGAATCCGCTGCGTCTACCGATTTCGCCACCTAGGCATTTAGGGGTGTGATGTGGGGTAAACGCCTTGCATTATACAAAGGCGAATGGATGTCGCAAGCAAAAAATCTGTCACAGAGTTGCGACTGCGCAAATTTACAGCAGCTTTAAAAAAAATAAAGCGCCGTGATACACTTAGCGCCATTTTGTGATGGATGGAATTCATGATGTATCAGGACAATCCCCGGGCCGGGCTGTTTCGGCGTCTTGCTGCCATGGTGTATGACACCTTGATCCTGGCGGCACTCTGGATGCTGGCCATGGGACTGGCGCTGGCTTTTGTCGCGCTGCTGGACAAAACAGGGCTGATTTCGTTGGCGGCTTACCAGGACGAAGCCGAGTTTATTCAAAAACACGCCCTTTGGTTTCAGCTGTATTCCTTACTGGTGTTTGGCTGGTTTTATCTGTATTTCTGGGTGAAGGGCGGCCAAACCTTGGGCATGCGGGCCTGGCGTATTTTGTTGCTGCGCCCGGATGGTGGACTGATTAGCCTGAAACAGGCCACTATCCGTGTGCTAACCGCCTTCTTTGGCTTGGGCAATTTCTGGGTTTGGGTGCGTTGGGGCAAAGGCCTGGCCCTGCAGGATCAACTGGCTGGCACCATAGTGGTGAAGCTGACCAAAGAGCAAAGCAAAGAGTTAAACCTGCACCGCAGCGCCCACTAAATGAATGGGGTCAGAGTACTACTCTGACCCCATTTTTACTTTTTTATTTTTTCTGCATCAGATAAAGCGCCACCCCAATAAACAGCAGGCTTGGCAGCACAGCGCCCAATAATGGCGGCAGCTGGTACACCAATGCCGCCGGGCCAAACACCTGGTCTGTCATATAAAAGGCAAAACCAGTCAGAATACCCATCAGTACACGGGCTGCCATGGTTACACTGCGCAGCGGGCCAAAAATAAAAGACAACGCCACCAGTAACATAGCCACTATCGTCAGTGGCTGGGTGGCTTTACGCCAATAGGCCAGCTCAAAACGGCTGCTGTCCTGCTGATTACTGGCCAGGTACTCGATATAGGCCGACAGGCCAGTGATCGACAACAGCTCGGGTTTCACTGTCACTACGCCCAGCTTGTCCGGCGTTAAGGTAGAGCGCCAGCGCTGTTCCTGCCACTGGTGTTTCTCCACTTTGTCGTCACGAAAGTGCAAGCGGCTGACGTCGGTTAACCGCCAGGCATTGCTGATATAGGTTGCAGCTTTGGCACTGACTATCGCCTGCAGTTTCAGCTCGTCGTCAAACTCGTAAATGGTGAGGTCAGTCAGATTACCGAAATCATCCACCTGGCGGATATTAATAAAATGGTCACCGTCTTTGGCCCACACCCCTTGCCGGGCCGAAATTAAATCGCCGCCGGATATGGCTTTGGTGCGCAGCTCACGGGCGGCTTTTTCTGCCGTTGGTGCACCCCACTCCCCCACTAACATAATCAGCGCCATCAGCAGCAAAGCCGTTTTCATCACCGACAGAATAATATTCAGCCGCGACAGACCAGCCGCCTGCATCACCACCAGTTCACTGTTGCTGGCCAGCATGCCCAGACCAATCAGGCCGCCAATCAGGGCGGCCATCGGGAAAAACATCACCAGGTCACCGGGCGAGCTGAACAGGGTAAATAACCCCGCGGCCAGCATGTCATAGTCGCCGCGGCCTACCTGTTTGATTTGATCAATAAAACGAAACATGCCGGACAGAATCACCAGCACTGCGGTGGTCAGCAAGGTGGTGGTGAAAATGGTGCGGCCTATGTACAGGTCGAGGATCTTAAACATAAGCCCCCCGCCGCGTCAGCAGTGCTTTTAGCTTTTGCCCTGCGGTGCGGTGTTTCACCAGCAACGCCGTGCCGAAGGCCAGCCCCAGCGCGTGGATCCACCACATGCCCAGCGCTTCTGGTAATTTGCCGTCTTCCAGCGCTGAACGGCTGGCAATCAGCAAAATGTAATACAGCAGGTACAGCGCCAGTGCCGGCAATAAACGGCCAAACTTGCCCTGCCGTGGGTTCACCTTGGCCAGCGGTACCGCAATAAACATTAAAATGGGAATAGACAATGGTATGGCTAAGCGCCAGTGCAGTTCAGCAGCCGCCTCTGGTCCGCCTTGCTTCATTAACTCGTTGGTTTGCAGACTGCTGATTTTCCGCCGCTTTTGCTCAACTTCCTGCTCACGGATCTGAATTTGGTAGCTGTCAAACTCCACCACTTCAAAGGCTGGCGAACTGTTGGTTCCGGAGTAACGGCGGCCTTTGTCCAGCACCAGGGTTTGGGCACCATTGGCATCTTCTTTCACCTGGCCGGATTCAGCATAAACAATAGAGCTGCCATCTTCGGCTCTGGCACCATTTTGCGCCAGAAACACCCGCTGCAGGCCACCGCCTTCACGGCTGATGTCATGCACGAAAACCACAGCTTTTTCATTGGAGGTTTGTTGAAAGCGGCCGGGGATCAGGGTCGAAAGCCCGGAGTCGGCTTCGGCTTTTTCCATGATCTGGTATTCGCGTTCCATGGCCCAGGGGCTTAAATACAGCGTTAAAAAGCCGGACGCCAGCGCCATCACCACACTCAAAACCAAAGTCAGCCGGGTGATATACCACTCGCTGATGCCGGTGGCATGCAACACTGTCATTTCACTGTCAGCGTAAATCCGGCCGTAGGCGATTAAAACACCCAAAAATGCACTTAATGGCAAAATTAATACCGCAAGCTGGGGTAATTTCAGTGATAAAATGGTCAGCACCAACTGACCCGGAAGCTCGCCTTCCGAGGCATCAGCCAATATTTTCACGAAGCGCTGGCTCATGATAATGGTGATCAGGATCAGGAAAACAGCTAACTGGCTTTTGAACACTTCACCAATCAGATAACGAAAAACAATCAAAAATGCCCCCTGAAACCTGTCTTTTTTGCTGGAACACTGGCAATTTTTCAGTAAACTGCATATTTATAGCAATTATTATTGACTAAAGTGGCAATAAATCCGAGCTTTTTTGTATGGCGCGGATAAATTTTCACCTTCAGCCCGAGTTGCGGTTTGCAGACTCTGGCGTACTTAGAAGCAGGAGTGAACATGGAGTTCAGCGTAAAAAGCGGAAGTCCGGAAAAACAACGCAGTGCGTGCATTGTGGTGGGTGTGTATGAACCCCGCCGGTTATCTGCCGTTGCCGAACAACTGGATAAAATCAGCGAAGGTTACATCAGTAATCTGTTGCGCCGCGGCGATTTGGAAGGCAAACCCGGCCAGATGCTGTTGTTGCACCATGTCCCCAATGTGCTGAGTGAACGTGTGTTACTGGTGGGTTGTGGCAAAGAGCGTGAGCTGGACGAACGTCAGTACCGCCAAATCATTGCTAAAACCATCAGCACCCTGAATGAAACCGGCTCAATGGAAGCGGTGTGTTTCCTGTCTGAATTGCATGTCAAAGGCCGTGACACTTACTGGAAAGTGCGTCACGCGGTGGAAACGACCCAAGATTGCCTGTATGTATTCGACAAACTAAAAAGCCGCAAAGACGAAACCCGTCGTCCTCTGCGCAAAATCGTGTTTAACGTGCCGACCCGCCGCGACCTGACCATAGGCGAGAAAGCTGTAGAACATGGCCTGGCAGTGGCTGCTGGTATTAAAACCAGCAAAGACGTGGCCAATATGCCACCGAATATCTGCACCCCGGCCTATCTGGCCGATCAGGCCAAAGCCCTGACCAATCTGTCGGACAAAGTGTCGGTGGATGTGTTAGGCGTGCCGGAGATGACAGCGCTGGGTATGAACAGCTATTTAGCGGTCGCCCGGGGCTCAGAAAACGAAGCCAAAATGGCGGTGATCCATTACAAAGGCGCCGGCAATGACAGCGCCCCCGTCGTGCTGGTGGGCAAAGGCCTGACCTTCGACACCGGCGGTATCAGCATTAAACCGTCCGACGCGATGGATGAAATGAAATACGACATGTGTGGTGCAGCGTCCGTACTGGGCACTGTGCATGCCGCCGCCAGTCTGAACCTGCCAATTAACATTGTCGCAGTGCTGGCCGGTGCGGAGAATATGCCGGATGGCCGCGCTTACCGCCCGGGCGACATTCTGACCACCATGTCAGGCCAGACCGTAGAAGTACTGAATACAGACGCTGAAGGCCGTCTGGTGCTGTGTGACGCCCTGACCTATGTGGAGCGTTTTGACCCGGATGTGGTGATTGACGTGGCGACCTTAACAGGCGCTTGTGTCATCGCGCTGGGTAAACATGCCTCCGGCTTGCTGAGCAATCACAATCCACTGGCGCATGAACTGCTTAACGCGTCCGATCAGTCTGGTGATCGTGCCTGGCGTTTACCGCTGTGGGATGATTATCAGGATCAGCTGGAAAGCCCCTTTGCTGACTTCAGCAACCTGGGTGGCCGTGCTGCCGGTACTATTACCGCCGCCTGCTTCCTGTCACGCTTTACCCGCAAATACAACTGGGCGCACCTGGATATTGCCGGTACGGCCTGGCGAAGCGGAGGCAAAGACAAAGGCTCAACCGGCCGCCCTGTCGCTATGCTGACGCAGTTTTTAATTAACCGGGTTGGTACCGGTCTAGAGGATTAACAGTGCCCACTGTGACCTTTTATCTGCTGGCTGAACAGGCCGCAGCACCACAACCAGAGCTGGCCGACGCGCCAGCTCGTTTTATTCAGGCCGCCCGCCTTTGTGCCGATTTGTACCGGCAAAACCAGTGGGTCTTTGTGTTCTGCCAAAATCAGGCCGACGCCGAGACGCTGGATGAGGTATTATGGCGCTTTGATCCAGACCGTTTTGTGCCCCATAACCTGGCGGGGGAAGGCCCGTCGCGTGGGGCTCCGGTGGAGATCAGCTGCCAGCCGCCGCGCAGCAGCAGAGCCGTGCTGGTGAATTTATCCGACAACGTGCCGCCCTTCGCCGCCCGTTATCAGCAAGTGATTGAATTTGTTCCCGCCGATGATGATGGCAAACAGCTGGCGCGGGAAAAATTTAAAGTTTATCGACAAGCGGGCCAGGCCCCGCAGACAGTGCAGCTGTAAGGCTGCCGACAGGTACAGAGACAATGGAAAAGACCTTTAACCCCAGCAGCATCGAACAGGCCATGTATCAGGCCTGGGAAAGCCAGGGCTATTTCAAGCCTTCTTACGACAACAGCAACGGCGCTTATTGCATCATGATCCCGCCACCTAATGTGACGGGCAGCCTGCATATGGGCCACGCCTTCCAGCAAACCATTATGGATGCGCTGATCCGCTACCAACGCATGCAAGGTAAAAACACTTTGTGGCAGGTGGGGACAGACCACGCCGGTATTGCCACGCAAATGGTGGTAGAGCGGAAGCTGGCCGCTGAAGGTATGCCTGGCCGCCACGAGCTGGGCCGTGACGCTTTCATTGAAAAAGTCTGGCAGTGGAAAGCTGAATCCGGCGGCACCATTACGTCGCAAATGCGCCGTCTGGCGGCGTCGGTCGACTGGGATAAAGAACGTTTTACCATGGACGAAGGCCTGTCCAATGCGGTGCAGGAAGTCTTTGTGCGTTTGTATCAGGACGACCTGATTTACCGCGGCAAACGCCTGGTAAACTGGGACCCTAAACTGCATACCGCTATTTCCGACCTGGAAGTGGAAAACAAAGAACAAAAAGGTTCGTTCTGGCACCTGCGCTACCCGCTGGCCGATGGCGTAAAAACCGCCGATGGCAAAGATTATATTGTGGTCGCCACCACCCGGCCTGAAACCATGCTGGGTGATACAGGTGTGGCGGTAAACCCGGATGACGAGCGGTATCAGTCGCTGATTGGCAAGTTTATTCAGTTGCCACTGGTGAACCGCCGTATTCCTATAGTGGCTGACGAACACGCCGACAAAGAAAAAGGTTCAGGCTGCGTCAAAATCACCCCGGCCCACGACTTTAACGACTACGAAGTGGGCAAACGCCATCAATTGCCCATGATCAACGTGATGACGCCGGACGCCACCATTCGCCCTGAAGGCGAATGTTTCTTCTGCAACGGCGAAGAAAATCACGACCTGTCGGCCCCTATTCCGGTTGAGTACCAGGGCCTGGACCGTTTTGCTGCCCGTAAAGCCATAGTGGCCGCCTTTGAGGCCGCTGGCCTGCTGGAAAAAATTGAAGAAATTAACAACACCCTGCCCTACGGTGACCGTTCTGGTGTGGTGATTGAACCCTTGCTGACCGACCAGTGGTATGTGCGGGTGGCGCCTTTGGCCAAAACCGCCATTGAAGCGGTGGAAAACGGCGATATTCAGTTTGTGCCCAAGCAATACGAAAACATGTACTTCAGCTGGATGCGTGACATTCAGGACTGGTGTATCAGCCGTCAGCTGTGGTGGGGCCACCGTATTCCGGCCTGGTACGACAGCGAAGGCAAAGTGTACGTGGGCCGCAATGAAGCCGAAGTGCGCGCCAAACATGGTCTGGCCGACAGTGTTGCCCTGCGTCAGGACAATGACGTGCTGGACACCTGGTTCAGCTCTGCACTCTGGACTTTCTCAACCCTGGGCTGGCCTGAGGAAACACTGGATTTAAAAACCTTCCACCCGACCGATGTGTTGGTGACAGGTTTTGACATCATTTTCTTCTGGGTGGCCCGGATGATTATGATGACGATGCACTTCATTAAAGATGAAAACGGCAAGCCGCAGGTTCCGTTTAAGACGGTCTATGTGACAGGCCTGATCCGCGATGAAAACGGCGACAAGATGTCGAAGTCCAAAGGCAACGTGATTGACCCGCTGGATATGATTGACGGCATCAGTCTGGACGACCTGCTGGAAAAACGCACCAGCAATATGATGCAGCCACAACTGGCGCAAAAAATTGCCGAGCGGACCAAAAAACAATTCCCGGAAGGCATTGAAGCTTCAGGCACTGACGCGCTGCGCTTTACGCTGGCTGCGCTGGCCTCGACCGGTCGCGATATCAACTGGGATATGAAACGCCTGGAAGGTTACCGTAACTTCGTCAACAAGTTATGGAATGCCAGCCGTTACGTAATGATGATGACAGACGGCAAAGACTGCGGCCTGGCTGTTGATGGTAAGAGCAGCGCAGAGGTGACGCTGTCACTGGCTGACCAGTGGATTTTGTCTGCGTACAACGACTGCGTGGCCACCTTCCGTCAGCATCTGGACAACTACCGTTTTGATCTCGCGGCCAACACGCTGTATGAGTTCACCTGGAACCAGTTCTGTGACTGGTATCTGGAGCTGACCAAACCTGTGTTATTTAAAGGCGATGAAGCGCAGCAACGCGGCACCCGCCGCACCCTGGTGCAGGTACTGGAAAGCCTGCTGCGCCTGATGCACCCGTTGATGCCATTTATCACCGAAGAGATCTGGCACAAAGTGGCGCCACTGGCCCGCGCCGATTACAGTGCCGACCAGAGCATTATGAATCAGTCCTTCCCGCAGACGGACATTAGTCTGAGCAATAGTCAGGTGGAAGCCGATATTGACTGGGTGAAGAACTTTATTCTGGCCATTCGGGTGGTGCGTGGTGAGATGGACATTGCCCCTACCAAACCGCTGCCTGTGCTGCTGCGTAACCTGTCCGCCGACGACAGCCGTCGCCTGGCCACCAACGAAGCGCTGCTGCTGAACCTGGCCAAGCTGGACAGCATTACAGTGCTGGACGCCGGTGCCACAGCACCAGCCAGCGCCACCCAGTTGTTAGGCGCTATGGATATTCTGATCCCAATGGCTGGCCTGATTGACAAAGAAGCCGAGCTGGCCCGTATTGCCAAGGCACTGGAAAAACAACAGCAGGAGCGTGATCGGGTGGCCGGCAAGCTGGCCAACGAAGGCTTTGTGGCCAAAGCACCGGAAGCTGTGTTGGCGAAAGAGCGCGAAAAACTGGCCGACGCCGAAGCTGCCATTGCCAAGCTGCAAGCGCAGCAGGTGGAAATAGCCGCGATTTAACTCGTAGAACGATCAGTCGCCCTCCCTTTAGGAGGGCGACTGAAGTTGTAGTATCAGAATTTAAACCTAAGCAATGCCCCATGGAATTCAACATGGTACATTGATTAAAACTCTTAGATGGTCAGGATTTGACATGAGCTCTGCTAAAGATTTTCATAATGCTTTTTTAGACACCAGCCGCCCTGAAAAGGTGATGTCTTATTATGTCAACAGAGCCATCGACGACACACAAGACAGTGTGGCAGAAATGAAACAAGCCGTTGAGTGGGAAGAAACCCCCGGCTGTTACTTATTCTCAGGTTTACGAGGCGCAGGTAAAACCACAGAATTACAAAGGCTGACAACCGAATTAGCTGATGCGAATATCCCGGCATTTTATTGCAATGCCGATGCTTATTTAGATTTAAACGACCCGACTATTACTCAGGCTGAATTAATTTTTACCGCTTTAGCCGGTTTAGCTGATGCCGTCAAAGCTGCCTACGGGAAAGAGTTTTTGCAGCAAACTTTATGGGAACGGGTGAAATCCACCATGAATTCCGAAGTTGAACTGCAACCCACGCTAAAAACCGCCGCGCCCGGTTTTGAAGCTGAAGTCCAGTTTTCGCTTAAAGAAAACCACACGTTTAAACAAGAGCTGATTAAATTCGCGGCCAGTTCAGGTAGCTTTTTTCATGAGGCAAACCAGTTTGCCAATGAAGTTGCTGCTTTTGTAAAACAGCAGACGAAGCAAAGCAAAATTGTGTTAATTGTTGACTCACTGGAGCGTTTGTCTGCACCAAACGGCCAGGAGCATTTGTTGTTTGAATCCTTAAAAGAGCTGTTTTTTAACTCACCCTCCCGCTTATTTTTTGACTCTATCAGCGTGATTTACACTGTGCCCCCTTATATCCATGCGGTATTGCCAGGTATTGACCAGTTCTATTCAGGTATTTTTTCACTGCCTAATTTCAAAATTATGCAAACCCCCAAACCAAGTCACGCTATTGAGCGAAATGACAACGGCATCGCCAAAATGGTAGAAGTGGTGGCTAAGCGTTTTCCTGACTGGCAACAATATCTAACCACCGCAGTCATTGAAGAATTCGCTTGGTTGTCTGGTGGTAATATCCGTCGTATGTTTGCATTGATCCGGCACACGACAAGAAAAGCAGTGTTAGGCAAAGTGGTTTTTCCTGTTGCTGAGATCACCAGTGAACCTGTTGAGCAAGCCATTGCAGAAGAGACAAAAAATATCCAGTGGTTAAATGCACAGGATAGAAAATGGCTGCTGCATTGCCAGGAGCACAGTGGTCAGTTAGCTCAGTGCATTAAAAACCTGCAAGAGGATTTGCCTCCTATTATCAGATTATTCGATCATTCTTTAGTACTGAATTATCAAAATGGTCGTGTCTGGTATCAGGTACCACCCATTATTCATGGCAAAATTTAATGCAACCAACTGGTTTTGAAAGCATTTGGGCAGAACTGAAACTTAGCCTGGAATGGCATCAGGAGTTTTCGCTGTTTTTTGTATTGGTGCAAAACACCAAGGCAGCCCATGAGCTAAGGCAACGTGTCAGCGACTATATGCGCAGCCACAGCAAGCCGCTGCGCTTTATTAAAGCAAACACCCCTGCCGATTTACCTCATAAAGTGATTCAAACCGTATTTAACCGGCCAGAGGTGCTGCACCAGCCTATCTGGCTGGAATTAACGACCTTAGATGACACAGGTTTATGGGATCAACTAAGAGGCCAAACCTTAGCCACCCTTAATAAACGCCGCAGCCAATTGGAGAACACCATTCAAAGCCCTGTGTTTATTGAACTGCCTTATAAAAACGCAGCAGACATAGTCAGTTGGGCACCTGACCTGTGGAGTATTCGTCAGCAAATTATTGAAGTAATAAACTGGTCAGAACAGACACGTGTTGAAGAGAATCAGGATTTTCCGTTGCATAGCAACACGGAAGCGCTGCCTTCAACTCAGTTGGCCGAAGCACTTGGGCAGGCACGGTCCAAAATCCAAAAACTGCATAGTGCGGACACGGCACAAAAAAAACGGAACTTATCCATCGCTTTGGACGAACTGGGCGCGCTGTTAGAACAAACTCAGCAATTGCCAGAAGCCAAAGCCGCGTTTACACAGAGCCTGGAAATTTGCCAACAACTGCAGCAGAGCCTGGGCGATAGCCCGCAAGTACTGCGTGACCTGTCGGTGTCTTTTGATAAAGTCG
>NZ_JBBIQL010000041.1:0-13193 GCF_037442345.1 Rheinheimera sp. | reverse complement strand
TCCTTTCAAATACATAGGTAGAATGCCACTTACACAGATTTTTTTACACTCTCTGTAGAGTTGATAACTGGACATTGCCAAGTTTCGTCCTCTGCCTCCTCTTCCATTCCTGCCTCCCAAACCCATAACCAAATTGGATATTTTTTCACATCTTCCAATTCAATATCATCTAACGATTTTGGTTTTCCAAATTCAAGAGTCATATTTTTACCCTTGGTGAAGCTAACGATATAGCTCAACGGCGCGTTTAGCGTCCGTTGCAGCGTCTTGTTCTGTCTTTGGTTTACGGTGGACCACCATTCCCTTGGTTCCTTATGACTCAAGCAGTAAAACAATTCCCGACGCGACAACTCGCCGGTGTTGGGGTTTGTGGCTTTACTCGAAGCTGGTGCGCGCCATCCGTCTGCATGCTCGCATCAGCGGTGACGCGAACGCTTCGAGCGTTGCAGAAAATCACAAACTTTTCAAGATTAGTTTGTTCTCTATATCTGGACATTATGCCCCACCGATCTAAAGCCCTTAATCCGGCGAGACAGAACAATTTAATAGAAGGCAAAACGCCCGCAAGTCGGAAATTTTTTTGCCTTCTTTCCTGATTTTTACTCATACCAAATTAACGCTGAAGTGTCTCTAAATCAACGGAATTTTTCTGAAAAAGGAAAACCATTGCACGACAAAACCCGTACTCGATATTCACTAGTTGTCCGAAAATAAACTCATAGTCTATTACTGGGAATGCGCACAGTGGTTTTGATGCGTGTTAACGATGACTTTAGGTACGACTGGTCTACATTGTCTGTTTTTGGCATTAAGCGGTTTTTGGCGGTGCGGGGCGAACCGCAGTTCAGACTAAACCTTGCGCAGCACAGCAGATTGCCATGCCACTAAGCAACAACCCATAAAAAAGCCAGTCACACAACTGGCTTCTTAAACCGAGTTTAAGTCTCAGAACTACAGCTTAAACAGCGCTTTTAGCTCGGGCACAGCGGCCAGTTGCGCTTTTACCGATTCGTCGCCAACCACTACCAGCGTCATGCTCTCGACTGGCAGGTACTTTTTCGCCAGGTCAGTTAACTGTTGTGGCGTTACCGCATTGGTTTTCTGCACATACTCTTCCAGGTACGACAAAGGTAAACCATGGGTTTTCAGGTGCCACAGCTGGTTGATAATGGCGCCACGCGACGAGTTTTGCAGCACAAAAATGCCGCCTTTGTAGTTTTTAAAGCCGTTTAACTCCTGCTCTGTCGGTGGGGTGCTTTGCAGCAGTTTGATCTCTTTGATGATCTCCACCAAGGAAGCGGCCGTCGCTTCGGCCGTCACGTCCGCCTGCTCAAACCAGACCGCCGCTTGAATACGGCTGCTGATTGAGCTGCGTGGTGAATAGGTGTAGCCCTTGTCTTCGCGGATGTTGCGGGTAATACGGCTGGAAAAGGCACCGCCAAGCAGCGTGTTCATAAGATCCAGCCCCACATAGTCCGGATGGGACGGGTCCACCACCGGCAAGCCGATACGGATAGTCGACTGCACCGCTTTGTCACGGGGAATAAAGACCAGGCCTGGTTTGGCCGCGGACTCTGCCGTGGTCAGAACCCGGCCTGTGCCTTGCGGCATGGCCGCAAAAGCGTCGCGAATGGCGGCTTCGGCTTTGGCTTCGTCAAACTGGCCTGAGACAAATAAATGGCTGCGGCTCGCCACCAGGTGCGTGCTCACAAATTGGTTGAAGTCGTCCAGCGTCAGGCCTTCCACCACTTTTTCGTCGGCATAAATTTTACCGTAGGGGTGATTGCCAAAAATATGCCGGTAAAAGGCTTCGGCCGCCTGGCTCTGTGCCTGTGATTTTTCCACTTTCAAATCACGCACATAGTTGGTCAGCAGCCGGTTTTTATCGGCTTCGGTAAAGTTGGGGTGAATGGCAATATCGGCCAGCAGCGCGGCAGCCTCACCGGCAAATTCCGACAACACGTCCAGCTCTAAAAAGCTGCTGTTGACGTCCACCACCGCATTCACCTGGCCCCCCATAGTGGCCGCAGCCTGGGCAATGGCTTTGGCATCGCGGTTTTTACTGCCTTCGAGCAGCAACTGATAAGCCAGTTCAGACACGGCATCTTTGGCACCATCATCCACAGAGCCGGTTTCGGTCAACAGCCGCACTGTCACTTTGGGCGTTTTGCCATACTGCACAAAGGTCACGTTCAGGCCATTGGGCAGGCTGATGCTGCGCTGTGCCGTTAACGTAAAGGCTTTAGGTGCGCTGCCTTCTGGTGGTGTTTCTTTCGCAGAGGCGGGCGTCAGCACCAGCAAAGCGGCAGGCAACAGAGCCAGCAAAAAAGTGTGTAACTGTTTCATGGGCTGTGTCATTGCTTCGCTCCTTGTTGGCTCTGAGCCTCTGGTGTTGCCTTGCCCTCTGCCGGGGCTTCGCCCGGTAATAAGGTCAACACAGTTCTGTTGCCCGGGCGCAGGTATTCGTTCACTGTGGCTTTAATCAGTTCAGGTGTCACCGCTTTAAACTGAGCTTCCAGCTCGTTAATGCGGGCCGGGTTATTGTCAAAAAGGGCGAAACTGGCCAATAAATCCAGCTTACCGAAGCCATAGAGTTCATCCATATTGTCGTACAGCGCCGAACGCAGTTTCACCAGGGCACGGTCAATGTCAGCCTGCGCGACAGGTTGCTCCTGCAGTTTGCCAATCACTGTATCTACCGCCGCCACCAGCTGTTCTGTGGTGTGTTTTTCATCATGGGTGAAGGAGCTCATCCACAGCATAGGGCCGTTGTAATTAAACATATTGCCCAGCAGGTAGTTAATGCCGCCCCCCACAGAGCTGGTCACCTCACGGTTTTTCACCAGTTCCTGGTGCAACAGGCTGTCGGTGCCCTGCACTAACAGCTGGTCAATAATGCCCATGGCATAAAACTCTGGCGTGTCGCGCTCCGGCATTTTGTAGGCAAACGCAAAGGCAGGTTTGGGAGCCAGCTTGTCGTATTTGACAAAACGCTTTTCCTGCTCCTGACGCAGCTCCGTCAGCACTGGCGGTTGTGGCAGTTCGGCTTTCGGAATAGCGGCAAAGTATTTCTGCACCATGGCCAGTGTACTGTCGGTGTCCACATCGCCCACCACCACCACCACCGCATTGTTTGGTGCATAGTAGGTTTTAAAGAAGGCGGCTACGTCTTCCAGTGTGGCCGCGTCCAGGTGGGCTAAATCGCCATAGAAGTTATGGGCGTTGTACCAGTTGTCAAAGGCGTACTGCGGCATATCCAGCCAGGGGAAACCGCCATACGGCTGGTTCAGCACGTTCACTTTCACTTCGTTTTTCACCACGCCCTGCTGGTTGGTCAGGTTTTCCTGGGTGATGGCCAGGCCTTTCATCCGGTCGGCTTCAGCCCACAGCATGGTTTCCAGCTTGTGCGCCGGTACAATTTCAAAGTAGTTGGTAAAGTCAAACCGGGTGGAGCCGTTCAGCACACCACCGTTATTGGTGACCAGGTTGATAAATTCCATTTTGCCGAGGTTCGTCGAGCCCTGAAACATCATGTGTTCAAACAAATGGGCAAAGCCGGTGCGGTCTTTTGGCTCGTTCCGAAAGCCAATGTTGTAATACACCCCCACCACGGCGGTTGGCGCTGTATGGTCTGGGGAAATCACCACTTTCAGGCCATTGTCCAAGGTGCTGTAGTGCACCGGAATATTAAAACTGGCCGGGCTTGGTGCCGTGGCCGCCTGATTCGCCAGTTGTTCCGCAACGGCAGCCGTGGCGTCTGTATTGTCTTTGGGTGGGTCTGTCGGTTTGGGATTACAGGCCGCCAGTGCAGCAGCCAGCCCTACTATCCAATAGCGGCTTAACATAAAAGGTCCTTGTTGTGATGGTTGAAGCGGTTTTACTACACCACCCAGACGGTTAAAAATCAAGCAAACCAATATCCTGTAACAATTTCCAGCCTCAGTTGGCCTGGGTTGCTGCGTTGCAGCCGCAGCGTTCGCAGCCTTTATCAAACTGCACTTTCCAGACACCTGGCGCCGTTTGACGCCAGACTGAGTTAAACGTAGCGACCACTTTACCGTCCGGGCTTTTTACCGGGCCAGAACTATGGGCCAACAGCCCGTCGGCCGACACTTCGACCTGTGCAGGCTGCCAGGAAAACGGGGCTTGTTCCCCTTTAAAAAAGTCGGCCCAACCTGCGACCACTTCGGTTTTACCACGCAGCATCTGTTGTCCGAAAAACACCGTGTCGTCGGCCAGGTATTGCGCAAAGGCGTCTATATTCCTGTCCGCCATACTTTTGGCAAAAGCGCGTTCGGCAGCAAACACTTGCTCTTGCGCCGTCTGAGCCCAGAGTCCCCATGAACAGAGAACACTGCACAACAAAACTATTTTTTTCATACCCTTCCCTACCCCGATAAAAAAAGGGCAGCCAAGCTGCCCCAAACCACATGCATAATTGCAACGATGCGCGTTTTAAGCGGATATCAGCTTAGAAGCAAAACCTGCTGCCTGGTGCCGCAGTTGTGACCAAAGGACGTTAAAACGCACTAAGCCCCAATAGGTCAGTGGCACCAGCAATAAACTGGTTAAGGTGGAAAACACCAGACCACCGATAATGGCAATGGCCATAGGTGCATAGCTGGGGCCGTCCCCCCCTATGGTGGCATCGCCCATGGCCAATGGCAGTAAACCCAATACAGTGGTGGATACCGTCATCAGAATAGGCCGCAGGCGGGCTTCACAGGCTTCGATAATCAGCGGCACCAGGTCCGCCTCTGGCCGCTCGCCCCGCAGTTGGTTAATGCGGTCGACCAGCACTATGCCGTTGTTTACCACAATGCCCATCAGCACCAGCATGCCAATCATGCCCATAATGCCCATACTGGTGCCGGTGAACAGGAAAGCCCAGAACACCCCGACCATCGAAAACAGCAGAGAGCCAATCACCGCAGTGGGCAGTAACAGCGATTCAAACAAGGCCGCCATCACCAGGTAAATCATCGCTACCGCCAGCAGCATATTGACCACCATAATGCCCTGCGCTTCGTCCTGGTACTGGAAGCTGCCTTCAAAAGACCAGCTGTAGCCCGGCGGCAGCTGCAATTGGTCCATCCGTTGCTGAATTTCAGTTCTGGCTTTGTCCATGGTCAGTTCTTTATTCAGGTTCATGCCAATGGCCAGGGTGGTCTGGCGGTTAAAACGGCGGATCTCAGCCAGCAGAGGCCGCAGACTCAGCTGAGCCACCTGGTTTAACCGGATGCTGACGCCGTCCTGCACCGCCACCGGAATGGCTTCCAGCTCGGCCTGGGAATGGCTGACTTTTTCATCGTACAAAACCCGCAGTTGCAGCTCGCCCTGCTCGGCGCTGCGGTAAGTGCGTAAATTCACCCCACGCAACGCCAGACTGACGGTATTGGCCAGCTCCTGCGCACTTAAGCCATAGCGTTGCAAGGCGTCCTGATCCAGCCGGATCTGCAGCTCATAACGGCCATCGGCAATTTCTGAGCGCACATCTTCCAGGCCTTTCACATCACGCAGCACTGGCACTATGTCAGCCGCCAGTTTGGTCAGCATTTCGGTGGAAGGACCGGCCAGATGCAGCTGCATACCGCCGCCACTTTCACTCCAGCCAAAACTGGGTTCTGCCCGCACCAGTTTCGGCCAGCCTTCCCGGATGGCTTTTTTGATGTCGCCAACAGGTTTGACCAACGGATCGTTGAACATAATGATCGAAATGGCATGGTTGGCGGTGTAGTAGCTGTACACCGACTCAATTTCAAATTCGGCCTGGTGCTGGTACAGATACTGTTCCATCCGGGTCACTTCAGCTTCCACTTCCTCCAGGCTGTAGTTGCCCTGAATGTTGTAGTTCAGAAAAGCCCGGTTGGAATCCCCGTCGTCTTCGTCGCCGCCCGACACCTGGCCCATAGGAATGGCAATACTGGCAAGCAGCACAAAGGCAATGGCGGTGGCCGTTTTAGGTTTAGCTAAAGTCCAGCGCAGGCAACGGCCGTAAAACTTGTCCAACGCACTGGGCTCGGCATTCTGCTGGCTGTGAATTTGTTTGATTTTGGTGGTCAACAGCGGAATAAGCGTCAATGCCATCAACAGCGACACGCCCAGCGCAATGGTAATAGCAATCGCCACATGCTCCAGAAACACCGTCACATCAACCTTCTGCCCAATAATATTGGGCAAAAACACGATGGCGGTGGTGGCGGTACCGGCCAATACCGCCAGGCTGACGCGGTACACCCCCCGCTCTGTGGCGGCTTTGATATCAGCGTCGGCCGCCCGCTCGCGGAAAATACTTTCAGTCACCACCACTGAGTTGTCCACCAGCATCCCCACGGCCAGCATCAGGCCCATCATCGACAGAATATTCAGGCTGTAGCCAAGGAAATACATAGCGCCCAGCGTGATGGCGATAGACACAGGCACCGACAGCACCACCACCAGGGTGGTTGGGATATGGCGTAAAAACAGATAAAGCACCACAAAAGACAGCGCCGCGCCCATACCGCCTGAACTGAGCAGGTTGGACAGCGAATCGGTCACCCCTTTGGCGGTGTCATCCATCAGGAACAAATTAATACCATTAAAGGCCGGGTCTTTCCCTGCAGCATCCACCACCGCAATGGCAGCACGGGATACGTCCACCAGATTGGCGCCCGATTCCTTAAACACATTCATGCCCACCGCATAGGTCTGGTGTAAATGGCGGCCTTCAGTACGTTTGGGCAGCTCCAGCTGAATATCGGCCACTTCGCCAAGCGTCAGGCCCTGACGGATGGGGTAAGCTTTCAGTGCATCCAGGCTGGTAAATTCACCAATGGGCTTTACCGTGATGCTTTCGTTCGGGTTACGGATCTCCCCGGCCGTCATCGCAAAGTTGCTGTCCTGCATTTGCTGCAGCAGTGCCGCCGGGTCCACCTGCAGGCTGCGCAGCCGCTGCGGGTCCAGCCGGATACTGACCTGACGTTTATCCACGCCATAGAGCTCCACTTTGGACACGCCGGATACCCGCTCCAGCGGGCGTTTAATCACCCGCTCCAGCAGATCATAAGCCATGGCCAAATCACGCTCGCTGGAAATACGCAGCTGGAAAATCGGCATATCGCTGGTATTAAACTGAAATACCATCACCCGTTCCACGTCGCGTGGCAGCAGGTGGCGCATATTGTCCAGCCGCTCCCGCACCTCAATACTTTTGGTATTGATATTTTCTTCCCAGTTAAATTCCAGCGACACATCAGCGCCGTCCTCTTTGGAAAACGAACGCATTTTTTTAATGCCGGTGACTGTCGCCAACGCTTCTTCCACAGGCCGGGTGATCAGCCGTTCGGTCTCCGCCGGTGTCGCATTGGGGTACGGCACATGCACATAGATTTCCGGAATATCGATACCGGGGAACTTCTCCAGCGGCAGCATACGGCTGGCCATCAAGCCAAATACCAGCATCGACAAAAACAACATACATAAGGTGACAGGGCGCTGCAGCGCAAAGCGGGTCAGCGCCAGAGGTTTATGCTGCATAATCCTGCTCCCGTTTTTTCGCGGTTAAAGCGTACAACACCGGAATAAACACCAAGGTCAGTAAAGTAGCCAACGACAGGCCCCAAATAACGGTGATGGCCATAGGCGAACGCATTTCGGCGCCATCACTGCTGCCAAGCACCATAGGTAACAGGCCCAGCACTGTGGTTAAGGTGGTCATCAGCACCGGGCGCAGACGGGTGGCACCGGCTTCGACCACGGCGGGCAGCAGCGCCATGCCTTCATCGCGCAGCTGGTTAATGCGGTCAATCAGCACTATGGCGTTGTTCACCACTATACCGGCCAGCATAATAACGCCGATAAAGACGATCACTGACACCCGGGTGCCGGTCAGGTACAGACCCAGCACAGCACCAGCCCCGGCCAGCGGCACGGTAAACAGGATCAGCAGCGGCTGCAGCAGGTTTTCAAACTGCGACGCCATCACCAGGTACACCAGGAATACCGCCAGCAACAGCGCCATCATCAGCGAATTAAAGGAACGTTCCATCTCTTCGCTTTGGCCCACTAAAGTCACACCCACACCATAAGGCAGCTTCAGCTGTTCCAGCACCAGTCGGGCCGTCTGAGTAGCCTGCTCCAGGTCGCCGTAGGCCAGGTTGGCACTGACAACCGCAACCCGCTGCTGACCAATACGGGTAATTTCGCTGGGGCCTGTCTCGCGTTTGATCTCGGCAACGGCTGACAGCGGCAGCGGTTTTTCACTGCCCGGGTTGATAATAATTTGTGCCAGCTGGGTTTCGGAGTTGCGGTACTGCTCGGCCAGACGCACGCGGATATCCACTTTGCGGTCCTGAATGCTGTATTGGCCTGCCACTTCGCCGCCAACATAATTGGCCACCCGCTTCGCCACATCGGCGGCGTTCATGCCATATTGCGCCAGCTTGCCATGGTCAAAGTGCAGACTGATTTCCGGCTGACCGGCGCGCAATGAGGTTTTGATATCGGTGAAGCGGTCTTGCTGCTCCAGCATCAGCACCAGCTGATCGGCCGTTTGCTTCAGGCTGGTCAAATCATGGCCTGAGACTTCAATTTCCAGCGGTGTGCTGAAGCTGAACAAAGAAGGACGGTCGATTTTGGCGGTTAAGTCCGGCAATGCCGCCACCTGCTGACGGAACAGCGCAATTAAACGTTCTTCATCTTCAGCCGTGCTGCCTGCTTTGAGCACCACATTGAGCCGGCCCCAATGGGTGCCGCCTATGGCCGGGTCCACCGTCATTTGCTGGCCAGTGCCGACCATGCCATAAGTGCGGTCCACTTCCGGCTGCGCTTTGGCCACATTGGCCAGCTGCGTCAGCATGGCGTCGGTGCGTTCAATGGCGCTGCCCACAGGCAACTGAATTTCCACAAAAAACTCGCCCTGGCTCATGGCCGGGATCACGTCAAAACCCAGCCGGGGGATCAGGCTGTAAATCAGCGCTGTGATGCCCAAAGTCCCCAGGATCACTGCGCCTTTGATGTGTAAGGCTGCACGTAACACATTGCGGTAGCCCGCTTCCAGTGCGGTTAAAAAACCTTGCACTAACGCCAGCACAGGTTTCAGCACAAACCCCAGACCTTTACTGACGCCGCGTACCAACACCATCACTGCAGCCATCAACCCCAGCAGCAAATAACGCACCGCCAGAAACAGCAGGCGGAACGGAACCAAAGGCCATAAGGCCCAATGTTTAGGTTTGAGAACAAAAGGTTCCGCATTGGTTTCTGCCGCAACAGCTGCAGTGCTGCGCTCGTTGGCCGCCATCGCCGGGATCAGCGTCAGCGCCACCAGCAAGGACGCCAACAAGGCGTAGGTCACCGTCAGCGCCTGATCTTTAAATAACTGACCTGCCACCCCTTCGACAAACACCAGCGGGAAAAACACCGCCACTGTGGTTAAGGTAGAGGCCGTGATGGCCATCGACACTTCACTGGCACCTTTTTTCGCCGCTTCCAGCGGGCTCATGCCCTGCTCTTTGTACCGGGCAATGTTTTCCAGCACCACAATGGCGTTGTCCACCAGCATACCAATGGCCAGCGCAATACCACCCAGGCTCATGATGTTCAGGCTGATGTCCTGCGCATGCATCAGGTTAAAAGTGGCAATCACGGACACCGGAATGGAAATGGAGATCACCAGGGTGGTCCAGAAATTCCGCAGGAACAGATACAACACCACCATGGCCAGCAGACCACCTTGCCAGGCGGCAGATTTCACTTCGTCAATGGCGTTTTTAATAAAGGTGGATTGGTCGTACACCAGCGTCAGCTGATAACCGGCTGGCAGTTGTTTGCGTAAATCATCCAGCCTGGAGCGCACCGTATTGGCCACCTGCACCGTATTGGCATCGCCTTCTTTGTAGATGGCTATTTCGATCGCCTGTTGACCATTGATGTAAGTGACACTCTGGCGGTCCGCAAAGGTATCCCGTACTTCGGCGATATCCGACAGCCGCACCTGACTGTCCCCCACTTTGGTGATGTACAGGTCTTTCATCTGTTGCAGGCTGGTGAACTGATTAATGGTCCGCACTAAATAATCGTTGCTGCCGGTTTCCAGGCGGCCTCCGGCCTGATTGACGTTTTGCGCTTTCAGCCGTTCATTAATGGTGCTGATATTCAGCTTCAGCTGGCTGAGTTTTTCGTTGTCGATCAGGATCTGGATTTCCTGCGTCAGGCCGCCATCAGGCCGCACTGCAGCGACACCGGCCAAGGATTCCAGCCGGCGGCGTAAGTCTTCTTCGGCGAAAGTCCGCAAACTGACCAGTTGCGCCGCGCTTAAAGGCTGCTCTTGCTCGCGGCTCAGCGCCAGCCGGATCACCGGGTCTAAGTTCGGGTTAAACCGCAGCAGCAGCGGCTTTTTCACATCCAGTGGCAGCAGCAGCACATCAATTTTTTCCCGCACTTCAAGACCGGCGAGATCCATGTCGCTGCCCCATTCAAACTCCATAATGACGTCGGAGCGACCAGCGCGGGACACCGAATGCACTTTGCGGATGCCTTTGACTATACCGACTGCTTCTTCAATGGGTTTACTGACCAGTTGCTCCACTTCAGCCGGGGCCGCCCCCTGGTATTCAGTACGAATGGTTAAGGTGGGGTAAGACAAATCGGGTAACAGATTGACGGCCAGCCGGCTCATGGCGACCATACCAAATAACAGAATACCTAAGGTAAACATCCACATAGTGACAGGACGGGCGACTGCTAGATTCACCAGTTTCATAAAAAATCCCTATTGTTGTTGATTATCCCCGGGGAATCCCCCGGGGCGGGCAGGCCCTGCAGATGCAGGGGATCAGGCTTTGGGGGCTATGACTTGCACCAGGCTTTGTTCTTTCAGGCTGGCCTGACCGGCAGTCACCACCTGATCGCCATCAGCTAAGCCATCGACCACTTCCAGCATAGTGTCAGATTCATAGCCAGTGCTGATGGTTTTGCGCACCACTTTGTTGTCCTTGCCGACCACAAAGACTGAGCTTTGATTGTCCATTGCCATGACAGCGCGTTTGGGCACCAACAACGCATTGGCTTTGGCATCGTATTGCAGCTCAACCTGGGCAAACATACCGGCTTTCAGTTCGCGGGCACTGTTGTCAATGGCCAGAGTGACACGGGCGGTGCCTGTAGTGGCATCCACCACAGGCGAAATACGGATGATGTGCGCCTGCTGGGCTGGCAAGGCGGCAAATTGCAGCATCGCGGTCTGGCCTACTTTGGCGCGCGGCAGCTGGTGTTCTGGCAGATTAATCACCGCTTCCAGCTTTTGCTCTGAAACAATATGAAACAAAGCTTTGGATGAATACTCAGTGATCAGCTGGCCAACCTTGGCATAACGGCGGGCCACCACACCACTGATAGGGGCAATGATTTGGGTTTCTTTCAATGCCAGCTCAGACAAGGCCACAGAAGCAGACAAAGATTCCACCTGCCATTTCAGCTTGTCGTACACGTCAAAGCTGACCAGTTTTTTCTGGTACATGGATTCCAGACGGGATAATTCGCTTTTCAGCTGGCCCAGTTCAGCTTTGCCTTTGGCCAGATTCAGCCGCTGCCGCTCAGTGTCCAGCGTAGCCAATACCTGACCTGCAGTAACATGGTCACCTTCTTCCACCAACAGTTGCTGCACTATGCCAGTGGATTTG
The DNA here is from genome assembly GCF_037442345.1 of Rheinheimera sp. Lineage (GTDB taxonomy): Bacteria > Pseudomonadota > Gammaproteobacteria > Enterobacterales > Alteromonadaceae > Pararheinheimera. The sequence goes on along the minus strand of NZ_JBBIQL010000041.1, from coordinate 1,530 downwards.
CTGTTCACTTCTGCATCTTCGCGGGCTTCCAGCGTGGTGGTGGTGCGGTACAGGCTGCTGATTTCGCCGCGGCCTACAATGGCTGCTTCAACCGGAATGCTGACCAGCACTTCAGCTTTGGTCGCTGTATCCGGGCTGCCTTCAGCATTGCCACAACCACTGAGCACTAAGCTGCTGGCAACCAAACCGGCAATCAGACTTTGAGTAAATACAGAGCGGGTATTCATGGTGAGTTCATCCTTATTCATCAGTTGCCAGTGTTCTGCATGGGCTGTGCCAGCAAAATAAATCAATTTTAATATATAAAATTCAATAGCTTAAATAAAAAACACATCCTTAGCTCTGTTGGCAAGTTAGTGTTTTTCGCCAGAATTTAGTTAAAAACTAATCAGACCAGTGGCGAAAAATACCAGTCTTAGAGCATGTACTCTAAGCTGCCTCTTTTCTATAATGCGGCCGATTTTTATCACAGGGTAATGAATAAATGTTACGAAAAGCTTCACTCCCTTTGGCCGTTGCACTGGCGCTGTGCAGCGCCTCTGCCACTGCTGAAGGCTATAAACTGTTAGAACAATCGGTCAGTGCAGCAGGCAATGCCTATGCGGGCCGCGGCGCGCAAATCACGGATGCCTCGCTGGTGTACTCCAACCCGGCGGCGTTGACCCAATTGCAAGGTGCTCAGTTCTCTGGCGGTTTAAACCTGATCCACGCCAAAACCCGTTACAGTGATGCAACCGCCACCAGCGCCCAAGGTATGCCGGTGCAGGGTTCTGCAGATGGAAAACTGACCCTCAACGAACTGGTGCCTTTTGCATTTTATGCCGATCACCTGAACGACAAAGTCAGCTACGGCATAGGCCTGTACGCGCCTTTTGGTCTTTCCTCTGATTACAACAATGACTTTGTTGGCCGTTACTTTGCCGATGAAACCGCCATTAAAGTCGTTGCACTGCAGCCAACAGCGGCTTACCAGCTTGATGAGATCTGGTCTGTGGGTGTAGGCCTGAACCTGAATTACGCAGAAGGAACCTTGTCCAAGTACAAAGACCACTCAGGTCTGTGTGAACTGGGTACCAACATCAACGCCATGTTTGGCCGGGATGTTTACAACGCGGCCTATTGTGACAGCCACTATGAAGTCAATGGCGACGATATTGCTCCGGGTTACACCCTGGGTCTGCACGCCAATTTTAGTGACACTCAACTGGCCCTGGTGTATCACTCTGAAGTGAAATACACCCTCAAAGGTGATTCTGTTATTACCAACACGCCCATTACCGGCGCCAATGTCGTGGGCAACCCGAATTTCCTGGTGGTGTCTCCGACCCTGCCAGCGATCGACCTGCGCACAGGTAAACTGGCCTCGAACAGCCAGCTGACGGAACAGAGCAAGCTGGACCTGACCACCCCGGCGAACCTGACCTTCAGTGTCGATCAGCGCCTGAATGACAAAGTGTCGTTGCAAGCCAGTGTGAACTGGACTGGCTGGAGTAGCTTTAAGAGCATTGATATTGTCAGTGACGACGCCAA
>NZ_JBBIQL010000040.1:0-16813 GCF_037442345.1 Rheinheimera sp. | reverse complement strand
GAGCAGCGGACTTTTAATCCGTTGGTCGATGGTTCGAATCCATCATGACCCACCATCCAAACAACACCGAACACTGCATCTGACGCTAAACTTGTGTATAATGCCGCACTTTTTCAACGCGGGCGATCACGATGAATCAAGCAATGCAGTTTAATGAACTTGACTATATCTTCCCGAAAAAGCCATTGCCTTTAAGCGCAGGCGACAAGGCGGCTTACAAAGAGCGTATCAAAACTCTGTTACAGCAACGTGATGCGGTGCTGGTGGCGCATTATTACACGGACCCCGAAATTCAGGCTTTGGCTGAAGAAACCGGTGGTTGTGTGTCTGACTCGCTGGAAATGGCCCGCTTTGGTAACAAGCACTCAGCCAAAACCCTGATTGTGGCCGGTGTGAAGTTTATGGGCGAAACCGCCAAAATTCTGAACCCGGAAAAAACCGTATTGATGCCAACGCTGGAAGCGACCTGCTCTTTGGATTTAGGTTGCCCGGCAGAGCAATTCAGCGCTTTTTGTGATCAGCACCCAGACCGGGTGGTGGTGGTGTACGCCAATACCTCGGCCGCCGTAAAAGCCCGTGCTGACTGGGTGGTCACCTCATCCATTGCGCTTGATGTGATTGAACATCTGGACAGCGAAGGCAAAAAAATCCTGTGGGGGCCGGACCGTCACTTAGGCGCTTATGTGCAGAAGCAAACCGGTGCCGACATGATCCTGTGGCAGGGCGCTTGTATAGTGCACGACGAGTTTAAAGCCAAAGCCCTGATTGAGCTGAAAAAGCAGTACCCGAATGCTGCAGTGCTGGTGCATCCGGAGTCACCGGCCAATGTGGTCGACTTGGCGGATGCTGTTGGGTCCACCAGCCAGCTGATTAAAGCCAGCCAGACCTTGCCGAATGACACCTTTATTGTGGCCACTGACAAAGGCATCTTTTACAAGATGCAACAAGCCATGCCGGACAAGACATTTATTGAAGCGCCAACGGGCGGCAATGGCGCCACCTGCCGCAGCTGTGCGCATTGCCCCTGGATGGCAATGAACGGCCTGCAGGCCATTGAGGCCGCTTTAACGGACAATGAAGGCCATGAAATCTTTGTCGACGACGCATTGCGTGAGCGGGCCTTATTGCCTCTGGAACGTATGCTGAATTTCGCCAAAGCCAGTCAGGTGCCGGTCAAAGGTAACGCCTGAGTCCCATTTGCTGCTATTTTCAGCAAATGAAAGGCGCCAGGTATTTAGTTGTTGCGATGCGCGGTGAATTTCACTAGGATAGCCGCGCTTGCTACGGCAAGTTCCGGAGAGGTGTCCGAGTGGCTGAAGGAGCACGCCTGGAAAGTGTGTATACGTCAAAAGCGTATCGAGGGTTCGAATCCCTCTCTCTCCGCCAGATTAAAAACAAAAACCCCAGACGAAAGTCTGGGGTTTTTGTTTTTAATCTTGTAGCGGGACACTCGGTTTGAGAAACCTGGACACTCGGTTTGAGAACTATCGGGAAAGGGGCTGGCTGTAAATAGCCTCGCCAGAAGTCTGTAGTCAGGCCCTGCGCCAATCCAAGCCATAGTGGCAAAACCATGCCGCTTCTTGGGCAAACCACTCTTCATATAAGTGCACATCATGCCCCAGGCTTTTTGCCAGCAGGGCAAACCGCAGCGACAGCTCGAGAAAGTCGCGGTGGTGCCAGGCGCGGCCCTGATACAACACCACCAGATCTGGCTGGCCGGCCAGTTGCTGCAGCGCCGTAATGCGCTGATGCAGCTGTGTCAGTTGGTCGAATTGCCAAGTTGTGCTGTTTTGCATGCAAGTTCTCCAGTCCGTGGCGCCGGTCAAAAAATTGTCAGCGCGGGGTGAATCACTGAAGTTGTACAAAATTTATGCCATAACAGCAGGGCTCAGTCAGCGGGTGCTTTCCAGGCTTTGGCCTAACAGGCGGAAATAGCCCAGCCAGCAATGACTGAGTTGTTCAGTTAATGTGGCATCCGGATAAAGCCCGGCTTTGGCCGTTTCACTTCTTATCGTGCCGCTGACCAGGAAACTGTTTTTCTGTGGTTGTCGCTGCAGCAGGTGTTCAAAGGCCCTGGCTGCCAGCTCTTCGGGTTTGGCGTAATAATAAATGCCATGCTGACGGTCAAAGCGGGCGCAGCGTTGCACATAGTCGCTTGGGCTTTGGCCGTCCCCGGACAGAAAGAGAGCCTTGAAGCCTGCATCCAACGCCTGATTCAACGGGTGGGGGCGGATGGGGGTATCGCCAAGCCACAACGTGCTGGAAAATGCCAGTTCAGCCACAGAATGCTGAAACAAATGGCGGGCAATATAATGGTCAAAGGCGTGAAACCATTCGTGCGCCAGGCTGCCACCGCCGGCGTTTTTCGCCAGCGCCAGTATACGGCCCTGCGGCTGATAAAATGCACAGCTGCCGGGTTGCCCGCCAATGCCAAACTGCAGGCTCAGGCTTTGTTTCAGCGAAATAACGTCAGGCGGAACCTGCAGTAACTGCATCAAATCACACAAAGCATCAAAAAACAGGTTGGCTGCCAGCTGCTGTTCGCTGGCACTGACCCAAGAGCCCACTTTCACAGACTGGAAACCAAACAGCTTTACAATATCGAGGAAGCTGACGTCCGCACCGGAGCGATGTTCAGGGCCGTTGCGAAAATAAGCTTGCTGAATACGGGGAGTGAAGTCGGCCATTAGTTAAGCAGTTCAAATTCAACCATTTTTTGTTCATAACTTATTTTACCCTTATACTGACGGCGAAGCAGCCCTTAAGGTCGCCAACAGGCCGAACCACAGGTGCTGCCGCAGCGCAAAGCGTGGGAATTATTATGTCATTGTTTGAAAATATTCTGGTGATGCTGGCACTGATCAGCGCCAGTGCCTTCTTTTCCATGTCGGAAATTGCCTTGGCGGCGGCGCGGAAAATCCGGCTGAAACAGCTGGCGGCGGACGGTGAACCCAGGGCAGCCTTAGTGCTGAAGCTGCAGGAAAACCCGGGCAGTTTTATTACGGTGGCGCAAATTGGCCTGAATGCGGTCGCCATTCTCGGTGGTATTCTCGGTGAAGCGGCTTTTACCCCTTCGATACTGAGCGCCTTGCAGCTGATCTCCGACAACCCTGTCATGGAAACTCTGGCCTTTGGCTTGTCGGTGTTTCTGGTCACCTCATTATTTATTCTGTTTGCCGATTTAATGCCTAAACGCCTGGCCATGCTGTCGCCGGAAAAAGTCGCTATTTCAGTCGTCAACCTGGTGATGCTGCTGTTGGTGCTGGTGAAACCCCTGGTCTGGTTTTTTAACAGCATCGCCAATGCGGTGTTTTATCTGTTTAAAGTGCCTACTATGCAAATCGACCAAATCACACCGGAAGATATTGTGGCCATGATGGACGAAGGGGCACAGGCCGGAGTGCTGGCGCAGCAGGAACACAAACTGTTGGAAAACGTCTTTGATATGGACTCCCGCACAGTCACCTCGGCCATGACGGCCCGCGAAAGCCTGATTTATTTCACGCTGAGGGAATCAGGTGATAGCATTAAAGCGAAAATAGCTGAGCACCCACATGCCAAGTTTATTGTGGTGGATGACAGCCTGGACAAAGTAGTCGGGTATGTCGACAGCCGGGATATTCTGATGCAGGTGCTGCATCAGCAGCCAATTAACCTGCTAAAAGAAAACATTGTCCATACCCCGCTTATTGTGCCGGATACCTTGTCCTTGTACGAAGTGCTGGCCCATTTTAAATCCAGTGGGGTTGATTTTGCGGTGGTGCTGAACGAGTACGCGCTGACGGTGGGGGTGGTCACCCTGAAAGATGTGATGAGCATTGTGATGGGCGAACTGGTGAATTCGGACGAAGAACAAATAGTACAGCGCGATGAAGACTCCTGGCTGGTGGAAGGTTTAACACCGCTGGACGATGTGATGCGTGTCTTTGATATTGCAGAATTTCCGGATGAAGAAAACTACGAAACCATTGCCGGTTTTATGATGTATATGCTGCGTAAAATTCCGAAACGCACCGATTTTGTGATTTACCAGAATTACAAATTTGAAGTGGTGGATATCGACAGTTATAAAATTGACCAGCTGCTGGTAACCAGGGTCAAACCCAGCGACCCTGCAGAAAGCTGATAAAAAAAACGGCAGCTCAGGCTGCCGTTGTTGTCTTCAACGCTCAGGCTTTTTGCGCGGCCACCCAGCGTTTTACTTTTTGTTCCAACACCGCCATGGGCACGGCACCGCCCAGCAGCACCAGATCGTGGAAAGCGCGGATATCGAATTTATCGCCAAGCTCAGTGCGGGCATACTGGCGCAGTTCCACCAGCTTCAGCATGCCAAGCTTATAACCCAGTGCCTGACCTGGCCAGGCCATATAGCGTTCGATTTCAGCCACCACGTCAGACTCAGTGGTGCCGGTGGTTTTGGCCATATAGTCGATGGCTTGCTCGCGGCTCCATTTTTTGGCATGCAGGCCACTGTCGACCACCAGACGGACGGCGCGGAACAACTCAGCTTTCAGCCGGCCTAAATCGCTAAACGGGTCGTTCTGATACATGCCCATCTCTTTGGCGAGCAGCTCAGAGTACAAAGCCCAGCCTTCGATATAGCTGTTGTAAGGCGCCACCCGGCGCAGCAGCGGCAGCTGATCCTGCGCCAGGTTTAACGCAATTTGCCAGTGGTGGCCGGGAATGGCTTCATGGTAAGTCAGGGTTTTCAGGTCAAATTTGGCATTGGCTTTTATGTCCCGCAGGTTGATCCAGTAAATACCGGGTTTGCTGCCATCGATAGCCGGTGAGCTGTACTGGCCACCGGCTGCGCTGTCCTGGATCTCGACCGGAATACGCCGCACTTCCACCTCGTAAGGGGGTTGGGTGACAAACCAGTCCGGCATCTTCGTGCTGATTTCTTTAATGTAATGGTTCAGATCATCCAGCAACTGCTGACGACCGGCGTCTGAATCCTCGTACAAAAAGCGTGGTTCATTGTTCAGTTGCGCCATGCGCTCGCCCACTGAGCCTGAGCTGTAACCTTCGGTTTTGAGGATCTGGTCCATTTCCTGACTGATCCGCTCCACTTCCGACAATCCCAACTGATGAATTTGTTCCGGGCTGAGCTCTGTATCCCCCAGCTGGCGTACCGACCAGGCGTAGTACTCCGATCCGCCCGGCTGGGCCCAAATGCCAGATTCACTGCCCGCCAGTGGTAATTGTTGCCGCACGCTGGCGGCCAGTTTCTGATAACCGGCCTGTACCTGTGAGCTGACCAGTGTTTTAGCTTCTGCCAGATACAGCTCACGCTGAGCCTCAGTCAGCTCTTTCAGAGCGTTCAGCTTGCGGGCGAAATCCAGATACACCACATTGTCGCTGGCATCCCCTGCGGCAAAAGAGTCGATAATCACCAAAGCACGTTCCAGCAGAATTTTCGGGGCTATCCAGCCGGATTTGGCATCCAGCTCAAACTTCTGCTGCACAGATGCGAGTGCAGCGCCAAATTTTTCCAGGCGGCTTAAGTAATTTTTCGCGTCCTGCTCAGAATTAATTGGGTGCGAGTTTTGCAGTGCGCCCGGCATATCAATCACAGGACCGTTGATCTGATTGACCACAAAGGCGGAGTGGCCCATCCAGGGGTCGATGTAACCGGCGGCAAACCCCGGCTGACCGGCGTAGTACCGCACTATGTTCAGCATGACCGCCTGATTTTCTGCGTCCGCAGCATTGGCGGGCGTTGGCAAGGCGGCCAGTTGCTGCGCCAGCTGGCTCAGGCGCTGACGCAAAGCATGTTCGTTTTCTGAACCGTAGTCTTCCAATTGGGCTGATAAATCTTTCCCCGTTTGTTCTGCAGATAAGCCTAAACCGGCCGCATTCAGCGCGCGGGCCTGAAACAACGCATGGGTGGCTTGGTCATACAGCGTGGCCACTGAAGGGGCGTGCTGCACTGCAACACTGTCAGGGTTGGGGGCTGTTGGTGTCGGGTTGGGCTCGGAGCAGGCGGTTAAAGCTGCACAGACCAACACCGCTAAAGCTGAATACTTCATGAGTGATCCTGAGGGTTATGGGCTAAACCGTCTGTATTCTAAGCTGTTTCAGCACAAAGCCTCAGACGGCAAGGGGGCTTCAGGGTATACTGAGCGGCAGTACGGACTCAAGCCACAGCAGTCATGATCGAAAAGAAATCCCGCGCATTTTACACCGCCAGTTTCGCCCTTTGCCTGGCCGCTGTGTTTGTGTTTGCCAACCTGCACTTGCTGCAACCCCTGTTGCCGGAACTCAGCCGTGATTTTGCGTTAAGCCCGCTGCAAACCAGCTGGAGCTACGCCATTGGCACCTTAACGCTTGGTGCGTCCTTGCTGCTCTATGGGGCTTTGTCTGACGCCTGGGGCCGACGCACTATATTGCTCTGGAGTCTCTCTGGTATGGCATTGAGTACTCTGGCGCTGACTCAGGTGGAATCTTATTCCTCCTTATTAGCCTGGCGCGCTGTGCAGGGGTTTTGTCTGGGCGGTTTGCCTGCGGTAGCCATTGCTTATATGGGGGAAGAATTCAGCAAACCAGCCTTGGTGGCAGCCGTGGGCTATTACATCAGTGCCAATTCGGTGGGTGGCATCAGTGGCCGGGTGCTGGCGGGCTGGTTTGCTGAACTGAACCACTGGCAATGGGTGTTTTACCCAATGGCGGCGGGCAGCGCGCTTTGTGTCTGGCTGGTCTGGCGTTATCTGCCACGCTCCAGCTACTTTCAGCCACAGCAGTTCACGCTTAAGCAGGCGATGCGTGATAACTGGTTTCATCTGCGTCAGCCGGTGTTGTCACTGACTTACCTGATTGGTGGGCTGAACTTCTTCATCTTTTTAAACCAATACACCTTTGTGGCCTTCCGGCTGGCAGACGCACCTTATCAGTTGTCCAGTGGCTGGATTGGCTTGTTGTTTCTGACCTATCTGACCGGTACTGTCGGTTCGGCCATTTCCGGTAAAGTCTCAGTGCGGCTGCATCCTGGCCTGGGCATGGCGCTGGGCATTGGCATTATGCTGCTTGGCACATTGCTGACGGTGCTGACACCGCTCTGGAGCATAGTGCTGGGCTTTTTTATCAGTGCCTTTGGCTTTTTTCTGTGTCATTCACTGGCCAGTGCCTGGGTGAATCAGCAGGCAACCCGGGCCAAAGCCAGTGCCAGTGCTTTGTATCTGGTGTTTTATTACCTGGGGGCCAGCAGCGGCGGACTCTTTCTGTCACTGTTCTGGCAATGGGCCAGCTGGGATGGGGTGGTGCTGGGGTCGGTCGCGGTGTTTGTGTTCACGCTCGGGCTGAGTCTGCGGCTGCGGCGGTATCCGCCGGCGTTGCATTAAGCCCAAGTGACAAACGCAGGTTGTGGTAGTCACTGGTGCTCAATAGGCGCCAGTGCCCTTCAGCCAACGTGCCCAGCTGCAAATCTCCCAGGCTCTGGCGCTGCAAAAATACCACTTTCAGTCCGACAGATCGGCACATATAACGGATTTGCCGGTTGAGCCCCTGAGTCAGTTCAATCCGAAAGCCATGCGGTGCTGGCCAGACCCGGCAAGCTTTCGATTTATACTGGTAAGGGCCCACTTGCCAATTGACCCCTGCGGCCAGCGCCGCCAGTTGCTCTGCTACCGGGGCCGGTTTGGTGTGCACCAGGTACTCTTTGGGGTGGTCAAAATCCGGATGCAGCAGGCGTTGGGTCAGCTCGCCGTCATTCGTCAGCAGCAATAAGCCGCAGGAGTCTTTATCCAGCCGGCCGACCGGATGGAGCCGGACTGGCAGGGAGTGCAGCAGATGGTACAGGCTGTCGGGTTTGTCCGGGGTCAGGTTGCAGTCCACACCAACAGCTTTGTGGTAGAGCCAGACTTGTTTGGGTTCCGCGAGGGGCAGGGGCTGGCCATCGATCAGAACCTGGTCGCCTGAACTGACATGGCTGATGTGGCTGGCGGGCGCACCATTCAGCTGCACCCGCCTTTGTTCGATAAGCCGTGAAGCCTGGCGGCGGGAGCAGAGCCCTGCATCCGCCAGGTATTTACACAGCCTGATGCTCATGCGCTGGTTTTAGGTTTCTTCGGCCGGAAGCGGCGCTGCGCTGGTTTTTGCGGCTGACCATTGGCCGCAGCCAGCGCTGCTTTGCCGATGGCTGACATTTCCGGCTTTTTGCCCTGGCCGCCATTGTTTGCTTTGCTCTGGCCTGCGCCTTGGCCCTGTGGGCGGTTTGTGCCGGCACGGCCTTTCCCCTGACCGTCCTGGCCTGCGGCCTGATCCGGCTTGCGGCGCACAGGGCGTGGCGGACGTGGCGCTGTGGCAATGGCATGCAGCTCGGCTGACAGAGGTGCAGGTTTGAGGTCTTTCACCGGCAGTTTCAGACCAATCAGTTTTTCGACCTGTTTGAGCTGGGACTGTTCATCGGCACTGATCAACGACACCGCCAGGCCAGATTTACCAGCCCGGCCGGTACGGCCGATGCGGTGGACGTAATCTGCTGATGAGCGTGGCAGCTCGTAGTTCACCACATAAGGCAGCTGGGCAATGTCGATCCCACGGGCGGCCACGTCGGTGGCCACCAGCACCTGCAGCCGGTCTTCTTTAAAATCCTCCAGGGCTTTGGTGCGGGCATTCTGGCTTTTATTGCCGTGCAAAGCGGCGGCGCTGATGCCAGCACAGTTCAACTGCTCGGTTAAGCGGTTTGCCTGGTGTTTGGTTGGCATAAAGACCAGCACCTGGTGCCAGCGGTTTTTTTCAATCAGTTCACACAAAGCGGCGGTTTTCTGGCCTTTGGGCACCAGGTACACCTGCTGGTCAATGCGCTCCACCGTGGTGTTTTCCGGTGTGATCTGGATAGTCAGCGGGTTGTGCAATAAGCCCTGTGTCAGCTCTTTGATTTCGCTGCTGAAGGTGGCGGAGAACAACAGGTTCTGCCGCTGTTTTGGCAGCATCGCCAGAATTTTTTTAATGTCGTGAATAAAGCCCATATCCAGCATACGGTCGGCTTCATCCAAAACCAGCATTTGTACCTGGTCCAGCTTCAGCGCGTTTTTGCTGACAAGATCCAGCAAACGGCCTGGAGTGGCGGTCAGAATATCAACACCACCACGCAGTGCCATCATCTGCGGGTTAATGCTGACGCCGCCAAACACCACATGGTGGCGCAGCTTAGGCTGCAGCAACTGACCGTATTTTTGTATTTGCTGCTCGATTTGCGCCGCCAGTTCACGGGTTGGCGTCAGGATCAAAGCGCGGGTGGGCCGGGGTTTTAATACCGCCTGACCCGACAGCATTTCAAGAATAGGCAACACAAAGCTGGCGGTTTTACCTGTACCTGTCTGGGCCGCAGCCAATAGATCCTTTTTGCTCAGCACGGCCGGAATGGCCTGCTGCTGAATGGGGGTCGGTTGGGTGTAACCTGCGGCGGCAACCGCCTCGACTAACGCGGGCTGAAGGCCCAAAGCTTGAAACGACATAAAGTTCTCAGTTAAGGGCCATTCTGGCCACAAGCCGCAGGGCGGCGTGGAAAAGGCGCGCATTGTAGCGGGAAGCGGCAGTTCAGGCCAGCTTTTGTGGTTGTTTTTTGTGCAATCTATGCAAATGCCAGTTGGCCGAGCTTACAAAGCCCCATACCGACAGAACCAAACTGGTCGCCCCGCACCACTGGCACAGCAGGCAGCAGTTGTTGCAGCAGTGGGGCAATGCCCGGAATGGCGGAGGAACCGCCGGTGACAAAAATGGCGTCAGGCTGGCATTGGGCACCGCTCAGGCAGTCCTGAATTAAGCGGCCTATACCGGCCAGTTCCTGATACAGCGCTTCGGTCAGTTGCTGCTGGGTTAATGGTTGTGCCAGACCGGCTTCCACCCTGTCCAGTACCACCTGCACTTGTGCCTGTTGCGTCAGGGCAATTTTGGCCTGCTCCGCCTGTTGGTTCAGGTAATAACTTAAATGCTGTTGCCAGACGGTCGAAAAGCGTTGTAACAACCCTGGCTGCGCGGCCTTTTGTTGCAACCATTGCAGTTCATCCCAACTGGCCGGTGCGTAAAAGCGCTCCTGGGCATGAATATCAATAATATTCACGGCGTCGCTGAACAAAGAGGCGGGCAGTGGTTTGCCGGATAAATCCAGGCTCTGGCGGCCGAACAGGCTCATCAGGCCGTAGATACAGAACTTAATATCCATATCGACCCCACCGATACGGCGGCCGCTGTGGGCCAGCAAATCCGGGCTGCGATCAAATTTATTTGCACGTTGTGGTCCCAGCCGGATCAGACTGATGTCGGTGGTTCCACCGCCTATATCGACCACCAGTACCAGTTGTTCCTGCTGTAAGGTGCGTTCGTATTCCACGGCGGCAGCCACAGGTTCAAAGGCAAAAATGACGTCCCGCACCCCGAGACGACGGGCGGCTTCACGCAAAATCTGTTCGGCTCTGGCATCGCCAACGGCCTGGTCCAGCCCCTGAAAATGCACGGGGCGACCGAGCAGCAGTTGGGTGACGGGCGTATCCAGTTGCCGGCCGGCCTGCTGCAGAATTTGTTGCAGCAATAAGGTGGCCACCTGGGTGTAAATTTCGGTCTGGGCCGGGGTTAGCCGGCTGCCCAGCATGGATTTAGGTGACCGGATAAAAATACCCCCTAAGGGGTCGCGGCTGTAACGCTGATGCGCCGCTTTGCCAATCAACACCTGTTGCTGCTGACGCAGCAGCGCGGTGAGGCTGGCGGACAAATACGCATCCTCATCATCCGGATCCCGCTGCCGCTCGACATAAAGTGCAGAACTCAGATAGCGGCTGCCGTCCTGCTCCAGCTGCAGTAAAGACGGCTGATTCTGTTGCATAAAGCCTGCAGCACAGTTAGAGGTGCCAAAATCTACGGCAAGGTAATGCGACATAACGGGAACTCCGGCGAAAAAGGCCGGCGAGTATAGCTAATTTGCGCCGTCGGGTGAACCGAGCAGTGTGAGTATAAAAGCCAGGGCTTCAGGCGAGCGGTAGGAATTATGGTTGGAACTCACAATAAGCTGTTGTTCTGCTTTGGCTTGGTGTGCACTTAAATAAGGCACCACCCCGTCGGTCAGTTGGCTGCAACTTTGGGTGTCGACACAGGATAAAGCGCCGTTACTGCCAACTATGGAGTAGACAGGGCGTTGATAAGGCAGCTGGTTCAGTCCCTGCACCAGCGGATGGGATGGCGACAGCACCTGGACTGAGTTGGGGCCACCTGCGGAAAAATATGGCTGCATAGCAGGCGTCAGCTGGTCCATCCCTATGTTGTCAAGCAACTGGCGAAACAGACCGACAAAACTCCGGGGTAAGGTGATAAAAGCAGAGGTTAACCGGCCAAGCCAGGATTCAGACATCTCAGAACCCCCATGTGGGGTGTCGATAAAGATCACTTTGTCGACATAAGGCCGGGCTTCAAATAAAAAAATGTCCCGGATGCTGCTGAGCTGCTTTGCCGGTACATCCAGCTGTTCCGGACGTTGTAAAAATGTGCGGTCCCACAGCGTATAGCCGGAGTTCTGAATAAAGGTTTTGCTGATCAGCCCCCCCATACTGTGGCCAATGACCACCATCTGCTGCAGCGCAGGGCTGCACTCTTGTTGCTGCAAACGCGCCAGCAGCGCATCGGTTTTTTGCCGCAGCCGCATCGCATTAAAAAAAGGTGGCGGGCCTGAAGGATAAAAGGCATGCCAGATTTGGTAACGGGCGGCCAGCTCTGGCTGTTGCAAAATGGCCAGGCTGAGCTCAAACCAGATGACAGGGCTGGAGTTTAAGCCGTGGATCATCAGGATGGGGATCTTATCGGCTGACAGCGGGGTCACACTGAACACGCCATACCGTTCCTCGCTGTCGGCGGCACTGAACAAACCGCTCAGCTCAAAGTCCATCACTTTGGCATGCTGCATCAGCCATAAATAACTGGCCGCGGCGTCAAAACGCAGCGCCTGCTGTTTGGCTTGTTGCCCGTTGTAAGCACGGAAAAACAGTTTAATTTGCTGAGCGTCGCCAAATTCCAGTCGTTCCAGCAGTACCGTATATGAGCGGTACACGCCTTCGGGCGGGTAGTTCAGGTCAGCCGGTTGTCTGGTCGTCTCCCGGGCGGCCACTATGCTGACGCCAAGGCCTTCTGTGGGCGGTTGGTACTCAGTGCGGACAGAGCTGAATAACGAGGTGGGCCACCACTGGTTCAACCGGGCACCTGTTTCGTCCGTAAGAGGAAGCAGCTCCAGCCGCAGCGCAGGACGGCTTAGTTTTTGCCGGGGATGTAACTGCAGCAGCAACTGATTCAGGCTTTGGTTGTACAGGTGGACCGCCTGTGCTTTTTCCTCTGCATTCTGACTGACCGGCAGCCAAAGCCTGGCACAGCTTAATTGCCGCAGCGCACGATTGGCCGCGTGCTCCGGCAATAAGGCCAGCTCAGCACAATGGCTGCGCAGTGCTGCCGGATTGAGCTGTTGCATCGCTGCATACTGGTAGGCAAAGAGCTGATTGGCTTCCAGTGCCTGTTGGGTGGAGGGCAATAAACGTAAAAAATGCGGGCTGCTGCAGGCGCCTAGCAGTAAAGATACGAACATTAGCAGCACATTGCGACGCATCAGGCGTTGGCTCTTCAGGTGTTTACAGGTAGTCTGTCAGAGGAAGGTGCTGATTTACAACTAAAAATTATTTTTAGCATGGCTTTAAACCTTTGATAGCAGAGCGCACGACTAAGCTTTCAGTATTCAGAAAAATTCAGGCATGGAATGACCCTTACAGTGACCCAAGCAGTGCAGGACATGGAACAGGACTGGATCCATGCCGCCAAGGCCGGCGACCGGCAGGCGTTTTATCTGCTGTATCAAAAGTATCACCGCAGGGTTTATGCAATAGCGTTGCGTTTGTTGTCAGACCGGGCCAAGGCGGAAGACGCCTGCCAGGAAGTCTTTGTAAAGGTCTGGCAGCAGTTGAGCTGGTTTCGTGGCGACAGCAGTTTTGCCACCTGGTTGCACAGTATCAGTACCCGCACTGCGGTGGATTTATGGCGTAAAGACCGCGAGTCCAGGCGTTCTACCGATGAAATCCCGGAGCTCGCCAGCGACGAACCTGTGGATCATGGCGATCTGGAAGCTTTGATCCAGCGTTTACCCGACCAGGCCAGAGCCGTATTTGTACTTTTTGCGCTGGAAGGCTATCAGCACAATGAAATAGCCGCTTTATTGGGGATTGCTGAAGGCAGCTCAAAATCGCAGTATCACAGGGCGCGTCAGTTATTAAGAGGGTGGTTAGATGAAAACCGAACAGCAGCTGGATGATTTAATTGCCGGTTTGCCACAAGAGCTGGCACCACAACGGGATTTATGGCCACAGCTGGAGCAGCGTCTGCAGGCTCAGGCCGAGCCAGGCCGGGTTGAACCCGCCGGGCGCAGTTGGCAGTCCTGGTGGCCCATGGCCAGCGCCGCTTCGTTGATATTGGCGTTGCTGTGGTGGGGGCAGGGCGAGGATCCCAGTCAGCTGGGCAGTCAGCCCGTTGCTGCGGTGCCAGACGTCAAAGCGGCAGCCCCCGGGTTTGCCGACGTGGCCAGCGCGATCAGTTTCCAGTATGAACAAGCCAAAGCCCTGCAACTGGCAGCGTTGACGCAGGTTAACCCGGTGTTTGCCGACTGGCAGCAACAGCTGGGCTACTGGGACAGTGCCATCAGCCAGGTGCAGATGGCGTTGCAGTACAACCCCAATGATGCAGGTTTAATAAAACAATTGCGTTCGCTGTATAACCAGCAGCAACGGTATTTACAAAAAGTGGTCCAGTCGGGCCTGGTGTAACAGGAGTAGCAAATGAAACATTATCTGGTTGTGGCAGGTCTGGCACTGGCAATGTCACAGGTATGGGCGGCAGAGTCCGTGAATGAAAGCCGCGCTGTGGCTGCCAATGAAAAAATCTTTATTGAAAACATGCGAGGTTATGTTGAAATTCGGGCTGTAGATGCCAAAGAGTTCAAGGTCTCTGGCACCCTGGATGAAAAAGCCGAAGGTTATACGCTGGAATCCAAAAATGGTTTTACCACCTTTAAGGTAAAAATGCCGAGTTTTAATAACTTCGATGGTGGTGATAACGACCAAGGTTCCAAACTGACCATCGACGTGCCGAAAGGGGCGGAGCTGGAGTTTCAGGGCGTGAATTCTGACGTCATTGTTAAAGGCATTCAGGGCAGCACTAAAATTACCAGTGTAAATGGCCGGGTAGATGCCTCTGCGCTGCGCCAGTTTGTGCAGCTGCAGACAGTGAATGGTGAAATTGACAGCCGTGATAACCAGGGCAAAGTCAGTATCAGCACAGTGAACGGTGCCATTAAAGACGTGGGCTCGGCTGGCCGGCTGGAACTTGAAGCCGTCAACGGTGAAATTCGCAGCAGCACCACAGCCAAAGAAGTCCGGGTATCTGTGGTCAATGGCGAAGCGGATCTGAAGCTGGATGGGGTTGAACAGCTGAACCTGACTGCGGTGAACGGTGCTCAGGAAGCCCAGCTGAAAAACTCGCTGGCCCCGCGGGTCGACGTATCGACCGTCAGTGGTGGCATGAAACTGACGCTGGAAAAAAACATCAGCGCCAAGTTTAATCTGGTCGCCAATGCTGGCGGTTCTATCCGCAACATGCTGACCGAAGATAAAGCACAGCGCAGCAAATACGGCCCTCGTTCCAGCCTGGAATTCAGCACTGGCAAAGGTGAAGGCAACGTCGAAATGAGTACCGTCAGCGGCTCACTGAAAGTAGATACCTTCTGATCCAGTCAGAGTGAACAAAGACCTGCATCTGCAGGTCTTTTTTTTGTTCGGACGTCCTGGCCCTTCCCCCAGTGGGCCACCCTGCGGTTGTTAGAATCTGTGCTTAACAGATTCTTTTGCAATGCATGAACTGTGTCGTCTTGCTGCTGAAATGTTAAAGGCTGTGATTAAGTGTTGATTTTGGTAAAAACGCTAGGTTTTTCAACAGCTCACCAATACTCTCAGACCCGATTGTTAACTTCGGTAAAGAGAGAAACCAATGAATTTACGGACTCAGGGGATCAGGCTGGTTGTGCCACTGCTGTCGGCTTTTGTGCTGGTAGCCTGTGGTGGCAGTGATTCAAAAAGTGATGATGAAGGCTTCAATAAAAGCTATATCCAGTTTTACAACGGTTCAGCCAACAGCGCCAATACCTCGCTGACTGTCAAAGATACGGCAGCAGGGACGGCGACTTTTGGTGATGCATCGAATATGCTGACGATCGATCCGGGTTCTTACACCTATCAGCTGAAAAATGCGCAAAGCTCAGCGCTGATTAAAGAAACCACTGTTGATCTGAAGCAGTCGGAAAAAACCTTGCTGGTGATGACAGGCGACGTGGCCAACCCAACCATGCTGAGCCTGGTGCATAAACGCGAAGAGAGCTTTGATGACCAGTTCCGCGCTTTTTCAGCCAACCTGTCGGTGCAGTACAAAAATGTCGATTTGTACACTGCGGCTGAAACCGAAGACTTCAGCAAAGCGGTGTTGCTGGAATCCTTGTCAGACAAAGAGCTGACTCAAACCGGAAAAATGCTCAAACGCGGCAAACTGAAGTTATTCCTGACTGTGGCCGGGCAAAAAACGCCATTTTTTGAATCGGCCGCTTATGACTTTAAATACACCACCAGCTATGTGCTGATTGTGCGGGACAAAATAGGCCCTATGCAGCAACAGGTGGCTGTCGATATTCTGCTGAACTCCACCACAGTGGAAAGCCTGGAGCATAAAGATGCCAAAGGCCAGATCCGTGTGTACAACAGCATGGACAATCAGCAGGGACAGATCGCCATCAATAATCTGCCTGTCGCCGAACTGCAACAGGACAGCCTGACGCCTTACCTGGAATTCGTCAAAGGGGATTACAGTATTTCGGTACTGAATGAGCAGAACCAGTTATTACTGAATAATGTGTTACTGACGGTGAACCCGGGCCAGACCAAAGCGGTGGCTTTGTTTAAAGACGCGGATAATAAAGTAGGGCTGGTGAATTTTGTCGAGCGTAATCTGCCACAAATTCATGAGCATGAAGTCAATGTGCTGAACCTGACTCCAGACTTTAAAAATCTGCACTTCTATTTTGTCCGTTCGAATGAAACCATAGAAACGGCCCGTTACCATGTCAAAGCACTGGAGTTTAAAAAGCAACAGGCGCTGACCCTGCCCGATGATTTCTATTCAGTCTCGCTGGTGCATGTGGCTGACAACGGCACCATCAGCCTGCTGGACAAAACAGCGCTGCTGGAGTTTGTCGACGGTGCTAACTATATTCTGACCGCAGAGCCATCAGCGCAGGCCCCCAGTGGTTATAAAATTAATCTGGTGAAGTAATTTTCTTCAGAGATGAAAAAGGCCGCAATTGCGGCCTTTGCTGTTTTTGGCAGTTTAGAACTTATAGTTCCACTGCACACCCAGTACCTGGGCCGTATTGCGGTAATTGGCCTGCAGGCCGGATTTATACAGCGCCACATTCTGCACATTGAATTCGCGTTCATTAATACTGACGCTGTTCATCCACATATAACCGTATGCGATATCCAGGCTTTGGTTCGCGCTGTAGGCCCAGTTGGCACCCCAGGTCCACCAAATGCGGTCTGTGGTTGGCACCCGGGCTGTTTTATGGCTGCTGCTGATCGGGTTTTCGTCATAACCCACACCGGTTTTCAGCGTCAGCTGTTCATTGTAAGCCACAGTGGTGCCCACAGAGAACGACCAGACGTCACTCCAGTACTCAGGAATATAACCAATATAACCTTGCGCATTCAGGTTTGGCGCCGCCTGGGTGCTTAAGGAAAGGCTGGGGTTGGCG
>NZ_JBBIQL010000039.1:0-17048 GCF_037442345.1 Rheinheimera sp. | reverse complement strand
CTCGAACCCCCACGCCGTGAAGCGCTAACACCTGAAGCTAGTGTGTCTACCAATTCCACCACCGCGGCCAAGCGTCGCTGACGGCGTGCATATTATGCGTCACAAGCGCACTCGTCAACTGAACAACGCAAAATTTCTGAGTTTTTTCGGCTGATTGCCGAAATGTTCAGCAACGACGAACAAAATGCTGTATTTCAGCCAAAAAAAGAGGTGAACCCTGTTCACCTCGTCTTCATCTATAGCTCAACTCAGTATTTCGCTTTCTTTAACAAGCCAATTTCTTCCAGGCGTTGCAACAGGTAATCGTTTGAGTTGATAGACTCAGGGTAACGATTCGGCCGCTCTGCAGAAATGCAGCTTGGTAAGGTTTCGATGACAAAATCCGGGTTTGGATGCATAAAGAACGGAATGGAATAACGTGGCTGACCTGCGGCGGCACCGGCCGGATTGACCACCCGATGAGTGGTAGAGGGCAGCACATGGTTGGTCAGGCGCTGCAGCATATCTCCGATATTCACAACTATGGTGCCTTCAATGGTCGTCACAGGTAACCAGCTGCCGTCACGGCGCAGAATTTCCAACCCGGATTCATGCGAACCAACCAGAAGCGTGATCAGGTTGATATCTTCATGCTGACCCGCACGAATCGACTGAGTCGATGTGTCCTGAATTGGCGGGTAGTGAATAGGGCGTAAAATAGAATTGCCGTAATTCACTTTATCGTCAAAGAAGTGCTCATCCTGCTGCAGGAATAAAGCTAAAGCTTGCAGAACCTGAGTACCCAACTGCTCCAGCGCCTGATACAGAGCATAAGTTGCCTCTTTGAATTCAGGCACTTCAGTTGGCCATAAATTCGGATACAAACATTCATGTGGCGCCGGGCCAGACAGCTCACGGCCGACGTGCCAGAATTCTTTCAAGTCAGGATGGTTGCTGTCTTTGGCTTTCTCAACACCAAACCCAGTGTAACCACGAGCTCCGCCCTGGCCTGGCACGTGGTAAGCGCGTTTTACTTCAGTCGGCAACGCAAAGAATTTTTTAATTGCTTTGTAGGTGTTGTCCACCACTTCATCTGGAATACCGTGGCCGCTGATGCCACAGAAACCAAACTCAGTGTAGGCCTTGCCAATTTCGGCAACAAAGTTGTCTTTGTCGGTGGCAAACCGTCTGATGTCCAGCGTAGGGACTTGTTGTTGAGTCATAGTTGTAACCCGTGTTTTAACTTAACGAGAAGAAAAAGCCTGCAATAGCCGCACTCATCAAATTCGCCAGAGTGGCGGCGAGCAAAGCTTTCAGACCAAGTTCTGCAATGTCCGTTCGACGATTCGGAGCCATCACGCCCAAGCCACCTAACAGAATGGCAATAGACGAGAAGTTTGCAAAACCACACAGCGCGATAGTCACGATCACTTGAGTATGATCACTCAACTGACCTGCCTTCACGTATTCAATAAAATCCAGATAAGCCACAAACTCGTTAATCACCAGTTTCTGACCAATAAAACTACCTGCAAGGCGGGCTTCTTCCCAGGACACACCAAGCACAAAGGCCAACGGCTGGAACACATAACCAAAGATCTGCTGCAGCGTTAAACCTTCAATGCCAATCAAGCCCCCCATCCAACCAATCAGGCCGTTCACCATGGCTATCAGACCAACAAAAGCCAACAGCATGGCGCCTACATTTAACGCCAGTTGTAAACCGCTGGCCGCACCTGAGGCCGCTGCATCAATCACATTGGTATTTTTTTCCATCGCCACTGCAGCCGCTAAATCATCTTTCGGCGTTTCAGTTTCAGGCAACAGCAATTTCGCCATCAATAAACCGCCCGGAGCGGCCATGAAACTGGCCGCGATCAGGTACTTCAGTTCGACCCCCATGCCCGCATAACCAGCCAGTACAGAACCCGCTACAGACGACAAACCACCCACCATCACGGCAAAAAGTTCAGACCGGGTCATTGAAGGAATAAAAGGCTTCACTACTAACGGTGCTTCCGTCTGCCCCACAAAAATATTGGCAGCAGAGTTCATCGACTCTGGACGACTGGTTCCGAGTAGCTTCTGGAGGCCTCCACCTAACACGCTGATAATGACGCGCATCACACCTATGTGATACAGCACCGCAATCAGCGACGAGAAGAAGATGATTACGGTGAGCACATGAATGGCAAACACAAAACCATACTTTTGCGCACCGGCATCACCAAACAAAAATACAATGCCTTGCTGGGCATAACTGATAATTTGCCCGACAAAACCAGAAATGCTCAACAGCACATCTTTACCAAAAGGCACATAAAGTACAAAAGCACCGATGGCCATCTGGATCAGGAAAGCACCAACAACGGTACGCCATTTGATTTGGCTTCGGTGAGCCGAAAACAAATAAGCCGTTAACAAGATGGCAGCGATGCCAACTAAACTCATCATAATTATTCCTTGGATACGGGGCCCGGTTTACAGCCGGCTCATTGTTCTAGTGATGCCAAGTCCATAGAATAGCATCAAAAGATCAAGTAGTTACAGTTTCCTAGCGGGAGCAGATCAGTCGAAGGAACCGACGTAAAACTGCCTGAATTGCTGTTCTGGGGTTGTCTAAACTTGACGTTTTGCCGCGCGATTATAGCAGAATTGTATTGATTGCAAAGCTGTGAACAGAGGGGAAACGACGGGTTACAGCCTGAAGTGCCCTTCCCCGTCCGTTGCGGTTATTCCGCCAATAGCTGCCGGATCTTGGTTTTAATAATATCGATGGCAATTTCATTTTTGCCGCCGCGAGTCACCACCAAATCAGCAAATTGCTTGGACGGGTTAATAAACTCAAAAAAAGCAGGCCGTACGTAGTTTTCATACTGCTCAGTGACAGAACCTAAAGTCCGGCCCCTGTCCTCCATATCTCGTTTGATCCGGCGTAGCAGACAAACATCCAGCGGTGTATCCATAAAAACAGTGATATTAAACTGCTGCCGAAGCTTTTCGTCCGTTAACAGCAGAATACCCTCGACCAGCACCACCTTGGCCGGATGAACACGGATAGTTTCAGCTTTCCGGGTATGAGTTTTGTAGCAATACTGAGGCATTTCAACCGCTTGTCCGGCTTTTAATTGCTGCAAATGGGCCGCCAGCAATTCATGTTCAAAAGCGGCAGGATGGTCGTAGTTGGTTAAACAACGCTGCTCAAAGGATAAGTGGTCCTGATTACGGTAATAGGCGTCTTCAGCGAGCACGGCAATGCGCTCTCCACCCAATTCAGCCACCAATTCCTGGTACACAGTGGAGGCAAATAAACTTTTTCCAGATGCGGAGGCGCCAGCAATGGCAATAATGGTACTTTTGGCCACAAAAACCTGCCTGTTCACAATGAATCGCGGCATTATCCGAAAATATGGCTACAAAATAAATAAAAAAAACCCGGAATCTACGATTCCGGGTTTTTGTTTAACAGACGACCAACTTATCAGAAGTTATACTTGACACCAAGTTTGATATTCCAAGTTGATTCGCTCACATCAAATCTATCAAAGTTTTTAGTGTTTGTGCCACCAAAAGCTTCCTGTAATACGTATTGGCCCTGAGCGTTAACATCAAAGTCATACAGTATACGCTGAGGGAAAGCCATACTATACGATTTACCCCAGTCGTCATTCAGCAGATTAGCGAAGTTATCGATCACAAAGTACAACTTACCTTTATGTCCCTCAACCAGGCCCGGCAACTCTTGAGTAATCGCTAAATCCATGGTTGTCAGCCAAGGTTGGTTTGAAGAATATTTCTCAATATAATCACCTGCATAACCATCTACGCCAGCTGCTGCCGCAATAGCCATGATTTCGTCGTAACTCAAGCCATTAACAAAATCAAAAGCCGGATCGCTAGCACTTGACGGCAGGTATGGTAAGTAAATATCCGCATCGTCAAAGTTTGGCTGGTCACCCAAATCGCCGTCCTGGAACGCTCCTAAAGTCCACGAGAAAGGTTCGCCTGAACGTCGTTCGAAGAACAAGTTAAAATTCGTTGCATAGCCGGCGAAAAACTCATGCTTGTAGCCCAGATTGACAACAAACCGGTGCTCTATTTCATAATAGGCACGACCTAACAATGGCTCGTTACGGTTCTTTGTTACTTCAAACTGATAGTTAGACTCTGCAGTCGAACTTGTCCCCGGATTCACTTCAGTGATGTCTTGGTTCGTATAAGAAGTACTCAGAGAAATACCGTTATCCCACTCTTTCTGTAAAGATGAAGTGAAAATCACACTACGACCACCGTTATCGATGTTGCGCAGCTCAATATCCCAGTTTTGAGCCAGACCACCTTGATAAACAGAACCCCAGATAGTCCGTCCGTCAACGGTTTCACCTGTTTTGACGCGGGAAATATCAACCCAATATGGCGCGTCTTCACGATCTACATAAGTGATTTCGTTTGTCCAAGCAAAACCTTCACCGAGAACAGGTAAATCAAATACGTAATCTACTGCAAACTGATAGCGCCAGTCTGAAGGCATTTTGAAACCGTCAGCGATGGTGTTAGTGCTACCAGCACCTGGTACCATTGAATCCAGTACAGCCTGTGGTACCCGAGTGAAGTCTACGTTAGCTGGATTTCGAATTGCATCACGAACCACGGCTGGATTCGCGTTTACTTTTGTAAAACCGTCGTTGGTGTAGGCGTTAGACACCCATACCAGCGGCATACCGCCACTAAAACGACCTACACCACCACGCAAGGTGACGTCGTCTGCTACATTCCAGGTAAAACCTAAACGTGGCAACAGGATGTCTGTACCATCCATGTTTTCAGTGTTGGCATAACCATAGGTATCAACAAAGTTTTCGTTTAATTTAGGTTCGCCACTTACAGTTAACAATTCATAACGTAAACCAGCTGTCACCATAAAATCAGTGAACAATTCAAAGGTTGCTTCACCATATAAAGAGTACTGCAGACTGTCTACATCGTAAGCAATATCCTGCAGGTTGTTGGTGTAGGCATTGCTGTATACCAAGCTTGTTGGAGCTTTGGCTTCAAACTCTTCGATACTGTTGAATGTCCAGGTACCCGCGCCATGACGACCATATAAGTTGTAGTTCCATACGTCTTCGATTTCGCCACCAAACTTGTATTCAACGTCACCAGCTAAATAAGTAGAGTGAATACCTAAAGTCATGGTTTTGTTTTCAAGCACGTTGGCATGGCGGTTTTCATCGCGACCGGCAACAATGTCGGCACCATTTTGAGAACCAGGAGCTACGTCAATGTTAATCTCACCCCAGTTAGAAGCGGTGTTTGATGCCTGAGCGTAGTCTTTATAAGTCCAGCTGATTTCAGTGGAGAAATCAGCCGACCAATCGGAGTAAAGGTGCGTAGAGATGAAGGTAGTTTCAGAATCCTGAGACCAACCGTTAGACGCAAAATTCAGCGTATTGTCTGCATTGGTATAATTACGCGCTGCTGTATTTTCCTGGAACGAATAGGTAAAGTCAGCACGATGGTCGCTGTTGATATTCCAATCCAGCTTGAAAAGAATTTTTTCATCACTGTCAGGTGGCGGAGTGCTACCAATTGAATCCTGCAAACCATAAACGTCGTTCAGAATAGCAATAACTCGATTGGCTTGTTCGATTGTTACATCGTGCCCTTCAAGCGTGTTCAAATCGTAGTTGAATACAACATCTTCTTCCCACTTATCGTAAGCAGCAAAGAAAAACAATTTGTCTTCGACAATAGCTCCACCAAGTGTTGCGCCAATGGTTTTTTCTTCATTGTCGACATCAAACTCACGGCCTGCGACTAAATCAGTGTCTTTTGCCTTACCAGACCATGGCACAAATTCATAAAATACAGAGCCTTCCAGCTCATTAGTACCTGACTTTGTGACCACATTGATATTGCCGCCACTGAACTTACCGGCACGGGCTTTGAATGGAGCAAACTCCACAGAAATCTGTTCCACCGCATCCAGAGAAATAGGCGGACGCTGTGCAGGATAACCATTGGCATTCAGACCAAAAGTATCCGCCAGACCAACACCATCGACCGTCAGAGAGTTATATTTTGGATTACTACCTGCGATGCTGAGCTCAGTGCCTGAAGGATCCAAGACAGCCAGAGGATTCATTCGGACAACATCTTTAATATCACGGTTGAATGTCGCAGAGTTGCCAATTTGCTCTTCACCGAAGTAGCTGGCTGAGCCGCTGTTGGAGAAGAAATCACGGGTACCCGTAACCGTAATAGTTTCTACGTCTTGCTTTGCTGCTAACTCAGTATTTAGCTGCAAAGGTTTGTTCATATCAAGGTAAATGTTTTCAATCACCTTACCTTCATAGCCAGAGTTTTTAACAATAATTGTGTAAGGACCGCCGACACGCAAACCACTTACGTTGAACTGACCTGCACTATTTACTGCAAGCTCTTTAACCGAGCCTGACGGCGTATGAATGATAGTAAGAGTAGTACCTACAGCAGGGTTTCCCTGAGGGTCAACAATCGCACCTCGTATTGCCGAAGATTGGCCTGTATTCGCCAAAGCCACATTACTAGCACCCAGTGCTAAAGTAATGGCAAGAGCTATATGCTTAATTTTCATATCGTTTTTCACCTGGTAGTTGTAAATTCTTTATTAGCCAAGCCAAAGGCAATCCGGCCTTTAATTTGGGCAAAAAATATAACGCAGAATTATTACGTTTTTTTTACGATTTGCCAGGCGCAAACGGAACTTCTTATAGGGTTAAGTGTCACGCCAGGCTGTCACGCAAGTGTAACATAGGAAAGTTAAAAGTCGTACAGTGCTTAAGGGTATTGGTCGGATCTGTAATTCAAATGTCAACAGACGTAAAAAAATGTAGCTTGGCCTTGGATTCTGCTACTTTCCGAGCGATCACAGTAAGCTGACTCACCTTTTCTGACGGGATATTTTTGTATGAAGTATTTTTTTTCAGCCGTATTGCTGGGCAGTTGTTTAGTGCATTCAGGAGCTTTGATGGCGACCAATAGTCTGAAAGTTGCGACATTTAACGTCAGCATGGAATCGGAAAACTACCTTCCACGAGGCTCAGCCTTACAACCTGCACTGCTCAGCCAGTTGCTGGCAGAGGGCTCACACCCGCAAATCCGCAACATTGCCAGCATTATTCAGCATGTCCGCCCCGATGTGTTACTGCTGAATGAATTCGACTATATAAGCCAACCGGAACAGGGGGTTCAGCTGTTTATCCGCAACTTCCTGCAAAAAGCACAACATGGGCAAGACCCCATTGATTACCCCTACTTCCACTACTCCACAGTAAATACTGGCCAACCCAGCGGTTTTGATTTGGATAACGACGGTAAAGTATCCGCTAACGGAGCTGATGCCTGGGGTTTTGGTCAATACCCCGGGCAGTATGGCATGGTTGTATTATCGCGTTATCCGATAAACCTCAGTAAAAGCAGAACCTTTCAGCACTTTAAGTGGAAAGATATGCCGGGTTACCTGAAAACCAGCAAAGCGGATGGCAGTGACTGGTACTCAGCAGATGCGTGGCAGCAAATGCCATTGTCCTCTAAGTCGCACTGGGATTTACTGATTGATGTGAAAGGGACGCCAGTTCACGTGCTGGTCAGCCACCCGACTCCGCCTGTGTTTGATGGAAAAGAAGACCGTAATGGCAAGCGCAACCATGACGAAGTCCGGTTCTGGGTGGATTATCTGTC
The DNA here is from genome assembly GCF_037442345.1 of Rheinheimera sp. Classification (GTDB taxonomy): domain Bacteria; phylum Pseudomonadota; class Gammaproteobacteria; order Enterobacterales; family Alteromonadaceae; genus Pararheinheimera. The sequence continues at coordinate 9,347 of NZ_JBBIQL010000039.1, read as the reverse complement.
AGGCAACCAGGCCAACTACATCTATGACGACCAGGGTACTAAAGGCGGCCTGGCGGAGAAGCAACGCTTTGTCGTGTTGGGTGATTTGAACTCGTCAGCCGTCGAAGGTGATTCTTACAAAGAAGCAATCCAAGGCTTAATTGGTCACAGCCGAATTGACGGTAATTTTATTCCTAAAAGCAACGGCGGCAAGGCCAACAGCCCAACCAATCCACAGGGAGCTTACCACACAGCGGCCTGGCGAATGCGGGCGGATTATGTGTTACCTTCCAGCTACGGTTTTACCATCAAAGATGGCGGCGTCTTCTGGCCATTAAAAGGCGAAACGTTAGATTTTACTGTAGCGGACCGGGAAAGCAGTTCAGACCATCGGATGGTCTGGTTAGAGCTGGAAATCACCGACTAATCGCAGTGTCGGAAGGCAAAAAGGCCAGCAGATGCTGGCCTTTTTGGTACGCAGGTATTAAGCCTGATTCTTCACACAATCGACGAAGTATTCAGTGTTGCCATTGCGCTCTTCTGATACCAACCCATGAATATAAGTTTCAAAACCAGGGAAGCGGCCATTGAACTCACGGGCAAACTTCAGGTAATCCACAATAGTGGTGTTAAACACCTCACCCGGCACTAACAATGGAATACCTGGTGGATACGGCGTTAACATCACTGCTGTAATACGGCCAACCAGTTCATCCAATGGCACTCTGTCCAGCTCTTTGTGCGCCATCGCAGCAAAAGCTTTGGATGGCTTCATCGCCGGTACCAGATCTGACAGGTACATTTCTGTGGTTAGTTTCGCCACGTTGTTTTCACGATAAATCTGGTGAATTTGGTCGCACAAGTCTCTCAGACCAATGCGCTCGTACTGCGGGAACTTCGCAATAAATTCCGGCAATACCCGCCACAGCGGCGCATTTTTATCGTAGTCGTCTTTAAACTGCTGCAGCGCCGTGACCATGGTATTCCAGCGGCCTTTAGTAATGCCGATGGTGAACATAATGAAAAACGAGTACAGACCGGTTTTTTCAATCACTACACCGTGTTCAGACAGGTATTTGGCCACAATGGCGGCAGGAATACCGCTATCGGCAAAGTTGCCATCCACATTCAAACCAGGCGTCAGAATCGTGGCCTTAATAGGGTCCAGCAGGTTGAAACCTTCGGCGATATCGCCAAAACCATGCCAGCTTTCACCGGCTTTCAGCATCCAGGCATCGCGATGGTCCAAACCTTCGGCAGTTAAATCGTCCGGTCCCCACACCTTAAACCACCAGTCGTCGCCGTATTCGTCGTCCACTTTGCGCATAGCGCGGCGGAACTCTAAGGCTTCGTCCAGCGATTCTTCCACCAAGGCAGTACCACCAGGCGCTTCCATCATCGCGGCAGCGACGTCACAAGACGCAATAATGGCGTATTGCGGGCTGGTTGACGTATGCATCAGGTAGGCTTCGTTGAACAAATGCTGATCCAGTTTGTTCTGTTTGGCGTCCTGCACCAGAATTTGTGACGCTTGGGAAATACCAGCCAACAGTTTGTGCGTTGACTGGGTAGAAAACACCATTGACGTCTCACAACGGGGCCGCCCTTCACCTATGGCATGGTAATCGCCGTAGAAATCATGGAATGCCGCATGGGGCAACCAGGCTTCATCAAAATGCAGGGTTTCAATTTCGCCATCCAGCAAGGATTTAATTTCCTCTACGTTGTAGAGCACACCATCATAAGTTGATTGCGTAATGGTTAATACCCGAGGTTTCAGGTTCGGGTTTTGCTCCAGTTTTTCGCGGCAGAATGGATTGGCCAGCATCTTTTTGCGGATAGTTTCCGGGTCAAACTCACTGCGAGGAATGGGGCCAATGATGCCGTAGTGGTTACGGGTTGGCATTAAAAACACCGGCACTGCACCTGTCATCATAATGGCGTGCAAAATGGATTTATGACAGTTGCGATCCACCACCACAATGTCGCCCGGTGCCACAGTGGAGTTCCAGACGATTTTGTTGGAGGTGGAGGTACCATTGGTGACAAAAAACAAATGGTCGCAGTTAAAAATGCGGGCGGCATTGCGCTCAGACGCCGCCACAGGTCCAGTGTGGTCCAGCAATTGGCCTAACTCGTCTACCGCATTACACACGTCGGCACGCAGCATGTTTTCGCCAAAAAACTGGTGGAACATCTGACCGACGGGGGATTTCAGAAAGGCCACACCACCTGAGTGTCCCGGGCAATGCCATGAATAGGAACCATCCTGCGCATAATGCGTTAAGGCACGGAAAAATGGTGGTGCCAGGGTATCCAGGTAACTTTTTGCTTCACGAATAATATGGCGGGCGACAAACTCAGGCGTGTCTTCGTGCATATGAATGAACCCATGCAGCTCGCGCAGAATAGCGTTTGGAATATGCCGTGAGGTTCGTGTTTCGCCATAAAGGTAAATAGGAATGTCCGGGTTACGGTGACGGATTTTCTCAACAAAACCTTTCAGGTTTTCCAGCACTGACGCTGAGTCTTCGGCGCTGCCGCCACCAAACTCTTCGTCATCAATGGACAGGATAAAACCAGCCGCCCGGCTTTGTTGCTGTGCAAAGGATGTTAAATCGCCATAACTTGTATAGCCAACCACATCCATACCTTCAGCTTCAATAGCCGCAGCCAGTTCACGAATGCCAGAACCACTGGTGTTTTCAGAGCGGAAATCTTCGTCAATGATGATAATTGGGAAATAAAAACGCATGGCGTTCCCCACAGCAGTTAAAAGTGCGCAAAGGATACTGCATTTTGAGGAAAATTCCTCTAACTGACGCGGCAAAAAACCTAAATGACAGGCCAATGAATTTTGCAGGCCACCTGATTGAATACGTATTCAGCCCCAGACGCGTACTGCCGTCACAAAACTGCCATCACATAAGCGCATAATGCCTCTGTGCTCTCCCAGCACGGATGTGTTCTTGAATAAACCCTGTTGTTTTACGAGGCTGAATACAGCCTCGTTTTTTTTGCATTGTTAAGCAGAATACATCGGTCATATTACCTGCTCTATCTGGCCATTTCGCCAGCCAACTCCTGCTCAACAGAGCGCAATTGTCTCATCTGTTTTAACACCCATTGCTGACGTTTATAGACATAAGGCGAGGGGCGGTTTACTTTAAAACGCAATGGATTCGGTAATACTGCAGCCAACAGCGCTGCTTCCTGGCGGCTAAGTCTGGCTGCGGACTTGCCGAAGAAATGCCTGGCAGCGGCTTCCACGCCATAGATGCCTGGACCAAACTCGACACTATTCAGATAAACTTCAAGAATACGCTGCTTGCCCCACACCAGTTCTATCAACACTGTAAAACCCGATTCCAGCCCTTTACGCAACCAACTGCGCCCAGACCAGAGAAACACATTTTTTGCGGTTTGCTGGCTGATAGTCGAAGCACCACGCACTTTATTGCCTTTGCTGTTGTACACCAGTGCTTTCTCAATGGCTGCCATATCAAAACCATAATGGTCAGCAAACTTCTGATCTTCAGCGGCCACCACAGCCTGTTTGGCATGGCGCGAGATTTGGTCGTAAGGCACCCAGTGATGTTGGCGTTTGTACTGATGACCCAGCCACCAAGACTCTATCTGGCGCTCCAGCATCAACCCCGTGTAGGGTACAGGCAGAAAACTCAGCAGCAACACCCAGGTCAATACCAGCAACAGGCTCCAACGCAACAATTTCAGCAGTAATAAACCGAACGACTTCAGCACCTTAACCTCCATGACTCTGCGTTCAGACTAAAGGCTGGCAAAGCTCAGGTAAAGGGCTGGTCGAGAAAATGCATTGCTGAAGTTGTAGAAGTCAGGAACGGCCATCCGCAGCTTTTTGCAACAGTTGCCGGCTTTCATGCAAAAACTCCGTGGCTAATTCACCAAAAAACTGTTGGCCTTTGGCAAATTCAGCCATTAAGCCGGTTTTATCTCTGGCCGCCAGCAGGTGCGATAAGCGGTTAAATCTGTGCTGATAGCGCTGCAACAATAAAGTGACTTCAGCAGAAGACAACATAATATCGGCATATAACTCTGCATTCTGTGCAAAGAGCCGCCCTACCATCGCCAGCTCCAACCGGTAAATTGGTGAGCTCAACTCCAGCAATTGCAGTAAATCAGCCTGCTCTTCAGCCAGATGTACGCCATAAACCAAAGAACTGAAGTGGCGCATGGCCTGAATTAACTGCATCAGCTCGTCATGCTGCTGCGCAGTTTTCTCTGTCAGCACAGCTCCCCAGACCCGCAGTTGTTGCAACAGCCACTGACAGGATTCTTGCTGGCGACCCGGCGTCACCACCACCACTTGTTTAGCAATATTCGAGATATCCGGCCCAAACATGGGATGCAACCCCAGCACCGGGCCGCGATGAACCTCCAGCATGGCTTGCAGTGGACCTGTTTTAGTACTGGTTAAATCGGCAAGAATAGCCTCTGGAGCCAATTGCGGTAGCTGGCGGATCACCTGTTCAGTCAGGGCTATGGGCACGGCCACTAACACCAATACAGCGCCAGAGATCAACTGAGCCGCTTCAGCCTGATTATCTGACTCCAGAATTTCAACCTGATAACCAGAGCGGCGAAACAGGCTGACAAAACGGCTGCCCAATGCGCCTGCCCCTCCAACAACTACTACTTTATCCCCGGGTTGACGGCAGCAGACAAAACCTGCTTCCTGGGTCTGGTAGGATTCACGCATCACTCTGCGCAGTACATCTTCAACCAAATCAGCCGACAGGCCTGCCTGCTCAGCGTCAGCGCGCCTTGCTTTCAGCAACGCCTGTTCCCGCTCAGGCACATACAAAGGCAAAGCGTGCTGTTGCTTCACCCGCCCTACTTCAGCCGTGATCTGCGCCCGACGAGCCAGCAGCTGGACCAGTTGACTATCCACTTCATCAATCTGCTGCCGCAGAGGCAACAACGCAGACATAGGATCAGACACAGCTCTCTCCTGAGGTTAAGCAGCCGTCACAGCCGCAGAAAGTTCCTGTTCCAGCTCCGCCAGTAAGGCAGCTGTACTGCCCCAATCAATGCAGGCATCTGTCACTGACACGCCGTACAATTCTGCTTTGCCGTCCACTATGTCCTGACGGCCAGCATGGATATGGCTTTCCAGCATAATGCCGATAATATTCTGGTTGCCGTCGCGGCGCTGCCGGATCACCTCTTTGGCCACTAAAGGTTGCCTATTGTGGTCTTTATTCGAATTACCGTGACTGCAGTCAATCACCAAACCAAGCGGCAAATTGTGTTTTTTCAGTGCAGCTAAAGCGGCTTCGACACTCTGTTCATCATAATTGGGTTTGCTGCCGCCACGCAGTATCACATGACCATCCGGATTGCCTGCTGTTTGCACTAAAGCAACCTGACCTTTTTGGTTGATACCAATAAAACTATGGCCACTGGCGGCCGACTGCAATGCATTCAGGGCAATACTCAGGTTGCCGTCAGTGCCATTTTTAAAACCAACCGGCATCGACAAGCCACTGGCCATTTCCCTGTGTGTCTGGGATTCCACAGTACGGGCGCCAACTGCAGCCCAACTGATCAGATCGGATAAGTACTGTGGGCTGATCGGATCCAGTGCTTCAGTCGCCGCAGGCAGCTCCATCTCCACCAGTTCCAGCAACAGCTTCCGCCCTTTGGTCAGACCCGTTTCTAAATCAAAGGAATCATTCAGGTGTGGATCATTGATAAAACCTTTCCAGCCCACAGTGGTTCTTGGCTTCTCAAAGTACACCCGCATCACAATGTACAGGCTGTCTATATATTGCAGCTGCAGTTGCTTGAGGCGACGGGCGTAATCCATAGCGGAAACAGGATCGTGAATAGAACAGGGACCGGTGATCACCAGTAAACGCGAGTCACGACCATGAATAATGTCAGCGATGTCCTGACGGGCCCTTTGCACAAAACCAGCGCCTTTGTCGGATAAAGGTAAGGCCTGCTTCAGTACTGAAGGCGGACTAAGCAGGGTCTCTGAAGTGATACGTAAATCATCTACTATTTTGCTCATAAAGTGCTCCTGTAGCCTGTTGCGTTGCCAAAGCGCCGGGCTGCATTTGCCATTTCAATAGCAAAACTGCCGTAAACATTTATTGCCAACACGTATAATATAAATTACAAAACAAGAGCATGATAAAAACCAAAGAAGACCAAGTCAACCAAGTAATCCATAAAAAATAAGCAAACCACTCAAAAACAAGAAAAACACAAAAAGTACATTTATGTTTACATATAATTATTCAAGAGAAAAACATACGTCACAGGCCTGAATTACTAAACTAAAGGTAAGTGCTGCACCGGAGATCCACCATGACAGCTCAGGCCTATCTCCCTCTGCCCAGTTTTGACGAATTACTCCAACTTGCCCGTCAAGCTCCCCAGCAATTGGAGCTGCTCCAGCAACAACTAAATTTGGAACTGCTTGAAGCTCAGACCTCCGCTGAAGGCCGCTTGGCTATGGAGCGATTGTTGTTCAGGCTCCAGGCTCAGCACAGGCATTGCGTTGCACCTTTAATTCGTTTGCAACGAACTTATGAGTTAATGCTCGGTCATATCTACCTGATGCAGCAGCAACTGCAACAATTGAATTCTGAACAGAACCCCAGCCGTGACAGCGCCACAGTCCTGAAATTCCCTGCGGTAAAACTGTTTTCAGAACAGGAAAAATAAAGAAGAAAAAAGTAAGTGACAGTGATGACACTTCTCGTCTAGAATTGATAAAAATAAAAAATATGATACTGCACAATAGGATATGAGCAAAAGTAAACACACTGAACCATTGCTGTCCACTCAACAAGCTGCTGATTTGCTTGGGGTTTCTTTACGTACAGTGCAACTCTGGGTCGAAAAAGGTGCCCTGGATGCGTGGAAAACACCAGGTGGACATCGTCGGGTCACTCAATCTTCCGTTGAGCGTTTGCTGCTGAAAAATCAGACATTACCAGCTGATAATTCGGTGCGTATTCTGTTGGCCGAAGATGACGAATTGCTCAAGCAGTTATACAGCCTGCAAATTGAATCCTGGGGCTTACCTATTACTCTGGAATCTGTCACCAATGGTATCGCTGGTTTGCTTAAAATTGGTGAATGGGCGCCGCAAATTCTGATCACCGATCTGCAAATGCCTGAGCTGGATGGATTTCAGATGATCCGCGAATTGCAGCAATCTCCCCGCCATGAGCACATGAAAGTGATTGTGGTTACGGCGCTGACAGATGCTGAAATTGCAGCAGCCGGCGGCTTGCCTGACAACGTGCAACTGATGCGTAAACCTCTGTTGTTCAGCGATCTGAAAGAACGCCTTGAACAACTGCTGAGCGAGCTGCGATAAGCAGCTCAGAGCGCTTTGCGTGGCGGCAACGCCACATTCGCGAAAATAAAGCCTGCGACCAGTGACATAAAGATCAAAAAGGTTTGTTGGCCTAAGCCATCCGTGGCAACCATTTGCTGCCCCGAAACAAAGGCGTTTAACCCAATATAGGTTTTACTGCCCGGTACCAGTACGATCATGCCCTGCAAAGAAACAATACTGCCCGGTGCATTCATCAGTCGGTTGAATAAGTTGCCATACAAGCCGACAGCAAAAGCACCAACGAAAGCCCCCAATGCCAGCCCCAGATAATGCGCACCCCATAAACTGGCCGCATAAGCAATAAAACCCGATAAAATACCCCAGAATGCATGCCGTAACCGGGCTTTAAATACTACGACCAGGCTGCCACACAAAATAGCAATGGCCAGCCAACTGGTCCAGGCCGGTACGGACGGCGCCAGTTCAGGCGGGATCTGACCAAACAGTGCCTGGCCGAAGGCAACTCCAAGGAAAGCACCAAACGAGAGTTTAAACAGCAGCATAATGGCATCCATGATCCGGGCAGTCCCAGACACCAGATGGCGAGCGGCCAACTCTGCCAACCCCAGAGTTAACGCCAGACCAGGGATAAACACAATAATAGAGGACAACACCACCAAAGGTACATTGATCATTGGATCCAAATACAAGGACACCGCAGTGGCAGCCAACGCAGATACCAAGGCCACCAATGGCTCAAGCATGTGAGCGACCCGCCTGGAACGTTCCGACCAGAGGACAAACAAATACACCAATAAACTCAGTAAGCATGCCCAGAATACATCATGCCAGCTGGCTCTCATCAACATGGCAAAAGCACCACCGGAAGCGCCAAAGGCGGCAAAGGTCGCCCAGCGCGAATAAGGGTTTGGCGCGTTGGCTATTTCTTCCAGCTTCAAATCAACGTCCCGTAACGTCATTTTGCTGCTGGCCAGCGCGTCGACCAGCTCATCCACTTTCGACAATGAACCTAAATCCAGTTCGCCCGGACTGACCCTGGCCACATGGGTATACTCGTTGTCATCACCGGGGATCCATAACACGAAAGTCAGCACTGTGGGAGTGATGGCAAAAGAGGCGCCTATATGAAGCAATTTGGCAATTTCCTGCAAATGTGACTCCAGCCGGTACGCTGGCGTACCGAATTTATGCAACATTTTGCCTAATCTGACGATAAAACGACGTTTTTCAATAAAGCTGGCGGCGTCCACGGGATGGATCTCAGAAAGTTGTCCTGCAGCTTATTGTAGTGATATTTTTTGAAGCAGCCCAGAGCAATGAGCAATAAGTGATTGATTCAATGCAAAGTTATTCATTAAAGCGCGACAATAGCCATTGATACTCCTGTTGCAGTAACTGAAAATCGGCTTTGTCGCCTCCCCGGTCGGGGTGCAACAGCAAAGCCAGTTGTCGATACCGGCGTTTAATATCTGCTGCCATGCAGTCCAGAGGAAGCTGCCATTTGTCTTTTAAGTTTGTGGTATCCAGGTGTGGGTTTTGCCGGTACAGTTCCAGTTTCTGCCAGAATGCGTCTAACAAAGACGCCAGCCGTTCATCCGTCATTGCAACAAAGTTCTGCCAGTCCAGATAATATGCCGCCTTATCAGCTTGTTCTGACCAAAGGGCAGGCAAATTGGTATGACTTGAACCAAAAGGAAACACGCGGACTTTGGCATAGCCTATCCATAACAGGGCAATTCCCTGTTGCTGCCATTGCTGTTGCAATAAAAACAGATGATGGTACAACACAAAATGCTGCTGAAAGAGCAAATTATTCAGCTCGCCCCGTTCTGAGGACGGAAAGAATGCCTCAAGCTGGCTGAGTAACCATTGCTCACTGACGTCCTCGTGAGACTCCAGCAGCAAGCCTTCCAGATGATTCAGCAGTTCAGGCAGATGAGACGCATGCATAACGGCAGTAAAGAATCCACCTTCTGAAGAAGGTGGCTTTGCAGTAGGCCCCTCGAAGGGG
>NZ_JBBIQL010000038.1:0-19470 GCF_037442345.1 Rheinheimera sp. | reverse complement strand
CGCATCATCAGCTTGGAAGGCTGAGGTAATAGCCATTATACGATGCCCGCGGCCTACTCGTAGCTATTCATCCTGACGAAGATGGTGGAGGGGGAAGGATTCGAACCTTCGAAGGCAGTGCCGGCAGATTTACAGTCTGATCCCTTTGGCCACTCGGGAACCCCTCCACTAATGGTGCCGCTTATCCGAGTCGAACGGATGACCTACTGATTACAAGTCAGTTGCTCTACCAACTGAGCTAAAGCGGCTACGTCAGTGGGTGCGAATTCTAGAGGAATGGCCTAGCCCACGCAACAGGAAAAAATAAAAAAGCTTAATTTTCTTGGTTAAGTGTTCAATAAGCGTACAAAACACTTAGTTATTGTCGATAAAGCGAGCTAAGCCGTAAAAGATCAGCTTTGGTTCAAGCAACACCGCATTGTTATTCAGTTGCTGTTGAATAAAAGCACCATCTCCGCCGGTCAACACAACACGTTCAATCCGCCGTAGCTGAATAGCCTGCTGTACGGCCCCCAGCACGGCCGCCTTGGCTCCTTCGGCAACAGCTGCAGTGGTTGAGGTACCAGGCTGAAGTGGGTGCAACGATAACGCAGCCGCCTCAACCTGAGCTGTGGCCGACACCAGAATGCGTTGTTGAGTGTGTAATCCGGCCAGGATCCATCCCCCGGCATGCACCCCATCAGCACTCAGCCAATCCATGGTGACAGCAGTCCCTGCATCTATGACCAATAAAGACTGATTGGGGTACAGAGCAGCCGCACCCAAGATGGCCAGCCAGCGATCTACACCCAATTTTTCCGGTTGCTGATAGCTGTTGCTAATACCAAAAGCCTGAGCAGTGCTGCGTAACCAACGGACCGCCAGGCTGGCCGGCAGCAAGGACTGCAATTGTTGCTGCTGTTCTGCCGCAGCAACAGAACCAATCAGGCCTTGTTTGATCGACAGCCAGTCTGTCGGGGTCAGCTCAGATAACACAACATCGGTAAAGACCCCCTCTTTATATAAGCAGGCTTTAGTCCGGCTATTGCCCTGATCAATCAGCAGGTGCATGCTCTATCCTCCGCAGGCTTAACTCGCCGCCATAATGACTCTGTCGCTGTCCGTCGCTTTCCAATAGCAAAGCTCCCCGCTCATCCACACCACAACAAAGGCCCTGAACCTGTTGTTTCGCCGAACTCAGCTGCACCCATTGCCCGGCAAACAGATCCCGGCGACTGAATTCAGCAGCAAAAGGCGCAAAACCGCTGTCTGCAAAAAACAGCAACTGACTGACCAGCTGCCGTTGCAGCGCGACCACCAATTGGTTGCGGTCCGGTCGTTGCTCCAACACAGAGTGTAAAGAGGTAAAAGGTTGATCAATCTGCGCAGCTGAAACAGGCGGCATGCTGATATTCAGACCAAGACCAATGACTGCGTCACATTGGGAATGGCTTTGTCCAGCCAGTTCCACCAGAATACCGCCCAGTTTTTTGCCATCCAGATAGATATCGTTTGGCCATTTCAGCTGCACAGGCAATTGGAATAATTGCTCCAATGTCTTAGCCACAGCCACCCCAATCACCAGGCTCAAGCCCATGGCCGCCTGAATGCCCTGCTCCAGCGGCCAATACATCGAAAAATACAGGTTGGCACCAAAAGGGGAAATCCAGTTTTTGCCACGCCGGCCCCGGCCTGCCGTCTGCGCTTCGGCTACCAGTACAGTGCCTGCGTCCAGACTCTGACCATCACTGAGCTTCTGCAGCAGTTGGCTATTGGTCGAATCCGTCACAGACTGCACCCAAACCGGCGCATTCCACTGTTGTTGCTGTTTAATCAGTGCCGCATCAAGCAATTGCAAAGGTTCAGCCAAGCGGTAACCTTTGCCTTTTATTTTGTATAAATCCAGTCCATAGCCTTCCAGCTGAACCAAGTGTTTGGCAATAGCCGCACGGCTGATGCCCAATTGCTGGCCCAGCCATTCACCTGAGCAAATTTCGCCGTCCGCCAGATAAAGCACCAGTTGACGTTGGATAGCTAAACTATGCGCCAGCACTTTGCTCATAAGCCCATTAACCGCACTTCAGGTTCCAGCCAGACAGCAAACTGTTGCTGTACCTGATGCTGAATGGCACTCACCAGTTGTGTTAACTCAGTTGCCGTCCCACGCCCCCGGTTCACCAACACCAGCGCCTGTTTTTCGTAACAGGCAATATCGCCTATGCCTTTGCCCTTAAAACCTGCCTGCTCCATCAGCCAGCCCGCCGCCACTTTCACTTGCCCATCAGCCTGAGGGTAAGCCGGGACTGCCGGGTACTGCTGTTTCAGCCGGGCAAAGTCTTGTGGACTCAACACCGGGTTTTTAAAGAAGCTGCCGCAGTTTGCCAGTTGTGCCGGGTCCGGCAATTTGCTTTGCCGCACTGCGATCACCGCCTGCATCACCGCGCTGACCGAACTTTCGGCAGTCAGCAATTCCAGCCCTTTGTAACCGGTCACGGGTCGACCCTGGCTCTGTAGTTTAAGCCCCACAGCCACGATCAGGCCCCGACCGGCCAATTCGGTTTTAAAAATGCTGTCGCGGTACCCAAAACGGCAGTCGGCTTTGCTCAGGCGTCGCACTGTTTTCTGTTGCCAGTCAAAGAAATCTACATAATCACAACAGTCCGCCAGCTCAACGCCATAAGCGCCAATATTCTGCACAGGCGCCGCGCCCACTGACCCCGGAATGAGCGCCAGGTTTTCCAGCCCCCACCAGCCTTGCGCCACAGTCCATTGCACTAATTGGTGCCAGTTGTGCCCGGCGTCTATATGCAGCAAGATGCTACCGTCATCAGCCCGGCGGACCTGCTTTTCCGCGGCCAGATACCGCAACACAGGCTGCGCCATATCCTGTAAAAAAATGGTGTTACTGCCTTCGCCCAATACATAAGGGCAATGGGGTAAATCCAGCTGAGTGAGTTCGCTCAGGCTTTCACATTGGTACAGATCAGCCAGCACTGCAGGTAACGCAAAGGTGGAATACGAGGCGGCGGACACCTGGGTCAGATGGTGCATACAAATCCGGATCAGACTATTTGGCCGCCATTGTACTGTGCTTCACCAGAGCGACCAAGCCGGATGGCGGATTTTCACCGACCGTCTTGCTGGTGACCAGGCTCCGCCTGTGGCATTATCCGACACAGGTCTTACCAGATAGAGTGCACATCAATGCCACATGCTACCTTGATTAAAGTCCGGGGTTATCACCTGGACGTATACCAACATGTCAACAATGCCCGGTACCTGGAGTTTCTGGAAGAAGCCCGCTGGGATTACCTTGAAGCCGTGGGCGATATTGAACATTTCGAACAACTGGGGCTGGCATGGGTGATCGTCAATATCAATATCAATTACCGGGCTCAGGCCACCATGGGCCATCAGCTACGCATTGATACGGCGTTTACTCAAATCAATGGCAAAAGCGCTGTCATTAAGCAAAAAATCTGGCTGCACGGCACAGACACCCTGGTCGCTGATGCCGACATTACTTTTGTGTGCCTGGATAAAAAGACCGGCCGGGCCGTGCTGATTGACGGACCACTCAAAGAGCGTTTGGCCGCCCGTCTGGAATCATTCTGATCCTGTATGAAGCCATTACCAAGCCGCCAAAAGCCTGTTTTGGGTCAAACTGTTTTTTTGAAGTTGAGTCCGGCCATCAAAGTTGTCAGGCTGTCAATTTTGGAGGTTAAAGATGCACAGTATTGAATGGGCTGATTTTGAGCGAATCGAGCTGCTGGCCGGAACTATCATCGAGGTGCAGGAATTCCCTGAAGCCCGCAGACCGGCCTGGAAACTGAAAGTGGACTTTGGCCCGGATGTGGGCATCCGCCAGTCCAGCGCCCAAATCACGGCGCTTTACAGCAAAGAACAGTTACTGGGAAAACAAGTGATGGGTGTCGTGAATTTTCCGGTGAAACAGATTGGCCCTTTCCGCTCTGAATGTCTGATCACAGGTTTTTACCGGGACGACGGCGCCGTGGTACTGGCGGTGCCCGACCAGTCGGTGCCTAATGGCGCTAAACTGGGCTAATTCCCAGCCCTTGCTGCCAGGCTGCCCGTTTTTCTGCCCGGCTGACGCTGGCGTGGGCCGGGCTGGTCGATGGCAGTTTAACCAACTCCACCAAATCGGACAGCCGCGGCTGATGCTTGTTCAGCAAAGTCCAGGCGGTGCTGCCGTTGACACAAATTCGCTGAATACTTGGGTGTTGCTGCACCAACTCAATAATAGGGTTGCACAACACGGATTGTTTGCGGATAGCACTGTCCAGGCTGCCCTGTCGTTCACAATGCGCCAGCACATCCCATAACGCAATGCCTCTGCTGGTCAGTTGCTGGTAACGCTGCGCAAAATCATCACACAACGCAAACTGCAGAATGTCAGCCAGCAAAGGCCAGAACAGATTGCGTGGGTGAGCGTAATAACGCTGTGCTTCCAATGACGCCACACCCGGCATAGACCCCAGGATCAACAGCTTTGGCTCAGCACCAAGCACTGGCGCCATACTCTGCACCAAGGTGGTTGTTACCACCGCACGCCACGACTGAGCTCAGTCGCTTTTTGTCTGGCCAGTTGCGCCTGTAGCAACTCTCCTTCCTGTTCAGCACAATATGCCAGAGCTGCATACAGCAGTGCGTCCTGTTGATGGTCGCGCAACCAGTGCTGGATTTGTTTACGTAACTGGTTCACCTGACGTTTTAATGGAATTTGTTTCAGTACTGGCCAGCTGTCGGCTAAATCTTTGAAGGACAAATGATCCACCAGCAACGCTTCCGCTTTTTCTGCTTGCCCCTGCCGGGCCAGTGCCCACACCTGTCCCAGCACAGCAGCCATCGACTTCCGTTCTTTGGCCGGCAATTGCTGCCAATAGTCTGAGTCCGTACTGAAGGCTCCTTTGTCAGCCAGTTGCACTATGGCATCAGGGTACAGCTGATAACGCAGCTGTTGCCACTGAGCTTTACTACACCAGTGTTGCTCCAGTGCGACAGGAACCTGATTCAGGGCGCCTGCCGCCTGGCCCGACATCAACAAGGCTTTAAAATACAGTGGCGCCAATAGCTCCGTTGCTTCGGCTGTCATCGCCGGTTGCAGCAATGCCAGAGCCTCTGACGCCTGCTGCTGACGCAGCAGCAAATCAGCTTTCACATAAATGCTGCTGGCAGAATCATCCTCCAGCCACTGTGCCAGTTGCATAGCCTTGTCCGGGTGGCCAGCCTGATAAGCGGCATAACAGGCCATCTGGCGACGCAGCTCAGAAAAATCGCTGAAAGCCTCAGCCTGATCAAAAGCCAGCTCGGCCTGCTCAAAACGCCCGGCTGCTAAGGCCAACGCCGCCCGCTCAAACGCCTGACGGGCTTTACGTTGCCGACGGCGGCGAAACGGATGCCAGTTCCAGCGGCGCATCGCCAGCAGGGGCTTGAGCAAAGACCACAGCAGCCAGAGCCCAAACAACACCAGCAGCAGGATCAGCGCCAAGCCGACCAGCGTAGTTTCGATGGTCCATCCACCCAGCACCAGCATCAGGTAACCCGGGTTTTGCATCAATACCGGACCAAACCATAACACTCCACACAGCAGCAGTACCAATAACAACAGACGGATCATAGGCGCTGCTCCGTCAGTTCCAGCTCTTTCAGCACTTCGGCACTGTGCAGCCGGGCAGGCACGGGCAACAGAACAGACAAGCCGGATAAATGCGTCAGGCGCTCAGCACTCTGTTGCACCAGCGGATCCGCAGCACGGAAATAACGCTGCAGCGTGTCCATCGCCTGCTGCAACGCAGACTGGTAAGGTTCATTTTGATATTTCAACGCAGCCAGCTCGGCCAGCAGCAACTGCTGCGTCAGGGTATTGCGTAAACTCAGCTGTTGTTCAGCAGACAGCACTGCCACATCTTCTGGTGCTGTCGGACGCACCTGCACCAGCGTGGCCCAAAACAGATCCCACTGTTGCCAGAAACGACCCTGCCAGTCTTGCGCTTGTACCTGTTCAGTGGCTTGCTGCAAGGCATATTCGGACTGACGCAATGGCAGACTGAGGATCTGTTGACGCAACTGCGTCAGCTCCAGCTGAATGCTGCTGAGCTGCGGCAGCGGCTGTTGTTGCAAAGCCCGTATGTCGGCCACCAAAGCCTGACGCAGAGGCACAAAAGCCGGATCCTGCACTGTGCTTAACTGCTGTTCGGCGCCGGTTAACAGACGTACCGCAGCTGGAATATCCTGCTCCAGCCAGATCTTTTGTCCGGCCAGCTGCACCAGTTGCTGACTTTGCCATACTAACCAGGCGGTACTGCTGCTCAGCTGCTTTTGCTGATCCTGCTGCAGCGCCCGCAGTTGTTCCTGCTGTTGTTGCAGTTGGACTGAAGCCTGACTGAGCTGAGTCTGCAGGCTGGCCAGTTGTTGTTCCAGCTTTTGGCTGAAGGCCTGCTGCTGTTGTTGCACAGTACTCTGGCTTTGTTGTTGCTGTTCGCTCAGTTGCTGCTGACGCTGCTGCAAACCTGACCATTGTGGCCAGAGCCAGTACAACGCTGCTGACACCACCCCCGCCAGCAACAGGTTCAGCACCATCGACAACCAGGCCACCAGGTTACCCGCTTTTTTTTCTGTTGTTTTTTCTGGCGTGTGTTCAGCCTGTAATGGTTCAGACATGCCTGCTTCCTCTTAACTGGCAAATGCTGTCCAGCAATGCCTGGTCATTGGCATTGGCGGACAGAAAAATACGCTGTTCAGGTATCCCCAGTTCCAGGGCGGCGTCACGCATGCGCGGGCTGACCATGATCCACTGTCGGGAGCACAACCAGGCATGGCCTTCGGTTGGGATCAACTGAAACAGCAATTGCAAAATTTCGTTACTGGTCACCACGATACATTGGATCTGCTGCTGGCGCCACTGCACCAGCAAGCTCTGGCCATCCAGTGGTAACGGCACTCTCTTGTAACTTTGCAGGTAACTGACTTTGGCACCTCGCGCCAACAAGCCTTTTTTTATCAGCTCGCGCCCGGCATTGCCCCGCACCACCACCAGATGTTTGCCGGCCACATCCTGCAAGGCCGGCAACGCCAATAAACCCTCACTGCGCTGGTCTTGCGGAAACTGCACTTCACGGCCTGCACATTTTTGCAATAAAGAGCCTGTGGTACTGCCCACCGCGTACAAAGGTGCCGTCAATTCGCGGCAATCCAGTTGCTGCTGCAGGCAACTGACGGCACTGACGCTGACGAAAATGATGCCATCAGCCTGCTGTAATATCGGTAGTGCCTTCGTTTTTAACGGCACCATTTGGGTGGTGATCAAAGGTTGATACAGGTAGGGCAGCATTAATTCGTCCAGACTGGCCAGCAACTGATCGGCCTTGCCGGCAGGCCGGGTGATCAGCACCGGCCAATCCTGAATAGTGCTCATGGCTTAAGCCTGCTGATACACAGAACTTAAAATCTGGTCGGCACCCAGCGCCAGCAGTTGCTGCGCCAGCTGCTCACCCAAGACTTCTGCTTCTGCCACTGCACCACGCACTTCAGAACGCAGGATCTGCGAGCCATCCAGTTGGCCAACCAGACCCCGCAACCACAGCTGGTTTTGTTCAATCAGTGCAAAAGCACCAATAGGCACCTGACAACCGCCTTGCAACCGGCGGTTCATCGCCCGTTCGGCCAGCACACAAATGCGGGTGTCCTGATGCTCCAGTGGTGCCAGCAATTGGTGTACCCACAGATCATCAGTGCGGCACTCAATACCCACAGCGCCCTGACCATTGGCAGGCAAGCTGGTTTCGACGTCCAAATAACTGGCAATACGCTGGATAAAACCTAACCGGATTAAACCGGCAGACGCCAGAATGATCGCGTCGAATTCACCGGCATCCAGCTTGGCCAACCTGGTATTCACATTGCCACGCAGGTCGCGGATTTGCAGATCGGGACGTAAGGCTTTCAACTGGCACTGGCGGCGTAAGCTGGAAGTGCCCACCACAGCGCCCTGCGGCAGTTGTTCTAAAGCAGCGTAGCTGTTGGACACAAAAGCATCCCGCGGATCTTCACGCTGGCAAATGGTATGTAGCATCAGGCCTTCAGGGAATTCAACCGGCACATCTTTCATACTGTGCACGGCAATATCAGCACGGCCTTCCAGCATGGCGGTTTCCAGCTCTTTGACAAACAGACCTTTGCCACCAATTTTGGCCAGCGGCGTATCCAGAATTTTATCGCCTTGGGTCGACATAGGCACCAGTTCCACCTGTAAATCAGGGTGAGCTTGTTCTAATGCGGTTTTGACGTAATTGGCCTGCCATAAGGCCAGGGCACTTTTGCGGGTGGCAATGCGCAGTATCTGCATGCTGAACTCCTTGGCTCCGGCCAGCTAAGACCGGGGTACGGCTGAAAAAACGCCGCTAGTATAGCCCTTATCACCCATTCAGGCTGTAAGAAAACAGTAGTTTTTGCTTTGGTCCCACAATTTCCAGTCGCCAGTCACGCAGCTCAGCCGGGTAAAACTTCTTCTGACTCCAGGTCCGCCAATAAGGTAGTTTGACCGGCAGCGCCACAGTGGTCATCAGCTTATTTTTGTAATACCAACGGTGTTCAATCTGCTGACCGGCCAGCCCCACCACTTCGGTATACAAAAAGAGCTCTGTGGCGTGCTCCAGCCGGACAGGCAACGGCAGTTGCCGCGCCGCCGGGCCAGGTTTATCGGCAGTCAGCACCACTTTGCGCAGCACACCCTGAGCGGCGGAAAACAGCGGTGGCACGGCAGGTGCCGTTTGAAAAGCCGGCGCTGGTGTGATCTGAGGTGGCACAGGCTGGGATGCTTTCACTTCTGCAGGCTCTGGCCCCGCCGGCCTGGATGCTGCAGACAAGCCCTGGGAGATGCGCTGCGGTTCTGTGGCACCAACCGCATCCCTGTTGTGCGTCTGAGCGGGTTGTGCAGCCAATGCAGAGGTGGCGGCTGGCACATCAGTGCTGTCGGCAGCGTCCGGCCATAACCACCAGAATGGCAACAGCACCAGTACGGCAGCCCCCAGAATACGGTGCCATAACCACTGGTATTCGGGTGCAGCCTGAATACCTGGCTGGCGGGAATCAGCCTGAGCCCCCAGTTGCACCCGCACCACCACTTTGCCTTCTGACATGCTGCTAATCCGGCTGCGTCAACAGATGTTGCTGAATAAAGCGGCTTAAGTCGCCGATTTGCTGTGGGCAAACACTATGACCCATGCGGTATTCAGACCACTGCACAGCAAAACCTGCATGTTTTAATGCAGCAAAGGCCGCCTGCCCGGCACTGTAAGGCACCACTTCATCATGAGTCCCATGATTAACCAGCACCGGCGTGCGTTGGTTAAAGGCCGTTTTTTCTTCATTGAGTTTTTGCGGCACCGCCATATAAGTCGACAGCGCCATCACAGCGGCAATTTTATAAGGCAAACGCGGTAATAAATGCAGCGCGATCACGCCGCCCTGACTGAAACCAGCCAACAAGATTTTTTCCGCCGGAATGCCCTGGCTTATCAGCATCTCGATCAGTTGAGTGACGGCTGCTGCCGACTCCCGCACGCCGCTTTCGTCGGCTCTGTCATTTAAGTCCCAGGTTTTAATATCGTACCAGCCACGCATCTGGTAGCCGTTATTGATGGTAATAGGCCGCACCGGTGCGTGTGGAAATACAAAACGAATGCCGTGGCCTTGCGGTAAACGCAGCTCTGGCACTATAGGGGCAAAGCCGTCACCAGAGTCACCCAGACCATGTAACCAGACCACAGCCGCAGTGGCCGGACCTTGAGGTTTGACATCAACAAAAGGTAACAACTTCATCTTAGTTTCCCGTCAGCACCACAGTCTGCCCAGCCTGTTTGCTGAACGCATCTGACAACAAGGCCCAAAATTCGGAGCCAAAGCGGTTATCAATCCACTGGCCGTCATGCCATTCAAAATGATGGCCGTTAAATTTGGTCGCCACCCACAACTGGTGCAGAGGTGGCTGCTTGTTGATAATAATTTTGCTGCCATTTGGAAAGCTGATACTGAGCAACCCACCATGGGATTCATAATCCAGGTCTAAATCCAAGCCTTCGATGGCCTCTTCCACCGCCAGCAACACCTGATCGGTCAGTTCATCGTATTCCACGTCATTCATTGGGTTCACCTGTTTGCTTTTACCAATAAGGATGCGATTATAGAGCTCAAAATAATTAATGAAATAAAAAACCATGAACACAAAGCGACAAACTCAGCTGGGGCTGGGCCTTGCCTGCCTGTTGCTGGTTGCCTGTGGCCAGAAAGGCCCCCTGACGTTACCCAAAAAAGCGCCAACCACGCCACCTCCTGCTGAAACGGCGGTGAGCCCTGAACATTCTGATTCTCAGAAGGATTAGTCACTTTGGATTTTTTTAATTACCAGAATAATGAGCTGTTTGCCGAACAGGTTTCTTTAAGTGCTATCGCCGCCCAGTTTGGCAGCCCGACTTATGTCTACTCCCGCGCCACCATTGAGCGCCACTACAAAGCTTTTGCTGAAGCAGCCCAAGGCCGGGAGTCGCTGGTCTGTTATGCGGTGAAAGCCAACAGCAATATTGCGCTGTTAAACCTGCTGGCCAGGTTAGGCAGTGGTTTTGATATTGTGTCCGAAGGTGAATTGCGCCGCGTGTTGCAGGCAGGTGGCGACCCGGCCAAAGTGGTGTTTTCCGGCGTGGGTAAAACAGTGACTGAAATTGAGTTTGCGCTGAATACCGGCATTAAGTGTTTTAATGTGGAGTCCAGCGCAGAGTTGGATCGTATTCAACAGGTGGCAGAGCGGCTGAACAAAGTGGCGCCCATTTCATTGCGGGTGAATCCGGATATAGACGCCAAAACCCACCCTTATATTTCTACCGGCCTCAAAGCCAATAAGTTTGGTATTGATATTAATGATGCCTTCAGCATTTACCAGCGCGCCGCCAGCTACTCGCACCTGAAGCTTTGTGGTGTCGATTGCCATATCGGCTCTCAACTGACCGAAACCCAACCCTTTCTGGAAGCGCTGGACAAGTTACTGGCGTTAATCGACAGGCTGGCAGCCGCCGGCATTGAGCTGAGTCATATTGATATTGGTGGGGGGCTGGGTGTGCCTTATAACGGCGAAACCCCACCTCATCCGTCTGAATACGCCGCCGAAGTAGTCAAACGTCTGGCCGCTTACCCGCATTTAACCCTGGTGTTTGAACCGGGCCGCGCCATTATGGCCAATGCCGGCGTATTGCTGACCAAAGTCGAGTATTTAAAACCAGGCCAGGAAAAACACTTTGCTATCGTAGACGCTGCAATGAACGACCTGATCCGCCCTGCGCTTTACAGTGCCTGGCAAGCCATTATTCCTGTGCTGCAAAAGCCTGCATTAACGTCACGCTTATACGATGTGGTGGGCCCGGTCTGCGAAACCGGCGATTTCTTAGGAAAAGACCGCGAGCTGGCGGTGGAGCCTGGTGATTTACTGGTGGTGCGTTCTGCCGGTGCTTATGGCTTTACCATGAGTTCAAATTACAACAGCAGACCCAGAGCCGCCGAAGTGTTGGTGGATGGCGACCAGGTGCACCTGATCCGCGCCCGCGAACAATGGGCTGACCTGTGGCGTGGCGAGCAGCTGGTACCCTGATATGTATGACACCAGATCCAGAGATAAAAACCGCACTTTGCTGCATTTTTCCAAAATGCATGGGCTGGGCAATGACTTTATGATGGTCGACGCCGTCAGTCAGAATGTGTTTTTAACCAAAGAGCAAATCAAACAACTGGCCGACCGTAACTTTGGCATTGGTTTTGACCAGTTACTGATGGTGGAACCGCCTTATGATCCGGATCTGGACTTCCATTACCGAATCTTTAACGCCGACGGTTCTGAAGTGGAGCAATGTGGCAATGGCGCCCGCTGTTTTGCCCGTTTTGTCCGCCTGAAAGGTTTGACCAATAAACACAAAATTAATGTCAGCACCAAATCTGGCAAAATTACGCTGTACATAGAGCAAGATGGTCAGGTGACGGTCAATATGGGCGTGCCACAATTTGAACCGGCCCGGGTGCCCTTTAAGGCACAAAAGCAGGAACTGAACTACCTGCTGCACGCGGCCGATGCCACCACCCTCTGCGGCGTGGTCTCTATGGGCAACCCGCATGCGGTGATCCTGGTGGACGACGTACAAACAGCCCCGGTGAAACAGTGGGGCCCGGTGTTTGAACACCACGAACGTTTCCCTGAGCGGGCCAATATTGGTTTTATGCAGGTGCTGAACCCAGGCCATGTCAAACTGCGGGTCTGGGAACGTGGCGCAGGTGAAACTCTCGCCTGTGGCACCGGCGCCTGTGCTGCCGCTGTGATAGGCCAGATGCAAAAGAAACTTGGCACCCAGGTGCGGGTGGATTTGCCAGGCGGCAGCCTGCAAATCCGCTGGCAAGGACCGGGCCAGCCGGTCAAAATGACCGGCCCGGCAGAACACGTATTTGATGGACAATTGTATTTATGAGTGACAGCCCTCTGGCCACTGAATTAATCGACGCCAGCCTGGTGCTGGACTACCTGCAGGATCATCCGGAGTTTTTTCTGGAACACCCTGAACTGCTGGGCAAACTGCGCTTGCCTCATCAGCAACGGGGGGTCGTCTCTTTGGTGGAGCGGCAACAAGAACTGCAGCGTGACAAAATCCGCGCACTGGAAGACGATATTACCCGGCTGATGGGCATAGCCCGGCAGAACGAGCTGATTTTTTACGCGCTGAACCAACTGCATCTGCAGTTGCTCAGCCAGCCAAAACTGGGGTTTGTTGCGGCGCTGCAGCAGTTTGTCAATGCGATGCCTTATGTGCAGCGTGCTGAACTGCTGAATTTAACCTCTGGCCCTCATCACGCAGCGCTGCCTTTATTGCTGCAGCGGCGCCTCAATGCCAAAGGCTATTATTTCGGCCGCCTGAATAAAGACGAACAACAAGCCTTGTTTGACCAAAGCATTCATTCGGTCGCACTGATGAAAGTCGATATCAGCCCAACCCAAAGTTACCTGCTGGCTTTTGGCAGTGAGTCGGACGAACATTTCCAGCCAGGCATGGACACCCTGTTTCTCGACCATCTGGCCAAACTGGCCAAAGTGGTACTGAGCCATGGCGTCGAGCCCAGCTAAACAAGCAGCGGCTGACGCGCCGTGCCTCAGCCCCTTGCTCAGCGAATTTTTTGCCTATGTGCGGTATGAACGGGGGTTCAGCCTAAAAACCCTGCAAAGCTACCAGCTGCAGTTGCAGGCTGTCAGCAGTCAGCTGAACGACCCGGACTGGTGCAGCCTGACCGAAGCCCAACTGCAACAGCATATTTCTTCTTGCCGGAAAAGTCTGAAACCCCGCAGTCTGGCGCTGCGTGTAGCGGCCCTGCGCAGCTTCTACCGTTATCTGCAACTGCAGGGCCAAGTGACCACCAACCCAGCTGTGTACCTGCAGGTGCCCAAATTCGATAAACCCCTGCCGAAAAACCTCGATGTCGACCAGTTGCAACAGCTGCTGGATGTCGACACCAGCGATGACATGCTGGCGTGCCGTGACAAAGCCATGCTGGAACTGTTTTATTCGTCTGGCTTGCGGTTGGACGAGCTGGTCAGCGCCAACCTGCAGGATATTGACTGGACAGAAGCGCTGATCCGGGTGCGTGGTAAAGGCAGCAAAGAGCGCATTTTGCCTGTGGGCCGGCTGGCGATGCAGGCCCTACGCGACTGGCTGAGCCAACGTGCTGCGTTGGTCAGTGCCGATGAACCCGCCCTTTTTGTCAGCAAACTGAAACGCCGTATCAGTCACCGCCAGGTACAGCAACGGGTCAAGCTCTGGTCACAGCAGCAAGGGCTGAACCAACACTTGCACCCACATATGTTAAGGCACTCCTTTGCCAGCCATCTGCTCGAATCCAGCTCCGACCTTCGTGCTGTGCAGGAGCTGCTCGGCCACGCCAGCCTGAGCAGCACCCAGGTGTATACCCACCTCGACTTTGGGCAACTGGCCAAAGTGTATGACCAGGCCCATCCCAGAGCGCGAAAAAAAAGCGCGGGCGACTAAAAGGAGCAGCACATGCACTGTTACAAAGCGCTGCAACCTTTTACCTCCTTGTCTTTTGATTTGGATGACACCTTGTACCACAACGATGTGGTCATTGAGCAGGCTGAATTGGCAATGCAACAACGACTGCTTCAGCTGCTGCCGCAGTTTGGTGCTATTGAGCCGGGCTTTTGGTGGCAGCAACGGAAAGCGCTGGCGGCGGAGCAACCTGAAGTGCGGCATGATGTCAGCCGCTGGCGTTTGTTGGGGCTGGAGCGTGGTTTGCATCAGCTTGGTTTACCTCAGTGCGAGGCCGGTGAAATAGCCGAACTGGCGTTTCATGCGTTTTATCAGCAGCGCAGCAATTTCGAAGTGCCACAATCCAGTCATCAGCTGTTGGCCGCTTTCGCAGAAAAATACCCGCTGGTGTCCATAACCAACGGCAATGCGGACCTTCACCGCCTTGGCATTGCCCGCTATTTTCAACACAACTTACGCGCCGGGCCGGATGGGCGGATGAAACCTTTCCCGGATTTGTTTCGCAAAGCCTGCCAGCTACTGACTATTCGGCCTTCGCAGTTATTGCATATTGGTGATAACGCCAAAGCCGATGTATCAGGTGCTCTCAATGCCGGTTGCCAGGCCGTCTGGCTGCAACACCCAGGCCAACAGACAGGCATACTGCCGCAGATCCGGATCTCTACCTTGGACCAGCTGCAACTGCTGTTATAATGCGACAAATTTTCTGACGGGCAGGCGAATGGACGTTTCTTCTTTACTGGATGGCTTAAACGATAAACAACGTGATGCGGTGGCCGCACCACCCCAGCATATGCTGGTGCTGGCCGGTGCAGGTTCGGGCAAAACCCGGGTTCTGGTGCACCGTTTAGCCTGGCTGATGCAGGTGGAAAGGGTGGCCCCTTACAGCCTGCTGGCCGTGACCTTCACCAACAAAGCCTCTCAGGAAATGCGCGCCCGTATTGAACAAACCATTGGCGTCAGCCTGAATAATTTGTGGATGGGTACCTTTCACGGTTTATCACACCGGATGCTGCGGGCCCATTACCAGGAAGCTCAGCTGCCGCAGGGTTTTCAGATCATCGACTCAGACGATCAGTACCGTCTGGTGCGCCGGGTGCTGAAATCCCTGAATCTGGATGAAAAACACTGGCCCCCCAAACAGGCGCAGTGGTTTATCAATGCCCGTAAAGATGAAGGTCAGCGTCCTGGCATGATCGACGCCCACGGCGATTACAGCCTGCAAACCATGCTGAAGATTTATGCTGCCTATCAGGATATGTGTGACCGCGCCGGCCTGGTCGATTTTGCCGAAATTTTGCTGCGCAGTTTTGAATTGCTGCAAAAACAACCGCAGGTGCGGGCGCATTATCAGCAGCGTTTCCGCCATATTCTGGTCGACGAGTTTCAGGACACCAACGCCATCCAGTACCAGTGGTTGCGCTTGCTGGCCGGGCCGGACGCCAAAGTGATGATTGTCGGTGACGATGACCAGTCCATTTACGGTTGGCGCGGCGCCCGTGTCGAAAATATCCAGCAGTTCCTGCGGGATTACCCGGAGCCTGTGACCATCCGGCTGGAGCAGAACTACCGTTCTACCGGTACTATTCTCAAAGCCGCCAATTCAGTGATAGCCCATAACTCTGAACGTATGGGCAAAGATCTCTGGACGGATGGCGACCAAGGTGAAGCCATTTCGCTGTACACCGCCTTTAATGAACTGGACGAAGCCCGTTTTATTGTTGGCCGTATTGGGGCCTGGCGCCGGGAAGGCGGCAAGCTGATTGAAACTGCGGTGCTTTACCGCAACAACGCCCAGTCACGGGTGCTGGAAGAAGCACTGATCCAGGAAGGCATCAACTATCGGATTTACGGTGGCCTGCGCTTTTATGAACGTCAGGAAATTAAAGACGCTTTGGCTTACCTGCGTCTGCTGAATAACCGCCAGGACGATGCGGCGCTGGAACGCATCATCAATACGCCGGTACGGGGTATTGGCGACACCACTATGGACAAAGTGCGGGAGCAGGCGCGCCGCCTGCAACTGACCTTATGGCAAACCTTGCAGCAGATGCTGGCCAATAAAGAATTAACCGGCCGCGCTGCCAATGCAGTGAATGCTTTTGTGCAGCTGATTGAACAAATGGACGCCGACAGCAAACATCTGGCGTTGGACGAACAGGCTGACCATGTGATCCAGATCTCCGGCCTGATGGCGATGTACAAAGCCGAAAAAGGCGAAAAGGCCGAAACCCGGGTGGAAAACTTAAACGAGCTGATCAACGCCTGTGCCAATGCCACTTACGTCAATACCGAAGAAATGACGCCATTGGCGGCTTTTTTGTCGCAGGCTGCTTTAGAGGCCGGGGAATATCAGGCGGAAGAACACTCAGATGCAGTCCAGCTGATGACCTTACACAGTGCCAAAGGGCTGGAATTTCCGCTGGTGTTTGTCTGCGGTATGGAAGAAGGCATGTTTCCCAGCCAGCAAAGCAGTGATGAATCCGGCCGGCTCGAAGAAGAACGCCGGCTTTGTTATGTGGGTATGACCCGCGCCATGCAAAAGTTGTATTTAACCCATGCCGAAAGCCGTCGTTTGTATGGCCAGGAGCAATACAACAGGCCATCCCGTTTCCTGCGGGAAATTCCGGCCGATTGCATTGAAGAAATCCGCCTGACCGCTACTGTGACCAAACCCACTCAGTTCAGCCGGTTCAGCAATGCGGCCAGCCACAGTGCCTTTGAAAATACTGGCTTTAAACTGGGCCAGCGGGTTCTACACGATAAATTCGGTGAAGGCACTGTGCTGAATTACGAAGGCACAGGGGCGCAATCCCGTATTCAGGTGAATTTTGATCAATTGGGCAGTAAATGGCTGGTTACCGCCTATGCCCGTCTGCAGCCTGTGACCTGATGGAGATAAAGTGGCTGCTTGATGCACAACAAAGGTATGCGCAGTGTGGCTGGCGTCTGCCGCTCTGGTGCAGCGGCAGTGCGACATTTCTGTCTGAAGTTGTTCAAAGCCTGTTGTCGCACAGTGGTCAGCAGCGGGTGTATTGGCTGGGCCCTGGGGCACCAGAAAGCTGCACCACCTTAAATGCCAGGCAAAAGCAGCTTTGGCTTGGTAGCGAATGTGATTTACTGATCATGAATGCCCAGCAGGAAACTGACTGGGATTTGCTGGCGGCCAGCGCAGGCTGCCTGCGTGCTGGTGGTCTGTGGTTGTTACTGACACCGCCCGAACAGAGCTGGTTAACCCAGCCAAACCCGGCGAATAAACGTGTTTTATCTTTCCCATTGGATGCAGCCAGTCAGACCGGACGTTTCCAGCAGTTTTTTATGCTGGCACTGTCAGCTGAGCGTTGCGGGCGTTGGCAAGAACAGCAAGCGCCACAGCTGCCGTCCATTGGTGATCCTGGCTCTGCTCAACGGCCCCCTGTTGCGTCACCTTATAAAACATCCGACCAACAGCTGGCCGTTGAAGCTATTCACAAGGTGCTTACTGGCCACAGGCGCAGACCATTGCTGGTGAGCGCCCACAGGGGACGTGGTAAATCAACAGCCCTGGGAATTGCAGCCGCCCAACTCATTCAGCAAGGCAAAACTCAGTTACTGCTGACCGGGCCCTCACCTCACTCTGTGCAACGGGTATTGAAAACTGCAGCGGAACAGCTGGGTTTGCCTTATCAATCCGGGCTACATCAGTTGGCTGAGGGTGCTTTGCAGTTTCATGCGCTCGACTGGCTGTTGCAGCACAAACCCAAAGCCACTTTGTTGCTGGTGGACGAAGCAGCTGCTATTCCCACGCCGATCTTAGAGCAACTGAATCAGGCTTACAGCCGGGTAGTATTCAGCAGCACCGAACATGGTTATGAGGGAACTGGGCGGGGGTTTCAGCTGAAGTTCCGTCAGTATTTGCAGAGACAGCCTACAGGTTTCAGGGAAGTAAAACTGCAGCAGCCAATACGCTATCAGCTACATGACCCGTTGGAACAATTGATTTTCAACGCATTTTTGCTGCAATCCGCAGCTGTTGAACCGCCACTTTCACCTGCTGAAGGGCTGAGTTTTCATTGTTATCCATCCGCAGACTTGCTGAACAAGCCTGAGCTTTTACAGCAGTTGTTTCATTTGCTCAGTCTGGCGCATTACCAGACTGATATTCATGATTTATGGAGCCTGCTCGAACAGCCGCAACTGATTTACAGTCTGCAATCAGGTTCTGTCGTAGTGGCCTGTGCCTTAGTCAGTCTCGAAGGTGGCTTTACAGACGGGCTGGCGACACAAATAAGCTATGGTCAGCGCCGGGTGCAGGGCCACCTGCTGGCACAAAGCCTGGCGTATCACTGTTTAAGGCCAGAACTGGCGCAGCAACCTATGGCCAGGGTACAGCGGATTGTGGTGCATCCGTCTTTACAACAGCAGGGCCTGGGTTCGTCACTTTTGTCACAAGCCACAGAAGAACTGAGGGCCAGGGTGTCCTATTTGGGTACCAGCTTTGGGGCCACCCCTCAACTGGTCCGTTTTTGGCAAAAGGCAGGTTTTCAGCCGGTCAAACTCAGTGTTTTTTCCCAGCAAGCGAGCGCAGAACACTCCTTATTGATGCTGAAAGCGCTCCAGCCAGCGCAGCAAAACAATGTGACAGAGCTCAGCCGGGAATTTTCGGAGCTGCTGTACTGGCAATTGGCGGATCAACAACGGGAATTAGCTGCCGAACTTGCATGGTTATTGTGCCAACCGGCACAGATCCCATTATCGGCAGCACAGAAAGAGCAATTACAGTTATTCGCCAACGGGAAACGCAGCCTGATGTTGGTGGAAGCCCTGTTACCGCTTTGGCTTAACCTTGTTATCCGGCAAATCGGGCCGAAGGAGTTTGTGTTTGTACTGATCCGCCGTTATTGGCAAAAACAACCGCTTAAATTGAACCAGGATCAGCTGCAACAACTGCAAAACTTGATTAAATACAGCCTGAACTGATCCTATTTACAGCAAAGCGAAGGGGTTGTCCGGCCTTTGGTGAGTAAAAACGCAAAAAGGCCCAGTTTTTCAACTGGGCCTTCTGGCTTTAGTGGGAGCCTGGCGGTGAACAACATTATTCCGGGCGTCCTGCCCTCCCCCCTTCGGGCCGGCTGCGCCGTTCCAAACTGCTCCGGGACGTTTTTGTGCTCACCCCATCCTGGGGTTCCTAGTGAAGCGGCAGCGGGCCGTCTTTTCCGGCCTTTCGCAGAGCTCAAGGCGTGAAACAGGCGTGACGCAAAACTGTTTGCGTCACGTTTTTCCTGTTTCACCCTGGCGACCGCCTGTGGCAACGCAAATAAAAAACCCCGCTCACTGAACGGGGTTGTTTATTTGGGAGCCTGGCGGTGAACTACTCTCGCATGGCAAGCGCCACACTACCATCGTC
>NZ_JBBIQL010000037.1:0-21370 GCF_037442345.1 Rheinheimera sp. | reverse complement strand
TGACCGTATATCGTTATGATAAACAGCCACTTACACAGAAAATTTTATAGTCTCGGCCGCCAGCCTCTTTGGGTGAATTTTTATCAAAGTTTGGGTAAAGGCTGGCTACAACTGTATAAGCGCCGTCGATTAAATTTTGGAGGCCGACTGTGTCCATTTTTATCTTCCTGAATTGAATGGACCTGCCTTCATCGCCAAAAGTAATAGATATTGGGCCGTTGCCGGTTTCGCCGGATGTTATTTGTGTATGCATGTGGTCAAATTGATTTCTTATTGAGCGTAAGCTTTCAAGAGACTTCTGGGTGTTGGCGGAGAACGCTATGGCTTCGGGCAGATTTTTAATTCGTGCGATTGCAATGCAAGCCCTGAATGTTGCGCTTATGCAGCCTTCAATTTGTTCCGATACATCTAGGATGTGGAATATAGCACCACCATCTCTTTGTTGGTCAGAGTTATCCTGTAGCTCAACTAACTCTCTGGCTTTTGAATAATGTCTTGAAGCGCTTGCTATTGTGTGGAGAAGCCAGGCACGTAATTTTCTATCATTTTGTGATAGTGATGGTTCGGGTAAAAATACGCATAAAAAAGAATGCCGCTTCAAACCTTCAATATTGCCTAGAAGGTCGGGAATGTTCTTGGCGGTCGGCATCTTTGGCACGGAGTTCATTTGCGTTATTCCAGCTAACGCCCCAAGCACCCAGCAAAATTGAAGCGCAGCGGAAATTTTGTCCGAGTGCCTGCGATTGTTATATGCCGATTAACGATAATTTTGCTCATTTAACCACTCTATAGAATCTTTATCTGGATTGTAGTGAACAAAAATCATATTTGAGGGAGCTCTTTCTCCTTGCCATGCGCAGCCTATCGAGTCCAAGGTTTGAAGGCCCAAGTGATAGTCAGAAAGGAATTCCATAAACCGGTTAGCAATGAGACCATAATCGCAGCTACTGGTTGATTTTGGGATTAGTAGCTTAAACGTGTAACCATCCTCAGCTTCTGCATGTATAGAAAACGCGAGTGAAAAAGGATTATTTGTGCTGAGTTTGCCCTGAGTGCCAAAAAGCGTTGGTTCGATTCTTGGGCTGGACATTACCTTATTGGTTAAATTAGATAAACTTTCTTTCAGCGACTGATAATGATCTTTACCCGCCTCTTTTAGAAAACCGTCAAAGTAACTTTTCCCTATGAATGCAGCAATGACCGGAAATATAAACCATTCGGGACATGCCATCGGGCCAAACGGTTCTCTAGGCTCAATAATCAAGCTTAAACCGTCTGCCTTGATATTATTTTCGAAACCCTCAAACATTTCACTTGGAATGCTTTCTTCGAAAATTATTGCAATGTCTGGCTTAATCACGCTCTCTCCTTTGGCATATAACGCCGCAATAACCGGCGCAGCTTTGCTGCTTCCGGCGCCGAAGGCGCATAGTTGATTGACTTGTTATGTAACAACTCTACTCACCCAGCCAATTTTTACGATCATACTCTGCACCTTTTTTCATGCAAAAATCGCCTTCTAGGTAGAATTTTTCTTGTCCATCTACGATTTTCTTTACGAGCCTATTCCCTGTTCTTTCTAAAGGATCATTATCCTCAAGCCACAACTCGTAACCTTGAATGGATGGACCACCAACATTTATAGTAAATTGTACTCCGTACAAGTTGAAGGAAACATATGTCTCAGGGTATGGTGTAAGAATAATGTCGTGACCAAATCCAACCTGCACCCATTCACCAGAGTCGGGATGCTTCATAAGAGTATCCATCGGATAAAGCACTTGACGATGATACGGCCATTCTTCAACCCCTTTTCCATATCGAGCGAAATCTCGAATCAAGTCATAGCTTGGCTCATCAATGATCTTTTCTTCTGCATTTCCATAGGAAAACCTAAGTGCTAAGGCTTCTAAAGCTAGCATGGCTAAAAACCTAGACATTTCCTTCTGGGGAGGGTCTATATCTATTGGAAAAATGAATGGTGGGAATTCACCAGTAGTTTCCATATCTTTTAAATACTTATCGACGATTTTTTGCTCTGAAGCCTTTTCTGCCTTTATTTGAAGCTTCTTATTTTTATCTAGCTTCATGTTTATCTGTATTTCTGTTCCGGCAATATGACCTAGTACACTTGGCATCTTTCCTTTTTTATTTGGAACTTGATACCAACCTCTAACATTCCTCAACGAAGGGTGAGACATTAGCGGTCTTTCAACTTTTCTAGCAAAATAGTTATTACATTTATCGCAAACTAGTCCTTTTGGCAGAACTAATTTTTTGCTTCCAAATGACTCTGGAATAAGATGTTCTACGCCTTTAGCATTATGGCTAGCTTCTTTACAAAATAGACATCGCACAATCTTTCCTTGTTACATAACGCTTTGCTGATTGGCTGCCACAGCGCAGCTGTAGGCAGCCCAGTTGAGGCCACGCTGTTTGTGGCCGGAACGAAATTAAGCAACTTGTTATAAGCCATTTGTGTTGACCATGTTACCGCAATGAATACAAACGATTGAGCCTGAAAACCAATGCCAAACAACTTTAGACCAATCTCCACTTGATGCTGGATGCGGCGATTTAAACCATTGAACAGTTAAACACTTATTGCAGTGAGGGCAACGATTAAAAAATGCCAAAACAATATGTACAACTACGGCGCCAAAAAACGCACCGAAGATGTATATCAAATGACTCGCACTAGACTCCGGCGGAGAGAAAAACTTAACGTAACCCAGTGCTAGAAAAAAAGCGATAAGCAGCAACCATGCAATAAAAACGCTGAGTACATCAAGTTTCCCGACTAACGATTTCATCACCGATCTGTCCTATGGCTTATAACGCTGCCAGCAGCGGCCTAAAAGCCGCGCAGCGGGTTTGAGGTCCAGCCAACGCAGTGGGCGTTGCTGACTGGCTTTGTTATGCATTTTTAGGCGAATTACCTTTGCTTGAAAAGCTTGGCATTGCAAGTTGGCGATATGCTTTTGTAACATCGTCTAACTTAATACCAAAAGTCTTAATGTCTTCATCAGACCAACTTTCTGGGCTAATCCAGAACTCCGCCTTGTGCTCACAAACCATAGCTAATTCTTCATCTATATGGCGAAGCGGAATTGAAGCCGCGCTCCAATACCTGACAAGTTGAGCTTCTGTATCCATGTTCCTATCACTGCCTCGTTCAAGTGATTTGTAATATAACTTTGTTTCTTGAAGTGCAATTGAAATTGCTCTGAACGCATTATCTTTGAGTTCTCTTTTTTCCTTCGAAAGAGTTGATATTGGTCCCATTAGTGCAATAAGCCTGTCAACTAAAAACTCAAGCATACTTCTCTCCCTGACTAAATGCATAACAATTTAATAGAAGGCTAAACGCCCGCAAGTCGTACATTTTTACGCCTTCTTTCCTGAATTTTACTCAAGCCAAATTAACGCTGAAGTGTCTCTAAATCAACGACATTTTTCTGAAACAGAAAAACTATTGCGCGGCAAAATCCGTATTCGCTGCCCACTAGTTGTCCGAAATTTAACTCATGCTCTTTTACTGGATTTACGCACAGTGGTTTTCCAACGAAGCCACCGGGCTAGTCGCCGACAAACCAGGCGGGGGTGACTGCGGAGTGAGCAATATAAAAGTGAGCGCGGGAGGCGCGAACGGGCGAACGCAGTAGTTACCGCTGGCTGGTTTACCTGCCCTGTTACGGAGAAAAAGCAGTTGCTACCCTCGCCAGGTTCACAGTCCCAACTACGGAGAAAGTTTTATGACCATCCGGGCGCAGTAAACTGCGCCCCTACGTCAATCTTCATAATGAGTTATTGCATCTGACCACTGCGCTGTCAGGCCGCTAGCTTAGTCGGCTATCTGCGTTGCAGCCGGCGTTATCCGACTGGGTTCATAGCTGTCGTAACGTGGCAGCTGTGCGTCTAAATCGTCCCAGTTGGCTTTGGACGACACAAAGTTGTGCGAGATGGGGCGTTCAGTTATGTCCGAATCCAGAATGCCCAAACGTAACCGCAGCCTGGCCGGGTCGCCCGCGTTGCTGCTGTACACAGGCGATGCACAGATGCTGCAGAAATAACGCACTTTGCCCGGCGAGGTTTCATAGCTGCCGAGTTTATCTTGCCCGGTCTTGATCACCAAAGCGCTAGTCGCGACAAAGCCATTGGTGGCATAGGCCGTGCCGCTGTTTTTGCGGCATTTAGAGCAGTGGCAATGAATAATCGAATCAATACCGCCCTGCACTTGCAGCGTCACAGCGCCACATAAACAACTGCCCTGGTACATAAAACCTCCTTTATGAAAGGTGAGACCGCTGAGCTTTATTCAAGCTCAGCATACTTCTTATTGGCCTGATAGGCTTCCAGTTCCAGCGGCGAATTTTCATAACCATAGGTTGCCAAATCAGCGAAATGCTGGCTGACGACTGTGGTTAAATCAGACCGCTCTATTTGCAGCACATGCACCAGTTCATGGGCCAGCCGGGGTTTGGTCAGGCTGTAATCTTTTCGTACATAAATGGAATAACCAAATACCTGCGCATTATTGATAATGCCCTCACCAATAAAACCAAGGGCTTCCCCCACTGTTTTTAACAGCAGGTTATGGTAAGGAAACGGCACCTCATCCACATACACCAGCCGCACCCGCTCTGGCTGCAAAATACCAATGTCGCGGGCCAGTTGCAGCTGTTGTTCAGTCAGCGCCTGTCCGGCTGCTACACCGGCGGTCTCGGTGGCGGCCGCCCATTCGATATAAGGTGGCAACACCAGCCATGCAATAATGCGCTGGTGAAAAAACGCTGCCGCCGCACTAACAATCAACAAAGTCGCCACTACATACTTCACTTTAGCCATAGGTAAGCATTCCTTTTAGAGCTTTGGTAAACACCGTTCCACCCTCTAAACAAAAGGCGCAGTCAACTGCGCCTTTGAGGGTAAAGCAAAGCAGCCATTACTTCTGCGCTGTTAACTCGTCCACTTTATAGTCTGCTGCCACATTTTTACTGGCCGATTTACGGGAAAAGTCGGCCAGAATCAAATACAGGCAGGGGATCAAAATCAGCGTGATCAAAGTGGCGAACACTATACCGTAAGCCAGCGACACCGCCATAGGCACCACAATTTGTGCCTGCAGGCTCTTTTCCAGCACTATAGGCGCCAGGCCTAAAAAGGTGGTTAACGACGTCAGCATAATAGGCCGGAAGCGACGGGTAGCTGCCTGGATCACCGCATCTTTCACCGGTACCCCTTCGTCACGGGCTTCGTTCACAAAGTCCACCATCACCAACGAGTCGTTTACCACCACGCCCGCCAGCGCAATCAGGCCAAACAGCGACATAATGCTGACACTTAGGCCCAGCAGCATATGGCCCAGCACAGCGCCAATAAAGCCAAAGGGGATCACCGACATAATGATCAGCGGCTGGGTGTAAGATTTCAGCGGCACCGCCAGCAGCGCGTAAATCACAAAAAACGCCAGAAGGAAGCCTAAGGCCAGGTCACGCATGGCGTCCTGCTCTTCCAGGCTGGCCCCTTCCAGGGCGGTTTCCACGCCGTATTTTTGTGACAGCACAGGCAGTACTTTTTCCTGCAGCTCTTTGGTGATCTTCATCGGCTCAGCCACAGCTTTGTCCACCGACGCATTGATAGTCACCGAGCGCTCGCCATCCACCCGGTTAATGGCCGAATAACTGGGTTGGGTGCGGTAGCTGGCCACCTGAGAAAACGGCACTTCAGCCCCGGAAGCAGTCCGGATTTTCATATTCTCCAGGTTGCCAATGGAGCGGCGCTCCTCTTTCGGGTAACGCACCATCACTTTCACTTCTTCGCTGTCGCGTTGAATACGCTGGGCTTCAGCGCCGTAAAAGCCATACCGTACCTGAGTGGCCAGGTTTTGCAGCGTAATGCCCATGGCTTCGGCTTCGGGTTTCACTTCCAGCACAATTTCGTCGTTGCCACCGCTGATGCTGTCCTGAATGTCGTACACGCCCTGGTATTGCTGCATCGCGGTTTTCAGCTCTTCGGTCGCCAGACGCAGCTTATCAAGGTCTTTACTCACCAGTTGGAAAGAAATATCACCCCCACCGCCACCGCTGGTGGACGAGAAAATCTGCAGGGTTTTTACCCCGGCAATTTCCGGAATTTCTTCACGCCAGCGCCGGACAAACTCATTGGCGTCGGTTTCACGGCCTTCGCTTTTGGCCAGCTCAATCACAAACTGGCCTGAGGTTTCCGATTGGGTAAAGGTCAGCCGGTGTTTTACCATGGCCTCTTCCCCTTCGCTCTGCAGTTTCTGATCGGTACGCATCAGCGCCTGCTCCAGCTGCTGCATGGCACTGATGGTACTCTGGCCAGACGAGCCTTCCATCATGCTCAGGTTCACGTTAATAAAGTCACTGGGGATATTGGGGAAAAACACCCAACGCACATGGCCGCCACCCAACAAACCAATCATCAGGATCATCATGGCCAAAAAGCTGCTGGCAGTGATGTATCTGTGCTCCAGCGCCCATTCAATGAAGGTTTTATAACGGCCATGCACAAAACGCTCAGTGGCGCCGCTCACTTTCTCGCGCACACCCCGCACCACGGCGCTGGTGCCACGGCCTATGCCATAAAAGAAGCCTTTGCGGT
Source organism: Rheinheimera sp. (assembly GCF_037442345.1). Taxonomy (GTDB): domain Bacteria; phylum Pseudomonadota; class Gammaproteobacteria; order Enterobacterales; family Alteromonadaceae; genus Pararheinheimera. The sequence continues at coordinate 14,743 of NZ_JBBIQL010000037.1, read as the reverse complement.
TTGGGTCCCAGGGTTTGGTGTCCATGGCAATTAAATGCGCCGGCAGAATAAGCTTGGATTCCACCATCGAAAACAGCAGACACAGCACCACCACCCAGGCAATGGATTCCCAAATCGGGCCTTGTGGGCCACCCACCATCAGCATCGGAATAAAAGCGGCCACTGTGGTTAACACCCCAAACGTGGCAGGCACCGCCACCCGCTGGGCGCCGCGGATCACCGTTTCCGGTGATTTGCCGTATTTCTCAATTTCACTGTAGGCGCTCTCGCCGATGATAATGGCGTCGTCAACCAGTATGCCCAGCACCAGAATAAAACCGAACAAGCTGATCATATTGATGGACACGTCAAAAAAGGACAGTGGCATCAGCGCTATGGTGCCAAGGAAACAGACCGGAATACCCACCATCACCCAAAAAGCGACACGGAATTCCAGAAACAGCGTGAGGCTGATCAGCACCAGCAAGGCACCCATCCACATATTGTCGGTCATCAGGTCCAGCCGGCCCTGCAGGTAATAGCTCGAGTCGCCCCAGGAATCGATTTTGATGCTGTCTGGCAGTTCTTTTTGCTTTTTCGCCACGTAGTCTTTCACCACCTGGGCAATATGCAGGGTGTTGTCGTCGCCCACCGCGTCCACCCGGATCGACACCGAAGGTTTGCCGTTAAAGGTGGAATAGTCATCGAATTCGACAAAACCATCCCGCACTGTGGCAATGTCTCCCAGCAGCAGCCTGGTGCCGTCCGCTCTGTTAATCAGCACCAGGTCGGCAAAGTCCTGCTCACGGTAGGCCTGGCCTTTGGCCCGCAGCAGAATATTGCCATTGTCGGATTTAATGGAACCGCCTGGCACATCGACTGAGCTGCCGCGCACCGCATTGACCACCTGGTCAAACGTCAGGCCGTATTTGCGCAGCTGGTATTCAGACACCTCAATCGACACTTCGTAATCCAAAGCGCCAACCACTTCTACTTTGCTGACCCCAGGCAGTTTTTTCAGGTCGTCGCGCACATCTTTGGCAAATTCTTTCAGGCCACGCTGGTCCGTGTCGCCATAGACCGACAACCACAACACGTTGCTGGAGAATTTGGTGTGATAAATGACGGGCCGTTCGGTTTGGGCCGGGAAGGATGAAATCGAATCCACCTGCATTTTGATCTCATTCATCACTTCCTGAATGTCGTAGTCAGACTGAATTTCAACCTGCACTGTGGCCAGGCCTTCCACCGCATTGGAACGGATTTTCTTAATGCCGTTAATGCTTTGCAGCGATTCTTCAATTTTATCGACAATGCCCTCTTCCACTTCCTGCGGCGCAGCACCCAGGTAAGGCACCCGAATGGTCACCTGCTCCAGCTGAATTTCCGGAAAGGTTTGTTTTTTGATGGTGAAAATACCGACAATACCGGCAAACAGCAAAATCACCATTAACAGGTTGGCTGCCACGCTGTTGCGGGCAAACCAGGCGAGTACGCCTTTATGGGTTTGATCCAGATGCTGCATCACTGAGCTTCCTGTTTCGCCACAGCCGCCACAGCGGTTTCTGCTTTGGTTTCATCCGCCGGTTTGACCGGATCGGCGGAGGTCCGCAGTGCCATGCCGGCCAGTGGGTTGGCAATAGCGGTCAGCACCAGTTGGTCTTTGTCGGTTAAGCCTGCACTGATGTAAGCGTAACGCTCGTCCATCCGCTGCACTGTCACGGCACGGATCTCCAACTTGTTGTCTGCGGCAACCAGCACTTTGTGGTCCGGCAATAACAAATGCCGCTCCAGCAGCACCAGATCATCTGCAGCGCGGCCCTCTATACGGGCTTTGACAAAACGGCCGAAGCGCAACACCTCCTGGCCGGACGATTTCAGCCGGTAAGGGTCCTGCACCTGAGCCACCGCATAAATCACCCGGTTCTGTTCGTCCAGCATGCCTTCGGTGCGTACCAGCCGGGCGCTCCAGCGGCGCAGCTCACCGCCCACTTCAGCACTGAGCTCCACTTCAGGCAGGCTGGCCGGATCAGCGCCTTGCGCCGGAATATTCAGGTAAGCCACGTCGTTGTCGGTCAGCGGCATACGGATTTCGGCCAGTTCAGTGCCATAAATCTGTCCAAGCTGAGTACCCCGGCTGATAAACTGGCCTAAGTTGGCGGTTTTGCTTTTTACAATGCCGCTGTATGGCGCACGGATTTCCGTCCGAATAAGGTTACGGCGCGCATTTTCCAGCTCCGCTTCGGCCGAACGCAAATTGGCCAGCTCCTGTGCCAGCTGAGGCCGGCGTAAACCCAGTTCAGGCGCCTTGCCTTCACTGAACATACTCCACTCGCGCTCAGCCACTTTGCCGCGGGCTTTTTCTTCTTCCAGCGCGGCTTTGGCGCGGGCCAGGTTCGCTTCTGCCAGTTTCACTGCCGTCTGGTAGTCGTAAGGTTCCACCTGCACCAGCAAGTCGCCTTTGTTAAAAAAGCCGCCTTCAATAAACTGGTCTGCCACATAAGTAATCACGCCATTCACTTCCGACGTCAGGGTGGTCATCACCCTTGGCTGCACCGTGCCCTGCGACCAGACCTGGTAGGTTAAATCCTGCTGCACTACAGGTTTTACGTCCACCAGCATGTCTTTGCGCTGTTCCGTTTTTTGCTCTGGTGGCTTTTTACCTGCGGTCAGCATCACAGCCAACCCGATAGCCCCTGCAATAATCAGCACGGGAGCCACTATTTTCAGCGTGCTTTTTTTCATGTTCTGTTCCCTGTTTGCATTCGAATTCAATCTGTTACCTATAGTACAGCGGTCATACGGGTGGTTATAGCATTCAGATCTTAAGCTTTTACAACTGGCCTTAGGTATGGCACAAAAAACAGATCCAATGAAGGAATAAAAAAATCATTAAAATCAAACAGATAATATTAAGCTCTTTTAAGAACTACCAGAGTTTCGGTCATAGGGCCGCAGACCAGCGACATATTTAGTTACAACTTCCCTGAACTTTGTGCTCGTTTTATAGCCACGAGTGCTAACCTCAGATCAGAAAGTTATTTTGGGGCCTGCTGCAGATCTCGTTAATGTGGGAAGGCTTAGTGTCATTAAAGCGTCAGATGGCCAGACTAAGCTCAGACCAAAGACCAGTGTGATTGAGAAGAGGGAAAGCAATGAGCATTCAGAAACAGTACTTAAAGACCAAGCCCGTGTGCAAAGTGACTTTTACTGTTGCCGCCGATCAGCAGGTCGAATCCGTGGCCTTAGCCGGTGATTTTAACGAATGGGATCCGAAAGCCCTGCTGCTGAAAAAAAGCAAAAATGGCGTGTTCAGCACCAGTCTGAACCTGGAACCCAATAAGCAGTATCAGTTCCGCTATGTGATCAACGGCGAGCAGTGGGTCAACGACGACGAAGCAGATGCTTACCTGCCGACAGACGTCAGTTACGATCAGAACAGCGTGTTGCAGTTGTAACGATGGCAGCGCCATCAGACTGAAGTATCAGTAGCCAAAAGGCCGGGAGCATCGGCCTTTTCATTTTGTTGAATCAATCAGCACTTTTCCAGCACTAAACAGCCCACTGAATAACCTGCGCCGAACGAACATAAAATGGCTTTTTCACCCGAGGCTATGCCGGTTTTATGCTGATGGAACGCAATAATGGAACCGGCAGACGCAGTATTCGCATAGCTGTCCAGCACCAAAGGGGCTTCCCCTTCCTCCGGCTCGCGGCCTAAAATTTTCTTCGCCGCAAACAGGTTCATATTGATATTGGCCTGATGCAGCCACAGCCGTTTTAACTGCTCTGGTGCCACCTGACAGGCGTCCATCTCCGCCAGAATCACATCGGCCACTATGGGCAGCAGCTCTTTAAACACCTTGCGGCCCTGCTGTTTAAAAAATGGCGCCTCCGGGTCCTGCTCCGGATAACAGTGATCAACATAACTGACGTCACAGCGGATATTGTTGGAAAACTCGGTTTTTAACCGCATGCCCAAAATACGGTAGGCAGAATCGGAGCTGGCCGTTTCTTCTGCTTCGATAATGGTTGCGGTGCAGACGTCACCAAAAATAAAGTGGCTGTCGCGGCTGGTGTAATTCACCTGAGGGGATGCAAATTCCGGGTTCACAATCAGCACCACCCTGGCCGTACCGCCACGAATGGCATTAACCGCATTGCTGATGGCAAAGGTGGCGGATGAACAGGCCACGTTCATATCAAAGGCGTACCCTGCAGCGCCCAAGGCCTGCTGCAGCTCAATGGAAAGCGCCGGGTAAGGCCGCTGCATATTAGAGGCGGCGCAAATAATCAGGTCGATATCCGCCGCAGTTTTACCCGCCTGTGTCATGGCTTCTTTGGCGGCAATAATCGCCATTTCCACCATTTCCGGGTGTTCATCTTCGCCTCGTCTGGCAAACACAGGTTGCATCACGGCCGTGTCCAGTATGCCTTCTTTGTACATCACATGACGGGATTTAATGCCTGACGCTTTTTCAATAAATTCACAGCTGGAATACTCCAGAGCCACCCGTTCTCCGGCTTCAATCTCGGCTTTGAACTCTTCGTTGTGTAAATCGACATACTGGTTGTAGCTGGCGACCAACTCTTCATTGGTCACCACTTCGTTGGGGGTAAAACAGCCTGAACCGCTGATCACGACTTGTTTCATTCTTCTATCCTTCTGTTGCCGTCTCTGGTTCGGACGGCTTTAAAAATGCGGCTATTGTAGCTTATGTATCGCTGTGGTTGCCTGCTGTTTCGCTGTGATTCGCCGCTTTTCGTTTGACGATCACTAAGGTACTGGCCACTTTGTCCTGAATGGCCTGCCGGTTGGGGTCCCACAGGATCTGCAGAAAACCAATCAGGCCTGTGGCAAAACCCGCCCCATAACCGCCCTGACGACTGAAAGAATTCCATAGACTCAGTGGCTGGTCATCCAGTTGCACCACCTGAATGCCCATCAGTAATTTGCCAATGGTCTGGCCCTGGTTCCAGCTGATAAAAAAGGTGAAATAAAACATGGCCCAGCCAAAACCCACCCCAAAATCGGCCAGAATACCTTTGGTCCATTGCAGCAGGCTATGGTTGGATTTTTCCAGCTTTTGCCACAGGTTTGGCTCGGCTGCCGCTTCTTTGCGGTCGTCTTTGCTGCCGTCCTGGTCGTTTTTAATAACAGGCTCGGTGAGATAGTGCGCCTGTGCAGCCTGCAGCTGTGTTTGCTGTTGTTTGCTGAGCTGACTGGCGTCAATGAGCTCATCCAGTGTTAACTTTTTGTCCTCCACGCTCATGCCACTGGCGTTTAGCTGCTGCCGGAAGTCGGCGAGTTCTTGCTCAACGCATTGGTAGTCACAGTGGTCGTTGGCAAGTTTCAGGGCCACCCCAGCCATTGGCAGTGCCAACTCACTGGGCAGGTCGAGTTTTTTTACCTCGTCGGAGTCCGGAGCTTGCGGTGAAAAATCCAGGGTGAACGCCAGCGTCAGGGCGACAATTCCTACCAGAACGGCCTGCTGAATGCGCTGTTGCCGGATCCGGTTCCACAATAAATAGCCCAGCAAAGGCAATATAATGACCAGGCTGCCGGAACTTAACGCACTGATCAGCAACCCATCAATTCCTATCGCAACGCCCCGGCGCACCGGCTTGGCCAGCGGCTGACCAATCAGGCTGTCAGCCACTTTAAACGCATGAGGGGTGACAATCTGGCGGATTTCTTTTTGGCTCAGCTGGTGGCCTGTTTCATCCACAAAGGTATTGGGGGCGACCTGGGTAATATCATGCGAAGCGTCGGGAGACGTCATGGCGATTCCTTGCTCAAATTTTGAAAATCACTTTAAAGTCAAAAGCCCAAGCGGGCAAGAGCCCGAACCCTGTTGAGGTTCAGCTTCGGCCTTTACTCAGCCAACCTGTCACCTGTTGCAAACCTTGCAGCGAAAAATCGGCCATACGCTGCTGCATCAGCGCTCTGATGATGTCTATCGAATGGTAATGTCGCCACCACTGCTGCGGCTGCGGATTCAGCCAGGCGGCATGACTGAAATGGCCCAGCAGCCGTTTTAACCAGACTTCTCCGCTTTCCTGGTTATAGTGTTCGACGCTCCCCCCAGGATAGGTAATTTCGTAAGGCCCCATAGTGGCGTCCCCCACCAGCAACAACTTGTAGTCGCTGCCATAGGTGTGCAGCAGGTCGCTGGTCGATACCTGGTCCTGATGGCGGCGTTTGGCGCTTTTCCACACTGTCTCGTAAACACAGTTATGAAAATAAAAAAACTCCAGATGCTTAAACTCAGTGCGGGCGGCCAGAAACAGCTGTTCGCATTCATGAATGTAATCATCCATCGAGCCGCCTATATCAAACAGGATCAACACCTTGACGGCATTGTGCCGCTCGGCCTGAAACTTTAAATCCAGCCAGCCGGCCTGCTGGGCTGTTGCGTCAATGGTGCCAGCCAAATCCAGCTCACTGGCCGCCCCGGTGCGGGCAAACCGTCGCAGCTGGCGCAAAGCCAGCTGCAAGGCGCGGTGATTCAGCTCCGCTTTGTCATCAAAGTCTTTAAACTCGCGTTGGTCCCAGACCTTCACCGCACGGCGGGCACCGCTGCCCTGCTGGCCCAGACGAATGCCTTCCGGATGAAAACCGTAAGCGCCAAAGGGCGAACTGCCGCCCGTGCCAATCCATTTATTGCCTCCGGCATGGCGCTCCTGCTGCTCTTTTAACCGCTCGCGAAACTGTTGCAGCAACTGTTCCAGCCCGCCCAGACTTTGCAGTTTGGCTTTATCTTCGTCCGACAGTTGTCGCAGCAAGCCGGGCACCAGCCAGTCATCCGGGATCAGGCTGAGCGGGTCCAGGCTGACCACGCCCTGAAAATAGTCGGCAAAGGCGCGGTCGAATTTATCGTAATGGCGTTCATCTTTAACCAGACACAACCGGGACAGGCTGTAAAATTCGTCCAGACTGGCAAACGCCAGTTCCTGCTGCAAGGCATTCAGCAAGTCCAGCAATTCAGTCAGGCTGCAGGGCACCCCATAGTGACGCAGCTTCAGGAAAAACTGCACCAGCATCAGCGGGTTTGCCTTTTGGCAAGAAAGGCCAGTTTTTCAAGCAATTCCACATCCTGCTCGTTTTTCAGCAAAGCGCCATACAAAGGCATTAACCCGCCCTGATGCTGCCGGTCCTGCAGCACTTCGGCACTGATGTCTTCCGCCACCAATAGCTTCAGCCAGTCCAGCAACTCAGAGGTGGATGGTTTTTTCTTCAACTGAGACAGCTCCCGCAGTTCAAAGAAGACTTCCAGCGCTTTGGTCAGCAACTGCTGCTGCAATGCTGGGAAATGCGCCAGGACTATTTGTTTTAAGGTGTCTGCGTCAGGAAAACGGATGTAATGGAAAAAACAGCGTCGTAAAAAAGCGTCCGGCAGCTCTTTTTCATTGTTCGACGTGATAATGACAATGGGCCTTTGCTGCGCTTCAATGCGCTGGCCTGTTTCGTACACATCAAAGGACATGCGGTCCAGCTCATGCAGTAAGTCATTTGGAAACTCAATATCGGCTTTGTCGATTTCATCAATCAGCAGCACTGGCCGTTGGGTGGCGGTAAAGGCTGTCCAGAGTTTGCCCGGTTTAATATAGTTGCCAATGTCGGCCACCCGTTCACTGCCAAGCTGGCCATCGCGCAACCTGGATACCGCATCGTACTCATACAAGCCTTGCTGCGCTTTGCTGGTGGATTTAATTTGCCAGCGGATAAGCTCTGTCCCCAGTGACAGCGCCAGCTCTTCGGCCAGCCGGGTTTTGCCTGTGCCGGGTTCACCTTTCAGCAATAAGGGTTTTTCCAGTTTGACAGCCGCATTGACAGCCAATGCCAGTTCATCAGAAAGAATATAATGTTCAGTACCTTGGAATTTCATTTCTCGGGTTTCCGGCCATAAAAAGATGGCTATATCTTATAGCAAAACTATTCTTTCGTTTTTACCGGGCACTAGTATTCTTATAACCAATTTGATGCAACAGGAGCTTTTTTAGCATGGCAACTATTTTTGAAGACAACTCGTTGTCGATTGGCCGCACTCCGCTGGTGAAACTGAAACGAGTGACTGGCGGCAATGTGTACGCCAAAATTGAAGCCCGTAACCCGAGTTTTTCAGTGAAATGCCGTTTGGGTGCGGCGCTGATTTGGGATGCGGAAAAAAAAGGTTTGTTGGGCCCAGGCAAAGAGCTGATTGAACCTACCTCCGGTAATACCGGTATTGCACTGGCTTTTGTGGCTGCCAGCCGGGGTTATCCACTGACGCTGACCATGCCGGCCACCATGAGCCTGGAACGCCGTAAGTTGCTCAAAGCGCTGGGGGCCAATCTGGTGCTGACCGAAGGGCCAAAAGGCATGAAAGGTGCCATTGAAAAGGCCAAAGAAATTCAGGCATCCAACCCGGACAAATACCTGCTGTTGCAGCAATTTGAAAACCCGGCCAACCCACAAATTCACTTTGACACCACAGGCCCGGAGATCTGGAACGATCTGGACGGCCAGATTGATATTTTTGTCGCTGGTGTGGGCACTGGCGGGACCATCACCGGGGTCAGCCGCTACATCAAGCAGGAAAAAAACCACCCACTGTGGTCGGTTGCTGTGGAGCCTGCCGATTCACCGGTGATCAGCCAGGCGCTGGCTGGTGAAGAAATCAAACCAGGGCCACATAAAATTCAGGGTATTGGTGCCGGTTTTATTCCTGGCAACCTGGATTTAAGCCTGCTGGATGCGGTGGAAAAAGTCAGCAACGACGATGCGATTGCAATGGCGCACCGCCTGATGAAAGAAGAAGGTATTCTGGCCGGTATTTCGTCTGGCGCCGCCGTGGTAGCCGCCAAACGTCTGGCAGAAAAACCGGAAAACGCTGGCAAAAACATTGTGGTGATCCTGCCAAGTTCGGCCGAGCGTTATTTATCCAGCCCACTCTTTGCCGATGTATTTACCGAACAGGAATTACAGGCCTGATCAGGTCAAAGCAGTTGAAACAAGGCCGGTTATCCGGCCTTTTTCTTTACTTTACCGGCAAAAAAAACCACACTAGGCTGTCTTTAAAGCTCAGTGGGTGTGCAGATGTTCAGATGGATCCTTTTATTCGCAGCCTTGGTGCTGGCAGGCTGTCAGGAAGACAAGCCGAAGGTCAACGCTGATGCCGCTTCACCTGAATACGCAGCCGGTGAATTCTTTCACGCACTTTACACCAGCAAAAATCTTGCAAAGGCCACCAAGCTGGCGACTGAAAGTTATGGCCGGGTATTAAGCTCCTACGGCAGCACCCGCAGCATCACCAACACGCTTTACAACATGACCTTTGATGAAGTGACCATCAGCATTGACCGTACCGGCAAGAACCTGCGTGAACAGTACGGCGATGAAGCAGAAATTACCATGCTGTTTGAAGGCAAAGCCAATGGCGGTAAGAAAATCGAACTCCGTGTGGTACGGATGATCAAAGTGGACGGCAAATGGAAGGTTGAAGGGGTGAAACCCAACCCCTTCTCCCGTACTGACGTCTGAGCCCAGCCAGACAACCTACTTCTTCTGTAAAAACAACCGCACCGCCTGCTGACAATCCGGCCCTGCCAGTAAACGCTCAAACTGCTGCAATTCCGCCTGAATAGCGGTGCTGACCGAAGCAGGCTGACGCATCAGGGCTCTGGCGGTTTGCACCGCGTCAGCAGGCAAAGCGGCCAGTTTTATCGCTTTGTTCAGCGCGTACTCCAGTAACGCCGCCTGCTCCACCAATTCGGTCACCATGCCCATCTGCAGCGCCTGCTCGGCACTGACGGCTTCGGACAACAACAGCATGGCAGAAGCCCGCTGCAAACCAATCAGCTGCGGCAATAACAGGCTGGAGCCGGCTTCAGGGCACAGCCCGAGCTGGGTAAATGGCAACTGGAAACGGCACGGGCTGCAGGCATACACCAGATCGCAGTGCAGCAGCATGGTAGTGCCAATGCCAATCGCCAGGCCGGACACCGCCGCCACCATCGGCTTCGGGAAGGTTGCCAGCTTCTGTAAAAACTGCACTGTCGGGTGTTCAGCATTTAAAGCGCCGCCACCGAGGAAATCGGCCAGATCATTGCCTGCACTAAAGCAGTCGTTACTGCCCTGAAACAGCACCACCCGCACCTGCGGATCGGCCTGCGCCTGTTCCAGTGCAGACACCAGCTGCCGGTACATCTGCTGACTTAACGCATTTTTCTTCTCAGGCCGGGCCAGTGTCAGCACCAGCACGCCCTGCTGTAGGTTTACCTCAATAGTCATCTGTTAATCTCCCGCTACTGCGCCTTCGCGACGTGGATCCGCCGCGCCACGAAGCAGCATTCCCTGACGTTCAATGGCATGAATACCGCTGTTTAAATCAGCCACTTTAGGCTGATAACCCAATTCTTTCAGCGCCGGCACCAGTTGCTCCAGTGCGGTGCCCTGCTCCAGTACCAGAGCATCGTTCCTGTGGCTGAAGCGGGGCAGCGCCGCAGCCTGAGCCGGATCCAGCCCCCAATCCAGCACCGCAATCAGGTTCTGCGCCACGTAGTTGATAATGCGGCTGCCGCCCGGTGAACCCGTGATGTATTTGAGCTGGCCCTGTTGGTCAAACACCATGACTGGCGCCATCGACGAACGGGGTCTTTTTCCACCTTGCACACGGTTCGCCACCCAAAAGCCATTCAGGCGTGCATCCAGTGAAAAATCAGTCAGTTGGTTATTTAACAGGTAGCCATTGACCATCAGACCTGAACCAAAAGCGTTTTCAATACTGGTGGTCATGCTGACGGCGTTGCCTGCACTGTCCACCACTGACAAATGGCTGGTATTGGCAAATTCAATGGCCTGGCTGGGGGTCAGCGGTTCTGCCCCTTCGGGTTCACCCGCGACCGCTGCGGGGCCTTCTGGAGACGTCAGCTGCGCAGCACGTTGTTTCAGATAAGCCGGGTTCAGCAAGCCCTGCACCGGCACATTGACAAAATCCGGATCGGCGGCAAAACGCTCGCGGTCCGCAAAAGCCAGTTTGGCGGCCTGACTGATTAAATGCACCGCTTCTACCGAATTGGGTTTAAGTCTGGCCACAGGCTGTGATGACAGTAATCCCAGAATTTGCAGCACGGCCAGACCACCAGAGCTTGGCGGTGCCATAGAACAGACTTTGTACAGACGGTAGGCCATACAGATGGCGTCCCGCTCGACCGGTCGATACGCCTGCAAATCCTGCGCTGTCAAAAGCCCGGGGTTTGGGGCCGCCTGCTGTACAGCAGACACCAGGGCTTTGGCGTTATCGCCCTGATAAAAGGCGGCACTGCCTTCTTTGGCAAGGCGGCGCAGCAACGTTGCATAGGCCAGATTCTTTAACCTCTGCCCAGCCTGCAACCACTGACCATCCGGCTGAAAATACGCTCTGCTGGCGGCAAAATTGGTTAACCCCGGGTTCCAGTTGGCAGCCAGTAAGCCAGCCAGCCGCGGGCTGACCACAAAGCCCTGCTCTGCCGTCTGGATGGCGGCGTCAAACAAACTGGCCCAGGGCAATTTGCCATGCCGCTGGTGCGCCAGCTCCAGCGCTTTCATCACCCCTGGTACCCCAACCGACTTGCCACCGACAAAGGCCTCACGCCAGGGTTGCAGTTGCCCATTCAGACGAAACAAGTCTGGGCCGGCTTGTTGTGGGGCCGTTTCGCGGCCATCAATACTGCTCAGTTGTTTTTTGTCGGCGTCAAAGTGCAATAAAAACAGACCACCGCCAATGCCGGAGCTTTGAGGCTCCACCAGACCCAACATCAGCTGCATGGCAATGGCTGCATCCACCGCGCTGCCGCCTTTGGCGAGGATCTGCCGGCCGGCTTCAACCGCCAGCGGGTTGGCAGCGGTCGCCATATAGTGTGAGCTGGTGACCAGCTTTTTGTGCTCGATGGAGGTAGTGGCTTCCGGATCTTGTTGTGCCGCCAGCAGCGGCTGGTGAAGCACGGCGCTCAGGCACAAAGCGCGGCAAAGCAGTGACAAATTCAACTTCATGGATACAACTTCATTGTGGTAAGACCTTTACCTTACCTTGTCATCCCGGTGGTTTCAACGGACAAAACCGTCAGCTGACGGACCACAGGCTCAAATCAGCGCAGACAAACCCAGCGTCCGTGGCATAATGCGGCATCACCGCTGTTCAGGAGCCCTTATGCCATTGCTGTACAGACCTTTGTTTTGTCTGCTGTTTATAGCCCTGTTGTGTCTGCTGTTGCAGCTTTTCCCGGCCCAGGTGACCGACTGGCTGAATTACCAGCGCGCTGAGCCGTTGCAGCTCTGGCGTTTCTGGACTGCCCATTTGCTGCACAGCAATGCCTGGCATCTGGCGATGAACCTCGGCGGTTTAGCGGTTATTTTTTACCTGCACCAGATGCACTACCAGCGAAAACAACTGCTGCAGTTTTTGCTGCTGTCAGCCGCCCTGCTCAGCGCAGCGCTGTATTTATTCAGCCCGGATATTCAGATCTACGTCGGGTTATCCGGTGTATTGCATGCGTTACTGGCTTTTGGCGCCGTGCGCGACCTGCAACAACGTTGGTACTCAGGAGGGTTAATTTTACTGGGGCTGGCGGCGAAAGTGGGCTATGAGCAGTTCTACGGCCCAGACCCTGCGCTGGGGGCGCTTATCGACGCCCGCGTTGCCATTGACGCCCATGCCTACGGCCTGGTGATTGGGGTTGCGCTGGCTTTATGCCTGCCAAATTATGGACTGACCGACGCAGTGAATGCCGAGAAGAAATCAGGTTCGGCCTGAAAGGTTACGGCTTTCTCAGTGACCGGATGGGTAAAACTCAACGACCAGGCGTGTAACATCAGCCGGCTGGTTTTGTTTTGTAATTCCATCGGTGCATAAAAAGGGTCGCCTAAAATCACATGACCAAGCGCTTTCATATGCAAACGCAATTGATGCGAGCGCCCCGTCACAGGTTCCAGCTCCACTAAGCTCGCCTGCTGTTCTGGTAACGTCTTCAGCACCCGGTAGTAAGTCTGGCTGGCTTTGCCGTTGGGGTCGATTTTGTACAAAGGCCTGTTGTCCGGGTCCGGCGCCAGGGCAGCATTCACCTGGCCCTGTGTCTGGCTCAGTTCACCGGCGACCACCGCCTGATACAATTTTTTGGTCTGGCGCTGCTGAAACTGAATGCTGATGGCCGACAAAGCTTTTTTAGTCAGCGGCAGTATCACTAACCCTGAGGTATCGTAATCCAGCCGGTGCACTACGCTTGCCCCCGGAAACTCCAGCTGCACCCGCGACAACAGGCAATCCCGGTTGGCCGGGTGACGGCCCGGCACCGTCAGCAAACGCGCCGGTTTGTTCACCACCAACAGGTGTTCATCCTGATACAGCAACTGCCAGGCATCACTGGTGGCGGTTAATATGGCTAAATCGTCAAACGAGTCTGTCATTTCAATTAGTTGCATCAGGGGGCATACAAAGGGCTGGCTATTATGCCAGAATTGACAACTAAACCAACCAGCACTGATCCATCCATGCACAGGCCGTTCATTTACCAGCCCCCTACAGACCCTTTGGATATTCTGTACCAGGACAAAGACATCGTCGTGCTGAATAAACCCAGTGGCCTGCTGACCAATCCAGGGCGTGGGCTTGCGTATCAGGATTCGTTATTAAGCCGGGTATTGCAGCAGTTTCCAACCGCCCAGCTGGTGCACCGTCTGGACTGCGCTACGTCAGGTCTGGTGGTGTTTGCGCTTCGCCGTAAAGCTGAAGCGGCGCTGAAACAGCAGTTTGCCACCCGCTCGGTGCGCAAAACATACAGAGCCAGGGTGTGGGGCAAAGTCGCCGAACATGGCAAAGTGGATGCACCGCTGATAGCCGACAGCAACGATCCGCCGCTGCAGAAAATCTGCCACAGCACAGGCAAAAAAGCGCTGACCTTTTTTCAGCGCTTAAGTGTGGATGAACAGAGCAGCCTGGTGGAACTGCGCCCTGTCACAGGCCGTTCGCATCAGCTGAGGGTGCATATGCTGAGTCTGGGTCACCCCATTCTCGGCGATGCCTTTTACGCCCATGACGAGGCATTTGCCGCCGCGCCGCGTTTATTGCTTCAGGCACAGTGCCTGGAGCTGTACCAGCCCTATTCATCCCAACTCCTGCGGTTCGAGCTGGAACCGGACTTTGACTGAAAAAAAAGGGCCTGACGGCCCTTTAATGCCAGTCAGTTAAGCTGACTGGCATTGTCTTTGGTGCTGCAGAATCGACATCTTCTTTGTCTTTAGCATGGTTGTTTCGCCTTTGTCGAGACACTTTCTTTTGTCTCGACAAAAGAAAGTGCCCAAAGCAAAAGCAGGCAGGACGCCTGCTTTAACAGCCGAAGGCTGGCCCGAAGGGAAGGACGCAGTCCGCATAAAGCCCGCTGAAAATTCAATGATTTGAGGCGCTGGCGTAACTCGCTCGGCAACGCCTCGCTCAGACACCCACCAGCTTAAAACCTCAAATCATCGTTTTTCAGCGGCTCGCCTCAACGGGAGCTTGGCTACAGTAGACGGATTTACTTGCAACAAATCATTGGACTGCGTGAATCCATCCAAAGCGAGGAAAGGCAAAGAACTAAGCAGACCCTGTGAGGGTGATTGCGGGATTTCGGTAAGCCAACCATTTGGCTTACCGCCGCCATCACGCCCTTTGCTCTGCAAAGGGCCGGACACCGAACAACACGCTGCGCTGCCCCCCAGGGATGATGGGATGGACACCTCACTGTAAACGGCGTCGTGATGCGCCATAGT
>NZ_JBBIQL010000036.1:0-24032 GCF_037442345.1 Rheinheimera sp. | reverse complement strand
ACCATCGACCAACGGATTAAAAGTCCGCTGCTCTACCAGCTGAGCTAATGACCCCTGCCGCGGACGCATATCTTACTTATTTAAAGCGCCAGTGCAACCAAAAATTATCAGAAAGCTGCTTTTCTTCGACTGTTTGCTGAAAAAGCCAGCACCCACCTTTTCAACTCTGGCAGGTTTTTGATTTTCTGCACAAAAAAACAACCCCGGACTAAGCCGGGGTTGTTTTTCAGTAAGAGAATTACAGTGTATCCAGTTTGGCTTTTGCTGCCTTGGCTGGCTTTGACTGAGGGTATTTATTGACCAGCAGCTGATAAAACTGTTTGGCTGCTGCCACATCACCATCTCTTTCGGCCAACTGGCCTAATTTCGCCAACGCATCAGCCGCTTTACTGGATTGCGGGTACTGTGAAACCACCCGTTCAAACTGGGCCTTGGCTTTCAAGGTTTCATTTTTAGTAAAGAATAACTGCCCTAACCAGTAATATGAATTCGGCACATAACCTGAATCCGGGTATTCCCGAACGAACTGTTCGAAAGCCGGAATGGCCGCGTCATAATTGCGGTCTTTCAACACCAGATTGACGGCCGCTTCATAAGCACCACCTTCAGAGGCATTAGCTGACACCACTGGCTCTGGTTCAACAGCTCCGGCGTTTTGATCTTGTCCACCAAGTACAGCTGCAGGGTTACCACCAGGCGCAGGCTCGTTGGTGACAGCTGGAGTAACCGGGGTTGGATTGGTTGCAGACGGTGCCTGGCCTGACCCCAGACGTCTGTCCATTTCCTGATAGATATTGCGTTGTTGCTGCAATATTTCTTCGAGTTTGTAGGCGTGTGTCTCAGTGACTCCGCGCAGTTCAGCCACTTCATCTAACAGAGCAGACAGCTGTTGCTGCATTTGCAACTGAGCATTCGCTCGCGCCTCAACCACACGCTCCAGCGCTTCAATACGCTCAGCGGTGGAATTGTATTTGGGTTTGACGGTGGTACCGCCCGTGCGGGACAGATCGGCTACAGGAGCCGGATCTGCCCACAGGGCAATACTAATCACCGAAAGCGCAGTAATTACAGATTTTTTCACTACTTTGCTTCGTTCGTTGAATTAGTAAACTAAAACAGCGCGACGGTTTTTAGACCATGCACTTTCGTCGTTGCCTTCAACAGCTGGCTTCTCTTCACCGTAGCTGACTACTGACATTTGGCCAGCAGAAACACCCAGGTTAGCCAGGTACTGTTGAACTGACTGACCACGACGCTCGCCCAGGGCTACGTTGTACTCTGGAGTGCCACGGGCATCAGTGTGACCTTCGATAGTCACGTTGATGTTAGTGCGGGCACGCAGGAAAGCAGCGTGAGCTTCCAGAACAGAGGCGAACTCTGGACGGATGGCTGATTTGTCGAAGTCGAAGTAAATGGTGTTGTCCTGACGCAGCGCTTCCAGTTGCTGACGCAGCAGCTCTTCAGCTGACAGACCTTGCTCTACCACTTGGTTCGTGTTGGCACCAGTGTTTGCATCAGTAGCAGCGACTTCGTCAGTTGAGCTACAGGCAGCTAAAGTTAACACTGGCACTGCAACTAACAAACCTTTTAAAACTTTATTCAAGTTCATGATGTTGTCCTTAGTATATCGATTAACCAAATTTTCGTTTTTTATAAAAATGGTGACCAGGCCGGCGATTTAACTCTGCCGTTTGCTGCCGGTAACCGTGCTTTAAAGCGCCCATCCATAGATACCAGTGCCAGTACTTGTGTCGAACCGTACAAAGTACTATAAATTATCATTGAGCCGTTAGGCGCAATGCTTGGTGACTCGTCCAGATAAGTGCGAGTCAACACTTGCATATAGCGGCTCTCCACATCCATGCGGGCGATATTATACTGACCATTTGTTCGGTTGACCATAACAATACCACGCCCATCCGGAGTGTAAGATGCAGCTAAATTCATTTCGCCTTCAAATGTCACCCTTTTGGTAACACCTGACGCAATATTCACACTATAAATTTGTGGGTTTCCACCACGTTCAGAACTAAATAATAACTCTGTACCATCCGGTGACCATGCAGGTTCGGTGTCAATGGCCCTGTGGCTTGTCACTCGTTTCAAGGCTTTGGTCGCAATATCCATGACATAAATTTCAGTATTGCCATCTTTGGATAACATCATCGCCATTTTACGGCCATCCGGTGACCAGCGAGGGGCACCGTTGATGCCTTTAAAACTGGTTAAAATACTACGGCGACCTGTGTAGATATCCTGAATATAAATCTGTGACTGACGTTTTTCAAAAGTGACATACGCCAGTTTAGTGCCATCAGGTGACCAGGCCGGAGACATCAAAGGCTCTTTGGCACGCAGCAGCACCTGTTCGTTTTCGCCATCATAATCAGCGACAACTAATTGATATCTAAAGTCAGCACGGTCCCGTACTAACACATAGGCTATTTTAGTTAAAAATGCACCACGCTCACCAGTTAATTTTTCATAGACGATATCGCTGATACGGTGTGCATACTGGCGGAACTGATCACCACTGATGGTAATTTCACGGGCGTCCAGTACAGGGCTGACACCTGTAGTTAATTGACCACCAATCAGGGCTGAACCTGAACCGCCCGTGCCAGCACCTTTAAAGACGTCCATCAGTTCAAAACGTACCACATAGCGGTTCACACCCACTTCACGGATGCTGCCCGTGACCACAGCTTCAACACCTTGTTTCATCCAACGCTGGTAATCAATGTCCTGACTGCCTTTGGGCTGTTGTGGCATCCGGCTTGCTGCCAGCGGATTAAATTTACCACTGCGCATCAGGTCAGCGGAAACCACATCAGCAATACGCTGGTTTGGCAGATTTGAACCTTCAAAGGTGAAAGGCACTATCGCCACTGGGCGCGCACTGTCCACACCGTCGGTAATCACAATCTCCAAACTGCTGGCCTGAGCTTTCACACTCGACACCAGCGCCAGAGTAAGCAAGGTTTTTCCTAGTAACTTCAGCATCTTGTTATCTCAGTTCTGGTTTCAAAATTGGCGTTAAATCTTTCAGCGCATCATACACATCCGGATCCGGCGACATTGGGAAGTTCCCAGCCTTCTGAATCGCCCTCATGGCAGATTCACATAAAGCGCGGTCGCCGTCCAGCACATCGGCGGAAATGACAAAGCCATTGGGCGCCAGTCGCATCCGTACCCGACACTCTTTGCCACGCATGGTGTCATCAACAAACCAGTTCTGCTGAATTTTCGCCACGATCATTGCCAGATAACGCTGTTTCTCTGTCAGGATCTGACCGGCTTTGGCGGCACGACGCGCTTCGGCTTCAGCTTCCATTTGTTCCTGCATCATTTCTTCAGCCGCATCCCGTTCCCGCTGTTCACGGTCGCGTTTTTCCTTTTCAGCTTTTTCTTTGGCTGCTTTTTCTTTCGCGGCTTTTTCCTTTTCTATTTTCTCTAGCTCTTGCTGCTTTTTCTTTTCCTGCTCTTTTTTCTTTTTCTCAGCGTCTAATTTTTTTTGTTTCTCAGCTTCAGCTTCTTTGCGTTTCTTTTCATCAGCAGCTTTTTTTGCAGCCAGTTTCTTTTCCTGTTCCTGCTTTTTCTTTTCTAACTCTTGCTGCTTCTTTTTCTGTTCTTCCTGGCGTTTTTCGCGTTCAACACGTCTCTTGTCTTCTTCTATTTTCTGCTGTTTGCGCTCTTCCGCTTTGCGTTCCTGTTCTTTCTTTTCTTTAATTTCTTTCACCTGCTCTTCATACGCAGATTTGTCCACAGTGGTTGCTTTTAAGGGTACTGCTGCCGCCATATCACCAGGCATCGGCATCACCAGTACTTCTTCACTGCGGAAAAAATTAAAGTTCGCTACTAACAACACCACCAGTAACAGATGTAAACCAGCGGAAATAATAAGCGACCTTTTAAACGCCGGATCCATTAGTTTGACTCCACATCCTCAGTCATCAAACCAACTGCAGGAGCCCCGGCTTGTTTTAATAAGTTCAGTAACTGAATAATCGCGGCGTAATTCACCCGGCCATCGCCCTTAATGATGACCTGTGTGCCTGGTTCAACCTGCAAGGTCGCAGCTACTTCAGACTGCAATTCCTGTGCAGTAAAAGGCCCTTTGTTATTGCCGTCTTTTTCAAAGTAATAGAGGCCACCTTCATCGACTGTTGCCACCAGTGGTGTTTTGCCATCTTTCATTTGCTCAATGGGTTCAGCTTCAGATTTCGGCAGTTCAACATGCACCCCCTGCGTAATGATGGGAGTAGTGACCATAAAAATGATCAACAGCACCAACATCACGTCGATGTAAGGCACAACGTTGATTTCAGCGACCATACGACGTTTTTTACGCACGTACATCAGTTGGTTTCTCCACTGGCAACAGCCTGGCGATGCAGAATATTGGCAAATTCTTCGACAAAGTTGGCGTACGCATTTTCCAGCTGTTCCACTTTATGCGAAAACTTGTTGTAGGCAATTACAGCCGGAATAGCGGCGAACAAACCAATAGCGGTCGCGATCAGCGCCTCGGCGATGCCTGGAGCAACCATGGCTAATGTGGCCTGTTGGACCGCCCCTAAAGCGATAAAGGAATTCATGATGCCCCAGACGGTGCCAAACAGACCAATGTATGGGCTGATGGAGCCAACTGTTGCTAAAAACGCCAGGCTGGTTTCCAGACGCTCGACTTCACGAGACAATGCCACACGCATGGCGCGCTGGGTGCCTTCCATCACAGAGCCAGCATTGCGGCTGGTTTTGTGTAAGCGGGCAAATTCTTTGAACCCCGCTTTAAATAAAGCCTCCAGCCCGGTGGCTGACGCTCTGGCACTGACTTCATTGTACAGCTTGGATAAATCCACACCTGACCAGAATTTGTCTTCAAATTTAACCGTATCTTCCGAAGCCTGCTTCAACACTTTATTACGCTGAATAATCATGGCCCAGGACATCACAGAGGCTGCCACGAGGATCAGCATCACTACCTGAACCACCCAGCTCGCATGAAGAATTAAATCAACTACAGAAAGTCCGCCCGTTGCCACCAGATAACACCCCTAAAATGTCGCGAGGTATCGCACTCGCTTTCATTAATGATAATTTGACACACGCAATACTAACCTCAGCTGAACAGAGTAAGTCTGCGTTTTCATTATAAATTTCCTGCCAGAACACCATGCTGGCCTTCTTTAACTGCCGTATTTCGCTTTTTACTGTCAGTAGTTGATTAAACCGCGCCGGCGCTTTATTTTCCATCAGCACTTTGCGAACTACAAAAGCGATATCCTGAGCCAGCAGACTGTCCTGCTCCACCCCCAGGGTTCTTAACCATTCAGTTCGGGCTCTTTCGAAGAATTTCAGATAGTTAGCATAATACACTATGCCACCTGCATCGGTATCTTCATAGTACACTCTGATATCAAGCTGATGGATTTCTGACATAAGGCCGTTTTGCCGTCCAAATTGCGCGCTATGATATTTGAGGCCTGTGGCGAACTCAACAGGCCAGCAAGCCCCCAAATCAAAAATATTTTTTCCGCTTACAGCTTCAGTTTTTCATTTTCCTGCTACAGAGACCAATTTCCGCTCAAAAGTTTCATCTCCACGATAAACCAACAAAAAACACCGACCAGCCGCTGGGGGCTGCCCGCCACAGACTACCCCAAAATTTATAATACTTACGACGCCCCAATGCAGTGCATCTGATAAAAGCTATAGTCTGCAGCAATTGAATTCTGCGAATCCAGTATAAAATTCACACCAAACGAATATCTATTCACATTAATAAAACTAATCTCAAAACAAAGTTTTTCTCGTTTGAAGTCATTACTCTAACTTTCTACAATGCGCACGTGTTCTGCACTAGCGCAACGTCAGCCTGGCTGATGTAGTGACGAATACATGGTGATGTGACCGCTCTGTAGCAGAGGGTTATGTTGCTCTCTCAACATGTTCCCTGGATTTTGAAGATTTACTTCAACTTGTTGCATTCGCCCGCTTTTAGCGGGCTTTTTTTTGTTCCGGGTTTCCTGCACTTCCCCCTTCCAGCCAACGACAGCTTGTCCTGCTGCGTCGCTGCCACAGGCGAACACCCCGCACGAATCTATATCTCAAACATCAGGTACATCAAAAATGCAGCCGGACTTGTCAATGGTCATGCAACCTGCAGGGCATAAAAAAGGCGCACCGGGGCACGCCTGTACAAGGAGCTGTGATGGAAGGCCCGGTTAGTCCTGATGAGGTAAATCAAAACCAAAGTGCTTATAGGCCGCGGCAGACACAATGCGGCCTCGTGGCGTACGCTGGATAAAACCTTGTTGGATCAGGAAAGGTTCAATCACATCTTCAATGGTTTCTTTTTCTTCGCCTATGGCTGCTGCCAGGTTTTCAAGGCCTACAGGGCCACCGGCAAATTTCTCTATAATGGCCAGCATCAGCTTTTTGTCCATATAGTCAAAACCCTGAGCGTCCACATCCACCATATGCAAAGCCGCAGAGGCAACTTCGACCGTCACCTGCCCATTGGATTTCACCTGCGCATAATCCCGCACCCGGCGCAATAATCTGTTGGCAATACGTGGGGTGCCACGGGAGCGCCGCGCCACTTCGGTGGCCGCCTCAAGGTCCAGTTCCAGATTGAGGAAATGGGCTGAGCGTTTGACAATCTGTGCCAGCTCTTCGGTTTTATAAAACTCCAGCCGCTGCACTATGCCAAAACGATCCCGCAGCGGCGAAGTTAAAGCCCCGGCACGGGTGGTAGCGCCAATCAGGGTAAAAGGCGGCAAATCCAGTTTGATGGAGCGGGCTGCCGGGCCTTCGCCGATCATAATATCCAGCTGATAGTCTTCCATCGCCGGGTATAAAATCTCTTCCACCACCGGGCTTAACCGATGAATTTCGTCGATAAAGAGCACATCGTTCGGTTCAAGGTTGGTTAACAACGCCGCCAGATCGCCGGCTTTTTCCAGCACAGGCCCCGAGGTATTTTTGATATTGACGCCCATTTCATTGGCCACCACCATCGCCAGCGTGGTTTTCCCCAAGCCAGGTGGTCCGAAGATCAACAAGTGGTCCAGCGGCTCTCCCCTGCCCCGCGCCGCTTCGATAAAGATGCTCATTTGCTCCCGCACATGGGCCTGCCCCGTGTAATCCGCCAGGGTCTTAGGCCGGATGGCACGGTCTATCAGTTCATCTTCGCGGTTGGCGCCAGGCCCTAACAGACGGTCAGCTTCTATCATCAATGGTTTCCGTTAAATCATGCTGCGAAGTGCCAGCTTAATCAGCTGCTCACTGCTTAAATCCGGTTGTTTGACTTTTTCCACTGCTTTGGCGGCTTGTGTGGCACTGTAGCCCAAAGCAACCAAAGCGCTGATGGCATCATGTTCTGAATTTTCCACCAGTTCAAAAGAATCCACGTCGTCGCCCTGCAGCACCAGATGGTCGGTCACTGGTGTGGCTATATTCAGGCCCCAGTCTTTTAAGCGGTCGCGCATTTCCACCAGCAAACGTTCGGCGGTTTTTTTGCCCACTCCGGGTAACTTGCACAAGGTGCTGATGTCGTCCTGCTGCACACAACGGACAAATTGCTGTGCCGTCAGGCCAGACAGAATCGTCAGGGCCAGTTTCGGCCCTATGCCATTGGCTTTCAGCAACTGGCGGAACAGGGCCCGTTCGGCGGCAGAGTGAAAGCCATACAGCAACTGCGCATCTTCCCGCACCACAAAGTGGGTATAGATCATCGCTTCCTTGCCAGTTTCCGGCAACTTGTAAAAGCTGGTCAGTGGCAATTGCACTTCGTAGCCGACACCGGCCACTTCAATTAATAAATCCGGTGCCTGCTTTTCCAGGATCACCCCACGTAAACTGCCGATCATTGGAGTCCTTGTCAGCGCAGGCGGCGGCGCACTGTTTTGGTCGCCTGCCCGGCCATATGAATTAAACTTTGCTGAGTATGCCCATGACATAAAGCCACAGCAAGGGCATCGGCGGCGTCGGCCTGCGGATTGCCAGGTAACTTCAACAAGGTGCGCACCATATGCTGCACCTGGGTTTTGTCCGCCGCACCAGTGCCCACCACGGCCTGTTTCACTTGACGGGCGGAGTATTCAAATACCTCCAGCCCTGCCACTTTAGCCGCCACTATGGCCGCCCCCCGGGCCTGCCCCAACTTCAAGGCGGAATCGGGGTTACGCGCCATAAAGACTTGCTCTATCGCAAACACCTCTGGCTTGTTTTGCTGAATAATTTCGCTGATGCCGTCAAAAATCTGTTTCAGCCGGTCCGGAATGTCATTCAGGGTCAGACGGATACAGCCGCTGGCCAGGTATTCAAACTTCTGGCCCGTCTGACGCACCACCCCGAAACCAGTCAGCCGGCTGCCTGGATCTATGCCAAGAATGATCACTTAATCCACCAGCGCCATTACCTCATCGGCAATGTCGGCGTTGTGGTAAACGTTTTGCACGTCGTCAAAATCTTCCAGCATATCAATCAGCTTAAAGAACTTCTGCACTGTGTCAGCGTCGATAACCGCCTTGGTGGACGGTACCATGGTCACTTCGGCATGTTCAGCGTTCAGACCTGCCGCTTCCAGGGCTTCATTCACATCCACAAAAGCTTCAGGTGCGGTCAGCACTTCAAAAGATCCGTCGTCATGCGGTACCACATCATCAGCACCGGCATCCAGCGCCACTTCCATCAACTGATCTTCACTAACCCCTGGCGCAAAACTAAAGACCCCTTTTTTGGCAAAGAGGTAAGAGACTGAACCGTTGGTGCCAAGGTTACCGCCGTATTTGGTAAAGGCGCTACGCACATCCTGCACTGTACGTTTCAGGTTGTCTGTCAGGGTCTCGACAATAATAGCCACACCATTCGGGCCATAGCCTTCGTACGTCAGCTCTTCGAAGTGTTCGCCGCCAGACTCACCGGCACCGCGTTTAATGGCTCTTTCCATCACGTCGCGGGATAAGTTGTTCAGCATGGCTTTGGCAATGGCTGAACGTAATCGTGGGTTTCCTGCCGGGTCGGCACCGAATTTGGCAGCGACCGTCAGTTCACGAATGATTTTGGTAAAAATTTTTACCTTTTTGGCATCCTGACGCGCCTTGCGGTGCTTCATATTGGCCCATTTGCTGTGCCCTGCCATAACTCTCTCCATTGTGCTTTGGTTTACTCTGCACCTGTGGCTCTGCAGAGCAAAAAAAGGCGACTTACGTCGCCGGTTTTTCAGCTGGCTGCAGCACCTGCAGCCAGACCAGACATGTTATTGCGGTTTGGCGACCACAGAAATACCCAACTCGGCCAATTGCTGCGGGTTGGCAAAACCTGGCGCATCGGTCAGCGGACAGGCCGCAGTGGCTGTTTTCGGGAACGCCATCACATCACGAATCGAGGTAGCGCCAGTCATCAGCATCACCAGGCGGTCCAGACCAAAGGCCAGGCCAGCATGTGGGGGCGCACCATAACGCAGCGCCTCCAGCAGGAAACCAAACTTCTCAGCCGCTTCTTCGTCGCTGATGCCCAGCAGTGTAAAGACTTTGGCCTGCACGTCTGAGTTGTGAATACGGACAGAACCACCACCCAATTCAGTGCCATTGAGCACCATGTCATACGCATTGGACAACAGATTGCCCAGTTCCAGCTGGTCCATGGGGGTGTCCAGAAACGCCTGGGTATCCAGTGGCGAGGTGAACGGGTGATGCACCGCAGAGAAGCTGCCATCATCGTTTTCTTCAAACATAGGGAAATCCACCACCCAGAGTGGCTTCCAGCCAGGAACTGTCAGACCTAAGTCTTCACCCAGTTTCAGACGCAGCGCGCCCATGGCTTCACACACCACTTTATAGCGGTCTGCACCAAAGAAAATCAGGTCGCCGTTGTCAGCGCCAGTGCGGCTCAGCAATTCAGCAACAATGTCCGCCGTTAAGAACTTAGCCACAGGGGACTGAATACCATCCAGGCCGGCGGCTTTGTCATTCACTTTGGCCCAGGCCAGGCCTTTGGCTCCATAAATGCCGACAAAGGCGGTGTAAGCGTCAATGTCTTTGCGCGATACTTTTTCGGCCGCACCAGGCACTTTCAGCGCCACCACACGACCTTTCGGGTCGTTGGCCGGGCCAGAGAATACTTTGAAGTCGACGTCTTTCACTAAATCGGCAATATCCACAAACTGCATGGGATTGCGTAAGTCCGGTTTGTCAGAACCGTACAGGCGCATCGCTTCGTTAAAGGTCATTTGTGGGAACTCGCCTAAATCGACATTCAACTGCTGCTGAAACAACTGACGCACCATTTTTTCTGTGACTTCACGCACTTCAACCGCGCTCATAAAGCTGGTTTCGATATCGATTTGGGTGAATTCAGGCTGACGGTCTGCCCGTAAGTCTTCGTCACGGAAACACTTCACAATTTGATAGTACCTGTCCATGCCGGACATCATCAGCAGCTGCTTAAACAGCTGTGGTGACTGAGGCAACGCAAAGAACTGACCTTTGTGGGTGCGGCTTGGCACTAAATAGTCGCGTGCACCTTCAGGTGTTGCCTTGGTCAGAATAGGGGTTTCGATGTCCATAAAACCATGGCTGTCCATAAAGTTACGGACAAAACTGGTCACTTTGGCGCGGAACTTCAGACGGTCGCTCATCAGCGGGCGACGCAGGTCGAGGTACCGGTATTTCAGACGCTGCTCTTCACTGTTGTTCTGGTTAAAGTCCAGCGGCAGCGCCGGAGACTTGTTCAGAATAGTCAAGGCTGAGGCATAAACTTCCACTTCGCCGGTCGCCATGTCTTTATTCACCTGCGACTCAGGACGGGCCCGCACAGTACCAGTAATTTGCACACAAAACTCGTGCCGCAGGCTGGAGGCCTGTTCAAACAATTCGGTCAAATCCGGATCAAAGAATACCTGCACCAACCCCTCTCGGTCCCGCAGGTCGATAAATATCAGACCACCTAAATCACGACGGCGGTTCACCCAACCGCACAGGGAGACTGTCTGGCCTACGTCTGAAGCCTTTAATGAACCACAATAATGGCTGCGCATTGCTTATCCTTTAATCCGAGCTATTTGTCAGCAAAAATGAGGGCTCATTATATAGAAATGAAGGGCTTTGTCACGGCTTCCTGCTGCTGAATCTGTATTGGTTTTTTCCCTGCTGCTTCACCTGATACATCAACTGATCCGCCACTTTGAGCAGTTGCGTTGCATCTGTACCATCCTGTGGATACACCGAAATGCCAATACTGGCAGAAACCCGGATCTGACAGACAGACAACACCATGGAGTCTTCCAGACACTGCAAAATTTTCTCTGCCACTATAGCCGCGTCGTCGCGGTCAATCAGACCGGTCAGCAATAACACAAATTCATCGCCACCAAAGCGGGCCACGGTGTCAGTTTTGCGCACGCAATACTTCAGTACCTGCGCCAGCTGCACCAGAAGTTCATCCCCAACATCGTGACCATACTGGTCATTGACCAGCTTAAAGCCATCCAGGTCCATAAATAACACGGCCAGCAGTTCGTTATGCCTGGCATGCTGATGAATAGCGCTTTGCAGCCGCTCCATAAACAAGGAACGGTTTGCCAGTTGGGTCAGCTCGTCGTGACCGGCCATAAAACGCATTTTTTCTTCCATTTGCCGGCGTAAATTCACTTCGCGACGCAACGAATAATTCCAAATCCAGAACACCAGCACCACGGCC
Source organism: Rheinheimera sp. (assembly GCF_037442345.1). GTDB lineage: Bacteria > Pseudomonadota > Gammaproteobacteria > Enterobacterales > Alteromonadaceae > Pararheinheimera. The sequence goes on along the minus strand of NZ_JBBIQL010000036.1, from coordinate 12,326 downwards.
ACTGCAACAGCCACCACCTGCAGGATCAACTCAATCAACCGGCTTCTGTCGAGGCCCTGTTGAACATGCAAATTCAACCATTTGTCCTGAATGGTTTTTCTGTCGGCATCACTGATGGTTTGAATGCCTTTATTCAGCAACACCCGCAGCTGGGAATAATGTTTATGAATCGCAAAGTAAGAGGGTTCAGCTGGCAGATCCGCCGGGATCTGAACCCGCAAATTGATCAGTGCAGGGTCTGTCAGCACAACCCCCACCGCCACTATATTGTCCAGTACAAAATCCACTTCCCCTTTCAGCATTAAGTCAACCGCCTGTTCAATACTGGGCACCGCAATAAGCTCATGCTGAGGGAAAGATTTACGAAATTCGTGCAAATACTGATAATCCTGCATCATGGCAATACGTTTGGGTGGCATCGCTGCCACAGTCTGCACCGACTCCTGCTGAGCCTGCCCCAGTAGCACCCACTGCAAGGTCCAATAATCCACACTGAAATCGGCATAGGCCTGACGCTCAGGCAAATCGGACATATTGGCCACAGCAGCCAGCTTGCCCTGTTCGAAGTCAGCCACCAACTGCGACCAGTTTTGGTAAGGTTTGGCGGTCAATCTGGCGCCTAAACGTTGATTCAGCAGCGCCAGCACATCCGCGGTCATGCCCTGGAACTGCCCATCTTGACCAATGAATTCAATAGGCGGCCAGTTGGCCATCACGCCCACATTCAGCTCCTGCTGTGCCAGTTGCATTTCATCCGTACTCAACGGCACCTGCTCACGAAACTTCCGGTAGTACGCTGACATCGCAGGGTCCAGCCAGCGCTGCTCCAGTGCGATCAATTCGTCCAGACTGATCTGCGCAAAACCTTGTTGGATCTGTTGATACAACCGCTCATTGCCAGGGCGGATCAGTGAATGAATCGCACTGTCAAAACGGGGTTCACTCAAAGCGGTAAAAGCGGAACCGCTGTTCATTTCGTTCAGCCGTTTGACCACCATCAGATCAGCCGCAAAAAAACCGACTATCTGCTGGCGCTGGGCAGCATCGATCATGGCTTCCAGGGTCCGGTATTCCTGCCAAAGGATATCAGGGTACTGGCTTTTTAAATCAGCCGCATAGGTGGATGTATGCATGAGGCCTATTCGTTTGCCGGCCAAATCCGTCAGGCCTGTCACATGCGCTGAACTCAAGTGATAAAAAGAAGAACTCAGGTTGTACAGATGGTAGGCCGACTGCAACCCGGCCATTTTTTCCGGGTGCTGCATTTGTGCCATTTGCACATCAATGCGGCTTTTATGCAGATAGGCCAGCAGATCGTTCGATTGCCCCGGCATAAAAGCCACCTTGATACCGGTTTTCTCTGACCATAAGCGCCAGATATCGACAAAAAGCCCTTGTACCTCACCGGACTGGCTGACATGCATAAAGGGTTGATTGCCGACTGAGACGCCAATCAGCAGGCTGCCAGGATCCGTTGCCATCCCCAGCCATTTCCGTTCAAGTTGACCGATGAATTCTGCAGAGACGGCGGATGCCGCTTGCTGCAGAGCCTGCTGCAACTTTGTGTTGTTTTTATGGGTGGCAAAAGTCAGCTGAATTTGCTGCAAAGGAATTTTTTTATACAGAGGAAATAACAAGTCCAGCTGACTGAATTCCGGATACCTTGGAGACAGCCGGTCCAGACCGGTAAAGGCTTTAATTTCTCCGGCCAGCGCGGCTTTATACAGAGCGCTGGCATGGGGGTAAGTTTTCAGTGTAATGTCCGGCAGCACCCGTCGCAGCAGTTCCGCATGGGTGGCGTTCGCCACAGTACCCACCACCAGAGGCAACAAGTCGGCCAGACTGATCACCCGGTTCAGATCCCGATGCACAAATACATTGCTGGTCAGTTCCAGATAACTTTTGCCCAGCAAAAACTGTTGAGCCCGCACCGGCGTTTCTCCCAGTCCGCCGTGAAAATCCACTTTTTGTTCCGCCAGTAACTGCAGGCTTTGTGGCCAGTCGACTGCTATAAATTCCAAGTCCAGGTGCTGCGCTTCGGCCACCTGCTGCCAGAAATCCACCACCAGGCCTGCAGGACGGCCTTGCTCATCGGTAAACATATAAGGATAGGAATCATTGGAAACCGCTACTTTCAGTTGCGCCTTTAAGGCAGAGAGTTCCGCAGCCTGCAGTAAGGGCGCCAGTAACAGCATCAATACACAACTTAGAATCCTGAACATAGCGCCTGCATCATAATTTTTCGTACACTACGCGACTTTGGGGTTGCCAGCGTAAACGGATAAGATGACTTTGTATTTAGGCTGCCCGGTCTGGGCCAATACAGACTGGAAAAATCTGTTATATGACAATGACCTGGCGCCATCTGATTTCTTAGCTAACTATAGCCGCTTTTTCAATTCGGTCGAGGGCAATACCACTTTTTACGCCACACCGACGACAGAAAACATTCAGAAATGGCTGCAGCAAAGCCAGGCAGACTTTCGTTTTACGCTGAAATTACCCCGCAGCATCAGCCACCAGTTTGATCAGTGGCAACCCGAACTGCTGCACCAGTGGTTGCAACTGTTTTTGCCACTACGCAACAAAATTGGCCTGCTGCATTTGCAATTGCCAGCGCATTTCAGCCCGGCGGCTATGCCCTGGTTGCAACAAATGCTTGGCGCAGTGCGGCCGCTGTACCCTTTGGCTGTAGAAGTGCGGCACCCGGCATTTTTTGACAAAGCCGAACACGAAATCCGGCTGAACCGGCTGCTGCGGGATTGGGAAACAGAGCGGGTAATTTTTGATTCTCGTGCGCTGTTTTCGGTGGCTCCAACGACAGCCCAATTGGCCGAAGCGCAGCGTAAAAAGCCTTATTTGCCTGTGCACGCCATAGCGCTGAGTCAGACGCCGATGCTGCGTTTTGTCGGCGTCGATGATCCGGACAGGAACCGCCTTTATTACCAACCATGGCTGGGCAAGGTACGGCAATGGCTCCATGAAGGCCGCAGCCCCTATCTGTTTTTTCACAGCCCGGACAATCAAACCTCACCGCTGCTGGCCCGTCAGTTTGTGCAGGAATTGGGCATCAACCACCCGATTTTGCAGCCCTGGCTGGCACCGCCGCCTCAGCTTAACCTGCTCTGAGTTCGCAGCGTCACTGAATTCAGGTAAACTGGCGGCCGTTTTTTTGCTGCCGGTACCTTTTATGAACAAAGATCAGATTTATGCCGACCCTCTGGGTCATATTCAGGATTTCCGTTTTGACGCGACAGTGGTCGATGTATTTCCTGACATGATCCAACGTTCGGTACCGGGCTATCAGACCATCATTCAGACCATTGGCAAATTAACCGCCCGTTATCAGCAGGCTAACAGCCGCTATTACGATTTGGGCTGTTCCTTAGGCGCGGCCACCCTGGCGATGCGCCGCAATATAGCCGCTGAAGGTTGCGAAGTCATAGGTGTGGATAACAGCGACGCTATGGTTACCCGCTGCCAGAGCCATTTGCAGGCGTTTCGCTCCGATGTGCCGGCCCGGGTTGAACTGGGTGATATCCGTCAGGTTGAGATGAGCAACGCCGCCATGGTGGTCAGCAACTTTACCCTGCAGTTTTTACCACCAGACGACAGGGATCTGCTGGTCCAGCGCATTTATCAGGCGCTCAAACCCGGTGGAGTTTTTGTGTTGTCAGAAAAAATTGTCGAGCCGGATGCACTGACTCATGAGTTGTTGATTGACCTGCACCACGACTTTAAACGTGCCAATGGGTACAGCGAGCTGGAAATCAGCCAGAAACGCACCGCCCTTGAAAATGTGATGCGCCCGGACAGCAAAGTTCAGCATCAGAACCGGCTGGAAGCGGCCGGTTTCAGTCATATCAGTGTCTGGTTTCAGTGCTTTAACTTCTGCTCCATGGTCGCCATTAAACAGGGAGCCCCAATATGAGCCGCTTTAACGCCTTTTACCAGCAAATCGCCGCCAACGGATTGGCCCATTGGCTGACCAGCCTGCCCGCCCAGCTGGAACAGTGGGAAAAAGACGCCTTGCATGGCGATTTTAAGCAGTGGCAAAAAGTGCTGGATCATCTGCCAGAGAGCCCCCCAGGCACTGTGGAGATGAAAACTCAGGTCAGCTTTGGTGATGCAGACGCTTTGTCAGAAGGCGCACGTCAGCGCCTGCAAGTGCTCCTGAAACAGCTGATGCCGTGGCGCAAAGGGCCTTTTACCCTGCATGGCCTGACCATCAACACCGAATGGCGCTCCGACTGGAAATGGGACCGGGTGTTACCCCACCTCAGCCCGCTGGCTCATAAAACGGTATTGGATGTGGGCTGTGGCAGTGGCTATCACTTGTGGCGGATGCGTGGCGAAGGCGCAGGTTTTGTGGTGGGCATCGACCCTTCTCAACTCTTCTATTGCCAGTTTGAAGCCATTAAACACTTTAACCCAGACCCCGCGGTGCATTTGTTGCCCATTGGTATCGACGAGTTACCGGCTTTAAAAGCCTTTGACACTGTCTTTTCGATGGGCGTGTTGTATCACCGCCGTTCCCCTATTGATTTTTTAACTCAGCTGAAACAGCAACTGAAGCCAGGCGGCGAACTGGTGCTGGAAACACTGGTGGTCGAAGGCGATGTTCACACCGTGCTGGTACCCACTGACCGCTACGCCAAAATGCGTAATGTCTGGTTTATTCCCAGCGTGCCTGCGCTGCTGCTGTGGCTGGAACGGGTGGGCTTTAAAGAGGCCCGCCTGGTCGATTTGTCGGTAACCAGCCTGGAGGAACAACGCCGCACCGACTGGATGGAAAATGAAAGTCTGATTGATTTTCTTGACCCCGCTGATCATAGTAAGACTATTGAAGGGTATCCGGCTCCACTGCGCGCCGTGATTATTGCCCGCAACTGAGCCTCAGCCCCGGAGACACTGAATGCCGTACCGTCCCAAATCCACCATGGAGCAATGGCGTATTCTGCAGGCGGTGGTGGATGCCGGCGGTTACGCCCAAGCGGCTGATTTACTGAATAAAAGCCAGTCGTCTTTAAATCACGCCGTAGCCAAGCTGCAATCCCAGCTGGGGGTTGAACTGCTGGAAGTCAAAGGCCGCAAGGCGTTTTTGACCGAAGCCGGTGAGGTGATGTTACGCCGCTCCCGCTTCCTGACCCAACAAATTGAAGATTTGGAACTGCTGGCCTCCAACCTGAATATGGGCTGGGAGCCGGAAATCCGCATTGCGGTTGAACTGGTGTATCCAAAGCAGATTTTGTACCGCGCGCTCGCCAGGTTTCATCCTCTGTCACGCGGCAGCCGTATTCAGATTATTGATACGGTGATCACCGGCTCTACCGAAATGATTCTGGAGCATAAAGCCGATTTGGTCATAGCGGGGTCCAGCAGTATTCCGCGTGGCTTTATGGGCGAGCCTTTAACCGTGACTCAGATGTTTCCGGTGGTAGGGCCGCAACACCCGCTGGCGTCGGAACCGTCGCTCGACCTGAATGATTTAAGCCAGCATCTGCAGATTGTGATCCGGGACACCGCCAGCAAACCCAAAGATATTGGCTGGCTGAAAGCGGAGCAGCGCTGGACAGTCAATAACTTTTTTGAAGCGCTGGATATAGTGCGCTCAGGCCTCGGATTTTGCTGGTTGCCCGACTTTATTATTCAGGATGCGCTGGACGCAGGTCAGATTGTCCGGCTTAATATTCCCTTAAGTTCAGCCCGGGTGGTGCCGTTATCACTGGTGACGCCCAAAGAAGAGACTCTGGGACCGGGCAGTAAACAACTGCGGGAACTGCTGCTGGCAGAGCATCAACAACAAGAATGAACTGAGGAACTGAACTATGGACCAAAAACAAATTACTGAACTGATGCAGAGCGCCAGCATCGACGCCATCAAGTTTGTTTCCGACTTTGCCGGTGTGGAGCTGGATTTCAGTCTGGAATCTATAGTCCAGCTGGATCAGGTTCTGGCCCAGCTGAAACAACAGCATCAGCAAAAACACTATACAGCCGCAGAGCTCTTTACCTTAAGCTCGATCCTGGGCGCTTACACCGGCGAAGTGTTTATCCGTCACCGTGCCGGCCATTGGCATTATGACCAAAGCAACAGCGCCGAACCTTACACGGCCGTGAAGGTGAACGACAAAGATTTCCCTTTTGCTTCCATCTGTTATCACCAAATTGTCAGCCGTCCTGAAATGAGTTTATCCGCCTATTTTGCCAAAGCTTCAGAGGGTATTCGTCAGTAAATCCTTTTGTCAGCGGCAGTTCCAAGGTAAAATGCGCGCAATTTTTTTAGACCAACCTTTTCTAGCCATTGGGGACAGCCGTGAGCGAGCAAAAAACGTCGTTAAGTTACAAAGACGCTGGTGTGGATATTGACGCAGGTGAAGCTTTAGTTGATCGAATTAAAGGCGCGGTAAAACGCACCACCCGCAAAGAAGTAATTGGCGGTCTGGGTGGTTTCGGCGCTTTATGCCAAATCCCTGCCGGTTACAAAGAACCAGTTCTGGTGTCAGGCACAGACGGTGTCGGCACCAAGTTACGTCTGGCGATGGATTTAAAACGTCACGATGGCGTGGGTATCGACTTGGTCGCCATGTGCGTCAATGACATTGCCGTATCCGGTGCTGAGCCTCTGTTTTTCCTCGATTATTACGCCACAGGCAAACTGGACGTCGATACGGCCGCTACTGTGGTGGAAGGTATTGCCGAAGGGTGTCATCAGGCCGGTTGTGCGCTGGTTGGTGGTGAAACCGCTGAAATGCCTGGCATGTACCACGGTGAAGATTATGACATCGCCGGTTTCTGTGTCGGTGTGGTGGAAAAAGCCGACATTATTGACGGCAGCAAAGTCAAAGCAGGTGATCAGCTGATTGCGTTGGCTTCTTCAGGCCCTCACTCCAATGGTTTTTCACTGATCCGGAAAATTCTGGAAGTCAGCGGTCAGGACCCGCACACTCAGCTGGAAGGCAAAAGCATTGCTGACCACCTGCTGGCGCCTACCCGTATCTACGTGAAAAACCTGCTGGCGCTGATTAAAGCCCTGCCGGTGCATGCACTGTGCCATATCACAGGCGGTGGTTTCTGGGAAAATATTCCCCGGGTGCTGCCAGAACAGACCAAAGCCGTGATCAATGAAAGCAGCTGGCAGTGGCCTGCGGTGTTTAACTGGTTACAACAGCAAGGCAATGTTGAACGCTACGAAATGTACCGCACCTTTAACTGTGGTGTTGGCATGATTGTGGTGGTTCCGGCCGAGCAGCTGGATGCAGCCCTGACGCAACTGAAAGCCGCCGGCGAAAACGCCTGGCATTTAGGCGAAATTCAGACCGCCTCAGCAGATGAAGCTCAGGTCGTTATCCACTAATGAAATCCATTGTTGTACTGATCTCCGGCTCAGGTTCAAATCTGCAGGCAATCCTCGACGCCTGCAGCGCCGGTTTTATCCCTGGCCGGGTGAAGGCGGTGATCTCCAACAAAGCATCGGCCTATGGCCTGAAACGTGCTGAAACTGCCGGTGTCACCTCTGCGGTGCTGAGCCACAAGGACTACGACAGCCGCGAAGACTACGACACCGCCTTAATTCAGCTGATTGACAGCCATCAGCCTGATTTGGTGGTACTGGCCGGTTTTATGCGTATTCTGACCCCGGCTTTTGTGGCCCATTATCAGGGGCGTTTGCTGAATATTCATCCTTCGCTGCTGCCCAAGTACCAGGGCCTGAATACCCACCAGCGTGCTATAGATGCCGGTGACACCGAACATGGCTGCTCAGTGCATTTTGTCACGGCAGAACTGGATGGTGGGCCCGTGGTGTTGCAGGCCAAAGTGCCTATTTTTCCGGAAGACGATGCCGAACTGGTGGCTGCACGGGTGCATGAGCAGGAACACCGCATTTATCCTTTGGTGGTGCGCTGGTTTTGTCAGCAGCGTTTACAACAGAACGCAGATCAGGCATTGTTAGACGGCCAGGTCTTATCTGAACATGGATACGCTGATGACGAGGACAATGACTAAATGGCGCTTCGTAGCGCCGTTTTTTTTACTGTTAACACCGCTGCTTCTGCAGGCTGAAGAGCCGGCGCCAGCCCAGAGTCTTACACTTTTTGATGCCAAATACGATGCCTTTCGCTCCGGTAAAAAACTGGGCGAAGCCAAGCGCTACCTGAAACAAACTGACAGCGGCTATGAACTGGGCTATAGCAGCGACGTCAGTTTTCTGATCTTTGACGATAAACGCTCAGAAACATCCTGGTTTGTACTGCAGCAAGGCCGGGTGCAGCCTCAACGTTACCTGATGCAGCGCACTGGTACCGGCAAAGACCGCTATTACGAGCTGAATCTGGACTGGAGCCAGCAGCAACTGCTGGTTGGCAAAAAACGTCAGCCGAAAGCCCTGCCGTGGAATGCGCAGTGGCTGGACGCTTTGGGTTATCAGACCCAACTGGTGCTGGACTTGAAAGCCGGCAAAACCGACTTTGTCTACCAGGTGCTGAATCGCGACGGCAATGAGCGCGAGTACCATTACAAAAAAGCCTCGGAAGAATTAGTACTGCTGCCTTACGGTAAGCTGAAAACCATCCGGATTGAACGCACAGAAAAAGACAAGCAGGTGCTGGCCTGGGTGGCACCAGAGCTGGATTATCTGCTGGTCCGTTTATGGCAGGCCGAAGATGGCGTCGAGCAGTTTGATATTCAACTGTCTGAACTGAACGGTCAAACCGGCTCACCTAAATAGAACAGCTGGCTTTGGCCTGGTTGCATCACCTGCCACTGCTCATTACAGGTCAGTGGCATGGTGGCGATCACTGACACCACATCCTGGTCCGTGGTTTCCTTGGCAAAGTCGATATCCAGATCCACATCGGATAAACGCGCCACTCCAAAAGGCGCCCGTCTGGTGATCCAATGCAGTTTAGTGCTGCAATAGGCCAGCAGGTATTCCCCATCCGACAACAGCAGGTTAAAAACCCCCAGGGCCTGCAGCTCCGGACAGACAGCAGCAATAAACTCAAAAGCAGCCCTATGATCCGCTGGTGCGGTTACAAACTGCTGCTCCAGCCGGTGCAGCAAATAACAAAAGGCATGTTCACTGTCGGTTTGCCCCACCACCAGGTGCTGCCCAACCGGTAGTTGCTCAAACCCGGTCAACTGGCCGTTGTGGGCATAAGTCCAGTAACGGCCCCACAAAGTCCGGGTAAAGGGATGGGTATTCTCAAGCCCGATACCACCGCTGTTGGCCTGACGGATATGGGCCACCAGACTGGTACTTTTCAGTGGATAGTCCGTTAACAAACGGGCAATTTCAGATTGATAACTGGGTGTCGGGTCTTTGAAGCTGGTGACGCCTTTGCCCTGATAAAAGGCCACACCCCAGCCGTCTTTGTGTGGGCCTGTTTTACCGCCCCGCTCCCGCAGGCCTTTAAAACTAAAACAAAAATCGGTCGGCACATTGGCCGACATACCTAAAAGTTCACACATAGCAGCTATTGAAAGGCCTGAGCCATTGGGAATGAATTACACGCAGAGTGCAACAAAAACTGACAGCGAATCAAGCCCAATCTCAAGGAATGACTTGCATCTTAGCCCCGCTCACACTACTCTAGGTCGATAGTGGTCTGACCTCTAGATTTCAGGAGTATATGATGGACGTTTTAATTTTATTACTTGTGCTGTTTTTTACAGTCGCGGTGCTGGCCTACCACAGAGCCAGCCTGAGCCTGTTTACTGCAGCTATTGCCATTGAACTGGCTGTTGCGACTTTCACAGATACTGTGGGGCTGGCCAGCTGGATTATTTTTGCACTGCTTGCGGCGCCACTGAATATTGCTTCCGTGCGTCAGACTTACCTGACCAAACCGCTGCTGAAGCTGTACCGTAAAATTATGCCTGAGATGTCTTCCACTGAAAAAGAAGCGATAGACGCAGGCACCACCTGGTGGGAAGGTGATTTATTCCGCGGCTCACCGGACTGGCACAAGCTGCATAACTTTCCGAAACCACGCTTAAGCCCAGAAGAACAGGCCTTCCTCGACGGCCCCTGTGAAGAGTTGCTGCGCATGGTGGACGACTGGCACATTACACATGAACGTGCCGACATCCCGCCTCACGTCTATCAGTTCCTGAAAGACAAAGGCTTCTTTGCCATGATCATCAAAAAAGAATACGGTGGTCTGGAATTCTCTGCGTATGCCCAGTCTTGTGTGCTGCAAAAACTGACCAGCAAGAGCATGATCCTGTCGAGTACCGTCGGTGTGCCTAATTCGTTAGGCCCTGGCGAGTTGTTGCAGCATTACGGTACCAAAGAGCAGCAGGACTACTACCTGCCGCGTCTGGCCAAAGGCCTGGAAATCCCTTGTTTCGCGCTGACCAGCCCGGAGGCGGGGTCAGATGCCGGTGCTATCCCTGATTTTGGTGTGGTCTGTAAAGGCCAATGGGAAGGCAAAGAAGTGCTGGGCATGCGTTTAACCTGGAACAAACGTTACATCACGCTGGCGCCTATCGCTACCGTGTTGGGCCTGGCCTTTAAACTGCAAGACCCGGACAAGCTGCTGGGTGATAAAGAAGATTTAGGCATTACCTGTGCGTTGATCCCAACCAGCACCCCAGGGGTGAAAATCGGCAACCGCCACTTCCCGCTGAATGTGCCGTTCCAAAACGGTCCGACCCAGGGGAACGACGTCTTCGTACCGCTGGATTACATCATCGGTGGCCCGAAAATGGCCGGTCAGGGCTGGCGTATGCTGGTGGAATGTCTGTCCGTAGGCCGCGCTATCACCTTGCCTTCCAACAGCACGGGTGGCATTAAAGCCGCAGCATTGCTGACCGGTGCGTACGCCCGTATCCGTCGTCAGTTCAAACTGCCTATCGGCAAAATGGAAGGTATTGAAGAAGCTCTGGCCCGTCTGGGCGGTTACGCTTATATGTCAGAAGCGTCCACCACCATGTCGGTCGGTTCCATTGACCTGGGCGAAAAACCTTCGGTGGTATCGGCTATTACCAAATTCCATATGACTGAACGTATGCGTCAGGCCATTATCGATGCGATGGATATCCACGGTGGTAAAGGCATCTGTATGGGCCCGAACAACTACCTGGCCCGCGGTTATCAGGGTGCACCAGTAGCCATTACGGTGGAAGGTGCCAATATTCTGACCCGCAATATGATTATCTACGGTCAGGGCGCTATTCGTTGCCATCCGTTCGTGCTGGCTGAATTACAGGCTGCAGGCCTGGACGATGAACGTGCTGCTGTCACCGCCTTTGATCGTGCCTTGTTTGGCCATATTGGTTTTGCCATCAGCAACTTCTTCCGTTCTGTCTGGTTGGGTCTGACCAATGCGGCTTTCTCACAAAGCCCATACAATGACGCCACAGCCCGTTACTACAAACAGATGAACCGCTTCAGCGCTGCGTTAGCTCTGATGTCAGACGTAGCCATGGGAACCTTAGGCGGCGATTTAAAACGCCGTGAGCGTATCTCTGCCCGTTTGGGTGACATTCTGAGCATGCTCTATATCACTTCGGCTGTGCTGAAACGCTTTAACGATGACGGTCGTCCGGCGCAGGATCTGCCTTGTGTGCAGTGGGCCTGTGAGGACAATCTGTACAAAGCGCAGCAAGCTTTGGACGAGCTGATGGATAACTTCCCGAACCGCGCCGTCGGTGTGGTGCTGGGTAAATTGCTGTTCCCTTGGGGTCGTCGTTTACGTAAACCTTCAGATCAGCTGGATCATCAGGTTGCCCGCATTATGCAAACGCCTTGTGAAGCCCGTTCACGTCTGGCAGCCGGTGTTTACCTGACAGTTGAACCAAACAACCAGATTGGTCTGATTGAAAAAGCACTGACGGACATCCTGGCTGCCGAGCCGCTGTTTGATAAAGTAGCGCAGGCTGCCGGCAAACGTCTGCCCTTCTACCGTTTGAATGAAGTAGCGGAATTGGGCCTGTCGTTAGGTGTCATTACCGAGCAGGAAGCAGAAAAGCTGCGTGTTGCGGAACAAGGCCGCCTGCATACCATTAATGTCGATGATTTTGAACCGACCTATCTGGCCGCCGATAAATCCTTGTTTGCAGAAACTGCAAAGTCGTCTTCTGCAGCAGCCTGAACCGGCTCAGCTCTGACTGAAAAGCCTGCCTGAGTGCAGGCTTTTTTTTGCCTGCTAACCAGCAAACATAAACAATGCCCCGCAGGCAGTCAGCAGAGAGCCAATGAAACGGCAAGATAAAGGCGATGCGAAACGCAGAAAACAAAAAAACCGCTAAAGCGGCTTCTGAAAAGAGATGGTCGGTGATGCAAGATTCGAACTTGCGACCCCTTGGACCCAAACCAAGTG
>NZ_JBBIQL010000035.1:0-36495 GCF_037442345.1 Rheinheimera sp. | reverse complement strand
TTGCGACCCCTTGGACCCAAACCAAGTGCGCTACCAAGCTGCGCTAATCACCGACATCGTTACACTACTGCAACGGGGCGGAATATTACAGCCCGGCTGCGGGAGCGTCAAACCTTTTTTTGCCGCGCCAAGACTGATTGCTCATAATTTAAACCTTCTGGCGCTTTCGCTGAAATTAGCCGCACTCAAAGCCATTTTTTTAAACATTTTCGGGCACTTATTCGGCTGGGATCTGGATTCAGGTTGGCCTGCTCTGCCCTGCTGTGCGACAATTAGCGCCCATCAGATCCAGCAACTAAATGAGTAATCCGATGGCAGCACAAATCATTGATGGCAAGGCAGTTGCCCAATCCACCCGCAACCAGGTTGCAGCACGGGTCCAGCAACGTCTGGCCGCTGGCAAACGCGCACCAGGCCTGGCCGTGGTGTTGGTAGGGCTGGACGCCGCTTCGCAGGTCTACGTAGGCAGCAAACGCAAAGCCTGCGAGGAAGTAGGCTTTGAGTCCTTTTCTTATGACCTGCCTGCCAGTACCAGCCAACAGGATTTAATGGCTTTGATTGACACCTTGAATGCCGACCCAAAGGTCGACGGTATTCTGGTGCAATTGCCATTGCCCGCCGGTCTGGATGCTTCCGCCATTCTGGAACGTATAAACCCGCTTAAAGACGTCGATGGTTTTCACCCTTACAATATTGGCCGTTTGGCGCAACGCATGCCTGCGCTGCGCCCTTGCACACCTAAAGGCATTATTAAACTGCTGCAAAGCACCGGGGTGCAAATTCGCGGTATGGATGCGGTGGTCGTCGGCGCATCCAATATCGTCGGTCGTCCTATGGCGCTGGAACTGCTGCTGGCGGGTTGCACCACCACCGTCTGCCATAAATTCACCAAAAACCTGGAACAGCAAGTGCGCCGCGCCGATTTGTTGGTCGTGGCCGTGGGGAAAGCTGAATTTATCCCTGGCGACTGGATTAAACCGGGTGCCATAGTCATTGATGTGGGCATTAACCGTCTGGACAGCGGTAAGCTGGTCGGAGATGTGCAATTTGATAAAGCAGTTGAACAGGCCCGTTTTATTACACCTGTGCCTGGTGGGGTCGGCCCTATGACAGTGGCTTGTCTGATTGAAAATACGCTGGAGGCCTGCGAGCAGTTTCATGACCAGTCATAACTGCCGTTTGCCGTGATCGTCAAAAGGGCCCTGTGGCCCTTTTGACATTAGAAGTCACGCAGTTTTCAGCCGGTACTTCTGGTGAGCCAGCACCAGCGCAATCAGGCTGATCAGTGCCACTGCCGCCCCTATGGCTTTGCTGTAATGTGCAGGCAGCGCAAAACCTATAGGGGCAGTGGCGATATAAGCCACTGTAATGGCCGTGCCAATCACCGCCGGGATACTGGCAATCCAATGAAAGGTACCGCGGTCAAACAGGTATTTGGTGGCCAGCCACAAGACGCTGGTGGAGAGCAACATGTTGGAGAAGGCGAAGTAGCGCCAGATCAACGAGAAATCCAGCAAGGTCATCAGGTAGGCCACAAACAGAATAGGCACCGCCAGCAACAGGCGGTTACGCACGCTTTGTGGAATAGCAAAGGCATCCACTATGGTCAGACGCAAGGCACGAAACGCCGTATCACCCGACGTAATAGGGAAAGCCGCTACCGCCAGCACCGCCATAACGCCCCCTAAAACACCTAAGTAGCTGGTGGAAATATGGTTGACCACTAAACCCGGGCCTCCTTGATCCAGCATGGCTTTGAGCTCGACATAACCGCCCGGGAAGGCAGAGATACCAGCCAGCGCCCAGACACAAGCGACAATGCCTTCACACATCATGGCTCCGTAAAACACCGGACGGGCGTATTTTTCATTCGTCAGGCAGCGGGCAATAATAGGCGACTGGGTGGAGTGAAAACCACTGATCGCACCACAGGTAATGGTCAGGAACAACAAAGGCCATACCGGCAAACCGTCCGGATTGGGTTGCAGCAGCTCATGTTCCTGATGGCTGTGAGTGAAATAGGCAAACAGATCCTGCACCTGCGGCAGATGTGGCGCTTCCAGCAGCAAGGCACCAGCGATCAGCGTGGTCATCAGGATCATCAGGCCACCAAAAAACGGGTACAGGCGGGCAATAATTTTGTCCACCGGCAATAAGGTTGCCAGGAAGTAATAAAACAGGATCACCAGCACCCAAAAGGTGTTGTTTTCCAGGATAGTGCCATCAAAGGCACTCAGGTTCGCCAGTAAACCGGCCGGGCTCATAATAAACACCACACCGACGAAAAACAGCAACATGGCCGTGAACACCAGCATCAAGCCTTTAAACACCACATTGTAATAATGGCGGGCTATCTCAGGCAGGCTTTTGCCATCTTCCTTCAGGCTCATCACTCCTGAGAAGTAGTCATGCACGGCGCCGCCTACGATGTTGCCAATCACAATCCAGACCAGCGCCACCGGCCCATACAAAGCCCCCAGGATAGGCCCAAAAATAGGGCCTACCCCAGCGACATTCAGAAACTGAATTAAAAATGCCCGGGTTGGGCTCAGGGCCACGTAATCAACCCCTTCGCTGAAGCGTTGTTGTGGTGTGGCAGCGGATGGATCTATCCCCGCCTGTTTCTCGACAAAAGGGCTGTAAAATCTGTAACCCAGCACAAGAATGGCAAGGCATAGAAAGAAGATCAGCATAAGGTACTGTCCTGTCTGGTTTTTATTGACAGACTCTATCCTAACAGGACAACAATAAACACCCAATTAGCCAATGGTCGGATCTGGAAGGCCACCAAGGCGGAAAGCGTTACAGCTTCCCGCTCAGCACCAGTCCAGCCAATGCAGAAAACACCAGCATAAAGACCCCGCTGTAAAACAGCGCGTTCAACGCTTTCGGAGCCGAAGCCAGCGTTGTTTTGCCTTTGAGCACATCCCAATAGATGTCGGGTTGCAGTGCAAACACCAGAGCAATCAGCATCACGCCGGTCAAACGGCTGTACTCCAGTTGTGTCAGACTGGCATTGTAAGTGCCCAGCAGCAGAACAAGGAGTGCAGCGCATACGGCGGCGGCGGACAACAGCCGCAGCCATAACGGGGCTTTTTCAGAAGGACGTAACGCCATAATTGGCATCCACCAGTTCGCTGGTTTTCAGCTCCGACACCTGCGGCTGACTGTTAAACCATGCAGTGACAGCGGCAATGTCTTCCACAGTGGCAGAGCCGTAACGGTGGGCTGACCAGATAAAAGCTTCAAACTGAGTGTTATCACCGCCACCGGCCATCACCAGATCACGTTGCTCAACCTGATGAATCACTTGATCCAGAAAAGTGCTGAATGCATGTTCATCAGCCAAAGCCAACTTACAGGACAGCATAAAGCCATGTTCGGCAAACTCACCCAGATACAGCTTTTTTTGTAAACGACGGCTTTTCGCTTTAGACACACTAAACTCCTTAGTCCCAATTCATTCGAGTCGCGATCCTGAAGGCTGGACGCCACAGATTCAAGTTATTTTTCTGCACAGCCCCGGTACTGGCAGACAAACATCTGCACATTGGTACGGATGATTTGGGCCCGCTGTTCACTGTAATCGTGCATCTGAAATACCACAGGCCAGAAGGCAAACGCTTTGCACAACCCCCAGAACTGGGTCTCCGCCATACGCAAATCGTCAATCTGCAACACCCCGGCCTGATGCGCCTGAGCCAGAAAGCGGCTTAACCCCTTCTCTTTTTCTGACACCTGATGGATCATTTGTTCAATCAGTTGCGGCTGACGAATGTACTCAGCCAGCAGCACCCTGGCCTTCTCAATGAAATCGGCCTGCGAGTACAATTGCCACATAGCTTCGGTGATGTTTTCCAGCTGCACCACAATGTCTGTTGCCGGATCATACTCCACATTGGTGACATCTTTACTGAGTTGCCAGAACGACTCCGTCACCGCCTGAAACAACGCCTCTTTGCTTTCAAAGTGGTTGTACACAGTGCGTTTTGACACCGCCGCCCGCTCAGCAATGGCATCCATACTGGCACCGGCAAAACTTTTTTCTTTAAATTCAGCCAACGCCGCTTTATGAATGTCCAGACGCTTTTGCTCTGAACGACTGAGTTTCTCCACCTGACTGACTCCGTAAAACCTGATCTGAAAAAAATTTTACACTACTGAGTTTACTTTTTCATGGTTTTTATTAAACTACACCGTGTAGTTTACTTTAATCTTCATCTCAGGAGCCCATATGAACAGTCAGACAGCTAACCCGATCCGTGTTCAGGCCGACACTCAGGACAAAACCCCCTGGGTTCGCATTTTATGGCGCTACCTGAGCCAGAAGGTGGCGGACAAAACCCCAAGCCAGGCCTTGCCGGTGCAACAACCCGATTTATCAGGCAAAGACGATCTGGTGACACGTCTGAGCCACAGCACAGTGCTACTGCGCCTTGACGGCCAGTACCTGCTGCTGGATCCGGTTTTTTCAGAGCGGGCCTCTCCCCTGTCGTTTGCCGGCCCAAAACGCTTCCATCAGTTGCCGATGCAGATCAGCGACTTGCCGGAAATTTCAGCCGTGCTGATCAGCCATGACCATTATGATCATCTGGATAAAAAGTCAGTGCAGCAACTGGATGCCAAAAGCCGTTGTTTTATTGTGCCGCCCGGGGTGGACCAGCATTTAATCCGCTTTGGTATTGCGGCCGATAAAATCCGCGTGCTGGACTGGTGGCAACAGACCCAACTGGGCAGTCTGACCATTCACGCTACACCGGCCCAACATTTTTCTGGCCGCGGTTTCTGGGATAAAAACCAGACCAGTTGGGCCTCTTTTATGGTGGAGTCGAGCCAACACCGGATCTTCTACAGTGGCGACAGTGGTTATTTCAATGGCTTCGCCCAGATTGGCCGGCGTTTTGGCCCTATTGATCTTGCCCTGATTGAAACCGGCGCTTACGACGAGCTGTGGCCTGATGTGCATATGCAGCCTGAGCAGAGTTTAAGAGCGCATCTGGATTTGCAGGCCAGGTACCTGATGCCGGTGCATAACAGCAGTTTTGACCTCGCCATGCATGCCTGGTACGAACCGCTGGAACGGCTGGCGCTGGCCGCCGACGCTTACCAGGTGCCACTGATAACCCCTGTGTTTGGTGCTGCAGTGAAACTGGCACAACTTGGTCAGCCACAGCAACCCAACCTGTATTGGTGGCGCGAGCTGATGCCATCCGGTGCGACCTTGGCGTTGGAACCGCTGTTTATCCCCGCATAAAAAACCTTCATTCACCGGGGCGGCTTTGTTAGCATAGCCGCCCTTTTTCAGGCCTGACACCAACTCAGGACGCTGAAACTGAACACCAAAAGCGCAGTGAGCTGGAGCGCAGTTTTTGTGTCTCTGCCAGTCGCTGCATCCGTTGATTTAAATTGTGACAGGTCGCCTATGTGGTCTTATTTACAACAGCACTGGTTTTATAACCTGCGTGCTGACCTGCTTTGTGCCGTGCTGGTTGCGCTGGCACTGATCCCGGAAGCCATTGCGTTTTCCATTATCGCCGGGGTCGACCCCAAAGTCGGCTTATACGCTTCCTTTGCTATTGCCGTGATCACCGCTTTTGCCGGTGGCCGCCCGGCAATGATTTCTGCCGCCACAGGTGCCATGGCGTTGCTGATGGTGACGCTGGTCAAAGAACATGGCCTGCAGTATCTGTTAGCCGCCACTTTGCTCTGTGGTGTGTTGCAAATTCTGTTTGGGTTATTAAAACTCGGGGAGCTGATGCGTTTTGTCTCACGCTCCGTCGTCGTTGGATTCGTCAACGCCCTGGCCATTCTGATTTTTATGGCCCAGTTACCAGAGTTGACCGACGTCAGTTGGCCTGTCTACGCCATGACAGCAGCAGGCCTTGCCATTATCTATTTGTTGCCTTATCTCACCACGGCTGTGCCCTCTCCGCTGGTCTGCATCCTGGTGCTGACGGCCTTGGCCATTGGTTTTGATCTGGACATCCGCACTGTCGCCGATATGGGCGACTTACCTGACAGCCTGCCGGTCTTCCTCTGGCCGCAAGTGCCGCTGAACTTTGAGACACTGCAGATTATTTTCCCTTATTCCCTGGGCCTGGCCTTGGTCGGTTTACTGGAATCGCTGATGACTGCCACCATAGTGGATGATTTAACCGACACCAACAGCAACAAAAGCCGGGAATGTATTGGTCAGGGCGTCGCCAATATTGGCTCGGGCCTGATTGGTGGCATGGCAGGCTGTGCCATGATTGGTCAGTCGATGATCAACGTCAAATCGGGCGGCCGCAGCAGGTTGTCCACCCTGATGGCCGGTGTCCTTTTGCTGTGTTTTGCTGTGTTTCTTGGTGACTGGGTAGGGCAGATCCCTATGGCTGCCTTAGTGGCCGTGATGATTATGGTCTCCATCAGCACCTTTAACTGGCAGTCAGTAAAAGACATGCGCAGCAACCCCCGCAGCGCCAGTGTCGTAATGCTGGTCACGGTGGCGGTGGTGCTGTACAGCCACAATCTGGCATTTGGTGTGTTCGCCGGTGTGTTACTCAGCGCCTTGTTTTTTGCTCACAAAGTCGGGCAATTGCTGGCCATACAGTCCGAGCTGAGCCCCGACGGCCAAAGCCGGCTGTACCGGGTCACGGGCCAGGTATTTTTTACATCAGCCGATGCCTTTTCTGCAGCTTTTGATTGCAAAGAAGGCCTGCCCAACGTGCAAATCGATTTAAGTCACGCGCATTTTTGGGATGTAACGGCCGTCAGCGCGCTGGACAAGGTGGTCTTGAAGTTTCGCAAAGCAGGAACTGATGTCGAGGTTTTGGGCCTGAACCAGGCCAGTGCCACTTTGGTCGATAAGTTTGCTGTTCATAATAAGCCAGATGCAATAGAGCAACTGATGCACTGACGCCAGACAAAGGAGCCGTAATGGCTCCTTTGTTTGGCATCAATACCCTTTGGCCGGGTCAAACCACAGCTCAGCGTTATCCAGGGGCGTTTCTTTGGGTAACAGGGGGTTGATCAGTTCGATACGGGTACGCCCAGCCAAATCAGCTTTGTCGAGCGCCGGGCCAAAACAGCGCAAAAACAATGCCTGCATACTGCCATCCTCAATGGCTGCCCTCAACCCCAGCTCTATCGCCGCGGCCAGCTCGTCATTGTCTTTCTGCACAAAAAAATACAAAGGCGCGATGTAATGCAATACCCATTTAGGTGCAACCCTCAGCCCAAGGGACTCACGCTCTGAGAGCTCGGACCAGATCTCCGTCACAGAGCGTGGGAAATAGTCCACCCGGCCGAACTTCACCATACGGAACATACCTTCAAAATCACCGCTGCCCAGCACCCTGAACTGATTCGCCTGCAACACCGGAAAATCCGGCCAGTCACTGCCTTGAATCGCCAATAACCGGTGCAGTTGTTCACTGGTCAGCTCCTCAAATTCATGGAGCCGGTCCGGCACTATGACCAGAAGACGCCAGCCCAGCAGACCCCGATCAATAGGAATACGGATGGGCCTGAGCTGCTGTTCACGTTCGGGGCTGGTCATGGTCCAGAGCACATCGATTCCCTGCGCTTTACTCACCTGGCGCAACGTACGATGCTGAGTCATCACTGAGGCACTGGGGAGCGCCCGGTAATCCGCGCCGGATTTTTCAAGCGCCAGTTTCAGTAAGGCCACCGGATAATCGCCACGCTCATCGGAGGATAAAGTTTCAGGCCAGGCATAAACCACCGGCGTGGCTGCCACAGACTGGAATGAAAACACGAACATCAATTGAAGTAACAGGATGGAGCCGATGCGCATAATGAACCTTCCCTGTTCCGTCCCCAACAAGCGGACTGTTGTCTCAGTGTAGTTAAAATCAAGACAACAGCCAGCCATTTATCCCGTTTTATCAGCCACCTAACCAGCCTTTCAGTTTGTCTTTCACTTTGTCTTCAATTTTTTGTTTGGCTTTGTCTTTGGCCGCCTGACTGAGATCCGGTCTGATTTTCACATCAGACCAGGGGCCCTTGACCCGGACCGGAATGCTAAAGCCCTGGCTCTGCTCTTGGGCTCCCTGACCTTCAATGCTGGCCACCAGGCTGGGGCTGAGCAGATAATCCAGCTGCTGCGTGGCTAAATTCAGGCTGCCCTGGCCGGTCAGCCGCAACAGTGGGCTGGCCAGCTGCAAATCGTCACTTTGCCCTACCCCCTGGGTAAAGCGCATGCTGGCCGACAATTCGGAAAAATCGGTTTTTTCGGATTCGCTGAAGTCTTTGTCCAGATTAATGCCCTGCAGGTTGCCTTGCAGGGCCTGCTCAGCGCTGCGCACCAGCGCGGCAATATTGGCGCCCCGGATGGCACCGTCGGTAAAACGAAAAGCCAGAGTGCCATTTAAGCCTTCCATCAGCGCTTTCTGATGCTGACCACTGCTGGCAAGCTCTCCCTGGAGTTGGCCTGTTCCCAGCAAGTTATCAAAACCAGCCGCGTCTGTGAGTAAAGGCTGTGCCGCCACACCGGATAAATCAAAGCGGGCCGCCAGTTGGTAAGGGCTGGTGGCAGCATTCAGTTCCAGCAAGGCGCTGCCTGTGCCCTGATACGCCTGCAATTGGCTCAGTTCAAACCTGGCTTTGCCTTTGTTCAGCTTTAACTTCATCTCGCTCTGACCCAGTTGAATATCCTGAAAACGCAAAGCGGTAAGGCTCAGCTGCTGGTCCAGATTGATTTGCTTCAGTGCAGATAAATCCAGTGGGGTGCTGTCCCAACCTCCATTAGTCGCAGCCTGCGGTTTCTTCCCCTTGTCGTCTGAAGTACCAAGGTAAGGGTTCAGATCCAGCGCATTCAGCGCCAGATGGCCACTGATCCTCAATGGTTCCATGAATTCAATGCGCTGCTCGCCGGTCAGCTTCAGTTCGTCCAGCTCCATCCTCAGGCCAGTCAGTTGCAACTGCTGGTCGGTTAACAACAGGTCTGAACTCAGAGTAAAGGCATTCATCACCCCGGTGTCTGCCCTGGTGTTTATCTCAAACCAGGCCAGCAGATCCCGCAACGAAGCGGCTTCCAGCACTATTTTCCCTTGCAGATTGCGCTGATAACTGGCGTCCAGTTTCAGTGCCAGCAGTTCATTATCTAACTGCAGCGCCAGACGGATGGGCTCTTTGGCCAACAGCGCCGCCAGGTGATCCAGTTTCAGCTGCAGCTTTTGGGTTTTACCCCGGTACTCCGCAGCGCCTTCAATACGGAGTGGGCGCTTCAGGCTGTCAATCTCTATTTGCAATTGCAGTTTATCCAGCCTCTGTTCAGTGCCTGCCTGCAAATCCACGTAACGCAGGCTGCCATCGACAATACGGATATCCCCCAGATGTAAATCCGCTATGGCTGCAGAAGCAGGCGCTTCGGTTTGGGCTGCACCCGCCGGGGCATTGCGTTCAGACAATTGCCAGTTGGCGTTACCTTCCGCATTTTTTTCCAGGTACAACTCAGGTTTTTCCAACACAAACTCATCAATGCTGACAGTGCCGGACCAGAGGCTGCTCCAGTCCAGCCGCAGCGTCAGTTGCTCTGCACTGAGCATAGTGCTCACCTGACTGCCTGGCTGATTGGCAAACTTCAGGCCTGTCAGCTGCAAGCCCAGCTGCGGAAACAGGGTCAGTGACGGCGTGCCATCCACCGCAATGCGGCGTCCGGTTTGTTGCTCCACCTGAGTGCTGACCTCTGCCCAGATTTTTTCCGTGGAAACAAACTGCGGGATCAGCAGCGCTGCAGCCAGAATCAACACCAGCAGAACAGCCACCAGTTTTAATGCGAATTTCATTTTTGCTCCTTGCCACTTGCATCAGAAAAGACCTAAGCATAACAGCTGCTAACTGAACCCTGGCTTTAGCTGTTGCCAGTAGGCGGAGGAAGTAAAACCAGCTAGAATGCGCGCCCTCACCATTCGGGGCCACCTTATGAGCAGAAGTAACGCCTTATACACCGACTTGTCCGGCTATTACGATTTAATGTGTGCCGATGTCGATTACCCGGCACAAAGCCAGGCTGTTCACCGGCTGCAACAGCTGTTCGGCAACGGCGGCAAACGGCATCTGGATTTAGCCTGCGGCACAGGGCCGCATATCCGGCAATTGCTGGACTTGGGCTACCAATGCCAGGGGCTGGATCTGAATGAACCCATGCTGGAGCAAGGCCGGCAACGCTGCCCGGAAGCCTTGTTCTCGCAGGGCGATATGTGTGAGTTCAGTCTGACAGAACCTGTTGATCTGATTACCTGCTTTTTATATTCACTGCACTACTGCGCCACCTTAGAGCGGTTGCAGCGCTGTATTGCACTGATAGATCAGGCGTTGGCGGCGCAGGGGCTGTTTTGCTTTAACACTGTGGACAAAAACCACATCGACAACCAGTCGGTGCAACAGCACAGTGCTTTGCAGCATGGCAGCCATTTTTTATTCCAGTCCAGCTGGTATTACCCGGGCCAGGGGTCACAGCAACAGCTGAAGTTATCCATTCTGCGCCGCCAGGCTGACCAGAGCGAAGTCTGGCAGGACAGCCATACCATGGTCGCAACCAGTTTTGATCTGCTGCTGCACTATCTCGAACCTTATTTTGAGGTGCATTTGCTGGAGCACGACTATCAGAAAATAGTCCCCTGGAATGGTCAGTCCGGAAACGCACTGGTCGTTTGTGTAAAAAAACAGCGTTAGTCCACCGCAACCAGCGTTCTTTTTATCCGGTTCAGTTGCAGCACAACGGCCACCTTGTCATAGTAATTTCACTACTATAAAAACAAGGAATTCAGATGCCTGCATTCACCAGACTCTGCCATCTGCTGTTGTTAAGCCTCAGTGTCAGCCTTGCCGCTGCACCTGCCACCGAACGAACCCCATCCGCCACAGAGCGCCAGCAGGGCGATGGACCTTATAAGCGGCTGATTTTACGCGGCGTCACCTACATCAGCGGCGAAGGCGCACCACCTGTTGGCCCCGTTGATATGGTTATTGAAAAAGACCGTATCACCGACATTGTCACAGTCGGCAACCCCGGTGTGCCTGTGCTGACAGAAAACAGGCCCAAAGCCCAACCTGATGATAAAGAAATGGATTTAACCGGTATGTATGTACTGCCGGGTTTTATTGATATGCATGGTCATATTGGCGGCAGTGCCAACGGCATTCCGGCCGACTATGTGTTTAAACTCTGGCTGGCGCACGGCATTACCACAGTGCGTGAACCCGGCAGCTTTAATGGCCTGGCCTGGACCCTGCGCCATGCCAAAGCATCCGGGCAAAATCGTATTGTCGCGCCCCGTATTGTGCCTTATGTCGGCTTTGGTCAGGGCCTGGGTAAACCCATTGTCAGTGCCGAACAGGCGCGGGACTGGGTGAAGGATGTGAAAAAAGCCGGGGCCGCCGGTATAAAGTTTTTTGGAGCGCCACCGGCCATTATTGCTGCCGCCCTGGATGAAGCCAAAAAACAGCAGCTTGGTACCATGATGCACCATGCCCAGCTGAACGTGATGAGCACCAATGTGCTCGACAGCGCCCGTATGGGGCTGACGTCAATGGAGCACTGGTACGGTTTGCCGGAAGCGCTGTTTACCGGCCAGACCATTCAGAATTACCCACTGAACTACAACTACCAGAACGAACAGGACAGATTCAGCGCTGCCGGTGAATTGTGGAAACAGGCAGCAGAACCAGGCTCAGAGAAATGGAATGCGGTACGGGATGAGCTGATTAAGCTGAACCTGACCATCAACCCGACCCTGACCATTTACGAAGCGAGCCGCGACGCCGAAGCCCAACGTAACGCGCCCTGGCACCAGGACTACACCCTGCCCACCCTGACCAATTTCTTTAAACCCAACCGTTATGCCCATGGTTCTTATTGGTTCGACTGGGGCACTGAGCAGGAAGTGGCCTGGCGGGAAAATTACCGCCTCTGGTTTCGTTTCCTCAATGACTTTAAAAACCATGGCGGCCGCATCACTGCGGGCTCTGACGCCGGTTACATCTACAAAATTTATGGCTTTGCTTACATTCAGGAGCTGGAGCTGCTGCGCGAAGCTGGCTTTCATCCGCTGGAAGTGATCCAGGCTGCTACCCGCAACGGTGCAGAGG
Organism: Rheinheimera sp.; assembly: GCF_037442345.1. Lineage (GTDB taxonomy): Bacteria > Pseudomonadota > Gammaproteobacteria > Enterobacterales > Alteromonadaceae > Pararheinheimera. The sequence goes on along the minus strand of NZ_JBBIQL010000035.1, from coordinate 24,399 downwards.
CGCTGGGTATGGAACAGGACATTGGCAGTCTGTTGCCGGGTAAAAAGGCGGATCTGGTCGTGGTGGCGGAAAACCCGCTGGCCAATTTTAAAGTGCTGTTTGGCACCGGTCATTACCGGCTCAATGCCAATAACGAACCCGAACGCAGTAAAGGGGTGCGCTACACAGTGAAAGACGGCATTGTCTACGACGCTCAGCAACTGCTGGCTGAGGTGCGCCAGATGGTGCAGCACGCCAAAGCCCAAACCAGCAAGCCATAACGGCAAAAGGGCGGTCAATGCCGCCCTTTCCGTTTGTCCCCGCTGATTACTTCAGATCATAACGATCTGCGTTCATCACCTTGACCCAGGCTTTAACAAAGTCCTGCACAAACTTGGTTTTGTTATCGTCCTGCGCATAGACCTCAGCGTAAGAGCGCAGCACTGAATTGGAACCAAACACCAGGTCAACCCGGGTCGCAGTCCATTTCACAGCGCCGGTTTTACGCTCGACTAGCTGGTAGGCGTTTTTGCCTGTGGGCTTCCAGCTGTAGGCCATGTCAGTCAGATTGACAAAGAAGTCGTTACTCAGCACGCCCACCCTGTCCGTAAAGACGCCATGGTTGCTGCCGCCATGGTTGGCGCCCAGTACCCGCATACCACCGACCAGCACCGTCATTTCAGCGGCCGTCAGGCCCATCAACTGGGTGCGATCCAGCATCATTTCTTCGGGGCTGACCAGATAGTCCTGTTTCAGCCAGTTGCGGTAGGCGTCATGCAGCGGTTCCAGCACCGCAAAGGATTCCACATCCGTCATCTCCTGCGTGGCATCACCACGACCTGGCGCAAAAGGCACTGTCACACTGACTCCGGCATCTTTGGCCGCTTTTTCCACCGCCGCACTGCCGCCCAGTACAATTAAGTCGGCCAGACTGATTTTTTTGCTGAGCCCGGCCTGCAGCTGCTCCAGCATGGTCAGCACCTTTTGCAAACGGGCTGGCTCGTTGCCTTCCCAGTCTTTCTGCGGAGCCAGCCGGATGCGGGCCCCATTGGCACCGCCACGGTAATCCGAGCCCCGGTAAGTGCGGGCGCTGTCCCAAGCCGTTGCAACCAGCTCAGCCACCGACAAACCTGTGGCCAGAATTTTTGCTTTCAGCTCGACAATTTCTGCGTCGGACAAGGTGTAATTCACTGCCGGAATCGGGTCCTGCCAAATCAGATCTTCGGCTGGCACGTCCGGGCCTAAATAACGGCTTTTCGGACCTAAATCGCGGTGCGTCAGTTTAAACCAGGCGCGGGCAAACACCTCTTCAAAATAGGCCTGGTCTTTGTAGAACCGTTCAGAGATTTTGCGGTAGTCCGGGTCGACTTTCAGCGCCATATCGGCATCAGTCATCACCACCCTAGTACTGCCAGAGCCACCTTCCACATCCGTGGGCGTATCCTCAGGCTTCAGATTGACCGGCTTCCACTGATGGGCACCGGCCGGGCTTTTGGTCAATTCCCAGTCGTATTCCATCAGCATTTTAAAGAAGCCGTTATCCCATTTAGTCGGGTGAGTCGTCCAGGTGCCTTCGACGCCGCTGGTCACAGTGTCGCGGCCAATACCGCGGCTTTGCCTGTTCACCCAACCGAAGCCTTGCTCTTCAATAGCGGCGGCTTCCGGCTCAGGGCCCAAATTGGCCGCATTGCCATTGCCGTGTGCTTTACCTACGGTATGACCACCGGCCGTTAAAGCCACTGTTTCTTCGTCGTTCATCGCCATACGGGCAAAAGTCACCCGCATATCCTGTGCAGTTTTTAACGGATCCGGGGTGCCGTCTACCCCTTCCGGGTTGACGTAAATCAGGCCCATCATCACAGCGGCCAAGGGGTTTTCCAGATCACGCTGGCCGGAGTAACGGCTGCCTTCACCACCGCTTTTCGCCAGCCACTGTTTTTCTGAGCCCCAATAAATATCTTTTTCCGGATGCCAGACATCTTCGCGGCCCCCGGCAAAACCAAAGGTTTTAAACCCCATCGACTCATAAGCCATATTACCAGCCAGGATCATCAGGTCGGCCCAGGACAGTTTATTGCCGTATTTTTTCTTGATGGGCCATAACAAACGGCGGGCTTTGTCGAGGTTGCCATTGTCCGGCCAGCTGTTCAGTGGCGCAAAACGCTGAGTACCAGTGCCACCACCACCGCGGCCATCCGCAATGCGGTAAGTACCGGCACTGTGCCAGGCCATGCGGATCATTAAACCACCATAATGGCCCCAGTCGGCAGGCCACCAGTCTTGAGAAACCGTCATTAAGGCTTTTAAGTCGGCTTTGACTGCGGCCAAATCCAGCGACGCAAATGCTTTGGCGTAGTTAAAATCCGGATCCATCGGGTTGGTTTTGCTGTCGTGCTGATGCAGGATGTCCAGATTCAGCGCATTAGGCCACCACTGCTCTGAAGCATTAGCCGTCACTGTTTTAGCGCCATGAGCGAACGGACATGTTCCGGTAGATTTATCCATCAATACTTTCCTCATCGTTGAGATCACGTTAGTCAGGGTCTGGTTCGCCCCTTGGGTGCTATAAACCTTAGCCCCTTTTTTTGACAACAGAAAGAAAGTTAAATGAACAGCCCTAATCGATTTTATTGATATAAAACAGGATTATCCTTCTATCTGCACTGGCCATTTGGAATGCCTGAGCTGTTGTCAGACCCACAGCTTGCATCCTTTCTATTTATGGTATACAAGTTACTATGCAATACATAGTAACCTGTATAACTGAGTATGAACCATGACAGATACAGATAAACATTCTGACAAATGGGAAGCCCAGTTGCGTAAAGGGACCTTAGAACTGGTCATTCTGGCCCTGTTGCAACAGCGCACTTTGTACGGGCTGGAGCTGTTGAAACAACTGCAACAGTACAGATCCACAGCCATCAGTGAAGGCACTCTGTACCCCTTGCTGGACAGACTGAAACGGGATGACCTGATCGACGCTGTCTGGGTTCAGGAAAATGACACCAGACCACGTAAGTATTACAGCCTGGCCCCTGCTGGCGTCGAACGGCTGGCCGCCCTGCTCCAGCTGTGGCGCCAATCCGTGGCCGACATTGAGCAGTTGCTGTCGCCGGTCTGTACCCGCTCAGCTGATTGAAGGAGAAACTTAGATGCAAACCAATACCACAGTGCAGCAGTACCTGCAGCAACTTGAGCTGTACCTTTCCCGACTGAGCCATCAGGAGCGCAACGATGTGCTGCGGGAAATAGAAAGCCATTTGTTTGATGTGCTGGAGACCCAACCAGAGACAGATATCCACACGGTGCTGCAAGGCTTTGGTTCACCCCGCGAGCTGGCGGCGCATTATGTCGCCCACCTGACTACAGGAGCTCCACTGCCAACAGGCTTTAAAGCCATGACAAAGGTAAAACGGGGAGTCACCTACAGCCTGTATTTTTCAATGGCTGTATTTGGTGGCGTGATCGCCATCAGTCTTTTCATCACAGCTCTGGCTAAACTGTTTTGGCCAGAACATGTCGGGGTCTGGTCGGAATCGGCGGGTGAAGCCGTGACCCTGGGCATTATGGCCGACCCCAAACCAGCGGAACTGGAAGTACTGGGGTTTGCGTTGGTGCCCGTCGCGGCTATCGCCAGCCTTGCGGTCTTCTGGCTTACCCGAAAAGTACTACAGGTGCTGAAAAAGCAACTTTAATCGTCGTCCTGCCACAGTTCATCGTCATCCGCCAACTGCTCCAGCAACGCGGCCTGACGTTGGAGCTGCCGGGCGCGGTCAGCCAGATCACCAGGCACCACCGGGCTGCCTTGCCAGTCTTGCCCTTTAACGGCACTGGCCGCCAAAGCGGCCCATTTTTTCGCAAAAGCCTGTAAAGCTTCACGGGGCTCCGCCAGCTCTGCTGCAGGTAAATGATCAAAAGGCACAGGCTGTGGCTGCGTGCCACTGCTGTCCCCGGCCAGGATCCAGTGCCCGACAAAACCCGGATCGTCCGGGTCTTCCACCGCCCATAAGCCCAAATAAGGCGCACAGTCCCACTCAGGCCAGTCGCAAATTTCACCATGCGGAATGTGCTGGGCTTTGACATAAGCCACCACAGCCGGGTAGTGCTGCTCACACCAGGCCCAGTCGTCGGTTTCATCCAGTTGCATATCAGTGTTACTCAGAAGTCATCAAGGCAGCATTGTCGGTAAGTCGGGCGTCAGCAGCAAGAAAAATAATACCGGAAAAAAAATGTCAGAAAAAAGCCCCGGAGCCGGGGCTGCTAAGGGTTGATTTATTGCGCAACACAACCGCAGACAGAACCAGCACTGCTGTTGATATTGGTCCACTGACCATTCCATTTCAGATTGCTGGCTGCGTTCGGGCAAACACCAGGCGTGGCCGTGGTGCCCTGACAAATGCCCTGAGCGGCACTGTTATTGCCAATAGGGGTGGATGACGTCACATCAATGGCTTCCCCTTTGCCTATAACGATATCCAAAAAGGTATGGCTCAAATTCTGACTGGTTATGTTGTTATTGACCACCTGACCTGTGCCGACAAAGTTGTGGCAGCCGAAACAGTTACTGGCAAAACTGGCGCTGTTCAGATTCACATGCTGAAAAGTGGTTTCAGCCACAGTATTGGCCAGACGTAAGGAACCCCGCTCATTCGGCACCCCCTGCCCACCTGAGCTTTGGGCAATATTGCTGACCCACAACGCCCCCACGTTAAAGTACTTGCTTAACACGGCCATACCGGCGGGCACCGAACTGCCACTGAGCAACGTATCCAGGCCACTGTTTTGTGCAGTAATAGCGGCCAGGTTCTGATCCGCTTTTAAATCCCCCGACCCTGTGCCGTACGGAAAAACCCGGCAGATATTGGTAGGGTTGCCTGTGGGGGCCGTCTGGTTTTCCGGAGGATTATTAAAGTTGCAGTTCAGCTTTGGATCGGTCAGCGATTTGGTCAGTCCAGCGGCGCAACTCTGGCTGGCAAAGGTCCACTGCGAGTTGGCAGGAACCAGTTGAGGCTCGCAGTCTGGCGAGTTTTGTTGGTGTTCAAAGGTGGCCCAGATAAATTCCGGATGATCCGGAGTGGCAATGGCAATATGCATACCGACCAAACCTAAGGTTTGAGGCTGCCCACTTATACTGAGTGGCTGGGTGACAAAATTGCCACTGCTGATTTCAGCGGCTGACAACACCTTCCAGGCCGCTTTAATTTCGGTGGTGCCACCGGGAAAGTTAATCAGGTTTTGTTTTTGCAGCTCAACGGCGCTGCCGGATAAATTACACATGGCTTTGTTAAAACGCACATCGTAATACACCACATTGCCGTCCTGCGCATAAATGGTGGCACCATCGCCGGCCTGTTCGGTCGAAATGGAGGTGCTGTCCGCTTTATCCAGGCTGGTTCGCAAGGTCGGCCCCGTCACCGTGGCATCGCAGGAATTGGCCGGATTGCCCTGATTGTCAAATTCCAGCACAGCGTATTGGCTGGGGTCCATAAAATTGCGCTGACCCTTGCTGTTTTGCGACATCAGGTATAAGTAGGCTTGCGTTGAAAACTGGTAGAAATCGCAAAAGGTTGAATCGCCGGGTCCGGCACTTTGTTTGACTTCAGTCGGCATTGAGGGACTGCTCAGCCAGCTTGGGTCCACAGGGCAACTGGTATCAGCCATGGCTGGAGCACAAAATCCAGCCAGCAATAAGCTGGCACCAACAAGGGTTCTGGTGGTATTCATAGCAGGTGTTCCTTCCTTTTCATTGTTGTGAAAACAGACAATGCAACCGGCAGCCCATCCACCAATCGATTTTCTGTTTTAGATACACTAGTTGAAGTTATCCAAATTTGAAACTAAATGAAAAAAAAGAAACTTAGTATCCTCTAATTCAGCGACGATCTGCCTGTCAAACGGGTCTGCTGCAGTGCGAACCGGCCCCACATAAAACGACCGTCTGGCTTGAATTGAATGTGTTCTCCACCCACTATGAAGAAAGAGCCATTGGCCTCAACAGGAACCTGACCATGAACTACCGGATTGAACATGACTCAATGGGCGCATTGGAGGTACCGGCTGATGCCTTGTATCAGGCCCAGACCCAACGCGCTGTACAGAATTTCCAACTGCACCCGGCCAGCCTGCCGCTGCCTTTTATCCGCGCTTTGTTACTGATTAAACAGGCCGCAGCCCGCGCCAATGCGGAGCTTGGCTTATTAACGGCCCGCCAGAGTGATGCCATTGTCAAAGCGACCGAAGCCCAACTGGAACACACAGACCCTGCACAGTATCCGGTGGGTGTCTACCAGACCGGCTCTGGCACCAGCTCGAATATGAATGTCAATGAAGTGCTGGCCACAGTAGCAAGCAGCATAGCCGCTGAAAAAATCCACCCAAACGACCATGTGAATTTAGGCCAGAGCAGCAACGATACCATTCCAACCGCCATTCATGTCAGCACGGCTTTGGCCATCAGCGGCGATTTATTGCCAGCGCTGAACCAGTTACAGCTGGCTCTCAATCAACTGTCAGAGCAACAAGGCCATATTCTGAAAACCGGCCGCACCCATCTGATGGATGCCATGCCACTGCGTTTTGCCCAGGTGTTCAGCGGCTGGCAGGCTCAACTCGGCCACGCTGAACAACAACTGCAAGCGCAGTTGCCACATTTGCAGCACCTGGCCCAAGGTGGCACCGCCATTGGCACAGGGGTCAATGCCCACCCGGATTTTGCCGCGGCTTTTGCCAAAGCGCTCAGTCAACAAACCGGCCTGGCTTTTAGCCCAAGCCCGAATTTCTTTTTCAGCCTGAGTACACAAGACGTGGCAGTGGCAACGTCCGGCGCCTTAAAAACCCTGGCGGTGGCGCTGCTGAAAATTGCCAACGATTTGCGCTGGATGAACTCAGGCCCGCTGGCAGGCCTTGCCGAAATTGAATTGCCTGCGCTGCAACCTGGCTCGTCCATTATGCCGGGCAAAGTGAACCCGGTGATCCCGGAGGCGGTGGCGATGGCCTCTGCCCAGGTGATAGGCCACGACAGCGCTATTACCATTGCAGGTCAGTCCGGTAATTTTGAACTGAACGTGATGTTGCCGCTGGTGGCCGCCAACCTGCTCGACAGCGTCAGTTTGCTGTCCGGCAGTCTGAGATCCCTGGCGGAAAAAGCCATAGTGGGGCTGAAAGTGCGGGCCGACACCACCAGCAAAGCGCTGGCGCGTAACCCCATTCTGGTCACAGCGCTGAACCCGGTGATTGGTTATGAAAAAGCCGCAGCTATCGCCAAACAGGCGTACCAGCAACAACGGCCTGTGCTGGAGGTGGCGCTGGAACACACCGACTTAACTGAAGAGCAGCTTAGGGAACTGCTGGACCCGGCCCGGCTGGCGAACTAAGCTCTGGCACAAAACCAGGCCCGCTGCAGCAGCGGGCTTGTTTACCCCGCCGCCTGCACCACTTTGTTTTGACCCAGCCGCCAGATGGCGTAACTGAACACCAGGCTCAGCACCAGCATAAAGAGGCTGGCCCACAACCATTTGCCTTCCGACGGGTTGTAAAACAGAAAGTACCCCAGCTGGGCCAGATTCAGGATGGCGATGCCTTTGAGCATCAGCTCTTTGTTCACCTTCGCCAGCACCAGCGCCCCCAAAGGCGCCATAACCAGCACCACAGGGTAAGCACAAAGCCAGGTCTGAATTTGATAAGCGCTCAGTTGCTGCTCAACCAGACCACGCCAGATAAAACCTGACACACTGATCGCCGCCATCAGCATGATGGCCAGCTGGGTCGCACGTTTTTCCTGCATCCGGAACAGCGTCACCAGCAAGGTGTACAGAATAATGTCTGCCCCTGTGCCAAACAGGCTGGCACAGATGCCTCCGGCCAACAACACCATCAGCAGCACCCCCCATTCATAGCCTTTGGGAGTGCGCAGTTCAGCCTGGCATCCCCGGTGTTTCCCCACACTGTACACCAGTGCAAAGGCAGTGATCAGGCTTAAAAACAGCGCCTGAATAATGTACACCGGCAGTTGCTGCAGCAGCTGCATGCCCAGAACAAAACCGGCAAAACAGGCTGGGATCATCCACAGCAGAGGCCTGAACACCCGCCGGTCCGGCGTGCTGCACAAAATAAAAATACTGGCGCTGGTCATGCCAATGCTCTGGATCATCAGGCTGAAATCCCGAGCCATCACGCGGTCAATCTGCAGAAAAATATTCAGCACCGGAAACGCCACAGCGCCCCCACCTTCAGGGGTCGACCCCGCCACAAAAGCCCCCACCACCATAATGGCCGGGTAAAACCAGTGTTCCGCCAAAAAGGCCAGGTCGTTAAAACGGAAGAACAGCACCAGCCACACCAACAACGCAGCGACAAACCAAAAACGGAACCACGGGTAACGAAACATAAAAAATCTCCTGAAAGGGCTTCCAGTGTTATACCTGTTTCGTCTGAAACTGAATAGCCGCTGCGGCAAAAATCTGCGTCCCCCTGCATCGACTATTTAGCAGTGTCCTGGCAGCTTCAGAGTGATTTCCCTTATACTACCGGCTTTTCATCCCCAGAGCGGTCTGAATGAACCCCCCTTCCCAACCTGCCTCAGGCTTTGATGCCACAAAAACCATTTTGCCTGTGGTGGCGGCTGTCAGTTTTGTGCACCTGCTGAACGACTTAATTCAGGCCATTTTGCCGTCAATTTACCCATTGCTGAAAACCGAATACAGCCTGAGTTTTGCCCAGATTGGTTTGATTACGCTGTGTTTCCAGCTGATGGCGTCCATGCTGCAGCCTGCGGTCGGCCTGTACACTGACAAACACCCCAAACCTTATTTATTGCCCGCCGGCATGGTATTTACCCTGGTGGGCCTGGTCTTGCTGGCAACGAGCAGCAGCTTCGCAGGCCTGTTGACCGCCTCTGCACTGATTGGCATGGGGTCGTCCACCTTTCACCCGGAAGCCTCGCGGGTGGCCCGTATGGCCAGTGGGGGCCGTTTTGGTTTTGCCCAGTCGTTTTTTCAGGTGGGCGGTAACGCCGGCTCTGCCTTTGGCCCTTTATTGGCGGCCGCCATTATTCTGCCTCGTGGGCTGGATGCCATTCTGTGGTTTACTCTGTTTGCCATGTTGGGTATTGCGGTGCTCAGTGCGGTCAGCCGCTGGACCATCCGCTCCGGTGCCAGCTTAAAAGGCAGCAAAAAACAGCCCCATTTCAGCCATTTAACTCCGGCTCAGGTGAAAGGCGCCTTGCTGGTACTGGCCGTGCTGGTGTTCTCCAAATACATCTATATGGCCGCGCTGACCAATTACTACACCTTTTATCTGATAGAAAAATTTGCCCTGTCGGTGGCCGATGCGCAGCTGTATTTATTTGTGTTTCTGGCCTCTGTTGCATTCGGGACTTTCGTCGGTGGCCCGGTCGGCGACAAAATAGGCCGCAAAGCGGTGATCTGGATTTCTATTCTCGGCGCGGCCCCATTCACTTTGCTGCTGCCTTACTGCAACCTGGCCTGGACAGCCCTGTTGTCCGTGCTGATTGGCCTGGTGCTGTCCTCGGCATTTTCCGCCATTATTGTGCTGGCGCAGGAACTGGTGCCGCATAAAATTGGCCTGGTCTCCGGCATTTTTTTCGGCCTGATGTTTGGTATCAGTGGCATAGCCGCTGCTGGCCTCGGCGCCTGGGCCGATCACTCATCCATAGTGCAGGTCGTGGATTATTGCGCTTATTTACCTCTGCTTGGCCTCGTCACTGCGTTGCTGCCTGCCAGACGCAAACTCTGATCCGCGCCCTCAGAGTGGGTTCCCCCACAGGCGCTCTGAAAGACAGGGTGTCGGGCCTCTGCCCTTGAAATTCTCGGGTTGAAAAGTTACAACAGACCAGACAGTGTTCAGGGAGGTTCAAATGGCAGTCCGTTTTTTAGCCACAGCAATGGCGCTTCTTTTGTGTCTGGTTCAGGCCATCGCCCAGGCAGCGCCCCCACTTCAGGCTGGCGCTGTTGCGTCACCAGACCGCTATGGTGCTGACGTTACCGAACACATTCTGCGTCAGGGTGGCAATGCGGTCGACGCCGCCATCGCCACCGCCTTTACCCTGGCCGTAACCTACCCGGAAGCCGGCAATATAGGGGGCGGCGGCTTTATGCTGATCTGGTTCAAGGGCCAGCCTTATTTCCTCGATTACCGCGAAACCGCACCGGCTGCAGCCCACCGCGATATGTACCTGGACGCCGAAAAACAAGTGATTAAAAACTTAAGCCTGATAGGCCATCAAGCCAGCGGTGTGCCCGGCACTGTAATGGGTTTATGGCTGGCACATCAGAAATTTGGCAGCCTGCCCTGGAAACAACTGCTGGCACCGGCCATTGCTTACGCCCAACAGGGCTTTATCGTCGCCGAAAACCAGTACCAGTACCGCGCTGATCTGTTGCAGCAGCTGCAAGGGAAAACCAACTTTGCCGCTTATTTTGGCAGCATGAAAGCAGGACAGAACTTTAAACAACCTGAACTGGCACAGACCCTGAGCCGGATTGCCGAACAGGGGCCAGATGATTTTTACAAAGGCAAAACCGCCCAACTGCTGGTGGCCGAAATGCAGCGTGGTGGCGGCCTGATCAGCATGGCCGACTTAGCCGCTTACCGGGCCGGCTGGCGGGACGCTTTGCAGATGCCATGGCAAGACAAAACCTTGATCAGCGCGCCGCCGCCAAGCTCAGGCGGCATCGCCATTGGCCAGCTGTTAGGGCTGAAACAGCGCCGCCAGGCGGACTTTCAGGGCGTCGCCCATAACAGCAGCCAGTATGTGCATTTGATAGCCGAACTGGAAAAACGGGTCTATGCGGACAGAGCCCAGTATTTAGGCGACCCCGGCTTTGTCACAGTGCCGGTGGCACAACTGCTGAGCCCCGCTTACCTGGACCAACGCGCCAAAGCAATTAATCCCACCGCCATTTCGGCGACAGCCCAGGTGAAACCGGGGCTGGAAGGCTACCACACCACGCATTTTTCCATTCTGGACAAAGCCGGCAATGCAGTGTCCAACACTTACACCCTGAACCTGGATTTTGGCAGCGGCGTGGTGGTCGAAGGGGCTGGTTTTTTACTGAATAACGAAATGGATGATTTTTCTGCCAAAGCCGGGGTGCCCAACGCTTTTGGCGTGGTCGGCAATGACGCCAACTCGATAGCTCCGGGCAAACGTATGTTGTCCTCAATGAGCCCCAGCCTGCTGGTGAAAAATAACCAGGTGGAACTGGTGGTCGGCACACCGGGGGGCTCGACCATTATCACCTCAGTGTTTCAGGTGATCAGCAACCTGTACGACTTCAGTATGCCACTGCAACAGGCGGTGGCGGCTCCCCGTTTTCATCACCAACTGCTGCCGAAAGACCAAATCACGATGGAGCCTTATGGCCCGCTGGCCAGCGATGTACAGCAGCAACTGACACAACGTGGTTATCAGCTGCAGACCCAAAGCTGGAATTTAGGCGACGTGCAGGCCATTCAAATCCAGGATGCCGTGGTGCAGGCGGCGGCCGATCCACGTTCACGCGGGGTTGCCAGAGTGATTCATTATTAACTCAGCGCTTAAAGACGCCGCCGCTCAGGTGTTGCGGCTGCGCCTGCGCATTTTTTGTCTACACTTGACGCTGCCTTCAACCTGCCAACCAGGCACACACCCCAACAAAGCAAGGAGACAGCATGAGTCCATCCCTTTCGTGTTACCTGGCACTGGCGGCACTAAGCTGCGGCGCCGCGTCCGCCAATGACACCCCCTCTCACCCTTCCATGGTTGTGCCCGATCAGGTCATCAGTGCACAAAATGCCAAACTGGCCGCCAACAGCCTGGGCAAAGGTTTTGGTCCGCAATCGCCGCGGGATCTAGACGCCAAAGCCGGGAACACTATGCGGATTTTTGCGCTGGCGCCGCCCACCAGCCAGATGAACCTGTGCAATATTCACCTGCACCGCAGTGCTGAACATAAAGGTGGGGAATTTACCCGCTATGCAGGCAATGGCGACGGCAAAGGCATTGGCACCGGCTACCACTACAGCGGAACATTAAGCGCCGCCGAACTGAAACCTCTGGCTGAACCCGTTTGTGCCGGTGAACATGGCAGCCTGCAATCCGGCGACACCATTGAAGTGCATTATGTGCATAGCAGCGCTATGGTCGGGCCTGGCGCCACCTTGAATGCCTGTTTTAACGACAGCATTAAAAATCCGGAGCTGCGGGTGGAAGCCCAGGTTTATGTCCTGGTCAATGACAGCCAGGCGCTGGATTTCGCTCACCTGGCCGCTGTTGGCCTCAACCAGGGGTACCATCAGGCCCCCAATATCCCCACCAATACCGGCACCCCGATACAGTACGCCGGTTCCACAACCGGGCCTGCATACAATGAAGTGGCGTCCCCTTTTCAGGTGACCTGGAGCGTGCGGCCCAAAGTGGCCAAGGTTAATGTGGCTTCTATGGCGGCCTGGTGCAAAGCCAATCCATTTCATGAACATGGCCCACATGCGGTACGCAACCTGGTGGTCAACCCGGAACTGCTATCGGTGATCCCATGACAAAAAGCCCGCAGTGCAGCTGCGGGCTTTCTGTGCTAATCAACAATCTGCACTGTGCTTTGCAGCGCCCTGTCATTGCTGACATCGGCCGCTGGCCCCACCACCTCAAAACGGCCACGTAAGCGAATGTCGGCCGAAGAGCTGCCCAGTTGCAACCGGATCTCCCCTGGCTCCAGCAACCAGGGCATCCTGCCTTGTTGCTGCGGCCCTAAAAAGGCCAGCAGGTTCACCGGCAGACGAAACCGCACTGTTTTTTGTTCCCCCGGCTGCAGACTGACCCGGGCAAACCCGGCCAGTTGCTGCACAGGCCGGGTTAAACTGGCCACCGGGTCCTGCACATAGAGCTGCACCACTTCCGTCCCTTCGCGGCTGCCGCTGTTTTTAAGTTGCAAACTCACTTCCACCTCTTCCCCTGCTTTGGCTGTGGTTTTGTTCAGCTGCAGATTGCTGTAGTCAAACTGGCTGTAACTAAGGCCATGACCAAAGGGGTACAGGGGTTGAATGTCGTCATGCAGGTAGCCTCTGCTGCTGGATGCTTTGTGATTGTAAAACAGTGGTATATGGCCAGCACTGCGCGGAAAGCTCAGCGGCAATTTACCGGACGGATTTACGTTGCCAAGCAGCACATTGGCCAGTGCCGTGCCGCCTTCCTGGCCCAGATACCAGGCCTCCACAATGGCAGGCATTTGTTCAGCCAAAGCCCCCAGTGCCAGTGGACGGCCATTGCTCAGCACCAGCACCAGCGGTTTATCTGCAGCCACCGCCAGCACTTCTTTGGCCAGTAATTGCTGGTCGGCACTCAATTCCAAGCTGGGGCGGTCACCCAAATGCTTATCCGCCCAGGCTTCGCGCGCCAAACCTTCGTTTTCACCCAGCACCAGCACTATGGCATCCGACCTTTTAGCCAGAGCCACAGCCTCTGCGCGCAATTCTGCATTACTGGCCGGACTGGCCAGCACTGTCTCGTCATGGTTCCAGCGCAGCATCGAATAAGTGCCCGCCTTGTGACTGCGCTCCACCACAGCCCTGGCCGCCGCTTCAGCCAGCGCATTGGTGCTGGAGGTATCGGTGCTGTCGGCACTGCCGCTGGCTTTGGGCTCTAAAAAGTTATTGTCGGTAATGCGGCTGCCTCGGGCGAATGTCACCGCCACCTTGCCTTGCAGCTGCTGCTCTAACGCGCTTTTCAGGCTGACCGTCTGGCGTGGAATGCTGCTGTAACCACCCAGCAGGGCTTCGTCGGCATGAGCGCCTATCAGCGCAAGGCTTTTCAACTTGTGGGCATCCAGTGGCAGGGTACCGTCATTTTTCAGCAGCACTATGGATGCTTCCGCCAGTTGCAATGCCAGCTGCCGCCCCTCAGCCGAACCCAGCGCTGCATCCGCCTTCGATTCATCCACATAAGGCTTTTCAAACAACCCCAGGCGGAACTTTAACGCCAGCACAGGACGCACCGCCTGATCGATGGCACTGACCGGCAGCTCCCCCTTTTCCACCAGAGCTTTGAGCAAAGGAAAAGTTTTGGGGTCAGGCGTTTCCATGTCCACCCCGGCCAGCAGCGCCGCTTTGGCCGCTTCGGCCTCACTGGCAAACAGCTGATGGCGGCTGCGCAGTTCCTGCACGGCAAAATAATCGCTGACCACAGCGCCATTAAAGCCCCACTGGTCACGCGCCAGCTCGCGCAGCAGGTAGCTGTTGATATGGGACGGCACTCCATCCACTTCGTTGTAAGACGGCATAATGCTGGCGGCGTACGCTTTTTTTATAGCGGCTTCAAAAGGCGCTAAGAATACTTCCTGCAATTCACGTGGTGCTATATGGGCCGGCGCCGTGTTCACCCCAGCCTGCGGTTGCCCATGGCCAGTTAAATGCTTCAGTGTGGCCACCACTTTATCTTCAGCAAATGCAGCCTCTTTGCTGGCAAGTCCCTGAAACCCCCGCACTGCCGCGATGCCCAGCGCAGACACCAGGTAGGGATCTTCTCCCATGGTTTCTTCAATACGGCCCCAACGCGGGTCGCGGCCGATATCCAGCACTGGCGCTAAAGCCCAGTGCGCCCCGGTGGCACGCATTTCGCGGGCAGCCAGTGCATAGAGTTTTTCCAGATCAGCCGGTGACCAGCTGCTGGCCAGCGCCATAGCCTGCGGGAAGCTGGTGGCGTCATAGGCCACATAACCATGCAGCGCTTCTTCGTGCATCAACGCCGGAATGCCCAGCCGGGTCTGCTCCGCCAGCCAGCGCTGCACCGCATTATTGAATTCCGCCATCTGGCGTGGTGTTTTGTATTCGCTCGGCCGGCCAATATGGCCTATACCATGGGGGATCAGGGCCTTGGCTTTCTCAGGCAAAAACTGCATCCCGCTGCTTTCCATCTGACGGCGTTGGTGCCAGACGCTTTGCAGCTGAGCCAGTTTTTCATCCAGCGTCATCCGGCCCAATAAATCCTCCACCCGCTCCGTCACAGGTGCTCTGGCATCTTTGTAAAGCGGTGGGATGGCGGCACTGTCGGCCGCCTGAG
The DNA here is from genome assembly GCF_037442345.1 of Rheinheimera sp. Taxonomy (GTDB): domain Bacteria; phylum Pseudomonadota; class Gammaproteobacteria; order Enterobacterales; family Alteromonadaceae; genus Pararheinheimera. The sequence goes on along the minus strand of NZ_JBBIQL010000035.1, from coordinate 9,365 downwards.
CGCCACAACTTAGCAGCGCGGCAGACACTGTGGTGATCATGGTTTTACGCATAGCAATGGGTTCCTTGTCGCACGCCCAAACCGGTGCATCCGGTCTGATTGTTGTCAGAGCCGCCAAAGCGACTGCCTTACCTTAGCCTGCCCCCAAAGCCAGTCCTTTAATGGAATGTTTTTATAGGTTTATCTTTTTTCGCAGCCCTGCTGTGCAGCTGTGGCAGAAGCCCTATGCTGGCAGGCGGGTTGCAGAGGTTTTTAAAAACAATCACAACAGGCAGCCCGAATCACAACAAGGGGAGAGTTCAGGTGCAAACCGCAACACAACAGACTGCCGCCATTGACAGCGCCAACAGTCCGCCTGCCGAAAACAGCGGCTTTATTTTATTTATCAGCCTGGTCGCCACTATAGGCGGCTTTTTGTTTGGCTTTGACAGTGGGGTAATTAACGGCACTGTGGACGGCCTGCAGCAGGCCTTTCAGTCCCAGAGTGTCGGCACCGGCTTTAATGTCGCCAGTATGTTGCTCGGATGTGCGGCTGGCGCTTATTTTGCCGGCCGGCTGGCAGACCGTTATGGCCGCAGAAGTATTTTGCTCTGGGCCGCGCTGCTGTTTATTGTCAGCGCCTGGGGTTCCGGCATCGCCAACGGTTCGCTGGAGTTTGTCATTTACCGTATTCTCGGCGGCCTGGCCGTTGGCGCGGCCTCGGTGATTTCCCCGGCCTATATTTCAGAAGTGGCACCGGCTCGCTATCGCGGCATGCTCAGCAGTTTGCAGCAAATCGCTATCATTTTTGGCCTGTTTATGGCTTTTGTCAGCAATTACCTGCTGGCCAATTACGCAGGGGCATCCACCGAAACCCTGTGGTGGAACTTCGCTGCCTGGCGCTGGATGTTCTGGATTGAGCTGTTCCCTGCCGCGCTGTTTTTACTGATGCTGCTGTTTATTCCGGAAAGTCCGCGTTATTTAGTACTGAAAGGCCGCCAGACTGACGGCGAACTGGTGCTGACCAAACTGTTTGGTGAGCCCTCAGCCCAGAAAAAACTGGCAGAAATTCAGCAATCACTGCAAGCCAACCATCAGCCCCGCTTAAGTGATTTACGTGACCCGGCCACCGGCAAACTGCGCACTTTGGTTTGGGTGGGGTTGGGCCTGGCCACCTTTCAGCAGCTGGTCGGCATTAATGTGGTGTTTTATTACGGTGCCGTGCTGTGGCAGGCCGTGGGTTTTTCCGAAGCCGACGCACTTTTAATTAATGTGATCAGCGGCGCCATCAGTATTCTGGCCTGTGTGCTGACGCTTTTGGTCATTGACAAAATTGGCCGTAAACCACTGCTGCTCTGGGGCTCAGCCGGCATGTTTATCACGCTGGTGCTGTTGGTGTATGCCTTTGCCAACGCGGCGCAAGACGACAACGGCAACCTGTTGCTCGGCGAACACGGCACGCTGGCACTGGTCAGCGCCAATGCCTATGTGTTTTTCTTTAACCTGTCCTGGGGCCCGGTCATGTGGGTAATGCTGGGCGAAATGTTCCCAAACCAAATCCGTGGCGTCGGCCTTGCGGTCAGTGGCCTGGCACAATGGCTGTGTAATTTCCTGATCACCATGACCTTTCCACTGCTGCTGACCGGCATTGGGCTGGCTGGGGCTTATGGCCTTTATGCGTTGGGAGCGCTGCTTTCTGTGGTGTTTGTGCTGAAAATGGTGCACGAAACCAAAGGCAAAGAGCTGGAGGACATGGAGTAGCGCCAGCCAGGGCCAATGCGAAGCCGATCGCTTTGGCCCCTAACCAATCAAACGTTGTTTAAGTTCTTTGGCATAAGTCCGGCTGACTTTTAACTCTTTCCCCGTGTTCAGAAACAGCCGGAATTCGGTGTTATTCAGCGGCTCAAGCCGGTCGATGTAGTTCAGGTTCACCACTGTGGATTTGTGGATTTGCACAAAACAGTCCGGCAGACGTTCCTGAATCAGGCTTTTGAGCCGGGCCCTCATGACATGAGTTTCCTGCGGGGTATGCACACACATATAGTCCCCGGCCGCATCAATCCAGAGGATATCCTGAAATGGGATCAGCTGAATTGGGTTGCGGCCATCCTGGATCACCAGTTTTTGCCGCTCCCCCTTATAAAAAGCCGATTCCGCCGGTTCAACCGCTTCGCCGGCCACAGGTGCTGCAGCAAGGCTTAACCTGGCCTTGTGGTCGGCCCCCGCCAGCCCTCGCACCCGCTCAATGGCGTCGGCCAGCCGCTCCTGTGTCACAGGTTTAAGCAGATAATCCAGCGCCCGCACTTCAAACGCCTGCACCGCATGCTGATGAAATGCAGTAACAAACACTATGGCCGGCCCATAGTGCAGCTGCCGGACTAAATCAAACCCACTTTGTCCGGGCATTTCGATATCAAGAAAAATCAGCTCAGGCAGCAGTTGCTCAATCAACAACAAGGCCTGTTCCACACTGCTGGCTTCACCCACCAGCTCAATCTCAGTAAAGCCCTGCAGACGCAAGCGCAGCCCTTCAATAGCGGCAGGTTCATCATCCACAATCAGGGTTCGAAGTACTGTCATCCGGCCTCCTGCAGAGCAGCATCGGAAGGCTCAATCGGAATACGGATATGGATCCAGGCCCCCTGCTCGGGCCTGTTGCCAAACTCAAACAGGCTTTGTCCGGGGTAAATCAGCGCCAGCCGTTCTTCGCAGTTATGCAGACCAATGCCTGTTGACCCTGTGTCCGGGCGATGCGTAAAACCGCAGCCATTGTCCAACATGGCAATAAGCAGGTAGTGATTTTCCCGGCTGAAACTGACACTCACACTGTATTGCGGCTGCATATGCAACATGCCATGTTTAAGCGCATTCTCTGCCAACGGCTGCAACAGCAGCGATGGCATTAACAGATGCCTGACGTCATCTGCAGCATCCACTGTCACCGCCAGTTTGTCGCGAAACCGGCACTGCTCCACTGCAAAATAGGTTTGTAAAATCCGGATCTCCTCCGCCACTGTCACTTTGGCCAGCGGATCGGTGTACAGGCTATAACGCAACAACTCACACAGTTTCTCCAGCATGCTCACGGCATGCAGGTTATCTTGCTTCAGAATCAAGGTACAAATGGCATTAATGCTGTTAAACATAAAATGCGGGTTCAGCTGGTAACGCAGCATTTTCAGCTGCGCTTCTTTGGCAAGGTCCATGGCTTCTGCAGCTTTTTGCCGCTGTTCCATGGTTTCGAAGGTGGCTTTGGACGCGTAATACAGCGCAGTCCAGGTCAACAAAATGGTTAACGACGCCGAATTCCAGGTGCCAAAGTCGAACCAGGTCATTTGTTGCCAGACCTGGCCATAAAGCCACTGTAAGGTCAGCCATTTCCACTGGGTCCACACCAGACAACCCACCAGGATCACCAGCAAATGCCACAGCACTTTTAAACGGGTCTGTTGCACGCTGATCCGTCGGTACCAGGCACGCAACAATAAGGTTAAGCCAAAACCAAAACAGCTATCGAGCAGCAGATGAGGCAAAGCCACCTGCCAGGGCTCCTGGCTGGGAATTTTAATCATCAGTTCGGTCAGCAGTGCATACACCACCCAACCACCCATCTGACACAGCCAGAACAATTGTTGTCGACTCAGAGTTTGTAACACCTTTCCAATCCAGCCTGCTCAACCACGCCGCCGGCTTCAGCAGAGAAAAGCCCGACGACCTGGTTTAATTCTGATGGTTACTTTGCCAGCTCCGCCCCGCATTCCAGCCGCAAACTCTGAGTTTCAGCCTGTGGCTCAGCGTTCTGGGTCAGTAGCACAATATCGGCGAGCGCCAGGCTATGTTGCCCTTTCGAGCGGAGCACCAACGCATCTTTCAGCCCGCTGGCCAGGTTTTTTTGCCCGGCACAGCCCAATGCAAGCTCGACAGTATGCCACAGGCCGGGTTTGAAGTGGGCAAGAGGCTCTGCCAACGAAAGCTGCCGCAGGCACTGTCCTTGCACATCACACAAAGCGCCAAGCTGAAGGGTGGCCGGCACTTGCTGGTCAAAACGCAGGCTAAAACGCAGGTACTTCGCGCCCGAATGAACGCTGTTTGCAGATTGGACATAACGCAGGCGGACAGACGCATCATCAGTGCTATTCCAACGGAACTGCCGGCCATCTTCCTGAAAGGATAAGTTCACAGACTGCATGACCAGGCTTTGACCATCGGCACTGACACCAAAGGGCGTGGTGATCAGACCGGTCGCCGCTGACGAATGCGCAGAGCTGCTGTCGGTTAACAGCCAGGCCATGCCGGGCGCCAGATTACGTAACAGCAGAGGTTCAACGCCATCGTGCCCGCTGTCGGAAACCTGCGCTGTCGACTTTTCAGAAAACACGCCCAGTTGCGTCTGATCCGCATAGGTCAGGCCATAACCATAGGCAAACAGGGGGTCGTAGTCCTTGTCACCTTTGTTTAATACAAACTGGTGATCGTAGCGAGGCCAGGAGAAGCTCAGTTTGCCCTGAAAATCATAGCGGGCTTTGCCCTCTTTATCGGCCAGCAGCACATCAGCAACACCTTGCCCTTCAGACCCCGGCAACCAGGCCACAACAAAGGCATCGGATGCGTTGATCTCTTTATTGGTCCAGAGTGGCCGGCCTGTTAAAAACACCGTCACGACCGGAATGCCCTGCTGCTTTAACTGTTTAAGCAAGGCTAAATCTTGCTTGTTGCCATGCTGGTATTCCAGTTGCTGAATGTCGCCAAACCACTCGGCATAAGGGTTTTCCCCAATCACCACAACGGCAACATCAGGCTTGTTGCGGTAACGCCCATCCACCGCCAGTTCCACCTGTCCGCCGCTCGCCTCAACCTGCTGACGGATGCCTTGATAAATTGAGGTGGCGTTCGGGAAGTCGTCGTTTGTATTGTCGGTGCCCTGCCAGGACACACTCCAGCCCCCTGCCTGTTTGGCAATAGCGTCGGCCCCGTCACCGGCCACCAGCACCCGGCTCTTTGCAGACAAAGGTAAAATATTCTGGTTATTCTTTAGCAGCACCAATGACTTACGCACAGCTTCCCGTGCCAGCAACTTATGTGCTTCACTGTTGAACTGCTGCAGTGATTCCGGCCGTTCAGAGGGTTTGCCGCGCTGCAACAGGCCCCAGCGAATTTTCGCCCGTAAAAAACGCCGCACCGCGTCGTCAATACGCGACTGAGGGATCAGCCCCTGTTCGACCTGGCGAATGGTGTTGTGATAAAACGCTTCAAAATGCTCTGGCACCATCAGCACATCCACACCGGCATTGATCGCAGCAGCGCATTGCTCCAGATCGCAACCCTCCACAAATTTATGGGCATTCCAGTCACTGACCACAAAGCCATCAAAGCCCATTTGGTTTTTCAGCACGTCCGTCAGTAAGTACTTGTGCCCATGCAAACGCACACCATTCCAACTGTTAAAAGACGCCATCACCGACTGCACCCCAGCCTGAATTGCGGTCATATAACCTGCCGCATGAATATCCCGCAGGCCTTGTTCGTCAATCAGGGTGTCGCCACGGTCTATGCCTTTTTCAGTGCCACCATCCCCCACAAAGTGTTTCGCTGTGGCGATACGGCCATAACCTTGCAGAAAGTCTTTGCCCAAAGTGCCCTGTAAACCCGACACCATTTGGCCTGCATAGGCTTTGACGATGGCCGGGTCTTCAGAATAACTCTCATAAGTGCGGCCCCAGCGGTCATCCCGTACCACAGCCACAGTGGGGGCAAAGCTCCATTCAATGCCGGTAGCGGCCACTTCTTTGGCGGTGGCCACTCCTATGCGGTGAATCAGTTCAGGGTCGTTGGCTGCGCCCAGACCAATATTGTGTGGAAACAACGTAGCGCCATAGACATTGCTATGACCATGCATAGCGTCTGTGCCCCAAATAGTTGGGATACGGCTGCCGTCCTGACTGGCATCGACCGAAGCTTGATACATTTCGTCAGCGTATTTCAGCCACAGCTCAGCCGAAGCGCGTTTTTTACCATAAGGCGCGGTATTGCCGCCGTTCAGGTAAGAACCAAAGCCGTATTTACGCATTTGTGCCACCGACAAATAGCCAATTTCCGGCTGGATCATCTGCGCCACTTTTTGCCCTAAAGTCATACGGGCCAGTATTTGATCCAGCAACTGCTCCAGTTGCGGGTCTGACGGCAGACCCGTGTTGACATAAGGCCACTCAACCGGCCCTTTTTGTATCGTTTGGTCAGCGCCTTGCTGTTGTTCACTGGCCAGTGCATGGCTGCTGACAGCAAGCGTTGCACACAGCAAAGCCCGTAACGTGTTGCCCTTGCTGGTTGTGACTTGTTTATTCTTCGGCATAAAAACCTCATTACCTTTGCCAGCCAAACGCCGGCTGGCCGCACCTGATAAAAAAACAAACCGCTCACCAATAGGAGAGCGGTTTCTGTCTGGTCCGTGCGCCTTAGAAATTAAAGCCAGCGCGCACCCCGTAGTAACGCGGCATGCCGAAGCTGCCTTTGGGGAAACCTTTGCCTGTGTTACTCCATTGCTGGACTATTTCGTTGGTGGCATTGCTGATAAAGGCTTCAGCAAACCAGGCCTGGCTGACCGGCTCGTACTTCAGTGACGCATTGGCAGAGGTGTAAGCGTCTCTGCGATCATCAATATAACGCACGGCTTCATCCGGCACCGCGAAATTCATATCGTCTAAATGACGGTCAACGTTCCAGATGGTGTTGTAGGATTTATCTTTCCAGCTCAGGTTAAACCAGCCGTGGATGTAACCATAGCTGCCCAGGTCAAAGCTGTGGGTGTAACTGATGTTGGCCGTGTATTTCGGCACCATCGCCAGCTGATTGCCTTTAAGGTTAGTGGTCAGCACGCTGTTTTCCGGGTCGATCGACTCTTCATACGTCAGGCCAAACAGGTACTCTGGGTCGTAATCCCATTTGGTGATCCAATCTTCGGTCACCCGGGCGTCAGTCCAGGTGACATAACCGTTGATACGGCCAGCCGGATAAGGTTTCCAGTCAAATTCCAGCTCCACCCCTTTGATGGTCGAACCCGGAACGTTCTGCGTGTAGTAGGCGACCACTGGCATATTGCGGTAATCCAACACAGGCTGACCGTTTTCATCCAGCACAGGGCTGCCATCCGGGTTTTCCACCGGAGCCAGCCGTTCAACGTTGCCAACAGAACCCACAGAGGCGTATTGCATGTCGGTGTAGTCGGTATAGAAAAGCACCGCCTGCAAGTTCAGCGAGTTCTCTAACAGGCTGGTTTTTGTACCCAGCTCATAGGTCACTACCTGTTCAGGATCAAACTGGGTTTCAATGCGTTGGACCTGACCTGTTCTGTCATTCACCACTTCAAACACGTCACCTATACCACCGGCTTTAAAGCCTGAGGCCACATAGCCATACAGCATGGTGTTTGCGCTTAAGTCGTAATCCAGCCCTAAGCGGAAATCGTGGTTACGCCAGCTGCCTTTGTTGTCATTGGCAAAAGAGGATTTGTAAATGGACGGGTCTTCAAAGGCTGTGGTCGGTAATTCGGACAACACAGTGCGGTTATACCAGCCCGGCGCACACCCATCGGCATTGGAACAACGCAGAGTGCGGCCCCCCACGTCTTCTTTGGTTTCGTCACTGAAACGGTAACCCAAGGTCAGGTGCAGTTCAGGGCTCAGGTTGTAAGTGGCTTGACCAAATGCAGCCAGGGCGTCGGTAGAACGGTCGGGTTGATCCCAAAAGGCTTTATCATCCATAGGGTTGTCGTAATAACCCACAGTAGTGGTTTTTTCATGGAACAGGTTTACACCCGCTATCCAGACTAAATCCCCCAGTTCATCCGACTGCAGTTGCAGCTCCGTCGAGTAAGAACGTGCGCCTGTGCCATCGAGGAAAAACATAGCGCCGTCCCAGACATCCAGTCCAGTTTCAATATCCTGAGCCGATTGGCGCTTCATGTCTTCATAGCCTGCCAACCAGACCAGATCCAGCTCGTCGGTCAGTTCATAGTTTAAGGTGTTGCGCAGGTAAGTGATGTCCAGCTCCAGTTTACCCGGCACATTCACCACGGCCTGATAGGTGTTGTCGCTGGGTAAAAAGCTGCTGCAGTCGCCGCCAAATTCTGAGGGTCGGCCCCGTAACTTTTCACAGTTGACCATGTCGGTAGAGCCGGCACTGTCGTTTTTGTAGTACTGGAACACCGTATGGTTGGAGAAACGGCCTGCCGCAGGTTCCCATAAAGTGCTGACGCGGAACGAATGCTCATTGGCATTGTTATAGAAATCGCTTTTATCGGCCGCCGTTAAAGCCCGCACCTTTTGTGCTTCCGGATCTGTGCCTGCCGCATCTATCCACCAGTTTTCGCGTTGGGTTAAGGTTTGCCCAATGCCCTGATAGGAGTTGTCTGAAATCACTTCAGCGTCCAGCACCCCAGCTGGCAAATAACGGGTGTCGTATTGGTTCGGGTCCCAGTAGCCTTCAACATAAGAATCCCGCTTTAATGCTTTGCCGGAAAAACGCACGGCAAAATCGTCTGTCACCGCCAGGTTAAACATGCCCCCTGCACTTCGACCATTAAAGCGGCCCAGCTCCGTAGAGAGGTTACCAAAGCTGTTGCCAATCTCAGGCTTGGCCGTCAGTACGTTAATGCTGCCCACTGTTGAGTTACGGCCAAACAAAGTCCCTTGTGGACCACGCAATGCTTCTACCCGCTCCACGTCGTACATCAGTGCCAGCGCACCTTGCATCCGGGGTGAATAAATACCGTCCAGGTGCACACCCACAGCTGGGTCACCCAGTTCGGTGATATTGGTGGAACGGATACCACGCATGGTAATAACCGGAGCCGCCTGCTCGGAAGACACGGCAATATCCAGCCCCGGCACCAGATCGGCAATGTCCACCACATTATTGACACCATGTTGCTGCAGCTGGGTGTCGCTCAGCGCAGAAATGGCCACCGGCGTTTCCATCAGCTTGGTTTTGCGTTTGGTCGCAGTAACGGAAATAACTTCCAGTGCAGTTTCGTTTTCAGACGCCTGCGCTGTGGCAGAGACTGTGTTGTTGCTGACATCGGACTGCTGCGCCATTGCAGAAAAAGCGCATGCCATCGCCACCGCAAGCGAGAGTGCGTTACGTTTATGCATTATCTAACCCCTGTCTGTTGTTCTTTTATTCTGTTGTTATGGCAAGCCAAACTGCCTGCTGGTGCCAGGCTTTACCATAATGCGCAGTCCCAGCAGGAGATACAGAGATTCGACAAGGCGAGCCAGCCGCACTACAACCCGAAAAACAGCCTTTGCATTGCAGCAACAGGGCAGAGCCTGACCACCTGTAAACATCCCTTAAAATCGGTGCATTCCTGATTAGAGTTCTCCGGCGTACAC
>NZ_JBBIQL010000034.1:12991-37987 GCF_037442345.1 Rheinheimera sp. | reverse complement strand
CGGCAGATTTACAGTCTGATCCCTTTGGCCACTCGGGAACCCCTCCACGAGTGCGACGCATCTTACCAAAACGGGCTTTGATGTAAAGAATTTTACTTCACTTTTTTTACTGACTGCCGATAAAGCAAACAACAGAGCAACAAAGACACGATTCTCCATGATAATTAATGAGTGGCAAACAGGACAAAGCCTGAACAAAGCCGTGCTGCATCAGCGTTTGTCTGATTTTGCGCTGGTACTGGCTATGCACTCACCGGATGTTCGCGACTTTGGCCAGTTTTACATTCCGGAATCAGGTGACGCGCCTGTACAGGCTGATTTGTACCAGCAGTTTGGTTTACAGCAAAGCCGGGACTATGGCTGGCTTGACGGCGATGAGCAGCGTCTTGACCTTACGGCCGATGCATTGCATCAGGGGGGGCAGGTCAGTTGTCAGTTACAGCAATTGTTGCAACCCCTGCCATGGGTGCTGCAGCATGATGCAAAAAAACTGGCCGACGAGGTGAAACACAACCTGCCATTTCATTGCCTGCACCATTTGCAGCAACACGCAGGGGGGGCTAAACCTGAAGCGGATGCCACAGGGCTCTATGACATACTGCAGCAGTTGCATGCTCAGGAGCTGGCAGCCTGATGCTCACATTTCTTAAACTTTAAGCCACTGCCACAGGGACAAGTATCATTACGGCCAATTTTTCGGGCCGGGTGGGGGGTTAACTGACCATCTCTGTAGTACCAGCGTCCTTCAATCTGCTCAAATGACGATCGCTCTTCCAGCTGCTCCAGTCTGTCCTGCTGAATATAACGGGCAATAAAATGCACCTGGGTTGCGGAACTGGCTTTGATCTCAAGACCAATAAAACAAACCGCATCACCAAACTCAGCCAAAGCCTGAACCGGATGGCTGGCCTGCAAATCGGGCACGTAGCTTTGCTGTATATAAAGGTAGTGTTTTGTGCAATAGGCGCTGTAGCGCGAACGCATCAGTTGTTCTGCACTGGATGCCGTTGTCTGGTTCAGGATCAGCGGTTCGCAACAGGACGCATATAGCTGACCTGAACCACAGGGGCAGGGCACAGGCCCTTCTGTTTGAGCTGATGGGAGGCTTGTCATACGCTGGCTCCAAAAAAACGCAGAGTGTAAAACAACAACTGCATTCCCACCAGCGGCCCGTCTCAGAGCCGCCGATTAATGTGTCCTTGGCTGCAACTCGGTCGCATCATCCAGGCTGCTTAACTGGTAAAAACAAGTCTGGTGCAACTCTGCCAGGTCCTGATAGCGATGCAGCGATTGTTCGCTGAACTGATCCTGCCATACGACTACAGCGGCACAAGTGCTGCTGGCTAAGGCATGTGTCAGCACTGTGTCGGTATTGCTGATTTGCTTTTGCTGGATCAATAACAAGCGGGACAAGTCGACACCACAGGCGGCTAACCGGCTTTTATCAGGCAGTTGGTTGGGGGCCACCAACAATACCCACCCACTCTGGTGCTGATGCTGGCGCAGAATAAATACCAGCTCAGCCAAAGCAGACTGGTCAGCATCCAGCTGTAACTTGCGATAATACAACGGGCTTTTGCTACGACGGACAAAAGCTGGGGTGAAGGAATGAGCGGAACCTGAATTCAACATAGTAGTAACCCTAAAACTGTTCATTTATACAGTGTATGTATATACAGTAGTTTTGCGTTGTTTAAAAAGCAAGCTCTTTTTTCAGTTATTTTGTTTGCTGCTCCAGCCGTTCAGCCGCCAGATATTGCGCCTGTTGCCATTGTCGTGTGGTCAGCCTGGCCTGCAGCGCTGCCAAAGCTCGCTGCGCATCCGGATGCCGCTGCAACGCCGCCAGCTGAAACCAGCAGGTGGCATGGCAAAGCGACAGAGGCCGTTCCTGGCCTTTTAAGTAGGACAAAGCTAACTGGTACTGCGCTGCCGCATCGCCTTGTTTTGCCTGTTGCACCAAAGGGTCGGCAGTATGCGACTGCACCACATCGCCTGGCCTGGCGGCCATGACCAGCTCAGGTTGCGTTGAAAGTTGTTGCAGAAATTGTTGCATCTGCTCCAACTTTTGTTGCAGTTCATGCAATGTCAGCTCATCCAAAGACTGAAACCGGGCTGAATGAGGAAGGTGACTGTGTGGCATGACAAGCTCCGCTGAAAAATCCGGCGCTATTAGACCCAAGCTGAGTCACAAGATCAACCACTGGCTGGACCAATTCAGCGGCGAGACTGGAGTACACTGCTGCCGTTATGATCAGTGAGAAGAGCCCGATGTTTTTACAGCAGTTTATCAACCGTCAGGGCGAAACGGTGCAGTTCAGCCGCGAACAGGCCTGCCGTTTTGCCAAAGAAGTGGCAACAGATTTTAATCCCATTCATGATGCCGACAGCAAAAGATTCTGTGTTCCGGGCGATTTACTGTTTGCCCATATGGTGGCTCAGCATGGCTTGGCGGCTCAGCTGGAATGCAGCTTTGCCGGTATGGTCAGCGCCGATGTTGCGTTGCGTTCAGTGGCTCAGGACGACCAGTGGTTACTGAAAGACAGCGCCGATAAAAATTATCTGATCCTGCGCCAGCAAGGCGCGTTGTGTCATGATGCTGCTTATATCGAAGCACTGGTGCAAGACTATGTGCGTTTTTCCGGCCAGAACTTTCCACATATTCTGCAGCCTTTAATGCAACAGCATCAGGTGATGATCAATCCGCAGCGCCCTTTGGTGATTTACGAAAGGATGTCTTTGCAGTTTGACCGTTTTGGTTCCGAAGCACCGACACTGCAATTGGCGGATTGCCAGTTACAGGTGGAAGGCAAACGTGGTCTGGCTATTCTCGGTTTTGAGTTGAAAGCGGCAGGCGAGCGTGTGGGCCGTGGCGAAAAACGGATGATTTTAAGCAACCTGCAACCTTATGATCACCAGGTGATGCAGCAAATGGTGGACTTTTACAATGGCCGCAAACAGCAGTTTTCGGCTAGACTGCGCCCTTCAGTTAAAGGAGAGCAGCTATGTGGTATATGATTTGTTCGGAAGATGTGCCGGACAGCCTGGAGAAGCGCAAAGCTGTCCGTGAGCAGCATTTGGCGCGGTTGCGTGAATTAAGTGCTCACGGCTTGTTATTGCTGGCCGGGCCTTTGCCTGCCATCGATAGTGAAGAGCCCGGTGAGGCTGGTTTTACCGGCTCTCTGGTTGTGGCTCAGTTTGACAGTCTGGAGGCGGCTCAGGCCTGGGCTGCTTCGGATCCTTATCTGGCGGCTGGTGTTTATCAGCGCTCTGTCGTTAAACCCTTTAAAAAAGTGCTGCCCTGACTTTGGAGCCGTGTCGGCTATGGCCTCGATGGAGGCCAAAAGTTTTTTAATTTTTTCAGATATTTGCTATAACAGATCCATTCCATTCTGACAGAAGTGGCCGGTGTATGCGGTGTTGGTCTGTACTCTGCTGTGCAGTGAGTTACGTTGTTGCAGGGCCTGTTTTTGCCACTCCGCAGGCATTTGACGAACTGGCCGGGCAAATCCGTTCTGGCAAACGTTACGCTCTGCATCTGTCGGAGCAACGCGCCTTATTTGCTGAACTGCATGCCTTGTTGCCAGCCAATGACCCGGTCCGGCAAGAGGTGTATCAACGGCTCAGCTGTGCCAGCCGTTGGCAGGACGACGCGGCGCAAGGTCTGACAGTGGTGCAGGCCTGGGTGGCGGCCAGTGAACAGCCCGATCAGCAAAGTCAGTATCTGCAGTGCCAGACCGAACTCTACCACCTGCTGGGGGAGGCCCGTAAAGCGGATGAATCCGCGCTGGCGGCGCTGAAGGTGGCACGGGAGGGCAAGGATCCTTATGTGTTGGCGCAGGCGTTGTTGACGACGGCAGATTTGCATTCCTTTCGTGGGGAATATGCACTGTCGCTGCAGCAGTTGTTTGAAGCCAGTGCGCTGTTTTCTGCCTTGGGGTATCGCTACTGGCAGGGCTATTGCATTGAATACATCGCGACGACCTATCGCCGGATGGGAGATTATCAGCAGGCTATTGCTTATCTGGAGCAGGCCGAACGCGACTATGTTCCCAGCGCTGACCAATTCCGTATTGCCTTTCTGATGCATGAAAAAGCCTATTCGCTGGCCGAGCTGAAACGTTTTGCGCAAGCCAGGGCGCTGTTCGAAGCGTCCAGGGTGATTTATCAGCAACTGAAAGAGCCACTCTGGGTGCAGTACACCAACGTTAATCTGACCTGGATGCTGTATGAAACAGGGCACTTCCAACAAGCTTTGGCCTTAGGGCTGCAAACCGACAAACAGCTGCAGGCCGCGTCTGAAGGCAGTGCCGTCAATACCACTATTTACCGCGCCTTGCTGAAACTGTATCTGGGGCAGACCCAGCATGCACTGGGGCAGCCAGAGACGGCGCTAAAAAGTTTTGCCGACTCCGAAGCACTGATGAAACTGGACCACAGTGCCCGGCATCTGGTGCTGTTGTATCAGGCCAGAGCGGCCGTCTACCAGCAACTGGGTCTGTATCAGCAGGCGCTGGAAGATGTGCAGCAGGTATTGCAGCTGCGTACCAGGCTGACCCAGGCAGCTCAGCAGCAGCAAGCCGATTTGCTGCGGTATCAGTTTGATACTGAGCGCCAGCAGGTTCAGAGCGACCAATTAAAACGCGAGCGTAACCTCAGTCAGCAGCAGGTGGAAGCGTTGCAACAGGCTCAGCGTTGGCAATATGCGGCGCTTGGCACGCTGGTGCTGTGCTTTGCCCTGCTGGTCTGGTTGCTGGTCAATCAGGCGAAACGCAACCGTCGTTTGCATCATCTGGCAATGACGGATGAGCTGACTCAGGTGGCCAACCGCCGCCGGATCCTGCAGCTTGCTGAAAGCCTGCGGTTACAGGCAGAACAGAATCACAGCGCTCTGGCAGTTTGCCTGCTGGACATTGATCACTTTAAACAAGTCAATGACCGCTACGGTCATGACAGTGGCGACTGGGTGCTGCAACAGGTGGCACAAAGCTGTCAGCAGTTGCTGCGTAAGGAAGATGGGTTGGGCCGCACTGGCGGAGAAGAGTTTTTACTGTTGTTTCCAGATACCGGGCTGGCGGATGCGGTAGCGACTGCTGACCGGCTGCGCCTTGCGGTTCAGGCGCTGCAGTTTGGCATGATAGACGCTGATTTGCAGGTACGGGTCAGCATGGGCCTGGCGATGCTGCTGCCCGGCGAGAGCCTGACCAGCCTGATCAGCAGAGCGGATAAAGCGCTTTATCAGGCCAAAGCCAATGGCCGCAATCAGGTCTGTGTGGCAGAATAACCTCATTACAAGGACAGTTGGTTGTACTGATGACAATGTCGCGCCCTTCTATTGAGCCTGGTTTTCTGGTGGTGCATTCCAATCAGCTGGAGCAGCTGCGCGCTCTGGTGGTGCAGTTTTGCAAAGCGTACCCGCTGCAGCCGCTTGAACTGGAACAAGTGCTGGTGCAAAGCAATGGCATTGCCCAGTGGCTGAAGCTGGCGCTGGCGGCTGACCCTGATTCCGATGCGCTGGGCGGCGGTCTCGGTATTGCTGCTGCTGTCCAGATGCAACTGCCAGGTCGATTTGTCTGGCATATGTATCAACAGGCGCTACCTGAGTTCGCGCTGAGTCAACAATCGGTCTTTGACAAAGGCGCTTTGCGCTGGCGCCTGTACCAGCTGCTCCCCCTGTTATTGGCAGAGCAGCCTCTGGGAGAGCTGAATCAGCTTAACTGGCAGGACCCTGAAGTGCTGGCTGGCTTAAGTCATACGCTGGCCGACTTATTTGACCAGTACCAGGTGTACAGAGCGGACTGGCTGAACGACTGGGCAGCGGGTCATGCGGTGCTGCGCCAGAGTGATGGCTCGATCACCCCTATGCCAGACAGCGAGCTGTGGCAGGCCAGGCTGTGGCAGGCCCTGATGCACAGCCTGCCGGCCCAGGAGCAGCAGCACAGCCGTGCTGTGCTGCATCAGCAGTTTCTGCAACGCGCCCGCCAATGGACCCAAAGGCCGGCCTTTTTGCCGCGTCGGGTGATTGTCTTTGGTATTTCCTCCTTACCACAACAAAGCCTGGAACTGCTGTCGGCTATTGCACCTTTTTGCCAGGTACTGCTGGCTGTACTCAACCCGTGTCAGTTGTATTGGGCCGACGCCATCGCCGAAAAAGATCGGGTGCGGGTGGCGCGGCACCGTCAGCAGCAGAAACTGGACTTCGCCGCCTTACCGGCTGAACTTGGGGCCATGCAAACCCAGCCTTTGCTGGCCAGCTGGGGCAAGCAGGGCCGGGACTATATCCGGCTGCTGGACCAGTTTGACGAGACCGCCGCGCACCGGCATTTATTTAACCAGCAGCGGGTGGATTTGTTTGTTGAACCTGATGTCAGTCACTTACTTGGTCAGTTGCAAAGTGACATTCTGAATTTACGCTCGCCGCAGGAAACCAAGACGCAGTGGCCCGCCTTAACACTGGCGCAGGCAAGGACAATCGAGTTCCATTCGGCGCACAGTGCGCTTCGGGAAGTGGAAATCCTGCATGACCAGTTATTGCAGCGTTTTGCCGAACATCCAACACTCAAACCCCGTGATGTGATGGTGATGGTGCCGGATATTCAGGTGTACGCCCCTTTTATTCAGGCCGTTTTTGGCCGGGTGCCGGCGTCGGATAATCGCTACATCCCTTTCAGTATTTCGGATCAGGCAGGTGCGGCCCAACAACCACTGCGTCAGGCGTTGCAGCTGTTACTCTATCCGGAGCAGCAGCGGCTCAGTGCCAGTTCTGTTTTTGATCTGCTGGATTTATCCACGGTGCAGCAACGCTTTGGTTTGGCAGCCACCAGCCTGCCGACCTTAAAGGTCTGGTTGGAGCAGGCCGGTGTGCGCTGGGGCCTGAATGAAGCCCACAGAGCAGAGCTGGGGTTGACCCCGGCCTTTACGGAACACAGCTGGTGGTATGGCCTGAAGCGGATGTTGCTCGGATACGTCAGTAACGGCGACAGCTGGCAGGGCATTATGCCCTTTACTGACAGTGCGGGTCTGGAGGCTGCAGAGCTTGGGCCTGTGTGTGAACTCTTTGACGCACTTGAACTGTGCTGGCAGCAATTGCGGCAGCACCGCACTGTGGCTCAGTGGGTGCAGTTGTTTAGCTCGTTATTGCAGCAGTTCTTCAGTCCGACTGACCTCGACACAGAGCAGGAACTGCAGCAATTGCAACAGGCGCTGATGCAGTGGCAACACAACGCAGAGCTGGCACAATGTGAGGTGGCGCTGCCGCTGCAGGTCGCCCGGCAGGCCTGGCTGGACGAACTGCAGGGGCCGGGGTTGCAGCAACGTTTTATTACCGGGCGGGTGAATTTTGCCACCTTGTTGCCCATGCGGGCTATTCCGTTTGAAATCATTGCTCTGTTGGGCATGAACGATGGCGATTATCCAAGGCGGCAGCCGCGTGCGGACTTTGATTTATTGGCGCGGGATTACCGGGCTGGCGACCGCTCCAGACGGGACGATGATCGCTATTTACTGCTCGAAGCCCTGTTGTCGGCCCGCAGCCAGCTGTATATCAGCTGGGTTGGCCAGAATGTGCTGGATAATGCCAGCAAACCGCCTTCGGTCCTGGTGATGCAGCTGCGCGACCATCTGCAAAACGGCTGGCAGCTGGCCGGCGTGGACGATCCGGCTGAACAGCCTCTGCTGCAGGGCATCACCTTTGAGCATCCGCTGCATAGTTACAGCAGCCGCTATCTGGCGGAGGAAGGCGGGCTGTTCAGTTACCGTCATGAATGGCAGAGTTTGCATCAGTCCGCCCCTCTGCAGTCGCTACCCGCAGCCCCTTTGCCCTTGTCAGAAGCGGCGGAATGGGGACTCCCGCAGCTGAGCGATTTTTTACGTGCTCCGGTGAAGTTCTTTTTCCGTCAGCGCCTGAAGCTGGATTTGGACAGTGAGCATCTGGCCAGCCTGGATGATGAAGAGTTTGTGTTGCAGCCGTTGCAGCGTTACCAGCTCCAGCAACAACTGCTGACGGAACTGCGCATCAGTATCGAACAACAGCAGGACTGGCAGCAGGCTTGCCGTCAATGTCTGGACAAGTTCAGCCGTCAGGGCCTGCTGGGTGTTGGTGCTGCGGCCTCGTTGGCGCAGCAGGATTTAAGCCAGGGCCTGCCGGAGCTGGCCATTCGTCTGATGGAGCTTTGCCGCCTGTACCCGGAGCTGCAAGACCTGAGCGAGCTGGAGTTTCAAAGCCCGGATGGCAGTGTCCGGCATCTGTTGTCTGGTCTGCGCCGTGGCGCGACAGGGCTGGCCCTGGTGCAGCTGGTGCCTGTTGGGCTCTATGCCAAAGCTGAGCTGAATGTGCGGGCGGCTATTCCGGGCTATCTGTTGCAGCTGCTTTGTTCCGCCAGTGGTGTGCAGTGCAGTCTGTATTTGTTATCGCGGCAGGGCGAGTTATGCCTGCCTCCCTATCCACCGCAACGGGCTGAGCAGCAACTGAGAGCGGTGCTGCATTGGTTGCGGCAAGGCCTGATCACGCCTTTGGCACTGGAACTGAAACTGGCACTGGAAGCGCTGAAACAGCTGGATAAAGCAGCGCCTCTGACGGAGACAGCGCTGCAAAAGCTAAGCAATCTGTACCATGGCGATGGCTTTAATGCCGGGGTGTTGCAGTATGACCGCTATTTACAGCGGGCCTGGCCCGACTTTAATGAGCTCTGGCAGCAGGGCCAGTTGGTAACGCTGGCCGAATCTTTGTATCGCCCTTTGCTGTGTTTGGGTCAAGGAGACGCTGCCTGATGCTGCCGCTGAACATTGCTGAATTCCCGCTGCGCGGCAGCCAACTGATTGAAGCCAGCGCCGGCACTGGCAAAACCTTTACCATTGCTGCCTTGTACCTGCGTCTGGTGCTGGGGCATGGCCGTGACGAACCATTGTTACCGCCAGAAATTCTGGTGGTGACCTTTACCGATGCCGCCACCCGTGAGCTGACCGAGCGCATAGCGCAGCGTCTGGCGGACGCCGCGCGCTACTTCCGGCAACTGAGTCCGCAGGCCGACCCGGTCCTGGCCGGGCTGCGTGCCAGCTACCCGGAAGCGCAATGGCCGCTCTGTGCGTACCGTCTGGAGCTTGCCGTGCAGTATCTGGATGAAGCGGCCATTTCCACCATTCATGGCTGGTGTAACCGAGTACTGGCAGAGTTTGCTCTGCCAACAGGCCAGGTGCAGCAGTTGCAGCTGGTCACCGACACGGCCCCCCTGCAGCAGCAGGTGATGCGGGATTACTGGCGCTGCTGGTATTACCCCTTGCCGGAGTCGCAATTAGCGCAGGTGCTGCAACTGTGGCAACACCCTGAACAGCTGCTGTCGGCCGTCAGGCCAGTCTGGCCACATCTGACGCATTTTGAACAACCGCCGCCGCCGGCCGAATCGTTACGGGCGGTACAGCAGCAGAAGCAGCAACTGTTAACGGCGCTGAAAGCACCCTGGCTGACTTGGGCGGATGAGATTGAACAGCTGCTGATGCAGGCCATTGCCGCCAAAGCGGTGGACGGGCGAAAACTCCGGGAAAATTACCTGCGTGGCTGGCTGGATAAATTACGCGCCTGGGCGCAGGAACCAGCGGCGGAGCAGCTGGAGTTGCAAACCGGTTTTACCCGCCTGACGCCCGAAGGACTTGCGGAGGTGTTTAAGGGGCCGGTCCCTGTGCATCCGGCGTTTGAAGCCATGCGGCAGTTACAGGCGCAGCTGGCGGCCTTGCCACAGCCACGCCGGGCATTATTGCTGCATGCGGCCTGGTGGTTCTCTTCGCGATTCTCGGCGCAGCTGCAGCAACGCTCTGAACTGGGTTTTGATGCCTTGCTGACCCGCTTGCACCAGGCCTTGAATGATGGAAATAAAAGCGGCACTGAAACCTCGCTGGCACAGCGGCTGCGCCAGCGCTATCCGGTGGCGCTGATTGACGAATTCCAGGACACAGACCCGGTGCAGTACCAGCTGTTTGACGCCATTTACCGGCTGGAGGACAACCGGCAGGACTGCGCTGTGGTGCTGATTGGGGACCCCAAACAAGCCATTTATGCCTTTCGTGGCGCCGATATATACAGTTACCTGCAGGCCAAGCAGGCGACCCGCGGGCGTCATTACCAGTTGATGGTGAATTACCGCTCGACAGCTGCGCTCATTGACGCGCTGAATTTCGTGTTTACCAGTGCAGAGCAGCGGCCACTGGGCACCTTTGTGCTGGCCGAAAAAGAGTTGTTGAATTACCAGAAGGTGTCGGCGGCAGGGCGCAAAGAACAGTTTTATCTGAATGGTGAACCTGCTGCAGCGCTGGCGCTTTGCCTGCATCCAGCCGCGCAGGACAAACCTCTGGCCAAAGCAGACTATCTGGCGCAGATGGCGCAGGCCTGTGCTGAGCAGATTGCGCTTTGCCTGAACCAGGCGCAGCAGCAAAGTTGTGGTTTCTGGCAGCCGGATCCGCAGGGGGCGAAGTTTACCGCGCTGCAAAGTAATGACATTGCGGTGCTGGTCAATAATCAACAGGAAGCCCGGCAGATCAAGCAGGCACTGCGCCAGCGCGGCTTGCCGGCTGTGTACCTGTCAGACAAGGGCACAGTGTTTGACAGCCCGCTGGCACAGGATGTGCTGCTCTGGCTGCGCGCCTGCGCTGAGCCAGAGCGCGAGTCATTGCTCAGAAGTGCAGTGGGCAGCTGGAGTCTGCAGCGTTCTTACACTGAACTGGCGGCGCTGCTGGACGATGAACTGGGCTGGGAGCAACTGCGGCTCCAGTTTGAGCTGTACCATCAGCGCTGGGCAGAGCAGGGCGTATTAGTCATGTTATGGCAGCTGATACAGGACTTTTTGGTGGCTGAGTTTTTGCAGCAATTGCCGGACGGTGAGCGGCTGCTGACCGATCTGCTGCACCTGGCTGAACTGCTGCAGCAGAAATCGGCGGAGCAGGAAGGCATGGCCGGTCTGGTGCGTTATCTGGCTGAACATCTGGCAGGCACAGGTCAAAGTGGCGCTGAGGAGCAAAAGTTGCGGCTGGAAAGCGATGAGCAGCTTATTCGTATTGTCACTATTCACAAATCCAAAGGCCTGGAATACCCGCTGGTGTTCCTGCCCTTTATTGCCGCCAGCCGCACGCTGGATGCCAGCAAAGGCCCGATCAGTTACCACCCCAGTGCCGCTGAACTGGTGGTGCGGCTGGACGCGTCAGAAGAGGAGCTGGTGCTGGCCGAGCGGGAGCGGTTGGCGGAAGAAATGCGCAAGCTTTATGTGGCGCTGACCCGGGCCCGGCATTATTGTTGGCTTGGCCTGGCGGCACAGAAAGACGCCAGTGCCATCGGCTACCTGCTGTCGGATGATGCGCGCTTAAGCCCGCAGTCGCTGCAGGCACAGTTCAGTCCCTGGTTGCAGCACCCGGCCATAGTGCAGGCCGAATTTACCGCCGGGCAACTCAGCCAGGTGCAGTGGCAAAAGCCTCAGTCTGAAAGCCGCTGTTATCGTCAGAAGCAGCGGCCGGTCCGCGAGCTATGGTGGATGGCCAGCTACAGTGCGTTGCTGACGAAGCATGACGAGCAAAGCAAAGCCGCAGAGCTCTATGCTGAACTGGTGGTAGAACAGCAACCGGCAGACCAGCCAGAGCCGGCTTCCGACCCGCTGCCAGCCAGTTTTTCCCAGCGGTTTAATAAAGGCAGTCAAGCAGGTAGTTTTTTACATGACGCACTGGAATGGGCGGCGCAACAAGGTTTCGCCCAGGCGCTGGTTTGCCCGGACCTGTGGCAGGAGACCTTGCTGCAGTTGGCACAGCGTTATCAGTTGGTGCAGCAGCTGCCGGATGGACAGTGGCAGGCCGACTGGCAGGAGGAACCGATGGACCTGCAGCAGCTGCTTTCGCCGGTGCTGGACTGGTTGTTGGATTTGCTGCGTGTACCTGCACTGCAAGGACAGCCTTTGACAGCGCTTTTGCCTGGGCAGTACCAGGCTGAACTGGAGTTTTATCTGCCGGTGCAGCCGGTGGCGGTCAAAGCGCTGGATCAATTGATCAGCGCGGCTATTTTTCCGCAGCAGCCAAGGCCTGCGCTCAGCGAGCTGCAACTGGGCGGCATGCTGAAAGGCTTTATTGACCTGACCTTTGTGCAGCATGACCGCTATCAGGTGCTGGATTATAAATCGAATTTTGATGCCAGTGGGCAGTACGATGCCAGCCAGTTAGCCCGGCAATTTTTGCAGCACAGGTATGATGTGCAGGCCTGTCTGTATCAGCTGGCGCTGCATCGTCTGCTGAAAAGCCGCTTGCCGGGCTATCTGCCAGCGGCACAGCTGGGGCCCGCGCTCTATTGGTTTATCCGCGGCGCACAGCAAGCCGGTGCCGGGGTACTGGCGGTGGATATTCCACTGGATTTACTGTTTGAGCTGGATGCGTTGCTGTCTGGCGGGCGCAGTGGGGGGCACTGATGGAGTCTCAATTGGACCGGATTATGGACCCAAACAGGTATCAGACTATGGAGCAGGCCTATGCAACGCAGCTGATTCGGGAGCTGGCGGGCAATCACTGGCGTGCCATAGACAAAGCGCTGGTGCGGTTTTTTCAGCAGCACTGCCCAGAGTTGTCAGCGCTGTGGCTTCTCGTCGCTGGTGAAACCAGCAAAGCCAGTTCACAAGGGCACTTATGTCTGGAGCTGCAGGAGGCTGAAGCCTATTTGCAGAGTGCCGGGCTGCCGATCCCCGACTGGGCGTCCCGCTTGCAGGAGGCGAACCTGTTAATTTCAGTGGCAATGCTGGACGAGCGGCCCCTGGTCTATGCCAGTGACGCCTGGTATTTTCGCCGTTTTTATGCCTGTCAGCAGCAGATCCAGGCTTATCTGCAACACACCTCTGGCCAGAGCCAGAGGTTGCGCAGTCAGATGGAATTGCCGGTGTTACAGACCTTATTGGATGGGCTGTTTGCCGCCAAAGCCGAACCGGACTGGCAGCGTCTGGCCTGTGCTTTAAGTGCCAGCAGCCAGTTCAGTGTGATCACGGGCGGGCCTGGCACCGGTAAAACCACCACTGTGGTGAAATTGCTGGCGTTGCTGCAGCAATGGCAGCATCAGCAACAATTGCCGCCTCTGCGGCTGGTACTGGCCGCGCCAACAGGCAAAGCAGCGGTCAGGTTGCGCAGTTCCATTCAAAAAGCGCTGGTGTCTCTTGCCCTTGAACCGGCCATTCAGGCCGCAGTGCCCACCGAAGTCTCGACTGTGCATAAACTGCTTGGTGCCCGCCCACACAGCAAAAATTTTTATCACAATGAACACCACCCATTGGCGCTGGATTTGCTGGTACTGGATGAGGCCTCCATGTTGGATGTGGAGCTGTTCAGCGCCTTATTGCGCGCTTTGCCGCTAAACGCCAGGCTGGTGCTGTTGGGCGACAAAGATCAGCTGGCTTCGGTGGAAGCCGGGGCTTTGCTTGGGTCCTTGTGTGCCTTTGCCGCAAAGGGGCGCTACAGCAGCGCCACCCTGCAGTGGCTGACGGCATTAAGTCATGTGCCGTTACCTGCCGAGCTGGAAACAGCGTCGCCGCAAGCGCTGGACCAGCAAATCGCCATGCTGCGTAAAAGTTACCGTTTCTCCGCAGACAGTGGCATTTCGGCGCTGGCACAGGCGGTGAATCAGGGCGACCTGGCTCAGGTGCAGACGCTGTGTCAACAACAAAAAGCGGATTTGCACGTGCTGTTTAAACCGTCGCAGCTCCATCTGCGCCAGCTGGTGCTGAGCGGGCAGGCAGACGGGCAGGGCCAGTCTGGCTTTAGCCATTATTTGCGGCTGGTGCAGCAAGGTGCAGAGGGGCCGCTGCATGGGGCCAATCAGGACCAATGGGCACAGGCCGTCTTGTCCGCCTTTGGCCGTTTTCAGCTGCTCTGTGCCGTGCGTCAGGGGGAGTTTGGGGTGCAACAGGTCAACCAGCAGGTCGAGCTCTGGTTACAAGCCTGCGGGCTGGTCGATGCCCACACCCAGTGGTACCCAGGCCGGCCTGTGCTGATTAGTCAGAACGATTATGGACTGGGCCTGATGAACGGTGATGTCGGGATTTGCCTGCGCCGGGACTGGCAGGGCAAGTCGGTTCTGGCGGTGGCTTTTGCCTCCACTGAACCAGGCCAGGCGATCCGTTGGGTACTGCCGGGCCGTTTACCTGCTCACGAAACGGCTTATGCCATCACAGTGCATAAATCGCAGGGCTCGGAATTTGACCATGCGGTGCTGTTGTTACCCGCTGAACCTTCGGCCCTGTTGACCCGTGAGCTGGTGTACACCGCTATTACACGTGCAGCAAAACAGTTTAGCCTGGTGTGTCCTGAGCCTCAGCTGTTGCTGCAGGCGGTCAGTGCAAAAACCAGCAGGGCGGGCTCGCTGAGGCTGGAGCTTTAGTAGCACAACACAGCCTTTGTGCTTGCAAAAGCCCACGGCCACCGGATAATAGCTGGCTGGGGCGTAAACCATAAATAGAAAGGGTAGTTGAATGGATATCTGGTTGTTAATTAAGGCCTTTATTTTGGGTCTTGTCGAAGGTCTGACCGAGTTTCTGCCGGTGTCCAGCACCGGGCATTTAATCGTAGTAGGTGACCTGATTGGGTTTCATAATGATGGCCGGGTGTTTGAAATTGCCATTCAGCTGGGTGCCATTCTGGCCGTGGTGTTTGAATACCGGCAGCGGTTTACCTCTGTGCTGACTGGCCTGACCCATGACCGCAAGTCACAGAACTTTGTGCTCAACCTCTTTGTGGCCTTTCTGCCCGCTGCCATCATTGGTTTGTTATTTATCAGCAAAATCAAAGAGTACCTGTTTAATCCCATTACGGTAGCGACCATGTTGGTGCTCGGTGGTCTGGTGATTTTGTATGCCGAGCGTCGTCAGCATCAGGTGCGCATTCATGATGTGGACGACATCAGCTGGAAAGATGCGTTAAAAGTCGGTTGTGCCCAGGTGATTTCAATGATCCCAGGCACCTCGCGTTCCGGCGCCACTATTATCGGTGGGCTGTTTTTTGGTTTTGATCGCAAGGTGGCAGCGGAGTTTTCGTTTTTCCTGGCCGTGCCCACTATGTTTGCGGCCACCTTTTATGACATTTTTAAACACCGCGATTTATTGTCAGTCGCCGATCTGCCGATGTTTGCGGTCGGTTTTGTCACCGCCTTTTTAGCGGCGCTGGTGGCGGTGCGGACCTTTGTCCGCTTTGTCTCCAACCATAGCTATGAAGTGTTTGCCTGGTACCGTATCGCCTTTGGTGGGGTCATATTAGCCACCTGGTACTTCGGTTGGGTCAGCTGGTAAGAACAGAAGCAATAAAAAAACCGGCGTTGCCGGTTTTTTTATTGCTGAAACAGCGATTTACCGACCCAGGTATTTATCCAGGGTTTTATACAGGCCTTGCCACATGGTCTGGTTTTTTTGCTTCAGCGTGCTGGCGTTTTCGGCCAGCAGCGGGCTTAACTGGTCGCGTTCTGCCATCAACTGGCTGATTTTTTGGGTCAGACTGACGGCCGACAGGGTTTCCAGGCAATAATCGGCCATGCCAAAATCGGCCATCATGGCGTGATACTTATGGCTCCAGCTGGTGGCGATACAAGGCACGCCCTGACTCAGCGCATTAATAGCGCCGTGAAAACGTGAGCTGACCACCAGGCTGGCGCTGCCGATAAAAGCTTTTACTGCCAGTGGGTCTTCAATCCGGATAATCTCGCAGGGCGCCAGCCGGGCTATTTCTTCACACAGCCGCTGATCCTCTTCCCCTTCGTGATTGACCAACAACACCGCATAACCCAGTTCCACCAGCTGATTGGCGGCAGCGGCAAAAGCTTCGACATAGTTGGTGCGCTGCGCTTCGGCATTGGCATGGTTAAATTTTGACACCACTTTGCTGTTGGGGATCAGTGCGGCAAAGGGGCCGTCAATGACCGGGAAGGCGGCGCTGCTGTGGCCTTTCAGGCCAATGGTAAAGTCGGGGGTGAGCCGCACAGTATCAGGCAGGGTGTCAACACAACCTTTCACATGCTGCAGGGACACCGGGTCGCGCACATAGACCAGAGCCGCATGCTCAATAATGTCGCGCATGGCCGCTTTGCTTTCATTGCTGCTAAAAGGGCCAAAGGCCTGGGGCATAAAAATAAAAGGCTTGCCGGCCTGGTGGAAACGTTTGACTTCACGTGCGGTATTTTGCAAAAACTGCAGTGGCCACTGGTCGCCATAGGCAAAACCGCTGGCTTCCAGAATCACATCCACATCCCGCTCTGTCACTATGCCATAACGGCGCAGGACGCGGCGCAGCGCGCCCGGCAGCTTGCCCAAAGTACCGGTTAAATCCAGGCCCTTCCGGCGAAACGACAGCTTTTGCCAGGCACCTAATAAAGCCCGCTCTTTGTAGGGCAGGTTCGGGCCGGGGGAGAGCACCAGTTCGGTGTTGCTCAGGGTTTTCAGGCCCTGCAAACAGGCCAGCAGCATCAGGTAAGCCCCTTTATTGCGAAATTGCACCCCTTTGATTTCCACCAGCAGAGGGCGCTGCGCTGGGGCGGCGTGGGTTGGCTGTAATTCAGACATAGGACAAAAGCTCCGTGGCAGTTTTCTTTTCAGAGTGGGGGATCAACGCCGCCGGGTCCGGATAGCCGACGGCAATCAGCATCACCACCCGTTCAAACGGCTGTAATTTCAGCAGCCGGGCGATTTTCTTTTCATAGTTTTCGATATCCGGCCAGTTGATAGAGCAGGAGGCCAGACCCTGGGTTTCCAGGGCCAGCATCAGCTGCATATTGGCCAGGCTGGCGTCGATATAAATCACATGGCGGTCACGCTCAAAGGGGTAAGCACTTAAATCACCCACCACGGCCAGCAGTGCCGGAATGCCATTGGCATAACCGACTGTGCCCATCGGCAGATTGGCCAGTTTCGTCAGCATCTCGCCTTCGGTCGCTGCTATATACCGAAAGGGCTGGCGGTTGCAGGCACTTGGGGCCTGAGCGGCGGCACTGACGGCTTTTTCCAGTTCAGCACGGGGCACTGGCTGGCTTAAAAAGGTGCGCACCGAACAGCGCTGCTGGCACAGGGTATAAAAATCTTCATAACTGATAGGCGCCCGGGGCCGCTCGGCATAAGGGGCTGGGGCGGCCAACCGGCCTTGCTGCAGGCGGGGCGCTATCTGCGCCTGCATGGCGGCAAACAGGCCTGGCTGCCGGGCATTGTCCGGCCATTGGGTCAGGCGGAAGTAGCTGTCCAGCACGTCATGGCAGTATTTCAGCAGCACCAGGTCCAGTGCCTGGTGATCATGCAGCAGGTTGTGCAAAGCCGTCAGGGTTTCATCTATATAATCGAGCGCAAACAATGGCTTGCGTGGCACCATGCTCAGGCCTTTTTCCAGCCGGTGAATATTGCGACGCAGGATCACACTGGCAATAGTGCTGCTTTCTTCATGCTGATGGTAATGCTGCCGGCCTGCGGCTGTGGCGTGCTGCTCACGGCGAAAATGTGGGTTAAAAAACGCATAATAGAGGTTGGCGGCCAGCCGGCTTTTGGCAGCCAAAGGCAACAGCGTCCTGTCCAGTTTTTGCCGCAGTTGTTGTAAATGTTTTTTCATACAGGTTCACTCTTGATATCGGGCTGGCCCAGCCGGGCTTTGCACAGCTGCCAGAAGTGTGAGCGGCAGCGACGCGAAAAAAACAGAAAAAAGAACGACGCATAAGCATAAGAAATTAACGTGGCCCAGGCAGCCCCTTGCAGGCCATACAAGGGGATTAACCAGAAATTCAGCAGCACATTCAGTACAGCGCCCACACCATGGCTGGCCAGTGATAAAGGTTCCTGACCCGTGATCACCAGATGCTGGCTGATCAGGTAACGCACAAAAATAAACATACCAGCCCAGATATGAATTTGCAGCACCGGTACACCAGCGGCAAAGGCGTCGCCAAACACCAGTGGTACCAAAGGCGGTGCCAGCACAAACATCAGAACCGCAATGACCAGCGCCATTGCCAGAAAGTAACCACAGTATTTACGCAGCAAGAGTAAATAACAGCTCCAGCTGTGTTGATGCTGTTTCAGCAAATCCGGGTAATAACGTACGGCTAAAGTGGCCGGGATCAGATACCAGAGCTCAGACAAGCGGCTCACCGCCGAATAGACCCCGGTTTGTTCTATGCCGAGCAGGCGTTCAATCATCACCACGTCAATACGCAGGTACACCACAGATAAAATGCCGGACATCCAGAGCCAGGACGAACGGCGCACCAGCTCTTTGGCCCAGGTCAGCCGGGCCTTCACCTGGCGGAACCGGCCAAAATCGGGGTTATGGCGGCAAAACAGCAGGTACTGATAAAAGCCGGTGGCGGCAAACTCGACGCCCATCACCCAAAACAGGGCGTCAATGCCATAGCCAGCGTACAGTACCCAGAGTTTGGCCAGCAGGCAGAGCATGGCAATGCCAAGACGGCCATAAGCCAGGGTACGGAAATGGCCCTGGTAATTTTCATGGTATTCAAACAGGATAAAGGCGATAAAGATCTGACCGATAAACAAAGCCGCGGCGCTTGGCAGGTAGGCATCGAATTCCGCGGGCAAATACCAGGCAAAGCCCAGCCACATCAAGGTGCCAAACAGCACACCAGCAGCCAGCCGCAACCAGACCGCAGTAAACAGAATGGAGGAACCGTCAGCCGGCGTCGGTGCGGACTGCACCTGCTTTTGCACCAGATTGTTCATGCCGAGGTTAGCCAGTGGAGCCAGAAAGGCGCTCCAGGTCATCACAATGGCGTAATAGCCCGTGGCGGCAGGCCCCAGCATCTGAGCGACAATCACCGTAATCACAGCGGCTGCGCCCAGGCGGATTAACCGCTCGCCAACCAGGGCGACAGCTCTGGCCTGTGCCAGCTTTTTCAGTAAGTTCACCACGTTTTAGTTAACCACGGCCTTTGGCTTGGTAGCGTCTGAGCAGACGGATAATGCGCCAAATATGTTGCAGACCGTATGAATAAGCACTGAATACCAGCAGGAACAATACCAGCATAATCAAGTCCGGCACCATCAGGTATTCACCAATCACACCGGCTGTGGCCAGCATGCAGGAGAAACTGGTGATCACCACCAGGGCCTGGCGTGAACTTAAACCCAGACGCAAAAAGATATGGTGCAGGTGTTCCCGGTCGGCTTTAAAAGGCGACTGCCCTTTGCGGATGCGGCGCAGCATAATAGCCACCATATCCATCAGTGGCACGGCAATAACCCAAAGCGCTGTGACAGGGCGGAAACTGGCGCTGTCACTTTGGGTGCCGATAATCAGCAGCCAAATGACCGTCAGGCCAATCAGCATGGAGCCGGCATCACCCATAAAGATTTTACCTTTGCCTTTGCCGACCACATCCAGGTTAAACAGCAGGTAAGGGATCAGCGCAAACACCAGGATCATCGGCAGCACGGCGTGGTCCAGCTGGCCGCCGACCGACATCATCAGGGTGACAGAAACAAAACTGACTCCGGCCATCATACCGGCCAGACCATCGATGCCGTCGATCATATTAAAAGCGTTAATAGCGGCGATCACGGCGATCAGGGTAAAGGGAATCCCGATGTAACTCAGGTTGACATCCCCCAGCGCAAACAAATTGCCAAGGTTGCTGACATAAAGCCCGAGCCCATACACCATAGTGGCGCCCACTAACAATTGCACCACCAGACGCAGTTTGACACTCAGGTCATAAAAGTCGTCAAACACGCCCAACACCACAATAATGCCACCGCACAGCAGGTAGTAATAATGCGCATTGTCCGGCAGGCCAAACCAGCTTAAGGTCAGGGCGACGCCGGTAAAGACACAAATGCCGCCAATCAACGGCACGGCCCCGACATGTTGTTTGCGGCCGGCCGGCTTATCAACCAGGCCTATTTTGTTGGCAAGGGGGATCATTAAAAAAATGGCCAGCAGGGTGATCACAAAAGTGGTGATAAATAACTGTAAATGCTCGGTCATACAAAGTCCGGAGGGCAGCTGATTCAGCCGAAACTGGCCTGATTATAGGGGAGTTTTTCCGGGCTGACTATTGGCGTCAGCGGAGAAAGTTATCCGGTATAACGACTTTGCTTTAAAAAAATGCTCTAATGCGGTTTTTCGCAGAGCCCGGCGGCTCAATGCCTGCTTTTGGCTGAATTTTATACTATTGATCAACCCCTTAGCGGCTAAAGCCAATAGAAAAGTACAGAAGGAGTGTTCGTTCAGGTGAACCCACGTATTTTGATCCTGACCAATATGGGACCCAAGGCGTCCGCTCCGTTTCAGGGGCAGTTTGTCCGCACCCAAATGCAGGCGCTGTCAGCGCTGATGCCGGTGCTGTATTTTTACATGAGCTGGCACAGTGATTCCCGCCTCAATCGCCTGTTGAAATACCCTGTGTTGTTTTTGCAGTTTGTCTGGCGTTATGTGCTGAGCCGCCACAGACTGGACCTGTTGCATGTGCATTTTTTCTACCCCACTATTTTCCTGGCGATTTTCTATAAACTGGTGCGCAACCCCAGGGTGAAAATTATGGTGACCTGCCATGGCAGCGATATTTATTATTACGAACCTTTTTCGACCTTGTACCGCTGGAGCTGTGGCTGGGTTGACCAATGGCTGTACAGCAGTGAGAAGTTAAAGCAACGGGCCTGGCAGGCGCCAGCTGAGGCACCGGTGATTTCGGCCGGGATTGACGCTACGTTTGCGCAGACGGAGTTTTTAAGTCGTGCACAAAAAGACATCGATCTGCTGTATGTCGGTGCGCTGGACCAGAATAAAGGCATGGACAGATTGATCCGTCTGTTGCCCGCTCTGGCGGATTACACAGTGGTGTTGGTTGGTAAAGGGCCTTATCAGAGCCGGATCGAGCAGGCGATACAACTTTACCCCAATGTGCAGTTGCTGGGGCCTAAATCCAGCAATGAATTAAAAGCCTTGTACCAGCGGGCGCGTTGTTTTTTAAGTTTGTCACGCAATGAATCTTTTGGCCTGGTGATGACCGAAGCCATGGCCTGCTATACCCCGGTGATTGCAACACAGACCGATGGGTCAATGCAGCAGCTGGCGGACCGGCCAGAATGGCTTATTCCACAGCAGACCGAAGCTGAGCTGGACGCGCTGCTGCTGGAAAAAATTCAGCAGCTATTAAGTTTACCGGACTCAGACTACCAGGCATTGCAACAGGTCGGACGAGAACAGGCACAAGCCTGCCTTGTGACTGAAGTTGCGCGGCGCGTGCAGCGCATTTACCTGAACCTGCTGGGACAACAGGAATAACCCTTACAGACGGCCCGGTGCCGGAGGATTTTTATGGTGCAGCAACCCGAAGTGGTGCAAGTGGGAGGTATTGGCGTGATGGCCTTTACCAATATGCCTGAACTGGTGAATTACATCATTCATGATGATGGCACCGTGTTTGCCGGTTCCGCCATTGCGATGAACCCGGAAAAAGTGATAGCCGCCGGGAAAAACCCCCAACTGATGCAACTGCTGAATCAGGCGGATATCCGCTACGCTGATGGCATGGGGGTGGTCAAAGTGATGCGACGCAAACTGAAACGCAAAGTGCAGCGTATTCCGGGTTGTGAGTTGTGGCAGGCGTTGATGGCCAAAGCAGCTGCCACCAAAACGCCGGTATTTCTGGTGGGGGCCAAACCGGACGTATTGCAGGAAACTGTGGCTAAGCTGCAGGCGATGGGCGTTCAGGTGGTGGATGCGCAGGATGGTTACTTTAACGATGAAGACGCGCTTATTCAGCGTATTGCCCAAAGTGGCGCCAAAATGGTGACTGTGGCTATGGGCTCGCCGCGCCAGGAGCTGTTTATCGGCAAATGCCAACAGCAGTTACCGGATGCCTATTACATGGGCGTGGGTGGCACTTATGATGTCTTCACCGGCCATGTGAAACGGGCGCCTGCGTTTTGGTGCAGACTGCATCTGGAATGGGCCTACCGCTTGTTATCGCAGCCGTCCCGCATTGGCCGTCAGATGAATCTGGTGACTTTTGTCTGGCGTTACCTGACTCACAAGGTCTGAAGCACACAGGCAAGTCACTTGACGTTGCCGTCAGCAAAGCGGCAGCCTCATGTGCGAAGGGGATAAAACTACAACAGGGTGATGCAGTGAATACAACAGAGCTGCCTTTAATCAGTGTTTATATGCCCACCTACAACAGGGCACAAATGTCACAGCGGGCCATTGAGTCGGTGCTGGCGCAGGATTATCCGAATCTTGAGTTACTGGTGGTGGATGATGCGTCCAAAGACGACACCTGGGCGGTGCTGAACCAGCGTTATGCTGACAATCCACGGGTCCGGCTATTCCGGCAGGAAACAGGTCAGGGTGCCTGTGCCGCCCGGAATCTTGCCATTGCCGAAGCCAAAGGGGAGTTTGTCACCGGCATTGACGATGACGATGAGTTTTTACCCAACAGGTTAAGTTCCTTGTATCAGGCCTACGACGACCAGTTTGCTTTTGTCTGTTCCAGTTATTTCTGGGATTACGGCAGCCATCGCAAACAACTGTATCCGGAGCAGGCCCAAATCGGCCTGGCCGAACTGCTGGATGTGCATGTGTTGTCCAATCAGGTGCTGGTAAAACGGGCCCGCATGCTGGCGCAGGGCGGCTTTGATGTGCAGCTGGCCGCTTTTCAGGACTACGATATGTGGATCCGGCTGGTGGCTGCCTATGGCAAAGCACTGCGTTTGAGTGAAGCCACTTATGTGGTGCATGTCGGCCATGAACTGGGCCGTATTACCACCTCACCAAAACGGCTGGCGGCACAACGTTATTTTATGGAAAAGCATCTGCCTTTGATGAATGAACGCAATAAGCAGAACCAGCTGTTTTACCGGCTGGTGATGGAGCAACAGAAGCTGAGTTTCCCTCGGTTAGTGTTTTTCTGCCGCTACGGGCTTTGGGGCACCAAGATCCGCTATTACCTGAAACAAAAGCTACACTGGCTGATTAAATTACGTCAGCAGCTGCTGAGCAAAGGCATTAAGGGGTTGTTTTCCGGCAAATGAACCAGTCCAGTCTTTTTATTGAGCATAGCCTTGGGCTGCTGCGTGATCGCCTGCTGCTGCTGGTGAGCTCTGCGCTGCTTTGTGCCCTGGTTGCCGCTGCTTTTGCAACCTGGTTGCCCCCTGTGTACCAAAGCCAGGCAGTGCTGACCCTGACCGACTGGCAGGTTGAACGCTTAACCAGACGTGACCCGGCGCTCGACAAGAACCCGGCCAATGTGGGTGGGGCTGCCGCTGATGAAATGAGCCGGGCGCTGCTGCAATTGCAATCTGCAGAGCTTTGGGCTGAATTACAGGCTCAGCCTGCACAGTTGAGCTTCGAGCATAAACGCCGTGGCAACCTGGTGGCGCTGCGCTGGACCAGTCAGCAGCCGGGCCAGGCCAGCCAGCAATTGACCGAATTAGTGCAGCTCTGGGATCAGCGCCTGCAGCAGCGTTTTATCGCAGAACGTCAACACCTGATGCAGCAGGTACCGGATCCACTGCTTGCCGCTGAACTGCAGCAGGCTGAAGCCTTGCATCCTTTTGCGCTGCAGTGGCTGCAGCCGCCTTCAGGCGGTGACAAAGCCTTGTCCCGCCCCTGGTTTTGGTGGGCCGTTTTTGCCGCCGTGACTGGCTTTTTACTGATATTTCAGTTGCTGTTATTCAGACGGTTGCAAAAATGCTCTCAGTAACCCGCTGGTATGATGCGGATCGCCTGTTGTTGTGGCTGTTTTCAGCCTATTTGCTGGTGGATGCCCTCAATGGTTTTTTACTCAATGAGTGGGGCCGATCCTTTGGTCTTTCTGCGTTCTATAAGCTCAGTTTACTACTGCTGACTGCCTGGCGTCTGAGCCAGCTGGCGCCCCATCTGCTGTGTGCATTGATGCTGGCCGGCACTGTGCTGATGCTGGGCCCTTTGTACAGCCAGTTGCGTTATGGCCTGAGCCCGGTCGGCGACATCAGCCTGATTCTGAAGCTGCTCTCACCAGTACTCTGTTTTGCCTATTTCGCCGCCTTGTGCCGTGCGGAACCCGGCTTATTCAGACAGGGAGCGGCCCGGATGCTGGGGCTGAACCTGGCCACTGTGCTGCTGAATTTTGCATTGGGTGCTGTCGGCTTTGGCTACAGTTCTTATTTGCCTCAACCGCATTTACCCCAGTTGGATCTAGGGTCCAAAGGGTTTTTTAACGCGGCCAATGAGGTGTCTGTGGTGCTGTTGGCGCTGGCGGCATTAAGCCTGCCGTTGTGCTGGCAACGGCACAAAGCCGGTTTTCTGCTGCTGGCCGCGGCATGGATTGGCTGCGCCAGTCTGCTGCTGACCAAAACCGGCCTGGCCGGGGTGGTTTTGCTGATCATGGTCGTGCCGCTCTGGGGGTGCTGGGCCAGCCTGAGTTCTAAGTGGAAAGGGCTGCTGGTTGTTTCAGTCCTGCTCTGTTTAGTGCTGGCGGCTCTGAAGCTGCCAGACCTGTTGCAGCAGCTGGGGCTGTGGCAAAAACTGCAGTATGTGTACCAGAACCAGGGCTTGGCGGGCGTGTTGTTGTCCTCGCGTGATCAGTATGCACTGGCCATCTGGCAAATCAGCACCGACTATTACAGCGAATGGCACCGCCTGTTTGGCATTGGCATGGCTGGAGTCAGCAGCCACAGCTGGAAATTTTGGGCCGAGTCGGATCTGTTTGATTTATTTATTTTTTACGGGGTGCCGGGTTTGCTCTGGACCTGCTGGGTCTTTTGCGGATTTTGGCTGCACAGTCTGAGTTGCCATCTGAACAGGCCATCGGTGCTGAGCGCTTCAGTGCTGTTGCTGAACAGCCTGTTGTTGGGCATTGCTGTGGTGGCCGGTCATGTTTTGAGCTCTGGCATGCTGTGGCCTGTATGGGCTTTAGCCAACGCCTGGTTGTTGGTACCTGCAGATGAGGCTGCCGATGCTGCGTAATGACTTTATCCACAAACTCTTTAATAACAGCCTGGCCCATGGCCTGAACTTTGGTTCACGCTGGCTGCT
>NZ_JBBIQL010000034.1:0-12958 GCF_037442345.1 Rheinheimera sp. | reverse complement strand
GGACGCCGATTTTGGCCTGTACAGTTATGTCTATATGTTGGCGAATCTGTTTTTCCCGGCCATCGCTTTTGGGGTCAGTTTTTACCTGATCCACCACAGTGCCCAGCGGCAGGAGCCAGCCTTATTGTTTAACTCGCTGTTATTGTCGGCCAGTGTTTTTCTGCTGTTGCTGGGGGGCGCTGCCTTGTGGGTGGCCAGTGGTCAGAGTGAAGTCGCTTTTGAGCTTTATGCACTGAGCCTGGGCATAGGTTTAGTCTGGGCTTTGGCACAGGCACTGTTTTCTTACCTCAAAGGCCGTCAGCAGTTTTTTGTGGAAGTGAAAACCAACTTTATTAATGCGCTCTGCCTTGGTGTCGTTTTACTGTTGCTGGTAATGGATGCACTGAATTCGGTGGACGACGTGTTGTGGGCCCTATTGGTTTGTGGCTTGGTGCCTGTGCTGATGGGGCTGGCTGTCCTCTGGCCAGAGCTGCGCCAGCACTGGCATGGCTACCGTCAGGAATTTAGCCGTCAGTTTGGCTGGCATTCCTTTGCTGAACGTGTGCCTTTTGCCTGGGCTGATTTATTCGCCATTGTCATGAGCAATATCCCCTTTATTTTCCTGGCCCTGTTCAGCAGCCTACTGGAGCTTGGGCAATTCCGTAAGTTATTTATTTTGTTTATGCCGGTCACGTTGCTGCCTGTTATATTTTCTCAGGTGTTTTTATCCCGTTTAAGCCGGTTCACTGAACTTGGTGCCAAACTGCAGTTTTTCCGCAAAATGCTGTTGCTGAGCCTGCCTTTGCTGTCTGTGCCTTATGTGCTGATGTGGCCATTGGCTGAGTGGCTGTATGAGCTGAGTTTTCACGAAGTTCTGTCGGCAGATGCGGTGCTGATGTTGCATCTGGTGTTGACCACTTTGTGGCTGACGCTGGTAAAAACCTACTTTGAGGTATTGTTAACCTCATTGGGTGCTAACAAACGCAAGGCCTCGCTGGTTACGCTGGCGGTGCTGCTCACCTCGTTGGGCTATCTGTGGTTTAACACCGCTCTGACAGTGGCAATCACGTCCTGGTTATTCTTAGCGGGGAATCTGACGGTGACGCTGATGCTGGTTGTTGCCTGCTGGTTTGAAGTTCGCCGAAAAAAAACGGGCGGGGTGAACCCGCCCGTCTGAGTAGGCTAATGCGCACTACGCAGTGGGCCCACTACGTTAATCAGCGTATTTTTACTGAAATCCAGATCACCAAAACCTTTGTGGTTCACCAGGATTACAATGATATCGGCTTTTAAGCCCTGTTCCACCGACACCAGCTCCACATTGGCGGCCAATTTGTTGCTGTGCTCCACATTGGGTTCCACCGCATAAATTTTGCCTTGGTATTGGGTCGCCAGGTCGTTGACGATATGCAAAGCCGGGCTCTCGCGTAAATCGTCAATATCCGGTTTAAAGGCCAGGCCAAAGCAGGCCACAGAGGGCTTGTGCAGGCTGTGGTTGGCGACTGTTGACAGAATTTTTTGCAACACCCACTCCGGTTTAAAGTCGTTGACTTCGCGGGCGGTACGGATGAGTTTGGCTTGCTCTGGTGCTGAATGCACAATAAACCAGGGGTCCACCGCAATGCAGTGGCCGCCAACGCCAGCGCCCGGGGTCAGAATATTCACCCGCGGATGGCGGTTGGCCATTTTGATCAGTTCCCAGACGTTAATCTCCAGCTTGTCACAAATCAGTGACAGCTCATTGGCAAAAGCAATGTTCACATCACGGAAGGCGTTTTCGGTCAGTTTGGACATTTCGGCAGTGCGGGCGTCGCTGACCAGGCACTCCCCGGTGACAAAAGTCTGGTACAGGGCTTTGGCTTTTTCCGAACAGGCCGGCGTTAAACCACCAACAATACGGTCATTGGCGATCAGCTCGTAGACCACCCGGCCCGGCAACACCCGCTCCGGGCAATAGGCCACATGAATATCGGGCTGGGCCGAATCTGTCGGTACTGTTAAATCAGGCCGGGCCTCGCGGATCCACTGGCAGATTTTCTCCGTAGTACCCACAGGGCTGGTTGACTCCAATACCACTAAGTTGCCTTTTTGCAGCACAGGAGCGATGGATTTCACCGCGGCTTCAACGTAGGTTAAATCCGGTGACAGATCATCAAAAAATGGGGTAGGGACGGCAATCATAAAAGCGTCGGCTGGCACCGGGTTGGTCTGCGCTGATAAATAACCGCCGGTGACGGCCGCATGCACCAGCATATCCAGTTCAGGTTCCACAATATGGATTTTGCCCTGATTGATGGTATCGACAGCGTGTTGGTTCACATCAATACCTATAACGCGCAATTTGCGTGAGGCCAGCATAGCGGCTGTAGGCAAGCCGATATAACCCAAACCAATCACTGATACCGTTTGAAACATAGCGTTCTCCATTGACTTGCTATATAACCGAAAAAGTTAGCGTTATCTTAGCACAGCGCCGTTCGGGCCGACTCGGGCTTAAGGCGCCGTAAGGTAAAAATTTTTCAGCAAAATAACAAACTTAGCTGAATGGTGCCTGAGCAGGTATGATGGTGGCAATCGACTTGGGGAGGCCGCTGTGAAGGATATTCTGGAACCATTTTTATACCCGCATAATCTGTTTTTATGGGGCTTACTGCTGGCTTGTGTCTGTTACCGGCGTAAAGGCCTCTGGCTACTGTTTTTCTGGTTTTACCTGTCAGGGAATACGCTGGTGGCCAATCAGCTGCGTGACTGGTATCAGAGTCAGATCCAGAGTCGCTTGCCTGCCGGCTTTAGTGGTGATTATGTGTTGCTGGGCTGTGGCGGTAATGAACACAGCCTGCCAGACTGCGCCCGCAACCGCATTTTGCAGCTGGCCCAGATGCTGAACACCCAACAGCGCCCGGCCAATGTCTACATGACCACCTTGCACTGTGGCCCTTACCTGAAATTACTGCAGCAGCAAAGCGCTTATGCCAGGGCCAGCTGTTTTGACGCCGGGCCTACCACTTACAATGAGATGGCGACTCTGGCGGAAACACTGAACCCGGACCAGTCCTACCTGATGATCAGCAGCGACTACCATGCGTTGCGGGTGGCGGCGCTGGCGAAAGAGCATGGGGTGAAGGCACAGGTGTTTGCTGCTTCCAGCAGTACCTTCCGGCCGGTGAACTGTGGGCTGAATTGCCTGCTGACGGTGAATTTATCCAACTTTGATCTTTGGTCCAAACTGACCGCTGAAGGCGTCAGCATGCTGGTGTATAAGCTGACTAAAGACTGGACCGACTGGTATCAGGCGGTGCCGGTGAACTTGGGGTCAGAGTCAGACTCTGACCCCAGCGTGACAACGAATTAACCGCGGGCGTTCCGGATAATTTCCTGAGCAATTAAGTCAGCCACTTCGTTGGTTGGCTTTTGCTCGCGTTCTGCCCGTTCAAACAGATTCAGCAGGGTGTGGTAAATCTGGTTGACCTTGGCGGTGGACTCGTCGGCGTTGTAGCCTTCAGGGCGGATTTCCAGTGACACGTTGATAATGCCACCGGCGTTAATGACGTAATCCGGCGCATACAGAATGCCCATCTCACGTAAAATTTCACCA
The DNA here is from genome assembly GCF_037442345.1 of Rheinheimera sp. GTDB lineage: Bacteria > Pseudomonadota > Gammaproteobacteria > Enterobacterales > Alteromonadaceae > Pararheinheimera. The sequence goes on along the minus strand of NZ_JBBIQL010000034.1, from coordinate 9,384 downwards.
TGACGGCTTTCTTTCAGCTGGTTATTGGCACAACCGGCAATAATTTTGCACTTCAGCTGAGGAATGGTCTGGTCATTGATGGTGGCACCCAAAGCGCAAGGGGCATAAATATCGGCCTGCTGGCTGTAGATTTCGTCCAGACCCACGGCGGTCGCGCCAAATTGTGCCACAGCACGGGCAACAGAGTCGGGGTTGATGTCGGTGACAATCAGTTTGGCGCCTTCGTTGTGCAGGTATTCACACAGGTAAAAGCCAACGCTGCCTAAACCCTGAACGGCGACTGTCAGGCCTTCAACAGAGTCCAGGCCCAGTTTGTGTTTGACGGCCGCTTTAATGCCTTTGTAAGTGCCCAGTGCAGTGAAAGGTGACGGGTTACCGCTGGCCCCTTCTTTACCGGCCACATAAGGGGTTTCTTTGCTGATCATCATAATGTCAGCCGTGGTGATGTTTACATCTTCAGCGCTGATATAGCGGCCGCTGACGGAATGCACAAACTGACCGAATTTACGGAACAGGGCTTCGGATTTGATCTTTTTCGCATCACCGATAATGACTGACTTGCCGCCACCCAGGGCTAAACCGGCCATTGCGTTTTTGTAGGTCATGCCGCGGGATAAACGCAAGACATCGACCAGCGCTTCTTCGTCAGCCGCATAGTCCCACATACGGCAGCCACCTGTTGCCGGGCCTAAGGCTGTGTTGTGAATGGCGATGATGGCCTTTAAGCCAGTGCTTTCATCACTACAGAACACCACTTGTTCATGGTTATCGAATTCAGGATGGTTAAATACTGCCACGTGGGGATCTCCGTTGGTTGTCTGGCGCCGCTTTTCTGTCGTTACAGCGTCCGGTTTTGCGCGGCGGAATGTACCATTTCAGCCGCAGCAACGCCATGTTTTCGCGAAAACAAAATCTGGTAAGACCAGGTGATTGTCGACAATCGGTCTCAGGGCTTGATTGCTGGATGCGGCTCGCATAGAGTAACGGCACTTGAGTATAGGAAGTAAATCATGTCAAATCAGTCTGATGTTCAGCGCGATGAGCAAAACAGCGCCTGGGTGCGCCAACAATTTCAAAAAGCCAATCAGCACCTTGCTGAAAAGGGGATTTTGCCTGACACAGTGGCCGTGTCGGAATCCCGTTACTTGCCACCATTAATGGCGGTCTGGAAAATGACCGCGCAGGACCGCAAGCAGTATTGGGTGATCAGCGGTGATTTGCCAACTGACCACATGGCCTTGTCGGCCGCCAAAGATGCCCGCGAAGCGGTGCGGGCTTTTTCCCTGCACTGGCAGTTGAAAGCGCAACAAATCATGGATGCCGGTGGTCTGGATAAAACCAAAGTTGATTTTGCCAACTTGCTGGTGCACAGAGCGGAAGCCCTGTACGAGCTGTTTGAGCGTGAAGACCTGTGGAACAAGGTTGCCGGGTAAAGCTAAATTTACACTGAAAAAAGAGGCCAAAGGCCTCTTTTTTTGTTTGTTGAAAGCTATTCAGTAAAGTACCAATAACCTTTGTTAATCAGACTGGTCAGCAACGCCAACCGGCCTTCGTCCTTCGCAAAGAACTTGCCATCCTCCACAGACAGGCTGATTTGTTCGGTGAGCTTCAGCACTGTGGCTTTTTCTGCGGCGGGCAGCAGGTAACGCTCCCCATTAATAAACAGCTGAATATCGCTGTCGCTGCGGTTCTGGTAATACAAGGTCCGTAAACCACCCAGTTTGGCCAGTACTGAGCCTTCGTCCAGGTACTCTGCAATCTCATCAAGCTGATAATGTGGGTCAGGTTCAGTGGTATCCAGCTCGTGTTTGGCATGGCTGATATAAGTGCCAAACCACTGACTGGTAAAGTCTTTGTCATCAATCATCGCACGCAGCATCTGCTGAACCTGAGCGAGATCCTGCTCACTGATCGCACCAACCGACTCAGGTAGGGTACGGCCTGCGTCGGTAAAACGTTGGCCGGTCAGCTCATGGTCAATCAAGTGATCCGCCAGGCCAGTGACTAAATCCTTCTGAGCCGGTGCACGAAAGCCCACTGAATAGTTCAGCGACGGCTCCAGTGAAATGCCATCATGCGGGCAGCCTGGTGGAATATACAGAATGTCACCGGGTTCGGTGATCACATCAATGCAGTCTTTAAAGGGGGTGACCTGCAGCAAACGTGGGTGAGGGCAGTGCTGTTGCAAAGACGCGTCTGGCATACCCACCCGCCAGTGACGACGTCCCAGGCCCTGAATAATAAAGACGTCGTATTGATCCAAATGTGGGCCAACGCCGCCATCTTCGGTGGAGAAGCTGACCATCAAGTCGTCAATGCGCCAGTTGGGAATAAAACGGAACGGTTCGATCAATGCGGCACAATCCGGGTGCCAGTGGTCCACCGCCTGCACCAATAAAGTCCAGCCGCGATCACCAAACTGGTCAAACTCTTCAAAAGGACCGGTTTCCAAATCCCATACGCCATTCTGCTGGCTGACAATACGGGATTCAATTTCTTCTTCACCAGCCAGACCGGCCAGTTCATCCGGACTGATCGGATCCTGAAAATTTTTAAAGCCACCTTTGATCAGTAAAGGCTTTTTTTGCCAGTACTCGGCCAGAAACCGGGCTGGCGTAATGTCATGGAGGTTCAGTTCAAACATAGGTTCTGTCCAAAGTAACACAGGGCGAATCAATCGCCCTGTGGTGGTTGCTGCTGTGCCTGTCAGTTCAGGCTGTCGACCAGTGCGATGGCGGCACCGATGTAGTTATCTGGCCGCAGTTGTTTCAGCTCAGCTTTGACTGCGTCGGGCATCTCCAGCTTGTCGATAAAGACCGCCAGGTCAGCAGGGGACACCCGCTTACCGCGCGTCAGCTCTTTCAGTTTCTCGTACGGTTTTTCAATGCCGTATTTACGCATCACGGTCTGGATAGGTTCGGCCAGCAATTCCCAGTTCTGATCCAGCTCCGACAGCAGGTTGGCTTCGTTCACTTCCAGTTTGCTGATGCCTTTTAAGCTGGCATGGTAAGCAATCACAGTGTAAGCAAAACCGACACCCAGGTTGCGCAGTACTGTGGAATCCGTCAGGTCACGCTGCCAGCGGGAGACTGGCAGTTTGGCGGCCAGGTGCTGGAAAATGGCGTTGGCCAGGCCCAGGTTGCCTTCTGAGTTTTCAAAGTCAATGGGGTTGACTTTGTGCGGCATGGTCGACGAGCCGATTTCGCCGGCTATGGTGCGCTGCTTAAAGTGGCCCAGCGCAATATAACCCCAAACGTCGCGGTCGAAGTCCAGCAAAATGGTGTTAAAGCGGGCAATGGCGTCAAACAGCTCGGCAATGTAATCGTGTGGTTCAATCTGGGTGGTGAACGGGTTCCAGCTTAAGCCCAGGCTGGTAACGAACTGCTCAGACAGCTGATGCCAGTTCAGGTCTGGGTAGGCGGACAAGTGCGCGTTGTAGTTACCGACAGCGCCGTTGATTTTACCCAGCACTTCGACCGCGGCGATCTGGTCACGCTGACGCTTCAGGCGCATATAGACGTTGGCCATTTCTTTGCCCAGCGTGGTGGGCGACGCGGGCTGGCCGTGGGTACGGGCCATCATAGGAATGGCTTTGTACTTCAAGGCTAATTGTTTGATTTCGTTCAGTAACTGATCGCAAAGTGGCAGTAAGACTTTGTCGCGTGCTTCGGTCAGCATCAGGCCGTGTGACAGGTTGTTGATGTCTTCTGAGGTACAGGCGAAGTGGATAAACTCGCTGACTGCGGCCAGTTCCGGATGATCCGCCACTTTTTCTTTCAGCAGGTATTCCACAGCCTTCACATCGTGGTTGGTGGTACGCTCGATGTCTTTGACACGTTGAGCATCCGCCAGCGAAAAATTGTCGACAATCTGGTTCAGCACTGCATTGGCGTGTTCTGACAAGGCCGGCACTTCGGCAATACCTGCTGTGGCCGCCAGCTGTTGCAGCCAACGTACTTCCACCAGCACGCGGAATTTAATCAGGCCGAATTCAGAGAAATACTCGCGTAATTCAGCAGCTTTGGCGCCGTAGCGGCCATCAACCGGGGAGATGGCGGTCAGTGCAGTTAATTCCATGGGGGCTCCTATCAGTGCATCGTCGAGAGTTGTTGTAAGACTGCTTTGGCTTCGGCCAAAATGGCTTTGCGTTTAAAAATAAAATGTAACCGGCTGCCGCCTGCCTGACGCCATAACACCGCAGAGCGGATAGCCGCCAGCAATAAAGCGCGCACTTTGTGCTGCACCAGGTTTTGCTTTAACAGCTCAGGCTGGCCTGCCACCTGAATGCGGGTGCCCAGCGAGCTGATGCATTCCACGTAAGTGTCCGCCAGCGAACCAATCACCGACTCATCGGTAATCGAGAAATGCTGCAGCTGCTGCTCCAGCCGGCTGAGTTTTTTACCCAGTTGTTCCAGATTGGCCGGTGTTTTGTTCAGTTTGCGTTCCAGCGCAATCACCGACACCACATAACGGGTCAGCTCCACATCTTTTTTGCTGTTGTCGCCAAGCTGTGAGACCAGCGCCTGATACCCCTCTTTCAGGTGCGCCGTGCTGCCGCCATAGACATCCAACGCATCCTGCGGGTTCAGGTTGGCCACTGTATTGAGGCAGTGATGTAAATCGCTGCTGGAAAGCTCCGCGGTGCGGGTGACTTTTTGCAGTAAGCGCAGGGCCTGACAAATACCTGCCAGCGCCAATGTTTGATTTTGAATAGTCTGCTGCATAGTTTATTGAATAGCTGAATGAATAATACCGCCGCCAAGACAAATCTCATCGGCATAAAATACGGCGGACTGACCTGGCGTGACGGCCTTTTGCGGCTCGTCAAACACCACCACCACAGTGCCGTCCGGCATAGGGGTCAGGCTGCAGGGTATATCGGTCTGGCGGTAGCGGGTTTTCACGGTGCAGCGCAGTGGTGCCGCCGGTCCAGTCCGGTCCACCCAGTGCAACTGATTGGCCACTAAGCCTTTGGACTGCAGTGCAGGATGGTCATGGCCCTGCGCCACAATCAGTCTGTTATTGATCAAATCTTTCGCCACCACGTACCAGGGCTCGTCGTTGCCGTCTTTCTGACCGCCAATCAGCAAGCCTTTGCGTTGCCCCAGCGTGTGGTACATCAGGCCTTCGTGCTGGCCAATCTTCTGACCATCGACGGTGTAAATGTCCCCGGGCTGGGCCGGCAGGTACCGTTGCAGGAAATCCTTGAATTTACGCTCACCGATAAAACAAATGCCGGTGCTGTCTTTTTTGTCGTGGGTGATCAGCCCCTGCTGTTCGGCAATAGCGCGTACTGCAGGTTTTTCCAAGTGACCGACCGGAAACAGGGTTTGTGCCACATGCTCTTCTCCGATGGTGTACAGGAAATAACTCTGATCTTTGTTGCTGTCCAGACCACGCAATAACTGCCAGTGACCGTCCAGCTCCCGGCGTTGTACATAGTGCCCTGTGGCGATATAGTCGGCACCCAAAGCTTCGGCGGCAAACTCCAGAAAGGCCTTAAATTTGATTTCTTTGTTGCACATAATGTCTGGGTTTGGCGTGCGGCCGGCTTTGTATTCCGCCAGGAAATACTCAAACACATTGTCCCAGTACTCGGCGGCAAAATTCACTTTATGCAGCTTGATACCCAGTTTGTCGCAAACGGCCTGCGCGTCTTTTAAGTCTTCGGCTGCAGCACAGTATTCAGAGTCGTCATCTTCTTCCCAGTTTTTCATAAACAGGCCTTCGACCTGATAGCCTTGTTGCAACAACAAATAGGCTGAAACGGACGAATCCACGCCGCCTGACATACCGACAATGACTTTTTTACTGCTGTTTTCCGACATGACGCTCTTTTCTGTACCAGGATAAAACGGGCGCGGATTATAACATCAAATCTGACTAACCACAGCCCTCTCATAGCGCCAGCGACGCCTGAATGGCCGACAGCGGCAACCAGCTTTGTTGTTGAAATTGTTCCGCTGCATGCAGCACCAGAGGGCTACGCAGTGGTAGAGGCGTGTTTTTCAGTTGCTCAATGCTGAACCAGTGCAGAGCCAGAATGTCGTTGTCCTGCGGCTGGTAGTGGGCTGGCAGTGCAGCGGGCATAAACACAAAGTTGATACGGACATAATGGTGTCCGTTGGCCGCACCTAACTGAGAAAGACCCAGCCAGGCACAGGGGGCCAGCTGAAGTCCCGTCTCTTCATAGAGCTCGCGTGTAACCGCTGTAATGACGTCTTCGCCAGGTTCTACATGGCCCGCGGGTTGGTTCAACACCCGCTGACCTGTGCGCTTGTCGCGTTCTTCCACCAGCAAAAAATGGCCTTGGTAATACAGCACAGCGGCAAATGTTAAATGCAATGCGGATCTGTCCATGGGCTCTCCAGGGGTAAAAAATTGTGGCCGGCACTTGGTTTTTTGGGGGGCCGGACTTACCTAATCCATTCAGAAGGTTCGACTTCAGTCGAAGCGCGACTGGCACGACTAGGCGCTCTGTGGTTGCGCTGTTATACTCGGTCACCGCACGTCTTTAACGCGTTTAAAACAGCACAGATCTCAGGGTTCTTGCTACAAAATATCGCTGTAACACCAGGAAGCATTATGACCACTTCAAAAATCATTTATACCATTACGGACGAAGCACCGGCGCTTGCGACTTATTCCCTGTTGCCAATAGTTCAGGCTTTTGCCAAAGCGGCTGACATTGCCATTGAAACTCAGGATATTTCGCTGGCCGGTCGTATTCTGGCCCAGTTCCCTGAGCGTTTAACCGATGCGCAGCGTCAAAACGATGCCTTGACTGAATTAGGTGTACTGGCCACTCAACCTGAAGCCAATATTATCAAACTGCCTAATATCAGCGCTTCCATTCCGCAGTTAAAAGCGGCGATTAAAGAATTGCAGACCAAAGGTTATGATTTACCGGATTACCCGGAAGAAGCCAAAACTGAGGCTGAAAAAGATATCCGCGCCCGGTATGACCGCGTCAAAGGCAGTGCGGTGAACCCTGTACTGCGTGAAGGCAACTCTGACCGCCGCGCGCCCGCTTCAGTGAAAGCCTATGCCCGTAAAAACCCTCATTCCATGGGCGCCTGGAGTAAAGACTCCAAATCTCATGTGTCTCATATGAGCCATGGCGATTTTTATGGCAGTGAAAAGTCAGTCACAGTGGCGCAAGCCGGAGCCGCACGCATCGAGCTGACCACAGCGTCTGGCGAGGTGACAGTGCTGAAAGAAAAAGTCAGCCTGCAAGCCGGTGAAATTATTGATGCGGCAACGATGAGCAAAAACGCATTACGGGCTTTTTTAGCCGAGCAAGTGGCTGACGCCAAAGCCAAAGGCGTGTTGTTCTCTGTGCACTTAAAAGCCACCATGATGAAAGTGTCGGACCCTATTTTGTTCGGTCATGTGGTTACCACTTTTTTTGCCGATGTGTTCGCCAAACATGCCTCAACCTTTGCTGAGCTGGGCATTGATGCCAACAACGGTCTGGGGGATGTTTACGGCAAAATTGCGGCGTTACCTGCCGACAAAAAAGCTGAAATTGAAGCCGACATTCAGGCGGTGTATGCAACTGCGCCCGCTTTGGCCATGGTCAACAGCGACAAAGGCATCACCAACCTGCATGTGCCCAGTGATGTGATTATCGATGCCTCTATGCCGGCGGCTATTCGTACTTCAGGCCAAATGTGGAATACGGCTGGTAAGTTGCAGGATACCAAGTTTGTGATCCCAGACCGCTGCTACGCCGGTGTCTACCAGGAAACCATCAACTTCTGTAAAGAGCACGGTGCTTTCGACCCACGCACCATGGGGTCAGTGCCAAACGTTGGCCTGATGGCGCAAAAAGCGGAAGAATACGGCTCACACGACAAAACCTTCCTGATCCCAGCAGACGGCACTGTGCGTGTTATCGACCAACAAGGTACTGTGCTGCTGGAACATGCAGTGGAACAGGGCGATATCTGGCGTATGTGTCAGGTGAAAGACGCCCCAATTCAGGACTGGGTAAAATTAGCGGTGAACCGTTCACGTCTGAGCGGCACTCCGGCCGTATTCTGGCTGGATAAAAACCGTGCCCACGATGCCCAGCTGATTGCCAAAGTGGAGCAGTATTTAAAACAGCACGATACCAGTGGTCTGGATATTCAGATCCTGTCACCGGAAGACGCCACCCGTCACAGCCTGGTACGGATGAAAGCAGGTCTGGACACTATTTCAGTGACTGGCAACGTGTTGCGTGATTACCTGACCGACTTGTTCCCAATCCTGGAGCTGGGTACCAGCGCCAAGATGTTGTCCATTGTGCCTCTGATGAATGGCGGCGGTTTGTTTGAAACTGGCGCTGGCGGCTCTGCACCTAAACACGTCGAGCAGTTTGTTGAAGAAAACCACCTGCGTTGGGATTCTTTGGGCGAATTCCTGGCGCTGGCAGCTTCACTGGAGCATTTAAGCCAGGTGACTGGAAATGCGAAAGCTCAGGTGCTGGCCGATACGCTGGATCAGGCCACCGCCAAATTCCTCGACAATGATAAGTCACCAACCCGCAAACTGGGTCAGCTGGATAACCGCGGCAGCCATTTCTTCCTGGCGCAGTATTGGGCTCAGGCGTTGGCAGCACAAAACAAGGACAGCACTTTGGCCGCCAAATTTGCGCCGCTGGCCGCAGCGTTGACTGACAATGAAGCCACTATCGTCACTGAACTGAATTCAGTGCAGGGGAAAGCGGTGGATATTGGCGGGTATTACAAACCGGATGACACCAAAGCCGCTGCCGCTATGCGTCCAAGCCAGACCTTTAACCAGGCGCTGGCTGCGCTCTAAGCGGTAGTCACTGACAGTAAAAAGCCGGGGAAACCCGGCTTTTTAGTTTGGCTGCATGGCCTCAGGCTGGCAAATCAGGATTTTTGTTCGGGCAGTACAATATTGACTGCATGCAGACCTTTAGGTCCTTCCGACAGATCAAATACAACATCCTGACCAGCTTTCAGCGTACGGTAGCCATCCATGTTTATGGTCGAATAATGAGCAAAGATGTCCTCATCACGGCCATCTTCACGAATAAACCCAAATCCTTTGGCATTATTAAACCACTTCACTTTACCGGTAGCCATACTACTTCCTTCTCTAAGTTAGCTCAACTCTGTATTCTTGGCGGTGCGTGCGAAGGAGCCGCGCTGGACTCCATCAAATACTGTAGATAATTTGTTCATCTAGTCAAGTTTTTTGCCAAAAGCCAAAGAAAGGCTTGCGTCGCTTTTGACGGTGTTTATGCTTGAGAAAGCAGGCATTTGTCGCCATTAACAACCATGCAGTATTTCTGCATCTTCCCTTGGAAGCTTGATACAGGCATAGCTATAGTTTTCTTTAGAACCACTCATAAAACTATAGCTATGCCTG
>NZ_JBBIQL010000033.1:0-41369 GCF_037442345.1 Rheinheimera sp. | reverse complement strand
TCGCTTTCGCTTCACCCCGTCGGCATGGCGCGCATTATAGGGAGTTTTTGAACTCACGCAACAGGAAAAACAAGAAAACTTATAAATCTAAGCTCGTTCGCCTGACTTTTGAACGAAAGGTGCTTTTTTTAAACATTTCTAGCATACTCAGGCTAAATTCAGGAGGTTTTTGTGTCCCTACGCACTTATAAAGGTATAGCGCCCACTCTTGCAGAAGCCGTCTATATAGATGGCTCCGCAGTTATTGTGGGGGATATTGAAATTGGTAAAGACAGCAGTATCTGGCCTTTGGTCGCCGCCCGCGGTGATGTGAACCGAATTCGCATAGGAGCCCGGACCAATGTGCAGGATGGCTCTGTGCTCCATGTATCCAGGCCAACATCAAAGAATCCTTCAGGTTCGCCACTCATTATTGGGGATGAAGTCACTGTAGGTCATAAAGTCATGCTGCATGGCTGCCAGCTGGGAAATAAGATTTTGGTTGGCATGGGTGCCATAGTGATGGATGACGCCATAGTAGAAGATAATGTGATTATTGGTGCAGGCTCCCTGGTACCCCCAGGTAAACGGCTGGAATCCGGCTTCCTTTATGTAGGCAGTCCAGTCAAACAGGCCCGCCCACTGACAGAAGCTGAGTTAGCATTCCTGCCCCAGTCAGCAGAAAACTATGTGCGGCTAAAAGACGAGTATCTGGCTGAGTGTTAAGCCGCCCCCTCTAATCGCAGCACCGCATCATGGCCCAGAGGTTGTGCTTCTAATGCAGCCTCTATTTCTTCTTCCCAGAAAAACCAGTCTTCTTTTACCTGAAGAACCCAGGCGTCCTCCAACCAGCCTTCCGGCTTCTTGATATAAACCACAATCTTCAGGCCGGACTGCAGGCAACTGCACTGCACGGCCTGCTCAGCCTGGTGCCAGGCAAAATCGTGATTAAAGATCAGTTGCTGATTCATAACCCTAGCTCCTGACGTAGCCGTGCCAATACCGGTTCAACCGCAGGTTTCACCCCACGCCAGATTGCAAAAGCCTCGGCGGCCTGGCCAACTAACATCCCCAACCCATCGGCACAGCGTACATGCTGCTCTGCACACCATGTCAGAAATGCGGTAGGTTCTTTGCCATACAACATGTCATACGCCAACAAAGCATGCTTTAGATGAACCTGGTCCAGCAGCGGGCGTTCAGCCATCAGACCACTGGAGGTGGCGTTGATCACCAAATGCCAGGGCTCCTCAGGGATCTCCTGATAACCAGAAGCACTGACCTGCTGCGGGAACAAAGCGGCGATCTGCTCCGCTTTACTGGCCGTTCTGTTGGCCAGATGCACGCGGGCAACACCAGCCGCTACTAAGGGCCCGACGACACCACGGGCAGCGCCTCCGGCACCAAGGACCAGCACATTGGCATTGGCCAGAGGCACAGCTAAACGGCGTAAGTCAGCCACCAAACCCAGCCCATCGGTATTGTCACCACACAAAACACCAGTGTTATCTATATAGAGGGTGTTGACCGCCCCAGCCTGCCTGGCTCTGTCACTGAGCTGACTTGCCAACGCAAACGCCTGTTCTTTAAAGGGCACGGTCACGTTTCCGCCTTTACCACCGGCAGCGACAAAGGCCTGCCAGGATTCGGCAAAGCCATCCTTCGGTGCTAGAATGGCCTCGTAACTCAAAGATTGCCCGGTTTGTTCGGCAAACCAGCTATGGATCAGCGGCGATTTTGAATGTGCAATCGGATGCCCAAATACTGCGTAACGGTCCACGATAATCCTATGTTGAAGTTGCTGAAAAAAATGCTTAAACCGGACGATAACAAGCGTCACCCCACGCCACAAGTCACCCCTTATGAATTAATTGGCGGCGAAGAAGCAACCCGCCGGCTGGCCAACCTATTCTACGACATTATGGCTGCAGCACCGGAAAGTGCCGAGCTGTATGCCATTCATCCGTTGCCACTGGACGCTATCCGGCAAAAGTTCTACGAGTTTCTATCTGGTTGGCTGGGTGGCCCTTCGCTCTTTGAGCAGAAATACGGTCACCCGCGATTAAGGATGCGGCATATGCCTTTTACTGTGACACCCCAACTACGCGACCAGTGGATGTTCTGCATGAACAAGGCACTGGATGAAGTGGTGGAAGACAAACTGCTGCGCGGCGGTTTAAAAGAAGCCCTGAGCCAACTGGCCAGTCATATGATCAACAGCGATAACTAAAGAGGCGGCCCTTGCCGCCTTTTACATGTTAGAGATTTAACCAGTTTTGTGGCTTGAGATAACGCTCATATAACTTCGCTTCCGGCGAACCTGCTTCAGGTTGGTAGCCATATTGCCAACGCACCAAAGGTGGCATCGACATCAGAATGGATTCGGTGCGGCCACCACTCTGCAAACCAAACAAAGTACCGCGGTCAAACACCAGATTGAATTCGACATAGCGGCCACGACGGTACAACTGGAATTGCCGCTGCCTTTCACCGTATTCGGTTGATTTGCGTTTTTCGACGATAGGGATGTAAGCCCGGCAATAGGCTTCTCCAACGGCCCGCATAAAAGCAAAACTTTGTTCGAAACCAGCTTCATTCAAATCATCAAAAAACAAGCCGCCCACACCACGGGTTTCACCCCGGTGTTTTAGATAGAAGTAGTCATCACACCAGGCTTTGTATTTGGGGTAGTAACTTGCGTCAAAAATGTCGCAGCAGCCTTTGGCGACCTGGTGCCAATGCAGCACATCGTCCTCAAATGGGTAATAAGGCGTCAGGTCAAAACCACCACCAAACCACCAGACCGGTGCTTCACCTTCTTTTTCAGCAATAAAAAACCGCACATTGGCATGGCTGGTTGGCACATAAGGATTGGACGGGTGGATCACCAGAGACACGCCCATGGCTTCAAACTGGCGGCCAGCTAATTCTGGTCGGTGCGCCGTCGCTGAAGCCGGCATCTTGTCGCCAAACACATGCGAGAAATTCACACCAGCCTGTTCAAACACGGCCCCATTCGTCAGCACCCGTGAACGGCCTCCACCACCTTCGGCTCTGTCCCAGCTGTCTTCCACAAAATGTGCTGTGCCATCCACAGCGCTTAGCTGTTCACAGATGTTTTCCTGCAGCGCCAGCAAGAACTGCTTAACCTGTTGTTTGTCGACCTGTTGCATCTTTATCCCGCTCTGAATATTTGCCCTGTGGCTAAGTCACGAATTTCTGAAGGCGCAGTCCGGCCACCTGTTGGCGCATCAATAATGACCGCCAGTTGATCCGCTAATTGCTCTACAACCTCTGCCGCACAGCGCCCAGGCTCCAGCCCTGACAAATTGGCGCTGGTAGAGGTAACAGGTTTGCCAAAAGCCTGACACAGCTGCTGCACCAGTGGATGATCACTGACCCGTACCGCGATAGTACTGAATTGACCGGTCAGCCATTCACTGCAACGTGATGACGCCGGCACCACCCAGGTCACAGGACCAGGCCAACTGGCAAACATCAGCTGACGTTGTTCATCCGTGATCTGTTCGGCGGCAATATAAGGCAGTAATTGGGCAAAGTCTGCCGCTATCAGAATCAGACCTTTGCTTTTTGGTCGTTGTTTGATCTGCAACAACAAAGCAATGGCGTCCGTATTGTCCGGGTCACAACCTACGCCAAACACGGCTTCGGTCGGATAAGCAATGACTTTGCCTTGCTGCAACGCAGCCACGGCGTCATTCAATTGGGGGTGTTTACTCATAAAGTCCACGTCTTAAGTTGGCCGCTACAGGCGAGCTGGCTATAATAGCGCCTTTAATTATGCCAGTTCTGCAATGCTTTAAGGAAACGACAATGAAAGTAGGTATTATCATGGGGTCTAAATCGGATTGGCCAACGATGAAAAACGCCGCCGATATGCTCGACAGATTTCAAATTCCCTATGAAACAACTGTCGTTTCCGCGCACAGAACCCCACAGCTACTGGCTGACTATGCCGGCGCTGCAGCCAGCCGTGGCTTAAAAGTGATTATCGCAGGTGCTGGCGGTGCCGCTCACTTACCAGGCATGGCAGCCGCTTTTACCAGCCTGCCGGTGTTAGGCGTTCCGGTGCAATCGAAAGCCTTAAAAGGCCTGGATTCCTTACTGTCCATAGTGCAAATGCCTAAAGGTGTGGCTGTCGGTACTTTGGCTATTGGTGACGCCGGCGCGGCAAACGCTGGTTTGCTGGCGGCTCAAATTCTGGCCACCTCAGACGATGCCCTGATGGCGAAGATTGATGCCTTCCGTAAAGAGCAAACAGACTCAGTACTGGCTCACCCCAACCCGGCCGAGGACAACTGATGAATGTGTTAGTAATGGGCGCCGGACAGCTGGCGCGGATGATGGCACTGGCCGGTGCACCACTGAACATCAAAGTCACAGCCTATGATGTGAACTCAGCCAAAGTACAACATCCGGTCACGGGCGAAGTCTATCCACTCACTCTGGAACAGGCTGTCGCCGCTGCCGACGTGGTCAGCTCTGAATTCGAACATATCCCATACCCAGTGCAAGCTGTGTGTGAAGCCAGTGGGAAATTTCTGCCCAACAGCACCGCCATTAAAGCCGGTGGTGACCGTCGTCAGGAAAAAGCTTTATTGGATCAGGCAGGTGTAGCCAACGCCGCTTATCGAATCATTCACACCGAAAGCGAATTTTATGCCGCCATAGAACAGTTGGGGTTACCTTTAGTGCTGAAAAGCGCCTTAGCTGGCTACGATGGCAAAGGCCAATGGCGCTTAAAACAGCCTGCGGATGCAGCCGATGTTTGGGCCGATATTGCCGCCTTTATGGCCGGCGCAGAACATAGCCTGCCCCAAGCCATTGTTGCAGAGCAGTTTGTCCGCTTTGACCGCGAAGTCAGCCTGGTCGGCGCCCGCAATGCTGTGGGCGAAACAGTGGTTTATCCGTTGACAGAAAATCATCATGTCAATGGCGTACTGGCCGTCTCACAAGCACTGCCGGGCGATACAGGCCTGCAAGCTCAGGCTAAACAGATGTTTGATGCTGTAGCCAACCAGCTGAATTATGTCGGCGTATTGGCGCTGGAGTTCTTCCAGGTAGGCGATCAGTTACTGGTCAACGAAATTGCGCCGCGGGTGCATAACTCAGGACACTGGACTCAGCAAGGCGCGGACACCTGCCAGTTTGAGAACCATTTACGCGCGGTGTGCGGATTACCGCTGGGCAGCACAGCTCTGGTGCGCCCGACCGTAATGGTCAACATTCTGGGCGAAGATACAGTGAATTCTGCCATACTCAGCCTGCCAAGCTGCCACCTGCACTGGTACGGTAAAGGCAAAAGACCTGGTCGTAAAATGGGCCATATCAACATCTGTGGTGACACGCCAGCTCAACTGGCCGAACGCTTTTTGGCTTTAAGTGCTTTGTTGCCAGAAGCCGCCTTTCCGGAAGTGGCTGACGTGGCCAAAGCACTGGCAGCCAAAGTCTGACAGCCGCACAACACTGAGTTTAAAGGGCCAGACTGGCCCTTTTTATTGGCTGCTCTGCAACTGCTGGCATTTTTTGTCTGCACAGATAAGTTTTATACCAGAGGCGGAAGGTTTCTCCAGCAGCAATGGAAAACCGCAATGCCCACACTGCCCTTCAACAGGCTTTAAGTTCACCAGAAATTTACATTCCGGGTATCTGTTGCAGCCATAAAAGCTTTTGCCATATTTACTGATCCGCTCAACCAGCTCTCCCTTTTTGCACGACGGGCAAGCGATCCCACTGGTCTGGCTTTCTTCCTGTTGATGAACCACAAAGTGGCAAGACGGGTAATTACTGCAGCCAATGAACATGCCATAGCGACCATTTTTGACAGCCAATGGGTGCTGGCATTCTGGACAAAGTTCGTTGTCCAGCACTTTGACCACTGTATTTTCATGGGGATGCAGCGCTTTCAGGTAATTACAGACAGGATAAGCCGAACATCCTAAAAAGGGGCCATTTTTGCCACTTTTAATCTGCAAAGGGCTGGAACACAGCGGGCAGGGTTCCGCCGCTTTTTCATGGGAAAAAAGCGTTTCTGTGGACATGATTTTCCTCCGGCTCACGCAGCAGCGCGGAGTATAACCGAAAGCCTGAAGCCAGTGCAGAGCCGGTCCAGGCTTTCAGCCAAAGAAGCCCCCGCTAATGCAAAGGGCCTGTCGGTTCGTCAAAAATCAAATCTTCCATTTGCGCATAAGCATTTTCATGCCCAGGCACATTAAACAGCACCATCAGCACCACCCATTTCAGGTCGTCCAAACTGACATGGTTCTGGTCAAGATCCATCACCCGGTCGAGCACCATTTCCCTGGTTGGAGCATCTAACACATTAATTTGTTCCAAAAATAACAGAAAACCCCGGCATTCAGTATCCAGCCGGCGTTGTTCATCCACGGTGAAAATACGCACCGCGTTACTGGGAGTTTTGGTCAGATAAGGTTTGACGTGGCTTTCCTGCAGCTCAGACAGGCTTTCCAGCCAACGCAGTGCCTTGAATATATCGTCATTATGAAAACCGGCGTTGCTGAGTTCTTTAGTCAGGTCGGCGTGGTTAACATAAATTTCTGATTCGTTATGAATGTAGTTTTCGAACAGGTATATGAGGATATCAAACATAGTCAGGCCCTCCTCACTCTGATGTAACCACCAGGTACTGCTGCCACTTCACCGGCCAATTCCAGCTGAAGTAATTCAATTGAGACTTGCGCAACCGGTAAACCACAACGCTCGGCTATGGTATCAATAGCGGTGGCCTCATCTCCTACGTTAGCCAACATGGCGGAGTCAAACAAGCCTGTTTGGGCATTTTTTTTACTGTCCTTTTGTAGGGTTAGACCTGGTTTTTGCAAAAAGCTCCACTCTTCCAGTATATCTTTCACGCAAGTGGTTAATTTGGCACCTTGCTGGATGAGCTGATGACAACCGGCTGCCTGCGGATTGTAAATAGACCCAGGCACTGCGAACAGCTCCCGACCTTCGTCAGCCGCCAGCCGGGCACTGATTAAGGAGCCACTTTTTTCTGCAGCTTCCACCACCAGAGTCCCCAGACTCATGCCGACGACAATGCGATTACGTAACGGAAAATGCTCAGCTTTGGGCGGTGTATCCGGCCAATACTCACTAATCAATGCCCCTTGATCGGCAATTTGCTCAGCCAGTGCCTGATGCTGCTTAGGGTAGACATGCAACAACCCATTGCCCAAAACGGCCAGGGTCTTTCCACCACCCGTTAGTGCCCCTTGATGACTGCAGCCATCAATGCCTTGTGCCATACCACTGGTCACGACCAACCCTAGCTGAGTCAGTTCTGCAGCAAACTGACGGGCTATTTGTTTGGCGGTGGCGGTGGGATGTCGGCTGCCGACTATCGCAATCTGCGCCTGATCCAGCAGAGACTTATCGCCTCGGACAAACAGCAGGTAAGGTGGGTTTTTGGTTTGTCGCAGTAGTTCTGGGTAGTCCGGGTCTGAGTACAACAGCAAATGATGAGTATCACTTTGGCTCAACCATTGCTCAGCCAGTGTTAGTTTTTCCTGAGTTAATGAAGCCAACACATCGATTTGCCCTGGCGTCCAGCCGAGTTGCACTAGTATCGGCGGGGGCAGCGCCACCAGCTCGTCCAGATCGTAATGCGCTAACCAGCGGCATACATCAGGGCCGTTCAGCCCCGGAACCGCCAGCAGTTTGTGAATGTTTCTCGACGGCATCCTGCCCTCCTATTCGATCGCCCAGCCGCAGGGGTTGCTGTGCATCCACCACCATGACAAAGCTGGCATAGGCCTGAGGTTCCAGTACCAATACCTGACCTACAGTTTCAAACGGCATCTCCACTCTGTTATACAAAGCACCCGCCAGCCGGCCCCATGCATCACTGTCTTCAGAGTAACGTGGCGGCCGCTCACCCAACACCTGTGGAGAACGGCGGTAAACCGGCAGAATCTGACCAGATTGCAAGCCATGTGCAGCCCCTAAGTTGATCAGTACCACTTCCCAGGATGCAAACTCTCGCAGCCCCGAAGCACTGCTAAGGATTTGACCTGTAGCGGCCTGGTCAGCCACCTGTGTGAAGCGGGCAGGTAAAGCCGTCGCCTGTCGCAACGGCAACACCCAATCCCCCTGCCGGACTTCCTGCCTGCTGTCAGTCAATTCAGCCCTGTGTACCTCACTGCTTTGCCCCTCCACCGCAGGTAAAATTTTTAACCGGGCTAAAGGGGTCAATTCTGTGCCCAGCTCGTTGCCAGTCTGTGGATCTGTAACCGGCCCAATCTGACGGTAAACACCATACTGCACCTTGGCACTCAGCTCCCCATGAACATAAAGCACATGCCCACTGACGGCGTTTTTTATCGCCATAGTCGCACCCAGTACATAAGCGGCCTTCTGCAGTTCAGCTTCAGCCTTCAACTGGTGTCCGGTCAGGAAAGATTGAATAACAGAGGACGGCAATAACCCAAGCGCAGCGGCCGACTGTTGTTTACGGATCCGTGGCCGCAGTTTAATCACTGCGTCAGTGTCCGTGCTGTTCTGCTGCACCACCAAAGTAAGTGGACGCTCACTTTCACTTTTTTGCAGCACCGGCTTGCCATTTGGATCAAACCTCAGCACCAGAATATCACCCGGATATATCAGATCAGGGTTCTTCACTGCAGGATTCGCTTGCCAGAGTTCAGGCCAAAGCCAAGGCTTCGCTAAGTAGAGACCAGCAATATCCCATAAGGTGTCACCGGTTTTCACCTGATACTGTGCCGGAGCATCCGCCTTTAAGGTCAGTTGCTGAGCCAGGCTTTGACCGGTCCAAAGAGCGCCGAAAATTAACCCAATCAGTTGAAGTTTCATCCGATCCCCGCCTGCGGACAGGCCTTTTCGGCCCGCTATGCTATCCATCCGCCAGAGAAATGGCTAAAATTAGACCATAGCACAGCCTTAACAACAGACAGGATTTTTCTCCCGGCTATGACAGTACTGACCGTTTTACATTACCCAGACGAACGTTTGCGCACCGTGGCTAAGCCCGTTGCTGAAGTGAATGACGAGATCCGCCAGCTTTGCAAAGACATGCTGGAAACCATGTATGCCGAAAATGGCATTGGTCTGGCAGCAACCCAGGTGAACGTTCATCAGCGGGTGGTGGTGATTGACCTGTCAGAAGAGCGTAACCAGCCACAGGTATTTATTAACCCGGAAATCATCGCGAAAAGTGGTGACACCTGCTACGAAGAAGGCTGCCTGTCGGTACCGCAAAGTTACGCCAAGGTTGAGCGCGCCGCCGAAGTGCGGGTAAAAGCACAGAATGAACAGGGCGAGTGGTTCGAATTCGACGCCGATGGCCTGTTGGCTATTTGTCTGCAACACGAACTGGACCATCTGGTGGGTAAACTCTTTATCGATTACCTGTCGCCGTTAAAACGCGACCGGATCAAAAAGAAACTGGAAAAAGAAGCCCGGCTCGCTAAAGCAATCTGACAGGACATCCCTTGACCACTCCACTGCGTATCATCTTTGCGGGCACACCTGATTTTGCTGCCCGCCACTTACAGGCATTACTGGATTCAGAGCATCAGGTGATTGCTGTTTACAGCCAACCCGATCGCCCGGCCGGGCGCGGCCACCAGTTGCAACAAAGCCCGGTCAAACAACTGGCATTGGCGCATAAAATCCCGGTCTACCAGCCTAAATCGCTGAAGAAAGCGCCGGCCCAACAAGAGCTGGCCGCCCTGAATGCGGACCTGATGGTCGTCGTGGCCTATGGTTTGATCCTGCCGTTAGCTGTGTTACAGGCACCTAAGTTAGGCTGTATTAACGTGCATGGTTCCTTATTGCCACGCTGGCGTGGTGCGGCCCCTATTCAGCGGGCCATCTGGGCCGGCGATGCCGAATCCGGCGTCACCATTATGCAAATGGATGAGGGGTTGGACACGGGCGCTATGTTAAGCAAGGTTGCCTGCCCTATCGCAGCCAATGAAACCAGCACCAGCCTGTACAACAAGCTGGCAGAAGTAGGCCCGGCCGCCTTACTGGACGCTTTAACTGATTTACCTGCACTGCAGGCCAAAGCCGAAGTGCAGCAAGACCAGCTGGCCAATTACGCCGAGAAGCTGGATAAAGCCGAAGCCGTGTTGAATTTTCGCAAAGAGGCTACCGCCTTGGAGCGCGAAATCCGCGCTTTTAACCCCTGGCCCATCAGTATTTTGCAGCTGGAAAGCCAGCAACTGAAAATCTGGAAAGCTGAAGTGCGCCCCAGCCAGCACAAAGCGGTCGGCACTGTAGTACAGGTGGATAAAACAGGTATTGCCATTCAATGTGCTGACAGTGTACTTGCCATTACCGAGTTACAGCCTGCCGGTAAAAAACCAATGAAAGTGGCGGATTTCCTCAATGGCCGCGCTGACTGGCTGGTGGTTGGCCAGCAACTGAGTATGCCAGATGTTGACTAACCTGCGGGCGCTGGCGGCGCAAAGTTGTTATGAAGTGGTCGACTTAGGCCAATCCCTGTCTGACGTTCTGCCCAAAGCGCAGCTGCAACTGAAAAACCCGGCAGACAAAGCATTGCTGCAAGAGATTTGTTTTGGCCTGATGCGCCAGTTACCTCAGCTGGAGTTTGTCTGTCAAAAGCTAATGGACAAACCGCTGGTCAAACAGCTGCGCCCTTTACAGTTTCTGATTTACGTTGGTTTGTATCAGTTGAAGTTTCTGCGTATCCCTGATCATGCCGCCATAGGTGAAACCGTGGAAGCAGCCCGCTTGCTCAAGGGCCAAAAGCTGACCGGCCTGATCAACGCCGTGCTACGCAACGCGCAGCGACAACCAGAACTCTTTGATTTCAGCCAGGCACATGTTGCGGTGCAAACCAACCACCCGGGCTGGATAGTCACCAGCCTGCAACAAGCTTATCCAGAGCAATGGCCAGAGGTGATTGACGCCAATCAGCAAAAGGCGCCTCTGTGGTTGCGGGTCAATCAGCAACAGATCCGGCCTGATGCCTTTATGGCCGCACTGGAGGCTGAAGGCCTGAGTGCCAGCCAGCCTTTCAGTTATTTACCAACCGCCATCCTGCTGGAGCAAGCACAGGATGTCACCTTACTACCTGGCTACGATGACGGCTGGTTTTCAGTACAAGATGCTGCCGCTCAGCACGCTGCCTATTTTTTGCAGCCGCACAATGGCGACGCTATTCTCGATGCCTGCTGTGCGCCTGGTGGCAAAACCAGCCATATTCTGGAGTTGGCACCGCAGGCGCAGCTGCTGGCTCTGGACAAAGATCCGCGCCGGTTGCAGCGGGTGCATGCCAACCTGGAACGCTTGCAACTCCATGCCGAAGTGCTGGCCGCCGATGCCGCCACACCCGAGCTGTGGGCCCATGGCCGCAGTTTTGACCGCATCTTGCTGGACGTGCCCTGCTCGGCCACTGGCGTGATCCGCCGTCATCCGGACATCCGCTGGTTGCGCAAAAAAGCCGATATCGCCGCCCTGGCGGCAGTGCAGCAGCAAATTCTGCAGCAAATCTGGCCTTTGCTGAAACCTGGCGGCATCTTACTCTATGCCACCTGCAGTGTATTGCCAGAAGAAAATCAACAGCAAATCAGTGCTTTTGTTCAGTCTCAGCAGGATGCCGAACTGATCCCTCTGTCTGCTGAATACAGCGACAGCCAGTGGCAAATTCTGCCAGGGCAGCAGCAAATGGACGGTTTTTATTACGCTAAGCTCAGAAAAACAACGCGGTAATACCGCAGAGGTCGTATGAAGATCATTATCCTCGGTGCAGGTCAGGTGGGCGCCACCCTGGCGGAAAACCTGGTGGGGGAACAAAACGATATTACCGTGGTGGATATCAATCTGGATAAACTGCGCGCCTTGCAGGACAGATTTGATTTGCAGGTGGTGCATGGCCACAGTGCCCACCCGGATATATTAAAACGCGCCGGTGCCGAAGACGCCGATATGATTATTGCCGTCACCAGCAGCGACGAGGTCAATATTGTGGCCTGCCAGGTGGCCTACAGTATTTTCTCCACGCCACTGAAAATTGCCCGTATCCGCACCAATCAGTATCTGAAATACCGCGACCAGTTGTTTCATAAAGATGACATGCCGGTCGACCACTTTATTTCTCCAGAAACCCTGGTCACCGACTATATCAAACGCTTAATCGACTATCCTGGCGCATTGCAGGTGGTGGAATTTGCTGAAGGTCAGGTCAGTCTGGTGGCGGTGAAAGCCTATTACGGCGGTTTGCTGGTCGGCCATGCCCTGTCGACACTGAAGCAACACATGCCGCATATTGATGCCCGGGTTGCCGCCATTTACCGGCGCGGCCATGCGATTAAACCTCTAGGCACGACTGTTATTGAAGCGGACGATGAAGTCTTCTTTGTAGCAGCCACACGCCATATTCGCGCTGTGATGAGCGAGCTGCAAAAACTGGAGAAAAGTTACCACCGCATTATGATTGCCGGTGGTGGCAATGTCGGTTTTGGTCTGGCCAGGGCGCTGGAGAAAAACCACAGCGTGAAGCTGATTGAGCGCAGCCGGGAGCGGGCAGAGTTTCTGTCGAGTGCCTTGGATAACACTGTGGTTTATGTTGGCGATGCCTCGGATCCTGAGCTGCTGGAAGAAGAAAACATCGAGCAGGTGGATGTGTTTTTGGCCGTCACCAATGACGATGAAGCCAACATCATGTCGGCCATGCTGGCTAAACGGATGGGCGCCCAGAAAACCATGGTGCTGATTAAACGCGGCGCTTATGTGGACTTACTGCAAGGCGGCGAAGTGGATATTGCGGTATCCCCTCAGCAAGCCACTATTTCTGCCTTGCTGACCCATATCCGCCGCGGCGACATCGTCAACGTGTATTCTTTGCGCCGCGGTGCAGCCGAGGCCATAGAAGCCGTAGCCCATGGCGATAAAACCACCTCCAAAGTGGTGGGTCAGGCCATTGGTAAGATTAAGTTGCCACCGGGCGCCACCATAGGGGCCATAGTACGGGGTGATGAAGTTTTGATTGCCCACGACAACGTGGTGATTGAAAGTAATGACCATGTGATTCTGTTTCTGGTCGATAAAAAATACATCACCGAAGTGGAACGCCTCTTTCAGGTCAGCGCCATTTTTATCTAACCCTTCAGCCCCATCTCAGACCCTGCTCTGAGAAGGGGTGATGCAGCTGCGTTGACTGCAGAAGCCAGAACGAGCGAGACAAGGCGCAAGCTTTTCGACAGCCCCTGAACATAGATCACTATGTGAGGGGGTGACGAAAAGTGTGCAACGAAGTCGCAGCCGTTCTGGCCCCATTTTCCCTAAGCCATTGGTGATGTAGCAAGGCGGCAAAGTAACGAGACCCCATGAGCATAGATGACTATGCGATTGGGGCGAGAGACTGCAGCCAACGCAGCTACAGTGCCAAGGGCGACGGGAAAATTAGTCTTTCCAGAAGGCGGGGATAAAAAGTACCAACAAAGTAAAAATCTCCAACCGGCCAAAAATCATCGCCACCACCAACACCCATTTGCCGGCGTCCGGTACAGAAGCAAAGTTAGCCGCGACCTCACCCAAGCCCGGGCCCAGGTTATTCAGGCAAGCGGCTGTGGCCGTAAAGGCACTGATATTGTCCAGCCCTATCAGTAACAGCAGCAGCATAATCACCACAAACACAAAAGCATAAGCGGCGAAAAAGCCCCAGACCGCTTCGACTATGCGGTCATCCACAGGGCGGCGGCCCAGTTTGATCGAGTAGATAGCCCGCGGATGCACCAGCCGGTTCAGTTCACGTTTGCCCTGTAAAAACAGCAGCAATACCCGCACCACTTTTAAACCACCCGCGGTAGAACCGGCACAACCGCCAATAAAACTGGCGAAAATTAATAAGATGGGCAAAAACAATGGCCAGGCGACAAAACTTGCCGTGGAGAAACCGGCCGTGGTCGACATCGACACCGCCTGAAACACACCATGGTTCAGCGCACTGCGCCAGTCCGGGTAAATTTGCTCTTCCAGCAGCACCAGAAAACACAACATCACCAGGCTGAGCTGGATCCACAAAAAGGCTTTAAATTCCGGGTCCCGCCAATAGGTTTTCACGCTTTTGCCGCGAATAGCCGCAAAGTGCAGTGGAAAGTTCACTGAACTGAGCAGCAAAAACACCACACAAATCATATTGATGCTGACACTGTTAAAATAGCCAATACTCGCGTCGTACGTGGAAAAACCACCAATGGCCACAGTAGAAAATGCATGGCATATCGCGTCAAACCAGTCCATGCCAGCCACATAAAATGCCAGGGTACAGGCAACAGTGATCGCCAGATAAATAAACCATAGATGCTTGGCAGTATCGGCGATACGCGGGGTCATTTTGTTGTCTTTGACGGGGCCGGGTGTTTCAGCCCGGTACAGCTGCATCCCCCCCACACCTAACATTGGCAGTATCGCCACCGCCAGTACGATGATCCCCATACCACCAAACCACTGCAGCTGCTGACGATAAAACAGAATGGCTTTGGGCAGGGTTTCCAGCCCCGTCAGCACTGTGGCGCCTGTAGTGGTCAGGCCGGAAAAGGCTTCAAACATCGCAGCCGCCAGGTTCATTTCCGGTTTGTCCGACAACCAGAATGGCAAAGCCCCTACGGCCCCCAGTACTGTCCAGAACAGCACCACTATCAGAAAACCATCACGGACTTTCAGCTCAGATTTTTCCTGCCGGTTGGGGTACCAGATCAGCAGGCCAATGCCAATGGACAACACAAAAGACAACAGAAAAGGCACACCGGCGCCATCCTGATACCAATAAGCCACCAAAGCGGGTGGGATCATGGTGATGCTGAATATAGCCACCAGCAACCCCAAAATACGGATAATAGAGCGATATTGCATTAAGGCTCCTGCCTCTGCAGCCACATCAGGCTCGCTTGTCTGTCGGAATAACGCATCAAATCATCCTCAAATTCAGCCTGCTGCAGCTTGGGTATAGCCAGAGTCAGCTGCACCAGCGCCTGAAACTCATACCGCTCAATGAGCCACTGCTTCCCCCATTGACGCTGCATCGTTTCATAAGCCGGGTACGATAAGGTCACTTCGGCCCAACGTAGTTCTGGCTGAAAACGCCGCTCTGCCTGCAGCAGCGCCTGACGCACTGCATCACTGTATGCCCGGACCAAGCCTCCAGTGCCCAGCTGGACCCCACCGTAATAACGCACCACTGTGGCACAAACGCCAACCAGCCCAGAGCCCTGCAACACCGCCAGCATAGGCCGCCCTGCGGTGCCGGACGGCTCGCCGTCATCGCTGCTGGCTGCCGGTTGGCCAGTGGTTCCAGGCGCTAACAGCATAGCACTGCAGACATGAGCTGCAGAACTATGTTGTTGTTTTTGCTGTTGAATAATAGCCTGCCCCTGTTCAAGGCTGTTGATAGGCCATAAGGTACATAAAAAACGGCTTCGTTTGATTTCCTGTTCAGACGAAGCCGTTGCAGCAAGCCACCAAAAACCGGACATCAGTTCAGCTGCAGCTCACGGGTCATATTTTCATTGCGGTCTTTGTGCACTATGACATTGTCTTCAATGCGGATCCCGCCAAACTTGCGAAACTGCGCCACTTTATCCCAGTGCACCGCTTTACCCGCCTGGCTGTCCCGCACTTCAGCCAGCAGGGAATCAATAAAATACAGGCCCGGTTCAATGGTAAACACCATATTGGCTTCCACAGTGCGGGTGGTACGTAGGAAGGGGTGTGCCTCAGGGGCTGCTACATGGGTGCCACGTTCATCCGCCATAAAGCCTCCGACGTCATGCACTTGCAGCCCAAGGTGATGCCCCAGTCCGTGCGGAAAAAACACCCGGCTTAAACCGGACTCGACGATGTCGGCTGCTGGCATGCGGACAAAATCGAAGTCGGACAACACCTGTGCAATCCGCAAATGGGCTTCGAGATGCAAATCCGGGTATTTCAGGCCTGGTTTCAGGCCCGCTACCAGCTCCAGCTGCAGTTGATCCATAGCACCGATCAGTTCTGCAAACTCATCCTGCAGGTAGCTGTAGGTACGGGTGATATCGGCGGCATAACCATGAAACTGGGCGCCGGCATCAATCAAAAAGGAATGGCGCTGCACCGGAGGCTGTGTTTCCAACACTGTGTAATGCAGAATGGCCGCATTCTGATTCAGTGCAATAATATTGCCGTAAGGCACGTCATTCTCACCCTGCCGCACCGCAGCAAGGTAAGCCAACTGAATATCAAATTCACTGCCACCGGCAAAAAAGGCCGTTTTGGCGGCCTGGTGGCCTGCCACGGCCAGACGGCTGGCCTCACGCAAACAGGCCTGCTCGTAGTCCGTTTTGTAAGCGCGGTGGTAATGCAGGTAACTCAGTACGGCATCAGGGTTAATTTCGCTAAAACCCAAAGCCTGCGCCACTTCAATATGTTCACCAATATAGGCATAGCGGGCCTTGTCGTATGGCAGCAATTTGTCGACCTGATTGGCTTTATCCAGTAACTGAATATCAAAAAAGCCTGACCAGAAATTGTCTGGTGCTTCCGGCACTTTATGCCAAAAGTCTTTTGGCAAATAAAACACCAGCTTAGGTTTGTTGACACCATCGACAATCAGCCAACAGTTCGGGTTATCCAGTACTGGCACCCAGGCTTTAAACTGCGGATTCACTTTAAAGGGGTAATCCATATCGTCCAGAAACTGCCGCTTTGCCTGCCCAGAGTGGATCACCAGACCGTCCAGGTTTTGCCTGGCCAACACCGCTTTGGTGCGCTGCTGCAGTTGAAATAAATGAGCGGCGTAAAGTTCTTGGTAAGCCGGACGCATGAAATTATGTCTCCCCCTTGGTTAAATCAGTGCCGAGTCTATCACAGAACCCGGTTGCCGGAGCCCACCTGCATGCGGGCAAGTGGCGCAAAAACCTGCTGTTTAGTCTGCAATTTCAGGCTATAGATTTGGTAATACAACAGCACATTTTTTACGTAATCGCGGGTTTCTTTAAAGGGGATGGTCTCAATCCAGATATCCAGCGGCACCTGCCCCTGCTTCGGCACCCAGGCATTCACCCTGCTCGGCCCGGCGTTGTAAGCTGCAGTCGCAAACACCACATTGCCATGTTTTTTCAGCAGATAATTCAGATAATAAGTGCCGTAATTGATATTGGTGACCGGGTTGTACAATTGCTGTTCAGTCACCCGTTTGCCTGTGATATGACGCGCCGTATTCGGCATAATCTGCATCAGGCCCAAAGCCCCCACTGCAGATTTAGCCGTGGGAATAAAAGTACTTTCCCGCCGCGCAATAGCCATAGCCCAGGCCGGATCCACATTCACTTTGTTAGCGTGAGTCAGAATTTCTTTTTTATACAAAGTCGGGAAACGTAATTCCACGTCGTCGTAATAACCGGCCTGTGCCAGCGCGGTAATCGCATTATCATGCCAACCCATCTCTGCCGCATACTTGGCAGCGCTGAAACGTTGCAGGTCAGAACCATAACGTTGCAGACTGGTCAGTTCACGTTTGGCCGCATTGGGTCTGTCCAGCGCCTGCCATTCTTTGATCCGCCGTACCGGGCCACTGCTTTTAAAGGCCAGATAATCGGTTTCAGATACTGGCACCGGTTTATGCGCCAAGGAAGGTTCTGCGCCAATGCGGGCAGCCGCCATATAACCGTAGTAGCTGCGGTTTTTCGCCAACTGCTGATACAGCTGTTGTGCGGCTTCTTTTTGTTTCAGCTCGTCATGGGCGCGTGCCAGCCAATACAGACTGCCATCTTCGCTGGCATAAGGCTCGGGTAAGGCTTTTATGGCATCAATCAGTCCGGTCCAGTCATGCTTGCGTAACAAGTGCGTCAGTTGCCACTGCACAAACAGGCGGTCTTTGTGCTCGTTTTGTACTACAGCAAAAAATGGCGTAGCCTGAACATTGTCTTTACTGGCCAACGCGATAGCCAGCTGGCGCGCCGTTTTTGAGCGGTTTTCATTACTGAAGGCCGGATCGGAACGGTATCTTTTCCAGACTTCGACTGCAGCATCCGGTTTTTTCCACACCAGTTTCTGCATGCCGTAAGCCGCCAAATCGCGCTCTTTGGCTTGTTTCCCGGTAAGAAAACTTTTGCGCTGCACCAACGCAGGATTGTCCATCACCTGGATCCATTTATCAGCCAGGTATTGTTGCTCGCGGGGCAATAACGAGCGCAGATAAGGCAACATACGTTGATTGTCCGCTTCCACAGCGGCCAGCACCCGCTTCCAGACGGCATCCGCACTACGCTGGCCGGCCTTACGCCAACGCTCAAAAATGGCGTCACATTCGTCGGGCTGAGATTTACCAACGGCCCATAAATCCCGCACTGCAGGCCAGACATCGACGGGTTTTTCCCGCACCAGCCGCATTTCCAGTGCATAACAATCCAGCACTGTGTCAGAGCCATAGTCGTAGTTTTTCAGAAACAGCTCCGCCTGACGTTTTTGTTTCAGCTCAATCAACCAGCGTTTCCGGATAGTCCGCTCCAATGGTGTGCCCTGATGCTCCCGCATAAAGTTCACGACAGCAGCGGTGTCATCCAGATTCTTGCTTAAGTATTCGAGCTCTAAATAAGGCGTGAGCGGATAAGTCTGCATTTCCGTCAGCAGTTTTTTCGCCTGAGTGTCGGACAGCTTGTGAATAGTGTTTTCAGCACGCTCAAATTT
Source organism: Rheinheimera sp. (assembly GCF_037442345.1). Classification (GTDB taxonomy): domain Bacteria; phylum Pseudomonadota; class Gammaproteobacteria; order Enterobacterales; family Alteromonadaceae; genus Pararheinheimera. Next base: position 22,703 of record NZ_JBBIQL010000033.1, on the reverse strand, counting down.
TTTACGCATGACATCATTGATAGCCAGAGCAGGCAGCGAGGTGCATGCAGCTGCAGCCAGCAGCCAAAACGCAGGACGAAAAACCAGAGCAGAGCGCCACATAAAACCAATACCACCTATAGTTACTGGGACATCTACCGCAAATTCAAACAAGCGTTTAAATAACGGTTGAAATTTTTGCCAAAGCACGACACACTGAAACTGCGACAGAACTCATCTTACCAGTTGCGATAACAAGCAATCATCCGCCCTGCCGGACGAAGGAGAACATGCATGATCTACCAGAGTAACAGCATCACCGTGGCTTATCTGGCCGACGGTATTGCCGAGTTTAGCTTTAATGCTGCCGGGTCCGTGAATAAATTCGACCAGCAAACCTTAACAGATTGTCGGGCCGCTTTAAATCTGCTGCACGCAGATAAAAACTTAAAAGGCGTGGTCTACACCACGGGCAAAGATGCTTTTATCGTCGGAGCCGATATCACAGAATTTTTAGGGACCTTCCAGCAGCCTGAAGCCGAACTTATCCCATGGATTAAAAACGCCTCTGACGTGTTCGACCTGGCGGAAGACCTGCCAGTTCCGACTATTGCGGCCATTCGTGGTTTTGCTTTGGGTGGCGGCTTCGAGTGGACCTTAACGGCGGACTACCGTATTGCCGACACCACGGCCAAAGTGGGCCTGCCAGAAGTGAAGTTAGGTCTGATGCCTGGCTTCGGTGGCACAGTGCGTCTGCCACGCCTGATTGGTGCGGATGGTGCGATGGAATGGATCACCACAGGTAAAGAGCGTGGTGGCGAAGCGGCGTTAAAAGAAGGCGCCGTTGACGCCGTGGTCGCGCCAGAGAAGTTAAAAGACGCCGCCATCAGCATGCTGAAAGATGCCATTGCCGGCAAACTGAACTGGCAGAAAAAACGCAGCGCCAAACTGCAGCCGCTGAAACTGAATAAAACCGAAGCGCTGATGAGCTTCAGCACCGCCAAAGGCATGGTGTTTGCCAATGCAGGCAAGCATTACCCTGCGCCTATGGTTGCAGTGGAGACTATCGAAGCCGCTGCCCGTTTAGACCGTGCCGGTGCCATTGCACTGGAAAACCAGGGGTTTGCCAAGCTGGCCAAAACCACGGCAGCCGCAGCCCAAATTGGTCTGTTCCTGAACGATCAGCTGATTAAAGGCAAAGCGAAAAAAGCCGCCAAAACCGCGACCAAAGAAGTGAAAAAAGCTGCGGTTTTGGGTGCAGGTATTATGGGTGGCGGTATCGCTTACCAGTCCGCACTGAAAGGTGTGCCTGTGGTGATGAAAGACATCGCCGACAAAGCGCTGGAATTAGGCATGGGTGAAGCCACTAAGTTGCTGAATAAACAAGTGGAACGCAAAAAGCTGGATGCTGTGGGTATGGCCAAAGTCATTGCCAGTATCCAGCCAACCCTGAGTATGGAACCGGTGAAAGCGGTTGATATCGTGGTTGAAGCCGTGGTGGAAAACCCGAAAATCAAAGGTGCGGTGCTCAAAGAAGTGGAAGAACTGGTGGCCGCTGATGCCATTATTACCTCCAACACGTCGACCATATCCATCGACTCTCTGGCCGCTAACCTGAAAGACCCAAGCCGGTTCTGCGGTATGCACTTCTTTAACCCAGTGCACCAGATGCCTTTGGTTGAAGTGATTCGGGGCAAAGACACCAGCGAAGACACTGTTGCGGCTGTGGTGGCTTACGCCGCCAAAATGGGCAAATCACCGATCGTCGTGAATGACTGCCCGGGTTTCTATGTTAACCGCGTGCTCTTCCCTTACTTCGCCGGTTTCAGCAAGTTGCTGCTGGACGGCGCCGATTTTGCGCAAGTGGACAAAGTGATGGAAAAATCCTTTGGCTGGCCTATGGGCCCGGCGTACCTGCTGGACGTGGTCGGCCTGGACACAGCTTACCACTGCACAGACGTGATGGCTGCCGGCTTCCCAGCCCGCATGGCCAAACTGGACAAAGACCCGGTCGCGCTGATGTATCAGGCGCAGCGTTATGGTCAGAAAAATGGCGTGGGTTTCTATGCCTACAGCAAAGACGCTAAAGGCAAGCCGAAGAAGGCCACAGACGAAGTGACCTATGGCCTGCTGAGCGGTGCCGGTGTCACCAAACAAGAATTCAGTGCGGACGATATCATTGCCCGCTGTATGGTACCCATGATTAACGAAGTGATTCGCTGCCTGGAAGAAGGTATTGTGGCCACGGCTGCTGAAGCGGATATGGGTCTGATTTATGGCCTGGGTTTCCCTCCGTTCCGGGGTGGCCCGTTGCGTTACGCCGACACCATTGGTCTGGCGAACTTTGTTGCTTTGGCTGACAAGTATGCCCATTTAGGTGAAATCTATCAGGTCACCGAAAAAACCCGCGCCATGGCTGCTGCCGGCGACCTGTTTTATCCAGTTTAAGGCGGAGAAATTACACCATGAAACAAGCAGTGATTGTCGATTGTATCCGGACCCCTATGGGTCGCTCTAAGGCCGGTATTTTCCGTAATGTTCGTGCTGAAGAATTATCTGCCGCCGTCATGGCCGGCCTGCTGGAACGCAACCCGGCCTTAAACCCAAGCGAGATTGACGACGTGATTTGGGGCTGTGTGCAGCAGACGCTGGAACAGGGGTTTAACGTGGCCCGTAATGCGGCCCTGATGGCGGGTATCCCGCATTCAGTGCCAGCGGTCACCGTCAACCGTCTGTGTGGCTCGTCCATGCAGGCGCTGCACGATGCCGTACGAGCCATTCAAACAGGCATGGGGGAGGTCTATCTGATTGGTGGTGTGGAGCATATGGGCCATGTGCCTATGACGCACGGCGTGGATTTCCACCCGAAATTGGGCACTTCTGTGGCCAAAGCCGCTGGCATGATGGGTTTAACTGCAGAATTGCTGGGTAAAATGCATGGCATCAGCCGACAACAGCAAGACGAGTTTGGTGCCCGCTCGCACCGTCTGGCGCATGAAGCCACACTACAAGGCCGTTTTAAAAACGAAATTATGCCGGTGGAAGGCCACGACGCCGATGGCGCGCTGCGCCTGTTTGATACCGACGAAGTGATCCGCCCGGAAACCACAGTAGAAGCACTGGCGGCACTGCGTCCTGTGTTTGACCCGGCCAACGGTACTGTGACCGCAGGCACTTCCTCAGCTTTGTCTGATGGCGCCTCTGGCATGCTGGTGATGAGTGAAGACAAGGCCAAAGCGCTGGGTCTGCCCATTCGCGCCCGCGTGATTGGTATGGGCGTGGCTGGCTGCGACCCGTCGATCATGGGTTATGGCCCGGTTCCGGCCTCGCAAAAAGCCTTAAAAGCGGCGGGCATCAGCATTGACCAGATTGACTACGCTGAACTGAACGAAGCTTTTGCTGCACAGGCGCTGCCGGTCATGAAAGACTTAGGTTTGCTGCCAGTGATGGAACAGAAAGTGAACCTGAATGGTGGTGCTATCGCCCTGGGCCACCCATTGGGCTGCTCGGGCTCACGGATCAGCACCACACTGATTAACGTGATGGAAAGCAAAGGCGGTAAATATGGCCTGGCCACTATGTGTATTGGTTTAGGCCAGGGTATTGCCACAGTATTCGAGCGCGTGGAATAATGCGCGCGCTCCAAAAACCTGTGGAGCACAAAGGGTAAACCCAAAGGGCAGCGCAAGCTGCCCTTTGCTTTTCCGGCATGGACTAAATATCGTCGCACAGCTACCATAGCGGCCTTTCCAGCAAAGCAGGACATACCATGACCAAACCAACTGCAGAGTTATTTACCAGTGCCAATGAGCAGCTGGATGCTTTGGGTTTGCGCTGCCCGGAACCTGTGATGATGACCAGGTTGGCCATTCGTAAACTGCAGTCAGGCGACACCCTGCTGATTATTGCTGACGACCCGGCCACCACCCGCGATATCCCGGCGTTTTGCCGTTTTATGGATCACCAGCTACTGGCCTGCGACACCGACACCTTACCGTACCGCTATCTGATTAAAAAAGGTTAAACGCCCGTTATCTGCCAATTTCGCCGTTTTGTTGGCAAAAATCCGCTACTGACTGGAAACGGCGCGCCTTGGCAACACTGAGCTCTTAGGATAGACGCATCAACCTGAGGAGAACTTTGATGCGTTTAAATTCCAAACAACACTACCTGAACCTGCTGATGCTGACCGGTCTGGTCGCTTTGACCATTAAAACTCAGTGGCTGCCAAGCGACCAAAGCACAGTGCGTGAACTGAACGTGCAACGGATTAACGTGATGGAGCCCAGCGGCCACCCACGGCTGGTGATTGCCAATACAGCCCACGCCCCGAAGGCCATAAAAGAAGGCAAAGAGTTTTTCGATCCGGGCCCACGGCCAGGCATGATTTTCTATAACGACGAAGGCACTGAAAATGGCGGTTTTGTGTTTCGCGGCTTTGCAAAAGACGGCAAAGTCGAGCATGGCCTGCATTTATCGTTCGACCGTTACAATCAGGATCAGACCCTGGCTTTACAACACATAGAACAAGATGGACGGCTGATCACAGGGCTGAATCTGGTGGACAGACCACAGTACCCTATTGATCAATACATGACGCTGATGCTGGCGGTGCAACAAGGTGACACTGAAGCGCAGAGCAAGCTGCAGCAGTTAGAACAACAACAGCCGGATATTCATGGCCACAGACGCGCGTTTTATGGCACAGTAGACAGGAAGGCAATGCTACAACTTAATGATCCACAAGGTAAAAAGCGTATAGAAATGGCAGTGGGTAAAGACGGACAACCTCAACTGGTATTTTATGCCGCCGACGGCAGCGAGCTGCTGCGCTTACCTGAAACCACTCAGGTGAACCCATGAGGCGGCTGAAAACCCTGGCAATGCTGGCCGGGGTCTCGCTGCTGTTCAGCCTGTATCTGGCGTTACTGCAAACAGCACCAGGACAAAGCCTGCAATGGCATCCGGACGCGCCGGTCTGGCTGACCATGCAGGCAGCATTGGCGCTCTGGCTCAACCGGTCTGTCGACAGACAGCTCAGGCTGGTCTGCCAACCGACCGGATTGTTGCAAGGTTTCGCACTGAGCTTTGCCTGCAGTGCCCTGTTGTTTGTCGGTCTGATGACGATTGTGCAACTGCTGATTGATTGGGCATGGCAGCAGCCTGCCCAGTTACAGCAGTATCTGCGCGTCGCCTTAATGTATTTGCTGCTGCATAGCCTGATTGCAGGCGCAGACTGCTTCTGGCGCAGCCTGAAACAACAACAACAGCAGCAGCTGACGTTGATCGAAGCCGAACAAAGTGCGCAGCGCTACAAGCTGCAAACCCTGCAGCAACAACTTGAACCACATTTTTTGTTTAATAACCTGAATATTTTATCGGTGCTTATTCATAAAAATGCCGACCTGGCAGAAGAGTTCTTGCAGCAATTTGCCGATTTTTACCGGCTGATGCTGCAGCACAGCAGTCAGCCATTGGTCAGTCTGCAAAACGAACTGACTCTGGCACAACTGTATATGGCGTTACAGCAACAGCGTTTTGGCCAGGCCTATCAGCTGTCTGTTGAGCCTGAGCTTGAACAAATGGATGCGTTACTGGTGTCTGCCAGCTTGCAGCTGCTGCTGGAAAATGCGTTAAAACATAATCAGGCCAGCGCTGAACAACCGCTCCTGATCAGCATAAGTTACCAGCAAAACATGCTGAGCGTGTCACATCAGCGCCGACCTAAAGTTCACGCTTTGTCTGGTACCGGCACCGGGCTCTCCAATCTGCAGCAGCGCTATCAGCAGATGCTCGGCTTGCCAATAGCAGTTCTGGCCGGGACCGAGCATTTCGAAGTGAAGCTGCCGCTACAACGGAAGGAGGCCGCAGGTGCGTTACTTGCTGATTGAAGATGAAGTATTGGCGGCGGAAAAGCTACAGGCGTTTATGACTCGTTACCAACCAGAAGCGCGGATGGTTGCGCAGTTAAGCTCGGTGGCACAAGTGTTGGCATTTTTCCAGGCGCCGGAGCCTCTGGATTTAATAGTGGCAGATGTGGAACTGACGGACGGCCAGGTGTTTCATGCGCTGGAGCGACTGCAGCTGCCTTGCCCTGTGTTATTCAGCACGGCCTACGATCAGTACTGGATGCAGGTATTTCAGTATCAGGCGGTGGATTATCTGCTGAAACCCTATACCTACAGTCGTTTTACTGAAGCGATGTCGAATCTGGAACAGCGTCGTTTGCAGCAGCCTGTTCACCACAAAGCAGGGTTTAAGAAACGATTTTTGATTCGTCAGAATCAGCAGTTGTTGGTGCTACCGGTGGAACAGGTATGGCTGATCCAGGCTGCTGGCGGTGCTCTGGTTGCCACAGACCTGCAGGCACGGCAACATGTGCTGCAGGAGACGAACCTTTCTGAGCTGGAAACCCAACTCGACCCAGAGCAGTTTTTCCGGCTGAACCGCAGTGATCTGATCCATATAGACGCTGTAGTGCGTATTGAGCCTTACAATAAAGACAGCCTGGCCGTGTTTTGTGCCGGCAACAAAGAGGCCCTGCTGACCAGTAAAACCCGCACCGCCGCGTTCCGGCGCTGGCTGAATCAATAACTCAGCCTGCCGCCAGCTCGCTGATCAAAGTCTGTAAATGCTCCAACTGTGCTTTGGCCACTTTTTTCTTTTGTTCTAACCAGAGCCAAGCTGTCAGACAGAGCGGAGTCACCAGCAGACTGTATGCGTTTAACAAGGAATCAGGAACCTGCTGTGGCTGCCACCAGGCTAAGCCCCACATCAGCAGGATAAAAAACAACAGGGCGACACAGCTGTACTGGTTGTAACTTAAATAACGGACTGATGCCTGCTGACTGCGCAACCTGAACTGCAGCAAACCCGAACTGCTCCAGTCGGCATAAGCCAACAAAGGTAAATGCAGCTTCCAGCTTAATACTGCCTGCACCAGCGCACCTACAGCCAAAAACACTGCAGATAAGCCCCCTAACCAGGCTGGCAGTAGCAGCCAGGCAGCTCCGGCTCCAGCCAGCATCACCACACTGGCAATCAATTCAGCCACTGCAACCCAACGTCGTCGTTGCTGGCGCTGCAAGGCGCCTACAAGGTCCAGATCTATCTCGGGCTGCTGCTGTTGCCAGCTTTTGGCTAACTCAGAAAAATCAACGGGCTCTGACATGGTCTAACAACTCCTGTAATTCTACTTTGGCCCGGCTTAGCCGAACCCGCACTGCGCCATGGCTTAAACCCAGGATGTCTGCTATCTGCTGTGGGTCTGTATCTTCCATGGCCAGTAAGACAACCTGACGGTGTGCAGGCGACAGTTGCTGCACCGCCTTCAACAATAGGTTACTTTGTTGCTCTGAAGCCCTCAGCTCTGAAGGGCAAGGCTCCACCAACTCGTCCGGTAAATCCTGTTCTTCCAATGACTGCCAGCGCTGTCGGCTGGCCCTGGCTATATGATCCACAGCCACATTGTGCATGACCCGAAACAGGTAAGCGCGCTGATTTTCAGCGGCTGCCAGTCGTTCGGCCGAATGATACAAGGCCAGGTACAATTCTTGCGTCAGGTCCTGTCGTAATGAAGGGTCCGCTTCATAACCCAACAAGGTTCGGCTGATAGCCGCTTTGTACTGTTGCCATAATGCCAGCACCTGCTGATGGGCTGTTTTGCTCATAGTTCTGCCGCTTTCTTCCCTGAATCAATTTGGATCTCACTTTCTTCTAGTCTGCCGTAACCAAGGAGTTGTTACGAAAAAATAAAAATTTATTTTCTGTAACAGATCGCGATTATTCAACGACTTATTTAACGAACCCAATAAAGTGCATAAGGATACTTCAGTCCCTTATGAGGGTCAGTGCCCTGCCCATGGGAAAAATGTTAACTAATTGATTTAAATAAACTTATGGAGAGATTTATGGAATTTATAAATGATTTTACTGCGAAGTTGATGGCAATGAATGGCTTTACTCTGGCAGGTTTTATTGTGTTGTTTTTGTTGGTGTGGTTTTTGCCCACCCTGCTGGCCAGCCTGTTTAACCGCAAGCATTTGGGAAAAATTGCCCTGCTGAATATTCCGGCCGGATTTTCCTGGATTGCCTGGGCGGCACTGATCGGTTGGGCCGCTACAGGTAAGCTGACCGACACTATGGCTCGCAAAGCTAAACTGAAGTCCCCACAAACCACAGCAAACTAAGCTGAACGACTTTGACCTTATGAGACCATAAAAAAAGGAGCCTGATTAAGCTCCTTTTTTATTTAGCGATCGGACAAGGTTATTGCAGTACGGAGATATCTGCAACACGCAGGAACAAGTCACGCAGCTGTGCCAATAACGCCTGACGGTTTAACCGCACTGCAGCGTCGTCGGCATTCACCATCACCTGATCAAAGAACTGATCCACAACGTCACGCAGCGCCGCTAAATGCGCCAGCGCTTCTGTGTAGTTGTCGACTTTCGCCTGATACGCCAGCTCCGCAACGATGGCGCTGTACAGTGCTTTTTCGGCCGCTTCAGTTAACAGTGTTTCATTAACCAGCGCAGGGATCGCTTCGGTCACTTTGGCCAGAATATTCCCCACCCGTTTATTGGCCGCAGCCAATGCCAAAGCGGCGTCGAGTTTACGGAACTCCGCTACCGCTTTGACACGACGGTCAAAATCAGCCGGGTTGGTCGGGCGACGGGCCAACACAGCCTGGATCACATCGACACTCACACCTTCGGCTTCATACCAGGCGCGGAAGCGGCCCAGCATAAAGTCCAGTACTTCATCCGACACTGTCGCCTGGGTCAGTTTGTCGGCAAAAGTGGTTTTACTGAACTCAATCAGTTCGACCAGGTCCAGTGGCAGTTGTTTCTCAACCATAATACGCAAAGCACCAATGGCGGCACGGCGCAGCGCAAAGGGGTCTTTATCGCCCTTAGGCGCCTGACCAATACCAAAAATACCGACCAACGAATCCAGCTTGTCGGCAATAGCCACAGCACAAGCTTCCAGCTGGCTTGGCAGGCTGTCGCCGGCAAAACGAGGTTTGTATTGCTCGTTCAGTGCCACGGCAACTGCCTCAGCTTCACCATCCAGCCTGGCATAGTGCATCCCCATTACACCCTGCACTTCCGGGAACTCGCCAACCATGTCGGTCATCAGATCCGTTTTGGACAACAGACCAGCGCGTTCGGCATGCTGTGTATCGGCGCCAATTTTACCGGCGATAAAAGCCGCCACTTTGGCGATACGCTCAGATTTTTCCAGCAAAGTACCCAGCTTTTGCTGGAACAACACAGTCCCCAACGACGGCAAACGCTCTACCAGTTTGGTTTTACGGTCTGTCTGGAAGAAAAACTGCGCGTCGGTCAGACGTGGACGCACCACTTTTTCGTTGCCGCTGATGATTTGGCTTGGGTCTTTGCTGGCAATGTTGGCGACAAAAATGAATTTGTTCAGCAACTTGCCGTCTTTACCCAGCAGCGGAAAGTACTTCTGATTGTCCTTCATTGTGGACACCAGCGGCTCAGGTGGCACTTGCAGGAAGCGCTCTTCAAAACTGCCCACCAGCACCACAGGCCATTCGACCAAGGACGCCACTTCGTCCAGCAAGTCTTCATCCATCGGCACTACACCGTTCAGGCTGCTGGCGGTTTTCTCCACTTCCGCGCGGATAAAGGCTTTACGCTTGTCGTAGTCTGCCACCACATAGGCTTGTTCTAAGTTCGGCAGATAGGCATCCGCATCAGCAATTTCAACCAGAGCTGGCGCATGGAAGCGATGACCAGGCGTCACACGGCCTGCGACTTTACCCAGCACTGTGGCCGGTACCACGTCCTTACCAAACAGCATAATGACGGTATGAACCGGGCGGATAAACTCGGCGTCGTTAGCCCCCCAACGCATTGGTTTGGCAATTGGCAACCTGGCCAACGCGGTATTGACCACCTGTTCCAATAAAGTTGTTGTCGCTGCACCCAGTACCCTGGCGGTATGAACCAGCCAGGCGCCTTTATCGGTTTCCAGTTTTTGTGCCTGGTCGACGGTGATGCCATTGGCCTGAGCCCAGGCTTGGGCCGCTTTGGTAGGATTGCCTGCGGCGTCAAAAGCACCGGCTAAGGACGGACCACGTTTTTCCACTTCTTTATCGGCTTGCTGCTCCGCCAGGCCGTTCACGCGCACAGCTAAACGGCGGGGTGCGGCATACCATTGAGCAGAACTGAAAGCTAAATCCAGTTTAACCAATTCATCCGTGATATTCTGTTGCAGCGCTGTGGCTAAGGTCTTCAGCGCCTTTGGTGGCAACTCTTCGGTGCCAATTTCTACAAAAAAATCTTGTTCCACTGTCAGGCCTCCTGGCTTTCTTTACTGCTACGGCATAACGGGAAGCCTAGCTTTTCGCGCGCGGCGTAATAGGCTTCAGCACAAGCCTTGGCCAGAGTGCGAACCCGCAAAATGTAACGCTGACGTTCAGTCACGGAGATAGCGTGACGGGCGTCCAACAGGTTAAAGGCGTGCGAGGCTTTCATCACTTTTTCATAGGCCGGCAATGCCAGGCCCGCTTCAATCAAACGCTGGCTTTCCGCTTCGCATTGGTCGAAGTACGCAAACAATGCCGGTACGTCGGCGTATTCAAAGTTATAGGTGGACTGCTCAATCTCGTTTTGCAGGAACACATCACCGTAGGTCACACGGCCTAACGGACCGTCCGTCCAGATCAGGTCGTAAATAGAATCGACGCCTTGAATATACATGGCCAGACGCTCTAACCCATAAGTAATTTCGCCTGTGACCGGGCGGCATTCTAAGCCCCCCACCTGCTGGAAGTACGTAAACTGAGTCACTTCCATGCCATTGAGCCAGACTTCCCAGCCCAGACCCCAGGCGCCCAGCGTTGGCGATTCCCAGTTGTCTTCCACAAAACGGATATCGTGAACCAGGGTATCAATGCCCAATTCACGTAATGAGCCAAGATACAGCTCCTGAATATTGTCTGGCGATGGCTTTAAGATCACCTGAAACTGGTAATAATGCTGCAGACGGTTTGGGTTTTCACCGTAACGGCCATCTGTCGGACGGCGACATGGTTGCACATAAGCGACGTTGGTTGGCTCTGGACCTAAGCTGCGCAGGAAGGTCATAGGGTGGAAAGTACCGGCCCCAACTTCCAGGTCCAATGGCTGCACAATAACGCAGCCCTGACGCGCCCAATAATCTTGTAATGCCAGGATTAACCCCTGGAAGGTCTTGATGTCGTACTTTTGCATTCGCCTGACCTGTGACTTCAAAAAATGACTGAAAAGTATACCCATTTGCGGCCTTGAACTGTAGCCGTAGACCGTGATTTTTATGGGTTTTTACTGGTTTATAAAACAGAAAAGGCCCCGTTCCCGGAGCCCTTTCTCAGACAGAGCAGTTACACGTCCAGATTCGCGACTTTCAGTGCGTTCTCTTCAATAAAGTTACGACGAGGTTCTACTTCATCCCCCATCAACGTGTTAAACAACTGATCGGCTGCGATGGCATCTTCAATAGTGACACGCAGCATACGACGGGTGTTTGGATCCATGGTGGTTTCCCACAGCTGCTCCGGGTTCATCTCCCCCAGACCTTTATAGCGCTGGATGTACAAACCTTTTTTCGATTCAGCCATCAGCCATTCCAGCGCTTCAGCAAAGCTCTGTACTGGTTTGGTTTTGTCACCACGACGGATGTAACCACCTTCTTCCATCAGGTCACGAATCGCGTTGCCTAACTCCACAATACGCCCATAGTCGACCGAGTTGATAAAGTCGTAATGCAGAGCATATTCGTTGTCGATGCCGTGCTGACGAATAATCACTTTTGGCACAGATAACTGACGCTCACGGTCTTCTGTGACGGCAAAACTGTAGCTGGAACCATCCCCCTCACGTTCTTGCAGACGAGTCACCAGGTTTTTCACCCAGGCCTCTGTCGCGGCGGCATCTTTGCAGATGTCCACAGTGACAGCTGGCACATACACCAGCTCAGTCAGCAGATTGATTGGGATCTTACGGCTTAAGCGGGCAATAATGCTCTGTACCTTATGGTACTGCTGCACCAGGCTTTCCAGTGCGGCACCGCCAATACCTGGTGCATCGGCATTCACATGCAGGCTGGCTTCATCCAGCGCCAAAGTGGTCAGGAATTCAGTTAAGGCTGAATCGTCTTTAATATACTGTTCCTGCTTGCCTTTCTTCACTTTATACAGTGGTGGCTGCGCAATATAGATATACCCCCGTTCAATCAGCTCAGGCGTCTGGCGATAGAAGAAGGTCAGCAGCAAAGTACGGATGTGGGAACCGTCAACGTCGGCGTCCGTCATCAGAATGATGCTGTGATAACGGGTTTTGTCCGGGTTGTATTCTTCGCGACCAATACCACAACCCAAGGCCGTGATCAGGGTCCCCACTTCCTGCGATGAAATCATCTTGTCAAAGCGGGCTTTTTCCACGTTCAGGATCTTACCTTTCAGCGGCAGAATAGCCTGATTTTTGCGGTTGCGTCCCTGCTTGGCTGAACCACCTGCAGAGTCACCCTCCACCAGGTAAAGTTCGGATAACGCCGGGTCTTTTTCCTGGCAGTCAGCCAGTTTGCCTGGTAAGCCTGCGATATCCAATGCGCCTTTGCGACGGGTCATTTCGCGGGCTTTACGGGCAGCTTCACGGGCACGGGCAGCGTCGACAATTTTGCTGACGATGATTTTGGCTTCACCCGGGTTTTCCAGCAGGTACTCGTTCAGCTTCTCGTGCATCGCACTTTCAACCGCCGATTTCACTTCGCTGGACACCAGTTTATCTTTGGTCTGCGAGCTGAATTTCGGATCTGGCACTTTGACAGAGATAACGGCGGTAAGACCTTCACGGGCGTCATCACCTGTGGTAGCCACTTTCATCTTTTTGGCAAAACCTTCGGCTTCCATATAAGTGTTCAGTACCCGCGTCAAAGCAGAACGGAAGCCGGCCAGGTGAGTACCACCATCACGCTGAGGAATGTTGTTGGTAAAACAGTAGATGTTTTCCTGGAACGAATCATTCCACTGCATCGACACTTCCACTGAGATACCATCTTCTTCACGCTGGGACGTAAAGTAGAAAGCTTTCTGGTGCACAGGGGTTTTGGTACGGTTCAGGTATTGCACAAAGGCTTCGATACCACCTTCGTATTTAAAGTGGTCTCGCTTATCTTCCCGTTCATCGGTCAGAATGATGCTGACACCAGAATTCAGGAATGACAGTTCACGCAGACGCTTCGCCAGAATATCGTAGTGGAAGTTGATGTCGCTGAAGATGGTCGGGCTTGGCCAGAAACGAATTTCAGTTCCCGTGGAATCAGTTTCACCAACTACAGCCAAAGGAGCATCCGGCACACCTAAGCGGTAGATTTGAGAATGCACCTGATTTTTTCGGCGAATGGTCAGTTCCAGTTTGTCAGACAAAGCATTCACCACCGACACGCCCACACCGTGCAAACCACCAGACACTTTATAAGAGTTGTCGTCGAACTTACCACCGGCGTGTAACACCGTCATGATCACTTCGGCTGCTGACACCCCTTCTTCGTGCATATCGGTTGGAATACCACGACCATTGTCGCGTACTGATACTGAACCATCGGAATGGATGGTGACAAAAACGTCAGAGCAATAACCCGCTAAAGCTTCGTCAATGGAGTTATCCACCACCTCGAATACCATATGGTGCAGGCCTGAGCCATCATCCGTGTCACCGATATACATACCGGGTCTTTTACGTACTGCATCAAGGCCTTTTAATACTTTGATACTCGACGAATCGTAATTATGTTCTTCGGCCATCTCATTCTGTCCGTTTTGTTATCTGCCCTTGTTCCACGTGAAACAATGCCGGGTTTTGTTCCGGTACTGATGGTAAAACCTGGTCAGCATTAATCGCAGTAATAAACACCTGCGAGTTAATGGTGTTTAAAAAACTAAAAATATGACGTTTGGAATTATCATCTAATTCCGACGCCAAATCATCTATTAATAACACCGGCCGCTTCTGGCCGTAGCTATAAATTAAGTTGTTTTGCGCTACCTTCAGCGCAAACAATAAAACCTTGAGTTGCCCGCGCGACAGCAGTTCTTCCACTGCCTGCTGCTGTACTTTCAGCTTTAAATCAGCTTTTTGTGGGCCATACTGGCTATGCCCCAGACGCAAATCCTGACTGAAATTCTGCTGCCACAGTTGTTGCAACTCTGCAGCACTCTGTATCCGTTCAGGCCAACCGGCGTAAAGTTGCAGTTCCAGCTGTTCCGCCCAGTTGATAGTGGTCATCAATGGGTTTAACGCCTGAGTGAGTGTCTCAATATAACTTTGGCGCAGACCATGCAGTTCAAAAGACAACTCTGCCAGATTCTGATCCCAATAAGCATACTCGTCGTTGTAACGCTTCTGGGTTTTCAGCAATGCATTACGGTGTTTCAGGATACGTTGCAGTTTGCTCCACAACGGAAAAAACCGTTGTTCCACGTGAAACAACCCCATATCAAAAAACTGTCGCCGCTCTTTGGGCCCCCCCAGTAACAACTTAAAGGTCTCAGGTGTCACCAGCTGCACAGGCAACAACAACGCCAAATCAGATAAACGCTGCAGGTTGTCGCCGTTCAACCGCATCAGCAAATCCTGCTCCCGCTGGCGTTGTATACCTAAACTGGCGGCCTGACCGGCCAGATCGATACTGGCATGCAGAATAAAGTCGTCCGTATGATGCCGAATGATTTTATCCAGACGGTTGCTACGAAAAGAGCGGCCATGAGCAAGCAGATACACAGCTTCCAGCACACTGGTTTTACCGCTGCCATTGGCACCACAGACCAGATTAATACCGGGATGCGGTGCTAATTCCGCCAGTTCAATATTGCGGAATCGATGCAACCGCAGCGAGCGTAACGCCATAATTTACAAACGCATTGGCATCACAACGTACATAGCACCAGTGTGGTTACCCACACCTTCGACTAACGCACTGGAGTTGGCGTCACTTAAATTCATAATCACCAAATCGGTTGACAGCGTGTTCAGGACATCCAGCAAATAACCCACGTTAAAGCCGATTTCCAGCGCCTCACCAACATACTCCACTTCGATCACTTCTTCGGCCTGTTCATGTTCAGGATTATTCGCCACTATCTGCAGCTCATTCTGGCCCGACAGGGTAAAACGCACGCCGCGGTATTTTTCGTTCGACAGAATGGACGCCCGCATACAGGCGTCTTTTAAGACGTCACGATGTGCCGTTACCTTTTTTGTGCTGTTACGTGGTAACACACGACGGTAATCAGGGAAACGACCATCAATCAGCTTACAGCTGAAGCTAAACTGGCTGTCGGTCAGACGGATATGGTTTTGCCCTAAACTCAACTGGACTAGCTGCTCGTCGGCGCTTAGCAGGCGCATAATTTCCAGCACACCTTTGCGCGGAATAATAATTTGTTTCTGATGGCCAGATGTCGCGGCAACATCCAGCGTGCTTAACGCCAGACGATGGCCGTCTGTGGCGACAGCACGCAATACACCATTGTCCACTTCAAACAACAGGCCATTCAGGTAATAACGCACGTCCTGATTCGCCATCGAAAAAGCCGTGTCATCCAGCAAATGCCGCAACTGCTGACGTTCGAGTTGCAATTCGACTTCGCCAGCCCAGCTTTCCAGGTTCGGATAGTCGTTAGCGCTCAGCGTTGACAGGGTAAATTTACTTTTGCCTGTGCTGACCACACAGTTGTCTCCCTGCACGACAACGTCAAGCAGACTGCTGTCCGGTAAACTACGACAGATATCCAGCAACTTTTTGGCTGGCACTGTAATACGGCCCGGCACCTGGACCTGCTGCACCGGGGCATGGGCAACCAACTCAATTTCCAGATCGGTCCCGGTCAGCACTAACTGACCTTCGGCAGTGACTTCAATTAAGACATTCGACAAAATAGGCAAAGTGTGACGACGCTCAATAGCACCAGATACCATTTGCAATGGTTTCAGCAGAGCGTCCCGGTCAAGAGTAAATTGCATCATCAGTCCCTAGTGTTATGAAGACAAAGTCCGGATTAAATTCTGGAAATCTTCTTTTATTTCATGGGTTTCTTCTTTAAGCGACTCAATCTTACGGCAGGCATGCAACACTGTGGTATGGTCGCGGCCACCAAAAGCATCACCAATTTCCGGCAAACTGTGGTTGGTCAGCTCTTTCGCCAGCGCCATTGCCATTTGCCTGGGCCGAGCCACTGAACGGCTGCGGCGTTTTGATAATAAGTCAGCCACCCTGATCTTGTAATACTCAGCCACAGTTTTCTGAATATTTTCAATGGTGACCAACTTGTCCTGCAAAGCCAGCATATCGCGAAGCGCTTCACGGACAAAATCAATGGTGATAGGACGACCGGTAAAATTGGCATTCGCCGAGATACGGTTTAACGCCCCCTCCAATTCCCTAACATTGGAACGAAGCCGTTTGGCGACAAAAAAGGCCACTTCTTCAGGCAAACGAATGTTAATTTCCTGAGCCTTACGCATCAGGATCGCAACGCGGGTTTCCAGTTCCGGAGGCTCGATCGCAATAGTCAGACCCCAGCCAAAGCGGCTTTTCAGCCGCTCTTCCACACCATCAATCTCTTTTGGATAACGATCACTGGTCAGAATGATCTGCTGATTGCCTTCAAGCAGGGCATTAAAGGTATGGAAGAACTCTTCCTGTGAACGGTCCTTTTTGGCGAAAAACTGAATATCGTCAATCAGCAAAGCGTCCACTGAACGGTAGTAACGTTTGAATTCTTCAATGGCATTGTTCTGCAGCGCTTTGACCATGTCCTGTACAAAACGCTCAGAATGCATATAGATAACTTTGGCATCGGGTTTCTTCGCCAGAATGCCGTTACCGACTGCGTGTAATAAGTGGGTTTTACCTAAACCAGTTCCACCGTAGAGGAACAAAGGATTGTACGCTGAACCAGGGTTGTCGGCCACCTGACGGGCGGCCGCCCGAGCCAGCTGGTTTGATTTACCTTCGACAAAGTTATCAAAGTTGTGTTTAGGGTTCACATTGCTGTTCACAATGGTTTTTGGCGCTGGCTCGACCACGGCAGCCACCGGATTAGCCACGGCCACTTTTGGCAATGTCTGCACAGGTGCAGGGCTGACTTTTTGCGAAGAGCCAACGTCGAAACGTAAACGCGGCGCATGATCTCCACAATACCCCTGGATCAACTCATTGATCCGGTTCAGGTATTTGTCACGAACCCAGTCCAGTACAAAACGGTTGGGTGCATACAACGTCAGGGCATCATCAGAACTATCGGCTTGTAACGGACGGATCCAGGTACCGAAATCGCGGGCAGGTAACTCAGCCTGCAAAGCTTCAAGGCAGTTTTTCCAAACGGATTGATACACCTTTATCTCCAGAAAGCCCCTGTTTATTCTGATGAAGTCGGGCCGGCGTCAATGAAACGAGCAGCATTATGAACTGACTTTATCCACAACTTCAATATTGACTTTTGCAAAAATCACTGCTGAAGCAGGCAGCGGCCAAAAATGACAAATAACTAACTAATTTAATTGAAAATTAATTAGTTATACCAATTAGAAATAGCGCAGTCTCTGCTTAAACTGAGCAGACCTCCGGTGGTATTTAGTCACATTTTATTCAATACGAAACGGCTTGCTTGTGGACAACTTTCAGCTGAATGAAAAAAATACAAGGATCAGAGGGTGGAAAGGTGAGGATCTGCGTTGACAAGGCGCAAAGGCTCCCTTAAAATTCGCGCTCTTTTTTAATCGCTGCGTTTTGGTACTTACTAAAACACAGACCCTTAGTAAATATCGACCGGACGGACGAAGTTATGAAAAGAACCTTTCAACCTAGCGTTTTAAAACGTAAACGCAATCACGGCTTCCGTGCTCGCATGGCTACCAAAAATGGTCGTCAAGTATTAGCACGTCGTCGTGCTAAAGGCCGCAAACGCCTGACTCAAGTTTAAGCTTGGTCGCTGCGTGGTCAGCTACACATTCAGCAGGGAGTTACGGCTGTTAACTCCCAGCGAATTTAACAATGTCTTCCAGGAACCCTTCAGGGTATCTTCTCCTCTTTTCACCATCCTCTGTAAAGCCAATCAAAGGCCTGCGCCCAGATTAGGTCTGACCATTGCTAAAAAACGTGTTAAATTAGCCACGCAACGCAACCGGATTAAACGCTGCTGCCGCAATAACTTTCGTTTGCATCAGCATGAGTTACCACCGGTCGATTTGGTGCTTTTGGTCAAAGGCGACATCAGTACAACGCCGAATGCAGAATTGCATAAGCAACTGGAAAAATTATGGGGCAAGATCAAACGCCAATATCAGGCATTACAGCAAAATTGCTGATTAAAGCCATTCGGGGTTACCAGCTGGTGCTCAGTCCCATGCTTGGCTCTAATTGTCGTTTTTACCCAACCTGCTCTCACTATTCCATTGAAGCCATTGATCGTTTTGGTGCGGTAAAAGGCAGTTGGTTAACCGCCAAACGTCTATTAAAATGTCACCCTTTACATCCCGGTGGTGAAGACCCGGTTCCACAACAGCAGAAAGAGACTAACTAACAGATGGATTCTCAACGCAGTTTATTAGTGATCGCCCTGGCTTTTGTCAGCTTATTGTTATGGCAAGCCTGGCAGACGGACCATGCGCCCAAACCTGCCACAGCAACAGCGACACAAAATGGCCAGCCAGCGGGCAATTCTGCCGAATTACAGCTGGGTAACACCAGTAGCAGCGCCAAGCCAGCAGTGACTCCCGCCACAGCACAACAGGTTAAGGTACGAACTGACGTACTGGAGCTGGTGATAGACACCAAAGGCGGCGACATTGTTGACCTGAAACTGCCAGCTTTCACTCTGGCCTTAAACAACCCTGAACCTTATCAGCTGATGCGCAAACTCAATGGTTTTGAGTATGTAGCACAATCAGGTTTACTGGCAGACGGCCCAGATGACAAGCGCAACAATGGTCGCCCTGTTTACACCGTAGGTCAAACGGAGTACCAGCTGGCCGAAGGGCAAACAGAACTGGTTGTTCCGCTGACTTACCAGCACAACGGTCTGGAAATTGAAAAACGTTACGTATTTACCGCAGGCAAATACGATGTCCGGGTAGAATATTTGCTGAAAAATACTTCAGACCAGACCAAACTGGTGCAGCCCTATCAACACCTGATCCAGACCATTGAAGGTGGCAAAACCAGCAGCATGATGATGCCGATTTACCGCGGCGCCGCTTACTCCACCAGTGAAAAACGTTATGAAAAATACGACTTCGAAGATATGCAGGAAACCAACCTGCTGTCTCCGACCAAAGGTGGCTGGGTTGCCATGCTGGAACACTATTTTGTTGCAGCCTGGATCCCACAAAAAGACACCGATAATCAGCTGTACAGCCTGGTGAGCAATGGCAATGGAGTGATTGGAGCCCGAGGCCCGGAAGTCACTATTCCAGCGGGTGAAACCCAGACTTTAACTTCCGTTTTTTATGCTGGGCCTAAAGATCAAGACCACCTGGCTAACCTGGCAGATGGCCTGGATCTGACAGTGGACTATGGTTTCCTCTGGTTTATTTCTCAGCCTTTGTTTGCGCTGTTGACGCTGATCCAGGGTTTTGTCAGTAACTGGGGTGTGGCCATTATCATTATTACTCTGTTAATCAAAGGTTTGATGTTCCCTCTCACCAAAGTGCAGTACGAATCTCAGGCGAAGATGCGCAACCTGAAGCCGAAAATGGATGAAATTCAGGCCCGCTACAAAGATGACCGGCAGAAACTGGGCCCGGCCATGATGGAACTGTACCGCAAGGAAAAAGTTAATCCTATGGGGGGCTGCCTGCCAATGCTGATCCAAATGCCGATTTTCCTGGCGTTGTATTGGGTCTTCGTGGAAAGTGTTGAATTACGTCAAGCGCCTTTTGCCTTGTGGATCCAAGACTTATCCGTACAAGACCCCTATTACGTACTGCCGGTTTTATATGGCATCAGTATGTTTATTATGCAAAAGCTGACACCCATGACAGTGACAGACCCTATGCAACAGAAGATCATGTTGTGGATGCCTGTGGTGTTCTCAGTGTTCTTCCTCTGGTTCCCAAGTGGCCTGGTGCTGTACTGGGTGGTCAGCAACCTGATTTCCCTGGCTCAGATGCTCTACATTTATCGTGGCATGGAGAAAAAAGGCCTGTATAGCAGGGCTTAAAAGCGTCACCGTCTGACCAAGGCCTGCTGGTACCCTCACCAACAGGCCTTTTGTTTATCTGCAACCTGTTGGTAAAGAAGAGGTTTTATGTACAGTACAGACACTATTGCCGCTCAGGCCACCGCAACAGGCCGGGCAGGCGTAGGTATTATCCGGGTATCAGGCCCTGCTGTAACCGCGGTGGCACAGGCTCTGTTAGGTAAAGTACCCAAAGCACGATATGCCGAATACCTGCCTTTCCTCGACCATCAGGGTCAGGTGCTCGATCAGGGGATAGCACTGTACTTCCCTGGGCCTAACTCCTTTACCGGCGAAGATGTGCTGGAACTGCAAGGTCATGGTGGGCCTGTACTGCTGGATATGTTGTTGCGCCAGGTGCTGATGTTAAAAGGAGTTCGCATCGCCCGCCCAGGTGAGTTTTCTGAACGGGCTTTTCTCAATGACAAGCTGGATTTAACCCAGGCCGAAGCCATTGCCGACTTAATTGACGCCAGCAGTGAGCAGGCAGCCCGTTCAGCCATGCACTCTTTGCAGGGTGAATTCTCGCGTAAAATTCATGCTCTGGTAGAGAAAGTCATTTATCTTCGAATGTACGTCGAAGCGGCCATTGATTTTCCGGATGAAGAAATCGACTTTTTATCCGACGGCAAAGTCTCAGGCGATTTACGCGACATTATCAGTGATTTAAACGCAATTCAGCGCCAGGCCACCCAAGGCAGCATTTTGCGTGAAGGCATGCGCGTGGTGATAGCCGGCCGCCCTAATGCAGGTAAATCCAGCCTGCTGAACGCGTTGGCTGGTCGTGAAGCGGCTATTGTGACCGAAATTGCCGGTACCACCCGGGATGTGTTGCGGGAACATATTCATATTGACGGTATGCCGCTGCATATCATCGATACCGCAGGCTTACGCGAGGCCACAGACAAAGTGGAACAGATTGGTATCGAGCGCGCCTGGAGGGAAATAGAGCAAGCCGACCGCGTGTTGTTTATGGTCGACGGCACCACCACTCAAGCCAGCAGCCCAGCTGAAATCTGGCCAGACTTTATTGCCCGTTTACCGAAAGATCTGGGCCTGACCGTCATTCGCAACAAAGCAGATTTAACAGGTGAAACTGTCGGCGCCAGCAGCAGTGGAGAGTTCCCGGTATTTCATATATCAGCCAAAACCAACTCTGGGATAGCTGAACTGCGTGAGCATTTAAAAGCCTGCATGGGTTTTGACGGAACAGGTGAAGGCAGCTTTATTGCCCGCCGCCGTCATTTGGATGCATTAGCCCGCGCAGCCGAACACCTGGCCATAGGAGAACAGCAGTTGCATGACCACCTGGCTGGCGAATTGCTGGCAGAAGAGCTGCGACTGACGCAACAGCATCTCAATGAAATAACCGGGGAATTCAGCTCGGACGACCTGTTAGGCCGGATTTTCAGTTCATTCTGTATCGGTAAATAGCCGGGTCAAACAAAGGAAAACAAACACCAAACAAAGTTAAAATATCTAATATATTCATATATTTAACTTAGCCATTGTCTTCCTATTCCTTTCCTTGATTGCTATTAATGGGCCTCTAACGGCCCACCACCCTTATTTCAGTGGGCCACTTTTGGACCACCAATCAAGGGGACACTCATGAAACTATCTATCGAAAAGAAATCACCTGACAGTGCTGGTCGGCAACAATTGCTGCTGACCAGACATTATGGCTCAGTCATCAATGACCAGGGTAAACGGGTTAAGAGGCGTAAACGCCAGTCACTTGATCTATTCATTTATGCCAAACCTAAAGATAAATCACAGCGAGATTACAACAAGGACACACTGGCACTGGCCGAGAAAATTCGGGCGCAGGCAATAGTTGACCTGGCCAGGAATGAACATCACTTTGAAGATGCTGAGCGACAGCAGCAGAGCTTCTTTGATTATATGGAGCAGATCATCGAAGAAAAGCGCAAGACGGACAGCAAATCTAATGTTTCTATCTGGGAATCAACGCTGATGCATCTGCGCAGATACTGCGGAAGCATGGAGCTCTCTTTCAAGGACATGGATGCTGAACGGTTAAAAGGCTTCAGACATTACCTGTTGGACGAAGCAAGAACAAAATCTGACACCCTGCTTTCCAAAAATACGGCATCTTCTTACTTCAACAAGGTCAGAGCAACCCTGAGCGCAGCCTTTCACCAGGGGATTATTCATCGAAATCCGGTCAACGAAGTCAAAAGCATTCAACCCAAGCAAAACAAACGGAGCTACCTGGTAGAGGATGAAATCAAGGCCATATACGCCGCGGAGTGCCGCTATGACGTTCTCAAACGAGCCTTCTTGTTTAGTTGTCTCACAGGTATGCGATGGAGTGATATACAAAAGCTAACATGGTCTGAGGTGCATAAAAGCGATGATGGCTACCGTGTGATCTTTGACCATAAGAAAACCCAATGTAAACATCCCTTTTTTAGTGGCAGCCTAAATTAGAGTTTTCCGCCTCTGCTTT
>NZ_JBBIQL010000032.1:0-41772 GCF_037442345.1 Rheinheimera sp. | reverse complement strand
AGCGCTTGCATGGCATGCAAGAGGTCAGCGGTTCGATCCCGCTTAGCTCCACCAAATTCCTCACTGTATAGCAAAAAAGCGACCATCGGCCGCTCTTTTATGTTTGTTTACAGTTTTATTCTAGACTTTGCACCTTTGGCAGCATTAAATCAGCAATGATTGGCTGAGCTGTAAGATTGGGGTGTAAACCATCTGCTTGCATCCATTCGGGTTTTAACGCTATTTGCTCCATAAAAAATGGCCAGAGCTGAACATCTGCCTTTGCAGCTATTTTGGGATACAAATCGCTGAATCCTTTGCTATAGCGTGCGCCATAGTTGGGCGGTATACGTATTTGCATTAGCACAGCATGGGCACCTGATTGTTGCACCTGATTTATCAAAGCTGAAAGGTTCTGTTCAAGCTGAGGCAGGGGAAAGCCACGCAGTCCGTCATTGGCGCCTAATTCAATTAACACTACGTCGGGTTTGTGTTGTGCTAATAAAGCGGGCAGGCGGGCTAAACCTCCGGCGGAAGTTTCACCGCTGATGCTGGCATTCACCAGGGTGACTTCACTCTGTTGATCGGATAGCTTTTGTTGGAGAAGGTGCACCCAGCTTTGGCTTTGGCTCAAACCATAGCCTGCACTCAGGCTGTCACCCAGAATAAGTAAGGTTTTAGCCTGCACAGGCAAGCTAAGACAACAGACTAACCCCAATACAGAAATAAGACGATTCATGACAACACCTACTTCAGATCTTATTGCAACACAGTTAACTAAAAAGGTGCAGCTGTCCGATGGGACACTGACCATAGTGCAGGATATTAACCTGACTATCGCCGCAGGTGCCAGCGTTGCCATAGTGGGCGCGTCCGGTTCTGGCAAATCTACCTTGTTGGGGTTGCTGGCGGGGTTAGATACCCCCAGTGCCGGCGAATGTTACCTGGCGGGGCAGCCTTTGCATCTGATGACTGAGGATCAGCGAGCTGCATTACGAGCAAAAACAGTAGGTTTTGTGTTTCAGCAGTTTTTATTGCTGCCAAGCCTGACCGCATTGGAGAACGTCACCTTACCGGCTGAACTGGCCGGAATGAAAGACGCCCGGCAGCGGGGACTGGAATTGCTGGAGCAGGTGGGGTTGTCACACAGGGCTGATTTTTACCCGGGGCAGATGTCAGGCGGTGAACAGCAGCGGGTGGCTATAGCCCGTGCTTTTATTACCAACCCACAGGTCTTGTTTGCTGACGAGCCATCGGCCAATCTGGATAATGCGACCGGAAGCAAAGTCGAAGACTTGCTGTTTCGTCTGAATGAACAACAAGGGACAACCCTGGTGTTAGTGACTCACAATGATGAGCTGGCACAACGCTGCCAGTTCAGGTACCGCATGCATGCAGGTCAACTGAGCCCAATAGACCTGGCTCAGGACGGAGCACAACGTCATGTGGGCTAAACTGGCGTGGCGTTTGTTCTGGCGGGAACTCAAACGTGGCGAGTTATGGGTGATTGCGTTCGCATTGTTCTTAGCCGTACTGACAGTGGTGAGCCTGTCAGGTATTACCGAATCAGTCCGGGCGGCTTTGTACCAGCGCAGTGCCAATTTTGTGGCGGCAGATAAAATTCTGCGATCATCTGTGGGATTCAATTCTGATGTGCAGCAGAAGGCAGATGCGTTAGGGCTCAAAGCAGCACAACAACTGCAATTTAATTCCATGGTGTTTGCTGGGGAAAACATGCAGCTGACAGCCATCAAGGCGGTCTCTGATAGTTACCCTTTACGGGGGACATTAGAGCTTGGTACCACGGTACAGCAGGTGAAACCCGGGTTGAAACCGACATCAGGACAGGTCTTTGTCGAAGAACGTTTGCTAAATTTGTTGCAAGTGGTACCGGGTGATTCTATCGAACTTGGCGAAAGCCGCTTACAGGTTGCCGGCATTATTATCAACGAGCCGGATGCACCTTTAAGTGTATTTGGCGGTCAGCCCCGGTTACTGATGCATATCGATGACGTGCCAGCCACTCAAGTGATCCAGCCAGGCAGCCGAATCAGCTACCGGCAGATGTATGCTGGGGATGGCGATCGTCTGCAGCAGCTTGAGGAGCAAAGCAAAGACCTGCTGGGCCCTCAGGACAGATGGCAGACGATGGACAGGCAATCTGCCGTCGGTGGTGCAGTAGACAGAGCTGAACGCTTTTTATTACTGGCTGGCCTTCTTGGTATCGTTCTGGCCGCCTGTGCTGCCGCAGTGGCCGCCAGCCGATACAGTCAACGCCACGCCCGTGCTGTTGCCGTGATGAAAGCCTTGGGTGCCAGTGTCACTCTGACGCGCAAACTCTACAGCAGTCATCTGGCACTGGTGACCATATTTAGTGTGGCCTTGGGCTTGCTGTTGGGTCAGTTGGCCGTTGAGCTGAGTCAGTTTGGCATCCGGTTTTATTTACCGGATTATGAAGCGCGTTTCAGCTGGCGCCCTCTGGGCCTTGGTACGCTGACGGCACTAATTTGTGCTTTACTGTTTTCCGCCAGGCCGTTATGGCGGCTTGCTGCTGTGCCAGCACTGAATGTGCTGCGTCAGCAGCACGAAGGCATGAAACTCGATCCGATTCACCTGGCCAGCGGCGCCGCAGCCATTTGGGGCCTGATGTGGCTGTTTAGCGGCGATCTGTTCTTAAGTACGGCTTTGTTTGCGCTTTGTACACTTTTTGCGGCCTTACTGATGGGGTTTGCCGCACTGATGATGAAAATCGCCAAACCGATGGCGGCAGGCCAAAGCAGCGCATTGAAACTGGCACTGGCCAATCTGCGCCGGCGGCTGTGGCCAAACGCTTTTCAGCTCATTACCTTTACCCTGGCGCTTTTTCTCACGTTACTGCTGTATTTCCTGCGTTCAGAATTGCTGGACCAATGGCAGCGGCAGGTACCTGAAGGTGCTCCTAATCAGTTTTTGGTCAATCTGACTGCTCAGGACCGGGCTGAGCTCGAATCTATAGCCACCACCGAAAATTTAACGCTGACAGGTTTCTATCCAATGGTACCAGGCCGGGTGTTGGCGGTGAATGGCGAACTGTTTCGCGATGAAGCGACCAAAGAAGCTCCTGAGCGCCGCGAAGGGGTAGGGCGTGAGCTGAATCTTACCTGGGTCAGCGAGTTGCCTGACAACAACAGGATCAGTCAGGGCCAGTGGTTTAATGAAAACAGTCGGGCGGAAGTATCGGTGGAAGCCGAGCTTGCACAACGGTTATTGCTGAAATTGGGTGATAGTTTACAGTTTTCGATCGGCGGGCAATTATTCGATGCCAAAGTCAGCAGTATCCGTACTGTGGACTGGAACAGCCTGCAACCTAACTTTTATATGATCCTGTCACCAGATCTGATGCAGAATTTCCCTGCCACTTATATCACGGCTTTCTACCTGCCGGCAGACCGGACGGAGCTGCTTAATCAATTGGCCCGACAGTTTCCAACGGTCAGTGTGATTTCGGTGGATGCGATCCTCAAACAGGTGAACGATATCATCAACCAGGTCTCGGTAGCGTTAAGCTTCATTCTGATCCTGGTGGTTGCCGCAGCCACTCTGGTCTTGGTTGCCCAGGTGCAGGCGACGCTGGAGCAACGTGAACAAGAACTTGCTACCTTGCGTACTCTGGGGGCCAGTTCGGTATTTCTTCGCTCAGCATTGCTGCTGGAGTTTGCTGCGCTGGGGGCTCTGGCTGGTCTCTTTGCGACCTTACTGGCGGAGGTGTTGCTTGCTGTGGTTCAGCAACGTTTCTTTGAGTTGAGTTACAGCCCGAACTGGACTTTATGGTGGCTCGGCCCCGTGGCTGGTATTGGCTTGGTGACGGTGCTGGGCGCCTGGCAGTTGCGCGGTTTATTAAGTCTGCCTGGCAGTCTGTTACTGCGGCGCGCACTTCAGAGCTGAAGTGCTGCCAATGCCTCTTTCAAATAAGGATAACGGAACTGAAACCCAGCCTGCAGCAGACGCTGAGGCTGGGCGTTTTGCCCAAACAGCATCAAATCGGCCATCTCACCAAATAAAGCCCTGACCACAAAAGCGGGCATCCGCAACGCCGCTTTTCTCCCCAACCTGGCGGCCAGCAGTTGACTGAATTGCTGATTTGTAACAGGGCGTGGTGCAGTGGCATTAAAAGGGCCACTCAGTTCATTTTGATGCAACAGAAAATCAATCAAAGCGACCATATCCTCAATATGGACCCAGGACATAAATTGCTGGCCTGTGGCGATAGGACCTCCAAGACCCATCCGGAATGGCAGTAGCATTTTGCTCAAGGCACCGCCTTTTTCACTGAGCACAATACCGGTTCGTACTAAACAAACCCGGGTGCGTTCACTGGCTGCTCTGTTCGCCAGGTTTTCCCAACGGGCGCAGACATCATGGCTAAACTCAGGATAAAAGGACAACTCTTGTTCAGATATAGGTTCTGGTCCTTGTCGGCCATAAAAACCAACCGCAGACCCATTGATCAACACCGAAGGTGCAGTGCTGGCCTGCTGAATGGCGCCGGCGATTTGTTCGGTTAAAAGCCAGCGACTCTGGCAGATCCGTTGCTTTTGTGCCTCGGTCCAGCGTTTGGCGGCAATAGGCTCGCCAGCCAGATTAACCACGGCATCTAACTGGTTAAAATCGACATCACTTAACTGCCCAACACAGGGATGGTTGGTACCCAAAAGCCTGCCCGCCCGTTTTGGATCCCGGCTGAGCAGAATCAGCTGATGGGTGGATTGCCAGTGCGCAACCAAAGCGCGCCCAATTAAACCGGTGGCTCCGGTGAGCAGGATCTTCATCAGCATGCCTCAGGTGGTGACTGTCTTGGCAAGTATAGCTGGCTAGTTATTTTCGGGTTGAAAGTCAGAAAGTTTCAATTGATCAATACGTTGCTGAATATGCCTCAACTGGCAGCTTTTGTAAGCAATTGCTGCAGCCTGCGATTCCGGTAAACGCAGCTGAAATTGCCAGCGGCAATCCTGCTCCTGATAGCTTTGGAAGCTCTGACGGCTTTTATTGAAACCATTTAGTGCATCCTGACGGCCTGTGGTTTTAACATGCTGTTCCAGCTTAAATTGCAGGTTGTTTTCCCAGGTACTGAGTTCCCGCTGAGTCTGCTGCAACTGCTGTTCGAGGCATCTGAGCTGCGCTTTTTTATCCTGCTGGTTTTCGTCACAGTTGGCGGACAGATGGCAGGCAAAAACAGATAAAGTCAGAACCAGGGTTTTCATGCAGTTTCCCTTGTTTTAGTTTCACTGAAACGGACAACAAAGCGTGCGCCGCCAAGAGGGCTGCGCGACACCTGTAGCACACCGGAATACGATCGAACCAATTCAGCCACTATAGATAAGCCCACACCGTGGCCATCCTTATAGGTATCCAGCCGGGTGCCGCGTTCGAACATGTCTTGCATTTTGTGTTCAGGAATACCGGGACCGTCGTCTTCCACGTCCAGTTGAAGCGGTTGACCAAAAGCTGTGACTTTGACTCTGTGGTGGCAGGCTTTGCAGGCGTTGTCCATCAAATTGCCAAGGATCTCCATAAAATCTGTTTCGTCGCCACGGAAGTTGACGCTGGCCTGGCATTCAATCTCAAGCTGAATACCTTTGTCGCGGTAAATTTTACTCAGTGCGGCTTCGAGTTTTTCCATCAGAGGGCGAACGGCAATTTGTTTCTGCCAGACGTCTTCGCCTGAACTCGCCGCGCGTTTCAGCTGATGTTCTATCATGGCGGTGATCCGGTCCAATTGCTCACGCAACTCGGGCTGTTCAGACAATTTGGACGTACGCAATACGGCTATCGGAGTTTTCAGAGCATGGGCCAGATCACTTAAATGATGACGGTAACGCTGCTTTTGCCGGTTTTGGCTGGACAATAATAAATTCAGGTCCTCTTTGATTTTCTGCAGTTCAGTCGGATAATCGCCAACCAACTGCTGCTGCTTGCCCTGTTCCAGCTTGTTGATTTCTTTGTCGAGCAGCCACAGCGGTCTGGTTGTCCAGTAATAGGCCAACAAGGTCAATAACAGCAAAACGGCCGCTATGCCGACAAACCATTGGCGTAACGTGGTGCGAAAGCTTTGTAGCGGTTCCTGCAATAAATCGTCGTCCTGCACTACATGGATAGTGATAGGCAAGGTGCTGTCACCCGAGTCGAACAGTACCGCAAAAGACAAGACCCAAAATTTCTTCTGATGTTGTTCCATCAGCACAAACTCATGGGATGCTGGCAGTATCTGATGCATTGGGGGTTCAAACTGCAGGTTAATTGACGAATCTGATTGCCACAGCAGTTTGTTTTCACTGGTGATAAAAGCTGTTAAGCCAGAATCAGGCCGGTAAAAGTCAGGGGGAAGCAGGTTATTGCTTAACGCCACTTCTTCACCTTGCGGCTGAACCTCCGCCAGAATCGAATACATATGAACTTCGAGTTTCTGTTCAGTGCTGGTCAGTAACTGGGTGTAAAACGCCTGCTCTATTGCAAAAAAAGAACCTGGCAATAAAAACAACAGTAACACCAGACTGATCACGCCTTGGCGAAGCTTCAGTGATAACTGCATTTAGCTGACTGCCAGGGTAAAACGGTAGCCACGACCTCTTAAGGTTTCGATTGGTTTCAGCTCACCGGTTGGGTCCAGTTTTTTACGCAGCCGCAGCACAAAGACTTCAATTACATTGCTGTCCAGATCAAAATCCTGATCATAAATGTGTTCGGTCAGCTCTGTTTTTGAAATCACTTTATTTGGATTGTGCATAAAGTACTCCAGTACTTTGTATTCATAAGCTGTCAGGCTGACTTCATCCTGCTCATGCCAGACTTGTTGAGTCCGGCTGTTCAGGCGGATGGGGCCTGCATTCAGCAACGGATCCGGCTGGCCCGCTGCACGGCGGATCAGCGCATTGATACGGGCCAATAATTCTTCGGTGTGAAAAGGTTTAGTCAGGTAATCGTCAGCGCCTGCGTCCAGTCCTTCCACTTTTTCCTGCCAGCTGCCACGGGCTGTCAATACAATCACGGGGGTTTTCAGCTCATTCTGGCGGGCTTTCCGGATCAGCGACAAACCATCCATTTTTGGCAAACCTATATCAATGACAGCTAGATCGTAGGGATACTCGCTCAGCTTGTACCAGCCCTCGGCACCGTCAAATGCCAGGTCAACACTGAATTGCTGTTGTACCAAATGTTCGCGGATCTGCTCTGCCAATAGGGTTTCGTCTTCAACTACCAGTAAACGCATCTGTCTTTCCTTTGGGATATCACCGGGTTAATGACCGCTATGCTAAAGCAGTCTTGCTTTGGCTTCAATCGTCGGACTATGGTTGGTCCGGGCTGAATTGCCCCTGAACAGTCCGATGACAGCGCCTTAAAAATGTAGATAAAAAGTTGCCATAATGTTGCAAGTGACTATGCTTATTTTCAGGTTGCATAACAGCTCAACGCAAGGACGGCGACGAGGTGGAACCGGACGCAACCCCGGCGGCAGAGTCTGCGACGTGAGCTATACCGGAGGGATCCATCATGAAACATATCCTTATTGCCGCGTTACTGGCCAGCCTGACGGCGGGTGTTAACCTGAGCCTGGCTCAGGAGTTGGCGAAAGCCCCTTTGACGGTCAGCGCTGAAGCCAAAACCGCCGTAAAAACTAAACTTAATATCAACAAAGCCAGTCTGGATCAGCTGGTGGCTATTCCAGGCATTGGTGAGAAAAAAGCTCAGGCTATCAAAGAGTACATCGCTGCCAATGGTCCGATCAAAGATCAGCAACAGCTGACGGAAGTGAAAGGTATTGGTGACAAGCTGGCGGCTAAAGTGGCGGAGCATATCAGCTTCTGAGTGGTGTATTGTTATTCACCCAGGGCTTTCATTTGCTCGTTGGCCCACTGCACCGCACTGTGGTACGCGTCCGGCACTGCTTTGTTGTCTAACTGCAGTCGCCGGATCCACACTTCCGCTTCATCCCATTGTGCCTGCTCGTATAGTTTGATCAATTGCAGGTAATCCGCCATCGGACCTTTGTTATCGATCAATGCCGCTTTGATATCAACGGACAGCGGAAGTTTTGTCATGACCGACGCCATTGGTTCATCCAAAATGGCGTCTATTAAAGACATCATGCCGGTGAGGAAGGCCTCTGCCGGAGCTGTGAAACCGGCTAATATTGACAGATGTTCGGCAAATCGTGCCCGGGTCATTGCCAGACGCATCAGCTCGGCTGGTTTTTCTGAGCCGACCTGAGCCGTAAACAAGACAGACAAAAAGCGTTTCAATTCAGTTTGTCCCAATAAAACCAAAGCTTGCCGGATGGTGGAAATATCGGTTCTGCGCTTAAATACGGCTGAGTTGGCATAACGCAACAGCTTGTAAGACAGGTTTACATCCCGTTCAAATATGCCGGTAATGACAGCCAGGTCCATTTCTTTTTTCGCGGTTTCGTACAACAATTCTGCCAGCGTCATTTGAGCCGGAGACAAAGCCCGGCTCTGCATCATTTCAGGTTTGGAAAAAAAATAGCCCTGAAAAAAATCAAAACCCATTTCAATGGCTTGTTGGAATTCTTCATTGGTCTCTACTTTTTCAGCCAGAAGTTTGATCTGAGGAAAACCTGCAATCGCCTGTTTTATTTGGCGTATTTCTTCGAAAGACGTACTGCGCAAGTCAATTTTAATGATATCGATCAGCGGGAAAAAGTGTCGCCAGACAGGTTGATGAATATAGTCGTCAAGCGCCAGAACATAACCTTCTTTTTTGAGTGCCTGACATTCAGCCAATAATCGTTTGCCTGGCTGCACAGTTTCAAGAATTTCAACCACGACCTGCTCAGGTGGAAGCAAAGTTGGAAATCTTTTGAGGAGCGCATCCAGGGTGAAATTTATAAAACCAGGTTTGTCATCCAGAAATTCGCCCAGACCCAGGTTCAGTTGGCTACCTTCAATCATTCTTAAGGTTGCTTCGTCACTGTCTATATCCGGAAACGAATTTTTTACCCCATCGCGAAATAATAATTCATAAGCAAACAGATTCTTCTCTTTGTCCAGAATAGGCTGGCGCGCCGTGTAGAAGTACATTTGGGGGAAATTCCTGTTCCTTGGGGTGACCAACCCACTGTAGCAAAAAAAAACTCTGTCCGACTATCTGTCATACAGAGTTTTTTTGTTTTGTTCAAAACAAACTTCGAGACGACTGATTTATGCCTATCTATCTAATTGTTTTCACTTTTTTCTAACTTTTTCAGCACAGAACCAAACAATTCCTGCACTCCGGCGGCCGGAGGGGATGTCAGACGGCTAACCAGCACAGTGGCCAGCGCTGACGCCAGTACACCAGGGATCATTGCATAGATGAAATCATCCAGTTGTTTGCCATCAATTTGCAGGGGGGCATAAACCCAGAACAGAACTGTCACGGCACCAGCACTGATGCCCGCCAGTGCTCCCCAGTGATTCATCCGTGACCAGTACAGACTCAGCAGCACCACAGGACCAAAGGCGGCACCAAAACCAGCCCAGGCATCGGCGACCAAAGATAAGATGCTGTTGTTGCTGTCCAGTGCTAAGCCTATCGCGATCAGAGCCACCAGCAACACGGACAGACGGCCAATCAGCACCTGCTGCTTGTCCGTGGCCGCTTTATGCAAAAAGGTTTTGTAAAAATCCTGGGTCAGTGCACTGGAGGTGACCAGCAACTGGGAGGAAACAGTGCTCATAATGGCGGCCAGAATAGCGGCTAACAGTAAGCCACCGACAAAGGGGTGAAACAGAATTTGGGAGAAGTAGATAAAGATAGTTTCAGGATCCTTCAGCGTCGTACCCGCCTGATGCACATAAGCAATACCGACAAAACCAATGGCCATGGCGCCAATCAGTGACACAATCATCCAGGACATGCCAATGCGGCGGGCCGCTTTAAAATCTTCCACCGATCGAATCGCCATAAAACGCACAATAATATGTGGCTGGCCAAAATAGCCGAGGCCCCAGGCCAATAAAGAAATAATGCCCAGCAATGAGGTGCCGGTAAACAGATCCAAATGGGTCGGGTTCAGTTGTTCTATGGTGCTGAACAGGGTTTCAGGTTGCTCCAGTGAGCCATAGGCAACCACAGGCACCATAACCAGTGCGACAAACATAATCATGCCCTGAACGAAGTCTGTCATGCTGACTGCCAGGAAGCCACCCAGCAGGGTATAAGCTATGACAACACCAGCCGTTAAAAACAAGCCAAAGCGGTAGTCAAGCTGAAACACAGTTTCGAACAGTTTGCCACCGGCCACCATGCCGGAGGAGGTATACAAGGTAAAGAAAATAACGATCACTAAGGCCGAGACCAGACGAAGCATACGGCTTGGGTCGGCAAAGCGGTTTTCCAGGTAATCGGGCAGGGTGATCGAGTCTTTGGCCAGTTCGGTATAGACCCGAAACCTTGGTGCCAACAGGATGTAATTCAGATAAGCACCAATCACCAGGCCGACACCAATCCAGATCTGCGACAGTCCTAAGGCATACATGGCGCCAGGTACACCCATCAGCAACCAGCCGCTCATATCGGAAGCGCCGGCCGATAAAGCTGTCACGCTTGGGCCTAACTTCCGGCCACCTAACATATACTCAGACAAATTGCTGCTGGACTGGCGGTAAGCCATGACCCCTATAGCCAGCATGGCAAAAAAATAAATGGCAAGTGCCAACATGGTTCCCGTCGCCATAATACCCCCGTGCTTATTGTTTTAATAAAATGCGCCGAATGCTAACAACAGCTCCGGAAGTAAGCCAGTGCTTTCGGTGAATTGGCAGCTGGCTGCGGTCACCTTGTTTGTTGCCGCTACATGTTCGGATACAGCGGCGCCAATCTGGCGTGGCTGGACTGTTTTTGCAGTTCCAGTCTGGACCAGCTCTGCCATAACGCCTTGCCTTGCCAAGGGGCTGAACCCGGTTGGTACAGTGCCTTATTCAGTCCTTCCAGTTGCTGGCGGAATTCATCCTGCCCACACCAATGCCCCAACTGGCTCAGTGACTGTGGTCGTTCACCAAAATACTGCTCTGCCCAGTCCAGCAGCCAGCTGCGGCACAATGCAGCATCATTGGCGTGTGCGGCTTGTTGCAGTTTCTTTGGGTTCATCCGTGCTTTGGCGGACTCGGTCACTGTTTTGCTGACTTGTGGGACAGCCCTTGCTTTCAGTGCTTGCCAGACCCAAAGCGCCACTGTGCTTAACCACAACAGCAACAGGGCCGAACTGCTGTGCGTCCATGCCCATGGCGAAGTGGCTGTGGCTGCGGCTGTTACAGCCTGACTGGTGCTGACTGTAGGTGCTGTGTCAGCGCCAGTGTTTTCACCGGCAGCTACTTGCAATGTCACAGCGGGCAGCTCGGCATACTCCAGTTGGTTGGTTTTGGCGTTCCACCAGGGCAGCCGAATTTCAGGCAAGGTCAGTTCACCGCTTTTGCTGGCAACCACCGCCATACTGAAGACTTTTTGCGCCACCAGCCGGCCATTGCGCTCGGCTTGTTTGCTTTGTGGCTGTTCCCGGTAAAGTTTCACTCCGTCCGGCGTTGTCTGGGGTAAATCGGGTAACTGATTGGCTGCCACATCCAAAGCCGTCAGTGTGATGGTGCGCGTCACGGGCTCACCCTGACGTACACTGGTACCGGCCGGGCTCCATTCTTCGGTCAGTTCCACCAGGCCAGCGACCAGCCAGTCACCGGGGAAATCGACCGGTTGTGGTTCTACGCGCAGGGTCAGGCTGTTGGAGGTGGCGGTCACGCTTTGCGTCTGCGCAAAATAGTCATAGCGGCCAGAGCTGCGGTCCAGCATTTCACCGCTCAGAATGGCGGGCGGAATCGTAAATTCACCGCTTTGTTCCGGGATCAAGCGGTAGCGGCGGGTGAAAGTACGGTAACGTTCTCCGTTTACCAGTTCAGTGCCTTCCTGATCCTTGCCCTGTTGTTCAATGCTCAGGCCCGCCACTTTGGGTTCATTCAGACTGCCGCGTTGCAAATCGCCTTTAAAGTAAATTTTTACGGTCAGATAACTCAACTGCTGCACATACAGCTTTTCTTGCTCCAGGCTGCTTTCGACAAACAACAACTCTTTGTTCTGACTGCTGCGCTCCGGAGCTTTTTGCACCTCCACCTCAATAGGGGAGGAGCTGACGCCCTCCAGGGTAAAGGCGGGGATCACAAAACGCCCGGTGTCGCGGGCTTTGAGCAATAAACGCCAGCTGGTGGTGCGGCTGGCCTGACCGTTAAAGACTTGCATTTGCTGGCCTATGGACGGTCCCTGCACTTCAAAATAAGGCTCCAGTACAGAAAAATCCGGTTGCCTGCTGACATCGCCGTCGGCCACCAGCTCCAATACGGCAGTTTCGCCCAACAGCATCGGGTTTTTGTCCAAGCTGGCTTTGAGTTGAGTGAGCGCCAGCAGTGGCTGACTGACGAAAAGCAGGGTCAGTCCCAATGCAAACACAGCATGTCTTACCATTCTTCCAATACTCCCTGCGATGCCTGTTCAAAGCGTCGCTTCTGATATTCAAGGGCCATTTTTCGTTTCAGCAATAAGGAGGGATCGTCCTGCACTTTTCTCAGCAAGTTATCCAATTGCTGGCTTTGCTCTGGTGATGCATTGGGCCAGGCTTCGGATATCGCCTGTTGTTTTTGCTGAACGGATTCTTGCTGTTCTGCCTGTTTCTGTTCTTGCTGCTGTTGTTGTTCGTTGTTTTGGGCTTGTTGTTCTGGGTCATTGTGTTGACCTGCCTGAGGTTCGGGATCTTTGTCACCTTGCCCGGACGACTGATTCTGCGCTGAGGACTGCTCAGAGTTTTCACTCTGCTGTGATTTGTCTTCAGCGTTTTGTTCCTGCGATGGGTCGCCCTGAGATTGTTGCTCGTTGGAGTCGCCCTGCTGTTTCTGATCCTGAGACTCTTGCTGCTTTTGTTGCTCCAGCGCCTTTTTTACCTGCTCCAGATTATGGGCGGCATTGGCGTGGTCCGGCTGCTGCGCCAGGGTATCTTCATAAGCCTGAATGGCTTCGTCAAAGCGTTGTTGTTGCGCCAGGCTGTTGCCAAGGTTGTAGCTGGCATCCGGTCCGCTGGCTTGCCGGTACGACTTTTCTGCGGCGGCAAAATCGCCGGCTCGATAGGCGGCATTGCCTTTCCATAAAGGGTCATCAAATTGTTGCCAGGCACTGCTGTAGTCCTGCTGTTCGTAGGCCTGCTTCGCTTGTTGTTGCTGGTTCAGCCATAAATCCTGCCAGTCCAGCGCATGGCTTTGTGGCAGGTACACACAGAGCAACAGTGCCAGCAGCTGGCCTTGTTTCTTTTGCCATAACCAGAATGCCAGCAACAGCCAGACCAGATAGACTGCATTGTCCTGCCACTGCTCGCCCCGCAGCTGGCTGGGCTGTTGTTCGTCCTGCAGGCTGGTCAGATCAGGCAATTGCCACAGTTGGCGGATATCGCTGTCATCCGGCTGTAC
This sequence comes from Rheinheimera sp., assembly GCF_037442345.1. Lineage (GTDB taxonomy): Bacteria > Pseudomonadota > Gammaproteobacteria > Enterobacterales > Alteromonadaceae > Pararheinheimera. The sequence continues at coordinate 28,318 of NZ_JBBIQL010000032.1, read as the reverse complement.
CTGAGCAAAAACGCCGGCTTTTTGCAGGGCCAGCTGTTGCAATTGCTGTAAGGGCACTTTGGGCAGCACTATGGCACCCTGATTGTCCTTGAGCAGCTCGCCATTGCTCAGCCGCACCGGTGCGCCGTCGGCTGAACCAAAGGCCAGCACTGAAACACGGTGCGGGTAATTATCCAGTTGATCACGCAGCGCCGCGTAATCACGGCTGGAAAAGCCATCGGTAAACAGCACTACGTCGCCCTGACTGTAATTGCCCTGCTGCAGCAACTGCGCCGCCAGCTGCAAGGCGGCAGCCAGGTTTGAGCCCTGCACCGGCATAATGTCCGGGCTTAAAGTGGGCAGCAGCAGCTTCAGGTTGTTTTTGTCCTGCGTCAGGGGGGAAATCACAAAGGCGTCGCCGGCAAAACTGATCAGTGCTACTTCGCCTTCGCGGATGCCTTCCAAAAAATCCATCGCTTTAAAACGCGCCTGTGTGGCGCGGTCTGGGGCCAGGTCCGTGGCGTGCATGGACAAGGACATGTCCATCACCAGCACTGTGGCTTTTTTCAGCTGGTACACCGGCTGCGGTATTTTTTGCAGGCTGGGGCCACAGAGTGCCAGCACTAACAGCAGCCAAAACAGCAGCAGCCACAGCGCCTTTTGAGGTTGTTGTGTTGTGGTGCCATTGAATAACCTGTGTTGTAAATGAGGGGCTATCCACTGCTGCCAGGCGCTGGGTACACGGCGAAAACGCCAGAACAGCAACCATAACAGCACAGCGGGCAAGGCGAGCCAGGCCATTTCAGGCCGTAACCAATGCAGTTCAGGCCACATGGTGTTGCCTCCTTAACTGGATTTGACGACCCGCCAGCACAGCCATAAGCAGCAACGCCAGCAGCAGCGGATAATGCAGCAGGCTTTGTTGGGGCCTGTAGCTGATTTGATCACGCTCCACAGGTTCGAGTTGATCGAGCAGTTGATAAATGCCGGCCAGCTCCTGTAAATCCCTGGCGCGGAAATAACGGCCGCCGGTTTCAGTCGCCAGTTGAGTCAGCAGGGCTTCATCCAAATCCTGCGACGGGTTCACCAGTTGCCGGCCAAAGATGCTCTCCTGCACCATTTGTTCTGCGCCCACACCCACAGTGTAAATCTTTACCCCGGCGGCTTTGGCCAGTTGCAGGGCTTCCAGCGGCTGAATCACCCCGGCCGTATTGGCGCCGTCACTCAGTAGAATCAGCACTTTGTTGGAGGTTTCGTAACTGTTCAGCCGTTTAATGGCCAGACCAATGGCTTCACCAATGGCGGTGCGCTCACCGGCCAATCCCCGCACCGATTCATCAAGCATAGTGCGGACTGTGGTCAGGTCGTACGTCAGAGGGGTTTGCTGATAAGCGGCGTCACCAAACAGGATCAGCCCAAGCCGGTCTCCCTGACGTTTCTGAATAAAATCGTTTAGTACCAGCTTCACCGCATCCAGCCGGTTGATGGCCTGGTTTTGGTATTGCATATCGGTAATGTCCATCGAACCGGACAGGTCAACGGCCAGCATCAGGTCGCGTCCTTGTTGTGGCAAGGTGATGGTGTCACCCAACCAGCGAGGCTGGGTCGCCGCCAACACCAATAAACACCAGCACAGGGCACGTAACCAGCGGCTCCAGTGCCGTGGGGCCTGCACTTTGCTTTGTTGTTTCCGGCTGAACTGATACAGCGCCTGGTGGCGCAACGCGGCACCATGGGCGCTGGTTTTTTGCCGGAACAGCAAAGGCAAGGGGAGCAGTAAAGCCAACCAGGGATAACCTAATTCGAACATAAGGCCTCCAGTTGCTGTACATTCAGCTGACGCAGAAGAGCGCCTGCCCAGTGGTAAAACTTTTGCTGTTGTTGTTCAGCTGGTGCGCCCTGATACAACAGGTGCTGTAAATCTGGCAAAGGTTCTGTGTGCAACGACTGCAGCAGCTGTTGCCATTGGGGCAGAGCAGCCGACAGAGCCGGGTGCGTCGGCTGGTAGTGTTTGACCAGACGTTTGAGCAACTGATTCAGCTCTGCACTTTGCAAAGGACTGAGCTGGGCCCATTCCTGCCGGGCCTGGCGTAATGCCAGCTGTTTATGCCGCCGGCGCATCAAATGCCTGACCACCCAGACCAACAGCAGGAACACCACTAAGGCCAGCCCCCACCAGAGAGGGGCTGGTGGCCAGAAGGTGGCCAGGGCCGGCTCGCTGATGTCGGCCAGTTGTAATGCAGGTTCAGTGGCCATGGCCCCAGCTCCTGTTGAGTTGTTGTAATAACGATTCACCGCTGGACAGCTGCATAAAGCGACAACCCAGTTGTTGAAAGCTCAGCTGCAATTGCTGCTGCTGTTGCTGCTGTTCAAGTTGATACTGTTGGCGTTTAAAGCCTGAGCCTAAATCCAGCACAGCTTCCTCCTCGCCGTTACTGATGCGGGCCCCACCACTGGCATGGGCAGGCCAGCTGCTGTCCAGCGGATCAAGAATCTGCACGGCACAGACTTCATTGTGCTGACGAATGGCCTGAATATGACGCCAGCCCTGGGCCGTTAAAGTGCTGAAATCCGACAGTAAGTACACCAACGCGCCTGGATGTACCAGCCGACGCAGTAAAGCCAGTGCCTGATCCAGCTGTACTTTGGACGGCAGCGCTTTCCCCTGTTGCACCCGAAGCATCGCATTTAAATAGCGCAATACCGACTGGCTGCGCGCCGCAGGTTTCAGTTCCAGCAGTTGCTCCTGGCTGAACACCAGGCCACCGAGCTTGTCACCGCGCTCTTTCACATGCCAGGCGAGCAGGGCCGCCAGATGAGCCGCCTGCACCGACTTAAATAACAAACTGGAGCCGAACTGCATTGAGTCCGACAAGTCGGTCAGAATAAAGACTGGGCGCTCTTTTTCTTCCCGGAACAGCTTGGTGTGCATTTTGCCGGTGCGGGCCGTCACCCGCCAGTCGATGGTGCGGACATCATCACCGGTCTGGTAATGCCGTACTTCATCAAACTCCATACCGCGGCCTTTGGTTTTCGCCAGGTAGCTACCGGCCAGCTTACTCTGTATGGCCATTTTCGGGCTTAAATCGAGCAGGCTGTGAAAGCGTTGGTAGGCCAACAGCTGCGGCAAATCCAAATCGATGCCGTTGGTTTTCAGCGCCTGCAGTTGCTCATAAACAGAAGAGGCGTTTTGCATCAGGCCACAGGCACCAGTTTCAGAATTTGTTTCAGCACATGATCCGTGGTCAGGCCCTGAGCTTCTGCATCATAGGTCAGGATCAGGCGATGACGCAGTACATTCAAAAACACGTCCTGCACGTCATCCGGCGTGACAAAATCGCGGCCAGACAACCAGGCTTTCGCACGGGCACACCGTTCCAGCGCGATAGAGGCCCGCGGGGAGGCACCATAAGCAATCCAACTGGCCAGCTCATCGCTGTAAGCGGCGGCGTTGCGGGTGGCCATAATCAACTGCACTATGTATTGTTCCAGGCTTGGTGCCATATGCAGTTGTAAAATGGCTTTACGGGCGGCAAAAATATCCGTCTGACTGATGGGGGACAATTCGGCTTTTTGTTGCGACAACGCTTCACCGCGGGTTAACCGCAGGATCTCAAGTTCAGTGGCCGCATCCGGGTAATCCACTTTCAGATGCAATAAAAAGCGGTCCAACTGGGCTTCAGGCAGCGGGTAAGTGCCTTCCTGCTCCAGCGGGTTTTGCGTGGCCATCACCAAAAACAGTTCAGGCAAGGCGTAGGTCTTGCGGCCCACCGTAATTTGTTTTTCCGCCATGGCTTCTAATAATGCAGACTGCACCTTGGCCGGAGCCCGGTTAATTTCGTCCGCCAGAATAATATGGTGGAACAAAGGGCCAGCCTGAAACTCAAACTGGCCAGTGTCAGGCCGGTAAATGTCGGTGCCGGTTAAATCGGCTGGTAATAAATCGGGTGTAAACTGAATGCGGTGGAAACGGGCTTCGACCCCTTTTGCCAGGGCGTTGACCGCGCGGGTTTTGGCCAGGCCAGGCGGGCCTTCCACCAACAAGTGGCCGTTGGCCAACAAGGCCAGCAAAATTCCTTCGGTCAGGGCGCTTTGACCCAGCACCTGACTGTCTAAATACTCTTTTAATGCAGAAAAGGCTTGTACCATAAATACTGGTCCAGTTAGTTGTTGTTTTCCATGCAGTTAACTGCAAAAGCAGCTAGGCTCTGACCTGAAGTTATCTATAAGGTTCTGCAGGCTTTAAAACAAGTGTTTTAATTTCACCGATCTGTGGTTACAATCGATTCAAATTAGAGGTCTGACCTGTTCAGACACAGCCACATCAGCAACTCGAGGACAGTTATGGCCGCGCCTATTGAACTTAAGACCCGTCAGGGAGACCGCATCGCGATTGTGCGTGGTCTGAGAACCCCTTTTGCCAAACAAGCTACTGAATTCCATGGCGTTTCCGCGTTGGAATTAGGCAAGCTGGTTGTCAACGAACTGCTGATCCGCAGCGAATTGTCGCCCAAGCTAATAGATCAGCTGGTCTATGGTCAAGTCGTGCAAATGCCTGAAGCGCCGAACATTGCCCGTGAAATCGTGCTCGGGACCGGTATGAATATTCATACCGACGCCTTCAGCGTGACCCGTGCCTGTGCCACCAGTTTCCAGTCTGTGGTCAGTGTGGCGGAAGGCATGATGGCCGGTATCCATGACATTGCCATCGCCGGTGGTGCCGATTCCAGTTCAGTGCTGCCGATTGGTGTCAGCAAGAAATTAGCGCGTGCGCTGGTGGATTTAAATAAAGCCAAGACCTTTGGCCAGAAACTTGCGATATTCCGCCGTCTGGGCCTGAAAGACCTGTTGCCGGTGCCACCGGCTGTCGCGGAATACACCACAGGTTTATCGATGGGCGATACGGCTGAGCAAATGGCGAAAACCCATGGCATCAGCCGGGCAGACCAGGACGCATTGGCGCACCGCTCGCACAGTCTGGCAGCGCAGGCCTGGGCGGACGGCAAGTTAAAAGACGAAGTGATGGCGGCGCATATCGAGCCCTACAAAACCTTCCTTGAGATGGATAACAATATCCGCACCGATTCCAGGCTGGAATCGTACGCCAAATTAAAACCGGTATTTGACCGCCAGTTTGGTACGGTCACCGCCGCCACCAGCACACCTTTAACAGACGGTGCCTCTGCGGTACTGATGATGACGGAAAGCCGTGCCAAGGCGCTCGGCTACAAGCCGTTGGGTTATATCCGCAGCTACGCTTTTGCCGCCATCGATGTGTGGGACGATATGCTGATGGGCCCGTCTTATGCCACGCCTGTTGCGCTGGACCGCGCTGGTATGAAGCTGTCTGACTTAACCCTGATTGAAATGCACGAGGCTTTTGCGGCACAGGCACTGGCCAACGTGAAAATGTTCGGCAGCAAAAAGTTTGCCGAAGAGAAACTGGGCCGCTCTGATGCCATTGGTGACATTGATATGGACAAATTCAACGTTATTGGTGGCTCACTGGCTTATGGCCACCCCTTTGCCGCCACCGGCACCCGTTTAATTACCCAAACCTTAAATGAACTGCAACGCCGCGGTGGAGGGACTGCGCTGACCACCGCCTGTGCCGCCGGTGGTTTGGGTGCTGCCATGATTCTGGAGACTGATTAATGACTGCGTCGACTTTTAGCCTGTCCGTCCGTCCGGATGGTGTGGGCGTGATTAGCATGGATGTGCAGGGCGAGAGTATGAATGTGCTCAAAGCCGCCTTTGCTGATGAGATCAAAGAACTGCTGAGTGAAATCAAAAGCAATAAAGACATCAAAGGCCTGGTGATTATCTCTGGCAAGCCAGACTCCTTTATTGCGGGTGCCGACATCAGCATGCTGGATGGCTGCAGCACTGCGCAGCAGGCTGAAGACATTGGCCGTATGGGTCAACAGGTGTTTAACCAGTTGGAAGCTTTGCCTGTGCCTTTGGTTGCTGCCATTCACGGCCCTTGTTTAGGCGGGGGGCTGGAACTGGCAATGGCCTGTCATAAGCGGGTAGCCACCTCAGACAATAAAACGGTGTTGGGCTTGCCTGAAGTGCAGTTGGGCCTGTTGCCTGGTTCTGGGGGGACCCAGCGGTTGCCTCGTCTGGTCGGTATTCAAAAAGCACTGGACATGATTTTAACTGGCAAGCAGTTGCGTGCAGCCCAGGCCAAAAAAGCAGGTTTAGTGGATGCGGTGGTGCCAAAAAGTATTCTGCTCGAAGCGGCGGTGAAACTGGCGCTGGAAGGCAAACCCAAAGCCCGTCAGGTGAAACTGAACCTGGTTGGCAAAGTGCTGGAAAAAACGCCGTTCGGCCGTTCCATTCTGTTTTCGCAGGCGAAAAAGCAAACGCTGGCGAAAACCCATGGCAATTACCCGGCGCCACTGAAAATCCTGGAGGCGATTGAAGCCGGGATCAGCGGTGGCATTAACAAAGGCCTGGATGTCGAAGCCAAAGCTTTTGGTGAGCTCTGTATGACGGCAGAGTCCAAAGCGCTGCGTTCTATTTTCTTCGCGACAACCGCGATGAAAAAAGAAACAGGCGCCGGCGATGTGAAACCACGCAAAGTGCAAAAGGCGGCTATTTTAGGGGGCGGCCTGATGGGCGGTGGTATTGCCAATGTCACGGCCACCAAAGCCGGTATTCCGGTGCGGATTAAAGACATTAACCAGACCGGCATCAGCAATGCACTGAAATACAGTTACAGCCTGCTGGAGAAGAAATTCCGTCGTCGTTTTATCAGCAAAACCGAACTGCAAAAGCAGATGTCGTTGCTGACAGGCACCACAGATTACAGTGGTTTTCATGATGTCGACCTGGTGGTGGAAGCGGTATTTGAAGATCTGAACCTCAAACGTCAGATGGTCAAAGACATTGAGCAGCACTGCAGCGAACACACTGTGTTTGCCAGCAATACCAGTTCGTTGCCTATAGGTCAGATCGCGGCTGAAGCGGCGCGGCCAGAAAATGTGATTGGTCTGCATTACTTCTCACCGGTCGATAAAATGCCGTTGGTGGAAGTGATTGCCCATGACAAAACCTCGCCTGAAACCATTGCCACCACTGTGGCTTTTGCCCGCAAACAAGGCAAAACCCCTATAGTGGTAAAAGACGGGGCCGGTTTTTATGTCAACCGTATTCTGGCGCTTTATATGAACGAAGCGGCCAACATCCTGCTGGAAGGCGAGCCCGTAGAGCAGCTGGATAAGGCGCTGGTGAAATTTGGCTTCCCGGTGGGGCCTATCACCTTACTGGATGAAGTGGGTATTGATGTGGGCGCCAAAATCAGCCCCATTCTGGCCAAGGAGCTGGGGGAGCGTTTTGTCGCACCTGCCGCCTTTGACAAGCTGATGGCCGATGGCCGTAAAGGCCGTAAGAGTGAAAAAGGCTTTTACCTCTATGGGGCCAAAGCGAAAAAAGGCAAAAAGCAGGTCGACCCTTCTGTGTACCTGTTGCTGGGGCTGAACCCGCAGGAACGTTTAAGCCTGGACCAAATCGCACTGCGCTGTACGGTGCAGATGCTGAACGAGGCGGTGCGTTGTCTGGAAGAGGGCATTATTAGCAGCGCCCGTGATGGGGATGTAGGGGCCATTTTTGGTATCGGCTTCCCACCATTCCATGGCGGCCCGTTCCGTTACATTGACCAGATGGGCGCGGCAACTCTGGTGGCGCACCTGCGCAGCTTTGAGCAACAACACGGCAGCCGTTTTGCCCCTTGCCAGTTGTTGCTGGACAAAGCAGAGCGGGCAGAGACCTTTTATTAACAGCCTGGCTCGTCTTTAATACGCATCAAAGCCAGCGAATTGCTGGCTTTGTTTTTCTGCAAAACGGCAGGGAACGGGTGCAAAACAAAACAAACGTATTTGTTGAGTGAAAAATAGCCGCAACGGCCGGGCTATCTTGGTATACTGCGCGCGGTTTTTTACCGGAGGTGTCTGTGTTGGTATTCTTGCTGGCTAGTTTGACGAGTGCTGTGGCCTGTTATATTGCGGCTTTGCGTACTGGCATGGCGGCCCGGCGCTGGGCTCTGGCGGCCTTGTGTTTTGGTCCTTTGGTTCTGCCTTTTTTTCACAGCCATAAACGCCTGACGTTGAAACGTGCCTATGCCAGCAAGGTGCGGTTTAAGTGTTAATCCAACAATTTTTACCGCAGGTTGCCAGCTAAAACTTACTAAAACTCAGTCAGTTGCGGTTAATTTTTGCACGTCTTTTCCCTCCTTGTTCCTGCCTCTCTGAAATCTTTTGACAAAGCCAAATTTTTGTTTGACGAGTCTGATTTTGTTTACCATACTGCGCACAGTTTCATTGGGACAGCTGTAAATTAACGACATTAGAGGTAAAAAGTGATGCAGCAAAGTTTTGTCGCTACCCGTCGCTTTTTCGATGACCGTAATTTCCCAAAGGGATTTACCAGGTCCGGGCGCTTTACTCTGGCAGAAGGTAATTTGCTGGAGAAACATGGCATCGCCATGCAAGAGTTAGAACAAGGCAGCCGCCAGCCAGTTAACGACGAAGAGAAACGTTTTCTGGACGTGTGCAAAGGCGAAGCGGAAGCAGCCAGTCAGTATGAAAAAGTCTGGGTCAAATACAAGCAGCGTGTTGGAGAAAAACGTAAATTCCATACGGTATTTGGCAAAAAGCGTATTGCCGATGGCAGTGACGATTTCTCTTTCGCTGACAGCAGCGATGCCGATTAAAAAAGCCCGTTAGGGCTTTTTTAATCGCTGTTGTTTGCGTTAACGCCGATGCTGCTTATGCGTGTACGGCGGCCAGTTTAGGTTTCTGTTGTTTTTGTTGCTTCAGGAAGGCCGCAAACTCAGCGGCAGATAAAGGCTTGCTGTAGTAAAACCCCTGTAGAATTTCACAACGTAACTGTTTCAGTTGCTGCAATTGCTCGGCTGTTTCCACCCCTTCAGCCACTACGGTCAGATTCAGGTTGTGTGCAATAGTGACTATGGTATCCACCATATTGCGGCCGCGGGCTGAGGTCATGTCATCGACAAAAGCTTTGTCGATTTTCAGCGTATTGAGCGGAAATTGCTTCAGGTAGGCCAGAGACGAATAACCAGTGCCAAAATCATCCATCGCCAGATGAATACCGCGGGCACGCAGCTTCTTCATGGTATCTATGGCCAGCTTCGGTGACTGCATTACCGTGCCTTCGGTAATTTCCAGCTCCAGGTGGTAGGAGGGCAGTTCAGAGCGCTGCAGAATATCGTCTATCTGCTCACATAAAAATGGCAGCATAAACTGCTTGGCTGACAGGTTGACGGCGACCCGGCCATGAAACAGGCCCTGATCAATCCAGCGTTTCACATCTTCACAGGTTTTCTGCAACACCACTTCGCCAATCTCGACAATCTGGCCTGTTTCTTCTGCCACAGGGATAAAAGAAGCCGGGCTTATTACACCTTTTTTTGGCGTAATAAAACGCACCAACGCTTCCATCCCCACCAGTTGCCCGGTAACTATGTCCATCTTCGGCTGATAAAACACTGAGAAGTAATCTTCTTTCAAACCATGGCGGATCAGGTTCTCCACCTGGAGGCGTTTCACCGCCAGTTTGTTCATCGAATCATTAAAAAACAGGTAACGGTTGGCGCCTTCATTTTTGGCGTGGTACATCGCGGTATCGGCGTTTCGCAGCAGTGCCTGTGGGTCCAGGCCGTCTTCCGGGTACATCACAATGCCAATACTGCTGGTAATCGCCAGTTCGTGTTGTTCGATAAAAAACGGCTGGTTAATTTGCTTTAACAGCTCTTTCGCCAGACTGGTAATGCTGTGAATATCATTGGTGTTTTCCAGTACCACGGCGAATTCATCGCCGCCTAAGCGGTACAGCTTGGCTTTGAAGCGGATAAAGTGGCTTAAACGCTCCGCCAGACGGCAGAGCAGGGTGTCGCCCAGCTCATGGCCCAGCGAGTCGTTGATTTTTTTAAAGTTATCCAAATCAAACACCAGCAGTGCATGTGGGACTTGTTCTTTGACCAGTTGCGTCAGGTGATTGGAAAAACGGGAGCGGTTGGGCAAGCCTGTTAAGGTGTCGGTATCGGCCAGACGGTTCAATTCGGCTTCACGGCGTTTACGCTCGCTGATGTCCGACATCACGGCGACAAACTGCTGCACCATGCCTTCGTCGTCCCGAATCACATCAAAGCTGAGTTCGGCCTGGAAAATTTCGCCATTCTGACGTTTTTCTTCAATTTCCCCTGACCAGTACCCCTGTTCAAACAGGGTCTGGCGAATTTCATGTAAAAACCGGGCCGGGTAAAGCGGTAACTCGAACAGATGGTGTAGCACCTGCTCGCGGTTTTTACCTGTAATGTTCTGGTACGCCGGGTTCACTTCCACCACGACAAAATTGGTGTCACAGACCAGCACAGCGTCAGAGATATTTTCCAGACAGCGTGCGAATAAACCCAGCCGCTCTTCGGTTTCTTTCAACTGCTGAATATTTTTCAGCGTGCCTGTCATCCGGACTGCTTTGCCTTCTTCGTTCAGATGCACCACTTTGCCGCGGTCCAGCACCCAGAGCCACTGGCCGTCAGCGGCTTTAATCCGGTAGCTGGCTTCAAAAATAGGCGTAATCCCATGAATATGCTGTTCAAGGGCGCGGGTCACCCTGTCTAAATCCTGCGGGTGAATTTCCGATTTGTTCGGAGGGAACTGCTGGGCATTGTCTGGTTTTTCCAGCGGCTGGTGCCAGGAGCTGGAACGGTACAACTGGCCTTGTTCTATGTCCCAGTCCCATAACTCATCGCCGCTGCCCCACAAGGATAAGCGCAAACGTTCTTCACTTTGTTCCAGACGGTGCTGGTAACGCCGCATCCGCACCAGGCTCAGGTGTGCCAGCACCAATGCCATAATGGAAAGTACGGAGACCACAGGGAGTAAATACGGCTGAATAAGCAGCCAGCCAGAGGCCAGCGCCGGAAAAGGGCTTAGCAAAAGCAAAACAAGACTGGGAGACTTCACCTGCAGCACTGCTCGTTCTTATTGTTATCACAATCCAAAGTAACGAAACTCTAACAGACTGTCAAAACTATTCCTTTTGCAACTCTAACTGTCGATGCCAATCGCTGGCATTTTGCACTTTCAGGTGGCTGTGTGCCGGTGCTGGTCCGGTGGCAAGGAAAATTGCATCGTACTCAGGTGCCAGTAACTGATAGAAAAACGCGATGAAATCGCCCAGCGGCAAGTGCTGCAGCGCCGATTCAATCTGCTGCTGTAAATGGAATTGGTGATCGCCTTGGGCAATTGCCAGCCAAAAGCGTTTGGCGCGGGCCGCCAGGCTGGCATCCCGTTCCCGGATTTGGGTTAACAGGCCTTGTTTCATCTGTTCAAAATCTTCCGGGGTCAGTTGTTCCAGCTCAGACAGGAAGTTTTTATAAAAATCCAGAGTGGCCTGATACAAAGTGCTGCATGCCGTTGCCGGGCTTTGAATATAAAATGCAATGCCGGGCAGCAAATTCATCGGTACATAGCCAGTGCCGACCAGATACCCCAATTGCTGCTCGGTGCGCAGCTCATGAAAGTACTCTGGTGCCAGCAAATGATTGGCCAGCATAAACAACGCCATCTGGGTGGCGGTTTTTTGCTGTGCAGGCAAATAGATGATCAACGCCTGATCATTGTGTTCCACCTGCTGCTCCAGCCAGACCGGGCCTATATTGGCGGTGCTGTAACGTTGCCTTGGCAGGAAAGGGCCATTGGACAGGTTCTGTAAAAACTGGCTTAGTACAGACGTCAAAGCCTGGGCCTGAGAACGTGGCCAGTTACCAATCATAAAGGCGTCCAGTGACACCTGGCTCAGCAGCTGCTGGTGGAACTGCTGGAATTCATTGAACTGCACTGCACTGAGTTCAGCAGCCAGTTGTTCAATATCCGGGTTCAGGGGTTGTAATAAGGACGAGAGCTGACTGAATAATTTGGACACAGGTTTGCTTTTACTGTGGTTCTGCCAGTGCCGCACCAACTGACGACGAATTTCTTCAAAGCGGTCTTGAGTAAAACTGCACTGCTGCAGCTGTTGCAGAATATCCTGCATCAAGCGGATCTGATGGCCCGCCAAACCGGCGCAGTGCACACTCAGCCCATTGTTCTGCACATGCAAATGGTAGGTCAGGCCCGCTGTGGTCGCTGCATAGAGGTTTTCGTTAATCAGGTCCTGAAACAGTTCCAGCCAGAGCCGGGTCTGCGCCATGGCGCCAACAGAAGCAATGCTGTGTGGCAAATTCAGCTGCACAAAGACATGGCCTTTAGGGGTATGAAACTCTGTATCGGCTTTAAACCAGAGGCGCAGCGAGGGTTGTTCCAGCAACAGTTCCGGTACACTCTGATGTTGACTGTCAGGCAGCAGCTCCAGCGTTTCTACCAGATAGGGATTGGGTTTGGGCAGCGAGGCGTCCAGAGCCGGCTGGGCATTGGCCAGTTGTTCCAGTTGAGCCTGAGTTAATTTTTCCACCCGGTAAGGGGTATGGTACCAGCGTGCTTGTTTGTCGGTCTGCAGTTCTGGCGCAATCAGCATCACCCGCAAATTGTCCGGCCTGAAATAATCCAGCAGCTGGCGGTATAAGGTTTCTGAGGGCAAGTCCATCCGGTAGTCGCCATACAGGTAATCCTGTACCGGGTAATGCTGCATATTGACCGACAGATCACAGGCGGTTTGTTGGGCTGTGTTCGGCTCCTGATACAAAAAGCTCCATTGCACCAGGCGCTGGCGCTCCAGAAACAGGTTTAATGGGAAAGGCGACTGACGCAGCAGCGCAATCTGACCAAATAACAGCTGCAGTATTGGCGAGCAGGCATTCAGACCCGCCTGGGTCAGCTCAAAAGACACACTGAAGTCTTTGTAATTACTGCCGTCTATGCCTCCGCCAGCGCTAAGCTGGTTGACCAGGCCCCGTTGTTTCAGCATTGACAATAAAGAGCCTGGCCCTTCATCGCCCAATAAATGCGCTAAGAAAGAAATCAGTTTGTACTTATAAAGTGGCTGAATGTCGGGCAGTGCAAAACTGGCCACCAGCCGTTGACTGTGTTTATGCGGTTCGATCGACAGCTGAATACGTTGCTGTTCATCCAGATACAAAGGTTCGGTCAGCGGGGCTTTGGGTGCCACATGGTCTGGAATGGCGGCAAAATGGCGCTCAGCCAGCTGCTGCATCTGCTCCAGCGGCAAGGAGGACACCAGGCACAAGGTCATACGACGCGCGCCATAATGCTGACGAAAAAATTGTTGCACAGCCTGTTGCAGGCTTTGTTCTGCGGTATCGGCCAGCGTGGACAAATTACCGACCGAAAATTTGGCGAAAGGATGTGCCGGGTTGACGGTTTCTTTGTGAACCTGATAAATCCGCCGGCCATCGTCTTTCAGTTTTAATGAAAACTCGGCTTCAATGGCCTGACGTTCTTTGTCAATGTAATCCGCATGGAACAGCGGGGCTTTAAACATATCGGCAAAGCGGTCCAGCGCTTCGTCGTAATAGTCCGGGTCTATATCAAAAAAGAAGCTGCTGTGTTCGGTGCCTGTCCAGGCATTATGGCTGCCGCCGTGGTGGCTGATAAAGTGGGCGTAATCACCGGCCCCCTGGTACTTTTCGGTGCCGAGAAACAACATATGTTCAAGAAAATGCGCCAGCCCCTGACGTTCAAAAGGGTCGTCAAAATGGCCAACATTGACCGTCAGTGCCGCCGCACTTTTCTCCGCATCCTGTTGATGCACCAATAAAACGGCTAAATGATTGCTCAAAGTCAGCGCGAGAAACTGGCGGTTATCGTTGGGACTTTGCAGTAGTGACTGTGCGTTCAAAACAGGCCTCGTGTCCGGAACCGTAAAAACTGAAGGCGACGGTTCATCATAGCTAATAGGAATATCATAACGTCATTTTATGCTTTATTGGCAGTTACCGAGCAAGCTAAGTTTCATTATCATAGCGCACTCTTTTCGCGGCGAGCGCGAAGTTGTAACTGGTAGCAGCAATGGTGAATCTGGTTATTATGCGGCATGGTGAAGCACAGCCGCAGTACAGTAGCGACAGCGAACGACAATTAACCCATGCGGGGATCCGCGAAGTACAACAAATGGCCGGGTGGCTACAGCACCACTATAGTGCTTTTGATTGTATTTACGCCAGCCCTTATCGCCGTACCCAGCAAACCGCGGCCTTGATAGCGGAAGCCGGATTGGCACTGACTCCGGTGCAAACCAATACCGATCTGGTGCCTGAAGGCAATGCTCAACTGGTGCTGGATTTTATTGAATTGCAGCTGAGCGAACAGCCGGACCAGCGTATTCTGCTGGTGTCTCATATGCCACTGGTCAGTTTTTTGGTGGAAGCCTTTACCCGCCAGGGCCAGACGCCGATATTTGACACTGCCGGTGTCGCCTGTCTTGAGTTCAAGCCAGGCCATGGGGTGTTGTTGGAGTATGCCAGCCCGGCCTTGGTGCAGCTGGTGCAGCATTCGGTCTGAGTGGTTACTGCGGCGTCTTCAACAAGACCAATAAGGCACCGTCCCGGCCCCATTCGGTCGGAGCCGTATGAAAAGCCCGTACATTGGGGTGTTGGACCAGCCAGTTCGGCACCCGCCGTGCCAGAATGCCCAGACCTTTGCCATGCACTATGCAGGCGCAGTTCAGGTGCTCCTGCTGGCAATACGCCAACAGACCGGCCAGTTCTTCTTTGGCTTTTTCCTGGGTTAAGCCGTGTAAATCCAGCACCACTGCCGGTTGAAACTCACCGCGTTTCAGCCGTTTCGGCAGGTGAGGGTCTTCACCGGGCTGAAAAAAAGACAATGCGCCACTGTCCGGAAACACCCCTTCATACAGGTCTGAAAAATAAAACAAATGGCTATCCGGACTGCTATTTGCTAAAGTGACAGCCTTCTTCGGCCGCCGCTTTGGCCGCTCCGGCAGATGACAGTCCTGAGGCAGAGGTTTGGCTCCGCTGACCGCGTCACGGAACAGCCGGATATCCTCGTCGGTTATGGGGGGCGTCTTTTTCATCGCGGCAGTCTACCTAAAGCACTGAGTAAAATACAATGACAGAAGCTCTGAATTCAGCCCTGGAACCTGCACTGGTTGATGAAGCCTTAAAACAGTTGCAGACCATTCATGACTGGTTGCGCTGGGGTGTCAGCCAGCTGAACAACGCCGATATCTATTTTGGCCATGGCACCGACAACTCCTGGGACGAAGCCGGAATTTTGCTGGCGTCCTGTCTGCACTTAAACCGCCTTACCGACAATATTCTGCCAACCCGAATCACCGGCACCGAAGCCCGTGCCTATTGTGAACTGCTCGCAGCCCGCATTGAGCAGCGCATTCCGGCCGCTTATCTGACGCATCATGCCTATTTTTGTGGCCTGAGCTTTTATGTTGATGAGCGCGTACTGGTGCCACGTTCACCTATTGGTGAGCTGATCCAGCGCCGTTTTACCCCATGGTTTGCAGAAAAAGCACCGCGGCGCATTCTGGATTTATGCACAGGCTCGGGTTGTATCGCCATTGCCTGCGCCAAGCAGTTTCCGGCTGCTGAAGTGGATGCTGTGGATATCAGCGAAGAGGCGCTTGATGTTGCCATCCACAATATCGAGATGCATGGTCTGGAGCACCAGGTGGTGCCTATTTTGTCGGACGGCTATGAGGCACTCTCTGGCATGACCTACGATTTAATCGTCACCAACCCGCCTTATGTGGATGCCGAAGACATGGCGGATTTGCCTGCGGAATTTCACCATGAGCCGGAGCTTGGGCTGGCATCCGGCGCCGATGGCCTGGAACTGACCCGGCGTATTCTGGCGGGGGCTGCAGCTCAGTTAAATGATGGCGGCTGGCTGATTTGTGAAGTGGGCAACAGTATGGCGGCGCTGGACCAGTTGTATCCGGAGTTGCCTTTAGAGTGGCTGGAGTTTGAACAGGGCGGCCATGGTGTTTTTGCAATCAGCAAAGCGGATCTTGTTGCGCATCAGGCGTTGTTTAATTAGTCAGTCAGAGTTTTTCGGATAAGAGGGTAAAGGGGATGTCAGGTAACTCGATAGGCCAGTTGTTTAAGGTGACGACTTTTGGTGAAAGCCATGGGCCGGCGCTGGGCGGTATTGTCGATGGTATGCCTCCGGGCTTTCAGCTGGACCTGGACGCACTGCAGCACGAGCTGGACAGACGCAAACCTGGCACCTCCCGTTACACCACGGCCCGGCGTGAAGATGATGTGGTAAAAATTTTGTCCGGTCTGTTCGAAGGCTACACCACAGGCACCTCCATTGGTTTGCTGATTGAAAATACTGACCAGCGCTCCCAGGACTATTCGGCGATCAAAGACCTGTTCCGCCCAGGGCACGCCGATTACACCTACTGGCACAAATATGGCCTGCGCGATTACCGCGGCGGTGGCCGTTCATCGGCCCGGGAGACGGCCATTCGGGTGGCCGCAGGCGCCATTGCCAAGCAGTACCTCAAAGCCAGGTTTGGTGTCGAAATTCGCGGTTATCTGGCGCAACTGGGGCCGGTGAAGCTGGACCTGGTCGATTGGGCCGCGGTGGAAACCAATCCATTTTTCTGTGCCGATCCAGCCAAACTGGACGCGCTGGATGACTACATGCGGCAGCTGAAAAAAGACGGCGATTCTGTCGGAGCCCGCGTCAATGTGGTGGCGTCCGGTGTGCCTGTCGGGTGGGGTGAGCCCGTGTTTGACCGGCTGGATGCGGATATTGCCCATGCGATGATGAGTATCAATGCGGTGAAAGCGGTGGAAGTGGGCGATGGTTTTGCGGTGGTAGAGCAACGGGGGTCAACCCATCGCGATGAACTGCGGTTGGATGGCTTTACTGCCAATCACGCCGGTGGCGTATTGGGGGGCATTTCCAGCGGGCAGGATGTGAAAGTCAGCATTGCCCTCAAACCAACCTCCAGCATCAGTATTGCCGGTAAAACCATTACCACCTCAGGCGAAGAAACCGAAATGATCACCAAAGGCCGGCATGACCCCTGTGTGGGGATTCGGGCTGTGCCCATTGCCGAAGCCATGCTGGCCATAGTGCTGATGGACCACTTTTTGCGTCACCGTGCGCAAAATGCCGATGTGCAGGTCAGTACCCCTGCGCTGCGTTAAGCAGACAAATAACCCGGTGCAGCTGTCTGGTTGCCTGATGAGGAGCGCGCTACAATAGCGCGCTTTTCTTTTCTGAATCCTGAACATGCAACTGACCAACAGCTCCAAACTTGGCCTGGCGTATTTTGCCTATTTCGCCGTGCTGGGTATTTTTGTGCCTTACCTGCCGATGTTCCTGGATGGCCGGGGCTTTAATTCCTACCAGATAGGGGTGTTGTTGGCCATTGTGACCGCCGCCCGTATTGTCGGCCCCAGTGCCTGGGCCATGGTGGTGGAGCGTCGTGGCGACCCCGTATCTGTCATGCGGTTGGGGGCCGTGTTGGCTGCGCTGGGCTGGGGAGTCAGCTACTTTGACGTGGGCTACTGGCCTTTGGTGGCCGCCATGGCATTGTACAGCTTATTCTGGACCGCCATTTTGCCGCAGCTGGAAGTCAGTGCCTTTCACTTTCTGCAGAACGACAACAAAGTTTATGGCCGCATCCGCAGCTTTGGCAGCCTGGGCTACATTCTGGTGGTGATGCTGGGTGGCTGGTTATTGCAGCACTTGGGCAGTGAGTTTCTGCCTTGGTCGGCCAGCGTCTTTTTGGCCTTATTGCTCTGGACTTTATGGCTGTTACCATCTTTTTCCATTAAAAGTCAGACTGAAGCCGCCAGCATTCGTTTTCGCAGCTTATTCCGGCATAAAACCTTTTTAACCTTTATGGGCGCCACCTTTCTGATGCAGCTGGGATTTGCGCCCTTTTATGGCTTTTTTATGCTGTATTGCCGCGATTTGGGTTATAGCGGCAGCTTCTCAGGTTTGATGATTGCCATTGCCGTACTGGCAGAAATTGTCGCTTTT
Organism: Rheinheimera sp.; assembly: GCF_037442345.1. Classification (GTDB taxonomy): domain Bacteria; phylum Pseudomonadota; class Gammaproteobacteria; order Enterobacterales; family Alteromonadaceae; genus Pararheinheimera. The sequence continues at coordinate 10,376 of NZ_JBBIQL010000032.1, read as the reverse complement.
TTCTTCGCCGGCAGCATTTTGCAGCGGGTGCATTACCGCAAATTATTGATGTTTTGTTACGGCATCACGGTGCTGCGCTGGCTGATGGTGGCTTTTCTGGCCCAAGACTGGTACTGGCTGGCATTCAGTATGACTTTCCATGCCGCCAGTTTTGCATTGGCCCACAGCGCTGCGATGCAATTTGTGCAGAATTTTTTCCCACCGCAGCAGCGTAGCCGGGGCCAGGCCTTGTATGCCGGCGTGGTGTACGGTGGCGGCGGTGCCATAGGTGCTTATGTTGCCGGTCTGATTTGGGCCGATGGGGCAGGCTCTACGCTGACCTTTTGCGCCAGCGCTGTGGCGGCGGCAGCGGCCTGTTATCTGGCCTGGACCTTGCCCCGCAGGCAGGAGCCTGTGCAGGCTGTGGCTGGGCAATAAGGGCAGACTTGAGTACAATGCGCGCCAGCTGAAAGTAAGTACAGCCCGAGGTGATGGTGGCGAGTCGGTTTCGTTTAGGTCTGATTATTAATCCTGTGGCCGGTGTCGGTGGTGCAGTGGCCCTCAAAGGCAGCGATGGGGTGGTGGCACAAGCTTTGGCGTTAGGGGCAGTGCCTATGGCCGGAGAAAAAACCCGTCAGGCGCTGACGCCTTTGTTGCCTTTTATTGAACAGCTGGAGATTTACACTGTGGCTGGCGCCATGGGCGCAACCCTGGCTGCAGAAATGGGCTTTCAGTACCGCATCTGTTATTGCCCGGCCCAAACCGACACCTCGGCGATGGATACCGAAGCGGCGGCACAGGCGCTGGCCGAAGCCGGGGTCGACCTGCTGCTGTTTGCCGGCGGTGACGGTACTGCCCGCAATATCTGCACTGTGGTGGCGGATAAAACCACTGTGCTGGGGATTCCGGCCGGTTGTAAAATTCACTCCGGGGTGTATGCCATAAGCCCGGCCGCTGCAGGTAAAGTGATAGCCCAGCTGGTGGCTGGGGAGCTGGTGACGCTGACCGAAGCGCCGGTGATGGATATCGATGAAACGGCATTTCGCCAGGGCGTGGTGAAAGCCCGGCGTTATGGCGAAATGCGTATTCCGGCCGAATTGCGTTATGTGCAGAATGTAAAAAGCGGTGGCAAAGAAGTGGAAGCGCTGGTGCTGGATGATCTGGCCGCTTATGTGGTGTCGCAAATGGATGCCAATGTACGTTATGTGATGGGCTCAGGCTCCACTGTGGCTGCGGTGATGGCGGAGCTGGGGCTGGAGAACACTTTGCTCGGCGTCGACGTGGTGGAAAATGGCGAGCTGATTGCCAAAGATGTCACGGCCAGCCAACTGCTTGAGCTGGTGCAGGGCCATGACTGCAAACTGGTGATCACCTTAATTGGCGGGCAGGGTCATGTGTTTGGCCGAGGCAACCAACAATTAAGCCCGGCGGTGATCCGCGCCATAGGCCGCGACAATATTTGGCTGATTGCGACGAAAAGCAAATTAAAAGAACTGGCAGGCCGGCCTTTGCTGGCCGACACCGGCGATGCCGGACTGGACCATGAGCTGCAGGGGCTTATCCCTGTGCTGGTGGGGTATAACGATTATGTGATGTATCGTCTCGGACTGGAGGACGACTAGTGCAGGTTGAGAATTTTATTGGCCGGGTGGCGGATTTTTTTGATGCGCTGGTGCCAAAAGCCAGCGACGACGAATTATTTGCCAGTGGTTATTTACGGGGTCATGTGGATTTGGCCATAGGGCAGCGGCAGGTCGCTGAGCAGGCTTTTGCGCTGAATGAATTAAAAGCGGATATCGATCAGAGCCTGCAGCAGGCCATTGCCAATGGTGAACTGAATGCACAGGACCAACAGCTGGTGCTGGGGCTGTGGGCCCAGGTGCAACAACTTTCGTGATCCGGTGTGACCGGGTTGAACCGTGACCTGTATACCCAAGTTACTTGAAGTTTCGGCGAGTCGACACGCCAGTGAGTTCCCGGGAGCATAGGAGATCGATGTGAGCGGGGCGAGTGGGCGAAGTCAACAAAGCTGCAGCGTTAAGGGCGACGGGTATATCCCCTGACCATACACAGGACAGGGGTCGAGTCACAACCAGGCGTTTTTTGCCTTAAACATAAGCAGGTCGTATGACTAAATTTACTACTCTTGAGCAGCATGCCAGCTATGGTATTGGTCTGCAGATGGGTCAGCAGCTGGCTGACAATCCTTTTGACGGGCTGGATATTCTGGCTGTAGCCGCAGGTCTGGCGGCCGCTTTCCAGGGCGATGAACCCGAAGTGACTGAACAGCAAATCCGTCAGGCTTTTGCTGTGATCACCGAGCGGATGGAAGCTCAACAAGCTGAACAGTCCAAAGCGCTGGCCGCGGCCGGTGAAGCTTTCCTGGCTGAAAACGCCAAGAAACCAGGCATTACGGTCACAGAATCCGGTCTGCAGTACGAAGTGCTGGTGCAAGGCGAAGGTGAAAAACCAACGCGTGCATCCACAGTCCGCACTCATTACCACGGCACCCTGATTGACGGTACTGTGTTTGACAGTTCGTACAACCGTGGTCAGCCAGCCGAATTCCCGGTATCCGGTGTAATAGCCGGCTGGACAGAAGCGTTGCAGCTGATGCCGGTGGGCACCAAATTACGGTTGTATATCCCGCACCAACTGGCCTATGGCGAGCGCGGTGCTGGTGGTAAAATTGGCCCGTTCAGCGCGCTGATTTTCGACGTAGAGCTGCTGGATATCATTGGCTGAGGCCAGATAGACGCACAATAAAAAAGGGCCGAATGGCCCTTTTTTATTGCTGCTAATCGTAGGGGTTGTATTTCACTTTCTTAAACTGACTGAACAGCAGCATCAGGCTTAACAGACTGTAGATAACAAAAATAATCCGGGTCCATTCGGGCATCGATAAGCCAAGAAATGACCAGGCCACTTCGCCACACATACCTGTTGGATTAAAGACGGCGGGCAACCAGCTGTCCAGTGGCAAACCCAGCGGGAATTCAGGGAACAGACTGCAGGTGTATAAACCACCAGATTGCACCAGCAGTTCAACCTGCACATGTTCATGGCTGTTTAACAGGCCCCAACCGACAGAGGTAGCCAGCAAAAGCCAGGCGATGCTGCGTACCAGACCGCTCTTCGGGGACAGCATTCCAATGAGGCCAGCCAGCAACACACCGGTCAAGGCGGCCCTTGCGTACACACACAACATGCAGGGTGCTAAATTCATCTGATACTGAAAATACAGAGCGGCCAGTAACAGCACCAGCGCAGAGAACGCCAACAGGCCCCAAGCCCAGCGTTGTTTTGACCATTTGGCCAGAATCACCAACATTCGGATCCCTTTGTTTGTTCGAACAAATTTTTTTTATGGGCTCAATCTAGAGCAAATCAACGGCAAACACAACCGATGTCTGTGGCGATCCGCCAAATGCCTGTTCGAACGGGTTTTTTGGCGGCTTGTCGCCACGCTTTGCTCTGCCTTAACGCAATTTTAAACACCCGGCTTGTTAACTGCCGCACCTCTGGTACAATCAGTGCCGTTTTCCCATAATAACAATGATTGCGGGCCATATTGCATGACTATGAATCTGATTAAAGCTCAAAGCCCGGCGGGTTTTGCCGAAGAATATATCGTTGAGTCGATCTGGAACGGAAAGTTCGCCCCTGGTTCAATTTTGCCGGCTGAGCGTGAATTGTCTGAATTAATAGGTGTGACCCGTACAACATTACGCGAAGTGTTGCAGCGCCTGGCCCGTGATGGCTGGCTGACCATCCAGCATGGCAAACCAACCAAAGTCAATAATTTTTGGGAAACGTCAGGCCTGAATATTCTGGAAACTCTGGCACGGCTGGATGAAGATCAAATGCCTGATCTGGTGAACGAATTATTGTCGGCCCGCACCAATATCAGCGCTATTTACATCCGCGGTGCGGTGAAAACGCATAAAGAGCAGGTTATTGCGGCTTTATCTGCGGCAGAACAGCTGGAAGACAGCGCGGAAGCTTTTGCCGAGTTTGATTACAACCTGAACCATGAACTGGCGCTGCATTCATCCAACCGTATTTATGTGTTGATCCTCAACGGCTTCCGTGGTCTTTATAACAAAATTGCGCGTTTTTACTTTTCCAATCCTGAAGCCCGTGAGCTGGCGCGCCAGTATTACAAACAGTTAAAACTGTACGCTGAAGCTGGGAAACACGACGAAGTAGTGTTTGCCGTGCGTAAATACGGCAAAGAAAGCGGTATTATCTGGTCCGGCTTGCGCTCACAAATTCCAAAAGATTTAGTGGAATAACATTTCTTTTTAAAAAAACCGCCGTACTGGCGGTTTTTTTTTACCTGAACCATGCTGTTTTTTCGCTTGTCCTTGCTTTTGGCTCTGGTTTATCATTCCTATTATATCAATATAACCATTAGTTATATAAAGGTGCTCAGTATGACCGCTTTGCCCAATCCGGAAATTTATCTGGATCACAATGCCACCACTCCCGTCTTAGCCTGTGCAGCAGCGGCCGCTCAGTATGCGATGCAACAGAGTTTTGGCAATCCAAGCTCCAGTCATGCCACAGGTATTAAAGCCAAAGCTCAATTAGAGCAAACCAGGCAATTGGCACGGGAACTGACGGGGGCCGGGCAGGGCGATATTATTTTTACCTCTGGCGCCACCGAAGGCATTCAGGTGGCCGTGTTATCTGCGCTGACGGCGGCCCGTGATTCGACTGCCGGGCAGCCCCAGTTGTTGCTGTATGGCGCGACTGAACACAAAGCCGTACCACAAAGTCTGGAGCATTGGAATCAGGTGCTGGGGCTGAATGCCAAAATCAAAGCTATTCCCGTGAACAAAGATGGGGTGCTGGACCTGGACTTTATCCGCGAACAGCTGCCGCGATGTGCGTTGATTTGCACCATGGCGGTGAACAACGAAACCGGTGTGATGCAGGATTTGGCTGCATTATCCGCCTTGATTAAAGGGGGGAGTCATCCACCGCTGTGGCTGGTCGACTGTGTGCAGGCGCTGGGGAAAACCGCCTTGCAGCTGGAGCAACTGGGGGTGGATTACGCACCTTTTAGCGGTCACAAGCTGTATGCGCCCAAAGGCATCGGCTTTTTGTACAAGCGCTCTGGCGCGCCTTACCTGCCTCTGATGGCCGGTGGCGGTCAGGAAGCCGGCTTGCGCTCCGGCACCGAAAACTTACCAGGTATTGCAGCGCTCAATGCGGTGTTCCGTCAGTTGCTGAATAAAGAGCAGTCCGATTTTGTCAGCAGCGACCTTTTGTGGCAGTACCGCGCCCACCTGCTGGCAGCGTTGAAAACAGTGTTTCCGCACCTGGTGCTTAACAGTGATGCGCCTTATGTGGTGCCCACTACGCTGAATTTCTCTGTACCGGGTTTTGCCAGTAAAGACATTCTGGATTTGTTTGATGCGGCGGCTATCCGTGTCAGCGCAGGTTCTGCCTGCAGCTCGAAAATCCCCAGCAGCTTTGTGCTGAATGCGATGGGCCTGGAATTATGGCGCTCGCAGGGGGCTGTGCGGTTGTCTTTTGGCCCGGCCATGACAGAGCAGGAATGCCTGACAGCTTGCGAGCGTATCACTTCGCTCAAGTCGGTGGTGGACAGCTGTTGCCTGGTGGTCAGTGACGCACAAAGTACCGATTTGCAGCCGGTTGATGGCTTGATCCAGTTAAAACATGAAGATTTATGCAGTTACCTGCTGGTGGACGCCAACGCGAAACGCCTGGTCGTGATAGACCCGGTACAAAGCCTGGCCAGCCGAATTGCCCAGTTGGTGCAGGGCCATCAGCTGCAGGTCTGTGCTATTCTGGACACCCATCTGCACAAGGATCACCCCTCGGCCCGGCCTGAACTGGCCGCGCTGCTGGCCAGCTATTGCGGCGCTGAGCAGGTGGATGTTCTGGGCTGGCCGCAGGGGGAAACCAGATTGCAAATGGGGCGTTACCAGTTGCGCCGCCTGCCAACCCCGGGTCATAGCCCGGAGGCAGTGACTGTACTGGTGGATGAAGAGGGCGTGCAGAAGTTTGCGTTTACCGGCGATTTAATTCTGCCCGGCGGCACAGGTCGGCTGGATTTACCCGGCGGCAATGCGGCCGACTTTGTAAAGAGCCTGCAATTGTTGCAACAGCAGTTGCAACCACAGACCCTGCTGTTATCCAGCCACGATTACGCCCAACGCTTTTTTACCCGCTGGGATCTGATCCTGCAGGAGCAACCTGTACTGCAAAACCTGTTGCAGCAACCGGATTGTTGTGACAGCTGGACGGAGCAACTGTCTGCGCAGCACCAGTGGCTGAAGCAACAACAAAAGCATTTTTGTGGTGTGGTGGAAGTCAGTGCGTCCGATGCCAAGGCGCTGATCAGTCCCCATGAGTTGCAGTCTTTGCTCCTGCAACAAAGGGATTTGCAAATCTGGGATGTGCGGGAAACCTATGAGCAGGTTGCCGGTGCGCTGGAGCACTATATTCCGGATCATCAGATTGAACATGTGCCACTGTCATGCCTGGTACAGCGGCTGAGCGAGGGCCAGCTGAACAACCAACAAAGCATCTTATTGGTCTGCCGCTCTGGCAACCGCAGCCTGCTGGCTGCCAGAGTGTTAGCCAGGGCGGGTTATCAGCAGGTGTATAACCTGAAAGGCGGCGTGGCACTGCTGACCTGAGCCGCAACTGTTCACTGACAACAGCCAGGCATGTGACTGGCTACTTTCGAAAAAATAGAACTAATTTAGCGTTTTATTCTGATTTTTTATCTAAAAAATTCGAGTTAATCTGTGCCTATCAACTCAGAGGAGCGTAAAACATGGCACACATTCTGGTAATCAACAGTTCAATCAGTGGCGATAAAGGCCAATCCAATCAATTGTCTCAGCAGTTTTTGCAGCAATTACCTGCAGGCTTCAGCGTGGATACGCTGGATGTTGCCCAAGACAGCTATCCACACCTGGCTATGGCTGAAATCGGTGCCTGGATGACGCCGGAGTCCGACCGGACCCCAGAGCAAAAAGCGCTGGCTGCTTTGTCTGACAATGCCATTGCACAAGTGAAAAAGGCAGATGCCATTGTGATTGGTGTACCGATGTACAACTTTGGCATTCCCAGCCAGTTAAAGGCTTATTTTGACCGTCTGGCCCGCGCTGGCATCACCTTTAAATACACTGAGACAGGCCCTGTGGGGCTGTTGGATGACAAACCAGTGATCGTACTGGCAACCCGCGGTGGTTTGTACCAGGGCACAGCGGCCGACTCACAGACGCCTTTTGTGCAAAGTTTCCTGAACTTTATCGGTCTGAAGGACATTCATTTTGTCTATGCCGAAGGCCTGAATATGGGCGCCGAAAGTGCAGAAAAAGCGCTGACCGCCGCCAAAGCCCGCCTGGCTGAACTGGCACCAGCCGTTGCCGCTTAAACGGCGGCTTGTGCTGTAAACCTTGTTCCTGTCTGCATTGATGCAGCCATTCCCTTAAGCCACCTCGCGGTGGCTTTTTTTATGTACAGGACGTACGGTATGCCGAAATGGCAGGAGCAATTTTCGGCGATGTACAGGACGTACGGTATGCCGAAATGGCAGGAGCAATTTTCGGCGATGTACAGGACGTACGGTATGCCGGTGCCGTCAGCGGCGGAGGTTCCAGTCCTGTCCGCTTGTCGCCCATTAGCTCCTGTTAATCCCAAGGCCGCTTTGCAACTCTTGGCCCCCCGGCTTTTTCTTTGTATAACAGAGGCTGGATACCACAGATAAGAACAACAGCATGAAAACAAAACCTTGGTTATTGGCAGCTTTACTGGCTGCTGCTTTACAAAGCCCGGTTCAGGCCAAAGAACCACAAACCTACCAGCTGGCGCCTGTATCCGTGGCGCAGCCCTCTCAGTCAGGCCCGGCTAACCTGACCATCGAACAGGCGATGGCGCATCCGGACTGGCTGCAACGCGCGGTGGAAAATGTATTTTTCAGTGCCGATGGCAGCACCTTGTATTACCAGCAAAAACGCGAAGGTTCAGAAATCCGCGATTGGTACTCCCAGCAGGCCGCCGCAGGGTCAGTGGCACAACTGGTGCCTATGGCCAACTGGCATCAACTGGGCTCGGCGAGCCTGATCACCAGTCCGGACGGACAAAGCAAAGCCTGGACCTTTGAAGGCAATGTGTTTGTACTGAAACAAGGTCAGCTCAGCCAGGTCACCCGCAGTTCAACTGCGGCTGAAGATTTGATGTTTCTGGCTGACAACCGGCTGGCATTCCGTCAGGGCTGGACTTATCAGGTGCTGGATTTAACCAGCGGTGCTTTGACTGAACTGGTCAGCCTGAAAAATGCCGATGCGCCGAAAGCGCCACAAGTCGGCAAGGATTACAAAGCGCAGGAACAGCACAAGCTGATCCAGTTTATTGCGCTTGAGCATCAGAATGCCAAAGACAAGTTCGAGCAGCAGCAGTTGCTGGCCAAGCAAAACCCAACGCTGGCGCCCAAAGCCGTTTACCTGAAAAAAGACAAACGTATTGCCAGCGCTGTGTTGTCGCCCAAAGCCGACAAAATGCTGGTAGCACTGGCCGATAAAACGTCGTGGCGTGATGATCAGGACATTATGCCAAACTACATCACTGCCTCTGGCAATATTGCCGCTGAGCAGGTGCGCCGCCGTGTGGCCGACCAAAAGCCGCAATCCCAGCAGTTGATGCTGGTGGAGCTGGCCACAGGTGAAGTGACCGAGCTGAAATACGACAGCCTGCCGGGTTTTGATGAGGATGTGCTTGCCAGCGTCAAAGCGGAAAACGCCAAAGCCGAAGGTAAAAGCTACGAGTCGAAAAAAGCGCCACGGGCTATTTCGCTGCTGAACGACTGGAGCTGGGCCAACGGGGCCATTCAATGGCACCCGAATGGTGAGCAGGTGGCTGTGATGCTCAAAGCCTGGGATAACAAAGACCGCTGGCTGGCGACTGTGGATTTTGCCAAAAAACGTTTAGTCAGCCAGCACCGTTTGCATGACGATGCCTGGGTTAACTACAGCTTCAATGACTTTGGCTGGCTGCACAATGAAACCAGCCTGTACTACCTGTCGGAAGAATCCGGTTATGCCCATTTGTATGTCAAAGCACTGAACGGCAAAGCGAAAAAGCTGACAGCTGGGACCTTTGAAGTGAGCAGCCCTGTGCTGAGCAAAAATGACGAATTTGTTTATTTCAAAGGCAATGTCAGCCACCCGGGCATTTATGAAGTGTACCGGGTTGGGCTGAAATCCGGTCAACTGGAACAGATGACGGCGCTCAAAGGTTCGGCTGATTTTCAGTTATCGCCGGATGAAAGCAAGCTGCTGCTGACCTGGTCCAACTCGGTGACCCCACCTGAGCTCTACCTGATGGATAACAAACCCAAAGCTGCGGCCAGCCGGTTAACCAATACCACCACAGCGGCTTTTAAAGCGATGAACTGGGCTGCGCCGCAAGTGGTCGCCGTGCCGTCCAGTCATGGCAAACAACCGGTCTTTGCCAAGCTGTACCTGCCCAACAATTACCAGCAGGGTGAAAAACGCCGCGCCGTGATCTTCAACCATGGTGCCGGTTACCTGCAAAACAGCGATTTAGGCTGGTCTGGTTATTTCCGTGAATACTTCTTCCACAACCTGTTGCTGCAAAAAGGGTATGTGGTGCTGGATATGGATTACCGGGCATCAAAAGGCTATGGCCGTGACTGGCGTACCGCCATTTACCGTCAGATGGGGACCCCTGAAATTCAGGATCTGATGGACGGCGTGGAGTACCTGGTGAAACATGCCAATGTGGATCGTGCCCGTATCGGAACTTATGGTGGCTCCTATGGCGGTTTTATGACCTTTATGGCGCTGTTTACCCAACCGGATCTGTTTAAAGCGGGGGCGGCACTGCGTCCTGTCAGTGACTGGGCCTATTACAACCACCCTTACACCTCCAATATCCTCAATACACCGGACGTGGATCCTATCGCCTACCGTCGCAGCTCCCCGATTTACTTCACCGAAGGGTTAAAATCGAAGTTGCTGATCAATGCGCCTATGGTGGATGACAACGTGTTTTTCCAGGACGTCGTGCGGGTGGTGCAACGCCTGATTGAGCATGAAAATGCCAACTTTGAAACGGCGATTTACCCGGTGGAGCCTCATGGTTTCCGTCAGCCGTCGAGCTGGCTGGATGAATACAAACGTATTCTGAAGTTGTTTGAAGAAACCTTATAAACCCAAAGGGCCGTCAGTAATGCCAGTCAGATAAGCAGTTTTTATGCAAAAACTGCTTATCTATTCACTAGTGGGTTCAGATGCAGCGGAAAAGGCAAAGCCCACGCAGACCCGCCGTGAATATATATATGGACACCTCATTTTTGCCAAGTGTTTTATCTGTTCATTTATCTTCCTTCG
>NZ_JBBIQL010000031.1:0-42947 GCF_037442345.1 Rheinheimera sp. | reverse complement strand
AGTTTGCGGCTTTTTTACGAGGCCTACCGCACCTCGGCATGCACCTCAGAGTTCGTGAATCCCGTCGAATCCAGAATCAGCCCCGAATTCAGGTGTTCATAAAACACTAAAGTAACAGCGGCATTTTACGCCGCCACCGCAGTTGTCACAACCAATAATTGGCCTGAAGCTGCAGTTAAGTTCTATATGGCGATGAAATCGCCAGTTTCAAGCACACCGCCTTAACGGGCCGTGTGCTTCATCATGCGCTCTTTTTCACGGGACCAGTCACGGTCTTTGATATCGTCGCGTTTATCAAAAGACTTTTTACCCTTGGCCAGGTAAAACTCCAGTTTCACCCAACAGGCTTTCCAGTACATGGCCGTCGCGACCATGGTGTAACCGTCGCGTTCTTTGGCACCAATCAGTCTGCTGATTTCCCTTTTGTTTAACAGCAATTTGCGAGAACGCTCCGGGTCACAAATCACGTGGCTGGACGCGCTGTTCAACGGTTGAATTTGGGCACCAAATAAATAGGCTTCGCCATCTTTGAGAATGACATAACTGTCGGACAGGTTGACCTTGCCCTGGCGGATGCTTTTAAGTTCCCAGCCTTGCAGGCTGATGCCTGCTTCGTATTTGTCTTCAAGGAAATACTCGTGCCGGGCTTTTCGGTTCAGGGCTATGGTGCCACCCTGATTTTTCGGATTCTGTTTTTTGCTCATGCTCAGAAATAAAAAGAAGCTGAAGAGTCCATCGCAATGGCTGTTGCCAGTCAGAGGCGTTGAGGCAGGGCGCAGATCTGTTACAATCGCGGCCTGCATTAAGGGGAGAGAGTATGCCACAAATTGAGCGCAGCGCACTGGTTTTTTACAGCGCCGAGCAAATGTACAATCTGGTAAACGATGTACCCAGCTATCCTGAGTTTTTACCTGGTTGCAGCAAAGCGGATGTATTGTCGCAGAGTGCTCAGCAGATGCTGGCCTGTCTGGAAGTGAAAAAAGCCGGTATCAGCCAGCAGTTCACCACCCGCAATACCTTGGTGCCAAACAGCGAAATCCGGATGCAGCTCGAATCAGGCCCTTTTAAAGCATTAAGTGGTGGCTGGCATTTTGTGCCGCTGAATGCGCAGGCCTGTAAAGTCATACTGAAACTGGAATTTGAATTTTCCAGCAAACTAATCGAGTTTGCTTTTGGCAAAGTGTTTAACGAGCTGACCGCAGCTATGGTCGGCGCTTTTACCCAAAGAGCCAAACAAGTGTACGGGGCACCCAATGCGTGAACAGATAGCCGTGGAAGTGGCTTTTGCAACACCGGAAAAACAAAGCTTATTAAGTGTCTCAGTAGCTGCGGATGCGACAGTACAGCAGGTGATTGAATCATCCGGTATGTTGCGTTTGCATCCTGAAATTGATCTGGGGCAGAACAAAGTTGGGGTCTGGAGCCGGACCTGCAAACTGACGGATAGGGTCAAAGCGGGTGACCGTATTGAAATCTACCGTCCGTTAATTGCCGACCCGAAAGACATGCGCCGTCGCCGGGCGGAGAAAGCCAAAGAAGAAGGCCGGGCTGATAAAGTGACGGGAGGCCGGCCTCACACATCGGCCGAACCGTCGGCAGAATAACAGCAAAAAAAGCCTGCATTCACAGGCTTTTTTTGTGTTTTGAAGGGGGGCTGCCGGGGTCAGATATCCAGCGGAGTATTAAATTCTGCTGGTTTGTCAAAATCACCGGAGATATCCAGTAATTTACCTTCCTGATCAAAGCGGGCAACAAGTTGCTTCTCGAAATTGTTACCGCGCCCGCCTTTGAGCGAATAAAAGTAATGCCAAATCTGATCATCAAAAGCGTTTTCAGCAACGGGATTGCCCAACACAAAGCGTACCTGCTCTTTGGTCATATGCACCCGTAATTTATTGATGTCTTTTTGTTCCAGAAAATTACCTTGCGGAATGTCGATACGGTAAATCCAGCTGCTGCACGCAGTCAGGCTCAACGCTGTGGCCACTATCAGGGCACGGGTTACTACAGAATTCATGGTTATCTTCATTTAAAAAAGTCTGGCAGCATCATACCGCAAGCAAAGGCTGAAATTAAAGTCCTTCTCTGACTGCAGCGGTCAGCAGAAGTTCATCAGAGATTATTCGCCTCCAGAACAATGGCTTGCGTTACAAAGCTAAGGTGCGCATAACAGCTCTCTCGCATTGGCGATTGCATTGGCACTGACATTTTCTCCTGCCAGTAACCTGGCTATTTCCTGCACCCGCTCTTCATCACTTAAGCTGCGGATCCGGGTTTCAGTGGCGATGCCATCTGTGTATTTTTCGACAAACAGCTGATGATGGCCCTGGCTGGCTACTTGCGGCAGGTGAGTCACACAAATCACCTGGGTATTGTCACCTAACTGACGCAGTAAGCGGCCGACACCAGCGGCAACCGGGCCACTGATACCTACATCCACTTCGTCGAAAATAAGTGTGGGTGTGGTGACTTTGCCTGCCAGTATCACCTGAATCGCCAGGCTGATGCGGGACAGTTCGCCACCTGAGGCCACTTTATGCAAAGCCTGCAACGGTTGGCCCGGGTTGGTAGAGACTAAAAACTCCACCTGGTCCCAGCCTTCTTTGCCTGCCTTGTCGATACCCATAGCTTCAACGGCAATATGAAAGCGGGCGTTGGCCATCGACAGCTCCGCCATGCTGTGGGCAATACGTTCTGATAATTCCAGTGCCGCGCCCTGACGCAGTTCGGTCAGTTGCTGGGCCGCCAGCGCATACTGCTGCTGGGCGTGCTGAATTTCGCCGTCCAACTGCTGCAGACGTTCATCATCATCGGCCAGCTCCGTCAGCTGTTGTTGCAGTTGCTGATGATGGGCTGCCAGTTGCTCCGGTGCTATCTGATGTTTACGGCTCAGCTGCAGCCACTGGCTGAGCCTGTTGTCGACCTCCTGCAACCGTTCCGGGTCTACATCTACTTTTTCACTGTAGCGGCGCAGCTCGCGACTGGCTTCCTCCACCTGTACCAAGGCATCCTGCAACAGCTGATACATTGGCTGCAGTTCAGCGTCGACGTCCAGATAATCTTCCAGCTGCGCGCTGGCCTGACGCAGCAGCTGATAGCTGTTGCCATCGTCCTGGTCATACAGCAGTTGCAGCGTTTGCTGGCTGGCCTGGATCAGGCTGTGGCTGTTGCTGAGTTTCTGCTGCTCCAGTTCTAACTGAGGAAATTCATCTTCGGCTGGTGCAAATTGGTCAAGTTCTGCCACCTGGTATTCGAGCAACTGGCGCTGGGCTTCACGTTGTTGCTGGTTCTGCAGTAGCTCCCGGTAATTTGCTTTCAGTTGCTGCCATAACTTGTGCAACTGACGACACTGCGCCAGAGCTGTCTGGCTATGCGCAAACGCATCCAGCAGCTGACGCTGATAGTCGTTTTTCAGCAATAACTGATGGGCATGCTGGCCATGAATACAGATTAAATGCTGCCCTAAAGCTTTCAGTTGCTGAGCCGGAACCTGTACGCCATTGATATAACCTCTGGAGCGGCCTTCAGTGCTGACAACCCGCCGTACTATGCATTCCTGGCCCATGGCGAGGTCCTGCTCAGCCAGCCATTGTCTGGCACTGTCCAGTGCGGACACGTCAAAGGTCGCGACTATATCGGCTTTGTCTGCACCGGGCCTGACCACATCGCCCTCTGCGCGTTCGCCAAGACAGAGCGACAAGGCATCCAACGCAATGGATTTACCTGCCCCGGTTTCGCCGGTGATGGTGGTCATACCGGCGCGCCAGTCTAATTCCAGCGCACGGACTATCGCAAAGTTACTGATGTGAAGATGATTCAGCATACGGGCCCCCAAAAATTAATTACTGTTAATTTATACAGTAATTTTGGGGGCCGCAAGCGGCTGCTGAAAATTTAATAAAGTTTGCTGCCCCAGCCCAGTTTACTGCGCAGTACTTTGTAATAGCTGTAACCAGGCGGGTGCACCAGCGTCAGAGGTTTTGGGTGTTTCCGGATACGTATTTCATCGCCCGGCATTACCGCCAATATTACATGGCTGTCGCAGCTGACCTGTAAATGTGCGTCATTGGCCGGGGACACTTTCAGCAGAATTTCACTGGTACCCGACACCACCAAGGGGCGGCTGCTTAAGGTGTGGGGAAACATGGGCACCAGGCTCATCGCGTCCAGTTCAGGCGTCAGGATGGGACCGCCACCCGACAGTGAATAGGCGGTGGAGCCGGTAGGCGTGCTGATAATCAGGCCGTCCGAGCGCTGGCTGAATACAAACTCGCCGTTGATATACGCTTCAAACTCAATCATATGCGCCACTTTGTCGGCGTGCAGCACGGCTTCGTTGACCGCCGTATTGCTGCTTTTTACCGTGTCATGCCGGTGGACTTCCACCTGCAGCAAGTTACGCTGCTCGGTGACAAAGTTGCCTGCCAGCACCTGAGTTAAAGGTTCGGCAAAATTTTCCGGCGATAAGTCGGTCAGAAACCCCAGATTACCACGGTTTACACCCAGCACTGGCACGCCAAAACGGGCAAAAATCCGCGCAGCGCCAAGCATATTGCCGTCACCGCCCACCACTATGGCTAAATCGCAGTCTTTGCCTAACTCGACCAGGTCGCGGCTCAGCATCGGATCCAGCTGCAGCGACTCGGCTACCCGCTGTTCAATCCGCACTTCCAGCTGACGTTGCTGCAAAAACTGATACAACGCCAGCAGGGTGGCGTTGGCTCCTTCGTGGTTCGGTTTTCCAATCAGGCCTATTCGTCTGAAACTGCTGCTCATCTTCCTTTGTGATCCGCGACTTTCAAGGTTCGGGCCAGTATAGCTGCAGTTCTGTGGCCCGGCAAAGGGCTTGATATTTTCGATTCTGACCCCACAATAGCCCGGTATTTCCGATGACCTCAGTGTGGATAAAGAGTGCAGCTAAGCAGGCCCGAATTAATTTTAAAGCTGATTGTTGAACAGTACCTGTCCGACGGTTTGCCGGTGTCGTCCAAACTGCTGGCCGACCATGACGAGTTGGGGGTCAGCTCAGCCACTGTGCGCAACACCATGATGCAGCTGGAGCAGCAGGGTTTTATCCGTTCTCCGCATACATCGGCGGGCCGGATTCCAACCACCAGCGGCATCCGGCTCTTTATTGACAAAATGCTGCAGTTTGAACCTGTGTCCAGCCGTTGGCAGGATGCCATTCAAACCCAACTGACACCCCAACTGCCCGTGTCGTTGTTGTGTCAGCAGGCCGGTCAGTTGCTGGCTGACTTAACAGGTCTGGTCAGCATTGTCAGTGCGCCTAAGGGGCAGGGGCGGGTGATCCGTCAGGTCGATTTGGTGCGTCTTGCCACCCAACGTTTATTGCTGGTGGTGATCGATGAAGACGGCGATATTCTGCACCGGGTGCTGTACCACGATGATTTAATTGACCAGACCGTGCTTGGACGGGTGCTCTGTCTGCTCAATGCGGCACTTTGCGGAGAAGACTGGCTGGATGGCATTTCCAGGCTGGCGTTGCTGGCCCGGCAGGAATCCGGTGTGGTGCAACTGCTGGTAAAAAATGCGCTGGCACAGCTGAGTCTGGATGAAGTGGCTCAGCATCAGCCCTTTATTTATGGTCAGCATCAGCTGATGCAGGGCCGCGACTATCAAACCGACCCCGCACTGCAACAGGTGGCCGAAGTGCTGTCCGATGCCTCTTGCCTGGTGCAGTTGCTGCGCCCTGTCACTCAGGATCAGCAAACCAAATTATTGCTGGGGTTGGAATGTGGTATGGAACAACTGGCCAAAGTCAGCCTGATTTGTGCCCGTTACCGCGCTGAACCCCATGGCTTTATTGCCTTATTGGGCCCGAGCCGCATGAACTATGGCCGCTTTGTGCCTTTGGTGGAAGCTGTGGCGCAGCGGGTGTTTTTTAACTTGAATCATCTGAATCAATCCCCATAATAAGCGGACTTTGATTGGAGTAGTAACGAATGAGCGAGCAAGAAAAAGTGCAGACTGAACAACAACAGACGGCCGAGACTGTGGCAGAACAGGACCATGTGGAGCTGACGCCAGAACAGGAGCTGGTGGCCAGGCTGGACAACGAACTGCAACAAAGCAAAGCCCAACTGGCGGAACAGCACGATTTAATGCTGCGCATTAAAGCCGAAGCAGACAATATTCGCCGCCGTGCTTCGATGGATGTTGAAAAAGCGCATAAATTTGCGCTGGAGAAGTTCGCCGCCGATTTATTGCCGGTGGTGGACAACCTGGAGCGCGCTTTGACCTTTATCAACCGCGAAGACGAAGCGCAAAAAGCGTTGGCAGAAGGCGTGGATTTAACCCTGAAAAGTCTGCTCGATACCCTGGCGAAAAATGGCGTGCAGCAAATTGACCCTCAGGGAGAGCCATTCAGTGCTGAGAAGCACCAGGCGATGTCGATGATTCCGAACCCGGAAGTGCCAGCCAATACGGTGGTCTTTGTGATGCAAAAAGGGTTTGAACTGAATGGCCGCCTGCTGCGCCCAGCCATGGTTGGTGTCTCGAAAGCGGATTAATTTTTGTGTAGTGGCGGGGCTAGCCCCCGCCATCTGACGGCCGCAATTCTGCAGAAAGATTTAGCCACCGGCCCACTTGCAGCTGTACCCCAGTTTTTCCAGCTCTGCGACAATCACTTCACGTTGATCGCCCTGAATTTCGATGATGCCGTCTTTTACGGCACCACCACAACCACACTTTTTCTTCAGCAGTGCGGCTATTTCAGTGACACGTTCAGCGCTTTCAGTGAGCCCGGCAATAGTAATGACGGCTTTGCCGTTACGGCCTTTGGTTTCACGTTTAAGCCGCAGTTTGCCGTCGGCAAAGCCCTGTGGTTCTGCTGCCTGCGGTGGCGCTGCTGTAATCCTGCCCTGGCTGGTGCTGTACACCAGCCCTTCCGGCGAGGTGGATTCCGGGCTGGGTTCCACCCGGCCCAGCTGTTGTTGCCAGTCGGCCAGGGACAGTTTTTTTCCGCTCATTGTCTGCTCCAGTCGGTTCAAAAACGGCACGATAAACAAGGCCTCGCTGTGCTGCAAGCAACTTGTGTCTGCCGCCGGAAAAAAGCCCCCATTTGACGCTAAAAAAGCCGTTGGCAAACGCCGGTCATCTGGTAAACTAACGCTAATTTTTAGAAATCTGGATGGCTGAATTGTCTATTGAACTTTATCTGCAGCAATCGGGTTTAGCCGGTCTGCTGCACGACCAACACCAGGCCATTGCGGCTGAAGTCGCCCGTTTAACCGAATTGGCTCCGGTCGCAGACACAGAATTGCAGTGGCAGTATCAGGTGCCTGAACTGGGTGAAGGCGGCGCCTGCTCTTTGTTTGGTCAACTGGCTGATGAGCCTTATGACTTAGCGGCCACTCTTGGCAAGACCAAACAAAACACCTTGTGTTTACAGCAGCTGACGGCTTTAGTCCGCGATTATCAGACAAGCGGCCACAGCGACTGGTTTGGCATTTATCAGGCCCGCACCAACAGTGCCGGCGAACCTGTACTGGTCAAGCTGGCGTACTTCGGTGCTCCTTCACGCGCTGAGTTTCCGTTGACCGCTGAGTTTGCGCAAATCAGCAACAACAGCACAGTGGGGTTGTCCGGCAAAGCCAAAATCATCAACGATGTGACAGCCTATTTAACTGCAGGTGGTGAGTATTACACCTGTGACCCTAAGGTGTTGTCAGAGGCCTGCCTGCCACTGCTGAATGCAGATGGAGCAGTGGCAGGTATTATTGACGCCGAAGCATTCCAGCGTCAGGCCTATCATACAGCAGCGCTGGTCAGGCTTGTGGCGCTTTGTCTTGTCTTGCCGGCCCTGCTGCCCGCATCATAAGCAACACAGAATTTCACTTACACTCAGGACTAACAGGTACATACTATGTTTTCGCACTTACAGCCAACACCGATTGATCCGATCCTGGGCCTGATGGCCGCTTACAAAGAAGACCCTAATCCACAAAAAGTGGACCTGGGTGTCGGTGTGTATAAAGACGAAGATGGCCACACCGCCGTGTTGAAGTGTGTGAAAGAAGCGGAAGCCTTACGTCTGAAGCTGGAAGACAGCAAAACCTATATTGGTATGGCCGGTGATTTGTCGTTTAACAGCCATATTGAAAAGCTGGCTTTTGGGCCGGCACACCAGGTGCTGTTGGCTGGCCGGGTGATCACGGCTCACACACCAGGCGGCACAGGAGCGCTGCGGGTGGCCGCTGAATTTATTAAAAAAGCCAATCCGGACGCGACTGTTTGGGTGACCAACCCAACCTGGGCGAATCACGTGTCGCTGTTTCAGGCTGCTGGCCTGAAGGTAAAAGAATATTCCTATTACGACTGGGAAACGAAAGGCCTGAAGTTTGACGCCATGATGGCCGAACTGGCGACTGTTCCTGCTGGGGACGTGGTGCTGGTGCATGCCTGCTGCCACAACCCAAGCGGTATGGATTTAAACTTTGCCCAGTGGCAACAGTTTGCCCAGTTGGCCAAAGAAAAAGGCTTTACCCCATTGGTGGATATGGCGTACCAGGGCTTTGGTTCAGGTCTGGATGAAGACACTCAGGGCCTGCGCTATCTGGCGGATTTGGTGCCAGAACTGTTGCTGTGCAGCAGCTGCTCGAAAAACTTTGGTTTGTACCGTGAGCGTATCGGTGCCGTCAGCGTGGTCACAGCCGACAGCAAAACGGCTGACATTGCCAAGTCGGTGTTGCTGGCGGTCGTACGCAGCATTTATTCGATGCCACCAGCGCACGGCGCCATTCTGGTCAGCCATATTCTGAACAGTGCTGAGCTGACGGCCTTATGGCACCAGGAACTGGCAGAGATGCGTAACCGCATTAACAACTACCGTCAGCTGATTATCGACAAATTCAAAGCGCAGGGCATAGCGCAGGATTTCAGCTTTATTACCCGCCAGCACGGCATGTTCTCTTTCCTCGGTATAAACAAGGAACAAATCGAACAATTGCGGAAGGATTACAGCATTTATATGGTGGGTTCGAGCCGGGTCAGCATTGCAGGTTTAAACCACAGCAATATTGATTATTTCGCTCAGGCTATGGCTGACGTTTTGAAAGGCTAAAACACAACCTCCGTGGTGCAAGGGCGGCTTCCGGGTCGCCCTTGTTATTTTTACGAATGGAGTTTTAGCCGGGGCTCAGCTAGTCTCAGGCAGTGGTGATGCTAAAAGGACATCCTCAGAAATGTGCAGGTATCTGATTGTATTGGTGATGCTTTTTGTCAGTGTGGCCAGCCAGGCCACCAGCCAGCCAGCGCCGTTACGCGTAGTGACCGAGCTCTCACCGCCGCACCAGACGGTGGTCGATGGTGAAGTGGCGGGCATCAGCACCTCTATTGTCAAAGCGGTATTGCAACAGGCCGGTTTGGACGCCCGGGTGGAGCTTTACCCATGGGCCCGGGCTTATTACATTGCGAGCACTACTCCCAATGTGCTGATTTACAATATGGCCCGCACACCGGAACGGGAAGCCGATTTTCGCTGGATTGGCCCCGTCGCCAGTTACCGGCTGGGTCTGGTCCGGCTGGCGGAGCGTACCGATCTGAATCCGACCCGCCCTGAGCAACTGCTGCACAGTTCAGTAGCTGCGCAGCGTGATGATTTTTCGGTGAAAGTATTGGAGTCCTATGGGCTGAAAAGTGGCCGGGAAATTCAGCTGGCAGCCGATATTCTGGAAAGCTGGCGTTTGTTGCTCAATGGGAAAGTGGACTATGTGGTCGATGATCTGATGGCCATTCCAGACACCGAGAAGCAGTTAAAGTTGCCGGCAGGCACCGTACGTTTTGTATTACCTATCAAAGAGCTGGAACAACAAACTTACCTGGCAGCCAGTAAAAATACCGACCCGGCGCTGTTGCAACAGTTGCAGGAGGCTCATCGGCAGGTGCAGCGTCAGCCGCTGTATCAGCAGGTGATGCTGGCGAACCTAAGTCCGCAGAATTAAGCCAGGCTGACCAGTTCGTCCATCAGCTGATTCAGCCAGCGGCTCAGGCGTTCGTTGGTCTGGTCATACTGGTTTTCTTCATCCAGCGCCAGGCCCACAAAGTGGCTGCCGTCGTCCGTCAGCGCCTTGGAGGCGGTGAATTCATAGCCTTGATTGGGCCAGAAACCAAGCCGGATACAGTCTTGTGCTGCAATGGCCTGATGCAGCATACCCAGTGCATCTAAAAACCATTCGGCGTAGCCCAGCTGATCGCCCATGCCATAAAGCGCAACCAGTTTGCCTGACAAGTCCAGCGTACTGACCTGGTCCCAATGTGCTTCCCAGTCTTCCTGCAGCTCACCAAAATCCCAGGTGGAGATGCCAAAAATCAACAGGTCATACTGGCTGACCAACGACAAAGGCTGCTGTTTAATATTGTGAAGTGTTACACTGCTGCCATCCGGCAGGCTGGGCTCCAGCGCCAGCATGGCCTGAATTTTTTCTGCCACCATTTCGGTGTAGCAGGTGGTAGAACCGTAAAAAATACCAATATTCATCAGAAACCCGACCCTGAGCGTTGCGGGCGGGCAGTGTAGCAGAAGCGATGAGCCGGACCAACCAGAGCCTGAAAAAGGACAAACGCCATACCAAAACTGAATTGCCTGACGCAGAGCAGGGGCTGATCCAGCAGTTTCTTGATCAGTTCTGGCTGGATAAAGGCGTCAGTGTCCATACCCTGAATGCGTACGGTACCGACCTGCATAAGCTGGCCGATTTTCTGCAGAAGCAGCAACTGAGTTTAAAGGCACTGGATGCGACACAGCTGAACCATTACCTGGCCTGGCGTGTTGATCAGGGGTTCAGCCCCCGCAGCACCTCCCGTACCCTGAGCAGCCTGAGGCGTTTTTACCGGCATTTGCATAAAAGTGGTCAGGTTGCTGACAACCCGCTGTCGTCGGTGCTGAACCCCAAAATAGGCCGGGCCTTACCCAAGACTTTGTCTGAGCAGGACGTTGAGGCTTTGCTTGACGCACCACAAATCGACGATTTGATTCAGTTTCGCGACAAAGTGATGTTAGAAGTTCTGTACGCGGCAGGTCTGAGGGTATCGGAGCTGGTCGGCTTGACCTTGCAGCAGGTGAACTTACGCCAGGGGCTGGTGCGGATCACTGGGAAAGGCCAGAAAGAGCGGTTAGTGCCGCTGGGGGAAAACGCCGTGGACTGGTTGGATAAGTTTCTGCATCAGGGCCGGGGCTTGTTATTGACCAGCCAAAGCAGCATAGTATTCCCCAGTTTACGGGGGCAGCCGATGACCAGACAAACCTTCTGGCACCGGATTAAATTCTATGCAAAACAAGCTGGTATTCAGGTGGAGTTGTCACCTCATACCTTACGCCATGCCTTTGCCACCCATCTGCTGAACCACGGCGCAGACTTGCGGGTGGTGCAGCTGCTGTTGGGGCACAGTGGTTTATCGACCACCCAAATTTACACCCATGTGGCGCAGGCCCGATTAAAAACGCTGCATCAACAACATCATCCGCGTGGATAGCAGTAACAAGGATTACAGATATGAAGAAATTAGTTTCAGCCTTAGGTTTGTCTTTATGGGTGTCTGCGTCGGTGGTGGCCCAGGTGGCGCCGGAAATCAGCCAGGCTTTTTCTGAGGTAGGCTTAAACGCCAAGGCAGTGGCCAATTCAGTGGTGCCGGGTCTGCTGCAGGTGCAAACCGATAAAGGTTTGTTTTTTATCTCAGAAAACAAACAGTTTTTGCTTGAAGGCAATATCTACGATTTAAAAAACAAGCAGCTGGTGAATGAACAGGTTATGAAAAGCATCCGCCAGACCGGGGTGAAAGAATTTGATAAGTCGGTGATTGAGTTTAAAGCGCCAGACGAAAAATACGTGGTGCATGTGTTTACCGACACCAGCTGCGGTTATTGCCGCAAGCTGCACAACGAAATGGCTGAGCTGAACAAACTGGGGATCACAGTGCGTTATCTGGCGTTTCCCCGTGGTGGTATTCAGTCACCGACGGCCGATGAGCTGCAATCCATTTGGTGTGCAAAGGATCCCAAACAGGCGCTGACCGACGCCAAAGCAGGCAAAGCCATTCCGCAGGCCAGCTGTCGCAACAAAGTGGCGCAGCACTACGAGCTGGGGCAAAGTTTTGGTATTAACGGCACGCCAGCTATTATCCTGCCGGATGGCCGGTTAATTCCGGGCTACCAACCGGCCCAGGCGCTGCTGAATACTCTGAGTCAACCTGGCGCATAACGGAGGCGGTTTGAGCAGTAAAACTATTCAGCGCCGCGAGGTTCCGTCCATCAGTCCTGAGCTGCAGCAGTTTCACCCTGTGTTGCAGCGTATTTATGCCAGCCGTGGTATTGCGCAGCAACTGCAGCTGGCGCGCAGTGCTGCCCAGTTGGTGCCATTTTCAAAGCTCAAAGGCATTGATGCCGCTGTCGCTTTGTTGCAACAGGCTCTGGATGCGCAACAGCGTATTGTGATTGTTGGGGATTTTGACGCTGATGGCGCCACCAGTACCGCCACCTTATTGTCTGGGTTGAAGGCTTTTGGTTTTAAGTACGTGGAATACCTGGTACCAAACCGCTTTGAGTATGGGTATGGGCTGTCGGTGGAAATGGCTGAACTGGCGGTTGCTCAGGGCGCTGAACTGATTATCACAGTCGATAACGGCATTTCTGCGCTGGAAGGAATTGCGCTGGCCAAACGCATGGGGGTCAAAGTGCTGGTCACAGACCACCATTTACCTGGTGCTGAGCTGCCAGACGCCGACGCCATCGTCAACCCCAACCAGCCCGGCTGTGATTTTCCCAGCAAACAACTGGCTGGTGTCGGTGTCGCCTTTTATTTACTGCTGGCGTTTCGTGCATCACTGCGTGAGCGGGGGCATTTTACCGAGCAAAACCCGGAACCCAATCTGGCTGATTTGCTCGACCTGGTGGCATTGGGCACTGTGGCCGACGTCGTACCGCTGGACACCAATAACCGTATTCTGGTGCACCAGGGCCTGCAACGTATCCGAAGTGGTAAGGCCAGGCCTGGCATTACTGCACTGATTGATGTGGCCAACCGCAAAGCGGAAAAGCTGACGGCGCAGGATTTTGGTTTTGCGCTGGCGCCGCGCTTAAATGCGGCGGGCCGGCTGGATGATATGAGTCTGGGGATCAGCTGTCTGCTGGCACCGGATTTGCCCAGAGCCCGTATGTATGCCGCAGAGCTGGATGGGCTGAATCAGGAACGCCGTGAAATTGAAGCCGGTATGCAGCAGGAAGCTTTGGCGTCTTTGCAGCGTTTGAGCTTTGCCAGGGAAGAATTGCCCGATGTGCTGTGCCTGTACCAGAGTGACTGGCATCAGGGCGTGATTGGTATTCTGGCCGGCCGGATCAAAGAGCAGTTTCATCGCCCTGTGCTGGTGTTTGCTCAAGGAGACCAAGGCGAACTGAAAGGTTCTGCCCGCTCCATTCCCGGTTTGCATATCCGCGATTTGCTGGACGAAGTCTCGACTCAATACCCAGGCCTGATTAAAAAGTTTGGTGGCCATGCGATGGCAGCAGGCTTGACCATTGCGGAAGACAGATTCGATACCTTTAAACTGGCGCTGGGTTTTGTCGCCAAAAAATACATCACGCCTGAGCTGTTGACCGCTGTACTTTATACCGACGGCGATTTACCTGCCGATTGTCTGTCCGTGTCTTTTGCCCAGTTGCTGCAACAGGCTGGGCCTTGGGGCCAGGCCTTTCCAGAGCCGCTGTTTGAAGGCGACTTTTTGATCCGTCAGCAACGCTTGTTGGCTGATAAGCATTTAAAACTGATGCTGGAAACTGCGCAGGGCCAGTTGGTGGATGCAATTTGGTTTAACGCCGACAACAAAGCCTGGCCGGACGCCAATGTCAAAATGGTCCGGCTGGCCTATCAGCTGGATATCAACGATTACCGCGACCAGCAATCGGTGCAACTGTTAATCAGGCACATTGAAAAACTGGGCTGATAAAAAAGCGGGATTGCCCGCTTTTTTTATCAGGGCGTGTCGGGATTGCAGGGGGCTCCAACCTCAACACGCCCCAACCTCTGTGACTACTGAACTTTCACAACCAGGACAGACTTGGCGGGCAGCTCGATAGTCAGCCTGCCATTTTTGCCTTCTGCGCTGAATGCTTTTGGCTCAATGGCATGCGGTTTTTCAAAGGTATTGTGCGCATCCATCTGGTTTGCCGTCAGGAGTTGCCCTGAAACATGCTGAATAGTGATACCGGCCAGATGAATGTCTGCGCTTTCAGCCTGAGTCGGGTGCAGATTGACGAGGCCCAGGTACAGCTCGCCGTTTTTAGTCCTCGCGGCCGTAGCGCTGATCGCAGGAACAGAGACACCCGCTAATCTGTACTCTGGTACCCCGCTTAACTTCAGGGGGACTGCCGTGGCATCCTGAAAAGGAACGTACATCCTGTAAGCATGATAAGTTGGCGTCAGCAGCATTTTTTCTTTGTCGGTCAGGATCATCGCCTGCAATACATTGACCATCTGGGCTATATTGGTCATCCGGACCCGGTCGGCATGCTGATGGAAGATATGGAAATTCAGTGCGGCCACCACCGCATCCCGCAGGGAGTTTTGTTGGTACAAAAAGCCCGGGTTTTCACCTTTTTCCACGTCATACCAGGTTCCCCATTCATCCACATAAAAGCCGACTTTTTTCCCGGGGTCCAGTTTGTCCATCACCGCTTTGTTGTTGCGGATAAAACCGTCCATTGCCAGAGTGCGCGCCATAGTGCTGATCCACTCGGATTCAGGAAACTTTAAGGCTGCACCTTTTACATCCCACTGGCCGGTGGGCAGTGTGTAGTAGTGAAAACTGACCGCGTCCATTTTTTGTTTGACGTTGGTAGTTAAATACTCTGCCCAGGACGTATCTTCACTGTGACCGCCGCTGGCAATCCATTTGGGTGTATTGTGCGTCGGGGTTTTCAGAAAGGTAGTGTACTGCTTGTAGAGGTGGGTATAGAACTCTGGGGTCATATTGCCACCGCAGCCCCAGGCTTCATTGCCCACCGCAAAATAGTGCACCTTAAAGGGCTGCTCACGGCCATTTTTGCGCCGTAGTTCGGCCAAAGTTGATTTACCTTCGGCTGTCATATATTCCAGCCATTCCGCCATTTCTTGCGGAGTTCCTGTGCCCAGGTTGCCATTCACATAAGCTTCGGCTCCCAGCAGTTCGACCAAATCGAAAAACTCATGGGTTCCCACGGCGTTATCTTCTTCCACGCCACCCCAGTTGGTGTTCACTTTAACTGGGCGTTTGTCACGCGGGCCAATGCCATCGCGCCAATGGTATTCGTCGGCAAAGCAGCCTCCCGGCCAGCGGATCAGTGGCACATGCAAGGCTTTTAACGCCCCCAGTACATCATTGCGCCAGCCTTTGGTATTGGGGATTGATGAGTCAGGCCCGACCCACAGACCTTCATAAATACCACGACCCAAATGTTCGGCGAACTGCCCATAAATGTTTTTATTGATCACGGCACCCTGGCTGGAGCTGTCCAGCTGAATGTGAGTGGCGGCAAAGGCAGTGGCATTCAGGCTCAGGCCCAAAACCACCAGCATGGGTTTTAGTAATGGCATCGTCTTCTCCTGTTGATTTGGCGGGAGTTTTCATTGTTTTGACAGTCTGTGCTGCGTGGTTTTTATACATCTTATAGTAATACAAAACAATCTGAAGAGGATACAGAGGCAAAAAGCCCAACGGGGATTCGAAAAAACATAAAAGGGGACCGGCCTCAGCGGTTTAATTCACGCAGATGGCTGCATGGCCAGTGAAAAATTGCTACAATCGCGCCCAATTTTTTCTGAAGCCTGAAGAATCATGTTTGAAGTCAATCCGGTAAACAACGCAATCAAAGACCTGACTGAGCGCACTGCTGTGCTTAGGGGGTATCTTTGACTTCGACAGCAAAAAAGAAAAGCTGGAAGAAGTCAGTCGTGAATTAGAAGACGCTGCTGTCTGGAACAACCCTGAAAAAGCGCAGGCGCTGGGCAAAGAGCGCTCGGCGCTGGAGCAGATTGTCGGCACCATTGAAAAGCTGGAACAGGGCCTGGAAGACGTAGCCGGTCTGGTCGAGCTGGCGGTGGAAGCCGAAGATGAAGACACCTTTATCGAAGCGCAACAGGAACTGGCGGACCTGCAAAGCCAGCTGGAGCTGCTGGAATTCCGCCGGATGTTTTCTGGTAAACACGACCCAAGCGATTGTTACCTGGATATTCAGGCCGGTTCTGGCGGCACCGAAGCACAGGACTGGGCCAGCATGCTGATGCGGATGTATCTGCGCTGGGGCGAAGCCAAAGGTTTCAGCCCGGAGCTGTATGAAGTGACGGACGGTGATGTGGCTGGTATTAAAGGCTGTACCATCAAATTCACCGGTGAATACGCGTACGGCTGGTTACGCACTGAAACCGGTGTGCACCGTTTAGTACGCAAAAGCCCCTTTGACTCAGGCAACCGTCGTCATACCTCGTTTGCCTCGGTCTTTGTGGCGCCGGAAATTGATGACGACATCGAAATTGAAATCAACCCGGCTGATTTGCGGATTGACACCTACCGCGCCTCGGGCGCTGGTGGTCAGCACGTTAACCGGACTGACTCAGCCGTACGTATTACGCACTTACCGACCAATACCGTAGTGCAGTGTCAGAATGACCGTTCGCAGCACAAAAACCGCGACAATGCCTTTAAACAGTTACGTGCCAAGTTGTATGAGCTGGAATTGCAAAAGCAAAACGCGGAGAAACAAGCGTTGGAAGACACCAAATCGGACATTGGCTGGGGCAGCCAAATTCGTTCTTACGTGCTGGACGATTCACGCATTAAAGATTTACGTACCGGTGTAGAAAACCGCAATACCCAGCAGGTGCTGGACGGCGATCTGGACCGTTTTATTGAAGCCAGCCTGAAGGCCGGTTTGTAATTTGAGCTTAACAGTCAGGAACTGAAAATGTCTGAACAAAATAATCCGATTGAAGAACATCAAGACGTTAACAAACTGATGGCTGAGCGAAAACACAAGCTGGCGGCTTTGCGTGAGCAGGGCAACCCGTTTCCGAATGATTTTCGCCGTGAACATGTCAGTAATGACGTCATTGCCCAGTACGAACACTTAAGCAAAGAAGAGCTGGAAGCACAGAAAATCCGGGTGGTGGTGGCCGGCCGTATGATGCTGCGCCGCATTATGGGCAAAGCCAGCTTCACCACCATTCAGGATGTAGGCGGCAAAATCCAGTTGTATGTGGCCCGCGACAGCCTGCAGGGTGACGTATACAACGAAGGCTTTAAAAAGTGGGACTTAGGTGACATCGTTGGCGCCAGCGGCACCCTGTTTAAAACTCAGACTGGCGAGCTGACTGTGTGGGTGGATGACATCCGTTTGCTGACCAAAGCACTGCGCCCGTTGCCGGATAAATTCCACGGCCTGACCGACCATGAAGCCCGTTACCGTCAGCGTTACCTGGACCTGATTGTGAACGAGCAGTCTCGTCGTACCTTCCTTATTCGTTCAAAAACTGTGGCCTATATCCGCCAGTTTTTTAACAGCAAAGGCTTTCTGGAAGTGGAAACCCCAATGCTGCAGGTGATCCCAGGCGGTGCTTCAGCCCGTCCTTTCGTGACGCACCACAATGCGCTGGATATGGCGATGTACTTACGTATCGCGCCAGAGCTGTATCTAAAACGTCTGGTGGTGGGTGGCTTTGAAAAAGTGTTCGAGCTGAACCGTAACTTCCGTAACGAAGGGGTGTCGACCCGCCATAACCCGGAATTCACCATGCTGGAATTCTACTGGGCTTATGCCGATTACCGCGACCTGATGGATTTAACCGAAGAGTTATTCCGTGGCCTGGCGCAGTCGGTGCTTGGCAGTACCGAAGTGCCGTATCAGGGCAAAACCTTTGATTTCGGCAAACCCTTCGCCCGGATGTCAGTGACGGAATCCATTCTGCACTACAACCCAGAGGTCAAGTTAGAGCAGCTCACCACCCGTGAGGCGGTGGCTGAACTGGCGAAATCGCTCGGTATTCAGGTGAAAGACAACTATGGTCATGGCCGTATTCTGATGGAAGTCTTTGATGAGCTGGTGGAAACCAAACTGCAACAGCCGACTTTTATCACTGAATACCCGGCTGAAATTTCGCCTTTGGCGCGTCGGAATGACGACAACCCGGAAATCACCGACCGTTTTGAGTTCTTTATCGGTGGCCGTGAGCTGGGCAATGGGTTCAGCGAGCTGAACGACGCTGAAGATCAGGCAGAGCGTTTCCGTGAGCAGGTGGCGCAAAAAGAAGCGGGTGATGATGAAGCCATGTTCTACGATGACGACTTTGTAACGGCGCTGGAACACGGTTTACCGCCAACGGCAGGTCAGGGTATTGGTATCGACCGTCTGGTGATGTTACTGGCCGACGCGCCAAGTATCCGTGATGTGATCCTGTTCCCGCATATGCGTCACAGCGATAAATAAGACGGGTCAGCCCCGACTAAAAAAGCAGCTTCGGCTGCTTTTTTATTTTCTTTTTGGCAGGGGCTCTGGTTTACCGAAAAAATAACCCTGCGCTTTGTCGCAGCCCAACGCTTTGAGCTGAATGGCTTGTTCTGCCTGTTCCACACCTTCGGCAACTACTTTGAGTCCCAGAGACTGAGCCAACTGAATAATGGTTCTGACAATTTCTTTGCTGAAATGGTCCTGTTCCAGTGTCGCAACAAAGGAACGGTCGATTTTCAGGCAATCGATCGGCAACGTCCTTAAGCGACTTAAAGATGAATAACCAGTACCAAAGTCATCCACTGCCACACGAGCACCCAAAGCGCGCAGGCTGTCCAGATTCTGCAGGATTTCATCTGACTGGCTGAGCGCCGTTTCGGTAATTTCAAATAACAAAAAGGCCGGGTTCACGTTTTTCTGCAGACACAGATTGGCAATGGTTTCTGCCAACCCCGGGATTTCAAGTTGTTTGACGGACAGATTAATGGATAACCAGCGGATGTCTTCTGAGGCTGACCAGAGTGTGGCCATGTCGGTCAAAACCTGTTCGAGGATCCAGTGCCCTAAATCGAGGATCAGGCTGCTTTGTTCTGCCACCCGGATAAATTTATCTGGTGCCACCATGCCCATTTGGGGGTGACGCCAGCGGATCAGCGACTCATAACCCAAAACTTTGCCAGTTTGCAGCTGGATCACGGGCTGGTAGGCCATATAGAGCTGATCGCCGGATTGCATGGCATGTTTCAGGTTCTGTTCTATCTGCAGCCGCATCGCAGTCTTCTGGGCCAGTACTGGGTTAAAAAATGAGTAGCGACTGCGGCCTTTGTCTTTTGCCTCAAACATGGCCAGATCGGCACATTTAAGCAGTTCTTCATAGCATTTGGCATCATGCGGGTAACAGGCAATACCTATACTGGCCGAGACATTCACGATGTTGTCGTTGAGCTGGATGTCCTGTGTCAGAGTCTGTAACAGTTTTTCGGCAATATGCAGACAGGTTTCAGGCCCGCTGATATCCGGAAACAACAGGACAAACTCATCTCCGCCAACGCGGCTGGCCAGGTCGCCGGCCCGGATCAGACTATTGAGCCTGCGGGCAACCTGCTGCAATAACATGTCGCCAACATGATGGCCCAGGGTGTCATTCACCAATTTAAAACCGTCGAGATCCAGATAGAGTAAACCCAACATGGAGTGATTGCGTTTTGCCCGCTCCAGTTCTGCCCTGAGCACCTTTTCCAGCTTGGCTCTGTTACCAAGTTCGGTCAGATGATCATGGAATGCCATGGTCTGTAAATCTTCTTCGGCTCTGCGCAGCGCTGAAATATCAGAGAACATCAAGACAAACTGATTCAGTTGGTTACTATGTTTGGGCGCCCGTACTTTGCAAAAATGTTGCCATGCCGGAAAAATCTGACCATCTTTGCGGCGGCATTGCACTTCGCTGCTGCAGTGATCGGCACTGATTTCATCCAGACGGGTACTCATTGGGGAGGACTGATGCTGCACATAGAGGAAGCTGTCCGGCGTTTTTCCTGTGACTTCCGCAGAGGAATAGCCAGTGACCAGACTAAAAGCCGGATTGCAGGAGACGATTCTGCATTCCTGATCCAGGATAAGAATAGCTTCCGAAGTGGTTCTGAAATAGGCATGTGCCTGACGCAGCTGAAGTTCTTCCTGTTGTTTTTGAGTCACGTCCCGCAGCACCCCCAACACTATCTGTTCGTCAGCTCTGGTCGTTGGCTGGGCAAATATTTCGATATAGGACTCCGCAGAAGACAGATTACTGCTGAAAATGGAGCTGAACGCTGCGCCCCTGTCCAGCAACCGGGCAAGCCGAGGTCGTTCGACTTCGCTGACCAAACTCAGAAATTGTTCGGTACCGCCGTTGCAGGGTTCGGGCAGACTGAAAAAATCGTCCGGTTCAGGGAGCAGCTGCAAACTGTTGTGGGTCAGATTCAGCTCCCATGGACTCATCCTGGCGGCCGCCAGAGCCAGGCGTAAGCGTTGTTCGGAGCGCCGGACTTCTGCTTCAGCCTTGTGTCTGAGCAGTGCCATCCGGATGCTTGCGTCCAGTTCTTTGCGATCAAAAGGTTTGATCAGGTAGCCATGCGGGAAGCTCTGAGAGGCCTGGTGTAATACCCGTTCATCGCAATAAGCGGTCAGGAAAATGACAGGCACATCGCTGACTTGTCTGAGTTCATAGGCAGCTTCGGTGCCTCGCATTTTGTCTGCCAGTTTGATGTCCATCAGTACTAAATCTGGTTTGGTGGCCAGAGCTGTCGCAACAACGTCCTCACCCCGGGCCAATGTCGCCACGACCTTGTGTCCCAACTGCTCCAGCGTACGACGAATATCCAGCGACACAATGTATTCATCTTCAACCACAAGAATTTGGTGATTCATTCTGGTGTTGCTCCTGTGTTGACGCTGAAACGGATCCGGTACGAGGTGCCCTCGGATTTGATCAGTTCAGCCTGTGCACCCATTTGAGCAAGGAAAGCCGGGATTAACTGCATACCTAATGAATTGCCCTGGCCAAGCGAAAAATCGCGCCGGATCTGGCCATTGTCACTGAGCTGCAGGCAGAGCTGACCATCCAGCTGCTTCAGCGTCATTTGGATCCGGCCTGAGCGTCCGTCAGGAAACGCGTGTTTAATGCTGTTGGTCAGTATTTCGGTAACCAGTAAGCCACAAGGGATGGCCTGCTGTAACGGCAGCTGGGGTTCATCATCAATCTGATCCAAATCGAAATGCACCAGATCAGGACTCAGGATGCTTTGCCGTATCAACAGGGATAACTGGCGTAAATAGGCGCCTAAAGGAATGAAGCTGAAGTTTTTTTGTTCATACAGCAGCTGGTGGGTTAATGCCATGGTACGGATGCGTAACTGACTGTCTTGCAACACATCTTTCAGTTCACCAGCCGCATTGTGCGATCTCAGGTTGAGCAAACTGGACACGATCTGCAGATTGTTTTTGACTCTGTGATGAATTTCTTTCAGTAACAGCTCCCGCTCATGCAACAGCGCGGTTTTATCATCGATAATGCTTTGCAGATGTTGTTTCGCCTGCACGGCCACAGTCACATCGGTCACTGTGGCCAGTACCGCCGCTTTAGGATCCTGCTCCAGATAAGTCAGACCAATTTCCACCGGCACCAGCGAACCGTCTTTACGCTGGGCAAAGAGTTCCTGGCGCTGCGCCATGGGTCTGCTGGTGGGGTGCTGCATAAAGCCATGTCTGTGCTGGTGATGATTCGGTCGCGCCTGGGCAGGGACCAGCAGATCCACGGGCCGACCCAATAATTCGGCTTGAGAATAACCAAACATCTGCTCAGCACGTTTGTTTGCCAGGGTAATTTCACCTTCGGCATTGACCGCGATCAGTGCGTCAGCGGCGCTGTCGAACACTTTGCGAAACCGGCTTTCGCTTTCCTGCAGCGCCTGCTCGCTGCGTTTACGACGTGTGATGTCTATGCCTGAAGGCACCAGAAACTGCACAACGCCAAATTCGTCAAACACAGGGGCAATCATAAAATCAATAATGATCAGGCTGTCTTTCATCTTTGCCTGAACGTCAAACCGGCTGGTGTAACCCTGCGCCGCTCGTCGACAGGCCGCTTCAATCAGCTCTGCGTCGGCTTGGTTGTGTAACCACCAGAAGCACTCCCAGAACTTGCGTCCTGCCACATCATCAATGGTAATTCCGGCTAACAACAGGGGAGGCGCGTTGGCGTCGAGCAGGGTGCCATCTGGCTGCAAAATACCGACAAAGGCAAACATATTGTCCAGCACCTGTTTCATTCGCTTCAGATCGCGCTGGCGGTGCTGTTGAATTTCCATCTCACGCGTCTGATTGCGGGCGATGACAGCAATGGCGACGACTTGCTGCTGTTCGTTTTTAACCGGCAAGTACGAACCTAACCAGTGGTTTTCAGGCGCTGTGGTGTGGGGTGTCAGTTCAAAATCGACCAGAGCGATGCCGCTGTCACGCACCTTCGTCAGCATGGGAACTATGGTTCCCGCCAGATGCGGCAGTATGTCCGTGACATGCTGATGCAAATGGTCCTGCACCGAGCAGCCATTGAAATCTGCCAAGGTCGGGTTAATAAACAGATACCTGAAGTCGGTATCCAGTACGGCTATTCCGTTTGGCAGATGAGTCGCCAGGGTGGACAGCCCAAGGAGGGTCAATACGTCAGACGGCTGCACATTAAAATCCTTCTTAATTGTCTGGAAAATGTAGACAGCCATAGTTTGAAAAGCAAACAGCTATTCTGCCGTTTTGCAGATAAATCACTGAGCGACAAGCATATCTTTGTGTTCTTGGCGGTTTTATACGGTTTACATTGAGCGACAGCAGCGGCTTTGTTATACTTTGCGCCCGTCCTAAGTACGTAATTCTTAATGCCATTGGCGTCTCAGAGGTCTCATGACTACTAGATACATCTTCGTGACGGGTGGGGTTGTCTCCTCCTTGGGTAAAGGTATTGCAGCAGCCTCGTTAGCCGCTATTTTAGAAGCGCGTGGTCTGAAAGTGACCATTCTGAAACTGGATCCTTATATCAACCTGGATCCGGGTACCATGAGCCCCATTCAACACGGTGAAGTTTTTGTCACCGAAGATGGCGCAGAGACCGATTTGGATCTGGGCCACTACGAGCGGTTTATCCGCACCAAAATGACCAAACTGAATAACTTCACCCAAGGCCGGATTTATTCCGACGTGCTGCGTCGTGAGCGCCGTGGTGATTATTTAGGTGCGACTATTCAGGTCATTCCTCATATTACCAACGAAATTAAAAGCCGCGTTGTCGCCGGTGGTGAAGGTTATGACATTGCCATCGTTGAGATTGGCGGCACTGTCGGTGATATCGAATCGCTGCCATTCCTCGAAGCTATCCGTCAGTTAGGCACAGAAATTGGCCGCGAACGCGCCATGTTTATGCACCTGACGTTAGTACCCTACTTGGGGACTGCCGGTGAAATTAAAACCAAACCGACACAGCACTCGGTCAAAGAATTACGTTCAATTGGTATTCAGCCGGATATTCTGGTGTGTCGTTCAGACCGGGCTATTCCGACCAATGAAAAAGCCAAAATTGCGCTGTTCACCAATGTGGAAGAGCGCGCTGTTATTTCGTTAAAAGACGTGTCCAGCATTTACCAGATCCCGGCGCTGCTGAAATCTCAGGGGCTGGACGATTTAATTGTGCGTCGTTTCCATTTAAGTGCCAAAGAAGCGGATTTGTCCGAGTGGGAACAGGTGTTGTACCAGGAGTCCAACCCAACGGGTGAAGTGACCATTGGGATGGTCGGCAAATACGTTGAACTGCCGGATGCTTATAAATCAGTCAATGAAGCGCTGGGCCATGCCGGTCTGAAAAACCGACTGACTGTGCATATCAAATACATCGACTCACAGGATGTCGAAGCCAAAGGCGCCGATATTCTCGCTGGTCTGGATGCTATTCTGGTGCCAGGTGGTTTTGGCGAGCGTGGGGTTGAAGGCAAAATTATGGCAGCCCGTTATGCCCGTGAAAACAAAGTGCCTTACCTGGGCATTTGTTTAGGTATGCAGGTGGCCTTGATTGAGTACGCCCGTAACGTGCTGGGTTTAACAGGCGCGCACTCCACCGAATTTAATAAAAATACCGCTTACCCTGTGGTCGGTTTGATCACGGAGTGGCTGGATTCAGAAGGCAAAGTGGAACAACGGACTGAGAAATCGGATCTGGGGGGCACTATGCGTCTGGGCAGTCAGAACTGTAACCTCAAGCCCAATACCAAAGCCCGCGAAATTTACGGTCAAGACGTGATTTCTGAACGTCACCGTCATCGCTACGAAGTGAACAATCACTTTGTTGCCCGTTTAGAAGAGGCTGGATTGGTGTTCTCCGGATTGTCAGCCGACAACCAGTTAGTCGAGATGGTGGAAATTCCAAAACATCCATGGTTTGTTGCCGGTCAGTTCCATCCGGAATTTAACTCGACACCGAGGGACGGCCATCCGCTGTTCCGCAGTTTTGTCGCGGCCGCGTATAAACATCAAAAACAACAGTTAGTTTAATTTTTAACAAAAGCCGGGCCTCAATCCGGCTTTTTGCGCAGCAAGTAAGGGGATTATTTATGTCTGAGATCGTCAACATCATTGCCCGTGAAATTATGGACTCCCGTGGCAATCCAACAGTCGAAGCTGACGTTATTTTAGCAAGCGGTGCTATGGGCCGTGGTTGTGCGCCATCCGGTGCTTCGACCGGTACCCGCGAAGCGCTGGAGCTGCGTGACGGCGATAAAAGCCGTTATTTAGGTAAAGGTGTGCGCACTGCTGTGGCCAATATTGATGGCCCTATTAAAGCAGCGCTGCTGGGCAAATCTGCTTACGACCAGGCGGCTATTGACCAGATCATGATTGATCTGGATGGCACTGAATCCAAATCCAGACTGGGCGCCAACGCCATTCTGGCTGTGTCACTGGCGGTGGCCCGTGCTGCAGCTGCGGATAAAAAAATCCCGCTGTACCAGCACATTGCTGATCTGAACGGCACGCCAGGTGTCTATTCCATGCCAGTGCCTATGATGAACATCATCAATGGTGGTGAGCACGCCGACAACAACGTTGATATTCAGGAATTTATGGTGCAGCCAGTGGGTGCCAAAACTTTCGCTGAAGCACTGCGGATGGGCGCTGAAATTTTCCACCAGTTGAAAAAAGAACTGCACAGCCAGGGCTTAAACACCGCTGTGGGTGATGAAGGTGGTTTTGCACCGGATCTGAAGTCAAACGAAGAAGCTTTAACTGTGATTTCCAAGGCCGTGGCTGCCGCTGGTTACGAGCTGAACAAAGACGTGACGCTGGCGCTGGACTGCGCCGCTTCAGAGTTTTACGT
Organism: Rheinheimera sp.; assembly: GCF_037442345.1. Classification (GTDB taxonomy): domain Bacteria; phylum Pseudomonadota; class Gammaproteobacteria; order Enterobacterales; family Alteromonadaceae; genus Pararheinheimera. Next base: position 17,565 of record NZ_JBBIQL010000031.1, on the reverse strand, counting down.
CGACGGTAAATACAAACTGTCTGGTGAAGGCCGGGAGTTCAGTTCCTATGAATTCAACGATTTCCTGGCAGGTTTAGCGACCCGCTTCCCAATAGTTTCGATTGAAGATGGTCTGGATGAATCGGACTGGGACGGCTGGAAAGATTTAACCAACAAAATTGGTGGTAAAGTGCAGTTGGTCGGTGACGATTTATTCGTGACCAACACTAAAATTTTGTCCCGTGGTATTGAGCAGGGCATTGGTAACTCCATCCTGATCAAGTTCAACCAGATTGGTTCGCTGACCGAAACGCTGGCCGCCATTAAAATGGCCAAAGATGCCGGTTTTACTGCGGTGATTTCGCACCGTTCAGGCGAAACTGAAGATGCCTTTATCGCGGATTTGGCGGTAGGTACTGCGGCCGGTCAAATCAAAACCGGTTCTTTATGCCGTTCTGACCGTGTGTCCAAGTACAACCAGTTACTGCGTATTGAGCAGGAACTGGGCGCCAAAGCGCCGTACCGTGGCCGCGTAGAAATTAAAGGCCAGGCCTGATAAAGATGGGGTCAGAGTAGTACTCTGACCCCATGCTTGCGGCTATGAAAAAACGTGATGCTGATCAACATCAGCTCTGGCAGGACGAAGCACAAAGTCAGGCCTACACCGAACTGTGCAACGCGCTGTACGAGCGTGAAATAGCCCGTTTGTCCAAATTACCGCCCGAACTGTTGCCGACCCTGGCCAAACGTCTGGCCAGCTTACCTTTTTATATCCGCCGCGCTGCGGAACGTATTGTGCAGCATCCATCCCCTTTGCAGTTTGACGGCCAGAATGCCAGCTGGTTGGCCCGGCAGTCGCTGGTTTGCCCGGCCAAAGAACAAGGTATTGAGCAAATTGAGCAGTTCTATCGCAAATACGCCAAAAAAGCCCTGATAGTGCCGGTCTACCAGCAACATCAGGGGCTGGAAAGCGTCTGGCTCGATTCAGTCGATGAAATTGACCTGGACGGCAGCCGTTTGCATTGCAACGAGCATGGCTGGTTTGGTTTTAATGGCACGCCTTTGTCTGCTGACAACGCTGATAAGTTTTTACTCAAACCCAGCAAAAGTCTGATGACGGCGGCCTGCAGCGGCCATCAGTGGTTGAATGCAGAACGAAAACCGCCCCGATTACTCAGTTTACGGGAGTTGTTGCTGGCCAGTCGGCTGAACTGGCAGAACTTTGCCAAACCTTTTCAGCCCTGAAAGCTGTTGTGGGGCTTTCCTGCGCACTGTTCAGCCTTCATAATACAACCAGAGATCCGGAGCGAACAATCTGATGCGATTATTGGTTTTATTATTGCTGCTGCTGTTAGGGGCACTTCAACACCGTCTGTGGCTGGGACAGCACAGTGTGATGGAGTATTGGGCGCATCAGAACCAACTGACCAAAATTGAGCAACAAAATGCCCAGTTGGCCAGACGTAATCACTTACTGCGGGCTGATGTCACCGATTTGCAGATAGGTCTGGACGCCATTGAAGAGCGGGCTCGCAATGAACTGGGCCTGATTAAACAAAACGAAGTATTCTTCCGCATTGTGACGCCGATGGAAATCAAATGATCCCCAAGATAGCGACTGTGATCCCAGCCGCTGGTGTCGGGAAACGTATGCAGGCCGACCGGCCAAAACAATATCTGGAATTAGCAGGGGCCACTGTGTTGGAGCAGACGGTGCGGCGTCTGCAGCAGGTGCCTGAGCTCCGGCAGTTTTATATCGCTGTATCAACAGATGATCCTTATTACCCTGCATTAACCTCCTTGCAGCAACCAGGCCTGACGCGGGTCGATGGTGGGGCTGAACGCGCCAACTCTGTGCTCAATGCCTTGGTGCAGATCGATGCCGCGCAGTATCCCTGGGTGCTGGTGCATGATGCCGCCCGTCCTGTGGTCCGGGTGACGGATGTCCAACTGCTGATAGCGCGTTGCCTGAGCGAAAATGCCGGCGGCATTCTGGCCACACCTGTGCGTGACACCATGAAACGTGGCGGTACTTTGGTTGAACAGACAGTGGAGCGGGCAGGGTTGTGGCATGCCTATACGCCACAGCTGTTTCCAACGGCATTGTTACGCGGCGCCTTGCAGAGCGCTTTGGCCGCTGGTGCTGCGGTTACCGATGAAGCCAGTGCGATGGAATGGGCCGGGCAGCCCGTGTTGCTGATACCGGGCCATGCCGACAATATCAAGATCACCCAGGCTGAAGATTTAGCTTTGGCCCGTTTTTATCTGGAGCAACACTGATGTTACCTTTTCGTATTGGCCACGGTTTTGATGTGCATGCCTTTGGTGGTGAAGGCCCGGTGACCCTGGGGGGCGTCAAAATCCCCTATGAACAGGGACTGCTGGCGCATTCCGACGGGGATGTGGTGCTGCATGCCGTGTCTGACGCTTTATTGGGTGCTGTGGCATTGGGGGATATAGGCCATCACTTTCCGGACACAGATGCCGCCTTTAAAGGCATCGACAGCCGCATTCTGCTGCGGAAAGTCTTTGCCGATGTGCAGGCGCTGGGTTATCAGCTTGGCAATCTGGATGTCACTATTCTGGCGCAGGCGCCAAAAATGGCACCTCATATCGACGCAATGCGCCAGTGCCTGGCCGCAGATTTACAGACAGAGCTGGCTCAGGTGAATGTCAAAGCCACCACCACTGAAAAGCTGGGCTTTGTTGGCCGCAAAGAAGGTATAGCCGTTGAAGCTGTGGTGCTGTTGGTACACAACTGATGCAACTGCCCGAATTCCCTTATTTGTACGGAAAACCCAAAGGCCAGGCGTTATTGCGCGTGCAACCCGATGACTTTGTGGTGGAAGAAACCCTGAGTTTCACACCGACAGGGGCAGGGGAGCACTTGTTGCTGTTTATTGAAAAAATTGGCCAGAACACCCAGTTTGTCGCGAAGCAACTGGCAGACATCGTCGGCTGCAAAGCGCGTCAGGTCAGCTATGCCGGTTTGAAAGACCGCCATGCGGTCACCCGTCAGTGGTTCTGTGTACCTTTTCCTATCAAACAGGAGCCTGACTGGCTGAACTGGCAGATTGAAGGGTGCCGTATCCTGCAGGTCACCCGCCACCAGCGCCGTTTGCGGTTAGGCGCTATTGCACACAACAGCTTTCATCTGCGGTTACGGGACCTTTCTGCACCGCAGGAGCTGGAACAGCGTTTAGAGCTAGTGCAGCAAGGCGTGCCCAATTATTATGGCGAACAGCGCTTTGGCCGCGACGGCGGCAATCTGGCTCTGGCTGAGCGGCTGTTTAACGGCGGCAGTATTACGGACCGGCAAATTCGTGGCTTGGCTTTGTCGGCGGCCCGATCATTTTTATTTAATACTCAACTGGCGCGACGGCTGGAACTGGGGGTGTTTAACACCCTGTTGCAGGGTGAAGTGGTGCAGCTTGATGGCTCTGGTTCTGTGTTTAAAGTGGACCAACCGGATGAGGTATTGCTGCAGCGTCTGGCTCTGTTTGATCTTCACCCGACAGCGGCGCTGGCTGGTTGTGGTGAACCTTTGGTGCAGGGCGAAGCACTGGAGTTTGAACAGCAAAGCCTGCACAATTGGCAGCATTGGGTGGATGCACTGATTGCGCTGAATATGCGCGCAGAGCGCCGTGCTGTCCGTCTGGTGCCACGGCAACTGCAGTGGCGGCGCGAGGGGCAGGATATTTGTCTGAGTTTTCAGTTGTATGCTGGCTGTTTTGCCACTGCAGTGCTCAGAGAACTGGTGAATTATCAGGATGTGCAGCGCCATCAGGCGCCGCTGGATTAACCAATTTGGAGGCCTCATGCGGATTCTGTTAAGTAATGATGATGGCGTCTATGCCAAAGGCATTCAGGTGCTGCAGCAGGCGCTGGCACAGATTGCTGAGGTGACCACAGTCGGGCCGGACCGAAATTGCAGTGGTGCCAGCAATTCACTGACTCTGCTCAACCCGTTGCGCACCCAACTGCTGGAGAATGGTTTTGTATCTGTGAATGGCACTCCGACAGACTGTGTGCATCTGGCGATTAATCAGTTGCTGGACAAAGCCCCGGATCTGGTGGTGTCAGGCATTAATCATGGTGCCAATCTGGGCGACGATGTGTTGTATTCAGGCACAGTGGCTGCCGCCACAGAAGGCCGTCATTTGGGGTTGCCAGCTATTGCTGTGTCGTTGGCCGGGCGGGATGAACAGTATTTTGCGACGGCGGCTGCCGTGACGGTACAGGTGATTAAAAAGCTGAAGTCGCAGCCGTTGCCCGCTGATCAAATTCTGAATATCAATGTACCGGCTATTGCGTTGGAACAATTGAAAGGCATTCAGGTGACACGACTGGGGCGGCGGCATAAAGCCGAAACTATGCAACAATCGACCGACCCTTGGGGACGGCCTATTTATTGGTACGGTTCTTTGGGGCCCGAGCTGGATGCTGGCCCAGGTACAGATTTTTATGCAGTGGCGCAGGGCTATGCGTCGGTGACGCCTTTGCATGTGGATATGACGGCCTATCGCAGTATGGAGCAGTTAGGCCAGTGGTTAGAAGGGATCAAGTGGTAAGTTATGGCTGTTGTCACACATCGCAGTGCCGCCGTCTTGGCACAAAAACTACAGCAGGATGGCATTCAGGATAGCAGGGTGCTGGCGGCGATCAGCCAGACCCCACGGCATTTGTTTGTCGAGGCCGTGCTGGCACACAAAGCTTATGAAAATACCGCCTTGCCAATAGGCCAGGGCCAGACCATTTCCCAACCTTATATTGTCGCCCGCATGACCGAGTTGTTGCTGCAGTCGGCTCAGTGCCGGAAGGTGCTGGAAATTGGCACTGGGTCGGGGTATCAGACCGCCATACTGGCACGGCTTTTTGACCAGGTGTGCAGTGTGGAACGTATCAAAGCCTTGCAGTTTCAGGCCAAACGTCGTCTGCAACAATTGGATCTGCACAATGTATCGATGAAGCATGGGGATGGCTGGTTAGGCTGGCAAAGCAAAGCGCCTTTTGACTGCATTATTGTGACCGCGGCCCCCCATGAAGTGCCACAGGCCTTGTTGCAGCAACTGTCGGAAGGTGGCCGGTTGGTGATCCCGGTTGGCGCTCAGGAGCAGGTACTGCGGGTATTTACCCGCTGCGGCGAGACGTTTGAACAGAAAGATGTGGAAGCGGTGCGTTTTGTGCCGCTGGTACCGGGCGAGCTGGCTTAACTGGACCTACTGACAAGTACACTAAATGAAAGGAATTTTAAGTGCGTATATTCCAGTGGATGTATGACAAAGCGTTGCTGTGGGCCAAACACCGGCATGCCGAACGGTATCTGGCGGGTCTAAGTTTTACTGAATCGGTGATTTTCCCTATTCCGCCTGATGTGATGCTGGCGCCTATGGCCTTGGCCCGTCCCGCCATGGCCTGGCGTTTCGCCTGGATCACCACCCTGTTTTCGCTGTTTGGTGGTATTTGTGGCTATTTTCTTGGTTTATGGCTGTTCGAGCCTGTCGTGTTGCCTGCTGTGGAATATCTGGGTAAACAGGAGACCTTTGCCAAAGTACAGCAGTGGTTTACCGACTATGGCGTCTGGGTGGTGTTTATTGCCGGTTTTTCACCTATTCCTTATAAGTTATTTACGGTCGGCGCCGGTCTGATGGGGATGGCCTTTGTTCCTTTTGTGATTGCTTCGTTTGTCGGCCGTGCCAGCCGGTTTTTTCTGGTGGCAGGCCTGATGTACTGGGGCGGCGAAAAAATGCAGCAAAAACTGCGGGATATAGTCGACGCTTTAGGTTGGGGCACTGTTGCACTGGGCGCAGTGTTGTACCTGGTGTATAGCTGACGTGATGCGTTTATCGCTGCTGCTGGTTGTGTTGTGCTGTCTGGCTGCGTGCAGTTCACGAGAGGCTCCCGCCCCTGTGACCAGCCTGAATGATATTCGCAACTACTATAAGAAGTACCCTCAGGGGGAAGCCAATGCCCGCTACACAGTGCAGGCTGGCGATACCCTGTACTCCATCGCTTTTCGTTCCGGTTTAGATTACAGAGAGCTGGCTGCGCAAAACAATATTCCGGTGCCTTACCGTATTTACCCCGGACAAGTTTTACATCTTGTTAACGCAAAAACTGCAGCGATACGCGGTGAAACGCAGAAAATAACAGCTGGAACGCAAAATCCAGGCTTGAATGGTTCAAATTTATCAAATATTTCACCTGTGAAACCGCTTTCAGCCAATAAAGCTGTTGCACCTCAGAATCAAACGGGTTATGTTCGAACTCAGACGGTGAAGGAAAACGCAACAGCTGCATCCAGTCCAATCGCCAGCTCCAAGATCGTCTGGAACTGGCCAGTGAGGGGACCGATACTGGCTACTTTTTCCAATGCAGAGCATGGGAATAAAGGGTTAGATATTGGCGGCGCTGCAGGCACACCAGTGCGCGCCGCAGCTGCGGGCGAGGTGGTTTATGCCGGTAACGCCTTACGTGGTTATGGCAATCTGGTGATTATCCGACATAACGACGATTACCTGAGTGCTTATGCGCACAATCGCAGGCTTTTGGTAAAGGAGCGTGACACCGTCGTCAGCGGACAAAAAATTGCTGAAATGGGAAATACAGATGCAACCTCTACCCGGCTGCACTTTGAAATCCGTTTCCGTGGCAAGTCCGTCGATCCCAAGAAGTACCTAAAATAAGATCACCCGAAAAGGGCGACTAGGTAAGGAAACCTGCTTGCACAGGTGATACCCAAAGCTTGTTGATGTGGGAGAAGGATATGGGTCATAAAGACGATGAAGACGTAATTGATTTCAAAGACAACGAATTAGGCGATGATGTCACTCTGTCGGATGACGATAATGCCGAGCCTGATTTAGCCACTTTAACCCCCGAAGAAGACAACACACCTGATGATGTGTTTGTTGCCAATGATAACCAACGCGTGATGGACGCGACCCAGATCTATCTGGGCGAAATAGGTTTTTCTCCGTTACTCTCGGCCGAAGAAGAAGTTTATTTTTCCCGCCTGGCGCTGCGTGGCGACAAAGCGGCCCGCAAACGTATGATTGAAAGTAATTTGCGTTTGGTGGTGAAAATTGCCCGTCGTTACATCAACAGAGGTCTGGCGTTGCTGGATCTGATTGAAGAAGGCAATTTGGGTTTAATCCGCGCCGTGGAAAAGTTTGACCCCGAACGGGGATTCCGTTTCTCTACCTATGCAACCTGGTGGATCCGTCAGACCATAGAGCGGGCCATTATGAACCAGACCCGTACTATCCGTTTGCCTATTCACGTGGTGAAAGAGCTGAATGTGTACCTGCGGGCTGCCCGCGAGTTGTCACAGCGGCTGGACCATGAACCCACCCCGGAAGAAATTGCCGCTGCGTTGGACAGACCTGTAGATGAAGTGCGTAAAATGCTGAAATTGAATGAAAAAATCACTTCAGTTGATACGCCTGTGGCGGGTTCTTCGGAGAAGCAGTTGCTGGACGTGTTGGCTGATGAAAAAGAGCTGGGGCCGGAAACTGAACTGACGGATGCCGATATCCGCCAGCATCTGGTGGTCTGGCTGGATGAACTGAATGCCAAACAACGTGAAGTGCTGGCGCGGCGGTTTGGCCTGCTCGGTTTTGAACCTTCCACGCTGGAAGATGTTGGCAAAGAAATTGGGTTAACCCGGGAGAGGGTGCGACAAATTCAGGTGGAAGCGCTGCGGCGGTTACGTGAAATTGTCAGCCATCAGGGGCTGGATATCGAAACCTTGTTTCAGGAATAAACTCTGCGAGTTTTAAATGTAAAAAAACCCGGCATGCCGGGTTTTTTTATGCAACTGAGTTTAGTCGAACATCGAAGAAATTGACTCTTCATTGCTGATGCGGCGGATACATTCAGCCAACATATCGCTTAAGGTCAGCTGTTTCACTTTGCTGATGGCACGCATTTCAGCACTCAGCGGAATGGTGTCAGTGATCATCAGCTCGTCGATTACCGAGTTACGGATATTGTCCGGCGCATTGCCCGAAAACACGGCGTGAGTGGCGTAAGCAAAGACCCGTTTAGCGCCTTGTTCTTTTAAAGCTTCTGCGGCTTTACATAAGGTACCGCCTGTATCGATCATGTCATCCACAATAATACAGTCACGGTCTTTTACATCACCGATGATATGCATCACCTGAGACACGTTGGCCTTGGGACGACGTTTATCAATAATGGCCAGGTCGGCGTCGTTCAGCAGTTTGGCAATAGCACGGGCCCGTACCACACCACCGATGTCCGGCGAGACTACAACTGGGGCGTTAAATTCGCGTTTACGCATATCTTCCAGCAGCACTGGGCTACCGAATACGTTGTCCACCGGCACATCGAAGAAGCCCTGAATTTGTTCGGCATGCAGGTCAACAGTTAATACCCGGTCCACACCCACACTGGACAGAAAATCGGCAACCACTTTGGCCGTGATGGGGACCCTTGCAGAACGGACACGACGGTCCTGACGGGCATAACCAAAATAAGGCATCACTGCTGTGATCCGGCCGGCAGAGGCACGACGCAAAGCGTCGACCATCACAATCAGCTCCATCAGATTATCGTTGGTTGGTGCGCAGGTGGACTGGATAATAAAAACGTCAGAGCCCCTGACGTTTTCATTGATTTGTACGCAGACTTCACCGTCGCTAAAACGGCCGACTTCGGCATCGCCCAACTTGATATATAAACGGCTGGCTATCTTCTTGGCGAGTTCTGGTACGGCGTTACCAGCGAAAATCTTCATGTCGGGCACGGTAGGATCCTCAGGGCAGTTGTGGTCCGGTTGAATTAAAACAGCTTGTTCCATCAAACAAACTGCAGGCTATACAGCATCCTTCAACTCAGTCCACAACGGGGACTGAGCAACCCCTTTTGCGACAAAAGCGCGCCACTGTGACGGTAATTTGTGCAGGGTTTGACGAGCACTGAATTCATCCGGGAATTCAGCAAATACGCTGGCGCCAGTACCCGTCATTCGAGACGGCGCGTATTCTATCAACCAGTCCAACACCAATGCAACCTCGGGGTAGAGCTGTTTGACCAGTGCTTCACAGTCGTTTTTCCAGTCTGAGTTTAGCAGTTGCGCCAGCGTCAGGGCGGTTGTGTTGCGGGGTAAATCCGGATGTTGAAATACGACAGCCGTACTGACATGCACGTCAGGTGTCACAACCAGGTAATATTTTTCCGCTACGCTGACCGGTTTGAGCTGTTCGCCGACACCTTCGGCAAAAGCGGTCTGACCATGGACAAACACAGGCACATCAGCACCCAGTTGCAACCCCAAAGCTGCCAGTTCTGCTTTCGTCAGGCCCAGCTGCCAGAGTTGGTTCAGGGCGACCAGCGCGGTGGCCGCATCAGACGAGCCGCCACCTAAACCGCCCCCCATAGGCACTTGTTTATCCAGATAAATGTCCACCCCGGCTGCAGGTGATGCTTTATTTTTCAGCAGCGCTGCGGCACGCAGAACCAGATTGTCCGGCGTTTCCAGCTCGCTGAGATTGCAGCGCAGCGTCAGCTGTCCGTCATGGCGTGGGGTGAAGTGCAGCTCATCGCCCTGATCCAGCAACTGAAACAAGGTTTGTAAGTTGTGGTAGCCGTCGGCCCGGCGGCCGGTAATGTGCAAAAACAGGTTCAGTTTGGCCGGAGCCGGCAGAATTAAAGTTGCCATTGACGCACCACCAGCCGAATTCGGGTTCCGTCGGTTTTGGATTCCAGCACCACCCGTTTGGGCAGGGCTAACGCATCCGGGAAAAACTCGGGGTAGCTGACTGTCCAGTTCCTGCCCTGATTGTCGTTCAGTTCAAAGGCGGTTAAGCGGCCGAGCTGGTCCCATTGGTGATGGCTGCCTGAACTGCTGGCGAGCCCTTTGAGCCAGAGTGGCATTTCTTCAATCGGCAGACTCCAGCCGGATAAATAATCGAGCAGGGCGCTGGCCGATTGAGCCTGATGGATTTCTCCATCCGCCTTGATGGTGGCACCTCGGCTGTCGGTTTCCAGCTCAAAAATGCTGATACCAACAAAGTTGGTCATACTGGCTTTGTAGAAAGGGCCCTGTTGTTGCCAGTTCAGGCTGCCACTGATGCTGTCGGACGGCGCCGTCACCCCCAAAGCGCCTGTCAGTTGAAACTCCTGCAACTGTTCCAGTTGCAGCTGTCGCTGCTGGGCAGATAACGGCACATAAGGGCCTGTTTTCGGGCTGGATGCGCAGGCTGACAACAGCAGGGCCAGCGCGAAACCCGCGGCCATTTTTGCACTCGACAACACTTTAATTCCTTCTCTATGCTTTTTTTAAACCGGGCTTTTTCGTACAATTCGCCCTCATTATAAGGCCTGAGTGGCTGAACCCACTCTGTACAGACAGGTGAATCGCTATTTTTGCTTTAGGTATCAACCACAAAACTGCCCCGGTCGCGTTACGCGAGCAGGTGGCATTTGCACCTGAGCAAATTCTGGATGCCTTGCGTGAGCTGACATCACTGACTCAGGTCAGTGATGCGGTGATTTTATCCACCTGCAACAGAACTGAGCTGTATTTTAACGGCAGCCCGGAACAATCGAAACAGGTAATTCGTTGGCTCAGTGAATTCCATCAGCTCGACAGCAGCGAGTTGAACCAACACCTGTATCTGTATCAGGGCGAACAGGCCAGCAGCCATCTGATGCGCGTCGCTTGTGGCCTGGATTCTTTAGTGCTGGGAGAGCCGCAGATTTTAGGGCAGGTGAAACAGGCGTACAGCCAGTCGCGGCAGGCCGGGACCATTAACCCACAGTTTGAACGGCTGTTCCAGAAAACCTTTTCGGTCGCCAAACAAGTGCGTACTGAAACCGATATAGGCGCCAGTGCCGTGTCGGTCGCTTTTGCGGCCGTGAGCCTGGCCAGACAAATTTTTGGCCAGCTCAATCAGGTGAAAGTCTTGTTGATTGGCGCTGGGGAAACCATTGAACTGGTCGCCAAACACTTAGTGGAGCAGGGCGCAGAGAAAATGACGGTGGCAAACCGCTCGTACGACAGAGCGGCCGCCCTGGCAACCCAGTTTGGTGGTGATGTGGTCAGTTTAAGTCAGGTACCTCAGGCGCTGGTCAATGCCGATGTGGTGATCAGCTCCACCGCCAGCACCTTGCCAATAGTGGGCAAGGGTATGGTGGAACAGGCGTTAAAAAAGCGCCGGCACAAGCCGATGTTTTTTGTCGATTTGGCGGTGCCGCGTGATATTGAAGAACAGGTCGCCGAACTGGAAGATGCTTACCTTTACACAGTGGATGATTTGCAAAGCATAGTGGCGCAGAACCTGCAAAACCGGCAGGAAGCTGCAGCTCAGGCGGAGCAGATGATCCAGGCCGGTGTGCTGGAGTTCAGCCAGTGGCTGGCGTTGCATGGTCAGCTCGACTGGGTGAAAAACTACCGGGACAAAGGCGAAGCTGTGCGGGACGAATTGACCGCCAAAGCGCTGAAACAATTGGCGGCAGGCCAGGACCCGGAAAAAGTGGTGACTGAACTGGCGGGGAAACTGACTAACAGGCTGATGCATGCGCCAACCAAAGCCCTGCGGCATTTATTGCAGGATGAACAACCTCAACAACAAACTCTGATCCACAGCTTGCTGGATCTGTAACAGGTATAAAGACCGAATGAAAGACTCTGTGTATCGTAAACTCGAAGGCCTGGTAGAGCGTTATGAAGAAGTGCAGGCCTTGCTCAGCGACGCCAGTGTTATCAGTGACCAGAACCGGTTTCGCGAACTGTCGAAAGAATACAGCCAGCTGGAAGACATCAGTAAAGCCTTTAATGCCTATCGCCAGGCGCAGGACGATTTAGTCAGCGCTGAAGAGATGATGAAAGACTCAGACCCCGATATGCGCGAGATGGCGCAGGATGAGTTTAAGGCAGCCAAGGAGCGTATTGAACAGCTCGATGCTGAACTGCAGATTTTATTGATCCCAAAAGATCCCAATGACGGCAACAGCTGCTTCCTTGAGATCCGGGCCGGTGCCGGTGGCGACGAAGCCGCTATTTTTGCCGGGGATATATTTCGCATGTACAGCCGCTTTTGCGAACGTCAGCGCTGGAAAGTGGAAGTGGTCAGCTGCAACGACGGTGAACACGGCGGCTACAAAGAAATTATTGCCAGTGTGCAGGGCGAAGGTGCGTACGGCACGCTGAAATTTGAATCCGGCGGGCACAGGGTGCAGCGGGTGCCGGCCACAGAATCGCAGGGCCGGGTGCATACCTCGGCCTGTACTGTGGCTATTATGCCGGAAATTCCGGAAAGCGAAGCCATTGAAATCAACCCGGCTGATTTAAAAGTGGATACTTACCGCGCCTCAGGTGCCGGTGGTCAGCACGTGAACAGAACCGACTCGGCCATTCGGATCACCCACTTACCCACAGGTATAGTGGTGGAGTGTCAGGACGAACGTTCGCAGCATAAAAACCGCGCCCGGGCTATGGCGGTGCTGCAGTCCCGTATTCAGGCGGCCGAAGATGAAAAACGTCGTGTTGCCGAAGAAACCACCCGCCGTAATCTGGTGGGCAGTGGTGACCGCTCCGAGCGGATCCGCACTTATAACTTCCCGCAGGGGCGTTTAACCGACCACCGGATTAACCTGACCATTTACCGGCTGAACGAAGTGATGGAAGGCGAACTGGAGCAGGTGATTGACCCGCTGAAACACGAGTATCAGGCTGACCAATTGGCAGCATTGTCGGAAGAAAATAACTGATGCAAACAGTGCGGCAGTGGCTGCTGCAGGCCAGCAGCGTGTTGCACCCCCTGGTATCGACCGGCCCCGTGCCGGTCGATGCACGTCAGGAGGCCAGGCGGCTGCTGCAGGAGCTATCCGGCTGGTCGGCCACGCAGCTGGTGCTGCGCGAAAACGAGCCGCTGGATCCGGCACTGGACAGCCGGTTGACTGCTGCACTGCAGCGGCGGCTGCAGGGGGAACCTCTGGCTTATATTTTGGGGTATTGGTACTTCTGGGATTTTCAGTTGAAGGTCGCCCCTTGCACCCTGATCCCAAGGCCTGATACCGAAACCCTGGTGCGCCAGGCCCTGGAGTTAACGCTGCCCGCACAGGCCCGCGTGCTGGATTTAGGCACAGGCACAGGGGCCATTGTACTGGCTTTGGCCAAAGAGCGGCCCGACTGGCAACTGACCGGGCTGGATCTGCAGCCAGAGGCCGTGGCTTTGGCACAACACAACGCCACGCAGTTGCAGCTGACGAATTGTCAGTTTGTCCAAAGCAACTGGTTTTCTGCGGTGCAGGGCCAGCAGTTTGACCTCATTGTCAGTAACCCGCCTTATATTGATGAAGCCGACCCGCACCTGAGCCAGGGCGATGTCGCCTATGAGCCCCGCACTGCACTGGTGGCCGCCGGGGCTGGTCTGGCCGATATTCAGCAAATTATTCAAGGCGCGACACAACACCTGAGCCCACAGGGCTGGCTTTGGCTGGAACATGGTTATCAGCAGGCTGACGCAGTGCAGCAGTTGTTGCAACAGGCGGGCTTCCGGCAGGTCCAGTCGGTTCGGGATTACGGCGGCCAGTGGCGGATCAGCGGTGGGCTGTGGGTTGCTTGATAAAATTTATCCATTTCAACGACTTTGCTTTGACCCTTGCCCGATAACCGCATATAAATAAACAACGCGGGACCTGGATGCGGTGGGGAAGGAGTGATAGATGGCCAATGATTTTCTGTTTGCTGATGAGCCGGAAGTGGTTGTCAGTCCGAATCGGGGCAGTTGGAAAGTTCTGATCGTGGATGATGAACCTGAAGTGCATGCAGTCACCAAACTGGCATTGAGTGATTTTTCTTTTCAGGGGAAAAATCTGGAGTTCGTCAGTGCTTATTCTGGCCGGGAAGCGAAAACCCTGATTGCCCAGCACCCGGATGCCGCCATTATTCTGCTCGACGTGGTGATGGAAAGCGATGACGCCGGTCTGTTGCTGGCCCGTTATATCCGTGAAGAACTGCATAACCACTATGTACGTATTATTCTGCGCACCGGCCAGCCGGGTCAGGCACCGGAGCGGCAGGTGATCGTCAACTACGATATCAACGATTACAAATCCAAAACTGAACTGACGGCACAAAAGCTGTTTACTGTGGTGATGAGCAGTTTAAGGTCCTACCGCGATATTTTGTCGATTGACCACAGCCGTCAGGGGCTGGAGAAAATTATCTCGGCGTCTGCGAACCTGTTTTCTTCCCATTCGATGGAACAATTTATTGATGGAGTATTGCAGCAGCTCACGTCGATTCTGGGCTGCAATGACAATGCGCTGTTAGCCAATTCCTCACTGGTGGCTGGTACCTTAAATGATGACGCTGACCCGGACCGGTTGATTGTGTTTGCCGGTTTGGGGGAGTTTGAGCGCAAAGAAGGCAAAGCCATTCAGGAGGTGCTGGATGCCACCTTACTTGAGGCCTTTAAGCAGGCGTTAGCCAGCCGCAGTATTGTGTACCGGGATAACTACCTGGTGGCGTATTGCACCAGTAAATTTACCTCCGGCTCGTTGCTTTATGTGTCTGGTTTGCCTAATCAAATTACCGATACGCAAAAACGTCTGATTGAACTCTTTTCGCAAAATGTGCAGATTGCCTATGAAAATGTGCAGCTGCAAAACGAAATTGAAGACACTCAACGTGAAATAGTCTATCGCCTCAGCGAAGCTGTGGAGCAACGCTCTATTGAAACCGGCAACCATGTAAAACGGGTGGCCTTTATCTGTTATGACCTGGCCAAAGCTTATGGTCTGGAAGAAGAAGAAGCCGAAAAGCTGATGTTTGCTTCGCCTTTGCATGATGTCGGCAAAGTGGGGATTCCGGATGGCATACTGAATAAGCCGATGCGCTTGCAGGATCAGGAGTGGGAAGTGATGAAAACCCACTCCAGTATTGGTTATGAGATCCTGAAAAACTCCAAACGCACTATTATTCAGGCCGGCGCAGTGATTGCCCGCGACCACCATGAAAAATGGGATGGCACTGGTTATCCGGAAGGCAAAAAAGGGGAAGAAATTCACTTATACGCCCGTATTGCTGCCTTGGCCGATGTGTATGATGCGCTGCGCCACCGTCGCTGTTATAAATCGGCCTGGACGCTGGAACAGGTGTTGGCTTTTGTCGACAGCGAAGCTGGCAAACATTTTGACCCCAAACTGGTGCAAATTTTTAAAAGCCGGGTCGACAAACTGGAAGCAATACTGCAAAAATACCCAGACGAAGAGTAAGGTATCCGAAGCCCTCCGCTGGCAGTTTTGTGTACAACCACCTTCGGGTGGTTTTTTTCCACCCGGGTCTGTGTTTAGCCGTCGCTGCCCGGTTCGGTCGTTCAATTCAAGGAGTTTTCCTGATGTATATGGCATTAAAACATTCACATATGCTGTTTGTTGCCCTGAGTGTGGCTTTTCTGATGGTGCGTTTCTTATTAAGTCTGAAAGCTCCGGCCTTATTGCAAAACAAGTTTTTTAAAATTGCACCGCACCTCATTGATACCTTATTGCTGTTGACGGCTGTAGGCCTGATGTGGACTATCCAGCAGTACCCGTTTCAAACCCCCTGGCTGACCGACAAACTGATTGGTGTGCTGGCGTATATAGCGCTGGCTTTTATGGCGTTAAAAGGCCGCACTTTGGTACTGCGCTGGTTAGCCTTTTTAGGTGCGCTGAGCTGGTTAGTGATGGTGGCCCGGGTTGCTGTGACTAAAACACCAGTACTCTTTGGTTAATTTGCTGCTGCCGATGTCTTTACCTCATTCCGCGGACATTCGTCCGCCTAGCCAGCTTGAATTATGGCTGCGGATCGAAGCCCAATGGTCTGACACTGTAGTGATCGAACAGGCGCATTTGCAATGGCAGCAACTGTGTGCACAGCTGCCGGTTCAGGGCAGCCTGATGAGCCGTTTTGATGCGGTATTGCAGCTGTTTTACCGGCAGGCGCTGTTTACACCGCCGCAGCGTGAGCTCAGGCTGAGCCGTCTGGCGGAGCCAGCCTTGTTGCATCAGGCGCTGTGTCAACGGGAAGCTGAACCTTTGGTATTAAGCCTGATCCTGGCGGATATGTTGCTGCTGTCCGGTCTGGAGGTGCAGCCATTTTGGTATCAGCAGCAGTTGTTATTGCAGGTCCGCTTGTCGGATGCCGAGAAGATATGGCTGGATCCTGTGTCCGGCCAATGGCAATGCCTGTTGAAACCAGAAAATGGCCTGGTTAGCAGCCTTTCTGCCGAGCTGGACCAGTTACCCTGCAGTTTCAGTCAACTGGAACAGCAGCTGTGGCAGCAGCAGAAACAGCTATTTTTATTGGCCGGTGAAAAAGAGAAAGTGCTGGCGATAGTGCAACACCTGCTCAGTCAGAAACCTGACGACCCGTATTTACGCCGGGAAAGGGCCTTGATCCTCGAACTGCTGGATCACTGGTCTTTAGCCATTGCCGATTATCAGTATTTTGTGGAACAAAGGCCGGATGACCCGCTGAATGAACAAATCCAGCAACAAATCCGCCAGTTGTCCTGTTATTCTCAGTCTTTACATTAAAAGGCCGTATGACGGCTGAAGGAAACAAGGTGAGTCAAATTCAATCCGTTGCTGTTGGTGCTATTGAAGTGGCCAACGATAAACCCTTTGTGCTGTTTGGCGGCATGAATGTGCTGGAGTCGCGTGACCTGGCGATGCAGGTGGCTGAGCATTATGTCAAAGTCACTGAAAAACTCGGGATTCCTTATGTATTTAAAGCGTCCTTTGACAAAGCCAACCGCTCTTCCGTGCATTCGTACCGGGGCCCTGGCCTGGAAGAAGGGCTAAAGATATTTGAAGAAATTAAGCGGACCTTCCATGTGCCCTTGATTACCGATGTGCATGAACCCTACCAGGCGGCCATAGTGGCGGAAGTGGTGGACGTGTTGCAATTGCCCGCTTTTCTGGCACGCCAGACCGACCTGGTGATTGCAATGGCCGCCACAGGTGCTGTGATTAACGTGAAAAAACCACAGTTTCTGGCCCCACATGAAATGCGTCATATCCTGACCAAGTTTAAAGAAGCGGGTAATGAAAAAGTGATCCTCTGCGAGCGGGGGTCCAGCTTTGGCTATAACAACCTGGTGGTGGACATGCTGGGCATGGACGATATGAAGCAGTTTGCGCCAGTGATTTTTGATGCCACTCATGCGCTGCAGCGCCCGGGCGGGCGCAGTGATTCAGCCGATGGCCGCCGTGCTCAGGCGGCTCAGCTGGCCCGCTCTGGTATGGCGCTGGGCCTGGCTGGCTTATTTATTGAAGCCCACCCGGATCCAAACCAGGCCAAATGCGATGGCCCTTGTGCCTTGCCTCTGGCTAAACTGGAAGCCTATCTGGCGCAGATGCAGCAATTGGATCAGCTGGTAAAATCATTTCCAGCGCTGGACACATCGGCCAATTAATACTGATTTGGCGGGCAAAACTATGATTTTTTGCCCGCTTTGCTCAGGATTTAAGCGAACTCATCTGCTGTAACAAAAATAAGTTGACTTGATTCGGCGAAATCCGTTTAATACCCCCCGTTGCCCAGATAGCTCAGTCGGTAGAGCAGCGGAT
>NZ_JBBIQL010000030.1:32928-47581 GCF_037442345.1 Rheinheimera sp. | reverse complement strand
AAGGTCGAGGTGGTCGGCACCCGCATTCTGTTGTCGGCCCCCCGTTCCGTGGTGCTGGGGGATACTGTCACCATGACCGCCGACTTAACGGACTCGGCGGGCAATGGCATTCAGGGGGAAATCCTCACCGTCAGTTCGTCCTTAGGAAATCCGATCAGTGCGGCGACTTTTGTCACATCCGGCAACAGTGGCCGTATCAGTTTTAGTTACAAAGCTCAAAGCGGAGGGCAGGATTCACTGCGTATTACAGGGCTGGGCGCTGTCGCGGTGCAGGATGTCGCTATTCAGACAGACAGTTTCAGTTTTGTGCCAACCGAGCCCACTGTGGCAGAAGTGCCGCTGGGTACTGAACATGCGCTGACACTTAACTGGTTAATCAATGGGGCAGCCAATGCGGGCAAAGCGGTGAACTTCAGCACCACCCGAGGACGTCTTGGCCTGACCAGCGGAGCTCTGAATACCGTCTCTGTGGACAGCCAGACCAATGCTCAGGGGCAGGCTCAGGTATTGGTACGTTCAGATTTCGCTGGCATTGCCAATATCGCTGCGACCGAGATCCGCTCCGGAGCAACCGATTTGCTGTCGACCCGGGCCAGTGTCGAATTTGTTGCAACCCATCCAGGCTGGGTTGAACTGCAGGCTGTGCCCACTCAGGTTGGGCCTGGTGAACAGTCGGTGGTCCGGGCTGTGGTGCGTGATGCCAATAACAACCCGGTCAAAAACCGCACTGTGGCCTTTAACCTCAATGGCGCACCAGGGGGGCAGCTGGACCCGGCGACAGCGGTCACCGACTCGCAAGGTCTGGCGACCACTGTGTTTACAGCCGACAGTCTGACCGGTGCGGCCACAGGCCATAACCTGACTGTATCCGGCGTGGTGCTGGATACCAGTCCGGCGGTCAGTTCAACTGTGGCGCTGGCCGTAGGCGGGCGAACCCTGTTTTTCCGCTTTGGTACAGGGAACAGCATTCAGGAGCCCAGTGAATCTGTTTTTCGTCAGCAGTTTTCGATTTTTGTGACCGACTCCTCAGGCAATCCAGTGGCCGGGCAAGCGCTGAATGTGGCGGTCCTGTCCATGTCTTATGACAAAGGCTATTGGGTTGAATCGCCTGATGAAACTAACTTTAAAGTGTGGGCACCTGTCATCACTGCGGCGGCATGTCCATCAGAAGACGTAAATTTCAATGGGATTCTGGACGCCGGGGAAGACCGCAACAATGACGGCCAGTTAACACCTGGCAATGTAACCTCTGTGCCTCGCACAGTTCAGGCCGATGCCAATGGAGTGGCTACTTTTGAGTTGTCTTACCCTGTGGATCATGCCCCCTGGACTGTGGTGGAGTTGCGGGTGTCTGGCACTGCCGCAGGGACGGAAAATATCAGCAGACGTAGTTTCAGGCTGAATGTGTCTGGTGACTATGTTGCGGAGCAGACAGCAGAACCTGCCAGCAATCCGTACGGCCAGGGCCTCAGCTGTGCCGATACCCTGTAACTGAAATAACAAGGCCTGGTGAACCCAGGCCTTGATGCTTAACGCTGGAACTGATACACCGAACCCAACTGCAGAATTTGCGTCAGCTCATCCAGCGCCTGACGGCTTTCAATCAGCAGCTGCGGGTCGACCAGGTCGGCTTCGGTCAGCTCGTCACGGTAATGGCGGTCCACCCACTGATTTAAGCGGGCAAACAGCGCATCGTTCATCAACACGGCCGGGGTCACTGCCGCTAATTCCTGCTCACTGAGCGCGACCCGCAAGCGAAGACATGCCGGGCCGCCACCATTTTGCATGCTTTGTTTCACGTCCATATAGTGCACCTGGCGCACCGGGGTGCCGCGGCCGGTTAACTGCTCCAGATAAGCGGAGACCGTAGCGCTGTCACGGCATTCGGTAGGCGCTATGATGGCCATATCCCCTGTGCTGAGCGTAACCAACTGAGTGTTAAACAGGTAGGTTTTCACTGCTTCTTCAACACTGACTTCACTGGTTTTCACTTCGATAAAGTGCAGCGGATGTTCACCGAATTTTCGCTGAATTTCTGCCAGCTTTTGTTCGGTGTGCAAAAAGGCCTGCTGATGATAAAACAGCACATTCTGGTTACCTACCGCTATCACGTCGTTATGAAATACGCCCTGGTCAATTACATCCGGATTTTGTTGGATTAATACCAGGGTCTCATCGGCCAATCCATGCAGGCGACCAACAGCTTCGCAGGCTTCTTTGGTATGACGGGCCGGGTATTTTTTGGGCGCCGGTTGCTGGCGATCAAAAGCGCTGCGGCCATACACAAACAGCTCGACACCTTTGTCACCATAACTCCGGCATAAACGGGTATGGTTGGCCGCACCTTCATCACCAAAATGGTCGTTGTCCGGCAAATGGCTGTGATGGGAAAAATGCCGGTCATCACTGAACATCGCTTTTAAAATGCGGCCAGTGGTTTGTGGCTCTAAGGAACGGTGGAATTTATTGGTCAGGTTAGCCGGGGTAAAATGCACCTTACCGTCGGCGGTGTCCGCACTTGGCGAAATTGTGGCGGCGTTAGCCGTCCACATGCTGGAGGCTGAACAGACAGCCCGCAGCACTTCGGGTGCTTGTTTCGCTGCCTGTTGAATCACCTGCGCATCAGTGCCACTGAACCCCAAACGGCGTAGGGTGTACACATCTGGCCGCTCTTGGGGAGCCAGCACCCCTTGCACCAGACCCAGGGCCGACAAGGCCTGCATTTTCTGCAGTCCTTGTTTGGCGGCCTGTTTTGGGCTGGACAAGGACTTGGCATTATTCAGCGAGGCCACATTGCCGACGGACAAGCCGGCATAGTTATGCGTCGGGCCGACCAGCCCGTCAAAGTTAGCTTCAAAAAACTTCATTTTTGCTTTATTCCTTCGAAAAGATGATGTGGCTCTGTTGTTATTTTTTGCGCAGCCACTTTAAGTTTGCTTCATTGGAGGTCGCTGTTTTATTCAGCGAAAGGCCGTAAATTCACGGCCTTTGGGCATAATAATGAACTTATACTCTTGTCACAACTTGAGTTTACGGATATACGTTAAAAAAGAACTGTCTTCTAACACGCTCTCAGGGTCGGGATCTAAATCACAAAATGGCGAAATCTCTAGTCATAGTCGAATCACCTGCAAAAGCCAAAACGATTAACAAATACCTGGGTAACGACTATGTCGTGAAGTCCAGTGTTGGCCATATTCGCGACCTGCCCACCAGCAGCAGTAAAGAGAAAGGCAAAGACAAAGCGTCCAAGCTGAGTAAAGAACAAAAGGAATACCAGGCTCTGGTGGACCGGATGGGCGTTGACCCGAAAAACTGGCAGGCCCGGTACGAAATTCTCCCTGGCAAAGAGAAAGTTGTGAAAGAGCTGAAAGCTCTGGCAGAAAAAGCAGACACTGTTTATCTGGCAACGGACTTGGACCGCGAAGGGGAAGCCATTGCCTGGCACTTGCAGGAAATTATTGGCGGTGAACCCGAAAAATTTAAGCGGGTGGTGTTTAACGAAATTACCAAAAATGCCATTCAGAATGCGTTTAAAGAACCTGGGCAGGTCAATACCGACAGAGTAAATGCACAGCAGGCACGACGTTTCCTCGACCGTGTGGTGGGGTTTATGGTGTCGCCACTGCTGTGGAAAAAGGTGGCCCGTGGCTTGTCCGCTGGTCGGGTTCAGTCGGTCGCTGTGCGTTTGGTGGTGGAACGTGAACGCGAAATCAAAGCCTTTGTGCCGGAAGAATACTGGACTGTGGATGCTGATACCCAAACAGCGCTGCAGCAAGCCTTACGTCTGGAAGTGACGAAAGAGGCCGGCAAAACTTTCCGGCCACTGAATCAGGCTCAGGCGGACCTCGCAGTAGCGGCGCTGGGTAAAGCCAGCTTTACCGTACTGGAACGCGAAGACAAAGCATCCAGCAGCAAAGCCTCGGCGCCTTTTATCACCTCCACCTTGCAGCAGGCCGCCAGTACCCGTCTGGGTTATGGCGTAAAGAAGACCATGATGCTGGCGCAGCGCCTGTACGAAGCGGGTCACATCACTTATATGCGTACCGACTCGACCAATTTAAGTCAGGACGCAGTCGCTGCGTGTCGTGCGTATATCGAACAGAATTTTGGTAAAAAGTACCTGCCAGAGCAGCCATTGTCTTATGGCAGCAAAGCCAATGCCCAGGAAGCGCACGAAGCCATTCGCCCTTCTGAAGTGAATGTGCTCGCCTCCAGTCTGGGCGGCATGGAAGCGGACGCGCGCAAGTTGTATGAGCTGATTTGGCGCCAATTCGTGGCTTGCCAGATGCCAGCGGCCTTGTACGATGTAACCACCATAACGGTACAGGCGGGCGATTTTGAATTAAAAGCCAAGGGCCGGGTGCTGAAATTTGATGGCTGGACCCGGGTGCAGCCAGCACAAAAGCGCAAAGATGAAGAAGAGCTGGAGCTGCCGGATGTCAAACCTGGCCAGAGCCTGAGTTTGCAGCAGCTTTACCCTGTGCAGCACTTTACCAAACCACCGGCGCGGTTCAGCGAAGCCAGTCTGGTGAAAGAGCTGGAAAAACGTGGTATTGGCCGTCCTTCGACTTATGCCGCCATTATTTCAACCATTCAGGAACGCGGTTATGTGAAAGTAGAAAACCGCCGTTTCTACGCCGAAAAAATGGGTGAAATTGTCACAGACCGTTTAGTGGAAAATTTCAGTGATCTGATGAATTACGACTTCACTGCCAATATGGAAGTCCGGTTGGATGATATTGCTGAAGGTGAGTTGAAATGGCGTGACGTGCTGGATCAGTTCTATGGGGATTTTTCTGGCAAGTTGAAACAGGCAGAAGCGGCTCCTGAAGAAGGAGGCATGCGGACCAATCAGTTTGTGTTGACCGATATCGACTGCCCCAGTTGTGGCCGCAAGATGGGGATCCGTACGGCAAGCACTGGGGTGTTTTTAGGCTGCTCAGGCTATAACCTGCCACCGAAAGAGCGTTGTACCACCACCATGAACCTGACGCCAGGCGATGAGGTGGTGCAGGTGGCCGATGATGACGAGCTGGAAACCGAAGTGCTGCGCCATAAAAAGCGGTGCAGCAAATGTGGCACAGCGATGGATCACTACCTGATTGATGAGCAGCGTAAACTCTATGTCTGCGGGAATAATCCGGGTTGTGATGGGTATCTGGTGGAAGCCGGCGCCTTTAAACTGAAAGGTTATGACGGTCCGAGCATTGAATGCGAAAAATGCGGCAGTCAGATGCAGCTGAAATCTGGCCGGTTTGGCAAGTACTTTGGTTGTACCAACGACGCCTGTAAGAATACCCGTAAGCTGCTGAAAAATGGGGAAGCAGCGCCGCCAAAAGAAGACCCGGTGCATTTACCCGAACTGAAGTGTGAAAAGTCGGACACCTATTTTGTATTGCGGGATGGGGCGGCAGGTTTGTTCCTCGCGGCAGCGACTTTCCCTAAATCACGAGAAACCCGGGCACCTCTGATTGCTGAACTGGTACGTTTCAAAGACCGGCTGATGCCGAAGTTCCATTACCTGACCGATGCCCCAGCCCAGGACAGTGCCGGGAATCCGACGGTACTGCGCTGGTCGCGTAAGACTAAACAGCAGTATGTCATGACGGAAAAAGATGGCAAAGCCACTGGCTGGTCGGCCTGGTACCAGGATGGGCGCTGGGTGGTCAGCAAGGAAAAATAGCGGCTTGCAGCGCGATTAAAAAAGGCGGTTTACCCGCCTTTTTTTATGGGTAAAAACTACCATTTACGTTTGGGAGCAAACA
Source organism: Rheinheimera sp. (assembly GCF_037442345.1). Classification (GTDB taxonomy): domain Bacteria; phylum Pseudomonadota; class Gammaproteobacteria; order Enterobacterales; family Alteromonadaceae; genus Pararheinheimera. Next base: position 41,813 of record NZ_JBBIQL010000030.1, on the reverse strand, counting down.
ATACATCCAGATCATTGCTCTCCTGCTCGGCACGTTTTTGCCTGTCACGCAAATTACCTTCTTTCAGTTCGGTAGCAATGTCTTCCAGAATCATCGTGACTTCGGATTTGCGGTTGGTGACATAATCGTCGGCATGAGCACAATTACTCAGGGTGGCCAGCGCTTTTTCGTAACACTGACGGGCAGAGCCTAACATAGCGCTGGCACGCGCCTGATTACCGCGTTTGATCTGGCTTTCGACATTGATGCGCAGTTGCAGCATCTCCAGACGTCGGTCTTCCTGCACCACACTCTGAGTGTCAATATTGCCACGGGCGTGTTCTGCGCGCAGTATGGTGCGCAGCTTTTTAATGCCCTGGATCATGCTGATAATTTGTTTATCGTTATCCGGCATGGTCAGGCTTTCGCCCCCCATGGTATCGTTGCCATCGGTCAGACGTTTTTCGGTTTCGCTGATGCGTTGTTTCAGATCTTTCGAGGTAGGTTCCAGTTCCAGCATAGCCCGTAACGTCATCAGAATACGTTTGAGCAACATGCTGACTATGCCTCGGGTTAAAGGCACATTGGCCGCGTTCAGCAGAATATCTTCAGTGTCTTCCAGCGCGTTACGCAGCTTGGAAAATTCGGCACGTTTGAGTGCAGCCAGACGCTCTTTATGCTGCTGGATAGCACTGACGATCACCGCAATGACCACCAGCGTAATGACTAAAACAATAATAATGGCAAACAATATCCCAACTCCATTGTGTCCTGAATACTTCAGGGCTCAATTGTTCTCTGCTCAATGTTAAACCCAAGCCATCCAAAATGCTATGACCCCGTCAGGGCAACGACAGACTGAACACAGCACCACCAAACTGACCGCCATTTTTCAGGCGGATAGCGCCAGTTCGCCCATGATTCCGGTGTGCTTTGGCAATTAACCCTGCAAAAAACAGGCCTAACCCCGTGCGACCAGAGCTCAGATTCAGTTCTTTCATCAATGTATCGGCTTGTTCGAGCATAAAATCGGGGTAACCCGGGCCATCATCATGAATTTCTATCAGCAGGCCTTTGGCGTCGCGTACGGCTTTGAGCAATAATTTGCTTTTGGTGTAACGCAAGGCGTTGATAAAGATATCGTTGAGTAAATTACCGACCAGATCCTGATCGTAGTACCCCATCAGTTCAGGGTCGGCTTCCACCTCAACCTGGATTTGTAACTGCTCACTGTAAAATTCATTGTTCAGCTGAATTTCTTCAAACAAATCCGCGACAGGGTGCTGGTCTATTTGCAGCGGCAGTTGCTCTTTCTCCAGCCGGTACAGGGACAACAACTGCAGCAGGTTGATATTAAGCCGGTTCGCTTCATAATGAATACGTGACAATTCTTCGCGGGCCGCAGGTTTTAACTGGCTTTCTTCCTGGCGCAGCGTATCCAGCGATTGGATCAGCAGGCACAACGAGTTTTTCATATCGTGTGCGGCACTGGCCAGTACAGTCGCAAAATCTATATCAGGAGTACCGCCTGTCATACCCAATTCACCTTCGTCTAAAAGCAGATTTTAGTTACTATTCGTTATAGTCCAACATGAAAACGAAATAAGTTGGAATATCTAAACGATAGCGTATAGTGTTCATATCATATGCCAAGAATGGATAGCTGACACATGAAATTACAACAACTTCGTTATATTGTTGAGGTACTTAACCACAACCTGAACGTGTCTGCGACTGCCGAAAGTCTGTATACATCCCAGCCGGGGATCAGTAAGCAAGTTCGTATGCTGGAAGACGAATTGGGTATTCAGGTGTTTGGCCGCTCGGGCAAGCATTTAACCCATGTCACACCGGCAGGGCGGGACGTGATTGATATAGCGCAGCAAATTCTGGCCAAAGTGGAAAGCATTAAGGCGGTTGCCAAAGAACATACTTTACCGGATCAGGGCAAGCTGAATATAGCCACCACCCACACGCAGGCCCGTTATGCCTTGCCTCCGGTGATCAGTGGGTTTATGAGGAAATTTCCGAAAGTCTCGTTGCATATGCATCAGGGCACGCCGTCGCAAATTGCCGAAGCGGCCTCCCGCGGTGATGCCGATTTTGCCATTGCCACCGAAGCCATGCATTTGTTTAACGACCTGATTATGTTGCCCTGTTACCATTGGAACCGCAGTGTGATTGTGCGCCACGATCACCCGCTGGCGGCTATCAACCGCAAGCTGAGCGTTGAAGATGTGGCGGAGCATCCTATAGTCACTTATGTGTTTGGGTTCACTGGCCGCTCTGAGCTTGACCGCGCTTTTGGCGAAAAAGGCCTGGATCCGAAAATTGTGTTTACCGCGACGGACGCCGATGTGATTAAAACCTATGTCCGTTTAGGGCTGGGGGTTGGGGTGATAGCCTCGATGGCGATGGATAAAGACCTGGATAAAGATCTGGTCGCTATTGATGCCAGTCATTTATTTGCCGCGTCTACCACCAAAATAGGTTTCCGCAAAGGCTCATTCCTTCGTACTTATATGTATGATTTTATTGAGCGTTTTGCGCCGCATTTAACCCGTGAAGTGGTTGAGCGTGCCAATATGATGCGCAGCCAGGAAGAGATTGACCGGATGTTTTCCCGCTTTGAGTTGCCGGTGAAATAAGTGGGGTGAGCCCAGAAAAGGCGGCCGCCTTTTCTGGTAGGCCAACACAGATCAGGCTTCGTAAACCAAAGGGTCTTTGGTGTGGTTCAGTTCGAAGGCTTCCAGCCGTTCCTGACAGGAACCGCATTTGCCACAGGCTTTGGCCCGGCCGTTGTAGCAGGTCCAGGTTTTGCTGTAATCCAGCCCCATTGCCAGACCATCCCGCAGAATATCGATTTTATTGCCGTTCAGATAAGGGCTGACAATATCCACGGGCTCGTAGTTGGCGATTTGGCAGACCTCATGCATTTTCAGCACAAATTCAGGCCGGCAATCCGGGTAGATAAAATGGTCACCTGAATGGGCGCCGTAATACACAGCGCGGGCATTCAGTGACACTGCATACCCGACCGCCAGCGACAACAAGATCATATTGCGGTTTGGCACCACAGTGGATTTCATGTTGTCCGCCGCATAATGACCTTCAGGTACATCGATGTTATCGGTCAGGCTGGACCCTGCCAGCAGCTGATTAATGGCGGAAATATCCACCACTTTATGGGACAGGCCCAGTTCCTGACACACCTGCCGTGCGCAATCCAGTTCCTTGACATGACGTTGTCCATAGTTAAATGACAAGGCATGGACTTCATGACCGTCGGCTATGGCTTTGTGCAACACGGTAAACGAATCCATACCGCCGGAATAGATCACAACAACTTTTTGCGGCATCAGAACAGGGCTCCAGCTATAATAAGCAACTTTTTTCGGGCGCGCATTGTACTTGAATCTGCCGCCAAGCTAAAGGAAAACCCCCGCAGGTGTATAAAGTCAACGAAATCTTTCAGACAATTCAGGGTGAAGGCAGCTTTACCGGCACGCCCTCTATTTTTGTCCGGTTACAGGGGTGTCCGGTGGGATGTGCCTGGTGTGACACCAAACATACCTGGGCCATTCCGGCCGATTTAGAGCAGAGTCCGGCGCAGATTGTGCAGAAAACCGACGAATCTGAGCACTGGTGCAGTCTGAGCCCGGAGCAGTTGCTGGTGTTGTTTAGGGAGCAGGGGTATCAGGCCAAACATGTGGTGATCACCGGTGGCGAACCCTGTATCTATGATTTAAACCCCTTATGCGAGTTATTGCATCAGCAGGGTTATCAGACGCAAATTGAAACCAGCGGGACTTTTGAGGTGCAGGTGCCGCCTGCCAGTTGGGTCACAGTGTCACCCAAGGTGAATATGAAAGGCGGTTATGAGGTGCTGCAAAGTGCCTTGGTGCGGGCCAATGAAATTAAACATCCGGTGGCGATGGAAAAACACATTGAAGAGCTGGATGTTTTATTGCAGGGTTTGGACCTGTCTGGCAAGTTGGTGTATTTGCAGCCAATCAGTCAGGGCCGCCGGGCCACTGAACTGGCCATCGCTACCTGCACTGCACGCAACTGGCGCTTAAGTGTGCAGGTGCATAAATACCTGGGCATCAGCTGACGGATGGGTCAGCCAGAGAAAAAAAGCCGCAATGCGGCTTTTTTTTCAGCGGGCGGGCCCGATGGGGTCGTCTTTCAGTTTGGGGATCTTCAGCCCCAATTCTTTGCCCCGGTACCGGGCGTAGTAGGTGCAGCCGATAAACATCAGGCAACACAGCAGCAACTCCAGCATCGCCAGCCAGAACACCAGACCCGAACTAATCCATAGATGGGTCAGGCTGTGAATGAAGTACCACATTACAATAAAGTTCGCCCAGGCAAAGGTATAGGCCTTGCCTTGCATAATGCCCCAAAGTGGCAGAAACAGCGGGCCCCATAACAGCAGTAGCAGGGTTGCACTGCTGCCCATTTCTGGCGGAACCAGATACAAGACCCACACTGGCATCAACAGAAAAAGACCAAAAAAGCCGATACGGCCTAACCAAAGGTAACGGCGGGTGAGGGCAGACATCATCATGCTCATGGCAACTGGGTTCCGGCTTGTTTTAAAATCTGCGCCATTGTAGCCAGACGTTTCCCCAATGCAACTGCCAATTCTTTGGCTTCTTTGCCAAGCGCCCTGTCACCGCTTAAACCCGTTACCTGGCTGGCACCGTAGGGGCTGCCACCTGCCTGCGTCTGGTGCAGGGCAGGTTCTGAATAGGGTAAGCCAACAGGGAGCATGCCGTGGTGTAATAAGGGCAGCATCATACCCAGCAAGGTGGCTTCATTGCCGCCATGTAAACTGCCGGACGAGCTGAACACCGCGGCAGGTTTATTAATCAGGCTGCCTTTGATCCATTCACTGCCTGTGCTATCCCAAAACTGTTTTAAAGGCGCCGCCATCAGACCAAAACGGACCGGGCTGCCAAAGGCAAAACCATCGGCCTGCATCAATTCATCGGGCAGGAATAATGGATGCACTGTGGACTGACTGCCGTCTGTTGCAGGCAAAGCGCGCAGTAAGGCTTCGGCTCCGGCCTGAGCCACACCTAAGGCTATCTGTTCGGCCAGTTGAGCAACAGAGCCGTGACGGGAGTAGTACAGAACCAGAATTTTGGTCATGGCAACAGCACAAGCAGATTTTCAACCGGTCGGCCAATTACGGCTTTGTCATCACACTGCAGTATCGGCCTTTCGATCAGTTTGGGTGTACTGACCATCGCCTCAATCAGCTGCTGTTCGCTGAGATCCGGATTGTCCAGCCCAAGGGCTTTGTATTCGGCCTCTTTGCTGCGCAGCAACTGCCGGGCAGGCATACCAAGAGCTTTAAGCAAGGCGACAAGCTCGCCAGCGGTTAAGGGATCGTCCAGATAATACCGAACCTGAAACTGCAGTTGCTTTTGCTCCAGTAGCGCCAGCGCCTCGCGGCTTTTCGAGCAGCGATTGTTGTGGTACAGCCTATACATAACTCTTCCTTACAGGCGTTTTAACCGGTTCAGTTCGGTTTGCCATTGTTTCTTTTTCGCCTCCAGCCGGCGGTTTTCCAGCTGATTTTCCGGTGCCAGATGATTCAGTGCTTCGTTTAAATCATCGATGGCTTTGGGGTAAATGGCGAGCTGGTAATACATATCAGCGCGGGCTTCGTAATAACGGGCATAATCTTCCATCGCTTTGTAAGTATCGGCAATCATTTCATAGGCCGGGAAAATATCACTGCGGTAATACAGCAGATTCCGTAACAAATGCAGCGCCAACCGGTAGGACTTGCCCTGAATAGCGGCGTTGGCGTAATTCAGTGTCACTACCTGATTATTGGGTTTGAGTTGGTATTGCTGTTCCAGCATCGTCATGGCCTCATCGTGTTGGCCTTTTGCCAGCAAAATGTCGGTGTACAGGTCGATGTAATACAGATTGTCGGGTTCCTGCTGGCGTAGTTTCAGAATGATCTGTTCGGCCTCTTTGACCTTTTTGCCATCAAAATACGCCAGTGCCAGTCCATACTGGTTGGCTTTGGTATTGCCACCCGGGCTGGATAAACGTTTTAAGAAATTGGTTTCCACATCTTTTGGGTCGTAGTAGTAACGCGCCAGTACCCTGGCCTTGGTCAGCACATAATCCGGGCTGTCCGCGACAAAACGTTTCTGGAATTGTTCGGCTCTCAGGCGGGAGTCGGCCACCCGGGCTTGTGACAGGGGGTGAGTGTACAAAAACGCCAGCTGTGCATTGGCAAAACGGGATCGCTCTGCCAGTTTGTTAAAGAACTCGGGGACAGCGTAAGGGTCATAGCCGCTGTCGGCCATCAGTTGAATACCAATACGATCAGCTTCCTGTTCATTGGAACGGGTGAAATTAATGGCACTTTGTTGGGCGGCCCCCTGGGTCGCCATAATACCGGCCATACCGGCTTCCGGATTCACTGTGGCCAGAATAATGGAACCCAATAAACCAGCCAGCGTCAGCGGCGCATTTTGGGAACGGGCCTCGACCGAACGGGCAATATGACGTTGGGTGACGTGTGAAATTTCGTGCGCGATGACCGACGCAAACTCACTTTCGGTATCTGACACGGCCAGAGTACCGGTGTGGGAGACGATATTGCCTCCCAAAGTGGCAAAGGCGTTGATGTTTTTGTCATTCACCCAATAAAAGCGGAATGGAAATTTCACGTCCTGGGCTTTCGCGACCATCTGGTTACCCATGGCATTGAGGTATTCGTCGAGCAATGGGTCATACACCATGGGCAACTGGCTTTTGGTCTGACGCATCATGACGTCGCCCAGCTGTTTTTCGGTGTCCGGGGTCAGGGTGGAAAATGCATTGCCGCCAATATCCGGCAGGGCGGTGTTGGCCTGCGCTGTCACTGAACTGAATACGCTAAATGCAAGACCGGCCCAAAACGCCGGCGTTTTCAACGAAGATACTGCCAATTGAATCATTTATTTCCTGAACTCTGTCATTCCTGCTTTGATGGCTGCCAATTTCAACTCGTCCGGATCCGCGCTGCCTAATTTACGCTGCTGGATTTCGTAGTACTGAGCAATGGAGGTGCCATCCACTTTCACTACATTCACCACAGTTTTTAAATGCTGGATCAGATCCATCACTGTCTTATGGGCATGGATAATTAAAGCCCGGTCGGCATCGTCACCATACTCAAAGTAATAATCAACAAACTTATGCATCTGATTGATCCGCAATACCATTTTCATGGTGTGTGGATCCCAGATATAAAAATCCAGCAGTTTGTTGCCTTTCACATACTGATCGATTTGTGTGTCTTTGGCATAACAACAGGCCTGAAGTTCAAAACCACGGTCAGTAAATACCTGATGCAGGGCAATACGGGGTTTATTTTCACAGTGAATAATGTTGCTGTTGTCGATATAACCGCCCAAGGCCTGCAAGTTCCAGTTGCGCTTGTCGCTGATCCGTTTGATGGCGTTATCAAAACCGTGGGTCAGCACTCCTTCCGATTCGCCGAGCGATTGGGCCACCATATGGTAAAAAGGTGGCAGTTCGCCCCAGTTAATTTGTTTTTTGTACCAGTTAATCTCTTTTAATGTCGGATTGTCGGGTAGATGGGCTCTGGAATGTGATATCGACATAGTGGCGGCTCTAAGGTACTGGTTTTATCGAATTATAACGAACAAATAGCGGGCGAAAAGCGTTGTTCGACGCGCCATACAGAGTTTTTTTCATTTTTTTGCTGTTTTGTCACGGCTCAGAACTCCAGACGCACCGTCGCACTGAACTGACGTGGCAGTGCCGGTTCGAAAGCGCGGCCATTGGCCTGATTGACCACCACGGCACCAACATACTGATGGTTGGTCAGGTTTTCCGCCGCCAGTTCATAACTCAGTTGCTGCCCGCGGACCTTGAGTTCCGATTGCCAGCGCAAATCCAGCCGGCCAAAACCCGGGGCGAAACTTTGGTTTTGGTCTGTGGTCGCCACCTTGCTGCGTAAGGTGGTGCTCAGTGTCAGCTTTTGCGTCGGGTTTTGGCTAGGCAGATAACTCAACGCCCAATACAGCTGTTGCCGGGCGACCCCTGGAAGCTGCTGTCCATCCAGTTCCTCGCCAGCAAAACGGGCGTTTAACAGCGTCAGGCTGAGCTGTTGTTGCCAGTGCCCAGTGGCTTGCCAGTACCAGAGCCATTCCAGGCCTTCACGTGCTGTGCGGCCCGCATTTTTGTAGGTCGTACGCCCACCGCTGGACTGATCTGTCAGCAGTTCATCGTCTGTGTCGGTGCGAAATAGCACCAGACTGCTGCGCCAGTGTGGATACTGCCATTTATGCCCCAGTTCCAGTGACCGGGACTGGCTTGGTTTCAATGCCAGGTTCAGGCCTGATCCTTCATTCTGATAGGCCATTTCGGTCAGGGTTGGCGTTTCAAACCCCAGACCTGTGCCGATAAACCAGCTGCGGGCCGCAGCGTAGTGATGGCTCAGACTGAAAGCCGCACTTTGTTCGTTAAACTGGGTACGACCACTGTCATCAGGGTTCGAGTCTGTGATGTAAAAATCATTGACCCGGACCCGGCTTTGGCTGTGCCGGATACCGCCACTGAGCAACCAGTCCGGCTGTAGCTGGTAACTGAACCGGCTGAACCAGTCGAGGCTGCTGAATTGGCCTTGTTCGTCACGTCGTAAATCCGTGGCCTGGCCCTGCTGATTCACATAACCACGACGTTCGTCTGTGCTGTGTTCGTAAGATGTGCCAAGGCTCAGACTCAGGGCATTGAATTGCCATTGCTGCAGTGCATTCACACCCCAGAAAGGGCGGTTCAGGTCAACAACCCCACCGGCAGAGGTCGGGCTGCTCCCATCAAACCCCAGATGCTGACTGACCTGACGATGGCCGGTCCAAAACCCC
>NZ_JBBIQL010000030.1:0-32907 GCF_037442345.1 Rheinheimera sp. | reverse complement strand
CTCCGCCTGTTGCTGGCTTAGGGTCAGGCTGAGCTGCCGCTGGCGGCTGCTTTTTTTGGTATCAAAACGTTGTGCATTGGCACTGGTCTGGTTGGGGTCCGCCCGCCATTCCGCTTCGGTCAACCCTAAGGGGTCCTGTAGCAGAGGGTCGCGAGACCAGTCATAACGCAGCATCAGGTCGGCAAACGCCAGCTGACTGAACCAGAGCCACTGACCTTGTTGTTTTTCGGCCTCACTCTGTGGCCGCTGGCTGTGCAGCCGCGCTTGCTTCAGGCTGAGTCTGCTGCTGTGCTCTGCCGACTGATGCTCGACAGAGAGCATCTGCTGACTGAGAAAACGGCCTTGAGCCAGCTGCACTGAAGCTGTATCCCCGACAGGCCGGCGGCTTTCAAGCGACACCACACCGCCGGCGGCGTTGCCGTACAGTGCTGCCATCGGGCCTGTGAGCACTTCGACTTGGTCTATCTGGTCCAGCAGCACTGAACTTAACTGGCCCTGGCCGTCCGGCGCCGACAGCGGGATACCATCCTGCATCAGTCGTAAACCGCGGATACCAAAGGCACTGCGGCTGCCAAAGCCCCGGCTCGACAGGCGTGAATCCTGCGCATAATTGGCCCGGCTGTCGGCCTGAAAACCAGCGACCCCACCGAACAGACTGGCAGCGTCATACCAGGCACGGGTCGGGTCGGGGTGCAGCTGCTGGGCATTGGATGGATCGGATAACCAGAGTTGCGGCTGGCTCTGGCTGGTGACGCGGATACGTTCAACCGCCAGATCCTGCGCTACCGCCTGAGGCGCAGACAAGGCCTGCAGGGCGCAGGCCAGGTAGAGTGTACGCATCAGTTGGCAGGGCTTAACTTCAGGATTTTGCCATTGTCTTCGTCGGTCAGCAGATAAACAGCCCCGTCAGGGCCGACCTGCACATCGCGGATCCGTGAACCAATACGGATACGTTCTTCATGGCTGATTTTATCCGCTGTCAGTTCCAGCCGGACCAACTGGCCAAACTTCAAGGACCCCACCAGCAGGTTATTCTGCCAGCCGGCAATCGCGTTTTGGCTGTAGAAACTCATGCCGCTTGGTGCAATAGACGGCACCCAATAATGCAACGGCTGTTCAAGACCACTTTTGCGTTTTTGACCAATGACACCACCGCCGTATTCTTCACCGTAAGTAATCAGCGGCCAGCCATAATTTTTGCCCGCCTGCGCTATGTTAATTTCGTCACCGCCCTGAGGCCCGTGTTCATGAGTCCAGATGGCGCCCGTTTGCGGATGAACCGCTGCGCCCTGTAAATTGCGGTGACCGTAAGACCAGATCTCCGCTCTGGCATCGGCTCGGCCGACAAAAGGATTGTCTTTGGGCGCCGACCCGTCGGTGTTGACCCGAATCACTTTGCCAAAGTGGCCGTCCAGTTTTTGTGCATCCTCCCGGCGGGAGCCACGATCACCTGTGGTAATAAAGAGTTCACCCTGGGGGCTGAACACCAGGCGGCCCCCGTAATGGTACTGGCTGTTGATGGCTTCAGCCTGGCGAAAGATCACCTGCACATCGGTCAGCGACGTGCCACTCAACCTGGCTTTTGCCACTGCGGTGCGGCTGTTGTCCGCCTCCACCGGCTCGCTGAAGCTTAAATAAATCAGCTGGTTTTTGGCAAAATCCGGGTCCAGCGCCAGCCCCAATAAGCCGCCCTGGCCAGCCGCTTTGACGGCAGGCACTCCGGCCAGAGGCGCAGATTTTTCACCTGTTCCTGTGACGATACGTAAGGTGCCGGAACGTTCTGAGACCAGCATGCGGCCATCCGGCAAAAAAGCCAAAGACCAGGGATGGTCAAAACCCTGACTGAGTTCAGTCAGTTCCAGTGTGGCTTTTTCTGTCACCAATGGGGCTGCTTGTGCGGCGCCGCTCAAAACGAACAAACTCAATACAATAGAATTTAAGGTGGATTTCATCGGACGCTTCCTTTAACGGATCATTTCACCAGCATAATAACGACAGCGGGCCCTGTTGTCCCTGATGCGATTAACAGCGGCCCGCCCGGGACAGTTAACGCTGGCGAAGGTGGTCCAGTACCACCTGGTGATGATTGCTGGTTTTAAACTGCTCAAAGACATGGCTGATTCGGCCGTCCTGCTCAATTAAAAAACTGATGCGGTGCAGGCCATCATACACTTTGCCCATAAATTTCTTCGGGCCCCAGACACCAAAAGCTTGCGCCACCTGATGGTCTTCATCGCCCAGCAACAGGAAGTTCAACTGTTCTTTTTCAGCAAATTTAGCCAGCCGACCCGGTGCGTCAATACTGACACCAACCACTTGCACCCCTAAAGCGGACAGCTCGGCCTTGCTGTCACGCAGTCCACAGGCTTGCACAGTGCAACCAGGTGTCATGGCCTTGGGGTAGAAATACAGCAACACCCGGCTCTGAGTCAGTAAAGTATGCAATGAATGAAGTTGTCCCTGTGCGTCCGGTAAGGAAAAATCCGGCGCAGCCTGGTTAACGGATAAAGGCATAAAAACTCCCTAAATCAGGGCCTCAAAACGGCCTGTCAGTTGTAACTGATCCAGCAAGGTCATTAATTGCTGGCGTAGTAATTCAGGTTCGGCGCCCTCCGGCAGCTCGACCGTCATTTCACACAGATGCAGGGCCTGGTCCGTTGAGGTGTCTGTCTGAGTACGCAGCGCGCCAATATACACCTGATGATGCGCCAACAGACTGGAGATAGCCCCCAAAGTACCGACTTTGTCCGGCCCCTTGTATTCGAGCACATAGTGGGCGGACACAGGTTGCATCCGGTGACCTGAAGTACGTTTGGTCATGGTCAGCAGATCAAGTTCCAGACCCAGGCCGGGTAATAAATGTTCAATCCGGCTGATGGCGATTAAATCGCCGGACAGCAGCATAATAAACGTGAATTCATTGCCCAGAATAGCCATGCGGCTGTCGACTATGTTGCAATTGCAGTCTGTGACCAGTCGGGCCAGTTTGCTGACAATTCCAGTGCGGTCCGCGCCTATGGCGGTCACGACCAAATGTTGAGGCATAAGGTATTCTTTCCAGGTCAAAAAATGGCGCAAGTGTAGCACAGTGCGGCTATTTTTCACTGCTTTCGGCTTGTGCTTGTGTGACGTCGTCATTACCATAGGCAGCCTGAAAATTTTGGAGCCTTTTTATGTTAAGCGGAAGTATTGTTGCCCTGATCACTCCCATGCACTCTGATGGTTCGGTCGATTTTGCCAGCCTCAAACGCCTGGTGGAGTTTCATCTGGCCAATCAAACTTCCGGTTTGGTCATTATGGGCACCACGGCGGAGTCGGTTACGCTGAGTTTTGAGGAGCAGTGGCAGGTTCTGACCGCGGTATTGGAGCAGGTGGCTGGCCGTATTCCGGTCATTGCCGGCAATGGCTCCAACTCAACGGCAGAGGCGGTGGCCAAAACCAAAAAACTGTCTGAACTGCCTGTTGCCGGTTTTCTGACGGTGACGCCTTATTACAACAAGCCCACCCAAAAAGGGATGCTGGCGCACTTCAGGGCTGTGGCTGGCGCCACAGACAAAGCGGTGTGGCTGTACAATGTACCGGGCCGCACCGGTGTTGATTTGCAGCCAGAAACTGTGGCTGAATTAGCCCAAGTGCCCAACATTGTCGGTATTAAAGAAGCGACAGGGTCTTTTGAAAGGCTTGCGCAACTGAAAGCTTTGTGCCCGGCAGATTTTGTGTTGTTGTCTGGCGACGACGCGACCTGCTGCGATTTTATGCTGCAAGGCGGCAAAGGGGTTATTTCGGTCACCTCAAACATTGCACCGGCGTTAATGGCGCAAATGTGTGCACTGGCACTGGCGCAACAACAGGATGCTGCGCATCAGACTGACCAGAAGTTACAGGCGCTGCACCGCGATTTATTTATTGAATCCAACCCGATTCCGGCCAAATGGGCCTTATTGAAAATGGGCCTGATTGCCGACGATATGGCCAGACTACCCTTAACCCGGTTGGAACCAATTTACCACAGCGTAATCGAACAAGCGCTGAAACAAGCACAGATCACAATCCAGGAGTAATAAGAGTGCAGTATGGGATCCCGGCAAGTCTGCTTGCCTCATTGCTGTTGACAGGCTGTTCGCTGATGCCGGACTGGTCAGCACAAAACACAACAGCCTCTCAGGCTCAGGCCGTCAGCGATTTAAAAGTACCAGATGGCTTAAGTCCAGCAAAAAAGCCGTCGCAGTACGACATTCCGCCCGCGCCGAATGCACCAGTGTCTGAAGCTGAACTGAAATCACCTATGCAGGTGCTGGCTCTGGCCACCAACAGCCGGGTGGAAGAAGAAGAAAAAGAAGCCAGGGTCTGGTTTGAACGTTCTGAATTTACCGGTGAATTGTTGCCTTACCTGCAGCAGAGCATTCGCACTTTTGGTGCTGAAAAGAACATCGAAATCACACAAAAAGATGACCAGGGGCTGGTGTTTGAAACCGGCTGGGTCACCCGCACTGAAGAAGAAGGCTGGTGGTGGTGGAAGCAGATGGTGGACAAGGAGCAAAGCCGTTTCCTGCTAATCCTCGATCCGAAAAGCCATGGCCGCAGTATTGGGGTGCGCAGCCAGTTGCTGGAACACCGTTACCTGGATGACGAGTCCCGCCAGTTGACCCCAATTGCGCAAAAACGCGAAGAAGTCTATTTCCTGAACCGTTACATTGACCAGGTAGCCACCATTGAACTGGAACAGATCAAACGGAAAAAAGCCCAACTGGTCAAAGTGAATCTGACCACAGGCTTTGACGCTGAAGGGAACGCCGTAATGCTGACCTCGCAGAATTTGGATCAGACCTGGTTACAGCTGGAAGTGCTGTTTGAACAGAACGGGTTTGCCGTTACAGACCTGAACCGTACCAGTTACACTTACTACCTGAGCTACAAACAGCCAGAAACCGGGTTCTGGGACAGCTTGTGGGGTGCAGAAGAGGCCATGCAGCTGCCGCTGGCAGAAGGGGATTATCAACTGGTGCTGAAAAAGCATGAACTGGGTACATCACTCAGCTGGCGTGACAGCGAAGGCAAGGTGCTGAGCGCCGAGTTGGTGAACAGCTTGCATCAGGCCTTATTGCCGATGATCCAAAAAGCCGGACTGGAGCTGTAAAAAGCCACAGGCCCTGCAGAAAAAGTGATTTGCGAACAGGCGAAAGGTTATTATACTTGCGCCTGTTTTTTTTAGCCCTGCCGCCGGAGTTTAAAATGGTCGAGAAGACAACTGAGTTGTACCGTGGTAAAGCCAAAACTGTGTATGCCACCAACAACCCTGATTTATTGGTTCTGCATTTTCGCAACGATACATCAGCTTTCGATGGTCAGCGTATTGAGCAGTTAGACCGCAAAGGCATGGTCAATAACAAGTTCAACTTCTTTATCATGCAAAAACTGGAAGAAGCCGGCATTCCGACTCAGGCGGTTGAGCTGTTGTCGGACACTGAAGTACTGGTGAAACGCCTGACCATGATCCCGGTGGAATGCGTGGTCCGTAATGTGGCCAGTGGTTCACTGGTACGCCGTTTAGGTGTGCAGGATGGTCTGGAGCTGAACCCGCCGACTTTCGAAATGTTCCTGAAAAATGATGCACTGCATGACCCGATGGTCAATGAATACCATGTGCGTTCTTTTGGCTGGGCCACTGAAGCCCAACTGGCCCGGATGAAAGAGCTGACCTTCCAGGTCAATGCGGTACTGAGCAAATTGTTTGATGACGCCGGCATGATCCTGGTGGACTTCAAACTGGAATTTGGCGTCTTTAACGGTGAAATCGTACTGGGAGACGAATTCTCGCCGGACGGCTGTCGTCTGTGGGATAAAGCGACCCGCAACAAGCTGGATAAAGACCGTTTCCGCCAAGGCCTCGGGGGCGTGGTGGAAGCTTACGAAGAAGTGGCGAATCGCCTCGGTGTAAAACTGGATTAAACTGGTTTAAGGCGACAAAACCACCTGCGGGTGGTTTTGTTTTTCCATGCAGCAAACGGATTGAGGACAAGCATGCGTTCGATTTTGACCATTCTGTTGACCGGTATTCTGACCTTTGCATTGCAGGCCAAAGAAGTCACCGGACTGTACGAAGCTCAGGTTCCTGCCACTGTCAGCCAGAACCAGTGGCAACAGTTGGCGCTGCAACAAGTGCTGGTAAAAGTCAGCGCCAATCCGGCGGTGCTGGAGCAGGGGGCTGTCAAAGCGGAACTTAGCAATGCTGCCAACTATTTGAAAAAATTTGAACCTGTGGCGGGCCCTGAACCCTTGTTGAAGGTGACTCTGGACGAGCAAAAAGTTCAGCAGTTTTTAACCACACTGCAGCTACCGGTGTGGGGCAGTCGCCGGCCGGCCATTTTGTTCTGGCTGGTGGAACAGGGGAATGAAAGCCGTCAGTTTATCCAGGGGGCTGAGCATCCTGTGCTGCAATTATTACAGCAACAGGCCACAGAGCGGGCTTTGCCCTGGTTGCTGCCTTCTGCGGCTGCAGAGTTTTCTGCCCCATTAAGTCAGGACGATGTCTGGGCAGGTAACTGGTTACAGATAGAGCAGGCCAGTCTGAATTTTCAGGCTGACCAGACCATGATTTTATTGTTTGACAGCCCGGCGGAGCTGGCAGGGCAAGTACGGTTAACCTGGCAGGGGTTTGAACAGGGACAACTGATCAGCCAGCAGATCCTTGCCGCTGATCCGGTGCAGGCGACCCGCCAGTTTATTGAACAGTTGGTCAGCAGTCTGGCGGCGCAGTATGCGGTGCGCTTGGGGGCAGCAGCCACAGACGTGGAACTGCAGGTGCAGGGCGTGACCAACTTTGTGCAGATGGTGCAGGTGCAAAAACTGTTGAGTGGCATGTTGTCAGTGCAGCGGGTGCAGGTGCAGGAGCGCCAGGCGGATGCCTTGTCATTAAAACTGCAGCTGGCGTCAGACGCTCAGACCTTTTTAAATGCGCTGTTGCTGGATAAACGCTTCCAGCCGCTGCAGGGCGATACGTTGGATGCTGTGCCATCCAGCCCGGCAGACCCGCAGGTCAGTGCAGACAGTACCGATCAGTTGTTTGCTGAACTGGAAGCTGAAATGGCCGCAGAGCAACAGCAGTCGACCGCCGCCCCGGCTGTCATGGCCAGCGGGCCATTACGTTTCCGGTTTGTGCCGCAGTGATGATGCCGGTGCAGTACACTCTGGCGGTCACTTTGCCAGAGGATGAAACTCTCGACAGCTTTTACGGGGCTGAACACAGCCCCGCCGTCGCGGCTATCAAAGCGGTGCTTGGTGGTACGGCACCGCGTCATCCGCTTTACCTTTTTGGTGCCAGCGGCAGTGGCAAATCGCATTTGCTGTATGCCTCCTGTGTCAAAGCGCAGGAACTGGGCCTGACCAGCCAGTTATTGTCATTGGATGACTACAAAGCCTGGAGCCCACGGATTCTGGACGGCCTGGAGGAGTTAGACCTGGTCTGTCTGGATAATATCCAGGCCATTGATACCGATTTAACCTGGCAAGTGGCAGTGTTTGATCTGTACAACCGCATGCTGGAACAAGGCAAAGTACTGATTATTGTCGCCGATGCGGCGCCGACTGAATTGGGCTTCAAGCTGCCCGATCTGGTGTCCAGGCTGCAGGCCTGCACCAGCTTTCAGCTGCGTTTGCTGATGGACGATGACAAACAAAAACTGCTGCAGCAAAAAGCCCATTTGCGTGGTATGGAACTGCCGGACGAAGTAGCGCGGTTTTTACTGAACCGCCAGCAACGGGATATCCGCGATCTGGTGCGGATTCTTGACCTGCTGGACAAAGCCTCCATCGTGCATCAACGCCGCCTGACCATTCCTTTTGTGAAAGAAATTCTGACTGACCCATTGCCCATTGCGGCAAATGCTTAAAAAATCACAGTTTTGGCTTAGAAGCGCCCGAAAATCTGGTGTATTATAAGCGCCTTTTTTACAGCAATGATTCACCTCAGATCCGAGGATTACCATGAACTTAAACGCCATCTTGGCCGAAGCCCTTCAGGCTGTCGCTGCCGCTCAGGATATCAACGCGCTGGAAGACGTGCGTGTTGCATTTATGGGCAAAAAAGGCTCCATTACCGAGCTGCTGAAATCCTTAGGCGCAATGGATGCCGAGCAGCGCAAAGTTGCTGGCCAGCAAATCAATGAATTAAAACAGCAGGTGCAAGACGCGCTGAACCAAAAGCGTGATGCCATGCAAGCGGCTGAACTGGCGGAAAAACTGGCCAAAGAGCAAATTGACGTCACTTTGCCAGGCCGTAGCCTGGACGCTGGTGGTTTGCACCCGGTGACCCGCACTATCCGCCGTATTGAAAGCTTTTTCGGTGAGCTGGGCTTTGAAGTGAAAAAAGGCCCGGAAATCGAAGATGATTTTCACAACTTTGACGCATTGAATATTCCGGAGCACCATCCGGCCCGTGCTGACCACGACACCTTCTATTTCAACCCGAAGCTGATGCTGCGCACCCAGACCTCCGGTGTGCAAATTCGCACCATGGAAACGGAGCAGCCGCCGCTGCGCATTATTTCGCCAGGTCGCGTCTACCGTAACGATTACGACATGACGCACACGCCAATGTTCCACCAGGTCGAAGGCCTGATGGTGGACAAGCATGTCAGCTTTACCGAACTCAAAGGCATTCTGCACGACTTTCTGCATAACTTTTTTGAAGAAGACCTGCAAATCCGCTTCCGTCCTTCGTTTTTCCCGTTCACTGAGCCTTCGGCTGAAGTGGACGTGATGGGTAAAAACGGCAAATGGCTGGAAGTGCTGGGCTGCGGCATGGTGCACCCGAACGTGCTGCGTTCAGTGGGCATAGACCCGGAAGTGTACAGCGGCTTTGCGTTTGGGATGGGCGTCGAGCGTCTGACCATGCTGCGTTATGGCGTGACCGATTTACGGTCTTTCTTCGAAAACGATTTGCGCTTCTTAAAGCAGTTCAGATAAGCAGGAGCAATACCAATGAAATTCAGCGAATCCTGGTTAAGAGAGTGGGTGAACCCAGCGTTATCCACCAACGAACTGGCAGAACAAATTTCCATGGCCGGTCTGGAAGTGGACGGTATTGACGCCGTTGCTGGCCAGTTCACCGGTGTGGTGGTCGGGCATGTGGTCGAATGCGGCCGCCATCCGGAAGCCGATAAATTACAGGTCACCAAAGTAGATGTAGGCACTGGTGAGCTGCTGGACATCGTCTGTGGCGCAGCCAATTGTCGTCAGGGCCTTAAAGTGGCTGTGGCCACTGTAGGCGCTGTACTGCCGGGTGATTTCAAAATTAAAGCCGCCAAATTGCGTGGCCAGCCGTCCAACGGCATGTTGTGCTCGTTGCAGGAACTGGGCATGGCCGACAGCTCGGAGGGCATTATCGAGTTGCCGGCCGACGCACCACTTGGCAGCAATATCCGCGACTATCTGAAGCTGGATGATGTCAGCATCGAAGTCGACCTGACGCCCAACCGTGCCGACTGTTTAGGCCTGTTAGGCCTGGCCCGCGAAGTGGGAGTGTTGAATCAGCTGGACGTCACAGCGCCGGTGATTGAGGCCGTTGCCGCAACCATCACGGAACAAAAAGCCATTGTGCTGTCGGCGCCTGAGCATTGCCCACGTTATTTGGGCCGGGTGATCCGCAATATCAATCCGGGCGCGCTGACTCCGTTGTGGATGGTCGAAAAGTTGCGTCGCAGTGGCATTCGTTCTATTGATCCTGTGGTAGACGTCACCAACTTTGTGTTGCTCGAATTGGGCCATCCGATGCATGCCTTTGATTTAGAGAAAATCGAAGGCGACATTGACGTGCGTCTGGCGAGAGAAGGTGAAACGCTGACCCTGCTGGATGGCAACGAGGTGGCGCTGAAGCCAGACACCCTGCTGATTGCTGACCGTCAGAAAGCACTGGCGATGGCCGGTGTCTTTGGTGGCCTGCACAGTGGTGTCACCGCTGAGACTCAGCACATTTTCCTGGAAAGTGCCTTTTTCAGCCCGGTGAAAATGGCCGGTAAAGCCCGTCAATACGGTTTACACACTGACGCGTCACACCGCTATGAGCGGGGTGTGGACCCAGAGCTGCAGCGTACCGCCATGGAACGCGCCACCGCCTTGTTACTGCAAATTGTTGGTGGTGAAGCCGGTCCTGTGGTGGAAGCCGTGTCAGAAAGCCACTTGCCTAAAGCGGCCGAAATTACGCTGACGCGCGCCAAACTGGACAAACTGATCGGTATTCATATTGCCGACGCCACAGTGCTGGATATTTTCCAGCGTCTGGGCCTGAAGGTCACCCCCACAGCGGATGGCTGGTTGGCTGTTGCCCCGGGTTACCGCTTCGATATGCAGATTGCCGAAGACTTAGTGGAAGAAGTGGCGCGGGTGTATGGCTACAACAATATTCCAAATGTGGCTCCGCAAGCGGCGCTGTCGATGAGCCAGCACCGTGAAGCCCGCATCGATGTGCACAGTCTGCGTGATGTATTGGTCGGCCGTGGTTATCAGGAAGCCATTACGTACAGCTTTGTGGATCCAAAAGTACAGCAGGTGCTGTTCCCGCAGCAACAGGCGCTGGTGTTACCAAACCCAATTTCTGCCGATATGTCGGCAATGCGGTTGAACCTGTGGCCAGGTCTGCTGCAAGCTGCTCTGTATAACCAGAACCGTCAGCAGAACCGTATCCGTTTATTTGAATACGGCCTGAAATTCATTCCGGACGCGACCGCGGAAAATGGCGTACGCCAGGTGGAAGTCATTGGTGGTCTGGTGGTTGGCAGCTATGGCAACGAGCACTGGGCTATTGCTGAACGTGCTGTGGACTTCTATGACGCCAAAGGCGATGTCGAAGCCTTACTGAGCTTAACCTCAGCACCAGGCGAATTCAGTTTCAGCAAAGGGGAACACAGTGCCTTGCATCCGGGCCAGACCGCTCTGGTCAGCCGGAACGGTCAGCCAGTTGGTTATATCGGTGCTTTGCACCCTGAAGCACAGAACAAATTGGGCATTAAAGGCAAAGCCTACCTGTTTGAGCTGGAATTGACAGCCTTTGGCGATAAACATATTGTTTTAGCTGAAGAATTATCAAAATATCCGGCCAATCGTCGCGATTTGGCGATAGTTGTTAAATCCGATGTGCGTTTTTCAGATATCCTTGCTACTATTAGAAAAGTTAGCGGAAATCAATTAGTTGACCTAAGATTGTTTGACGTCTACACAGGGCAGGGCGTGGCAGAGGGCCACAAGTCATTGGCGGTGGCTTTGACGCTGCAAGACAAAACCCGCACCCTGGAAGATAAAGACATTCAACAGGTGATCACAGCTGTAGTTGACGTGTTAAAAACAGAGTTCAACGCAACGTTGAGGGATTAAGAATGGCGCTTACCAAAGCCGATTTAGCAGAGCGTTTATTTACCAAGTTTGGCATCAGCAAGCGCGATTCCAAATTGATCGTCGAATCATTTTTTGAAGAAATCCGGCTCGCGCTCGAGTCCGGCGACCAGGTAAAACTGTCCGGTTTTGGTAACTTCGACTTACGGGTGAAAAACCAACGACCAGGCCGTAACCCGAAAACAGGCGAAGACATTCCTATCTCCGCCCGTTGTGTGGTGACCTTCAGACCAGGCCAGAAACTAAAAAGCCGGGTTGAAGTGGGGACCGCCAAAAAGGCGCACCAGACCAAATAAAAAGGCAGGCGAAAGCCTGCTTTTTTTTACCTGCAGTTTCAACATGTTCGCGCCAGCCTCACTTTTACTCCGCCAGGGATGATCCATCCTAAGGCCCGGTACGTAATCAAGCAAAACAATGCTGGGGTAGTCTATGCGGATCCAGGTCGGGATCAGTGCCTGTGTATTGGGCCAGAAAGTCAGGTTTAATGGCGGCCATAAAGCGCTGCCTTTTGCTACGGATCAATTAAGTCGTTTTGTTGATTTTGTGCCTTATTGTCCTGAGGTTGCGATGGGGATGGGGACACCTAGGGAAACCATTCGTCTGCAGTTGGATACTCATCAGCAAATCCGTCTGGTGAGCAGTACCGATGGCGCCATCGATCACACCGAGGTGATGCGCAGCAGCACGGCCAAGGCGTTGCCTGCTATGGCAGCGCTGTCGGGTTATATCGTCTGCGCCAAATCACCGAGTTGTGGTATGGAGCGGGTGAAAGTGACAGACAGTACTGGCTTTCCCGTTGGTAAACTTGGCGTCGGCGTTTTTACCCAGCAACTGATGCAACAGTACCCCTGGTTGCCGGTGGAAGAAGATGGCCGGTTGCATGACGCTAATTTACGGGAAAACTTTGTAACCCGGGTCTGGGCCTGTCATCAGTACCAACAATTGCTGCAGTCGGGATTCAGTGTCGGCAAGCTGGTGGCTTTTCACAGCAGGTATAAGTTTCTGGTGATGGCCCACAGTCCGGTGGCGTACCGCGAGCTGGGCCGCCTGGTGGCGCAGGCTAAATTGTTTGCGCCAGAGGAGCTGGCGATGCGGTACCTGACCGACCTGATGCTGGCACTGAAACAGACGGCCAGCCGCAAGCAGCAGGCCAACGTATTGCAGCACTTACTTGGCTTTTTTAAACACCGTCTGGCGGCTTCTGCCAAGCAGGAGTTACTGCACCTGATTGAGCATTATCGCCTTGGGCATTTGCCATTGCTGGCTCCGTTGACCTTGCTAAAGCACCATTTGAACCAGCAGCCTCATGCGTATCTGCAGGCGCAGGTGTACTTTCAACCCTTTCCGGATGAGCTGGGTTTAAGAGCCTGATGACTGCTGCTGAATTTGTACTGGTCTGGTACCGCAACGATTTGCGCACTTATGACCATCCATCCTTAGTTGCGGCCTGCCAATCCGGTTTGCCGGTGCTGGCGCTCTTTATGGCGACACCGGGCAGCTGGCGGCAGCACCATATGGCGCCTGTCAAACAGGATTTAATCCGCCGACGGGTGCGGGCGCTGGAACAGGAGTTGTCCGAACTGAATATTCCGTTGTTGGCGTTGGAGGCGGATGATTATCCGAGCTGCCTGCCTGTTTTTGAACAGTTACTGCGCTCTGGAGCTCAGGCACTTTTTGCCGACATGGACTATGAACTGCGTGAGCTGCAGCGCGACCGCAAGGTGGAAGCGTTGTTTCATCAGAACGGGAAAGCCGTTCACTGGAGTAACAGGCGGGCCTTTATGCCGCCGGGTTCTGTACTGAATAAAAGCGGTGAAATGTACCAGGTGTTTACCCCCTTTAAAAAAGCCTGGCTGCAGCAGCTGGCGGGGCGTGGCGTGCAGGTGGCTAAGCGGCCCGCGCCTCAGCTGGTAGCGCCGCAGGTGCGTATCGAGATGCCGGGGATGCGACCGGGCGATGGCAGTTCTCTGGCGTACCCTGTGACTGAGCAGCAGGTGCTGGAGCAAATGCGCCGTTATTGCCAGGCGCAGGTGCAGGACTACCAGCAAAAGCGTGATTTTCCGGCGTTGGAGGCCACTTCTGGCTTATCGGCTTATCTGGCCATTGGGGTGATCTCGGTGCATCAGGTGGTGGCCAGGCTGCAGCTGGAGCATGGCCAGACCCTGAACCAAGGCGATTCCGGCCCGGCAGTCTGGTTGTCCGAGCTGATTTGGCGCGACTTCTACATACATATTCTGGTGGCGTTTCCGCAGCTGATTAAGCACAAAGCTTTTCAGGCTGAGACCGACCAGATTGTCTGGCCGAATGATCCACAGCGGTTTCAGGCCTGGTGTGATGGTAAAACTGGCTATCCCATTGTCGATGCAGCGATGCGCCAGCTGAACCAGACGGGCTGGATGCACAACCGGCTGCGCATGATAGTGGCCAGTTTCCTGGTAAAAGACCTGCATATCGACTGGCGGTGGGGCGAGCGGTATTTTATGTCCAAACTGATTGACGGCGATTTTGCCGCCAATAATGGCGGCTGGCAGTGGGCAGCGTCGACCGGCACCGATGCAGCACCTTACTTCCGCATTTTTAACCCTGTGACTCAAAGTGAGCGCTTTGACCCAAAAGGTGAATTTATCCGTCGTATGGTGCCAGAACTGGCCGATGTAGCCACAACGCAAATTCACTGGCCTCATCCACTGCCGATCTGGTCTGACTATGTCGCGCCCGTGGTGGACCATAACCAAGCCAGGCTGAGGACATTGGAGCTGTTTAAGGCGGTCAGGCAGCGTTGATTGAAGCTTCGGATAAAGTTTTTACTTGCTGAAGGCTGAGCTGCCACCTAAGATCGCGCTCCAGTTTGCCGGGAGCCACCATGAAACTTGAGATGCACGCCTTAATGACAGAACGCCTGAGTCAGGTTTTAGTGCCTGTGCTGAGTCAGCAGCAGCCATTGGACAAAGCACTGGCTGCGCTCTTTGCCACAGAAAAATACTCAGTCAAAGAGCAGGCAAATCAAGTTCAGCTGGCGCAGCAACTGATGCGTGGCTTAAGTCTGTATGAAGCACTGGCCGGCTGTCGTTTTGTTGAACAGCCAGCCAAGGTCTGGGCTGTATTGGCCAGCTGGCACGGCTATTCAGTGTATGGCCAACTGTTGCCTGATCTGACGGAATTACAGGGGAGGGCTGCGGCTTTGCCAGCCCACATTCTGCAGGGCTGCCCGGACTGGCTGGAACAACTGGGCCAACAGGAACTGGGGGATGCCTGGGCCCTTGAGCGTGAAGCCTTGTGGGCACGGGCGCCACGTTATGTCCGCGCCAATTGGCTGAAAATCAGCACCTCTGAGCTGCAACAGGCATTGCTGGCCGAAGGCATTGAAAGTCGCGTGGTGGCTGGGGTGCCAACAGCACTGGAAATTCTGTCGGACTGTGCTTTGTTTCAAAGCCGCGCTTTTAAGCAAGGCTGGTTTGAACAGCAAGACGCCGGCTCGCAGCAGGTAGCCGATGCGCTGCACGTGAAACCAGCTGCCCGGGTGATTGACGCCTGTGCCGGCGCAGGCGGCAAAAGTCTGGCGCTGGCGGCTCGTATGGCAGGCAAAGGCCGTTTGCTGGCAATGGATGTCGAGGAGTGGAAACTGGCCACTCTGCAGCAACGGGCGCGGAGGGCTGGGGCGGGCAATATCGAAACCCGGCTGATCAGCTCCAGCAAAACCATTAAACGTTTAGCCGACAAAGCCGACTTTTTGTTGTTGGATGTGCCGTGCAGTGGCAGTGGCGTGTTGCGGCGTAATCCGGATGCCAAATGGCAGGCACCGATGCGTCTGGCTGAACTCAAGGCCTTGCAACGGGATATTTTAAGCCGCTATAGCAAAATGCTGGCCATAGGAGGTGAGTTGCTTTATGCCACCTGTTCCATTTTCCCGTCAGAGAATCAGCACCAGGTGCAGTGGTTTTTACAGCAACGACCTGACTTTGTGCTGGAGCAGGAACAGACGATCAGCCCGGCTGCCACAGGTTTTGACGGTTTCTACTGGGCCAGATTAAGGCGGCAGGCTGTCATCACAGTGTAAAATTTTTTGATTGCGTTCAGTTTTCGCCTCGTCTATAACAGAGCTGTCTGAGTAGTAGAAGAGTCCAAGACGACCGTGGCCAGCCAGAAGCCTGAGATCCAAACCCCTGATCCGCTCACCGCCGAGTTGGTGCGGCTGCAGCAGGAAAACCACCATTTGCGGCTGATTAATCAGTTTGCGATTGAACTGCATGATTTATCCAATCCGGATGAAGTGCTGGATTATGCTGCCAAGCAAGTGGTGGCTGGTCTGGGTTTTGTCGACTGCGCTATTTTCATTTTTGATGCGAAAACACAGCTGTTAAAACGCAAAGCGGGCAGTGGCACCCGGGATTTACCTGTCCATCTTGGGGTGGCTGAGCTCAGTCTGGAACAAGGCCTGGTGGGGTATGCCGCCCGGCAGAAACACTCAGTACTGGTGAACGACACCCGGCAGGATCCCCATTATGTACCGGATTATTTCCCCAGTTTGTCTGAGCTGGTGGTGCCTATACTGGACCAGGGCGAACTGCTTGGTGTGATCGATTGCGAACATTCGCAACTGGGTTTTTTTCAGGGCGCACATCAGCAGGTGCTGGAAAAAGTTGCGTCCATTCTTGCCAGCAAATTACGCAAGGCGCAAATGCTGCAGCGGCTGGAGCAGTCGGTCAGTCAGCTGGAATATGCGGAACGTTTGCAAAAAGCACTGTATCAGATTGCTGCGTTTTCCAGTTTTGCCGACGAGTTTTCCGGTTTTTATCAGCGTCTGCACCAGATTGTTAACTCGTTGATCTATGCGCCAAATTTTTACATCGCCTTGTATGACGATGCGACGGAGTTGCTGCATTTCCCTTATTTTGCGGACACTGAAGACGACGAAATTGATCCCAACCAGGCCTTTGGTAAAGACGTGCTTGAGCACAGTCTGACCGGTTATGTGTTCAGAACCAACCAGGCGCTTTTGATCGATAAAGCACAAATGCTGGAGTTTGACCGCGCGCATCAGATCCGTATTTACGGTTCAGTACCAGAGTGCTGGCTGGGGGGGCCTTTTGTCGGCAGTGACACCATCCGTGGTGTCGTGGTGGTGCAAAGTTATATGCCACATATCCATTATTCTGAGCGGGATCTGGAGCTGCTGACTTTTGTCTCCCAACATATTTCCAATGCGCTGGAACGGGTTTTCTCTGAGAAAAGGTTGCAGCATCAGGCGTTGCATGATGCCTTAACAGGGTTACCAAACCGCAGTTTATTGCTGGACAGGATTGAGCAGGCGTTTAAGCGGATGCAACGTTTCCCGGCCAATCAACTGGCGGTTATGTATCTGGATTTAGACAGATTTAAAGCCGTCAACGACAGTCTGGGCCACCCGGTGGGCGATGCCTTTTTAGTCGAAGTGGGCCGGCTGCTGAAGAACTGTATGCGTCAGTCCGACACACTGGCCAGACTGGGGGGCGACGAATTTGCTGTGGTGCTGGAAGATGTCGGTTCGGTGCAGGATGTCACCGAAGTGGCTCAGCGTATCTGCGACAGTTTGCAGCAACCTATCCTGGTGGCCGGGCATTTATTGCAAAGCTCCTGCAGTATTGGCATCGCGCTGACCAACGCCAGGGAAGGTTTAACCGGGGCAGGGGAACTGATCCGCCGTGCCGATATTGCAATGTACCAGGCGAAGCAGGATGGCCGGGGGTTATTCCGGCTGTATCAGGACCATATGGGGCGGCAGGACAGTGAAGAATTCCAGCTGGACCAGGACATTAAAACAGCCTTAGCGCAGCAGCAGTTTGAACTGCATTATCAGCCGATTTTTGCGCTGGACCATCTGACATTGCAGGGATTTGAAGCCTTGATCCGCTGGCCGCATCCGCAAAAGGGGTGGGTGGCACCGGACCAGTTTATTCCTTTTGCCGAACAACAGGGGCTGATTAGCCGCATAGACCGCTATGTGCTGCAAAAGGCCGTGGCGCAGTTACGGGCCTGGCAGGTGGGCTGGCCTGCTCATTGTTATATCAGTGTCAATGTGTCGGGGTCGGCCTTTTCTGAACCGAATTTTGCCGCAGAGCTGTTGGAGCTGATTGCCTGTGCCCAGGTGAATCCTTGCTGGCTGGCGATAGAAATTACCGAGCGGGCGCTGATTGAAAATATCGGTCAGGCCCGTACCTCACTAAAAGAGCTGCGTGCGGCTGGCGTGAAGGTGCTGCTGGATGACTTTGGCACCGGTTATTCCAGCCTGAGTTACCTGAACGAATTTAAGCTGGATGTGCTGAAAATTGACCGGTCTTTTATTGCCAGTATAAAACCAAAGATCCAGGACAATCCGGTCATTAATACCGTCATCGCTCTGGCCAAAACCCTGGATTTACAGGTCGTGGCCGAAGGCATTGAAAGCCAGAACCAGTGTGAACTGCTGAAACTGCTGGGTTGCGATGCAGGCCAGGGCTATTGGTTTTCGCGCCCTGTGCCTGCTGCCGAGGCGATACGCTGGTTAAGTTAAGGCGATCTGATCGGCGTCGATGCGGATTGAACCCGCCTTGTACAAAGCGCCAATGGCCTGCTTAAACACTTTTTTACTGACCCCAAACTCGGCGGCAATTTGCTCCGGACTGCTTTTATCGGACAGCGGCAGCGTGCCGCCGGCTTTGCGCAGCTTCGCCAGGATCAGATCGGTCAGTTGCTGGGTTTTTTCATAACCGGGTTTATCCAGCAACAAATCAATTTTGCCATCGTCGCGCAATTTCTGTACATAAGCTGTGCCTTTGTACCCTATACGCAGCGGTTTAAACACCTGGTTGTTGTACAGCAGGCCCCAGTGCTGATGATCGACCACCACTTTGTACCCCAGGTCGGTGCGCGCAGCCACGATAAAACTGACGGCCTGACCTGCCTGGTACTGGGCAGGTTCTTTGCCGATAAATTTATCCAGTTTGGTGGAGGCAACAATACGGTTACTGCGGTCAACATAGCAGTACACCAGGGCCCATTTATCGGTTTGCAGTGGCAGGTTTTGTTCACTGAACGGCACCAATAAATCTTTTTTCAGGCCCCAGTTTAAAAAGGCCCCGACTTTGGTGCTGGCGACCACTTTCAGCTGCGCCACCTGTCCGACCATTACCAAGGGCGTTTCTGTGGTGGCAATCAGCTGGTCTTCCGAATCCAGGTATAAAAATACCTCCAGCTCATCACCCACAGCGGCGCCTGTTGGCACATACCGCTTGGGCAATAAAATATCCCCCCAGCTCAGGCCATCCAGATAGAGACCAAAATCGACCAGCTTTTTTACCGTTAAGCGGTTTAAAGTACCCAGGGCTAACATTCGGCCTCCCAAATAAAAAGTTCGTTACGGGCGGCTTTCACCCGGCTGAGGGCCAGTTGTTCGGTGCGAACGCTGGTACCGAACCAGATCTGGCCTTCGTTAATAGTGCATTGCAGCTGCATGGTGCGGTCACAAAAGCTCTGCAGCAGCGCCAGATGTTCTGGGCTGATGGCAAAAATGCTCAGGTTGTGCAAAGCCTGCAGCGCTTTCTGTTCGCTTTGGTACCATTTACTGACCGCAGTGCCGCCATACGCCAGCAATAATACCTGATTGGCTTTGTGGCTGGCTTTACGCAAGCGCCGCTCTTCGGGCAGCCCCAGTTCAATCCACAGCTGGCACTGGCCGTCCAGGCCTGTTATCGCCAGCGCTGCTTCATCGTCGTCTGAGATGCCTTTGCCAAATTGCAGCTGTTCGTCGGCACAGAGGGCAAACGCCAGCAGGCGCAACATCAGCCGCTCTTCGGTTTCAGACGGATGGCGGGCCAGAGTCAGCTGGTAATCCTGATAATGGTGCCGGCTTAAATCCGACACCTGTAATTGTGCTTTGTGTACTGTCGCCTTGAGCGCCATAAATGATTGCTTGCCGGAAAAAATGGCCGTTAGTGTACCTGCTTTACCGGCACAATTCAGCTGTTGTGGTGAAAGCTGTGCTTTAATGGCATAAATTCCGGATTGTACCCGCACGTCAGAACAGGTGAAAGCGATGGGATTGGATTGCCGCGATTGGCTGGATGTGAAAGAATACGAGTTTCTGCTGAACTATTTTATCCGGCGCCAGCGTGAGTCTGGCCTGGCGTCACTGGACGAACCGCTGAGTTATGACGGGTATTCGGCCTACGATCAACTGGCCGGGCGTTTAATGCAGGAGGCCCGGCTGGCGTTTGTCGAGACCTTTGGCAAAGCGGCACCCGCGCTGGCCTACACCAATTTATTTCATTTAGCCGAACTGGAACTTCAGGGCAGGCGCAGCCCCTTGCTGCAGGCCCCCCGCAGTATCAATTAAAAAAATGCCCTGTTGATCAGGGCGCTTTAATCCGCTTCAGGGCGTCGGTCAGCATAGGTAAATCCATTTTTTCATTCAGTGGCACCAGCGTACCGGCAGACCAGACACCATAACTGCCATCATCCCGCACCACAGTCATTTTGTCTTTTTTAAAGCTGATCAGCTGATGCTTGGTCAGGTTCAGTTTTGGCAGGGTTGATGGTTCCTGCAGCGCATCACCTGGCCAGTTACTGCGACAACCCACACTAAATAACAGGCTTGGCAACAAATCCAGATGTTGGGTCACGGCCTGTTGTTTTTTGTCAGGCCAACCCGGCCAGCGTACCAGTAATGGCGCAGGGGCCAGCAGCAGTTGCTGGTGGCTGGCGGTCAGTGCCAGCACCAGCGCCGCTTCATCGCTGTGCAGCAGTTGTTGCAGCTGCTCTGGCTGTTCGACAAACAGCAGTTGTGGCTGTTCTGCCGTGGAGGAGGCCGTTAACCAGCTCAGTTCGGCTGGCCAGTGGCCGGTTTTACCAACCCGGATGCTCTGTTGTTGCGCCAGCCAGGCGGGGGGGTGCTGCAGCAGGCTCAGATTGTCGGCCAGTTCCAGCTGGCCATACACCAGGTTTAACAGCGCAAGTTGTGGGTCGACCGGCGCAAAATGCTGGTCGCTGCTGGCAAAGCCCTGGTGTTGTAAAGCCAGCTGCAGTTCCTTGCTGAGCGTGGGCACCACATAAATCCGGAAAGCCGCAGGGGCACTGAGTTGGCAGCTCAAGGGTTGCAGGGATTGCCAGCTGCTTTGCGTCTGCAGCTGATCGGCTTTGTCCTGTTTCAGTTGCTGTAAATCCAGCAGATCATAACGGGCTAAAAAGGTATTGGCGGTGGCCGGGTAAGTCAGCGGCAGCACATTGTCCTGTTTGGTCACATCAAATTTCAGCTGGGCGTCGGCCCAGATATGCAGGCTGTGGCTGAAGACAAAACTGCCTAAAAACAGGGCGAGCAAAGGGCGGCCAAAACCCGAGTGCTGCAGGCGTTGCACTTTTTTCCAGCAAAAATTGGACAGTGTCAATTCAATTGCCAGCAGCAGTGCCGCGACGGCGGCG
This sequence comes from Rheinheimera sp., assembly GCF_037442345.1. Taxonomy (GTDB): domain Bacteria; phylum Pseudomonadota; class Gammaproteobacteria; order Enterobacterales; family Alteromonadaceae; genus Pararheinheimera. The sequence goes on along the minus strand of NZ_JBBIQL010000030.1, from coordinate 12,090 downwards.
GTGATCAGCACAAAGTTACGGGCATTGGTGACCACCTGCTGGCGCAGCAGCTCGATGGTTTGTTCACTGGAGGCACTGCCGACATGATACCCAAGGCTTTGATAAACATATGCATCAAAAATCAGCAGCACCAGCCCTGCTGTGGCCAGCACAGCGGCGATACCGCGCACATGGCGCTGGTACGGAAACACCAGGCTGATAGGAAAGATGCTCAGGATAAAAAATAAAAAACACAAAAAAGCAGTGTGTCCCAACCAGTTGCTGACCAGATACAGCCAGCCCGCTGCAGTGACCGGCAGCGGTTCTGCCAGCCAGAAGGCACTGGTGACCCCAAGCGCCAGCAGGGTATTAAAGAAGGTGAACCAATGGCCCCAGTTCAGTAAACGGTTGACTTTACTGACCAGCGACAGGTTTTGCTCCAGCACCATATTAAGACGACTTCGGGCCTGACACAGCGTCGAGCAGCGCCTGACCAAACTGACGGGCGACGTCAGAGCGTTGCGCGGCAGGAACATGGGTATTGATGATATGGCTGATGCTGTTGCCCAGACACATCAGACTCAGCTCTGTGGTGGCCTGTTGCTGGCGTAATTCATCCAATAAGGCGTTGACGATTTTTTCAATCTGGTCTGTGGAATACTTTGATACAATCGGCATGTCTATCTCTTGCTTAAAACACCGGTTAACAGCCGGGAATACTAGCAGAATTACCGCTGAACAGGAAAACTTATGTCCGTCGATGTCCTTCATTTGGCTATCAATTTTATTCAGAGTCAGGAAAATGACCAGCTTAAGGCGCATTTTCGTCAGGCGCTGGTGCCGGTTTCGGCCGAAGTGGCGCATTTAATTGAACAGTTGCATCTGGCCTACAATGGCAAGCCGGCCAAAGGCTATGCCAGCTTTCACCCTGAGCAGCAAAGCCGTCTGGCGGAGCCGCTGGAACGCTGGCAGCAGCAGGAGTTGTCTTATCTGCAACTGGCCGAACATGCCACGCAGGAGCTGGTACTGCAGCTGGTACAGCACCAGATCCCGGAGTCGGGTTATTTCGTATTCTGCCATTACCGCTACCTGGCCAGTGAATACCTGCTGGTCACCTTGCTGGGCAGCAAGGACCATTTCAGTGTCACCGCCGATTTGCAGCTGTCGACCGACCGCCACCTGGATATTGCCCGTATGCAGCTGGCGGCACGGCTGGACCTGACTGAATACCAAAGCAGCCCGGAGCAACAAAAGTATATTTCCTTTATCCGTGGCCGGGCCGGACGCAAAGTGGCCGATTTTTTCCTCGACTTTTTAGGCTGTGAAGAGGGCATAGTGGCCAAAGATCAAAGCAAAATGGTACTGGCCTCAGTGGAAGAATACCTGGCCGCCAGCGATTACGATGCCAGTGAAAAAACCGATGTACGCAAGCAGGTGTATCAGTACTGTGAAGAGCAGGCCAAAGCAGGCCTGGATGTGCATCTGGATGAGCTGTCCAGCACCATCGACAGCAACGACGCCCGTGCATTCAGCCATTATTGCGCTGAACAGAATATTGCGGTGCCTGACCAGTTCCCTGTGGATGTGAAAGAGCTGAAAACCCTGGTGAAGTTCGCAGGCAGCGGTGGGGGGGTCAGCATCAGTTTTGAGCAAAAACATCTGGGGGAGCGGGTGAAATACGATATGGACCGCGACCTGCTGATTATTCAGGGGGTGCCACCCAACCTGAAAGATCAGCTGCAGCGTTTTTTAAAAGGTTTTTCCAGCTTTGATCGTCAAGCCGATGAAAGCTGAAGACTGCTGACTGGCAACGCACTTCAATCCGGCAGTATGAGCGGCCGGATTGAAGTCAGTCAGCCAGCTGATGTTCCGCTTTTTCAAATTCAAACTGCTGCAGCAGTGTGGCTCTGGACTCCCGCTTGATTTGCTCCGTCTTTGCCAGGGCCTGCACTTGAAACTGACGGCTCTGTTCCAGTACTGTCCTTCGGTTGGTTTGCCTGGGGGCGTCCTCTGTGAGGCCACATCAGGAGCTTCAATTCTTGCTGCGGTGCGCTCACAGTGCCGGTTTTCCCTGATTGGGGTTGGTTTCCCGACGCAAATTTACGATCTTTTTACTGCGCGGGCTGTGGGTTTGACAGTCTTTTTGCAGGCAACTTTTTTATCATTTCAGCCGTGTTCATAACGGATAAGACATGATGTTCAGACGAATCAAACCCATTGCTGTGTGTCAGCACCACAGTGCTCAAGGGCCAGCGTATTTGCAGCAGTATCTGGAATGGTGTGATTGCCCTTATCAGCTGTTCAGGGTTGACCAAGGGGAGATGCCGCCACAAAGCAGCAAGGATTTCAGTGCCTTGGTGGTATTGGGCTCCGATCGCAGTGTCAATGACAAGCAGCCCTGGATCCGAAAAGAGCTGCAGCTGGTAAAAGACGCTCTGGAGCGCCAAAAGCCGGTGCTTGGGCATTGTTTTGGCGGGCAGTTACTGGCGAAGGCGCTGGGCGCGTCAGTAAGGCCCAATGCGGTGCCTCAAATAGGGTGGGATAAAGTTAGAGTGACAGCCTATGCACAGGCAAAATGCCTGCTCAGGGCTGAACAGGACGTGCTGATGTTTCATTGGCACTTTGAAACCTTTCAAATTCCCGCTGGGGCCAGACGGCTGTTATTTGGTCAGTATTGCCTGAACAAAGGCTTTGTCTACGGCCCGCATCTGGGGTTGCAGTCCCATCTGGAAGTGACAGCGGACAGTATCCGGCAGTGGTGCCTTCAGGATGAAGCGGTTTTGCAGCGGTATCAGCATTTACCTTCGGTGCAGTCTGTCAGTCAAATCCAGCATCAGCTGGAACAAAAAGTGGCGCAGTTGCATCAGTGTGCCAACCAGATTTATCACAGCTGGTTACGGCATCTGCCTGGCATGGCAGGTCTGCCTCTGCCGCTGCGGCTGGTGGGGTAATGCAAAGCTGCGGTTAATCGGCGCCTGAGCCGCCCTGATCGGAGCCCGCTGCGTCTGTCTCGGTTGGGCTCGCGTCCGCTTTTTTCGGGCTGGCGGCAGGCGTGACTGTGCTGGTTAGCGCTGTACCTGTGGTGGCGCCGTCCTGGTTTTTGTCCCGTTGCGCCTGGTGCTGCCGCCACTTTTCATCCTGAGCTTTGTTGGTTCGCAATAGCCAAAGGTTGCCTATGACTATTCCCAGCACCAGCACCAATACCCACCAGAAGGTTAGGGTCATCACCACTCCTGACAAATGCGTTTGACATAACGCTGCATCAATTCAGGCAATAATGCAAGCAGCAGCGGCTGATCCGCCAATTCGCTTTGTTCTATTGCTTGCTGCAGCATCCAGAGTTCAAAAGCATTCAGTAAAGGAACAGCTTCAGGCGCATAACTCAGATGCCAGAGTTCCTGCGCCACGCCTCCGGTGTCGTGCCGGTACGGGCGGAAAAAACCAAAGTCAGCCGCATGCTGTTCCAGCCATATATGCAGTGGGTAAAACGGGCCGCCGCTGTTGTATTCGCTGTCCAGCAGCTGCACCTGATAATCGGCCGGTACAGCGGCTTTATCATACAGATCAAAGTCGGTGCCCCAATGATGGCGGCTGGCGCCAGGCAAGGCAGAATACAGCAAAATAGCGCGGATTTTCGCTTCAGCATCCAGCCTGGCCATATCAAGCTGTTGCTGCTGTTTGTCAAACACAGGGCGGTTGCCCTGGTATTTCGCCAGCCAAATCCGTTGCTGCTGAGCAAAAGAGCGGTACGAGGACAGCAGCGCCAGTTCAATGCCGTCCGCCGCTGCGGCCTGCTGCATTGCCAGAAAAGCCCGGGCTGTGGCTGCTGTTAACCTGTGCCGTTCGTCCAGGCTCTGCAGGTGGCGTTCATCGCGACCGGTCAGCTGCAGCGCCAGCACTGTCGGGGTATCCCACTGAAAACTGCCGGACGCCTGGTTCATCAGGCTGCCACCAGTTGTTCCAGGATCAGCTCGTACATCTGCGCCAGTAACTCCAGGTCGTCCACCCGCACGCACTCATCAATTTTATGAATGGTGCCGTTGCAGGGACCCAGCTCCAGCACCTGAGCGCCGGTTGGTGCAATAAAGCGACCATCCGAAGTGCCCCCCGTGGTTTCCAGTGAGGTGGCGATGCCCTGTACGTGCTCCACAGCCTTGACGGCGGCTGCAACCAGCGCACCACTGTCGGTTAAAAAGGGCAGACCGTTCAGCACCCAATTCAGCTCGTACTTCAGCTGGTGTTTGTCCAGAATAGCCAGTACCCGTTGCTGCAGCTGCTCCGCAGTCACTTCGGTGCTGTAACGGAAATTAAAGGTCAGGCTGACTTCGCCTGGCACCACATTGGTGGCACCGGTGCCAGCGTGCATATTGGAAATTTGGAAACTGGTGGCCGGAAAAAAAGCATTGCCCTGATCCCATTCGGTTATGGCCAGTTCAGCCAAAGCCGGTGCGGCTTTGTGGATAGGGTTGTCCACCAGATGCGGGTATGCCACATGGCCCTGAATTCCTTTGACGGTCAGATACCCGGTCAGAGAGCCACGGCGGCCGTTTTTAATCACATCGCCCAGAGTGTGGCTGCTGGAGGGTTCACCCACCAGGCACCAGGTTATTTTTTCCTGCCGCGCTTCCAGCACTTCCACCACCCGTTTGGTACCGTTGATAAATGGGCCTTCTTCGTCGCTGGTGATCAAAAAGGCGATATCAGCTTTCAGCGTCTGATGTTTACTTAAAAAACGCTCAGTGGCCACCACCATAGCGGCCAGACTGCCTTTCATATCGGCGGCGCCACGGCCATAGAGGTAACCATCGCGGATTTGCGGGGCAAAGGGCGGGCTGCTCCATTGCTCCAAAGGCCCTGTGGGCACCACATCGGTGTGACCGGCAAAACAAAACAAGGGTTTGCCGGTGCCTCGCCGGGCCCAAAGGTTCAGCGTGTCTTCAAAGAACATCGATTCAATGGAAAAACCTACGGCTTTTAACCGGTCGGCCATCAACTGCTGACAGCCTGCATCTTCCGGGGTGACGGAAGGACGGCGGATCAGTTCTTCCGTTAAGGCCAAAACGTCATGGTGCATACAGCCTCCTAGTTCGCCGCAACAGCAGTGAAAAAGTCCTGATACGAGGCTTCAGAGAAGCCGAGTAAATAACGGCCCTGATGCACCAGCACAGGTCGTTTAATCAGCGCAGGCTGAGCCAGCATCAGTTGTTTGGCTTTCTGTTCTGTCATATCGGCTTTGTCGCTGTCAGGCAGTGCCCTGTAGGTGGTGCCCCTGGTATTTAGCAGTGCCTGCCAGCCCAGCTGCTGACAAAAGCTGTCGAGCAACTCTGCGGTCAGGCCTTCCGCCCGGTAATCCCAAAACTGATAAGGCCGCTGGTTTTTTTCCAGGCTGGCGCGGGCTTTTTTGATGGTGTCACAGTTTTTGATGCCATACAGCAGAATCATGCAGTTGTATCCTTTTAAGAACTCAGCTCCAGCGCCAGCAAATCATCAGAAAAAGCCCGATGATAGCCGGCGCGGCAATAAATCCGGTTGATTTTAGGGTGAGGATGCAACTTCAGCATCACCCCCAGAGGTGTGTTGCCTTGCGCCAGAAGGCCAAGGTCAAATTGAGCAATCAGCTGGCCTGCGCTGACCGATGTCTGCTCCGGCACCGCCCAGACGAATCCCTGGCCCAGCTGCTGTGCGGTGTGATGTGGAAAATCAAGTTGCATCACCAGGCCGCTGCTATGACGCCAGCACAATTGCTGGCCTGTTGCGTTGCTGCGGCTGAACCGGGCAGAAAAAGGCGCCAGGATCTGGTTATCCCTAAGTTCCAGCCATAAACCATCACCGGCCAGCCCGCTGGCAAACAGCGATGGTGTTTCTGCGGTGCATGGTCCGGCATGCCCATGCACCGGGCTTTTCAGACGCAGGGATAAAGAGCTGTCTAACGCTGAAACCCATTGGATCCGACTGAACAAAGGCTGGCCTTACCAACACGACTCATACATGGTTTCAGATAGTAGCGAAAAATAACACCGGGTGAAATACACCGGTGGCAAAAGAGTCACTTGATGAAGATTGATCAAAATGTAGAGTTCGTGAGTTATTTAGAACAAAGATGGTAAAAATAGATGTTAATTTTAGTGCGAAATTCAGCGGAGCTAAGGGATTACTGTATTTGGGTTGTCCACAGAATCTGTGGATAACTTTGTGTGTTATTCTGTTTATCTTTGTTAACTTAATGAATTTTAAATAAATTAATCGATGGCACAAATTTTGTTTAATGACATTTGTAAGTAAACTAAATGAAAGGTCGAAGAAAAACATCTTTTTTGCCCGGAACTGAAATGAAATCGCTTCCAGAGGTCGCTAATGAATGTTTCATTTATGTTAGAAACTGGCTGGTGGCTGGGAAAAGTAAAAAAATCAGCGCAAAAGCATTGAGTTTTGGTGAGTTTTCACCGATATAGATAAGGTGTACATCCTGAACCGTGCCGGTCTGAGCCTCTCAGCCGTCCTCATTCCCAGCCTTAAGCGGAGAACTTGCCATGTCGTTCTGGTTAATGACCTGCAAAAATGGTTACCTGTACAGCAAAGAATGGCCACTGAGCGCGGAGCTCAATGCAATTTTTGTTGAAAATAAGGTGATTAAACTGACCTTATTTGCTCAAAAAGTCTGCCCGGTAGTGGCAGTCTGCGGGGCCTGGGTGCAATACAGCCAGTTGGGCGCTGCTCAGCTGCCGATGATCCTGACCCTGATGCTGGCCATTCTCTCTATGCCTCTGCAAGGCTTCTATTGGCTTGGCAAACGTGCACAAACCCGGCTTCCGCCATCCTTATCTCATTGGTATCATCAGGTCCGGCAAAAAATGCAGGAGTCTGGGCTTGAACCCAAAACCCTGCAGGGACAACCCAGCTACTTTGACTTGGCGCGTTTACTGAAACAGGCCTTTGCTCAACTGGACAGTGCCTTTATCCGGCAGTGGTTATAACCTTAATTCGGGTCCAGGTACTGGCGCTGCGAGAAGGTTTTTACCCATTCTGGTTTGTAAATCACAAAGAGTGTCATCGCCATGCCATTGAGCAACGCCTCAGGTAAGGCCGCCAGAGGAATGAACAGAAGGTAACTGTCAATCAGTTGCGCTGAGCTGTACTGCTGCCAGAATGGCAAGGCTTTGAGCAGTAAAAACAGGCAAAGAGCCAGAGCGCTGTTTAAAAAGGCGGCCACAAATAAATAGACAAATGAATGCCTGGGCAGGAACTGATAGACCCACCAGACCAGCAAGGCGTTTAGCCACAAGGTCCAAAACGCGCAGCACAGCACCCAGAGACTGTGCTCCAGGCTCCACCCCAACTGCAGGTACCCTAAACCACAGACCAGCGTCGCCAGCAGGCTGGCGAGTCTCAGGCCAAACAGCAGCAGTGCTGTTGTCAGGCCAAGAAAATGCACCGACAGGGGCTGTAACACTGCGGCGTCCGTCTGCCATAACAACGCCAGAACACAGCAACAGGCTCCATAAAGTGGCCAGGGCGGATGGGTTTGTCTGAGCTCTCGCCAGAATGCCTTGTCCAGCCAGAGTAAGACTCCGGCCAGCAAAGTCAGGGCGGTGAACAGCAGCATTAATCCAGCTTAAACCTGGACCAGACGGGCGCGTGGTCGGAAGGCCGGTCTGAACCACGAATTTCATAATCGATATCCGATTCGACACACAAGGCTGCCAAAGGCGGCGTGGCCATCACCACATCGATGCGCAGGCCTCTGTTGTCATCAAAACCTTTGGAGCGGTAATCAAACCAGCTGTAACGTGCGGTGGCGTCCGGATGCAAAGCCCGGAAGGTATCGACCAGGCCCCAGGCCTTCAGTTTGCCCAGCATTTCGCGTTCTTCCGGCAAAAAGGAGCATTTGCCTTCTTTTAACCAGCGCTTGGCGTTGCTGTCACCAATACCTATGTCCAGATCCAGCGGGGAAATGTTGATATCCCCAATCACCGCTATCCATTCATCGGGGCTATGATGGGTTTCCAGGTACTGCATCAGGTCGGCGTAAAATTTTTGTTTGGCCGGAAACTTGGTTTCATGGCTGCGGTTTTCGCCCTGTGGAAAATAGCCGTTTAATAAGGTCAGGGTTTTGCCATTGGCCAACTTAAATTTGCCAATCAGCATCCGGCGCTGCGCATCCGGGCCGTCGGTTGGGAAGCCATACAACATGGATTCGGCAGGCAGCTTACTGAGCACCGCCACGCCGTAATGACCTTTCTGGCCAAAATAATACAGCTGGTAGCCAAATTTCAGCATCTCCTCCAGCGGAAATTCATCGTCGTGCACTTTGATTTCCTGCAAGCCAACAAAATCAGGCTGATGTTTGGCCAGCAGAGCTTCGAGCTGATGGGGGCGGGCGCGCAGGCCGTTAATGTTAAACGAGATTATTTTCATAGAAAGATCAACCCAATAAGGACTAAGGGACGCATCAGGCCATACTAGCATTTTGTCGGCGGCCGCGAAAACTGCAGTTGCACTCGCGCCGCTGAGCTTTTAAGCTCTGCCGGTCGAATTTAGGGGTGAAAGTTACGTGGCCGTACCCGCTTATCAGTTACGTTATTCTGCCAGACGTCGCACTTTGCAATTGCAGATTAAAGCAGGCCAGCTGTGGGTGGCTGCACCGGTTGGCATGTCTGTGCGTCAGATCGAAGCCTTTATTCAGCAAAAATCAGCCTGGGTGGAGCAGCATTTATCAGCACCTTTGCCGCAAGTTCCTGATTGGCTTGGTCTGGGGGAATTGCCTTATCTGGGGCGCCGGTTGCAGCTTAAAGTGGTGACAGACGTACTGAATGCCTGGACCCTGGAAGGGGATACCCTGTGGCTGCAGCTGAGTAGCCGCAATAAAGCCGTCAACCAGCGACGCTGGATGCAACAACTGGTGCAGCAGTTTTATGCATCTGAAACTGAGTTCTGGTTTAACGCCCAGGCGCCTGGCCTGGCGGCTGCGATGGGGTTGCGTTATCAGGCCATACAAAGCGGTGACTTTAAACGCAAATGGGGCAGTTGCAACAGCAAAGGCGAGCTGCAGTTTAACTGGCGGCTGATGATGGCCCCACCTTGGATTTGCACTTACTTGCTGGTGCACGAACTGGCTCACCTGCAGCATATGAACCACAGCCCGGATTTCTGGCAACTGGTGGCAGCCCATAACGCGGATGCCAAAAAAGCCCGGTTGTGGCTCAGGCAGAACCAGCACTGGATGCAGCTGACATAAAGCCTGAACAAAAAAGAGAGCCGGCATCATGCCGGCTAAAAATACTGCTTAGGGAGAAATGAAATCCAGATACTGGCTCTGACTCTGCTGTATCGAAAAAATTCCGCCGCTGCCAACAAATAGTTGCATTTGATCACGTTACCCCTTGTGATCATCTTTTCGGCACCGGGCTTTTCTGCTTTAATCCGGCGTTTTGAATACAAACCAGAGGCGCGCAGCGCCCTTTATCAACAGTGGACCAAGGTATGACACATCCATTACGTCTGCAGCAGCTGGCCAAGCTGGTGGACTTAACCCGATTAAATGAGCAAGACAATGAAACTGCGGTGATGCAATGGTTAGAGGCGCAGTTGGCGGCACAAGGGGCAGTGCAGCCCGCAGCGGTTTGTGTGTACCCAGCTTATATTGGCGTGGTTCGTTCGCTGTTACAGCAATACGGTGCCGGTTGTGCTGTCGCCACAGTGGTCAATTTTCCATCAGGCGACCAGCCGGTTGAACAGGTGCGGCAAGAGATCCGAGCCGCCATTGCCGCAGGTGCGGATGAAATCGATTGTGTGTTGCCGTACCGCCAATTGCTGAAAGGTCAGTTGGAGGAAGTGCGCGGATTTTTGCAGCAGGTCCGTGCCGAGTGTGGTGATGTGCTGCTGAAAATTATTATTGAAAGTGGTGAGCTGGCGACGGCACAGCAGGTGTGCAAAGCCACTGAACTGGTGATCGACAGTGGCGCTGATTTTGTGAAATCGTCCACTGGTAAAGTACCTGTGGGTGTGACCGAAGACGCCGCCCGTATTATGTTAACAGCCATAGCTGCGGCTGACCGTGTGGTGGGTTTTAAAGCGTCCGGCGGTGTGCGCACCATTGAATTTGCTGAGCGGCTGTTGAGCCTGTACGAAGAGCTGACCGGCCAGCTGGCGACTGCAGCCACTATGCGCATTGGAGCCAGTGCTTTGCTGCAGGATATTCAGCAGGCGCTGGACTATTGAGGGAACCAAGGCAGCTTCTTCAACGGAAGCTGCGTTTTTCTTCTTTGAGTTTATTAAACTGATTCAGTAACTCGGTGTAGCGTTCTTTATGATGTTCCGGCAGCGGCATATTGTCGACTATCCTGAAGGTTTTCCGGCATTTCTCTACTAAATCAATGGGTTTCTTCAGCTTTGGATCGGCCATCATCTGAATGCCGGTCTGGATCAGATTCAAGGCACTGCCCGTGTTCATCGGGGCCACATCCAGTGCCTGCTCAAACAGCTGCAGTGCCAGGCTGTAGTTGCCTTCCTTGTAACTTTGAATGCCTCGTTTGTTCAGTTCCTGGAACTGAACGCGACGTTGCTCCACCCGTTGTTGCTGTTCATCAAAGAGTTTCTGCAACACCGGGTCGACCACGCCACTGAAACTTTGCAGGCGTTCAGTCAGAGCCAGTGCCTGTTCGTATTCACCTATCTGGTTTAACAACAAAATGGCGTCAGCCGTGCTGTGTGGTGGCGGGGGCAGTTCGTCTGGTTGCTCAGGGTCGGCTTCAGCTGTTAACTGAGCTTCAACCCGGCCTGCAACTTCTGCATAGGTTTTTTTGGCCAGGTACTGCTGACCGCTTAACGACTCCAGCCGCGCCTGGCACAAGCTCTCAAACAGCTCAAAATCAAAATCCCGGATCACGGTGTCTTCGCGTTTTGCTCTGTGCAGGGCCAGTAAAGCTTCCTGCTGGTACTTATTCCGTTGGGTCGTTTCTTCACTGCGGGTGGCTGCGTCTATGACGGTGCGGATATAGTTCAGCAGGTGGATCACTTCCTGCCGGGCGGCCCGTCGGGTGATTTCGTAAATCTGCTTGCTCGCCATTACCAGGCTGGGCAAATCGCTGAGTTCACGGGCGACATCCATCAGCAGGTTCTGCCGGCTGACGGAAAAAGGGGAAATAGTGACGGCATGAGTCACGATGGCCATGGCTTCTTCCAACTGGCCCTGAGCAATCAGGTTGCGGGCTTTTAAATCCATGGCTTCGGCGAAAAACCTGTTGGTGTCTATGGCTTCGTTACAGAACTCCAGGCTTTCTTCATAGCGTTTCTGTTCAAAACAGAGGCGGGCTTGTAATAACAAGGCCCAGTTCAGCCGGTTAAACGTCAGCACTTCGGATAACAGGGCTTCCGCGTCAGCGTATTGCTGCAGTTTCAGATGCGTTTCCGCCTGAATGCGGGTGCACAGGCTCTGATAACGGCTGCCAGCTGCCCGTTCCTGTTTACAGGCTTCAATGACCAGTTCGGGTTGTTCGTCATGCATAGCCTGATAAATAGGGGCCAGCTGAGCTTTACGGTTCTGGATTTTCTGCAAACGGGTGCGCAACACGCTTTGAGAAAAGGGTTTAATGATGTAATCATCAGGTTCAATTTCAACAGCACCTATCACCATAGGCACATGATTTTCGCCTGTGACAATCATGTAAATGGCGGCAGGGTGCAGTAACTTTTTTTCCCGCAAATCTTCCAGTAACTGCCGGCCGTTTTTTCCGGAGCCCAGATTGTAATCGACAAAAAGCACATCAAAAGGGATATGGCTGCATTTGCTCAACGCCTGTTCGCCGGTCTGAACAAACGCAATATTGGTGGCCCCCATCGAATACAAAATACCTTTGAGCAACAGCTGGAAAGGGCGTTGGTCATCAACAATCAGAACCCGAAGATTTTCCAGAGTTTTATACGGCATTCAGCAAAACCCAGACAAAGAACTATGGCAAGTGTTGATAATATGTAAGCTTTTGGCAAGCAATAATTCAGAAACACTGCGTAAAGAGTCAGTTTTTAAACAAGAGGATACAACAAAAAAAAACACAGAAGGAAGATGGTGGAGGGGGAAGGATTCGAACCTTCGAAGGCAGTGCCGGCAGATTT
>NZ_JBBIQL010000029.1:0-53110 GCF_037442345.1 Rheinheimera sp. | reverse complement strand
CAAACCCGGCTCCCGCAACCAACAAACTAACCAGCTTTATGCTGGTTTTTTTGTGTCTGAAATTTGCAGGTTGGCCACAATGTTTGAGCTGGAACCGCCTGTCAGCTCGCCGGGCTCCTCATTCTAAACCCTGGCGAAGGTCGTAGCTTCAAACCCGGCTCCCGCAACCAACAAACTAACCAGCTTTATGCTGGTTTTTTTGTGCCTGAAATTTGCTGAATTCAGCGTGGATGAATTTGCTTTATATTCCTTTTGTGAATAAGCTAATTCCATAAATGAATATGAGGTATGTCCAATGATTGACTGGAGTTCGTTTACACCCTGGCCGTCGGTGGCGGGGGGCGCATTGATAGGGGCCGCTGTTGCCATGCTCTGGCTTGTGAATGGCCGGATTGCAGGCATTTCCGGTATTTGTGCTGGCTTACTGACAAAAATATCACAGATCCAGTGGTGGCGACTGGCGTTTCTGATTGGTTTACTGCTTGCCCCTGTCGCCTGGCAGCTGTTTGCCCCCTTGCCTGAAATCAGGCTGCAGACGCCGGGCTGGCTGTTGGCTGTGGCTGGCCTGGTTGTTGGGGTAGGGGTACAGCTCGGATCAGGCTGTACCAGCGGGCATGGGGTCTGTGGTATGGCACGACTGTCTAAACGTTCCGTGGTCGCCACGCTGATCTTTATGGGGACGGCTATGCTGACCGTGCTGGTGCTGGGTAATGCAGGAGTGGCGCCATGAAACAGGCTTTGAAATCCGCCAGTGCAGCTTTTATTGCCGGCCTGGTGTTTGGCGTCGGATTGCTACTGGCGGGAATGGCTAACCCGGCTAAGGTGTTGGCTTTTTTGGATATCACAGGGGCCTGGGACCCGTCATTGGCATTGGTTATGGCGGCAGCAATTCCACTGGCCATGTTGGCGTTTACTGTCAGCCGTCGGTGCACTAAGCCGATGATTGAAGACAGCTTCCAATGGCCACAAGCCAGCCAAATCACGCCAGCCTTGCTGATCGGCAGTACCTTGTTTGGTATTGGCTGGGGGTTGGCAGGTATTTGCCCTGGTCCGGCCCTGGTGCTGGTGGGGGCAGGTTATACCGAAGCTGTGGTATTTGTGGCCTGTATGCTGATAGGGATGTACGCAGCCGCACCGCTGAAGAACATGCTGGAACCTAAAACATAGGCCTCAGTTTGAAACTGTTCTGCTATACTGTGCGCCGTTTTTGACACAGGCAGATTTTATGTTGGAATTCTGGGCGTTAACCTCGAAAGGGGTCGAAGAGTTGTTGGCGGACGAAGTCCGTCAATGGGGCGGCGAAGTCATTAAGCTGGGGATAGGTGTGGTTCGCTTTAATGCGGAACTGAAGACCGCCTATCAGCTGTGCTTATGGTCACGCCTGGCGACCCGGATTTTACGGCACTTGTCTTCTCAGCCTGTAACGGCTGACGCCGATTTGTATCAGGTAGCCAGTCATTTGAACTGGCCCAGCCAAATGCGGCTGAATCAGAGTTTTGCCGTCGAGTGTGTCGGCAAACACCCAACCATCGACAATACGCAGTATGGCGCACAGCGTGTTAAAGACGTGATTGTCGACCAGTTCCGCCAACAGTATGAAAAACGCCCGGACGTGGACCGCACAGACCCGGACTTACGTTTTCAGGTCCGGCTGGAAAAACAATTTTTCCATTTTCTGCAGGACTTTTCCGGCCCCTCACTGCACCAACGTGGTTACCGCAAAGAACAGGGCCAGGCACCTCTGAAAGAACACCTGGCGGCGGCACTGATCAAAAGATCAGGCTGGAATTTTGACCAACCCTTGTATGATCCTTTTTGTGGTAGCGGCACCTTATTAATTGAGGCCGTGTTAATGGCCCGTCATATGGCGCCGGGGTTAAAACGCATCGAGTTCGCTTTCGAACGCTGGCCTGGGCATCAGGAAACCTTGTGGCAACAAGTGCGTGCCGAAGCCTTTGGTGCTCGCAAAGCCATTGCCGATGGTTGCCTGTTTATTGGCAGTGACAATGACGAGCGCACCTTGCAAAAAGCCCGCAAAAATGCCGAAACCGCCGGAGTGGCCGATTTTATTGAGTTTCGCCTTGCCGATGCGACCCAACTGACTGAAGCGGTCGCCGGGCAGCCTGGCGTGGTGCTGACCAACCCGCCTTATGGTGAACGTTTAAGTGAAATGCCTGCGCTTATTCCGGTATACGCCGATTTTGCGCTTGGTTTAAAAAAGTTTTACCAGGGCTGGCGTCTGGCCATTATTACGTCAAGCCCCGATTTATTGCGGGCTTTGAAATTATCCCGTACCAAAACCTATAAATTCAGCAATGGCCCGCTGGATTGTGACTTCACCTTATTTGATCTGACCGAAAAGCAGGTGCAAAGCAGCAGTTCAGCGCCAGCGCTGTTTTTTGCCGAAAGCGAGTCCTTTGCTAACCGTTTAAAGAAAAACCTGAAGCAACTGGAAAAATGGGCCAAACGCGAAGGCATCAGCTGCTACCGCTTGTATGATGCGGATATTCCGGAATACAACGTGGCGGTAGACTGGTACGACGGCGATGTGGTGGTGCATGAATATGCGGCTCCGGCCAATGTTGATGAGCACATTGCGCAGAAACGCCTGTTTGATGTGGTGAACCTGACGCCTCGTATTCTGGAGATCCCAAGCGACAAGCTGATTTTAAAAGTGCGGGAAAAACAAAAAGGCAAGGATCAGTACCAGGCACTGAACCGCACAGGCCAACACAAAGTGGTCAGCGAATACAACGCCAAATTTTATGTCAACCTGCGTGATTATCTGGACACAGGGTTGTTTTTGGACCACCGCACTACACGGCTGTCGATTCAGCGCCAGTCGTCCGGTAAACGGGTGCTGAACCTGTTTGCGTACACAGGTTCTGCCTCTGTGCATGCCGCTTTAGGCGGTGCCAAAACAGTGACCACAGTGGATATGTCCAATACCTATCTGGACTGGGCAAAGCGCAATTTTGAACTGAATGATCTGACTGGAAAACAGTACCAGTTTGTGCAGGACAATGTGCTGGACTGGCTGAAAAGCTGCAAAAACCAGTTTGACCTGGTCTTTGTCGACCCACCCACCTTTTCCAACTCGAAACGGATGGAAGATACCTGGGATGTGCAGCGTGACCATTTAAAACTACTGACGCTGATTGGGCGTGTGCTGGCCCCTGGGGCCAAAGTGATCTTCTCCAACAACAAACGCCGCTTTAAGTTAGACAGTGAAGCGCTGCAGCAGGCAGGCTGGTCCTGTAAAGACATCAGCGCGGCCAGTTTGCCGGAAGATTTTAAACGCAACCCCAATATCCATGTCTGCTTTGAACTGACCAAGGCAGATGCCTGATGCAACTGATGAGCACCTGGGGTTGCCATTTGTGTGACGAAGCTCAGGCCTTGTTGCAGCAGGCAGGTGTGCTGCAGCAGTGCCAGGTGCTGGATATTGTTGACCATCCGGCATTGTTTGAGCGTTATCGGGTGCATATTCCGGTACTGGTGGACGCAGAGCGGGAATTATTTTGGCCTTTTACGCTGGCAGAGCTGCAAAGTTTTGTCCGGCAAACGAAGTAGAGTGTTATGGAACTGATACGTTTTCAGCAGGCCTGTCTGGCCTTCGGGACTCACCCCATTCTGGACCATGTTGATTTCAGCCTGTTTAGCGAAGAGCGGGTCTGTCTGGTTGGCCGCAATGGTGCGGGCAAATCATCTTTTTTGAAATTGCTGACCGGGCATCAAAATTTAGACGATGGCCAGATAGTGCGGCAAAACAATGTGCTGGTGGCTCGTCTTGAACAGGACCCGCCAGCCCGTATTGATGTCAAAGTGGCGGATTTTATCCGGGAAGGCGCCGGTGATTTACCGGCCAAACTGCAACGTTTTTACCAGTTGGCTGACTGTTTAGCCGATGCCTCTGCCGCTGAGCAGCGAGAGTTTGGCAACTTGCAACATGAGCTGGATGCGCGTAATGCCTGGGCGCTGGAAAGCCGTATTCAGGATTTATGCCTGCAGTTTGAACTGGAACCGGAAGCGACTTTGGCCAGTTTATCCGGTGGCTGGTTACGCAAGGCGGCACTGGCCAAAGCTTTGGTGGCAGAACCCAATGTGCTGTTATTGGACGAACCGACCAACCACCTGGACGTGGCCGCAATTCAGTGGCTGGAACAGTTTTTAAAGCAATTTAAAGGCGCCATTATTTTTATCTCGCACGACCGGGCTTTTATCCGGGCCCTGGCCACCCGCATTATCGATTTAGACCGCGGCATGCTGACCTCCCATCCTGGCAACTATGCCGAGTATCTGGAGCGCAAACAAAAGGCGCTGGACGTAGAACAGCAGCACAACGCGCTGTTTGACAAAAAGCTGGCCGAAGAAGAAGTCTGGATCCGCCAAGGCATTAAAGCCCGCCGGACCCGCAATGAAGGACGGGTCCGGGCGCTGAAAGAGCTGCGTAAGCAGCGGGCCGCCCGGGTAGAACAACAAGGCAAAGTGGATTTCTCCATTGAACAGGCGCAGAAATCCGGCAAGCTGGTGTTTGAAACTCAAGGTCTGAATGTCAGTTTTGACGGTCAGGTGGTGATTAAAGACCTCGACTTACTGGTGATGCGCGGCGATCGGGTCGCCCTGGTTGGCCCGAATGGTGTTGGCAAATCCACCCTGATCAAAACCCTGTTGGGCGATTACCAGGCCAGCAGTGGCCAGATTAAACGCGGCACCAATCTGGAAGTGGCTTATTTTGACCAGCACCGGATGCAGCTGAACCTGGATGCGACTGTGCAGGACAACGTTGCTGACGGCAAACAGGAAATCAGCCAAAACGGCCAGAGCCGGCATGTGCTGAGTTACCTGCAGGACTTTTTATTTGCGCCTGAGCGAGCCCGCACTCCGGTCAGGGCCTTGTCTGGCGGTGAAAAAAACCGCTTGTTGCTGGCGCGTTTATTCGCGAAGCCAAGCAATTTACTGATCCTCGATGAACCGACCAACGATCTGGATGTGGAAACACTGGAGTTGCTGGAGGATATTCTGCAGCAATACCAGGGCACAGTGCTGCTGGTCAGCCACGACCGGGAATTTGTCAACAATACAGTGACCAGTTCTCTGTATTTTGCCGGTCAGGGCCGTATTGTCGATATAGCCGGTGATTATGAAGATGTGCTGGCGTACCAACAACGCCAGTCGAACCAACAAAAATTGACGGAAGCGCCACAGAAATTAACAAAACAGCAGGAAGAAAAACCAATTCAGGCTTCATCCGCTGGCGCTAAGAAGTTATCATACAAAGAAAAACGTGAACTCGAGCAGTTACCTGCCTTGATTGAAGAGCTGGATGCACAAATTACCAGCTTACAGCAGCAAGTGAACGATCCTGAGTTTTTCCGGCAAGATGCCACCAGTACACAGGCCACATTGAACCAATTGCACGAGGCTGAGTCGAAGCTCGCGCACGCTTATGAGCGTTGGGAACAATTAGAAGCCATGAATTCGTAGTCAGGGGACCCGAATGAGATTATCACCCGTTGTTTTAGCTGTACTTTCGGCCTTTGCCGCTTCAGCCAATGCGGCTGTTTATCAGGTGCAGGAATTGCCTGAAATCACCACAGTCCGCTCTCAGTTTGGTAATGCATTAAACGACAATGGCGACATCGTCGGTTCAGCGAATTACGTTTATAACCAGCCTTTTGATCTGGACGCACTGGATTTGGAATCAGACACTGTCACCAGTTCCTTTACGACCGAAGAAATTGAAAACATCAGGACTGGTAATATTAATGCGGCTTTGAACTCAAAGTTACTGAGCTTCTTTATGTCGCCGATCAACTACGAAGTACAGCGTGTTGGTGATGTACAGGCATTTGATTTCGATGCGGGCCAACAGGTCAAAATCCGTGAGCAGGGCGCAGTGCCGACCAGCCGTGAGTACCTGTACGACATCAACAATTTTGGCAATGCGATAGCACTGGCGAGCCCTGTGTATCAGAAACAGGACTTCACGCCAGCTGCCACAGATGACAATCCGTCTCCTGAGACTGTGACTTTGTGGGTCCCTCAAAACCCTTACCAGCAAGCCTATTTGGTGAACGGCGGCAGCCGGCAGGCGCTGCCTATCCCTTACACTGACCATGGTGGTGGTTTCTCCTTTGCGCAGAAAATCAGTGGCAATAATTACATTGCGGGTTC
This sequence comes from Rheinheimera sp., assembly GCF_037442345.1. Taxonomy (GTDB): domain Bacteria; phylum Pseudomonadota; class Gammaproteobacteria; order Enterobacterales; family Alteromonadaceae; genus Pararheinheimera. The sequence goes on along the minus strand of NZ_JBBIQL010000029.1, from coordinate 46,933 downwards.
TGGCAGTGTTGGTATGAGCGAGAGTGTGATAGAGCAGATTGAAGAAAGCTGTACCGGTGCCACCCGTCCTGTTGCTATTTGTCAGGCAAACTATGCCGGGAGTTATATTGAACGGGCTTTGGTCTGGCAACTGAACAGTTCAGGTCAAATTGGTGCTCCTGTTCAGTACGGCTTCTTAGGGCCAGAAATTAATGAAGAAGGCGTCAGCCTGACGTACCTCAGCCGTGCTTTATCGGTCAATAATAATGGTGTCGCTGTCGGTTACTCCTCTTACACCGACAAATCCCGGGACATTTATAACCAGGTGCATGCGACCGTATTCCATGAGGGCGAAGTGTCACCTGTCGTGGACCCGCTGGAATGGATCAGCAGTTCGGCTGTTGATATTAACAACGAAAATATTGTCGTTGGAACCGCCTATAAAAGCATTAATGGCACCACTCGCAGCAAGATGTTTGTATTTGACTACAACACAAACACGGTCAAGTATCCGGATGGTTTTTTCGTCAGTTCAGGCACTACGCCAACCGCCATTAATGACAATGGTTTGGTTGTAGGAGCTGCTGAAGTATTTTTATCCGATACCGCTACCCGGCGCCAGGTCGGCTTTTTGTACGACACCAACACCGGCACCTTTACCGATTTAAATACACTGTTGCCTTGTAACCACGGTTACAACGTGGTTGATGCCCGCGACATCAACGAAAACAATGAAATTGTTGTGACAGTGGTGAAATCAGTCGAAGGCCGTGATTCTTTAGGTGAAGTGGTACGTGACAGCGCAGGTAATCCGGTAATGGAGAGTGTGGCCCGTACTGTAGTGCTGAAACCTGTAGCAAACGGCACTGTGGATGACTGTAGCTCCGGCAGCGACGATGACGAAAGCTATGAGCGTAAGAGCGGTACGGCCTCCTGGTTCATGCTGCTGCTGGCGCCACTGGCCTGGTGGCGACGCCGTACAGCCTGAGAACAAGCGAGGCGGGTATGAACCCGCCTCTTTTTTTGCCCTTTCCATAAAAAATATTTAAAAAATTTGCCATCAAATTGCAATGCAGTTCAGGTTGTTATCTTTTGTCAACCCCATCAACCTAATTAATGCGCTGGAACCTTTTTCTTTGCTCGACTATCTATAACTTAGCAACGCCAGTTGCTTGTATCAGATCAGATCGAGGAAGACTCTATTATGAAAAGACAGAAAAGAGATCGTTTAGAAAGAGCCCACGCCCAGGGTTATCGCGCTGCTGTCACTGGTCGTTCTAAAGACAATTGCCCTTACCAAAACCTCGATGCCAGGTGCCAATGGCTCGGAGGTTATCGCGAAGCGATGGAAGATAAATCAATCGGTCTTTTTGCCAAAGGCCAATAATCCACCGAATTAAAGGAAACAAAGGCCCTGCATTGCGGGGCCTTTGTCGTTTCTGCCAGCTGTATTGGCATTCGTTATGCAGCAATTTCCGCGATCTGGCGTTCTGAACTACACTCAGAAAGACATAAAGCCAGAGCGGAGGTTGTATGCAACTGGCGACCAAAGTGGTACGTCTTGATCTGAATTACAGTTCAGAGCAAAGCCATTATTACCGCAAAACTACCTGCTATCTGGCCCCGTTCCGGGACGAAAGCGCAGAACATTTTGCCCGCCGCATGCTGGCTTATTTGTCGTTGTTTGAGCTCTCCCCTGAAATAGCACGGCAAGATGGCCGGGGTAAAAGTCCGGATCTGTTTGTTGAAGACCAATACAGCCAACTGCAGCTCTGGTGTGCTGTGGATGCGCTGGATGAAAAGCTTGTGCAGCGCGCCAGCCATCAGGCAAAACATGTATTGCTGATGCTGGACGAACAGGATTACCGAAAGACCAAAGGGGCCTATCGTCAGCATTTTCCGAATCTGAGCTGCACTGTGCTGGCGCATGAACTCTTGCTGGCATTTTGCGACATGCTCAAAGGTCATATGCATTTGGATGTGTGGCGTGAAGGGGAGTTGTTACTGATCACAGATGGCCAGCATAGCCTTGAACTGCAGTTTCCCCCGGAGCTGTTGCACTGACCGCACTACGTCGTCCGGCTTGCGTCTGAAGCCGGCTTGGTTATAATGGCGGCCGCTTTTTTGCCCCGGATTTGCGATCCGGTTTTTGCAGAAGGAAAATCTGATGTTTGTTGTTGCCGCTTTGTATAAATTCGTTCGTTTGCCTGACTATCAGGAGCTGCGTGACTCCTTATATCAACACCTGGTTCTGAATAAGGTGAAAGGCACTTTGTTGCTGGCCGAAGAGGGCATTAATGGCACCATTTGTGGCCCGCGTGAAGGCATAGACGCGATGCGTGACTGGTTTGCCAATGACAGCCGCTTTGCTGGTATGTCGTACAAAGAGTCTTTTGCTGAGACACAGGCCTTTTACCGCACTAAAGTCAAACTGAAAAAAGAAATTGTCACTATGGGGGTGGAAGGTGTCGACCCGGCCCACATAGTGGGGACCTACGTCAAAGGCGAAGCCTGGAATCAGCTGATTTCCGACCCGGATACCATTCTGGTGGATACCCGCAATGACTATGAAGTGGCCATAGGTACCTTTAAGAATGCCGTTAATCCAAATACCACCAGCTTTCGCGAATTTCCACAGTGGGCGGCGGCCAATCTGGACAAAACCAAACACAAAAAAGTGGCGATGTTCTGCACAGGCGGGATCCGCTGTGAAAAATCAACGGCTTATCTGAAGGAGCAGGGCTTTGAACAGGTGTACCATCTGGACGGTGGCATTCTGAAGTATCTGGAAGAAATGCCGGAAGAGAACAGTTTGTGGCAGGGCGAGTGTTTTGTCTTTGACCAACGCGTTGCGGTAAAACATGGTCTGGAGCAAGGCAGTTATGATCAGTGTTATGCCTGTCGTATGCCATTGTCACCGCAGGATCTGCAATCTCCGCTGTATGTGAAAGGCTTGGGGTGTCCGCATTGCCATGACAAAATTACCGACGAACAACGCGCTTCGTTTGCAGAACGTCAGAAGCAGATTGAGCTGGCGAAAGGCCGTGGTGAACAACATATCCGCGATGGCAAAGTTCAATTCTGAGCAGTAACCTCAGCAGACTAAGGAGCCGGTAAGGCTCCTTTTTTTTTGCTTGTAAAAATAGTCATTGGGGTATTTGCTTCTAAAAAATTGAATTAAATTAGCTATTTTTAGCTATTTTAATTCGAAAAACGAAACGATAAGCTGAGTTCACTGAACTAACTGAAGGTCTGTTATGAAAAGTTATAGCCGGCTGCAAATCAGCCTGCACTGGATAGTGGCCCTGATGGTGATTGGCCTCTTTGCATCCGGTTTCTGGATGGTGGAGCTGACCTATTACAGCCCTTGGTACAAAACTGCGCCATTCTGGCACAAAAGCGTCGGGCTGGTATTGGCACTGCTGGTGCTCTGGCGTTTGCTGCTGCGGTTGAACAACGGGCCTGTAGAGCCAGTCTCCGGTCACAGCAAGGCGGTCACAAAAGCGAGTCATCTTGCTCATGCTGCTTTGTATCTGTTGCTGGTACTGATTGTCTGCAGTGGCTATCTGATTTCAACAGCGGATGGACGCGGCATTGAAGTGTTTGGCTGGTTCGAATTGTCTTCATTAGGACAACTGTTTGACCAGCAAGCCGATCGGGCTGGTCTGGTACATCAGTGGGCTGCTTACAGCCTGATTGCACTGGTTGTGCTGCACGCGCTGGCGGCTCTTAAACACCATTTTGTAGATAAAGACCTGACGTTAAAACGTATGCTCAGCTCAAACTTAAATGAGGAAATAAACCAATGAAAAAGTTAATTCTGGCAACTCTGTTGTCTGCCGTGATGATGGCCCCGGCTTTACAGGCCGCAGATTATGAAATTGACACCAGCGGCGCTCATGCTTTTGTTAATTTTAAAGTCAGCCATTTAGGTTACAGTTGGCTTCATGGTCGTTTTAATACCTTTAAAGGTACATTCAGTTATGATGCGGCCAAATTGGCGGATGCTAAAATTCAGCTGGAAATCGATACGGCCAGCGTTGACTCCAACCACGCCGAACGTGACAAGCATTTACGCAGCGCTGATTTCCTGCACGTAGACAATTACCCGAAAGCCAGCTTCAGCAGCACCAAAGTGGTGCCCAAAGCAGACGGTAAGTTTGACCTGGTGGGCAATTTTACCTTTCATGGTGTGACCAAAGAAATCACCATTGCTGCCAGCAAAACAGGGGAAGGCAACGATCCATGGGGTGGTTACCGCGCCGGTTTCCACGGCACCACCGAAATCAAGCTGTCCGACTTTGGCATTAAAAACATTTTAGGCCCAGCATCCGAGACTATTTATCTGGATCTGGTGGTTGAAGGCGTTCGTAAGTAACAGGTAAAAATAACAGAGCCCCTGTAACAGGGGCTCTGCAGTTCACTTCCCGTCCGTTAGAAACGGTAACGTGCCCCCACTGAATAGCGTGGTCCGTACTGACGGGCAAACAGGAACTGCTCTTTAAAGCGGCCATAACCCCGTTCAGTTTCGTTATTCAGGTTGATCCCTTCAACAAAGACGGTCAGCTCTGGTGTCAACTCGTAGTTCACACTTAAATCCCACTGACCATAAGTTTCAGCAAACTGCGGTGGTGCATCTGCTGAACCTTGTGACTGACCTACACCTATCAGGTACTCATCACGCCAGGCGTACGTAACTTTTACGGACAAGCCATCCTGCTCATAAAATACCTGCAGGTTGGCCGAATCGCTTAAGCCGGTTAAAGGCGCTTGTTGTTGCAGACTGTACACATCAAATTCCACGTCGCCGTCAACAAAAGTCGCGTTGGCGCCTATGCCAAAGCCGGTCTCACCAAGCAGATGCTGAATCGCCAGCTCATAACCATCGACCGATTTGGCATCTGTGTTCGCTGGCTGGCTGATTTGCCAGACGATCAACGGGTCTGCTGCGGTAGGTTCAATTTTACCCTCCGCATTACCGGCACCGTTGGCCAGCATCTGTTCGAAGATGGCGGTACTGGTGGCTTGCTCACCGCGGGCCTCAATATCCCTGACCGCCTGCTGGTAACGTGGGCCATTCAGAATGTCATGCAAACCCTCTATGGTGGTTTCTGTAATGGTGGTTTGAATAAAATTATCGACGTCTTTGCGAAAGTAGCCTATCGCTGCATAGCTGCCTTCGCTGTAGTAATACTCCAGTGTTAGATCAAGGTTGGTGGATTCAAAAGGCAACAAATTGGTATTACCCTGACTGCCGCTGCGCGAACCAGGCTTCGGGCTGCCACTCAGAGCGCGGCCTCCGGCCAACAAACCAAGTGGGGCTCTGGTAATGGTTTTACCCCAGGAAAACCGCGCCACCAGATCATCGGAAAGGTCGGCTTTCAGATCAAACATCGGCAGTAACAAATCATGCCGGCCTTGTTGCTCGAGGAAGTTGTCGGTGCCGCCTTGTTGATAGTGAGTGATCCATTCCGATGGACTTTCCCAGTTCACCTGGGTTTCTACACGTTGGCGCACTGTACTTGTCACGTCGGTTTCTTCGTAACGGACTCCTATATTGAACTGCAGCGGAATGGCGGCAACTTCAGTATCCCATTGGGATTGCAGGTAAATACTGCTGGTGACTTCTTCCACATAGCTTTCGCTGTCAATCCCGTCAATATAAGGGTCAATCGAATAGACATCCGCTCCCATGACCTCTTCTGTCAGAAAGGCCAGCTGGCGGGACAGCGCTTCGTCAAAATCGTAGCTGTAGTAGTAATGTGGATTCAGGCTGCCCATAGAAAACTGATCCAGAAAACCGGCGGTGCTGTGCAGCGTGAACATACTGTCAGGAAAAATCTGCGGGTAGGCGGGGTTAAAGCCTGGGCCACCTCGCAAACCGCTCCAGCCCGAATGGCCGCCCATGCTTTGTTCCGTGCGCGCAACACCGAATTTCAGGTTTACCAGCGGAATGTTGAAATCGTTGTTGGTCCACTGACCGTTCAGTTGCAACTGCTCAATAGTGGTTTCGCCGGGGGAATGGGTGAACTGACTGAAGTTGGAATCAATTTCACCTGGGCTTAATTCATTGCTGCCATTTTTCCACAGGATCCAGGCCTGGGGCACCTCGCCGGTTCGGTAATCGTAGTACTTGGTGATCAATTGGTCTGAACCAAGAATGATTTGGCCCTGACTGCCGAGACCATGGTCTGCACCGTTGTCGGCTTTGTTGTCTGAGTCATGGTAGTCCAGCGCAAACTGCCAGTCGTCGTTGAGTGTCCAATCCAGGTTCAGGCCAATGGACTTTGCGTCAATTTCCGTTGTGCCCCGGTTGGCGGTGAAAGAACCGTCATTGCCGCCAATATCGGCATAGACGGCTGTGCCGTTTTCATCCAGCTCATACGCATTAATATTGCCGCCAAACTCATTCCAAATGCCCCAGCCAATACTTTCACTGCCGGTTACCGCCTTGCTGGCGGTGTAATCCAGGGTCGCAACAAAGTTGTCGACCGGAGCAAACTGCAAGGTCAGTTGACCATTGGTCCGCTCCCGTTCAATGTCCTCAATGCCGTAGTTCATATCTTTTGGAAAGTAGTAATTGCCGATCTTCTCTCCGTCTGCACCTGCAGGCCGGTGATCCACCGCAAATTCAGGGTCCAGCTCAGGCAAGGCCACATTGGCCTGCCAGCCCTGAATATTGGCCTGCTGTTTCTGAAAATCCCGCTGCTGATGCGAAAATGAAAAGGCGATACCGTAACGTTCATCGTCAAAAGTGTTGCTGTACACGGCAGCCAGTTCGGGGGTGACATCGTCGCCTTTGACATTGGAGCTGTCATAAATACCTTTGGCGGAGACTGAGCCATGCTGACCCGGATTGGCCAGTGGTTTGGTGGTGACTATGTTGACTGTTGCCCCCAAACCGCCACTGGGGTTTTCAGCCCGTGCTGTTTTTTGGATCTCCAGGGCACTGACGCCTTCAGAGGACAGGTTTTCCAGATTGAATGATCGGGTATAACCTGTGCCGGGCATCTGCCGGCCGTTTAAGGTGATAAGGTTAAAATCCGGCCCGAAACCACGTACAGTGATCTGACTGCCTTCACCATTGGCACGGCTGACCGACACCCCGGTAATACGCTGCAAAGATTCAGCCAGATTGGTGTCGGGAAATTTGCCCATTTCTTCGGCCGAAATGGCATCGACCACGCCATTGGATTCACGTTTGATGTCCATGGAGCGGATCAAGCTGCCACGAATGCCTTTGACCTGAATTACTTCTACTTTTTTGTCCTGAGCCTCAGGGGCGTTTGGCTGCTCCTGTGCATACAACACAGAGCTGGTACCGGATGCCAGAACTATGGCGACGGCCAGAGCCGTTTGGCTGGGTGTAAATTGTCTGATTTTCATAATTAAACCTGTTGCTTATGCGCAGCACAGGCGCGTCATTCCGGCGCCTGTATGCGGGTCTTATTCATTGTTATTGTTGGCTGATTTTGACGTTATCGAGCCGGTAGACAGCACCATTGCCGGCGCCCCAGGCTGGAAACACCATCAGCACGTCTATCGCACTGACGTCCAGGCCTTTGTCTGCCAAATCTTGCAGCCGGTAGCTGTAGGTCTGCCATTGGCCTGGTGTCGGGTTTTTCCCTTCCAGGCTGTCACTGAGTTTGAGTTCAACAGCGGATGCTGCATCAAAGCCTTCAATTTTGAACAACCACTGAGCAGAAGAGTCATTGGGCATAGAGATGACTTTCATGTCAAAACGGACCATACCGCCGGACAGCAGGGCACTTGCGTCGTAATAAACATCGTCATCGGCCAGCAGTCCCATCACAGTGGGAGCAGCACCGACGATAAACTGTGCCGTCGCACCATGGTCCGTGTCGTCTTGTTCCACTGTTGGGGTGGAGCCACCGCAGCAATCCCAAATGCTCCACTGTTCTGCAACCTGGTCGGCAAATAGGGTCAGGCCTGGTTCTGCGTCAGCCGTCGGGTCGTAAATCTGCGCATTATCAACACGGTAGACGGCGCCTTCGCCTGAACCCCAGGCAGGAAAAATCATCACTACATCAATGGCACTGATGTCCAGGCCTTTTTCGGCCAGTTTGGCCACAGGGAAGCTGTAGGTTTGCCACTGGCCTGTGACAGGAGCCTGACCTTCGATACTTTCGGTCAGATTAAAATCAATGGCTTCAGCGGCATTGTTGGATTCCAGTTTGACAAACCATGCCGCGCCTGCCGTTGCCGGTGCGTTGACCACCTTCATCTCAAAACGCAGTACGCCACCGTCCAGCAAGGGGGTTGCGTCAAAAGGTTTATCTGTACCACCATTGGCGGCTCTGGTGATGAAACCCATCACGGTCGGTGTAGCGCCAATGCGAAACTCCGCAGTCACCCCATGACTGGCGTCGTCCATTTGTTCTGTAGGGTCAGAGCCACCGCAGCAGTCCCACATAGGCCAGTCTGTATTTTCCTGGTCAGCAAACAACACCAATTTGGGTTTGGTACTGGCCGGGCCCATTATTGCCAGATCATCAATCCGGTACACAGCGCCGTCACCATTGCCCCAGGCAGGGAAGATCATCACCACATCAATGGCGGAGAGATCCAACCCGGCTTCTGCCAGCTGTTTTAATGGAAAGGTATAACGTTGCCATACACCTGCCGCAGGGGAGACCCCCTCGGCACTGGCGAATAAATCGAGTTCAACCGCACTGGCTGCATTGTTGCTTTCGACTTTCAGTTTCCAGGCAGCCGCCGGGTTATTGGGGGCTGACACCATTTGCATCATAAAACTCAAGGTGCCGGTTTGCAGTAAAGGGGACGCGTCAAAGGGGGAAGGCACACCGGCAGGGTCGGTAATAAATTCAGCTCTGGTGGTAAAGCCGTTGACAGTGGGAGCAGCGGCGACTTTAAACTCCATCACAGGCCCTTGCTGAGCGTCTGTCACAACAGAGGGCGTCGTGCCACCACAGCAGTCCCAGGCAGCCCAGTTTGGGTTGGGTGTGCCGTCGAAAATGGTCAGGTTTTTCGCCACACCATCGGAGGGCGGGACTGGTACTGGCGCTTTGCCTTCCACCAGGCCATCATCCAACTTATCGTACCCTGGGCGGATGGTTTCACAGCCTTTGCCTGTGTCCGGGTTTGAGGCGCATTGGTAAACACGGACATAATCGACGATAAAACGTTGGCCATTGCTAAACGCGCTGGCGTCAATGCCTTTGTTATTGACGTTTTCCGGCCAGTTACCACCTACCGCCAGGTTCAGGATCAGGAAAAACTCCTGGTCGAACGGCGCGCTGCTCCAGAAAGTTTTCAGTGCACCATCGGTTTGACTGAAATACTCAGTAAACCAGCCTTTGTGCTTCAGGCCGACGGCTTCACCTTTGCTGTTAAAACGGACTTCCGTCTGACGTTGGGTGGCAAACAGGTAGTTATCCACATACCAGCGCAGTTCGCCCTGTTGCCATTCAACGGCATAGGTATGGAAGTCATCCGCCGGGTTGGCGCCGCCCGGCAATTGATAGCTTTTGCCGGAGCTTTGGTTGGCCGGCCAGGGTTTGCCATAGTGCAGGGTGCCGTGCACATTGGACTCCACCAGCCCGGTGCCGTCTTTCACTTTCAGGTTGACCGCTTCCATAATGTCAATTTCGCCTGACCGGGGCCAGTCACCATACACAGACTCGGTCGGCATCATCCAGAATGCAGGCCAGGAACCCTGACCAAAAGGCAGTTTGGCCCGCATTTCCATCCGGCCATACTTAAAATCAGCCTTGTTTTTGGTGGTGAGACGGGCTGAGGTGTAAGGTTTTTCTGCGCCTTCAGCGGCAGGTTTGGCGACAATATGTAGCATCCCATCACTGATGAAAGCGTTTTCTTTGTTGGCGGTGTAACATTGCTTTTCATTGTTGCCGCCGCCAGCACAGTTCACTTCAAAGTTCCACTTGTTGGCATCTATAGCTGAACCACTGAACTCATCGCTCCAGACTAAAGTCCAGGCTGACACAGGCTCGGAAGGATTTACTTTTTCAGGATTGGTCTGGGTTTCAGCGCCGCCGCCACAGCTGATTAACCCAAAAGATACGAGGCTGATGCAAAACGCATCAACCCAAATAGTCCGTCTTATCATAACTCTTGCCCTGTTGTTATTTAGTTATCAGGTCAGCTCAGAGTGAACACTTTGTGCTGCCTACGCTTTTGTAAGCGCTTTCAGAAGCGTATTTGCAGATCAACAGTTGGTCAATAAAAAAGCAAAAATTATTTTTTCTGGATTCAGGTGAACAGCTTGAGGATCAGGGAACTTCGATTTCAATATCGCCGGCAGGGACGCTGCAACAGGGCAAAAACTCCCCTTTACGCACAAAAGCTAAAGGTTCATTCAGGTAGGTTACAGTGCCGCTTAACAGCTTGCAGCGGCAGGCACCGCAGTAGCCTTCTCGGCACTGGTAATTCACCTGCTGCTGGCCGGCTTCCAGCGCGTCGAGCAGGCTGCCATGCTCCGCGCTGAATTCAACGCAGAGCTGGCCATTGACCAGTACCTTGGGCATATCAGAGGTCGAAATCGCCGAAGTCGGAGCTATCGACTTCGTTGTCGATCTGGCCAACCAGATAAGAGCTGATTTCGGATTCCTGTGGTGCGACCTGAACGTTGTCAGACACCAGCCAGGCATTGATCCAGGGAATAGGGTTTTGGGTGGTTGGGAACACCGGCTTCATACCAATGGCCGCCATACGGATATTGGTAATGTACTCCACATACTGGCACAAAATGTCTTTATTCAGGCCAATCATAGAACCGTCTTTAAACAGAAATTCTGCCCATTGTTTTTCCTGCTCGGCGGCGCGGCGGAAAATGGCATAGGCTTCTTCTTCGCATTCTTTGGCCACTTCGGCCATTTCCGGGTCGTCTTCACCGGCGGCCATAATATTCAGCATATGCTGAGTACCGGTCAGGTGCAGCGCTTCGTCTCGGGCAATCAGTTTAATGATTTTCGCATTGCCTTCCATCAGCTCACGCTCAGCAAAAGCAAAGCTGCAGGCAAAGCTGACATAAAAACGAATGGCTTCCAGCACATTCACTGACATCACACAGAGGTAGAGTTTACGTTTTAACTCACGCAGGCTGATGTGATGGGTTTTGCCCTCAATCTGGTGGGTACCAATACCGTGCAGGTGGTAGACATTAATGGCTTCGATCAGGTCGTCGTAGTACTTGGTGACTTCGTCCGCACGCTCAATAATGCGTTCGTTTTCCAGAATGTCGTCAAATACCTTGTGCGGTTCGTTGCTGATGTTGCGCACAATATGGGTGTAGCTGCGGCTGTGAATGGTTTCACTGAAGGCCCAGGTTTCAATCCAGGTTTCCAGCTCAGGCAAGGATACGATGGGTAGCAGCGCCACATTCGGAGAACGGCCCTGAACGGAGTCCAGCAAGGTTTGATACTTCAGGTTGCTGATAAAAATATGTTTTTCGTGCTCAGGCAAATGCTGAAAGTCGATACGGTCTTTGCTGACATCCACTTCTTCCGGACGCCAGAAAAAACTCAGCTGCTTTTCGATCAGTTTTTCAAAGATGCCGTACTTTTGCTGGTCGTAACGCGACACATTGACAGGGTTACCAAAAAACATCGGTTCTTTTAACTGGTCGTTATTGGTCCGGTTAAAGGTGGTGTAAGTCATTTACGCAATTCTCTTAGTATTCGTGCCACAACAGAAACAACAGCGGGGCCTGTCAGGCCCCGGTTTGGATATTATATTTTGCAGGCGCCACCGGCGCAGCCATCGTCTTCAACTGCCGCAGGTTTTAAATCTTCCTGCACGTCGGACGCACCGTCACGGGTGTTGTGGTAGTACATGGTTTTAACACCGAGCTTGTACGCCGTCAGCAAATCTTTCAGTAACAGCTTCATTGGAACTTTGCCACCGTCAAACTTACCCGGATCGTAGTTGGTGTTGGCAGAAATGGTCTGGTCGATGAATTTCTGCATAATGGCCACCAGGCTCAGGTAACCGTCGTTACCTGGCATATCCCACAGCAGCTCGTAGCTGTCTTTCAGCCGTTCATACTCGGGCACTACTTGCTTCAGGATACCGTCTTTACTGGCCTTGATACTGATATGGCCACGTGGCGGTTCAATGCCGTTGGTCGCATTGGAAATTTGCGATGAGGTCTCAGACGGCATCAGCGCCGACAGGGTGGAGTTACGCAGACCATACTGTACAACATCTTTGCGCAGCTGTTCCCAGTCATACTGCAGCGGTTCAGCACAGACTTTGTCCAGGTCTTTTTTGTAGGTATCAATCGGCAGGATACCTTCGGCGTAAGTGGTTTCGTTAAATTTCGGGCAAGCACCAAATTCACGGGCCAGCTTGTTAGACGCTTTCATCAGGTAGTACTGAATGGCTTCAAAGGTACGGTGCGTCAGGCCATTGGCAGACCCGTCTGAGTACTTCACGCCATTTTTCGCCAGGTAGTAAGCGTAGTTAATCACGCCAATGCCCAAAGTACGGCGACCCATGCTGGCATGGTAAGCCGCAGGAATCGGGTAGTCCTGATAGTCCAGCAGGCTGTCGAGCGCACGCACCGCCAGCTCAGCCAGTTCTTCCAGTTCATCCAGATTCGAAATGGCGCCCAGGTTAAAGGCTGACAGGGTACAAAGTGCAATTTCACCGTTTGGATCGTTCACATCTTCCAGCGGTTTGGTCGGTAGCGCGATTTCCAGGCAGAGGTTACTCTGACGCACCGGCGCGTATTTAGGATTAAAGGGGCTGTGCGTGTTGCAGTGATCCACATTCTGCAGGTAGATACGGCCTGTGCTGGCACGCTCCTGCATAAAGAGTGTAAACAGCTCCAGCGCTTTAATACGTTTTTTGCGGATGCTGCCATCGTTTTCGTACTTGACGTACAGCTCTTCGAATTTTTCCTGATCTTCAAAGAAGGCGTCGTACAGGCCTGGTACATCCGATGGGCTGAACAGGGTGATCATGTCGTCTTTGATCATCCGGGTGTACATCAGGCGGTTAAACTGCACGCCGTAATCCAGGTGACGTACCCGGTTTTCTTCCACGCCGCGGTTGTTTTTCAGCACCAGCAGCGATTCTACTTCCAGATGCCACAGCGGGTAGAACAGGGTGGCTGCACCACCCCGCACACCGCCTTGTGAGCAGCTTTTCACCGCAGTCTGGAAATGTTTGTAAAACGGAATACAACCAGTGTGGAAGGCTTCGCCGTTACGGATTGGGCTGCCCAAAGCACGGATACGGCCTGCGTTAATTCCAATACCAGCGCGTTGGCTGACGTATTTTACGATGGCACTGCTGGTGGCATTAATCGAATCCAGGCTGTCGCCGCATTCAATCAGTACACAGGAGCTGAACTGACGGGTTGGGGTGCGTACGCCGGACATAATGGGCGTAGGCAGAGAAATCTTAAAGGTGGACACCGCGTCGTAGAAACGACGGATAAAGTCCAGACGGGTGGCTTTTGGGTAATTGGCAAATAAACAGGCGGCAACCAGCATATAGAGGAACTGCGCACTTTCGTAAATTTCGCCGGTGACGCGGTTTTGTACCAGGTATTTGCCTTCCAGCTGTTTCACGGCCGCATAGCTGAAATCCATATCACGTTCGTGATGGATAAAGCTGTCCAGCTGCGTCAATTCTTCCGGCGTGTAGTCGGCCAGAATGTGCGCGTCGTAGCGTTTGGCTTCGACCATTTTTACCACGTGATCGTACAGTTTTGGGGGTTCAAACTGACCGTAGGCTTTTTTGCGCAAATGGAATATGGCCAGACGGGCGGCCATATACTGGTAATCCGGGGTTTCTTTGGAAATCAGATCGGCAGCAGCTTTAATAATGGTTTCGTGAATGTCTGAGGTTTTGATGCCGTCGTAAAACTGAATATGTGACCTTAACTCAACCTGAGACACTGAAACGTTGGATAAGCCTTCCGCCGCCCAGTCGATGACACGATGTATTTTGTCCAGATCTAACGCTTCGCGCTGACCGTCTCTTTTGGTTACGTATAATGGTTGAGTCATTTGAGCCAAGATTCCTTCTGTATTGTTATCTTTTTTTCTACCGCTTTTTCTGAAGAAAAGAACGATCAATTCAACCCAATTCTATGCCTATGGTGTTAGCGCACGGTGTGACACAACATCTTGGGTTTACAGGTGAACGGATCACAAGATAGAGGGGTTGCACCCTGATTGCAAGCCCTTTGCGGAGGCGAAAAAATAGACATGTTAGTGGTTGCTAACGCTGAAAATGCGTAACCGAAACCTACCTTCAGGATGCAATAGATCTTAAGAAAAAAACTTCAGCTTTTGTTCGTCGATTTTTTATCTGGACAGAAAAAAGCCAGTGTTTAGTCACTGGCCATTTTGCTGGAAAATTAAACAGTTTTATGAAGGAAATCTGTCAGTTGCAGCAAGCTGCCGATTTGGCAGTCTGCTTGCCATAATTCGGGTTGATCGGTTTCGGCCAGGTAACCAAAGCCGGCCAGTACAGTGCGCATACCCGCCCGGCGGCCTGCTTCTATATCGCGTTCAGCATCGCCCAGGTACCAGCAATCGGCTGGCGCTATGCCCAACTGATGGGCAGCTACCCAAAGTGGGATGGGGTCAGGTTTACGCACAGGCAGTGAGTCACCACCAATCAGAATACGGCAGTCAGTCAACTGCAAGGCCCGGCAAATCTGCGCGGCAAAGCGATAGGGTTTGTTGGTGACAATACCCCAGGGGATCTGCTGGGTGCGTAAATAAGCCAGCAGTTCAGCGCCCCCCGGAAACAACTGACTGGTTTCACCATTGTGCTGTTGGTAGAAGTCCAGGAACTGCTGGCGCAGCAGCTCATAGGGATAGTGGGGTAACGAGTCGGCAAAGCCCAGCTCCAGTAGTCCCCGCACGCCATGAGAGGCCACAGGCCGGTACTGCGCATAGCTGGTGCATGCTTTGCCATGCAGCTGCAGCACATGGTTTAATGCCGCCCCCAGATCCCGGGCTGTATCCACTAAGGTGCCGTCCAAATCAAACAGCACCGCCTGTTTGGGCTTTAGCATGGTTTACGCGCCACCACAAAGTAGTTCACATCCAGACCTGGGCCTGTTTTAAAACTCTGGTTGATTGGGTTGTAATGCAGGCCAGTGGCGTCAACCAGTTCCAGCCCAGCATTTTCAATGGCACGCATTAAGTCGGATGGGCGGATAAACTTATTAAATTCATGGGTGCCCTGAGGCACCAGCTTCAGCAGACGCTCAGCGGCTACTATGGCCAGCGCATAGGCTTTCCAGGTTTTGTTTAATGTTGAAAACACCAGGGTTGCGCCGGGTTTGGCCAGCGTGGCACAGGCGCGGATCACAGATTCCGGATCAGGCACATGCTCCAGCATTTCCATGCAGGTGACCAGGTCAAATGCTGCAGGGTGCGCTTCGGCAAAGGCTTCCGCTGTGCTTTGTTGATAGCTGATTTGCACCTGAGCTTCTAAAGCATGCAGGCGGGCTACAGTTAACGCTTCGTCGGCCATATCGATACCGGTCACTACTGCTCCGGCTCGCGCCATGGATTCCGCCAGAATGCCGCCACCACAACCCACATCAATGGTGGTTTTGCCAAACAGCCCCTGTACCTGATCGGCAATGTAGCTCAATCGGGTCGGGTTTAACTGATGCAGCGGTTTAAATTCGCCTTGCGGGTCCCACCAGCGGGAGGCAATTTCATTAAATTTGGCAATTTCGGTGGAGTCGACGTTAGATGCAGAAGTCATAACCAGTCTCAGAAAAGTTTTTTGTCATTATAAGGACTCCTGTTGTTTGAGCAATCGTCAGTCGCGCTGTACAAAAGCGGTTCACCATGGCAAGGTGCTCGTTCCGGTGGTAGAATCCGCCTTTGTCCTGCGACTAATGACAGTAAGAAACGCAGGTTATCTTATTGATTTAAGGGAAAAAAGCTGTTTATGACTAACTTGGCCAAAGAAATTGTTCCCATTAATATTGAAGAGGAATTAAAGAACTCTTACCTCGATTACGCGATGAGCGTCATCGTAGGGCGGGCCTTGCCTGATGTGCGTGATGGCTTAAAGCCGGTACACCGTCGTGTCTTGTTCGCGATGAAGGAACTCGGCAACGACTGGAACAAAGCTTATAAAAAATCCGCCCGTGTGGTTGGTGACGTGATAGGTAAATACCACCCGCATGGCGACAGCGCTGTGTACGACACCATAGTGCGGATGGCTCAGCCTTTTTCTCTGCGTTATATGCTGGTGGACGGCCAGGGTAACTTCGGTTCGGTGGACGGCGACTCTGCCGCAGCCATGCGTTACACCGAAGTGCGGATGGCCAAAATCACCCAGGAATTGCTGGCTGATCTGGACAAAGAAACCGTTGATTTTGTGCCGAACTACGACGGCACCGAACAAATTCCTGCAGTACTGCCAACCAAGATCCCGAATTTATTGATCAATGGTTCCAGTGGTATTGCTGTGGGTATGGCGACCAATATTCCGCCACACAACATCACCGAAGTGATCAATGCCTGTCTGGCCATTATTGCCAACCCGGACATCACTATTCCTGAACTGATGGAATACATTCCAGGCCCGGATTTCCCGACTGCCGCTATTATCAATGGCCGTCGTGGTATTGAAGAGGCGTACCGCACCGGTCGTGGCAAGGTGTATATCCGCGCGAAAACCCATGTGGAGACCGACGATAAAACCGGCCGTGAATCCATTATCGTCACTGAAATTCCTTACCAGGTGAATAAAGCCCGTCTGATTGAAAAAATCGCCGAGCTGGTCAAAGAAAAACGTATTGAAGGCATCAGTGCGCTGCGTGACGAATCGGACAAAGACGGTATGCGTATCGTCATCGAAGTCAAACGTGGTGAATCCAGTGACGTGCTGCTGAACCATCTGTTCGCCAATACCCAGATGCAGACGGTGTTTGGTATCAATATGGTGGCGCTGGACCAGGGCCAGCCGAAGTTGCTGGGTTTAAAAGAAATTCTGGAATGTTTCGTGCTGCACCGCCGTGAAGTGGTGACCCGCCGTACCGTGTACGACCTGCGTAAAGCCCGTGACCGGGCCCATATTCTGGAAGGTCTGGCCATTGCGCTGTCGAATATCGACGAAATTATTGAGCTGATCAAAACCTCGGCCAGCCCGGCTGAAGCCAAAGCGGGTTTAGTGGCGCGTGGCTGGGTGCTGGGCAATGTGCAGGAGATGTTGGAACGGGCCGGTGAAAGCGCGGCCCGCCCTGAATGGCTGGAAGAGCACTTTGGTATCCGTGACGGTTATTATTACCTGACGGAACAACAGGCGCAGGCCATTCTGGATTTACGTCTGCACAAACTGACCGGCCTTGAGCACGAGAAAATCCTCGACGAGTACAAAGAGCTGCTGGCGCTGATTGCCGAATTACTGCACATTCTGGCCAGTTCTGAGCGTCTGATGGAAGTGATCTGCGAAGAGCTGGAGGCAGCCAAAGCCCAATATGGCGATGCCCGCCGCACTGATATTCAGGCCGATGCGCTGGATATCAATATGGAAGACTTAATTGCCGAAGAAGACGTAGTGGTGACCCTGTCGCACTTAGGCTATGCCAAGTACCAGCCGCTGTCCGATTATGAAGCCCAGCGCCGTGGTGGCCGTGGTAAAGCCGCCACCACAGTGAAAGACGAAGACTTCGTTGACCAGCTGCTGATTGCTTCTACCCATGACACTATTCTGTGTTTCTCTGACCGTGGTCGCCTGTATTGGCTGAAAGTGTACCAGTTGCCGCTGGCGTCCCGTCAGGCCCGTGGTAAGCCTATTGTGAACCTGCTGCCGCTGGAAGAAAACGAACGTATTACCGCCATTCTGCCGGTGCGTGAATACGAAGAAGGCAAATACGTCTTTATGGCGACGGCCAACGGGACAGTGAAGAAAACGGCGCTGACCGAATACTCGCGTCCACGTTCAAACGGCATTATCGCGGTGAACCTGAACGAAGGTGACCAGCTGATTGGTGTTGATATCACCGATGGCAACAGCCAGATCATGTTGTTCTCCGACGACGGTAAAGTGGTACGTTTCCACGAAGAACAAGTGCGTGGCATGGGCCGCACCGCCACAGGTGTGCGTGGGATCAAACTGCGTGAAGGTGGTTCGGTCGTCTCCTTGATTGTGCCTAAAGCCGATGGCGCTATTCTGACCGTGACTGAAAACGGCTATGGCAAACGCACGCCACTGGATCAGTACCCGCAGAAGAGCCGTGCCACTCAGGGTGTGGTCTCTATTAAGGTGTCTGAACGGAATGGCCTGGTGGTGGGTGCTGTGCAGGTCAGTGCGCTGGATGAAATCATGCTGATTTCAGACAAAGGCACGCTGGTCCGTACCCGGGTGAAAGAAGTATCACTGGTGGGTCGTAACACCGCTGGTGTGATTCTGATCCGTACCATTGAAGGTGAAAAAGTTGTGGGCGTACAGCGCATTGACGAGATTCAGGATCAGGAAGAACTGGAAGCGGCAGAAGCTGAAGCGCGG
The DNA here is from genome assembly GCF_037442345.1 of Rheinheimera sp. Classification (GTDB taxonomy): domain Bacteria; phylum Pseudomonadota; class Gammaproteobacteria; order Enterobacterales; family Alteromonadaceae; genus Pararheinheimera. The sequence goes on along the minus strand of NZ_JBBIQL010000029.1, from coordinate 28,456 downwards.
GCAGAAGCCGCTGCTTTAGTGGCAGAGCCTGACGAAGCGGCTGATGCAGAGTCGGATGCCGATGAGATCCAGGCGGACGACGAATAATCTGCCGAAGGTTCAGTAAAAAGGCCGGAGTTTTACTCCGGCCTTTTTGTTTTTTTCGAACGCCTTTTACAGCAGATTAATCAATGCAAAGCCGGTAGCCGACACCGGGTTCGGTGCGAATAAATTGCGGGGTGGCCGGTTGGTGCTCCAACTTTTGCCGCAGCTGCGCCATATGCACCCGAACATATTCCGGCCTGTCCTGGTACATCTCTCCCCAAATCTGCTTCAGGATCTGGTTATGGGTCAGTGCCTGATTGGCGTGACGGCATAACATCAACAACAGTTCATATTCGGTTTTGGTCAGATGCACGGCTTGGCCGCCTTTGCTGACTTGATGCTGCACCGGGTTCAGCACAATATCGCCAAACTGAAACTGCTGGCTTTGCCCCCTGGGCACCCGCAAACAAGCGCGAATACGGGCCAGCAGTTCAGCCGAGCTGAACGGTTTGGTGACATAGTCATTGGCACCGTAGTCCAGTGCTCTGACTTTGTCCTGCTCTTTGCCGCGTGCCGAAATCACTATGACCGGTAAATCGGACCAGCTGCGCAGTTGCTGCAACAGGCTGATGCCGTCCATATCGGCCAGGCCTAAATCCAGTAACAGCAGATCGCAGTGCTGCTGGCTTAACCAATGCAGACCGGCCTGGCCATGAGCCAGAATTTCTGTTTGATAGCCCTGGCTTTCAAGCAACGTCTGCAAGAAGCTCTGCAAGGCACTGTCGTCTTCCAGCAACAAAATTCTGGTGCTCATTGCGGCCACTCCAGTACTGCGGTCGCCAGGCCGTCCTGCAGGCGAAATTCGAACTGGCCACGATGCAGCCTGGCAATGCTCTGGCAAATGGCCAGGCCCAGATTGTAACCACTGTCGGCCTGTTGTGGCCGGTCCGCCAGTGCATTGCTCAAGGTCAGTTGGTAACCCTGGGGTTGTTTTAAAAACTGCAGCTGAAAAGGGGCCTGCCCATACTTCCAGGCATTTTCCAGCAGATTAGCCAGCAGAATCTCCAACAACTCCATATCTCCGGTCAGTTCAATAGCGCCGGACAGCTGAAGCTGCTCGGCCAGGGCGGTTAAATCCTCAGCGCGGCGGGCCAGGGCGGCGGCGACCAAATCGTCTGAACTGAATGAACTGGTGCTCAACGGACCCGTCAGCTGGGTTTTTGACAGTTCCAGTACTTTTTCGAAATGCTGGCTTAACAACAGGCTTTGCTGGTAAATATTCTGCGCCTGTTGCTGACGCTGCTGTTGGTTCAGGGGGAGTTCGGTGTCGGCCAGCATACTGGACGCGCCCATAATGGTCGCCAGCGGTGTGCGCAAATCATGTGACAAAGAGCGCAATAACATGGCTTTCTGTTGTTCCAGCCGGGCCTGCACTGCGGATTTTTGAGCCTGACGGCGTAAGTGCCGCACCCGTTGCCGTCTGGCTCTGGCCTGGTCGGCCCAATAACTGACCATTACGCCAAAAAACGCCATCACCAAAAAACTGATGACAAAACTGGCATCGTGCACAGCCAGGGTGTAGTAGGGTGGTACAAAACACCAGTTCACCACCAGCACGGCGGTCAGGGTGCTCAGCAGTGCTGGCTTGTAGCCGCTGCGCTGGGCCAGGTAAACCAGCCAGAGCAGCTGCAGCATAGCGACATCGGTCGGACTGATCAGGCTGCGAAGCGGCAACAGCACCAGGCCAATCAGCACAGGGCAACACAAAGCCAGAATCCAGAACCCAAAAGTAACACGCATCAATACCGCCAGTACGCCGGAGTGAATAAAATCAGCAAGGTCAGAATTTCCAGCCGCCCCAACAGCATACCAAGGCTCAGCCACCATTTAGCGGCATCCGGCAAGCTGGAAAAATTACCGGCCGGGCCAATGATGCTGCCAAGACCAGGGCCAACATTGGCGACAGCGGTGGCCGCCCCTGTGACAGCTGTGACCAGATCCAGTTCACAAAATGCCAGCATCATAGCGATAAAACCAATAGTGGCGAAATAAACAAAACAAAAGGCCAACACATTACCCAGCAGCTGGTCATCAATTTTACGTCCGCCATAACTGGGGTTCCAGACGGCTTTGGGGTGCACCAGCAGTTTCAGCTGTTTGTACAGCAGCAAAGCACACAGCTGAATACGGAAAATTTTTAACCCACCGGAAGTGGAACCTGAACAAGCGCCGGCAAAGGTCAGGTAAAAAAACAGCATAATGGCCATATTGCCCCACAGTGTGTAGTCTTCCGACGCATAGCCACAAGTGGTGATCACCGACACCACATTAAACAGGCTGTGGGTGGCCGCTTCAAACCAGTCGCGTTGATTGTGCCAGACCTGATAGCAACAGAGCACTGAGGCTGATGTCAGCACAATCAGCAAAAAACTGCGTACCTGGGGGTCTCGCCACAGTGCACTGCGATCGCCCTTCACCCAACTGACAAAAAGTACAAAAGGCATGGCAGCCAGCAGCATAAAACCGCTGCTCAGCCACAGCAGCAACGGGGTGTCTTTGTAAGTGCCAAAGGAAGCGTCATAGTTGGCAAAACCGCCGGTGGCGACTGTCGTCATGGCATGGGTAATGGCATCGAAGCCTGTCATACCCGCGGCAAAATAACTCAGGCAGGTCAGGCCGGTCAGTGACAGATACACCAGGCCTATCGCCGCTGATAACGAGGAGCTGCGGGGCAGAATTTTGTCCGACGTGTCGGAATTTTCGGTTTTAAACAGCCGCATACCGCCAATTTTCAGTGCTGGCAAAATGGCAATGGCCATCACAATAATGCCTATGCCCCCTATCCAGTTCAGTACGGCGCGCCAGAACAACACGGCTTTGGGCATCGTATCCAAACCAGATAATACTGTGGAGCCAGTGGTCGTCACTGCAGAGACGGTTTCAAATACCGCATCGGTCAGGGTGCATCCGGGCACTAACAGGTAAAGAGGTAACGCAGAAAACAGACAGAGTGACAGCCAGCTTAAGGTGGTGAGTAAAAACAGCTGCCGGTTTTTGATCTGCTCCGCATGGCGGCCTTTGTATTTCAGTAAATAACCGCAGCTGAAGGTAAACAGGCCGCTGCCTAAAAATACCCACAGCGCGGCTTCGGCGTAATACACGGCCACCAGCATGGCCATCAACTGAACCGCAGACAACAGCAGCAACAAATGCCCGAGCACTTTGCAAATCATCCGGTAACCTGAACCTGAAACGGATTGGGCAAACACAACAGCAGGAACTGACATAAAAATACACCAGCAGCAGGAGGACCTCATCTTCTGCTGCCAGTCTATATAACTGGCAGCAGGGCTGTTATAAAGATTGTATAAAGAACATCTGCTTACAGCTGACCTTTCAGGTATTGCACCACAGAACGGGCCAGCGGGCTGTGCTCGTAACCGCCTTCGAGCATTGACAGCAGCCGGCCCTGGCTGTGCCGGGCTGCCAGTTGCGCCAACTGCTGGCCCAGCCAGAAATAATCCTGATCCGTCAGTTTCATCTGACCCATTTCATCCTCGATATGGGCGTCAAAACCGGCCGACACCAGCACCAGTTCTGGCTGAAACTGGTGCATCAGTGGCAACCATTCATCCAGCCAGCGCTGACGGTACAAAGCGCCACTGGTGCCGGCATCCAGCGGCATTTTGATAATGGAACCGGACCTGCTGATCGGATCGGTATAAGGGTAATAAGGATGCTGGAAAGAAGAAAAAAACCGCACCCTGGCTTCGTGTTGGAAGATATCTTCAGTGCCATTGCCGTGATGCACATCAAAATCAACAATCAGAATACGCTGTACCTTATAGCGCTCAAGCGCATAAGCGGCGGCAATGGCAATATTGTTAAACAGGCAAAAGCCTTTGGCGGCAGCACGCTCGGCATGATGGCCCGGCGGGCGCACCAGACAAAAGGCTTTGCGATCGGCACCTTGCATCAGATAATCGATAGCGCTGATGCCACAACCGGCTGAATACAGTGCAGCCCTGAGCAGTTTGGCGTTCAGTTGGGTGTCGTCATCCAGCCAGATATGGCCGTGCTCCGGCACCAGTTCAAACAAAGAATCGACATAAGCCCGGTCATGGGCCAGATACAGATCGTCGCGGCTGGCTGCGTTGCCGTCCCGTTGCTCCAGCACATAAGCCAGGCCTGAACTTAGTAACTGGTCCTGCACCGCGTGCAGTCGCGATGCGGATTCAGGGTGGTCATGACCAACATCGTACTGCAGGCAACGGCCATGGCTGAAAATACAAATACTCATTGGGGATGTTTCTCAACAGCATGCAGCGGCAGCTCCAGGAAGACTTCATCCGGATCGCCGCTTTTCAGCCGTTTAAAACCGGCTTTTTCAAAGACTTTTTGCATAGGTTTATTGTCTGAACGCACGTAAGCCAGCATCCGGCTCAGCGCACGTTTTCGCGCAATATCAATCATTTCCTGCAGCAGGCGTTTGGCCATGCCTTTGCCCTGGTGTTTTTCCCGGGTGACAAAGGCCACTTCACAGCTTTGGTCGGCATCGTTCAGGTAATAGCGGCCGACCGCCTGGATCTCCAGAATGGAGCCTTTTTGTTTAACGATACAAAGCGCCAGGTCGCGGGACTGATCCACGCTGACCAGGGTGCAGGACTTCTCCCGGCTCATTTGTTTCGGGTGATGGTTGTAACGCAGCAGCAGGGTCTCTTTGGTATGCGAATAAAAAAACTCCTGTAAACGACGCTCATCCGCCGGGTTTAGTGGCCGCAGGTCAAACTCTTCACCGGCAATTTTTAAGGTTTTGACCCCAAGGTTACCCAACTCAGGCACATCTTTCGGGTAATCCTTCTGGTAATGCGGTACCCAATAGTGTTGCCGTACCTGCTCCAGCAAGGCTTTGCGAAATTTCGGGTGCGCCACCCGAATGAGCTCCAGTGCGCGTTCGCGGATGCTTTTTCCCCTTAAGGAGGCTACGCCGAATTCAGTCACCACATAATGCACATGACCGCGGGAGGTCACCACACCGGCACCTTCACTGATCTGTGGCACTATGCGTGACACAGTGCCGTTTTTAGCGGTGGATGGCAGGGCGATAATCGGCTTGCCGCCTTTACTCATGGAGGCTCCGCGGCTGAAATCGACCTGGCCACCAATACCGCTGTAAAACTTATGGCCAATGGAGTCGGACACCACCTGGCCGGTCAGGTCCACTTCAATGGCGCTGTTGATGGCGACCATCTGGTCGTTGCTGGCAATATGGGTTGGCGAGTTGACGTATTCACTGGGGTAAAACTCCACATGAGGGTTGTTATGCACAAAGTCATAGAGCGCCTGGCTGCCCATACAAAAGCTGGTGACGGTTTTGCCCGGGTGAAAGCTCTTTTTACTGTTATTGATCACACCTTTGAGCACCAGTTCCATCACGCCATCAGAAATTACTTCACTGTGAATGCCTAAATCCTTGTGGTTACCCAGGTAACGCAGCACGGCTTCCGGAATTTTTCCAATACCCAGCTGCAAAGTCGCGCCATCTTCCACCAGCATCGACACATACTGACCAATACGCTCAGTCACGGCATCCAGTTTGGGCGCATCCAGCTGAGGCAGCGCCTGTTTGGCTTCAATACAGGCATGAATTTGGCTTTGATGAATAAAGGTATAACCGCTGGTGCGTGGCATCAGCGGGTTGATTTGCGCTATGACCTTTTTGGCTGAACGCACTGCGGCAGACACCACATCGACCGATACACCAAGCGAGCAATACCCCAGCTCATCCGGTGGGCTGACCATCACCAGGGCCGCGTCCAAAGGCAATACTTCCTGTTTAAACAAAGACGGAATTTCCGACATAAAACAGGGGGTGTAGTCGGCGCGGCCTTCGGCGACGGCCTGGCGTACCTGGTCACCGCCGATAAACAGCGCATTGACCTTAAATAAATCCTGCAGGCCCGGTTCTACCCAGGGGTTGTTACCCAGTACCATCATTTGCACCAGTTCGATGTCATGCAAACCTTTGGCATGGGTCATCAAATCGGCCAGCAACGCCTGCGGTGCTGCCGCATGGGAGCCGATAAAAATCCGGTGGCCTGATTGCAGTAAGTCCTGCCAGGGCAGGGAGCTGGTTTTTTTCGCCATATATCCTCAGTCTGATCAGACTAACGTGCCGCAGTGGTTTTGTCTGTGCGACTATAGTCGGCTTTGTTGCATAGGCGGCTGATCCAGCGCAAGGCTTTGCAGTTCCTTGCCAAGCAACAACCAAAATTCCCGGTTCAGGCACTGGGTGACATTCAGTCGGGTAAACTGGTCGGCGTCTGGCTGGCTGCTGAATTGCCGACCCGGTGCCAGCAGCACCTGATGTGCTGAGAGCCGCTCTGACAGCACAGCACTGCTGATCCCATCGGGCAAACGAACCCAGATTAAAAATCCACCTTCAGGTTTTAATGGCAGGCTGCAGCCGAGCGCCTGCAAGTGATGCTGAACTTTGGCCCTGGCTTCAGCTAAACCTCTTCTGAGCTGTTCAAGGTGACGTTTATAGCCACCTCCGGTCAGCGCCAGATACATCAGCCGTTCACTGCTGCTTGACGTTGACATACCGGTGATCAACTTCAGATCGGTCAGGCTTGCGATCACGTCGGGAGCTCCGGCGATAAACCCAACCCGTAAATCCGCCGACAGTGTTTTGGACAAACTGCCCAGGTAAACGCTGTCAACCAGGCCGGTCAGGCTGGCGTACCGCGGGGCTGGGCTGCTTTCAAAATCCGCATAAATATCATCTTCCACCAGCAACACCTGATGCTGCTTCAGCAGTTGCAACACCTGATAGGCGCGGTGACTTTTCACACTGGCCCCACTGGGGTTGGATAACATCGAGTTGGTCAGATACAGCCTGGGTTTAAACTGCTGCAGCTGCTGCTCCAGCACGGCAAGGTCCGGCCCATCCTGCTGCCGCGGCACTGGCAAGACCAGCGCCTGATGCAGCTTTAGCAAGGCAAAAAAATTATAAAAGCCAGGATCGTCCACCACCACCGCGTCACCAGGACGCAGGTACTGGCGCAAAATTAAATCCAGTGCATGGGATGCACTCTGAGTCAACAGCAACTGAGCAGGAGTCAGCTCCAGGCCCAATGTCTTCAGCCGGTCTGTTAACTGCTGACGCAACGGGAAATAGCCCTGAGCAGCCCCATAATCGGTCAGTGTCTGGCCTTGCCTGGCCAGTTCCCTCAATCCCTGGCGGATCAGCAGATCCGGCAGCCAGTCGGGCCCCAGCCAACCGGCAGAAACTTTCAGCCAGTCGGACTCGCGTTGCAGCGTCTGGCGCATCAGCTGTACGTCTGAAGCATGTTCACTGTGCTGGTATTCTGCTTCCAGCACATGCGTGATCACGCGGGGGGCCCGCACATACACGCCGCTGCCGGCCTGAGCCTGCACCAGCCCGGCAGCGCCCAGCCTGTCGTATAAATCGGACACGGTAAATTTACTGACAGCCAGTTCAGCCGCCAGGCTGCGGATGGGCGGCAGCTTTTCTCCGGCGGCCCAGCGACCGGTTTCTATGGCGGTCTTGGCCTGCACAAACAGCTGCTCGACAAAGCTTTGCCGTGCGCTTTTGTCCAGCTGCCACTGCAGCAATGAAATTGTCATGGGTTTCCCACCTGTACAGTTTGGCAACCTCTTTGCGTAACTGTCCTGATTGTCATGGTGTTGAATTCACTATAGTGCCAGCTTTACGCCAAAGTCCAGCAGCAACGAGTACAGGGGGCAGAGATGAGTGTTCAGGTCGGGTCGCAGGTCGTCTCCAACGACAAAATTAAAGGCTGGTGTTATGGCATGGCCGGTGTGTTGATGTTTTCTGGTGGCATTCCTGCGACCCGGGTTGCGGTATTGAGCCTGCACCCGGTGTTTGTCGGTTCAGCCCGCGCCTTCATTGCGGCCCTGCTGGCCTTGCTGCTGTTATGGCTGACGCGCCAGCCGCTGCCAGACCGCAGGCAGTTGCAGGCGCTGGGCGGCGTGGTGATTGGCGCCGCACTTGGTTATCCACTGTTGTCCGCAGTTGCGCTGCAGCAAATGGAAGCCAACCACGGCACGCTGGTCAGCAGTGTGATGCCCCTGTTTACTGCTGTCTTTGGGGCCTGGCTGACCAAAAACTGGCCAAGAGCAGGTTTTTGGTGTTGCGCCCTGACAGGCACAGGCCTGGTGACAGGCTATGCACTCTATAGTGGTGACGGCCGTTTACATCTGGCTGATCTGTATTTGCTTGGGGCTTGTCTGCTCTGCGGTTACAGCTACGCCAAAGGTGCAGTGCTCGCCAGGCAGCTGGGGAGCTGGCAGGTGATCTGTTGGGCCCTGGTGATGGGTATGCCGCTCCTGCTGCCCATGGTCTGGTGGCATTTTCCGCAGAATGTGGCCGGAGTCAGCCCCTCAGGCTGGCTGGGGCTGGCTTATTTATCCATCTTCAGTATGTTTTTAGGCTTTTTTGCCTGGTACAAAGGCCTGGCGCTGGCCGGTATTGCCGAAGTCAGCCAGCTACAACTGCTGACACCTTTTATTGCCTTGTTTTTGTCTGCCGTCATGCTGCATGAAAGGGTTTCAGCAACGCAGCTGGCTCTGGCGGGGGCCGTGGTGGCTACCATAGCGCTGGGGCGTCGGCTGGCCTGAGAGATAGCCTGTGACAGCGGGCATTTCTGCTGGTCGGACACAGAAAAAAAGCGTATAGTAGCGCGCTTTTTGCCGGGCTGAGCCGGCGTTTAACCAGAGTGAGGCCGACTGTGATTTCCACCGCTAATATCACCATGCAATTTGGCGCTAAGCCGCTGTTTGAAAATATTTCTGTGAAGTTTGGTGGTGGCAACCGTTATGGCCTGATTGGTGCCAATGGTTGTGGCAAGTCCACCTTTATGAAAATTCTGAGCCGCGAGCTGGAGCCAAGCGCAGGAAATGTGTCGGTGGAGCCGAATTTCCGTGTGGCCAAACTGCATCAGGACCAGTTCGCTTTTGAAGAATTCAGCGTGATTGACACTGTGATTATGGGCCACGCCGAGCTGTGGGCGGTGAAGGCTGAACGTGACGCCATTTATGCCAAGCCGGATATGAGCGAAGAGGATGGTCTGCGGGTGGCGGATCTGGAAGTGGCTTACGGCGAAATGGACGGCTACAGCGCCGAGTCCCGTGCCGGCGAATTGCTGCTGGGTGTCGGTATTCCGCTGGAGCAGCATTACGGCCCTATGTCGGCCGTGGCGCCGGGCTGGAAACTGCGGGTGCTGCTGGCGCAGGTACTGTTTGCCGATCCGGACATTATGCTGTTGGACGAACCAACCAACAACCTGGACATTCTGACCATTCGCTGGCTGGAAAACGTGCTGGCGGAACGCAACAGCACCATGATCATTATTTCGCACGACCGTCACTTCTTAAACTCGGTTTGTACTCATATGGCCGATTTAGATTACGGTGAGCTGCGGGTGTATCCGGGCAACTACGACGAATACATGCTGGCGGCCACCCAGGCCCGTGAACGCCTGCTGTCCGACAACGCCAAGAAAAAAGCCCAGATTGCGGAGCTGCAGACCTTCGTGGCCCGTTTCTCGGCCAATGCCTCCAAGGCCCGTCAGGCCACGTCGCGCGCCAAACAGATTGATAAAATCAAACTGGATGAAGTGAAAGCGTCCAGCCGGGTCAATCCCTTTATCCGTTTTGAGCAGCAAAAGCAGCTGTACCGTCTGGCGCTGGAAGTCACGGATCTGGTGAAAAACTACGGCGAGCATCAGGTGCTGAAGAACCTGAACCTGATGATTGAAGTGGGCGAAAAGGTGGCCATTCTCGGCACCAACGGTATTGGTAAAACGACCTTACTGAAATGCCTGGTGGGCGATGAGCCCGTCAGCGGCGGTACAGTGAAATGGTCAGAAAACGTCAATATCGGCTACTACGCCCAGGACCATGCCCATGAGTTTGAAGCAGACATGAGTCTGTTTGACTGGATGAGCCAGTGGAAACAACCGTCGGACGACGAGCAGGCCATTCGCGGCATTCTGGGCCGTCTGTTGTTTTCGCAGGATGAAATCAAGAAGTCGGTGAAGGTACTGTCGGGCGGTGAAAAAGGCCGCATGTTATTTGGCAAGTTAATGCTGCAACGGCCAAATATCCTGATCATGGATGAACCAACCAACCACCTGGATATGGAATCCATTGAATCGCTGAATATGGCACTGGATATGTTTAAAGGCACCTTGCTGTTTGTCAGCCATGACCGCGAGTTTGTGTCGTCACTGGCCAGCCGTATTGTGGAGATCACTGACAAAGAGGTGCGTAACTTTGTCGGCAGCTACGACGATTATCTGGCGCAGCAGGACGCATTGCAGCAAGGTCGTTAACAGCACAAAGCGCACTGCAAAGGCCCGGATTATTCCGGGCTTTTTTGTTTTACCACAAGGCTTTGGTTTGAGAAGCCAAAGCCCCATATGGTACTGTAATGCCAGACTTACCAGAAAGGAGTAACAGGATGAATATCAATATCGGTATTGAAGAAAACGATCGCAAAGCCATTGCTCAGGGCCTGGCAACCTTGCTGGCAGATACCTACACCCTGTATCTGAAAACTCACAATTACCACTGGAACGTCACAGGCCCAATGTTCCAGACCCTGCATTTATTGTTTGAAACTCAGTACACCGAGCTGTCAGCGGCGGTCGACCTGATTGCCGAGCGGATCCGCGCTTTAGGTGAGTTTGCCCCTGGTTCTTACAAAGAGTTCGCCAAGCTGACCAGTATTCAGGAAGCGGATGGAATTCCAACCGCAGTGGATATGATCAAAGATTTGGTCAAAGGCCAGGAAGCGCTGGCCAGAACGGCACGCTCTATAGTGCCGGTCGCCGATAAAGCCTCAGATGAACCCACGCTGGACTTACTGACCCAACGCATGCAAGTGCATGAAAAAAACGCCTGGATGTTACGCAGCCTGTTAGGCTAAGTTTCCGCTCCGCCGATCGCATCCATCAACAAGGGCCGGAATTCCGGCCCTTTTGGTTGTCAGTAGAAATGGTAACTGAAGGAGACGCCATAGGTGCGTGGTGGGCCGTACACGCTGGTGCTGAAGTTCAGATCCGAGGTGGCTTTGTCGGTCTGATACACCAGGTATTCGCGGTCGAGCAGGTTCTTCGCCCACAGCGCCACTTCAATACGGCCGTCGTCCGACACCAGTCCCAGCTGGCTATTGACCAGCAGGTTGCTGCCCAGCTGAGTGGCGGCCAGGTTGCGTGACTCGGAATACATCGCACTGCGGTAGCTGGAATCAATGGCCCAATAAGGCGCCCAGCTGCCCAGTTGCGGCAATTCGAGATGGGAGGCCAGCGTCACAGTCCATTTGGCAGAACCCGGCAGCTGATTGCCCGAACAGTCGTCGACGGCATGGCAGTTGCTGAACTCGTCAAAGTGGGCGTCGGCGTAACCCAGACTGGATTTCACGCTCCAGTTTGACGCCAGCTTCAGCGTCAGCTCAGCTTCCAGCCCCTGACTGGTTGCACTGGGGCCGTTGACGATTTGGTTGACACCATTATCGTCCACCACCAGGGTCTGAATATCCTGATAGTCCAGGTAAAAGGCGGCCAGGTTCAGCCGGGCCCGGCGCTGCCACAGGTCCGTCTTGGCGCCAAATTCATAACTCAGTACCTGTTCACGGCCAAACCCAATCTGCGGCTTGGTAATATCGCCGCCCACAGAGGCCGCTGACTGAGGCCGGAAGCTATAGCCGCCTTCTTTAAAGCCTTTCGCCACTTTGCCGTAAAAATGCAAATCGGCATTCAGGCTGTAATTCAGCCCTGTGGTCCAGGATAAAAAGTCATCGCTCTGGCTTTGCCGGGTCAGTGGAATATCGACATAGTTCAGCAGATAAAAGCCGGGCAAGCTGGTTTCGTAGCCTCCCTGACTAAACTGCATGTCTTTGTCTACGGTGGAGTAGCGCAGGCCGGCAAAGGCGGTCAGTTGCTCTGTCAGGTCCTGTGTCAGGTTGGTAAAAAACGCCGAACTCTGGGTTTGCACCTGGCCGTCAATCTCGACACCCGAATTGGCCGGTAACGCGAAACTGGTCGGGTAGGGGGCGGTTAAGCCGGTGGGAATGCCCCGGATGCCCGTCGGGCTGAAAAAACGCTGCAGGTTGACCGCGTCGTTATCCAGGTAGTACAGGCCTGCCACGTAACGAAAACTGCTGTCTGTCGGTGAAATCAGCTGAAATTCCTGAGTGAACTGCTGGTTATTTTCCGATTCTATGCTGCTGGACAGTCGCAGCGACGTGCCGTCCGCGTCATTGGCCAATAAGGAATCATAAACTTTGCGGGCGCTAATCGATTTAAACTCATGGCCGCTGCCAAAGCGATAACTTAAGGTGGCGTCCGTGCCCCAATGGTCGCGAAGGCCATAGGCGTCTTCTTTATTGGCTTTAACCTGATCAGCGCCGTCCACCAACTGATCCGCAATTGCCTGCTGCTGGCTCAGCACCCCAATGTAACCAAGCCCTGCGGCATAGTCGGTCAGTTTCCGGGCTGGTGGTGTGCTGGTATCTTTCAGCCAGTCCGCGCTGATATCCAGGGTGAGCTGGCTGTCCGGGGTGAATCTGAGTTGAACCCTGCCACCGTCACGGTCATCGTCAAAAAAACGGTTATTTTCCGCCTGATTGTCCTGATAGCCGTCACGCGTTACTGTAAAACCGGAAATGCTGGCCGCCAGTACACCATCCACCAGGCCGCCACTGACATACGCATTGGCTTTTTTCAGGCCATAATTGCCGGCATCCAGTTTGAGCTTGGCTTCGCTATCTCCACTGGGTTTTTTGGTGGTAATGCTGACCACCCCCAGGTTGGTGTTCTGACCAAATAAGGTGCCTTGCGGACCACGCAGCACTTCCACCTGCTCAATATTGCTCAGCTCCTGGTTAAAACCTGTAGGCCTTGAATACACCACACCGTCAATATAAATACCAAGACCTGGGCTGGCGCCTGAGTTAAATACGCCGTTAGGGTTGGAAGGAATACCACGCAGATTCACTGTGGTGGTAAAAGCCGACATCACACTCATCGACAGGTTCGGTACTGAGAATTGTAAATCCTGCAGATTCTGCAAGTTACCCCGTTCCAGTTCTTTACCACTGAGCACAGAGAGTGCCAGGGGCACTTCCTGCATATTTTCACCACGCTTTTGCGCTGTGACCATAATACGTTCGACTTCCAGCTCAGTCTGATTGTCCTGAGCCACCGCCTGGTGGACTGCCAGACTGAGTGGCAGCAGGGCCAGGGACCATCGGCCGGCTTTTAACATCTGATGTTGCATTCTTTCTTCCTCTGGTAGTTTTGTGTTGCCGCTTCGGATGGCGGTTGGCAATGACCCGCTATGGGGTGTTTCTGTTTAACCAGACCAGGGGGGAAACCGCATCCGGCTTTGCAAATCCGGAAAAACAGGGCCATTTAGTCGTGGATAAGGCTTGGTTTGCCTATTGCGGCTTTGCAAATAAATACCCTATAGTCGGTGAGGACCGACCAGTTGGTGGAACAAGGAATAGGGAGATTTGTATGACCCAATGGCTGTATCAGCCGTTGCAGCTGCATACCGTCAGCCTGATGTTGATGGGATTGTTAGTGACCGCTGTGATGTTGTATGTCGTGCTCTGGTCTTTGTGGCGCCAGAATAAAGCGGCTCTGGGCTGGTTTGGGGCTTTATCCACAGTCTGTGCTGTGCTGGCATTGTTTTATCTGGTGCAGTATGAAAAGCCGGAGTGGCGTCAGCAGCTTTATACCCTGGTGTCGCTGCAGATGTGGCTTGGGCCCATGTTGTATTTCTTTACCCTGAAAATGGTCATGCCTGCGCAGCCATTGCCCCGGCTCTGGTGGTTACATCTGTTGCCCGCTATGTGCCTGGCTTTGCTTTGGTGGCTTCAGTGGCCAGCACCATACAGCAACCCCAGCCTCTGGTCCTGCATTGAGGACTTCAGTTGTAACCAGAGTTATGCCGACCGCTGGTTGCACCGGCTCAGTGCCTGGTTGTCTATTGGGTTTTACAGCGGTATTTCTTTACAGCAGTTACGCAGGCACCGTCAGCGACTGATGCAGCAGCACTCAGACCTTGACCGTATACAGCTGCAGTGGTTGCGTTTGTTGTGCCAGGTGTTTATTGCTGCTGTGCTGTTGTCCTTTGGTTCTGAGTTGCTGGTATTGGCTGGTTTTCCTTTATACATCAGTGGCGCCGGCATTCAGGCATTGGCACCACTGCTGTCAGTGTTTATGCTGAGTTACTTCGGACTGCGCCAGTTGCCGTTGCAGTTAAACACGCAGTCTGGTGTTGGGTTGACTGAAACCGCAGCAAATGTCCAACCGGCACCATCGCCGGAACGTAAATACCAGACCAGCAGCCTGACCAGGCAGGCGGCGGAACAGTTATGGCATGAACTTACGGAGTTCATGCACAGCCAGAAACCTTATCTGGAAGCCGGTTTAAAAATAGCAGAGCTGGCGCAGCAGCTCGACCAAACCCCACACCATGTATCTGAGACCATCAATGGTCATGCCGGGCTGAGCTTTTATGACTTCATTAACAACTATCGGGTCGATGAAGCGGCACGTTTGTTATTGAATAAGAAATATGACCATTGGTCAGTCACCGACGTCGGTTTCCAGTCTGGTTTTAATTCCAATTCCACCTTCTTCGCCCAGTTTAAAAAGCGCATGCGACAAACGCCCAGGCAATTCCGCGAACAACGGCAGCAGGTAGCCGCTTCGTGTGATTTTGCAAAGCCGGAAGATCAGCGGTGGCCACAGAGCTAAAAATCGGCTGTTAATTCTCAATAGACAAGGGTTGTTATGACACTCAAACAAATTTTCACCGCAGCGCTTTTGGGCTTGAGCCTGCTCGTTGCGGTGTTGTTGTACCGTACTTTAACGTTGACCTTGCCGGATTGGCCTGTGCCGGAGGCCAGCAAGGTTCAGCCAGATCCCGCTCAGTTAGCTGCAAACCTGTCCAAAGCGGTGCAGTTTAAGACCATCTCGTTTGATCATGGCGTGGTGGATAAAGCCGCTTTTAACGGTTTTGTTGCCTTTTTGGCCGAAACCTACCCGGCGCTGCACCAACAGGCCGGTCTGGTCCGGTTAAATGACTACACGCTGTTGTATCACTTGAAAGGCCGGGATCGCAGCCGCAAAGCCGTGCTGTGGTCAGCACATTACGACGTGGTACCTGTGATCCCCGGTACAGAAAAGAAATGGCGTCATTCACCTTTTGCCGGGATCATTGCGGAGGGTTACATCTGGGGCCGCGGCACTATGGATGACAAAGGCTCAGCTATTGCAATGCTGGAGGCTGTCAGCTGGTTATTGCAGCAAGGGCAGTTGCCAGACCATGATTTGTACCTGGCGTTGACCCATGATGAAGAAATTGGCAGTACCAAAGGCTCTCAGGCTGTTGCTGACTGGTTTAAGCAACAGCAGATCCCTCTGGCCTGGAGCCTGGATGAAGGTTCGTTTGTGCTGGATGGTATGGTGCCCGGCATCAGCCAAAAAGTGGCCAGCATTAATATTGCTGAGAAAGGCTACCTGAATGTGGAGCTGGTGGCGTCCGCTGCCGGTGGCCACAGTTCTATGCCTCCAGCGGAGACCGCAGTGACCAGTCTGGCACAAGCCTTACTGAAGCTGAAGGAGCACCAGTTGCCAGCCAGTCTGGACGGCTTACCGCTGCAGTTTTACCAGCGTCTGGCGCCGGCAATGGGCTTTACCCAACGTCTGTTGGTTGCTAACAACTGGTTGTTTGGCCCCTTGATTGAAGCCGAATTAGCAACGATGCCTGCGGGGAATGCCATGCTGCGCACCACTTACGCACCAACCATGCTGTCGGGCAGTGTCAAATCCAATGTGCTGCCGATTGAAGCCAGGGCGACAGTGAATTTGCGTATTCATCCGCGTGACACTGTTGAAGCCGTGATAGCGCATCTGGAGCGGGTGATTGCGGACCCACGTATCCGGCTGGTGGCAGAGCGGGGAATGGAAGCGTCCCCGGTCAGTGCTACAGATAACGCGGCGTTCAGGTTATTGGAGCAGGTCAGCCGTAAAGTCCATGGGGATGTACTGACCGTGCCGGGGCTGACTCTTGGCGCGACCGACAGCCGCTTTTACAGTGACATTGCAGAGGCCAATTACCGGTACGCACCTATGGTGGTCACGCCTCAGGATCTGACCGGCTTTCATGGGACAGACGAGCGCATTAGCCAGGACAATCTGGTGAAAGCTGTGCAGTTCTACGCCGAATTGTTACTGGCCACGACTGAATAAACTAAAGCTAAGGGGGCGCGCTGCCCCCGTTGATTTAAACCCGGAAGGTGCGGGTGCTTTCCAGCATTTGCACGGCCAGACGCTCCTGCGAGGTGGCGGTATGGTACAACTCATTCATTGACGCCACTGTGTGTTCAGCGGCTTGTTTGACCGCCGTCAGTTTGGCGCGCAGGCGTTGATTGGCCTGGTACTGGGCTTCGCCATTGCTGGCTACCTCTGCACTCTGTTGCCCGACGGAGCCAATCAGGCTGCGAATTTGCGACAGGGCGCCCAGAGCTTTTTCCGACCCTTGCAGGCATTGTTCGGCACTTTCCCGCTCTTTGGCCAAATCCAGTGCGGTTTCATCCACAGTGCTCATCAGGCGGCGTAACATCTGCTGAATTTCCGCTGTTGCATGTTGGGTGCTGCCGGATAAATGCCGCACTTCGTCGGCCACCACCGCAAAACCACGGCCATGTTCACCGGCGCGGGCCGCTTCAATGGCGGCGTTCAGCGCCAGCAGGTTGGTTTGTTCTGAAATGCCTTTGATGGTGTCCAGCACCGACACAATGGCTGTTGCTGCGTCGCGCAACGCCGACATACTCTGACTGGAATTGCTCACCTGACCCGACAGCTGGCGAATGTTCAGTGCCACCTGTTCAATGTCTTCATAACCTTGTTCAGCCTGTTCTGCAGCGTGGCTGGCTTGCTGAGCGGACCGGCGCAACACCTCAGCAGATTGCTGCAGCTGGCGGTCCAGCTGTTCACTTTGTTGCTCCAGCAACTGCATATCTGCACCTTGTCGCTCCGCTGCTTCTTTGCACAGCTGGCTGATTTGCAGGTTCTGGCTGGCGGCTGACGCTGTTTGTTCGGTGGCACTGCTGATCCGGCTGATTAAATCACGGAACGAGCGGAACAGGCTGGTCATGGCGCTGCTGATGGCGCCAATTTCATCGCCAGAGCGGTGGGCAAACTGCACTGTTAAATCGTGCTGCTGTGCTGCATCGTCAATCTGCTGGTGCAGCCGCTGCAGTGGGCTGGCAAAACGACGGGCCGCCACATACACCAGCCACATCACGACTAACCCCAACACAAGTACTGCCAGAGTGCTGCTGAGGATCAGGGACCAGCGGATATCCGACACAGCCGCATAACTTTCGTCGCTGTCCTGCTGCACCAACAAGGCATACTGATGTGTGCCAATCTGCAGGGGGGTCCAGCTTTTCAGCACCGCTTTGCCACGGTAATCTGTCACCTCGGCAATACCAGACTGGCCTTGCAGTGCCAGTTCAGCTTCGGCCGAATCCAGTGTATTGATGCCACCCAGACCATAAGGTCCGGCCTGAAACTGCGGATTTTGCTGTAAAAATTCGCTTGGGTTTTCCAGATAGGGCCGCAGCTCGGTGACCAGTTTACGCTCGTCATTGATTAAATACAGGTCACCGCTTTGGCCTAAACCCAGCTCAGCCCATTTCTGACCGGCGGTCATCAGTTGGGTAAAACGGCTGACCGGGTACTGCGCCACCAGAAATCCGGACAACTGATCCTGACTGCCCGGCGCCATCACAGGCACCGCCAGCCACAGTACCTGCTGCAACAAAGACCCCGGGTAGGCCGAAATGGCCGAGATTTGCAGGCCTGCTTTGGGTGTTTTTTGCATGCGGCTGAGTAATGATGCCAACTCTGTTTTGGCAAAAGGCCCTTGTTGTAAATTGCTGGCAAACAGCGGCCCTTTCGTGACGTTGTAAATCACATTGAGATTGGCGGCGTCCACCAGCATTAAATCCTGATAGCCGTAGCGTTGCTGAATTTCCAGAAAACTGTGGTGGTACTTGCGGTGCTGCTGGCCGTAAACAGAGCCATCACTGCGGTCGTCCAATAAATACTGTTGCCCCAGCGGTTTGTCGTTGGTTACCACGTAATACTGCTGCAGCAACAGGTTTTCCAGCTTGCTCTGTTCCAGGTAGGTGTCCAGTGCAAAAGGCTGCCCCTGAGTTTGTTGCTGGTAGTACGGCTGATACTTTTGCCGATACCAGTCGCCAACCTGTTGTTTCAGCGCATCGAGTGAGGGGGCCTGCACCTCATAACGGTACGAGACAAAAGGGTTTTTAAACGCGTACAGAGCGTCCTGAGTCAGACGGTTGTTCGCCATGGCACTGAGTAATTGTGTCTGGCTGTCCAGTTCCTGCGTCAATAAACTGTGGCGGCCTGAGGTTAAGGCGAGAAACTGCTGTTCTGTCGCTTTTTTCAGTGCTGTGGAGCTTTCTGATAAGGCCAGAATCCCACTCAGGGTGGCCGACACCATGACAGCCGACACCACCAGCACCCCAGCCCCAAGGGTTAATTTACGTGCGATATTCATACTACTCCGGCACAGTTTTTGGAAAGGCGACCGCATTTTGGAGTGGTTACGTTAAATTTTTATGACATATAGATGGAGTTTGGATGTTTATAAATAGCTTCATGGAATAACCTTATGCTTTTCAGGTCTATTTGATTTTTGCTACTCTGCAGAAAACTCGGTGGAGGACCTTACCTATGTTGATGCTTGAGCATGCGTTTGACCCGGACAGCAATACCTACAGTTACCTGATTTGGGACAGTAGCAGCCGACAGGCCGCTATTATTGACCCTGTGCTGGAGTTTGATTCACCTTCAGGCCGCACCGCCCACAAGATGGCGGATCACTGGGTTGAACGGGTGCAGGCATTGCAGCTTCAGCTGCAGTTGTTGCTGGAAACTCATGTGCATGCCGACCACTTGTCGGCCTCGCCTTACCTCAAAGCAAAACTGGGTGGCCGTATTGCCATAGGCAAACGCATCAGTGAAGTGCAGCAGATTTTTGTACCGCTGTTTAATGCCACTGATGTGACGCCGGATGGCCGTTGCTTTGATCTGCTGCTGGACGACAACCAGGTGTTGCCGCTGGGCGAGCTGAGCATTCAGGTGTTATTTACCCCAGGCCATACGCCGGCTTGTGTCAGTTACCTGGTGGCCGATGCGGTTTTTGTCGGTGATACGCTCTTTATGCCGGATTATGGTTCGGCCCGTTGTGATTTCCCCGGCGGTGATGCCGCCACTTTGTACCAGTCCGTGCAGCGGCTGTTTGCTTTGCCTGACAGCACCCGGATGTTTTTATGCCACGACTACCAAGCGCCGGGCCGTACTGAATTCAGTTATGAAACCACTGTGGCTGCACAAAAAGCGCAGAATATTCATTTAAAACAAGGCACCACCCAGGCACAGTTTGTGGAAATGCGGCAAAACCGCGATAAAACGCTGAGTATGCCCAAGCTGATGTTGCCGTCGGTGCAGGTGAATATGAGAGCAGGGCAGTTTCCACCGGCTGAAGATGGAAAAGTCTATCTGAAACTGCCGGTTAACTTGTTATGAGCTTGTGGGTGCTGACCGATATTTTCGGTGATCAGCCAGCGCTGCGACAATCGCTGGACACACTGACTGAGGCTTATCAGGTTGTGCAGCCTTATGCGTGTCAGATGCCGGCGTTTGCCGATGAACAGGCCGCCTATCAGGCTTTTTTGGCTGCAGGGGGCATGGCCGCTTACAGCCACAAGCTGCATTTGTTGCTGCAGCAAAGTTCCACCGACGTGACGTTATTGGGGTTTAGTGCTGGTGCCAGCGCGGCCTGGGTTTGTGCGGCAGAAAAACAACTCCCGATCAAAGCTGTTTTAGGCCTGTATGGTGGGCAGATCCGCGATTATGTTCAGTTGCAGCCAGAATGCCCGGTAAGCCTGGTATTTTGCCAGCAGGAACCGCATTTCTCCATGCCCCAGCTGCTGGCCCAACTGCAGGGGAAAGCCAATTTGAGCGTCCGCACTGTCGGGCAGCCCCATGGCTTTGTAAACCCATTGTCTGCCAATTATCAGGCTCAGGCGGCGGCTGAGTTTTGGTCGTTTGCCAGAAGCTGGTTATGTGAAGCCGACCAATAAAAAGCCCCGGTACTGGACCAGGGCTGTGTTCAGGCAAGCCAGGACTTAACGCACATTGGTGCTTTCGAAGATTTTATCGGCAGAGGCCGCAACAAAACCGCCATACAGCTGGCCGTTGGCCATAGGGTAACGGCGGGCAAATTCGTAGAAGCAGCTTGGAATGTTGCGGCTGCCGTCAGTAAAGTGCACCGGCGCTTCGTCGGCCAGCGTGGACGACTGTTCCAGCAGCACCTCTGGCGTACCTTTGATTTCACCACCTGAGGTGTTCAGCGCAAAGCCGGCGTCTTTCAGTGCCTGATTGACTGACTCCAGAGTTTCGAAGTTGCTCAGCGCATTGACGCTGACGGTGAAATGGTTGGCACGGTAACCCCAGACTGACATCCAGGCGGCGTATTCACTTTCCGCCAGCAGGGTTTCGTAACTGGCCTGGTCGATTTGCCAGTGACGGCCTGAATACAGGAAGTTATCGGCAGTCACAGCCTCTGCCGGGATCTGATCCACCAGCTGACGCACTATGGCCTGCAGCTCTGGTGAGCATTTTTCCAACAGCAATTCAGAAATAAACACCTTAGGTAAGCTTGGGTCCTGGTGCTCATAGTGTTTGGCGTACAGCTTTTTCGCTTCGAAGTGGTATTCACCACCTTCGGTGTACCCCAGTGCCAGGAAATGGGCGGCCAGTTTGTCCAGGCCCACTTTGTCGATATTAAAAGTACGCAGCGCAATATGGTCGTTAATCACGTCATCTTGTTGGGTAGAACCCAGAATTTGATGGATTTTTTCCGCTGATGGCGTCACGTCCAGGTAGTTTTGCCACAGGTTGTCAAACAGGTCTTTTACGTTGCTATGCATAGTAGTGGTCCGGGTAAAATGGTTGTTTTATCTCGGCAGCAGTGTACTGAATTGCTGCCCTGTTTTATTGATCCAAATCCAAAATTACAGCGATAAACCAGGGCTTAAGCTGGCTGGCAAACTGACAGCTTCGGCTTCCACCGATGCCACAGGGTAAGCACAATAATCCGCCGCATAATAGGCACTGGCTCTGTGGTTGCCGCTGGCACCAATACCACCAAAAGGTGCGGCACTGGAGGCACCGGTAATAGGCTTATTCCAGTTCACAATGCCGGCACGGATACGGCTGAAAAACAGCTGGTAATGCTCGGCCGAGTCGGCCAGCAAGCCGGCCGACAAGCCATACCGGGTGGCATTGGCCAGTTCAATGGCCTGTTCAAAACTGTCATAACGGTACAGTTTCAGCAGGGGGCCGAAATGTTCTTCATCGGCAATACCATCTACAGCCGTCACATCCACAATGCCTGGGCGGACAAAAGCACCATCGGCGCTCAGTTCCACCAGCACTTTGCCCCCCAGCGCCACCAGTTGCTGTTGAGCTTTGACCATAGCGGCGGCGGCTTTTTCGGAAATCATGCTGCCATAAAACGGCTGAGGTTCGGCCATAGGGTCGCCCACCACAATGCTGTTGATCGCCGCAATCAGTTCAGCCAGAATTTGGTCGCCATTGGGCGTCTTGGGTAAAAACAATTTACGGGCACAGGTACAGCGCTGGCCTGAGCTTAAAAAGGCCGACTGAATGATGTCATGCACAGCAGCTTTGGTATTGGCAACGTCGTTCACCAGCAGCGGGTTGTTGCCGCCCATTTCCAGCGCCAGAATTTTACCGGGCTGGCCGGCAAACTGTTGGTGCAGCAGGTGCCCTGTGTTGGAGCTGCCGGTGAAAAACAAACCGTCCAGCTGCGGGTGGCTTGCCAGCGCTTTGCCGGTCGCCACTTCGCCTTGCAGCAACGTAATGACGCCTGCCGGAATGCCGGCCTGCTCCCACAGTTTGACTGTCAGTTCTGCCACCATAGGGGTGAGTTCCGACGGTTTAAATACCACCACATTACCGGCAATCAGTGCCGGCACCAGATGCCCGTTCGGCAGGTGGCCAGGGAAGTTATAGGGGCCAAACACCGCGACCACGCCATGAGGTTTATGGCGGATAACAGCTTTGGCGCCTGGCATTGGGTTTTCCACTGTGCCGGTGCGCTCGCTGTGGGCGCGTTTGGAGATGGCAATTTTGCCAATCATGGCGGCCACTTCGGTGCGGCTTTCCCACAGGGCTTTGCCCGTTTCTTCCGCAATGGCACGAGCCATACGTTCGCTGTTGTCGTGCAGCAACTGGGCAAAAGCTTCCACCACAGTCAGACGCTGCTCCAGCGACTGGGCTGACCAGAGGTAAAAGGCCTGGCGGGCCGCCGCCAGTGCCATGTCAACCTGGTGTTCCGAAGCGGCCTGGCCTTGCCAGATGACTGTATTGGTCGCCGGATTGTTGGAGCTGAAGGCCTGACCTTCGCCAGTCAGCCACTGGCCAGCTATGTATTGAATAGGGGCTGTCATCATTCTGTTACCTTATCCAGCGGCAGGAAACGCACGTCATCGCCGGTTTGAACCTGCAGGGCTTCTGCCAGTTCCGGGCTGATCAGCAGTTCCTGCGCGTCATTAAGTGCTGCCTCTTTGCTGAATACAGCACGGAAGTTTTCGGTGGCGCTGTTGCAAATAGCCAGGGTAGGTCCGCCTGTGACAGCTTGCACCCGAACTTTCGCTTTTTGGCTTTGTTGCACCGACTGCACCTGGCGCAGCTGGCATTCCACAGTCGGGCCAGCGTCAAATAAATCAACATAACCGCGGTGGAAAAAGCCTTCGTTTTCCAGCAGTTTCAGTGCAGGTTTAGTCTGCTGATGCACTTCACCTATCACCTGTTGCGCCGTTTCCGGCAACAAGCTGACGTAAATAGGGTGACGTGGCATTAAATCAGCAATAAAGCCTTTGTTGCCAACGCCAATCAGGTAATCGGCGGTTGGAAAATCGATGCTGAAAAAATAAGATTGCAGCCATTTCCAGAATGGCGGTAAGCCGGTTTCATCGGCCACGCCACGCATCTCAGCGATCACCAGTTTGGAGAACCGCTGCATATGCTCGGCCATAAATAAAAACCGCACCTTGGACAGGAAACGGCCATTCAGGCCCTGGCGGTAAGGGTCGCGCAGGTACAAGGTGCAAATTTCGCTGACGCCGGTGTAATCATTACACATGGTCAGAATTTCCACCTGTTTGAACACGTTCAGCTCGTTCGAGTGGTGCACCACTGTGCTTTTATGAAAATGGTACAGCGGCGTTTGCAGACCGACCGAGGCTTCGATGCCGGAGGTGCCGACAATTTCACCTGTACTGGTGTCTTCCAGTACAAAGAGGTAACCCTGGTCGCCTGGGCTGTCGATGGCGGCCGCAAAACTTTGTTCTGACCGCGTAATTTTTGCTTTCAGTTTCTGCTCATTGACCGGCAATGAGGTAAAACCTGCGCCAGATTCTTCAGCAATCTGCATCAGCACAGGATAATCCGATTGTCGGATAGGGCGGATCACTAACATAAGCGCGTTTAATTCCTGCAAAGGCGGGGAGAACCCGCCTTGTGATCAATAGTCAGCTCAGGCCTTGGCGACCAGTTTGGCAATGGCTTTGTCCAGCAGTGCCATGCCCTGATGAATATCTTCTTCCGGGATCACCAACGATGGCGCCATCCGCACCACGTTAGGCCCAGCCACCAGCATCAGCAGGCCTTCGTCGGCTGCTGCCAGCATAAAGTCACGGGCTTTGCCCTGGTACTTTTCATTCAGCGCAAAACCAAGCAGTAAGCCCTGACCGCGGATTTCGGTGAAGATAGTGTATTTGGCATTCAGCGCCTGCAGGTGTTCACGGAACACCGCCTCGCGCTCTTTCACGCCTTGCAGTACCGCAGGGCTGTTGACTGTATTGAAAGCCGCCAGACCGACGGCACAGGCCAGCGGGTTGCCGCCGTAAGTCGACCCATGGGTGCCGACGACCAGGTGTTTGGCAATGGCCGTGGTGGTCAGCATGGCACCAATAGGGAAACCACCCCCCAGCGCTTTGGCTGTGGTCAGAATGTCCGGCGTGACGCCCAGGCCCATATAGGCATAAAGCTCACCAGTACGACCGACACCCGACTGCACTTCATCAAAAATCAGCAGGGCCTTGTGCTGGTCGCACAGCTCACGTACGCCCTGAATAAAGTCCGCTGTTGGCGTAATAATACCGCCTTCACCTTGCAGCGGCTCCAGCATCACTGCACAGGTGTTGTCGTTAATCAGCGCTTTGACGCTGTCCAGGTTGTTGTATTCGGCATGCACTATGTCGGCTGGCTTAGGACCAAAGCCGTCGGAGTAGGCCGGTTGCCCACCCACTGTGACCGTGAAGAAAGTACGGCCATGAAAACCTTGTTTAAAAGCGATGATTTGGCTTTTATGCTCGCCAAATTCGTTTTTGGCAAAGCGACGGGCCAGTTTCAGCGCCGCTTCGTTGGCTTCGGCACCTGAGTTGGCGAAATAGACTTTTTCAGCAAACGTAGCGTCTACCAGCGCTTTGGCCAGCAATAACGCCGGTTCGTTGGTCATGGTGTTGGACAAATGCCACAGCTTGTCAGCCTGTTCTTTTAAGGCAGACACCAGCGCCGGATGACAATGGCCCAGGCAGTTCACCGCTATACCACCGGCAAAATCGATGTATTCGCGACCGTTCTGGTCCCACAAGCGTGACCCCTGGCCTTTGACCGGGATCATTGGCGCTGGCGCGTAGTTGGGCACCATCACTTCATCAAACAAACTTCTGCTGACTTGCATTTTGTATTCCTTAAGTACAGGCGGCAGGGGCCGCATTTTGACCAGTTCCTTTCATTATATTGGCCGAACTTACCAAAGTGCAGTATCATTCTTGGCATAATTATCACGTAAATTTGTCAAATTGACGGAGAAAATTGTCAAAATGATAACTGAAGAAGACGAACGTTTACTTTCTATTCTGCGCAGCAACGCCCGCGCCAGCATCTCGGACCTGGCGCGGGTGCTGAATCTGTCCCGCAGCACAGTGCAAAACCGCATGCAGCGGCTGGAACAAAGCGGCGTGATCCAGGGCTATGTATTGCAGTATGGCAGCGCCTATTTAAGCTCGTTGGTGTCGGCCCATGTGTCGATTAAAGTGAAGCAGAAGCTGACCACCAAAACCAACGTAGAGCTGAAACAAATACCGCAAATTTCGGAACTTTACGCCATTAGCGGCGAATATGACCTGATTGCCGTATTGCAGGCACAAAACACGGCTCAGCTCAGCCAGTTGCTGGATGATATTGGTAATCTGGAAGGTGTGGAGCGCACGGACTCCGCGGTGATCCTGGAAACTAAATTTAAGCGTTAAGCTGGGTCTGGACAGACTAAACAGCTCTGACCAGAGGTAAAAAGTCGTCAAATAACCACAGTTTAGCCGCCATCAGCTTGCTCAGGCTGACTGAGCTGTTATGATCGCCGCCAATTTCCGTCCGCAGTCTCTACTGCGCCATAACGAGTAGTGAACATGAGCAACAAGCCTTCTTTGTATACTTATTATGCTGGCCCGGCTTTATTAGAAACGCCGTTACTGAACAAAGGCAGTGCCTTCACCAAAGAAGAGCGTATTGCTTTTAACCTGATTGGGTTGTTACCTCCGCGTTATGAAACCATTGAGCAGCAAATGGAACGTGCCTATATGCAGTACTCCAGTTTTGCGGAGCCAATCAACAAGCACATTTACCTGCGCAACATTCAGGACAAAAACGAAACGCTGTTTTACCGCCTGGTGCAGCAAAATCTGGAAGAAATGCTGCCTATTATCTACACCCCGACAGTGGGGGATGCCTGTGAGCGTTTCTCTGCCATTTACCGCAGTGCCCGTGGCATTTTCGTGTCGTACAACGAACGTGAATACATGGACGATATTCTGCGTAGCGTTACCAAATCTAAAGTGAAAGTGATAGTAGTGACCGACGGTGAGCGCGTGCTGGGCCTGGGCGATCAGGGCGTGGGGGGTATGGGTATTTCCATTGGTAAGCTGTCGCTGTACACCGCCTGTGGTGGCATCAGCCCGGCTTATACCTTGCCAGTAACGCTGGATGTGGGCACCAACAACGAAAAACTGCTGAATGACCCGGTGTATATGGGGTCGAAGCATAAACGTATTACCGGCGAAGAATACGAACAATTCATTGACGCCTTTATGAAAGCCGTCAAACGCCGCTGGCCGGAAGCCATGGTGCAGTTTGAAGACTTTGCCCAGCCAAACGCCATGCCTATTCTGAAGCGTTACCGTGACACTTATTGCTGCTTTAACGACGATATTCAGGGCACAGCCTCTGTGACTGTAGGTTCTTTGCTGGCCGCCTGTCGCAGCAAAGGCGTGGCGCTGTCCAGCCAAAAAGTAGTGTTTGTTGGCGCAGGCTCGGCCGGTTGTGGTATTGCGGAGCAGGTGATCCAGCAGATGGTGGTGGAAGGCCTGGATGAAGCCACAGCCCGCAGCCAGATCTATATGGTGGACCGTTTTGGCCTGTTGACAGAAGGCATGCCCGACCTGCGTGACTTCCAGCAAGCCCTGGTGCAGAAAAAATCGGCCGTGGCCGACTGGAGCTACAGCGGCGACTACGCGTCACTGCGTGATGTGATGAACTGCGCCAAACCGGATATTCTGATTGGTGTGTCCGGTGTGCCGGGTTTATTTACCGAAGCGGTGATCAGCGCGATGAAAAAGCACTGCGAGTTGCCGATTATTTTCCCGTTAAGCAACCCGTCACGTCAGGTGGAAGCCACGCCAGAGCAGGTGATTAAATGGACGGAAGGCAAAGTGATTATTGCCACCGGCAGCCCGTTTAAGCCAGTAACCTACAAAGGCAAAACCTACCCAATTGCCCAGTGCAACAACAGCTATATCTTCCCTGGCATTGGCCTGGGTGTAATTGCCGTAAAAGCCCGTTTGATCAGCGATGAAATGCTGCGCGCGGCCAGCGAAACTCTGGCGGCGGCGTCGCCATTGGCCAATACAGGGCAGGGTGGCTTACTGCCGCCACTGTCTGAGCTTTCAGCCTTGTCCAAACAAATTGCCTTTGAAGTGGCCAAAGTGGCCATGGCGCAGGGGCTGGCGCTGGAAATCAGCGATGAAGAGCTGCAACAACGTATTGAAAAGAACTTCTGGAAACCAGAGTACCGCAGCTACAAGCGGATCAGCCGTTAATTAATTTTCAATATAAATCAATAAGAAGCCGGATTTTTCCGGCTTTTTTTATTGCAGTTCCCAACTATTTGGCCGCTGGCAGCGACTTAAAGTTATCTTTGCAGCTAAACCGGAGCGACCCCATGAACACGTACCCCCTTATCTTCACTTTTGTACTGACCACAGCCACAGTACTGGCGGCTTGCAGCAGTGCCAACGCCGACAATACAGTAGCCCAGAGCAACCAGCTGGCCTTTATCAAAGATTGCAACGTTGTGAAGCAACGCGCCATGACCCAGGAAGAGCTGGCCGCGCATCAGCAGTTAGAAGCGATGAGCGACGATATGAAAGACTTCGAACTGCCGATGAAAGATTTTGAGGCCGCCATGAAAAAGCACGAACTTGCGATGAAACAATTGGGTGAACCCGTGGTGGAACACAAAGACGGCAAAATAGTGATCGACCAAAGCAAAATCGCCCAGCAGCAACTGATTGCCAGCGACATAGAAAAACTGGTGGCACAGTACCAGCCAGACATCGATCAGTTAAGCGAACAAGGCCAGAAAATTGGCCAGGCCGCTGACCGCTTCACCGGGCTGATTCGCGCCGCCGAACCTGGCCTGGATTACGACAATATTCAGGTACTGGACGACAAAAACAGTCAAATTCATTGCGGCGTTTATACACTTTAAGCAGCAATAACCAATAGAGATATTTGGTTTCAGAGTTTGCTGTAAAAAACAAAAGCCCTGCAGCGATACGGGGCTTTGTTTCAAAATGAAACAAGGGTGCGCTATTCTATGCGCACACCCTGCGGGGCTGGTCGGAGCAAAAAACAAAGTTATCTAACCAGAAACTAAGAAGGTTTACTAAGTAGCATTGAAGAGTGCTCAACTGCGTTTTTTAGCAATAGTGCATAAGCAAAAAGGTAATCGACGTATTTAACGTAGACGTCAGTATAAAATTGGACAGGCCCATGTCTAAGTCCTGGATATTCAATTAAAACAATCTTGTTTGAAAAAACGAAATTACTAATAAGTAGACGATGTTTTTGACGAGAGTGTAAAAAAATCTGTGTAAGTGGCATTCTACCTATGTATTTGAAAGGAC
>NZ_JBBIQL010000028.1:0-55902 GCF_037442345.1 Rheinheimera sp. | reverse complement strand
TGGCAGCAACTGACATCCAAGCTGGTTAGGGCGGTGAGCTGTTCAATCTCTGTCAGGCTGGTCAGTGCCTGACACCCACTGACATTCAAGCTGGTTAAGGCGATCAGCTGTTTAATGCCCGCCAGGCTGGTCAGTGCCTGGCAGAATTGGAGATTCAAGCTGGTTAGGGCGGTGCGGTCCTCAATGCCTGACAGGCTGGTCAGTGCAAAGCAGAAACTGACATTCAAACTGGTTAAGGCGGTGAGCTGTTCAATGCCCGCCAGGCTGGTCAGTGCCTGACACCCACTGACATTCAAGCTGGTTAAGGCGGTGAGGTGCTCAATGCCTGACAGGCTGCTTAGGGCGTGACAGTGACTCAAATCTAAGCTGGTGAGTTGCCCCGACAGCTGAGCTAACTCTGCAGGCAAATACCTTAGGCGCAAGCCACTTAAATCCAACTCGCTTGCGCCTGTTGCTAATGCTTGATTGATTAACCTTTTAGCTTCTTGATAAGCGCCTGGGTGCTGAAAAGGAACTGCTGCTGTTGTCATCCATGCAACCTATTGATTTTATTTTTTAAAGCGGCACTTATTTTTATGCCACGATTTTGATTCTTATCGCATAGAAATGGTCGTGTTTCAATAATCTCTATGAGTGGGTGGTGCTGATTTTTGTTTGTATCGTGGGGCCATGCTGCTTTGCCTGAAGCGATGCTGGAGCTGTCTACGATTCAATAACAAACACTAAGGGCGCACCAAGGTGCGCCCCTACCACAGATCCTATAAATTTCTTCTCAAAGGTG
Source organism: Rheinheimera sp. (assembly GCF_037442345.1). Taxonomy (GTDB): domain Bacteria; phylum Pseudomonadota; class Gammaproteobacteria; order Enterobacterales; family Alteromonadaceae; genus Pararheinheimera. Next base: position 55,121 of record NZ_JBBIQL010000028.1, on the reverse strand, counting down.
CCAAACCGACCCGTTCTAAAACCTAGCTGCCTATCAGGCCGCCATCGTCTTTGGTCACAATCACTGTGGCCGAACGTGGGTGGCTGGTGCCGTCGTTGGCTGGCCAGTGGCTGGTCAGGTTGGTTGGGGTAGAGCGGTCACCCGGGTGCTGAATATTCACAAACATGGTTTTACCATCGGGGGTAAAAGCCAGGCCGGTGATTTCGGCATCCATTGGGCCTACCAGGAAACGTTTAATTTCTTTGGTGGCCGGGTTGGCCACCAGCATCTGGTTATTGCCAAATGGGCCTTCACCTTGTTGGCTGCCGCTCATATCGGTCTGGATCCACAACAAACCATTGGCGTCAAAACACAAACCGTCCGGGCTCGCCATATGGTTGTCAGCGGTCAGGGTAATATTGGTGCCCGGCGTGTTGGTGCCCACATCACCGGCCAGCAGGAAAATATCCCAGCTGAAGTTACGCACTGAGCTGCTGCTTTCTTTCCAGCGGATGATATGGCCTGTGGCGTTATTGGCGCGCGGGTTGGCCGGGTCTATTTGGGCGGCGGTGCGGCGGGTATTGTTGGTCAGGGTGAAATACACCTCACCTGTGGCCGGGTGCACCGCGCCCCATTCAGGTCTGTCCATTTTGGTGGCGCCCGCCAGGTCAGCGGCTAAACGGGTATTCAGCAGCACATCGGCCTGGCTGTCAAACACCACACCGGCCGCAGCGGCTGCGCTTTGTAAGGCGGTGTTGTTGATGTCCAGTGCCAGCCATTCACCGCTGCCGTCCGCGTTAAATTTGGCGGCATACAGCGTACCATCGTTCAGCAGGTGACCGCCTGCTGTGGCTTTGTAATAAGGGGCGTTGGAGACGTATTTGTAGATGTATTCAAACTGCGAGTCGTCACCTGAATAGAGGGTGACCGGCTGGCCTTCAGTGACAGGGCCAAAGATCACCCCTTCGTGGCCAAAACGGCCCAAAGCGGTGCGTTTTTGCGGCACGCTGTCCGGGTTAAACGGGTCGATTTCGACAATCCAGCCAAAGGTATTGGGTTCATTGCGGTAGTCGGCGCTGGCGTCGGCCGCCATAGTCGTGGCATTAAAGCGCTGGTACTGGTCGGCGCCGTTGTCGGCGGTTTCCCAGTAGTAGCGGCTGGCTGTTTTACCCACGCCATAACGGCTGTGTTCACGCGGCTGGGTCGCGTCGGCATTCATAAAATAACCGGCCCAGTTTTCTTCACAGGTCAGGTAAGTGCCCCAGGGCGTAAAGCCGTTACCGCAGTTGTTCAGGGTACCGCGGGTGCGGGTGCCGTCCTGGCTGTATTTGGTGATCACTTTTTGGTGGCCACGCACAGGGCCTGTCAGCTCCATTGGGGTAGCGCCTGTGATACGACGGTTCAAAGGGCTGCCTTGCACCAGTTGGAATTCACCAGAGGCGTCCTTTTTGATATGGGCCACAGTCACACCGTGCACCGCTACTTCCTTACGCACTTCGTCGGCCGGGCGGGGCAGACCTGTGGCGCCGTTCGGGTGCAATAAATCCGGGTCCAGGTATTCGTGGTTAAACACCAATAAACCTTCAGCACTGTTTTGGTGAGTGCTGCGGGCGTCTAACGGGAAAAAATGCATACCGTCATGGTGGGCGCCTACTTGTTGTTCCATTTCAGCGCCAGTGTTCTGGCCGCCGTTTTTATAGGCGGGATAACTGCCCAGCAGTGGTGTGCCCATAGGTAAAAAAGCGCGGGCTGTGTAACCCTGGGGCACCAGAATGGTGTCGGGCCGGGCAGCGGCCAGCGCGGTAAAACCCAATAACACTGGCGCTGGTTCTGGCAGCTGGGCTTCAGGTAATTTCACCGGATCGGCACTGTCGGTGTCGCAGCCGGCCAGTGTGGTGCCCATGATGGTGGCGATAGCAGCACCCAAAGAGCCTTTTAAAAAGCTGCGGCGGCTGGCCAGGACCTGCTGAAACTCCGGGTTGTCGGAGAAATTGGTTTGTGGGTCTATACCCGAATTATCGATGTGAAAGTTCTTGTTATTCATGTTGACTCCAATGTCATGACCTGAAAAAGCTCGCGACATTACAGCGGGTAAAGATGACGTAATTGTTAACGGGTGTTGATGTTCTGGCGACGGTTTGATGTCAAATTTATGAAAATCAATTATTTAAGCCTGGATCGGCATCCGGGGTGGCTGCGGCAGTTTTATTAACAATTTAAATCAGTACTCCAGGTGTTACGGATTCAGAAGTTGCGTTATAAACTGCGGCACCACTTTGCTGGCGGGGCCATACAGTCCGGCGGCAAATTCGCCGCGGGTGGCTGCCAGGTTCAGCTCCACCGTATAAGCCCCGCTGGCCGCCGCCACAGCGGCGAAACCCGCAGCGGGGTACACCTGGCCGGACGTACCGATAGCCATAAACAGGTCTGCCTGGCGCAATGCCTGCTCAATCTGTTCCATCTGGTACGGCATTTCGCCAAACCAGACAATATCGGGCCGCAGCGGCTGGGTGGGCGTGCAGCAGCTGCAAGGTTCAGAGGGACTGAGTGGCCCGGTCCAGGGCTGAGAACGACCACTTTGCACACATTTTACCTGTTGCAGTTGACCATGCATGGCGATCATCCGCTTCGAGCCGGCACGCTGGTGCAGGTTATCCACGTTTTGGGTGATTAATAAAAATTGGCCACCCGCAGCACAGTGGTGTTGCTCCAGTTGGGCTAACGCCAGATGGGCGGCGTTGGGTTTTAATGCCGGGTCCAGCAGCTGAGCTCGGCGGGCATTGTAAAACCGGTGTACCAGTGCTGGATTGGCAGCAAAGCCTTCCGGGGTCGCCACGTCTTCAATGGCGTGGTTTTCCCACAGGCCATGTTGGTCACGAAAGGTTTTAATACCGGATTCGGCTGAAATACCAGCGCCTGTCAGGACCACAATATTGGAATAACGCATCTTTGCTCCTTGTCAGAAGCTGATTATTGCAGGAGCAGGCCGGTCAAACCAGAGGCAGGTTTGCCAGAATAAGCTGTTTGCAGCATCAGCCCCTGATGCGGGCTGATGCTGTGAGGGGGAAGGTCAGTTGGTTCCGCTTTCCAGCCGTACCTGGCCAATCGCCAGACCGGTTTCCAGCGTTTTTTCCTCCACCTTGTTGGTGGTCAGGTCGGTGGCGACAAACTGCACTGTTAAATCGGTCGCTGCGACGCCCAGTTGCTGCACCTGATCACTGACCTGGTAGACCAACTGACCCAGATGCCCGGTATGGGCTGCATGGCCGCCATGGTCATGGTCCAGTACACCGAAGAAGTTAATGGTGGCGACATAAACTTGGTGGTCCGGGTTTTTCTCTGAAGACAGGTAAATCTTGTAGGTCAGATGGGGCGCGCCAATCATCTTCACATCATCCAGGACCAAAAAGGTCTGACCGGGTGACTGGCTCAGCAAATTCAGTTTTTCTGAACTTTGCATCAGCGTGGCGGTTTGCGGGTCCAGTGACACCTTTTGACTGACGCCCATCAGCCGCACCGCTTTGTTGCTGCTGACCGGCTGATGATTGGTTTTAAACAAACTGGCTTGAGCAGTTTTGGCTTTGGTGCTCATGAACGGATCCTGACCTTCACACTGGGTTTCGTTGGCATAACGCACCGGAATTTTGCCCGGTGTAAACACATCCGCAATGGTCATGCTAACCTGGGCCCCGTTTTCATCAGCAAAGGTGTAGCTGGTGCTGTACCAGCTGTCTGGCATGCCAAGGCTCTTTTTCGCCCACTCCAGCGTAATGGGCTGGCCAGCTGCTTTACGGTTCAGCCAGCACTGCCAGAGCCGGTCAATGTTCGCATGATGCATATAAAATACCGGGTCCAAGCCGGCAATAGGCACAAACCCCATATTGGGTAAAGCGCAGTTCTGACCCACAGCACAGTGCATCACCCCATGTGGCTGTCCCTGCAGTTGGTTGGAGAACTGAGTAAAGTCATTGAATTTAAAAGCCTGGGCTGCACTGGCGTTGTCTGGGTCTATCGCGCTGGTGTTTTCATTCAGGCCTGGTGTGCGAAAGGGGTCATACAGAGAGCCTGTCTGCGGGCCACGCACCAGGGCAGGTAAAGCCAGGCCCTGGCCGTTGGCGGCTTTTTCCTGGTAATAGTCCCAGTAGGGCAGTGCGTAGTCGGCACCGACGTATTTACGGACAGTGCGTTCGTAAAAATACAGCATCATGCGGTGCCAGGGCAGAAAATTCAGGTTGCCATGCTGACAGGTCCCCCAGACATTCTGCGTAAAACCATCGGCCGGTACAGTGCTGGTGTGCATAGGCTGATAATAGGCGTCACATTGGGCCTGGCTGAGAATGGCCAGGCACTGCGGCATACGGTAGGCAATGTAGTTGGGCAGGTTGGTGGCATTCCCCCCGGTGCCAAAATAACCGTGGGTATTGGCCCAGTAATTAAAGCTGGTGCGAAACTGGGCTGACAACGGATTGGCCTGGTTACTGGTGCGCATGTTCGCAATGCCAGCGCGCAAAGCGGCAACCCGGGCCGGGTCTTTGGCAAAGTCTGCAGCGCTGATCCGTAACGAGTCCGCCTGTGCTGCGCTGCTTAAACCACAGGCGATGGCGACGGCCAGAGCCGGAATGCAGATGCTGTTCATGATGAGTCCTTGTTGGTGGTGAAGAATTGTTCCTGCATTAGGAGCAAGAAAATCTTAGTTCCTTTTTCAGTTAAATCAATTTTTTACATCAATTCATTTACAATTTTGCTCAGGAGGGGGACATCTGCCGGAACTGCTTCCAGTGCGGCTTTTTTTTGCTATGGTAGACACAGGCTTGTTGTAGGTGTGCTGTGATGCCGTTACGTCAGTTTCATTCGTTAAGTCAGCTTATTGATGAGTTGCTGGAAGCCGTTTGTGTGGTGGACAGGCAAGGCGTTTTTGTGTACTTAAGCCCAGGCGCACAGCGGGTCTTTGGGTATAAAGCGGCGGAAATGCGTGGTCGGAATATGCTGGAGTTTATGCACCCGGATGACAAAGACCGTACGTTGTTGGCAGTAAACGACATTATGGCCGGTCAGGTTAAAACTGAGTTTGAAAACCGCTATATCCGTAAAGACGGTTCCGTGGTGCATTTACAGTGGTCGGCCCGTTGGTCGGAAACTGAGCAGGTGCGGGTGGCCGTCGCCCGCGATATCACCTCACATAAACAGGTGCTGCAGCAATTGCAGCATCTGGCATTTTATGATTGCTTAACCGGCTTACCAAACCGGGCGCTGCTGATGGACCGGCTGCAACAGGGCCTGGCCCGCTGCAGGCGTGAAAACCGGGTGCTGGCGCTCTGCTTTGTCGACTTAAATAAATTCAAACTGATTAATGATCAGCATGGCCATGCGGCGGGGGATGCTGCTTTGTGCGCGCTGGCCACTGCGCTGAAGACTGCGCTGCGGGATACGGACACTGTAGCCCGACTGGGTGGGGATGAGTTTGTGGTGTTGATGGATTGTCAGAATGCCGCTGAAGTGGCCCCTGTGCTGGAAAAACTGACACAGGCCTGCCAGCTGACTTTTCTCTGGCAGCAGCAGAGCCTGCCGCTGGAAGCCAGCATAGGGGTGGCTTTGTATCCTCAACATGCGGTGGATGCGGACAGCTTGTTGTGCCTGGCCGATCAGGCGATGTTCCGGGCCAAGCTGCAATGGCCGCATTTGTGTTTTGCCGGATCTGTGTCAACGGATCGATCGGAAAAATAGAATAAGCTGATTGAAATATTCCAGTAGTCAGCCGACGGATTTTCTTTCAGACTGGGTTTTTTGTTGAAAAACAACGGAGAACACAGATGACGGATATTCTGGCGCAGCAAGTGAAAGACATTCGTGGCAACACAGTGGATTTAAGCCAATACAGAGGACAGGTGGTACTGGTGGTCAATACAGCCAGCGCCTGTGGTTTTACCCCTCAATACAAAGGGCTGGAGCAGCTGTATCAGCAGTACAAAGACCGCGGCCTGGTGATACTGGGTTTTCCCTGCAATCAGTTTGGCAAGCAGGAGCAGGGCGATGAAACAGAAATAAGCAGCTTTTGTGAACTGAATTATGGGGTGAGTTTTCCGCTGTTTGCCAAGGTGGATGTCAACGGCCCTGATGCTTTGCCTTTGTTCAGCGCACTGAAAAAGGCCAAACCTGGCTTGTTTGGCACCCAAAGCATTAAATGGAACTTCACCAAGTTTCTGATTGGCCGTGACGGTCAGGTCATTTTGCGGGCCGCCCCCAGCACCAAACCTGAAGATCTGGTCAATGCCATTGAACAGGCCCTGGCGCATTAAAAAGACGCCCCGATGAAGGGGCGTTTCAAAGACAGGCTGGGAAGACTGCAGACATGCTTTCAAAACCCTGTGCGTTAAACGCCAGCTGATTATCCTGGCAACTCAGTGTTTCCTCTTTGATTTAGAACAAGTTCCGCTTCTTCTGTTGACAGTTCAGGGCACAATCTTCACATTGCTGCAGTTGTTAAAGCGAGGGAACTGAAACATGGCTGCACACCAGGTCAGGCAGGGTATTTTCTTTATGGTCGCCGCAGTGGGTTTTTTCTCTGCGATGGACGCCTGCATGAAACAATTGACGGTGCAGTACGGGCCTATGCAGATCACCGCCTTGCGGGCTTTATTTGCCTGGCCCCTGATCGTCGGCTGGTTGTTGGCCACCGGCCGGGTGCAACATTTACTCAATGCCCGCTGGTCTTTGCATTTGCTGCGTGCCGTGCTTGGCATCGTGATGCTGGCGGCTTTTGTGTTCAGCATCCGTACTTTGGCGCTGGCCGACGCTTATGCCATTTTTTTTGCCGCTCCTTTGCTGATCACCCTGCTGTCGGTCTGGTTTCTGAAAGAGAAGGTGCACCTGCGGCAATGGGTTGCCATTGCAGTGGGCATGGCGGCTGTGCTGTGGATGCTCAAACCCGAAGGCAACCAGTTATTAAGCCTGGGTGCCCTGGCGGCGTTGCTGTCGGCTTTATGTTACGCCATATCGGCGGTGACGGTCAGCGTGCTGGCCCGCACGGACAATAGCGGCAATATGGTGTTCTGGCTGATGTCGATGATCGGTCTGGGGGCCGGTGCTCTGGCCTGGCCGGACTGGGTACCCTTGTCGGCAGATTATCTGCCCTGGATGCTGGCGCTGGGGCTCACCGGTGCCATAGGCCAGGTGTGTATCACCGAAGCTTTCCGGCTTGCCCCTGCGTCCGTCATTGCTCCTTTTGAGTACACGGCGCTGATTTGGGGTTTAGGTTTTGATTGGCTGCTGTGGCAGCATGTGCCTGGCTGGTCATTGCTGATAGGGGCGACTGTGATTATGGGCAGCGGTTTGTATTTATTGGCGCAGCAGCGGCACTGACAGCTGATGGCTGCGAGCGTCACGGGCTTGTCATACCTGGCTTTTAGACTACAAAATTTTAACCGGAGTCTGATTGATGAACTACCTGTGGTTATCTGCTTTGCTGCCGCTGACAGCGCAGGCCGCCTGCCCGGATTTTCTGGTGGTGGCACACCGTGGCGCCAGTGGCCATTTGCCTGAACATACGCTGGAAGCGTACCAACTGGCGATGAAGATGGGCGCCGACTTTATTGAACCGGATTTAGTGCCTACCCGTGACGGGGTGCTGATCAGCCGGCATGAAAATGATTTGACCCACAGCACCAACGTGGCTGATCTGCCGCAGTTTGCCAGCCGCAAAACCACAAAACGTATTGATGGCATGGAGGTAACGGGCTGGTTTGCCGAAGACTTCAGCCTGGCCGAAATTAAACAACTGAAAGCCCGTGAACCCTTGCCACAGCTGCGGCCACAGGGGGTAGCCCATAATGATCAGTACCAGTTGGTGACGCTGGCCGAAATTATTGCGGCTGTGCGTCAGTTTGAGCGGGACACCGGCCGTAAAGTGGGAATTTACCCCGAGACCAAACACCCGACCTTTTTCCGTTTTGAAGGCAAACATCTGGATGGCACGGCCATCCACCTCAATACCTCAGAACTCTTAGTGCAGGCGCTGAAAAAGCACGGCTTTACGGACCCGAAACGGGTGTTTATTCAGTCGTTTGAACTGCAAAACCTGCTGGAACTGAAACAGCAACTGATGCCGAAATACCGGGTCAGCCTGCCCTTGGTGCAGCTGCTGGGTGACACTGACAAAGCCTACCTGCCACCCAAAGACAATTTCTCAGTGCCTTATGATCTGTGGTATCACCAGCAGCAAAAGACCCAGCTGACCGGGCTCTATGGTGAAGCGGCCGCCTTGATTGCCAGGCTGCCAACGCCACTGGATTACAGCCAGTTGCTGCAAGGCGATGGCAAAAGCTTGCTGCAAAGCTACGCCAGCGGTGTCGGGCCCTGGAAAAGCAATTTGTACCAGCAGGGCACTGTTACATTAAAACCTGAGTTTGCTGCGTTGACACAGCAATTTCAGCTGCACCCTTATACCTTACGGGACGAAGACAACTACCTGCAAAAGGATAAAGACGGCAAAAGTTTCAGCCTGAGATTTGAGGCCAATGCCTTAATGCAGCAAGGAGTGCAAGGGGTATTCAGTGACTACCCGGATCTGGTGCTGGCGGAGCGCACTGAGTGGCGGCAAAGCTGCGCGAAATAAGTGAAACCCAGAAATTGGGGTCAGAGTAGTACTCTGACCCCAGGGTTATCAGAAGTCCAGTGACAGGGTCAGGCTGGCTGTGCGTTCAGCACCGATGAAGTAAGCGCCTTCCTGACCACCGGTCAGGTAGCTTTCATCGTTCAGGTTGTTGATCACCAGGGCTAAATCCAGGCCTTTAAACAGCTCTGAATTGCTCAGGGTTTTGCTGTAACCGACATAGAAATCCAGCACTGTGGAGGCTGGCAGCTCGTCTTTATTGCCACCCATGGCGGCGCCAAAGTAGCTGGCCATATGACGGGCTGTGAGGCCGGTGCGGTAGGCTTCGCCCTGATAACGCAGCGACAGGTTGTAGATTTTCTCCGGCGAGCCAGCCACTTTGTCACCGGCAAAAATAGCTGCCGGGTTGATCACCGGGTTGCCGTTTGCATCCACCACCACATTGCCGTCTTCATCCAGCACCTGACTGTTCACAGTGCGGTTGTATTCAGCTTTGTTCAGGGTGGCAGCGCCATAGAGGCTCCAGCCTGAACCCAACTGCCAGTCCATGCTGGCTTCAATGCCGTTGGAATCAATACCGCCAACGTTGACATAAGTGCCATCCAGCTCGTTCAGGTAATCCGGGCCACCGTTGGCGCCAGGCTGCAGATAGGTAATGCGGTTGTCGAAGGTGACATCGTAATAAGTCACAGAGAAGTTCAGCGCATCACCAAAGTAACGCAGACCCAGGTCGATGTTGTCAGCGGTTTCAGCTTCCAGCGCGTTGTAATCCTGGTTGGTTTCCAGAATAGCGTCGCTGATGGCTTTAAAGTTTTCCGTGTAGCCAGCAAACAACTCAATCTGGTTGGTCAGGCTGTACACCAGACCCACAGAAGGCAGCAGGTCGGAATCGCTGTCCAGCTGGCCCTGGTTCGCCGTCACAATATTGTCCTGGCGCTCCACGTCCACATAAAACTGTTTCACACCCAGGGTCACACTCAGGTCGTCGCTCAGACGGATTTGATCCTGCAGGTACAGTTTTTGGGTGTCGGTGTCGTAGGTGCGGTCGTACTGCACCCAATAAGGCGACGCGTCGAAATAATGGTACTGCACCGGGTCAATCACATTGTGCCAGTCACGGCTTTCATCCCGCTCCTGCTGTTCCAGCCAGGCACCGGCACGCAGCTCATGGTTACCCACAGCCCAGAACAATTCAGAGGTCATGCCCAGACGCTGCTTCTCGTAGTGGGTATGGCGGTAAGACGACACCCGGGTGGCCTCCGATACATCGGCCGTTGGGTCCAGAATTGGACGGTTTTGTGAGTCGACATGAGTGTAAGGCCTCAGCACCCCTGTGCCTGTGCCGCGGGTGACGCGGTTGCCCTGCGCATCCACTACATAGACCTGGTAGTTGGGCATCCAGTCGCCGCGGCCGGATTGCAGATGCAGGTAAGGGGTGAGGGTCAGCTGGATATCGTCGGTTAAATCGGTTTCCACTTTGACATAGCTGAAGCTGTTTTCACGTAAGGTTGACCAGACTTCGGCAAAATTCTGGTCAATATCCGGATCACCAGTCCAGACGTTGGTCAGGCGGTCCCAATGCGGGTTTTCAGCAAACTGAGCCAGCGATACTGTGTTGTAGTTATCTTCATTGGCATCATCGTACGAGAAGCGGGCGGTGATTGTGGTGTTGCCCAGTTCGGTGACCGACTTGGCTTCAGCATGCAGGCGTTCGGTAAAGCCATTGCTGCCGGTGCCAATCCATCTGTTGCTGTAGCTGTCTGACAGGCTGACATAGGCTTTGGTATGACCGCCCAGCTCACCTGTGTTGTAGCGAGTGAAATAACGACGGGCATTGTGGTCACCCCCTGTCACTCCGAAGTTCAGGCTTTCTTCGTCGTCCGGGTTCATCGACACAAAGTTCAGCGTACCGCCCAAGGCGTCCAATGAAGCAGAGGCGATATCGGACGTGCCCTGGCCTACTTCCACCATTGCGGTGTTCTCTGTGTCCAGGTACCGGTTGGCTTTACTGCCACCGCCATACGAAGACCCTCCGTTAGGCAAACCATCCACCGTAATACCCAGTTGCTGTTCACTGCCGCTGACGGCAAAACCACGCATACTGATGGTGGTTGACCAGTCGTCACCACCAAAAGCGTCACCCTGACCGACAGTAATACCAGGCAGCTGGTTGACGAGATCCATCACGTTGCCAATGGGAGACTTACTTTGTTTCATCACGTCATCGACAGTGTTATTGGCATAGCTGATGCGTTTGCCGGTTACCGCCATTACTTCCACTTCCGCTTCTGCTGTCGCGGGGCTGGCTGCTTCTTCGGCCAAAGCCGGGTGGCTCAGACTGGCACTGATGGCAATAGCCACTAAGGTTTTTTGTAAAGTCACGCGCAATCTCCCTTTAATTCATTGAGGTATCAGGCTTTACCACTGACGGGCAAATTCGCGCTTATTCTGGAGTGGGCAGATGACAGACCAGTGAATGCGGTGTTACCGAATTGTGTAATTAAAATGTAAGTTGTGCGAACAGAGCCGCTAAAAAACTGGATTATATTCAGCCTGTTGCTTAAGCTAAGAGTCCTTTGCTAAGGAGTCTTAATGCAGTTCTGGCTATGCATAATCGGCATCTGGTGTCTGCCGCTGTGGGCGTGCAGCGGCCCTGAACTCGCCATTCTGGTGGGGGTGGATAAACCTCCTTATATTGACATCAAAAGCCAAAGTGGCTTTGAGCTGGAACTGCTGAAACACGTCAGTCAGCAAACAGGGCGTTGTGCCCGTTTTTTACATGTGCCCAATGGCCGGTTGCTGGAGCAATTTAACGAAGGTCAGGCTGATTTAGTCTCATTGCAGCGCACTGTGCCAGATGGCCTGCACGCCACAGCGCCTTATATCCGTTATGAAAATGTGCTGATTATCCGCAAGGATGCAGTGCGCTCTGTGCGGCGTCTGAGCGATCTGGCCGGCAAGCGGCTGATGGCCTTTCAAAACGCCAGCCAGTTTTTAACCGACGATTATCGCCGCATGTTGCCGCTGCTGGCCAGCTACCAGGAGGTGGTGGAACAGCAAAAGTTACCCAGTATGTTGCTGAAAAAACGGGTGGATGCGTTGGTGATGGACCGCAATATTTTTGAGTATTACTACCGGCAGACAGCACCGGAGGATAGCAGCCTGCAGCAGTTGCACTGGTTTGGTGTCAACAGTTATCACCTGCTTGGCCGTGATCCGCAGCTGGTGCAGCAGTTCAGTCAGGCGTTGCAGCAGTTTCAGCAAACCGATGCTTTTTATCAGTTGCAGCTGCAATTCTTCCGGCAGGCCAATCAGTAACCCTCAGCCCGCGTGGGCCAGGCGGTCACAGGCTGTAATCCTCGCTGACTTCATCATCGCCCTGGGTCAGATCAAATTCGATGTTTTCACCTTTGGCGGTTAACTGCAGCACCCGCTGCGGCACGCCATCTGAAGTCAGCTGCACCAGGCCAATACCTGCGCTGTTTGCCAGACGCTGGCCTGCGGTGGCTCCCACTGGTTTGTGGTGGGTTACTTTCATCTGCCGTCTTTTGGTCAGCCAGTTCAGCGGCGAGCGGGAGGCGTAGAGCCAGCGGTTGCATCTGTCCAGCAACTGCAACAAGCGATCGGGAAATTCGTTCTTCAGGCCACTGCTGGTGATCTGCCAGATGGACGGGCTGTGCTCACGGCAACGCAACCCCACCTGAAATACAAAGCTGTAATGCACATCGCCGGACAAAATCACAAAATTCTGCGGTGTTTTCGGGTGACGGAACAGGTTCAGCAGCGCATGGGCTGAGCCCGGATGAGCCATCCAGCTTTCGGCGTCCACCAGCAGCGGTTTACCAAAAGCGGTAAACAGATGCTGAATGGCTTCAATCAGTTTGACGCCAAATACAGGGGCAGGGGAGACCAGCAATACCGCTTTTTTGCCCAATAACTGTTGCTGCAAATCCGTAATGCTTTCCCAGTCCATCAGGCCGGACGGGTTGGCCGGTGACACTTCCGAGCGCCAGCGTTGGGTGCGGGTATCCAGCACTATCAGTGGCGGTTCGGTCGGCCACTGATAGTGCCACTGGTTAAACTTCAGCAAGGCACTGATGCAGTCATCATGCAAAGAGCTGCCCTGATGTGCGGCCGCTTGCTGGCATAAGGGCAGTAACGGCTGATGACGCTCCGGGGCATTGCCCCAGCCCTGAAATAAGGCATAGCCCAATAAAGCATTGCCAATAATGCGGCGTGAAAAGGGCTGCTGGTAGGCCGTTTGTTCCCATTCGGCTGTCAGGTTCCAGTCGTCGGAAATATCGTGGTCATCAAAGATCATCGCCACCGGCAGATGCGCCATCAAGCGTTGGACCTGGCCCAGGCCGGCAGCAAAGGCCTGAATGCTCTGATGCTGTTGCTGCGCTTTCAGTTGTTGTTTCGCAGGTAAAGACAGGACCAGATCCGCAGGCAGCCCGCTGCTCAGCAGAGACCAGCACTGTGGTGACCAGACCAGTAAATACATGCAGCAGACTTCGGCAAACGAAATCAGGTGGTTGTGTGCATTGTCGCTGGTGAATACAGGTTTGCGCACCCCTTTAAACACTTGCTGCAACACCTGCTGGCCGGCTTGGGTGTCGGGCAATAACTGCTCACGCTGGCCGTAATAAGGCCGCTGCAGGTGCAGTTCGCAGGAGCTCTGAATTTCGGCATTGGGCAACACCTCGTCGGCAAAACCCAGTTTCTCCGTCAGTTGGTGAATGGCATGCAGCATCGGCATGGCCACATCGTCGGCGTAAATCTGGTCACCGCTGAGCATCAACAGGCTGGGCCAGTCCTGTGCTGAGCAAGCGGCCAGATACTGATCGGCCCGCACCAGGCCATCCGGGCCATTAAAATGCGGTTTGCGGCAGGAGCCATGCAGCAGTTGCCGCACCTGGGGCTGCAGCCGGAAAAAAGGTAAGTGCTGGTCCGGGTACCGCAAGGTGTGAACCAACTGGTGGCAGCTTTGCCAGTGGGAGTCCTGCTTTGCTTTGAGCTGCAAATCATAATAAACCGCTTGCTCCAATGGCAGTGGCTGCTGCAGTGGCAGGTCAATCAGCTGCAGGTACAGCGAGCTGGCCAGTTGCAGCTCTGTGGTGGCCTCACTCAGTTGCTGGCTGCTGCAGTGCGCCGAATAAGGAGTGTCGCTGTCACTCTGCAGCTGCAATTGGCACTGGACGGCGGCAGAGGTGGCCAGCCAGAAGGTCAGGCGGCTGGGGGTGATACGGCGCAGAATAGGGCCGGCCAGCAGCAACGGCAAAGAGTCAGTGGTCAAAAGCCGGACTTCCTTTGGGTGTTGTTTTTTTAAACTCTGCATCATCCTATCGCAGTTTTTGTAAATCTTCACTGAATTGAATCACTTGGCGTGGTCAAAACCGCTATGCTCAGGGTTCATGATTGAAGAGGCCTGTTGCATGATAAAAACCGCAGTCATTGGTTTTGGTTTATCCGCCAAGGTATTCCATCTGCCTTTTTTGACCCCGGAACTTGGTTTTGAGCTCTGCGCTCTTTCAAGCTCACAGCCCGAAGCCAGCTCGTACCGGCCTGGCCTGAAGCTTTATGCCGACGCGCAGCAATTGATTGACCAGACCGGAGCTGAACTGGTGGTCATCACCTCGCCCAATCAAAGCCATTATCAGCTCGCCAAAGCGGCGTTGCTGGCGGGTAAACATCTGGTGGTGGAAAAGCCCTTTACGCTGCGTGTCAGTGAAGCGGAAGCACTGGTTGAGCTGGCCGCCCAAAAAGGCCTGCAGCTCTGCGTTTACCATAACCGCCGCTTTGACGATGATTTTCTGGCGCTGCAGCAACTGATTGCAGAAGGCAAGCTGGGGGCTGTGCGGCTGATGCAGTCGCGTTTTGACAGGTTCAGACCGCAGGTGCAGCAGCGCTGGCGCGAAAGGGCGGAGTTTGGCAGCGGTATTTTATTTGATTTAGGCCCGCATTTAATTGACCAGGCCTTGCTGTTATTTGGTGTGCCTGAGGCTGTCACGGCCCGCTGTCGTATACTGCGAGAAGCCGGGCAGACTATTGATTATTTTCAGCTGCAGCTGCACTACGCGGATAAAGAAGTCTGTGTAAGCTCGTCGCCTTTTGCCGCCGCCACCCCGCTGCGTTTTGAAGTGCAGGGCTGCCAGGCCAGCTTCCGCAGTTATGGCCTGGACCCGCAGGAAGAGATCTTGCGTTTTGGTCAGGGCCTGCGCGACCCGCGCTGGCCGGTGCGGGAGCAGCAGCGTCAGGCTGAGTTTGCCGATGCCACAGGCAGCCACAGCCTGGCATTGCCGCAGGGCAGTTATGCCGGTTTTTATCAGCAACTGGCATTGGCACTCTCGGGAAAGGCCGCTTTGCCTGTCACAGTGCAGCAGGCGGTGCAATGCGTGAAAGCCATTGAGCTGGCGCTGCAAAGCGCGGCCCAGCAGAAAACAGTGGCGTGGAACTGACGGACGATTTATGGTCATGATCTAACAACTTAAAAGGAGGATCAGATGCAAAGCTTATCTTTGACCCAACGCAGCAGGCAGGTGGTTAGCGTCACCGCAGTGGTACTGCTGCTGCCGTTTTTGGCGATGCAATTCAGCGCTGAAGTGAATTGGGGGCCAGGCGACTTCCTGCTGGCCGGGTTGCTGGTGTTTGCAGCTGGTATGTTGTACCAACTGGCCGCTGTGCAGCTGCGCACGAAAAAGCAGCGTCTGGTGCTCGCCTTTGCTGTGCTGAGCGCATTGTTACTGATCTGGGCTGAACTGGCGGTGGGGCTGTTCCACTGAGCGCCCGGGCCTCTGAAGGAGTGATCCTATGCATCCAGCCAAAGTAAAGCGTCTGCAAACCTGCGAATTGACGGATTTACCTAATATTGGACCGGCGGGTGCTGCCGATCTGCGTTTGCTGGGCATTGAGCAACCTGCCGATCTGATAGAGCGGGACCCATACCAGATGTATCAGCAACTTTGTGAGCTGACCGGCCAGCGGCATGATCCCTGTGTTATTGATGTGTTTATCTCAGTGACCCGTTTTATGGCCGGCGAAGAGCCGAAAGCCTGGTGGTGTTATACCGCACAGCGCAAAGCCAGATTAGAGGACATCCCTTTGTGATTAGCCGTTTTATCGACAAGTTAGTGTTTGCCGCTACGCTGCTTCTGGCTTTGCAGTTACCCTTATTCGCTGAGCATTACCATCAGTACCTGAGCGGATTTTATCAGGCCACCAAACAGCAGGTGGATGGGTTTGAAGCCACCGCCAAAGCGCATCAGTTTGCGGATTTAAATGCAATGATCGCCAGGCACCTGAACAACTCAGAAGCCAGCGTGCGGGCAGACGCCAGGCAAAAACAGGCGACGGTTGAGCTGTTGCATGAACTGAGTGCCGGTATCGATATTTTTGCCAATGGCTACCTGCCGGAAAAATTGCTGTTTATGCTGCAGCCAAAACGATTGCCTCAGTTACGGGTTGTCCTGAGCAACTTCACTCCGGGCATTCCGTTAAGCGCTGAAGGTCTGCTGTTTGGTCTGATCGTGGGTTTATTACTGAACCTGCTGCTGATGTGGCCTTTTTATGTGCTGGGAAGGAAAACTGCCGCGCGCCTTCGGGCGCGCTGAAGAACCACTGAAAAAGCAAAGGCCAGTCACTCTGGCCTTTGCGTGCTGAATAACGGATAGATCAGTACCTGGCGGCCTGATCCGGTTTGACCAGGGTGGCGTTGATAAAGTCACGTAAGTCCTGGTTCGACTGTTTTAAATCGTCGTGGCGCAGGTACATCATATGGCCGCTGCGGTAGCCTTTGAAACTTAAACGCTCTTTCATTTTGCCACTGGGGTCCAGTTGCCACATGCTGTATTTGGCGTCGAAGTAGTTGGTGGCACCGTCGTAATAGCCCGACTGGATCATGACGTTCAGGTACGGGTTGGCGGCCATTGCCAGCCGCAGGTTTTCCCCTGTGTTGTCATCGCTGCGATCCCAGGGGTGTACAGGGCCGAACATATTGTATTTCACGTCGGTTTTGTAGTTCAGCTCAGTGCGCAGGTAATGGTTCATTGCCGGAGTGAACGAATGCAGCCAGGATGTCAGCTCGGCGTTGTAATCCGGTCTGTCGCCGCTGTCTTTGCGGTCAATACCCAGATAACGGGAGTCCAGCCGGCCTACCGTCTGGCCCCGGTCACGTAATAAATCTTTCCAGAAAAACGCCGGGTCTATATCCAGATTGTTTTGCACCACAGAGGTCAGTGACAAGCCGGAGTAACGGGCGACCTGCTCGGCCACGGCCTGTTTTTCGGCCGGGTCAATAAAGGCTCCTTTGGCCAGTGCCGGCAGGTAAGTGTTCAGCGTATAGCGTTCCACTTCAGCCAGCACCTCCATCAGGTCTTTTTGTTGCAGGTCCTGCGGCAGCTTTTTATGGTGCCAGGCGGTGGCGGCAAAATACGGCAGGCGGTTGGCCACATCGACCGGGCCTTCACGTTTAATCCCAATTTCGGTGGGAGACACCAGCACCACGCCGTTTAAATACATCCACTGCTGGTTTTGCAGCGCCAGTGCCAGACCAGACACCCGGGTGGTGCCATAGCTTTCGCCTATCAGGTATTTAGGGGATGGCCAGCGGTCGTAGCGGCTGACAAAGGTATTCAGCCAGTCGGCCAGGTACTTGATGTCGGCATTGGTGCCGAAGAACATTTTCTGCTGGGCATCTTTACCAGGCAGCTTGCCATCTTTGCCAGGTAATACCCGTGAATAGGCGGTGTTGACCGGGTTGACAAACAGGATGTCGGCGGTGTCCAGCACTGAATAGGGGTTTTCTTTCACCCCATAAGGCTGCAGCGGGTAACCCTCGCTGTCGATATTGATGGCGCGTGGTCCTGTGTATGCAATTTGCATCCAGACCGAAGCGGAACCAGGGCCACCGTTAAAGGAAATCAGCAAAGGCCGGCTGTTGCGGTCTTTCACCCCCTGACGTTCGTAATAGGTATAAAACACTGTGGCGGTGGCGTTGCCTTCGTCATCCCAGACCGGCTGAGTGCCGGTATAGGCTTTATAGCTGAAGGACTCGCCCAGCACTTTGGTGTCGTGATTGGTCACGACCACTGAGTCCACATCAATCTGGCGGTTGTGCAGGGCACCCGCCGGTGCGTCTTTGGCTTGTGCCAGACCAGGTTGCAGGCTGAGTAAAACGGCCAGGCTGAGGCTGGCCAGAGTCAGGGTGGTTTTTTTCATTGTTAGTCCCGTGTTTTTTATCTGCGTAAATTGGTTGTGCCAGCGATCCGGGCAAAAGACCGCCTTAGGTTTGTAACTTAGCTGTGTGCAAAGCACCAGAGCGCTGCGACCAAAAGCCTGCTTTCAGCGGCTGGGCTTGGTCGCCTGCAATTCTCTCAGCCAGGCCCAGACCTGTTGTTGCTGGGCCAGATGAAATTCGTGTTTGGCTTCAGTCCAGAGTTCAGTGCGCAGTTTTTCTGCGGCCCCAGCCTGCTGCCAGGCTTGCTTCAACTGATGATAGCCCTTCAGCACGGCGTCAGCTGGCATCAGTGGGTCCTGGCCGCCATTTAGCAGGTACAACGGTTTGGGGGCGGCCAGGCTGACCAGATCCGCAATATCCAGCTGGCTGTTCAGCCCGGGGTGCAGAAAATAAAAAGACGACTGGCCTTTAGCCAGATTGCTGCCACTGCTAAGCAGGGCAGGCCAGCTGTTAAACCAACAGGCAGCCACTGCGGCATTCACGTGATCCGATAAGGCTGCAACTTGCCAGGCACGAAAGGCACCCATCGAAAAACCCAGGCTAATGATCGGCTGGCTGGCATTGTGAAGCTGCTGGCGTAAAAAGCCCGCCAGCTGCATATCCTCATAAGCGGCAAGGCCTGCCAGCGAATGACCGGCGGCCAGCAAATTAGCGGCCAGCTGTTGTTGCTGGTCATAGCTGATGGGGCCGCGGCTGGCAAAACCCGGGCTGTCGGCCGCCAGTACCAGATAGCCCTGGCGCGCCAGTTCATCGCCAATAAAGACACCGGAAAAATATTTATCCACCCAGGGCTGAGCCAACGCCAGCTGGGCTCTGTCTGTCGGGCGAAAGTATTTTTCTTTGCCTATGGCAAAAAAGGCGCCGTGATCATGCAGCAACAACACTGCACCTATCGGCCTGGCTGGGCGCAAAACAATGGCCTGGCTGTGGGTCTGACTGGTCAGCTGTACTTGCCAGTACTCAAGCTGGTAGCCATCGCGCTCTTCTGTATGGTGCAATTGGCCCGTCGCCGGCGCGTCGTCCGGCCAGAGCAAGGCTGCACGATAACGCTGTTTTTGTTGCTGTTGCCAGGCGCTGAAATTCTGCGGTGCCTGCCAGGACGACTCGGCCTTTTTTGCCGGTACCAGCAGTGTGGGTGTGGCGGCAAAAGAGGTGTCCGGACCCGGCTGAACCAGCGCCAGTTGCAGCAACAAAGCACAGAGCAGCATTCTCAGAACTCGGTAAAGGCAAGGTGGATGTACTCTAACCAGCCAGCGACGAATGGACAAGAAAAAAGGCAGCGGGGATGCGCTGCCCTGATTCGGTTATTGCTCCAGCCACATCCGGGCGCTGCGCCCTGGCAGCGTCAGTTTGAACCACTGGCTGCTGACGTTGAAGCTATTGCCTGCCAGCACATCCACATAGTTTTTGTACCAGTTAAACTCGTAAGCGTAACTGTCGACCCAAAAATCCACCGGCTGATCGCACTTGTTAATGCCCACCACCCCTTTTTTGCCGCGTTTAAACAGCAGGAAACAGTCGTTGTAGCCCATCACCTGCATGCCATTGCCCTGAGTGGCATTGTGAAAACGGATCATGTTTTTAATATCGGCTCTTTTGTAAAAATCCTGCCAGCGGTAACCGTCCAAAGCGGCCGTTTCACCATGATCGGAATAGATCATCGGCATGCCACCATCCCGGCCCAGAATATAGGCATGGGCCAGAGCCTCGTCTGTGCTGTTTAAGATCTGATAACGGAAACCGTCGTTGGTGGGAATATCATGGGTAATGGCAAAGGTGACGGCTTTATTCCAGGCCAGCGCCTGACCATAAGCGCCGGGGTCCACCAGGCTGTTCATCGAGCCGCCATACGACAGCGCACTGCGTATAGAAGCAAATAACGGGAAGTCATAAGCACCCTGGCCTGTGCCATCCAGGTAAGGTTTTAGAAACAGCTCGTATTCCTGGTTACCGGCGCCGCCTGAGGTGATCACTTCGCCAAACACATGCACGCCGCTTTTAATACCTGAGGTAAAGACCTGATTAATATGGGTATTGGTCATATGTTTTACCGCATCAACCCGGAAACCTTTCACCCCCATGTTTTTCAGCGCCTGCAGGTACTGTTGTTGCTGGCTGACCACCCAGCTGTTGTTGTCTAAATCCGGCAGGCCGGTGTCGCCGCCACCGCCACAGAGCCGGTAATACTGCACATGGCCAACATCCAGCCAGTTGGAAATACAACCCGGCGCATGAAAGTCGGAGCCGGACAAAAAGTTCTGGCTTAAATCACCAAACAGCTTCTGGTTATTCACATAAGTCCAGTTGGCGCTGTAGTTATTCAGCTGCTCAGTGCCGGGGTAGTTCAGATCGGAGCGTTTCCAGGACTCGTTCGCCATATGGTTCAGCACCACATCGGCGTACACCTCCACGCCCAGGCCAGATAAAGTGGTGATCAGTGTTTGCAGTTGCTGCTTGTTGCCACGCGGGTGGTCAATCAGGCGTAAATCCTGTGGCTGATAACGGGCCCACCATTCGTTGCCACTGGATTTCAGCGGCGGGGCCACCAGCACTTTTTTATAACCGGCGGCGGCAATTTCATTGGCTTTGGCGGTAATTTCAGTGTAGTTCCAGTTAAACGCATGCAGTATCACATCGGCCTGAGCCGAGGGCACGACGGCCGCAGCGGCGCTGAGCCAGAGCCATGCCTGTCGCCGGAACGTTGTTAAGTTCAGCATAAAGTCACCTTGTCTGTTGATTTGTTGTTATCTGCACAAAACCAATTCCATTGGCCTGTGCAGTTGTTCACCGGTGACCCATGAAAATTAGGCGCAGGTAAGATATTTGTAAACAGATGAAATAAATTCATTTACTTTTTGCATACGTATTCACTAAAAGCTGAGTGCCGCTGATGCTGCGGCAGAAATTCAGCTGGCGGGGCTGCATGGCGGGTTCGACTTTGTTATGCTCGTGGCGATTTTTTCACAGTTCACTTACTCAAATCCGGGGAACAGGATCCATGAAATACGCAGTAAGCGCCGTGGCTCTGGCTTTATTAACAGCCTGCGGCCAACCTCAAGACACCACCAAGAGCAACGACACAGTGACAGCAGCCGAAACTCAGGCCAACCCATTTACCTATCCGCTGACGCAAAAAGGCGACGTGGTGGATACTTACTTTGACACTAAAGTGGCCGACCCTTACCGCTGGCTGGAAGACGACAGAAGCGCTGAAACCGGCGCCTGGGTAAAAGAGCAAAACAAAGTGACTTTTGCTTACCTGGACCAGATTGCTTACCGCGATCAGATCAAACAACGTTTAGAAACCCTGTGGAACTACGAGAAAGTAGGGGCGCCTTTTAAAGAAGGCGATTACAGCTACTTCTTTAAAAACGACGGTTTACAAAACCAGTCTGTGTTGTACCGCAAAAAAGGCGACGGCGAAGCTGAACTCTTTTTAGACCCTAACACCTTCTCAAGCGACGGCACCACCTCGCTGGCGGATGTGTCGTTTTCCAAAGACGGCAAAGTACTGGCCTATTCCATTTCCGAAGGCGGCAGTGACTGGCGCAAAATTATTATTATCGACACTGAAACCAAAAAAGAGCTGGAAACACAGCTGGTGGACGTGAAGTTCAGCGGCGTCAGCTGGAAAGGCAACGAAGGTTTCTTCTACTCCAGCTATGACAAACCGGAAGGCTCCGAACTGTCAGCCAAAACCGACCAACACAAGCTGTATTACCATAAGCTGGGCACAGCCCAAAAAGATGACCAGCTGGTGTACGGCGGCGTGGAAGCGGAAAAACACCGTTATGTCGGTGGTGTTGTAACCGACGACGGCAAGTACCTGATTGTGTCTGCGGCAAACGCTACGTCAGGCAACAAAGTCTTTATCAAAGACTTAACAGCGCCAGACAGTGCTTTTGTCACTGTCTATGCCGAAGGCAGCGCCGACTTTGAATTTGTTGACAGCCGTGGCGATGAGTTATTTTTTGTCACTAACCTGAATGCGCCGAATAAAAAGCTGGTGAAAATTAACGCCAAAGCTGTGGCGGCAGACCAGTGGACTGAGGTGATTGCCGAAACCGCCAATGTACTGGATGTGAACAAAGGCGCAGGTTTCCTGTTTGCCCACTATATGGTGGACGCCATTTCTCAGGTGAAACAATACGACTACGACGGCAAACTGGTGCGTGACGTGACACTGCCAGGTGTCGGCACCGTATCTGGCTTTGGTGGCAAAACCAAAGACGAACTGGTGTATTTCAGTTTCACCAACTACAACACCGCGGCCACCACTTTTGCCTTTGAGCCCAAAGCGGGCGAAACCAAGGTGTATTACAAACCGGCGGTGAAGTTTAACAGCGACGACTATGAGTCGAAGCAGGTGTTTTACACCAGCAAAGACGGCACCAAAGTGCCGATGATTATCACCCACAAAAAAGGCATTCAGCTGGATGGCAACAACCCAACGCTGCTGTACGGCTACGGTGGTTTTAACGTCAGCCTGACCCCAGCTTTCAGCGTGGCCAACCTGGTGTGGATGGAATTAGGCGGCGTGTACGCGGTGCCGAACCTGCGTGGTGGCGGCGAATACGGTAAAGCCTGGCACGACGCTGGTATTCAGCTGAAAAAACAAAACGTGTTTGACGACTTTATTGCGGCCGGTGAATACCTGATTGCCGAAAAATACACTTCAAACAACAAACTGGCGATCCGTGGTGGGTCCAACGGCGGCTTGTTGGTGGGCGCTGTGATGACACAGCGGCCTGACTTAATGAAAGTGGCCATTCCGCAAGTGGGCGTGCTGGATATGCTGCGTTACCACACCTTTACCGCCGGTGCGGGCTGGGCGTATGACTACGGCACCTCGGAGCAAAGCAAAGAGATGTTTGACTACATCAAAGGCTACTCACCAGTGCATAACGTGAAGCAAGGGGTGGCCTACCCAGCCACTCTGGTGACCACGGGCGATCACGATGACCGCGTAGTACCGGCGCACTCCTTTAAGTTTGCCGCTGAACTGCAGGCCAAAGCGGGCGGGACTAATCCGCAGCTGATCCGCATTGAAACCAACGCCGGTCACGGCGCCGGTGTGCCTGTGTCCAAACAAATTGAACTGGCCACCGACATCATCGGCTTCAGCCTGTTTAATATGGGTGTCAAAGAGCTGCCAAAGCAGTAATGCGCTAAGGCAGATCTGGTGAAGTGAAAAGCAGCCTGCGGGCTGCTTTTTTGTACGAAGGATATGGGCCGGTCAGGCAGAAGCAATGACCGGCCCATTTATCTCTGCAGCCCGACAGGCACTTTAGTTTGTTTGTCCTGAATCAGGACCTGTGATCAGAACGCACTTTTCAGCAGAGCTGCTCAAGGGGCAAACCTCAGTTCAGAATGGTGCAGGGCTGTAGATAACCCCCAGCTTATCCAACTCAGTTTCCGCCCGACCATGCCAGCCACTAATTTGCCAACCGACCGGTGCCTGAAATGCACTGCAATTGTTGGTCTGAGAGCCGCCAGATAAAGCCCTGCCCAGGTTAGTTTGCATGCGTACATAAAAGACCCGCATACTGCCATTGCGACTGCCTTGGCACAGTGTCACCCCCTGCAAGTACTCGCCAGGAGCCAGCTGCAGACTGGCCAGATTGCCACCTGAACCACCATGGCTGAAACTTTGGCCTGTAGTCAGCTGCAAACCAATTTGGTCCACTCTGCTGCCGCTGCGCAGATGAAGCTGACTGACCACCGGAATGGCCGGCAGCTGGCTGACATCATTAAATGACACACCTCCTTCACCTCCTGCAGGATCACTGAGTCTGCGATTGTCAGGAGTCTGAAACCCCCAGAGTGCGGAGACTGGCGGATGATCGGATAACTTGAGGCCATCTGCAGTTTCGTCATCCTGCCGAACCTGATAATCCTGCAGACTCAGGTTTACAAAACCATTGTTACGGTACAGTACTTTGTCGACTATCTCACATTGGGCCGCCGTTATTTTAGGATCACAGACCAAAGCGTCAGCCCCCGACAGAGGCACGTCACCGGCACGATAAAGCTGCAGCCAGGCGTCGGTAAAACCCATATCGAGTAACTCGCGGATATTGTCCCCACTTCTGGTGTAGCGGGTGTTGGTATCCCCCATAATAATCACTGTATTGCCGGCCGAATGGGCGGCAATGTAGTTTTTCAGCTGCAGTATATTATTCCGCCGGGCTGCCAGATCTGCAGTTTCCACCTGAGCCTGGGTATGTAGATTGTACAGGTCAACATAAACACCTTCGGCTAACCTGACCTGGATCAGGGTAAAGCCTTTGGGGGTCAGACAATCCACCCCATTGCAGTGATTCCATTTCACCCTTTTGATCGTACTAAATGGCAAGTGACTCAGACTATTCAAACCACTGCCAATGCCCATCCCCCCTGTCGTGGATGAACGATAGCTATGTGTGTTGCAGCTGTCGTACAAAGCGGCATGGTAGTTAAAATCTTCCTGCACATTCACAATAGCAAAGTTGTTGATATAACAGCTGATTTGTTCAGTCGCCGCCTGACGGTCACTTTCTGCACTGGAAAACAGCTCCAGCAAACCGGCCACATTGTAGGTCAATGTGCTGAAAGTACCGGATTGACCGGCACTGACAGGCCCCATTGCTGCTAAAAGCATTGCCGCACACCATCTGTTCACTTTCATTGTCGAGCCTCCATTGTTGTGGGATATCTCAGCTAATGAGTCAGCCGTCAGACAAAACGGACAGCTGAGACTGATGAATTTTTTGTGAACACCTTGGCCAGAACCTCTGGTCAGCAGCGGTGTGCGGGCAGGGGGGACACAGCCCCTGCAGCGTAACGCCCCTGAGAGGCCTGTTCGGTCTATCCCATAGATGAAGCGGGCTGGCGGGCAGAAACTGAACAGCAAAAAACCTCAGGTGTGCAGGTTCTGAAACTCTATGCAGGTGTAAGTAAAACAGAGCTGGCCATGGCGGTACGGCTGGCCAAATCCGCGGTCTGAAAACGGTGGCGCATCTGGATAGTGTCAACTGGCAATACGCTGCTGAGCTGGGGAGTGATAAATGAACCCATGCATTGCCAACCAGCGCTGAGCTGTTGACCGGTCAGGCCCGGCAGACTTAGCTGGCAGAGCGGAAAAATCCTTATCACACCCGTTATATCTGCCGCTGGTCTGAAGCTGTCGATTCCGACAGTGCGCCGATGCAGCAGCTGTTTTCGACCCTGGCCCGTCACCAGACCCAGGTTGATGTAACTCTGGTGGCCAACGAGCTGTTTTACTGTGGCAGGGCACTGGACCGGCTGTATCCAGGCTTGATGTTGCCAGCGGCAAAGGGCAAGACAACTCGTCTGGTCAACTTGCCGTTAAGACGCCAGCATGCGTAGCAAGGCAGCCCAGCTGTCTTTGTCGGCCTGTTCGTTGTATTCGAAGGGCATGTTAAAGGTTTTACCTTTTTCTGTCGCATCCGGTACGGTAAAGCTGTGTTTCACTCCGGGATACACCCGAAAATCCAGGTCAGCCCCTGCTCCCAGCATTTCTGCAACAAAGCTGGTGGCTTGTTCGGCGGGTACAAATGGATCCGCACCACCATGCGCGACCAGAATTTTTGCCTTCAGCGTGGTGGCATCTGCTTTATGCCGTTTGGAAGTCAGCATGCCGTGGAAGCTGGCGACGCCGGCCAGTGCTTTGCCCATCCGGGCCTGGTTTAACACCACACCACCGCCAAAGCAGTAGCCCATGGCATAAATACGGCTGGCGTTCACTCCCGATTCGGCTTTGAGCAACGCCATGGCGGCATCAAAACGGGCATTCACCTTGTCCGGATCCTTCATGGCGGCTTCCATAAAAGCCATGGCGTTGTCCGGATGCTCAGCCACTTTGCCGGTGCCGTACATATCCACGGCGATACTGGTATACCCCAGGTCGGCCAGCATTTTAGCTCTGCTGCGGGCGTAGTCATTAAAACCCCACCATTCATGGATTACCAGCACAGCGGCGCCTTGGTTTTTCACACTGTTATTACGGTAAATCACGGCACTGCCCAGTTGGTCTGGCAACTGCACAACCCGTTCAGTCACAGCGGCCAGGCAATTGCTGCCAAGCAGCAAAGTCACCAAACTACAGATAGTCGCAAGCCATTTCATGCACCAGTCTCCTGTGAGAGATTTATCCCGCAGCCAATCCTAGTGCGGCGCAGAGCCCCTGTCGCCACTAAAAAGGGTGATCTCTTTGCTGACACCAAAACGAGGGAAAACAAAAAGCCCCGCGGTTTGCACCAGCGGGGCTTTTTTTAAAGCGCTACTTAGTTTTTAGCAGCGGCTTTCTTTTCTTTCTCTTTGGCGATTACAGCGTCAGCCACGTTTTGTGGACATGGTGCGTAGTGGTCGAATTCCATAGAGAACTGGCCACGGCCTGACGTCATAGTACGCAGGGTAGAGATGTAACCGAACATCTCTGACAGTGGTACTGTGGCCTTGATACGTACGCCAGTAGCACCTGATTCCTGACCAGAGATCATGCCACGACGACGGTTCAGGTCACCGATCACGTCACCGACGTGGTCTTCCGGAGTGAAGACGTCGACTTTCATGATTGGTTCTAACAGCTGCGGACCTGCTTTTGGCATGGTCTGACGGAAAGCGCCTTTGGCAGCGATTTCGAACGCGATGGCTGAAGAGTCAACAGCGTGGAAACCACCGTCGAACAGCTCAACTTCTACGTCCAGCACCGGGAAGCCAGCCATGGTGCCCGTGGACATCATCGACTCGAACCCTTTTTCGATAGCCGGGTAGAATTCTTTTGGTACGCTACCACCAACAACGGTAGAGATAAACTTGAAGCCTGAGTTTGGCTCGCCCGGACGGATGCGGTAGTCGATTTTACCGTATTGACCTGAACCACCAGACTGCTTCTTGTGGGTGTAGCTGTCTTCCACTTCACGGGTAATAGTTTCGCGGTAAGCCACCTGAGGCTGGCCTACAATCAGCTCTACGCCGTAAGTACGCTTCAGAATGTCTACTTTGATATCCAGGTGCAGTTCACCCATACCTTTCAGAATGGTTTCGCCAGAATCCTGGTCAGTTTCAACGCGGAACGTTGGGTCTTCAGCCACCATCTTACCGATAGCGACAGACATCTTCTCCATGCCGCCTTTGTCTTTTGGCGTGACAGAGATAGAGATAACCGGCTCTGGGAACACCATAGGTTCCAGCGTACATGGGAATTTTGGATCACACAGGGTGTGACCAGTCTGAGTGTTGTTCTTCAGACCAACCAGCGCGATGATGTCACCGGCCTGAGCCGTGGTCAGGTCGGTACGGTCGTTCGCGTTCATTTCTACCATACGGCCGATACGTTCTGTTTTACCCGTATAAGCGTTCAGTACGGTGTCACCTTTGTTCAGTACACCAGAGTAGATACGGATAAAGGTCAGGGCGCCGAAACGGTCGTCCATGATCTTAAAGGCCAGGGCGCGGAACGGCTCGTCAGCAGAAACGATAGCGTGCTGGCCAGTTTCGTTACCTTCTTCGTCAGTCAGAGGCTGTGGGTTTACTTCTGTCGGGTTTGGCAGGTAATCAACAACAGCATCCAGAACTAACTGCATACCTTTGTTTTTAAAGGCTGAACCACAGTAAGTTGGGAAGAAGGCCAGGTCGCGGGTACCTTTACGGATACAGGCTTTCACTTGTTCCACAGTTGGCATTTCGCCTTCCATGTACGCCATCAGCAGCTCGTCGTCTTGCTCAACGGCAGTTTCGATCAGCTGTTCGCGGTACATAGCCACGTCTTCCAGCATGTCAGCTGGAACATCAGTGATGGTGTAGTTCTCTGGCAGACCAGTTTCATCCCACACATAAGCTTTTTCAGTCAGCAGGTCGACCACACCTTTGAAGGTATCTTCACGGCCGATTGGCAGTGTCATGATCAGTGGGGTCGCGCCCAGCACTTTTTTCACCTGATCTGTAACACGGATAAAGTCAGCACCGATACGGTCCAGCTTGTTGACGAAGATCAGACGGGAAACTTTTGCGTCGTTCGCATAACGCCAGTTGGTTTCTGACTGAGGCTCAACACCGCCTGAACCACAGAATACACCGATACCACCGTCCAGAACTTTCAGAGAACGGTACACTTCAACGGTGAAGTCAACGTGGCCTGGGGTATCGATCACGTTGAAACGGTGGCCTTTCCAGAAACAGGTCACAGCAGCAGACTGAATGGTGATACCACGCTCAGCTTCCTGCACCATGAAGTCAGTGGTAGATTCACCTTCGTGAACTTCACCCAGCTTATGGATTTTACCGGTCAGTTTCAGGATCCGCTCGGTCGTGGTGGTTTTACCGGCATCTACGTGGGCGAAGATACCAATGTTTCTGTATAAAGATAAATCTGCTGACATAGTCATCTCGATTAAGCTAAGGGTTAGAAAATTAGGGCGACAATATACAGGATTTTATTTTATTTTGCGCTAAAAAAAACAGCGAAACCTCAAGGCGGTTGTGAAGATCTGATGACAAGGCGGGTTACGGCGGCCCCTGCAGCGGGAAATTGACAGTAGTCTGACCTTTCCCCTGTGTTTCATGGCATTACAGATGTCTGAGTGTCTGCGCCGCCACCCGTTGCACCTGCTGTCGCAGTTGCTGCAGTAACGGGCTTTCGGTTTGCCAGTGGTGCCAAAACAGCGGCACATCCAGGTACAGCTCGGGGCTTAAATCCACCAGCCGGCCTTCGGCAAACTCCTGCTGCATCTGAAGTTCCGGTAGCAAGCCATACCCCAGCCCCGCCAGGCAGGCTTTTAAAAAACCTTCGGACGAAGGGCAAGAATGAA
Source organism: Rheinheimera sp. (assembly GCF_037442345.1). Classification (GTDB taxonomy): domain Bacteria; phylum Pseudomonadota; class Gammaproteobacteria; order Enterobacterales; family Alteromonadaceae; genus Pararheinheimera. The sequence goes on along the minus strand of NZ_JBBIQL010000028.1, from coordinate 26,488 downwards.
TATGTTGTGGTAGCTCGCCGCAGTACTGACGCAGGTACTGATGCTGTAACTGGTCGTCTTCGTTAAATACCAGACAAGGCACTGTCGCCAGTTGGGTGGGGTGGGCGGTTTCCAGCTGATACCGCTGAATAAAAGCCGGGCTGGCGACAGCACGGTAACGTAAAGCCCCCAACGCGACCACAGCGCCGCCATTGACCGGCTCAGGGCTGGCGCAGATACAGGCCATCACATCGCCTTGTTTCATCCGGTTCAGGCCAACCGACTGGTCTTCCACCACCAAATCAAAACGTACACCCGGGTGGTCTGGCAACAGCAAAGCTTCGGCAACCCAGGTGGCCAGGCTGTCGGCATTCATCGCCAGCCGTATGCTTTGTTTTTCGTCAGCCGTACTTAAGCCCAGCGCCGCTTCCATTTGCCGGACCTGTTGGTAATGGTGCAATAAGCGCTGACCGGCCAAAGTGGCTTTGGGAGGGGTAGTACGTTGCAGCACCATTTGGCCAAGCTGAGCTTCCAGCTGTTTAATGCGGCGACTGACCGCGGATTGAGTGAGGTTCAGTGCCTGCGCCGCCTTTTCAAAGCCCCCTTGGGTCAGCACGGCGTCCAAAGCCTGCACCAGCCGATAATCAAGCATGATAAAAACTCATGATACATAAATATTATTCGTTGGAATCATAATAGCAGGCTGAGCTAGCCTGTGGGTCACACAAATTGTTGGGGTAAGACAAGATGGGATCCATAGGCATAGGTTTTGGTGTTGGCCTGGGGCTGATAGTGGCCATAGGTGCACAAAATATTTGGGTATTAAGCCAAAGCATGGCCGGTGCCAACCGGCTGGTGATAGCGGCTGTCTGCATTCTGTGTGACGCGTTGCTGATAGTGGTGGGGATTTCCAGCATAGCGCTGGTGCAACACTGGTTACCGCCTCTGGTGCCTGTGCTGACCTGGGCGGGAGTGGCTTTGTTGCTTTACCTGGCCTTTGGTGCGGCCCGTCGTGCCTGGCTGGGGCAGGGGCGGCTGCAGGCAGAACAAGTGAAACCTGACCCCTGGCCAAAAACCATGGTGACAGCTTTTGCCATCACCCTGTTAAACCCTCATGTGTATCTGGACACCGTCGTGCTGATTGGCAGTGTGGGAAACCAGCAGTCATCGCCGTTCTGGTTTGGTGTCGGGGCTGTACTGGCCTCTGTGGTCTGGTTTAGCAGCCTGACCGGCTTTGCCCCCAAGCTGAATGTGCTGCTGAACTCGCCGCTGCGCTGGCGTTGTTTTGATGCGCTGATTGCTGTTGTGATGACAGCCATTGCGTTGCGTTTGGCGCTCAGCTAAATCTGAGCAAAGCAGCCAACCGCTGTAGGCTTTCATTTTGACCTTTCCGCTCTTGTGTTTAGTTCCGATATCAGGCCTGATAACCATGCTGTATCGCATGGCTATTACGACAAGGGAGCGTAGTTTGAAAGGTATTCTGCTGATTTTCTTAATACTGCTCACGGGGTGCAGTTTGCTTCCTGAGAAACCAACGGCTAATCACGTAGAGCATTTTTCAGGGATCCGCAATGGGCGATTACTTTATTTGGGGGAGTTGAGCGAACAAGCTAATCAGGCCCTTTTTGATGCTTATGCAGCAGCCGATGTGAAGCCAAAGCAACTACTTATATCCAGCGGTGGTGGTGATATAGCGGTTGGCTTGGTGTTGGGTCAATGGGTGCGTCAGCATCAACTGGATGTTGCAGTAGACAAGATTTGTGCTTCATCCTGTGCGAATTATGTATTTCCAGCAGGGCGAAATAAATACCTCAAAAAAGATTCCATACTGTTGTGGCACGGTAGTGCCTGGCAGAAACACTGGGATTATGAAGCAAAACATAAAGATTCTGTTGAGCGCTATCTCAGAGACACGAGACTGCAGGAGTCTGATTTTTACGACCGTTTAAGCGTAGACAATGCATTAACTGTGTACGGACAGGACAAATTTAGCCTTTGGGACCATTTTGTTTCCATGTTTGGTCAGGGTTATATCGGTTATGACTACTCCATTGCTGATTTAAATCGATTCGGTGTAACTAATATTGTACTGAAGGATGGAGAATGGGATTGGCGAAAACACCGTCCAGACAAGGCGCATTTAGTGAAGCGCGTAAAAGTTGGAAATGATTTTATATTTACACTCCGCCGCTTTGGCAACACATGAGTAGTTAAATCAAATTTTAGGATAAACACATGGCTGATTTTCGTAGTGATACCGTGACCCAACCCTGCAGTGCCATGCGTCAGGCCATGGCGCAGGCAGAGGTGGGGGATGATGTGTTTGCCGATGACCCCACGGTCAACCAGTTACAACACTTTGCCGCAGAGCAGCTTGGTTTTGAAGCGGCACTCTTTGCCCCGAGCGGTACCCAGACCAACTTAATTGCCATGATGACCCACTGTCAGCGCGGCGATGAAGCTATTGTCGGTCAGTACTGGCACACCTACCGCTGGGAAGGCGGTGGCATGGCAGTGTTGGGGTCCATTCAGCCGCAGCCGCTGGAGCAACACCCGGATGGCACTATTCCTCTGGCCTCCATCCGTGCCGCCGTGAAGCCGGATGACCCACATTTCGCCCGGACCCGGCTGGTCGTGATGGAAAACACCACAGGGGGCAAGGTGTTACCGCTGGCTTATATGCAGGATGTGGCTGCGTTGTGCAAAGAGCTGGGGTTAAAAGCCCATATTGATGGCGCCCGGCTGATGAATGCGGCGGCTGCAGTGGCCGCAGAGCAGGGCATGGACATCTGGCAGGCGGCCAGGGCGTTGACCGCCGGTTATGACTCGGTGTCTTTATGCCTGTCCAAAGGTTTGGGGGCGCCTGTGGGCTCTTTGTTGCTCGGCAGTCAGGCCTTTATTCAACAAGCCCGCCGGGTAAGGAAAATGCTCGGCGGTGGCATGCGTCAGGCCGGGGTCATTGCGGCGGCGGGGCTTTATGCACTGCAGCACAATGTGGAACGGCTGGCGGACGATCACCGCCATGCCGCAGAGCTGGCAGCCGGTATTGCCGCTGTGGTGGCGGAGCATCCCAGGCTCGCGGGGAAAGTGCTGGTGCATCCGGCTCATACCAATATTCTGTTTACCGACATTGAACTGTCAGTGGCGGATGCGTTGCTGGCCCATCTGACAGCGCAGGGGATCCGTTTTACCTCGTCCAGTTATTCGTCCAGCGAAGGCCAGTACAAGCGGCTGCGTTGGGTGACTCATCTGGATATTCAGCCCGCGCATTTGCAGCAGGCACTGAACGCACTGCGCAGTTTTTAACGCCATATAAAAGGTGGGCCTCACGGACGAGACCCACCTTTCGTTTCCAGTCACAGCATCAGCTGATCTGAATGGTTTTATACACCAGAATAGAACCGTCACTGTTTTGCCGATAGTCAAACAGATAATCCTGATAGTTGCTGCCGAACACAGTGTCTTTGCCACTGCTGAGCGTCGTGTCCTGCATACCGTGATTCTTGTAGTCGGCATGGGTGGTACAAATGTCTTCGGTCAGGCTGTCCGGGAAACAAAACTGCGAAATCACCTGGTCGTTGTTGTTATTGCGCACCCGGAAGTGAATATGGATAGTGCGGCTGGAGTACCAGCCCGGGAAGCAGCTTTTAAAGTTAACCCGGCCGCTGCTGTCGGTGACCTGGTAGCCGCGGAACCATTTGGATTTCAGTGCATCGGCGTCATTGCCGGTGCAAAAACTGCTGGAGAAACGCCGGCTGTCTGAACTGCCTGTGGTGTCACCGGAGTAAATGCCTTCCACGTCACAATGCCAGACTTCTACGTCCAGCCCGGACACCGGGTTGCAACTGCTGTCGATCACCCGCAGGCATAACTGCATTGGCAAACCAGCCTGCTCTTCGGAAATGTCATCCAGCGCATCAGCGGCAAAAAAGCAGGGGCCTTCAGTCATGGCTTTGGTCAGTGCGACTGTGCAGGCTGCGCTGGTTGCGAAAATACTGTCATCCGGAAAGTTGGCGGTCATCGACGCGGTACCGCCGCTGGCCCAGCTGGTGCTGCTGCCGGTGCCGTCCGTGTTCCCGGTATCCCCAGTGCCGGTGGAGGAGTCGGTCTCGGCCATTTCTGTGGTGTCCGAACTGTCACCGCAGGCGATCAGACCTATCAAAGGTGCTGCCGCCAGCCCTAGTCCCAAGTGTTTTAAAAAACGTCGTCTGGTTTGTTGTTCCGTGGTTTGTTGGCTCATGGGTCACTCCGGTTTTCGTCATTTCTATGGCTGAGAAGGCAAGATAAAAACGGAGTTCAGCGGCCAAACCTAACTTTACTTTTTTTGACTTAAACAGGCCAAAAACCACGGAAAATCAGTTGATTGGGCTGGTTTCATGCTAAACAGGCAGTTAAGGTAAAGCCAGAAACAACAGCCTGCAAAGACAGGTCACGGGAGCATGATGAAACTGCATAGGATCAAGAAACTGGTGGCTGTAACCACCCTGAGTCTGAGTTTACCCTGCCTGGCGGCACAGCCGTATTACCGCAGCCCGGCTATCGAAGGGAATCAACTGGTATTTACGGCCGAAGGCGATTTATGGCTGACAGAACTGGGGGCGGCCAATGCCAGCCGCTTGACCACCCATGCTGCAGAAGAAAACCAGGCACTGTTTACACCGGACGGCCAACAGGTGCTCTATGTGGCAGCTTACGACGGCAGCCAGGATATTTATCAACTGCCTCGCAACGGCGGCCAGCCGAAACGTCTGACCGCGCTGAACGGTAAAGTGAAACTGCATGGTTTCAGCCCCAAAGGCGAGTTGTTGTACAGCACGGACGCGAACATTGGGCCGGTGAATACCTGGCAACTGCGTCTGCTGGATTTAAACAGGGGGCAGAGCCAAACCCTGCCGCTGCAGGACGCAGTGGAAGGCGCCATCGATGCAAAAGGCGAGTATCTGTATTTTATCCGTTATGGTTTGCAACTGACCGGGGATAACGCCCGGCAGTATCAGGGCGGCGCTCGTGGCCAGTTGTGGCGCTGGAAAATGAATTCCACTGACGAAGCCCAGCGGTTACTGGCTGATCATGCGGGCTCGTTGCGCAATCCGGTCTGGCAAAACGGCACACTTCTGCTGGTCAGCGACGCTTCAGGTATGCCGAATCTATGGCGTTATCAGCCAGACAGCGGCCAGTTCAGTGCTTTGACTCAGCATAGAGATTACGCAGTACGGGCAGTGCGGGCCTCGGGGCACCAACTGATTTATCAGCACGGCGCTGACTTGCGTCTGCTGGACGGCAGTGGAAACGACTCTGTCCTCAGCCCGAATTTGCTGTCGGATTCTCCGGCTCAGCGTGAACGCCTGCTGGCTGAACCTTTAAAGTACCTGACCGATCAGAAGGTCAGTTTTAAAGCCGAAAAGCTTGTCCTGACGGTGCGGGGGAAAGTGCAGGTCGTGTCGCGCTCACCGAAGCGCACGGTGGAGCTGCCCTTACCTGACCATGCACGGGCCCGCAGTGCTGTACTGAGTCCAAGCGGCCAATGGGTGTATCTGCTGTCCGATCAGAGCGGCGAGCTGCAGATCTGGCGTTATGCCGCCGATGGCTCGGATCACGGCAAACAGCTGACTCAGGATAAGGTCGGTTTTCGCTGGCAACTCAGCCTGTCGCCAGATGGCCGTTATCTGGCACATGACGACAAAGCGGGACGGTTATTTATTCTTGATACCCAAAGTGGCAAAAACAGCGAAATTTATCAGCAGGGTTTTGGCTTATCACCTTATACCGCCTTGGTCTGGCAGCCAGATTCTGCAGCGCTGGCTTTTGTGACAGAAACCGACGGTATTGGCCGTTCTCAGCTGGGGTTGTATTCAGTAAAAGAGCAAAGCAGCCACCTGTTGACCAGTGCAGATTACAACTCTTACAGCCCAGCCTTCAGCCCGGATAACCAGTGGCTGTATTTTTTGTCTGAGCGGCAATTGCAGGCCAAGCCGGGCGCACCTTGGGGTGACCGCAATATGGGGCCGGCCTTTGATAAACGCGCCTTGGTGTTTGCTTATGCGCTCAGTACGGATCAGCAGTTTCCTTTTGATGCCGAATCTGAGCTGACTAAAGCGCTGGAAGGCGACCCTAAACCATTAGCCGTGTCCCAACTGGGGCAAAACCTGTGGCAGGTGCCTGTAGCGGCCGGCAACTATCAGAAACTGCAGGTTGCAGAGAAACAGCTGTATCTGCTGTCTGCTGCAGAGACCCCGGGCCAGGCCGGGGTAGTGCACAGCCTGAGCATTGAGCCCCGGAGTAAGCAGTTGAAGGGGTATGCCAGTGCGGTGCAGGATCTGCAAGTGTCGGCTGATGGCAAAAATATTGCACTCTGGTATCAGACGGCTCCAGGGCAAAACAGGTTTTTCCTGGGGGCCGCCACTGCCAAAGCGCCTGAAGGGGACGATGCAGAACCCTGGGCATTGGAGAAGCTGGTGGTAAAGCTGCAACCCAAAGCCGAGTGGCAACAAATGTATCAGGATGCCTGGCTGATGCACCGCGAGTTTTTATTTGACCCGGCGATGCGCGGTAAAGACTGGACCGCAATGAAGCAACACTACCAGCCTTTATTGGAGCGGGTGCGCGATCGGTTCGAACTCGACGACCTGCTGGCCCAGTTGATTGGGGAACTGTCAGTGTTGCATTCTCAGGTGCGTGGCGGCGATTATGCCAAAGCGCAGGAACAAAGCCTGGCCGCCAGTTTAGGCGGACAGTGGCGTGAAACTGACCAGGGGCTGGTGCTGCAGACTCTGTATCAGACCGATCCGGACTTGCCCTGGTTGCAAAGTCCGTTGGCCAGTGGAGCTGCTCCACTGCAAAATGGCGATCTGCTCAAAGCGGTAAATCATCATCCGGTACAGACTCAGCTGCAGTTGCAGCAGCTGTTGCAGCAACAACAAGGTCAACAGGTGTTGCTGAGCCTGCAACGGGACGGCAAAAACTGGCAGAAAGTGGTGGTACCGCAAAGCCCAGAGCAGGAGCAGCAGTGGCGCTACCAGCACTGGGTTACACAAAACAAAGCCTTGGTGGCCAAACAAAGTCAGGGCCGGTTTGGCTATATGCATCTGTATGCGATGGGCCCGAACGATTTAGCCCAGTTTGCCCGCGATTTTTATGCTCAGGTGGACAAGGAGGGGTTGATTATTGATGTGCGCCGCAACCGGGGTGGCAATATTGACAGCTGGGTGATTGAAAAACTGCTGCGCCGGGTCTGGGCATTCTGGCAACCTCAGCAAGGCAAAGCTTATACCAATATGCAGCAGAGCTTCCGCGGCCGTCTGGTGGTTCTGACCGACCCGTTAACCTACTCAGATGGTGAAACCTTTGCTGCAGGCGTGAAAGCACTTGGCCTGGGGCCTGTGATTGGTCAGCAAACGTCTGGTGCAGGTGTCTGGTTGTCCGGCCGTAATCTGTTGGCTGACTTTGGTGTGGCCCGGGTGGCAGAAACTGCCCAGTTTGACGCGGCGGGTCGCTGGATTATTGAAGGCCGCGGTGTCAGCCCGGATATTCAGGTGGAAAACTTGCCGTTTGCCAGCTTTGCTGGCCAGGATGCTCAGTTAAGCCGGGCTATCGCACAGCTGCACACTGAGCTGGAGAAAAGCCCTGTCCCGGCATTAAAGGCAGAACCATTGCGCCCGGGGATGGCGGGAGATGCCAGAAAGTTGTAATGGGGCGTTCAGTTTCTGCTCAGTTTGGTTTTGTTAGGCTTACCGACAAGCCCATAAAGAACCAATCAGGAGGACAGCAGAATGAGCGCAGTAAAACGTAAGCTGCCAGAGCCTCAGCCCTATTTCAGTCCACGTCACTGGATTGTGTATTTGTCTGAGCAGGAGCGTCAGGCCTTACAACAGGTCTGGAATGACGAGGAGCCGGACCGCACCTCTACGCAAAAAGAGGCGGAATAAGCTAAAAAAACCGGGGCTACCCGGTTTTTTTATGTTGCGTCTGAGAGTCAGAATTTATAACCCACATTCAGTACAGCCAGAGTTCTTGATTCGCCATCGCGGCGACCATCATCATAGTCGGCAACACCCAGACCAGCGCCTAAGGTCCAACCCCGGCCACTGAAACCACTGAAATGGTAGTCATAGGTGCCCAGCAGCATGTCTTTGCCATCAAACACATCGGATGAAAAACCATACTGCATACCAAACACATGTGGGCTGCCTGCTGAGTGCGCCAGATGAAAACCCAGTGCACCACCGCCGACCCCCACACCAGCATAAGCGGCCATAGTGCCTTCGCGGTACATAAACTTGGCCCCTAGATCACCGTACTGGGAACCAAAACCAGCAGCGGGAACAAACTCACCTGCTGTGGCTTGTGTGGCAGCGACAAACGCCAGGGCGATGAGGTACTTTTTCATAGTGTGCTCCTAAAACAAAAAGTCGAAGCACAGTGTGGCGAGCGTCAGCTGAACAGAGCCTTACTCGCTGCCTGTTTGTTGCATCCAGCGCCAGACAAAATCGGCCTGTTCATGCTGCTGCAGGTACTGCAGCACGGCCTGGTGCTGTTCCGGGTTTTTATTTTGTGACAACTTGAAGCGGGCTGTGACGTTGTCAACGTCAATCTGCACACCCTGAATGCCGGCCAGTAATTTCTGCTGGTAGTCGGCGGATTGCTCCAGCTGCGGATCCGAGTCGCTTTCCTGCCGTCGTGCCAGACTCAGCGTTTGTTCGGGAGTCAGCAAGCGGGCGCGGCCTTTAAATTCGACCAGTAAATAATTCCAGGTGGAGACGGCGGGTTTTTCCGGATAACAAGCCGCGGACACAAAGGCGTGTGGGCCCTGGATCACCACCGTCACCGGCTGCCCATCCAGCCCCTGTAACTGTGGGTTGGACCGCGCCAGATGGCACGCCAGTTGCCAGCCTTGCGGCTGCTGCTCAATTAAAAAAGGCAGCGGACTGTAATGCAGCCCGGCCTGGCTGCTGAGTAACAAACCAAAATAATGTTGCTGTAAAAACTGACGAATCAAGGCGTCATCCGTGCAGGTAAAATAACGGGGTGGGTAGCTCATGCCAGACTCTGTAATACAAGGGGAACAGCGGCCATTCTGGCATAAGCCGTGGCCTGTGCAACAGCGCTTTGCTGGCGCTGCATCGGAAAAACTGAAATTTCCCATCCGTTTTAATCAGCCACAGATCCCTTGTAATTTATGTTGATGAGAATTATTCTCAATAAGTTAATTGGGAGCTGTGTGATGAACAAACAAGAGTTAAAGGGGCAACGGCCTTTTATGCTGCAAAGTCGTAAGGTACTGGGGCTGGTTGTGGTGCTGATGGGCAGTGCCCTGCTGATCCAGCAGCAGTGGCCATTCTGAACACGTCGTGAACTCCATCTTGTTGAGTGACTGCAGGCTCATTACAATCGCGCGGCATTGAATGCGCAATTGGATTGAGAAGGAGTCTGCAGCATGAATAAAAGTCTGATCACCAATTTAGTGGCCCTGCTGGCGATGGGTCTGGGTTACACGCTGGAGCTTGGCTGGTTGTGGGGGATGGGGCTCTTTGCCTTTTCAGGGGCTGTGACCAACTGGTTAGCCATCCATATGTTGTTTGAAAAAGTGCCGCTGCTGTATGGTTCAGGGGTGATCCCGGCCCGTTTCAGTGAATTCAAACAAGCCTTGTATCTGTTGGTGATGGGGCAGTTTTTCTCCACGGAAAACCTGCAGCGGCTGCTTAGCAGCCAGCACCAGCAGGATGCGGTGGCTGTCAAACTGGGTCCGGTGCTGGAGGCGGTGGATTTATCCCCGGCTTTTGACGCCTTGCTTGATACGGTGCAAAAATCATCCTTGGGTGGCATGCTGGCGATGTTTGGTGGGGCGCAAATGCTGCTGCCGCTGAAACAGCCCTTTATCGACAACTTGAAACTGTCCTTGTTGCAGTTGTCTGACAGCCCAGAAGTGCAGCAGCAGTTATTGGCACAGCTGCAGCAAAATGAACAGCTGGAGCAGATGCAGGCCAAAATCAGCCACATAGTACAGGCCCGTTTAGATGAGCTGACGCCTCAACTGGTGAAGGAACTGGTGCAGCAGCTCATTCGCGAACACCTGGGCTGGCTGGTGGTTTGGGGCGGTGTGTTTGGTGCACTGATCGGACTGGCAAGCCAGCTGTTAGCCCAACTGTCCGCCTAAGCGGGCAGTTGAATTTCTCCTTTGAGATAAAGCACAGCTTCACCGCTGACTAAGACCCGGTCACCCTGCAACCGGCACCATAACTGGCCACCTCGTGTGGACGCCTGAAAGGCAGTGAGTTCTGTTTTCCCGAGACGCTCTGCCCAATAAGGGGCCAATGCTGCATGGATAGAGCCTGTGACCGGGTCTTCATCGCCACCGTTGGCTGGCCAGAAATAGCGCGACACAAAATCATGCTGCTCACCCGGTGCTGTCACCACCACATCATAAGGCGCCAGTTGTTTCAGTAAGCTGGAGTCTGCAGTCAGTTGCCGCACTTGCTGTTCGTTGGCGTATACCAGCATCCAGGCTTGCGGGCTTTGTAAGACTTCCTGTGGCGCTTGAGAGACACCTGCCAGCAACGGGGCCGGTGCTGTGGCGAATTTGGCCGGCCGCTGTGGAAAATCCATTTCTATCCGGCCTGTTTCATGTTGGCGCACAGATAAATCCCCCACCGCCAGGGTGCTGAAACGGACGACCGGGCCAGCGCCCTTGCTGAATAACACATAAGCTGCAGCCAGTGTGGCATGGCCACAAAAATCAATTTCGGTCAGCGGCGAAAACCAACGGATTTGATAATGATCCTGGGCCAGCGGCCAGACAAAAGCCGTTTCAGACAAGTTATTTTCGCTGGCGATTTGCTGCATCAGAGCCGTTGCAAGTGGTTCAGCTGTCGGCACCACGGCGGCATAGTTGCCACGAAACAGTTGGTTGGTAAAGGCATCCACCTGATAAAGCTCTGCACGCATAAGGTTGTTCCTTGGATTGACGGACTTGGCAGCATAACAAGGCAAATCCGCCGCGCACAGCACAAAACACCGGGCGAATGTTTTATACTGCCGGCCGAAACCGGAGGACAGCATGAAAACCCTGACGATCTTATTATTCAGCCTGATAGTCTTTACTGCACAGGCTGCACCCGATATGGAAGACAGCATGAAACAGATGGGCCTGAGCTTTAAACAGGCGCGGGAAGCTCAGACACTGGAAGTCATGCAACGTGCTATGCAGGATTTTAGTGCGTCACTGCACCAGGCACAGCAGTTGGGTTTTAAAGGCAGCAAAGCAGAGCTGATGCAACAGGGGCTGACAGAGTTGGAGCAGGCCACGCAGCACACCCAGCAGTTGCTTGAGCAACATGATTTGGCTGGCGCTAAAAGCAGCCTGGCAGAGCTAGACAGGCTCAGAAAAAAATACCACAAGGAACGTCAGCCAGGTTTCTGGCAATTACTCTTTGGCTCCGACCAGTCCTGAGCTCACTGCCAGCCTTGTAAATGATTCAACCCAGCCTCATATCTAACCTCAGTTTTCACCACGAGGGATCTTTGTTATGAGTCTGAATTTTTATCATGCCTCAGTGCCTGTTTTTGTTAAGTTTTTGAATAACCTGGAAGGGTTGCTGAAAAAAGCAGAATTCTACAGCCAGAGCAAAAATCTGGACGATGCGGTGTTGTTACAAAGCCGTTTGTATCCTGATATGTTTCCGCTGGTCCGCCAGGTGCAAATTGCTGCAGATTTTGCCAAAAGTGTGTCAGCACGTCTGGCCGGGGTGGAGGTGCCATCCTATGACGATACAGAACAGAGTTATGCCGAGCTGGTGCTGCGACTGGAGAAAACCCGGCAGTTTTTGCTCAGCCTGCCTGAATCGGCATTTGCAGACGCAGCTGGCCGTGAAGTGGTGTTAAGGCCTGGCACGGCAAAAGAGAAACGTTTTGCCAGCACTGAAGACTACCTGTTGCTCTATGGTCTGCCGCAGTTTTATTTTCATGTCACTACGGCCTATGCGATTTTGCGCCACAATGGCATTGAGGTTGGTAAAAAAGACTTTATGGGCTGATTCGGCCTGGGGCTTGTTGACGTGTCGAGATAAAATTTTATTTACTTGAAGACCAACACGCCGTTTTGGATTTCAGTGTCCATATCCTGAAAATGTTTCAGCTGCAGCTGCCATTTTTCAGCGATAAACTGCTGGCTTCCACTGCGGCGGATTTTATCTGCAGCCATACGCCAGCGTTCTGCCAGCTCGGGCGACGTGCCAGTTTTTGACATCAGCAGATAGACATCGGACTGCTGAAGCACAAACACAGGACGGACAGCGTCCAGGCTCAGGCTTGCCTCTTGCAATAAATGCCGGATCCCCTGGCTTTCATAGGCGATTAAATCAAGACGGCCAGCCAGCAGGCGGTCCAGGTTTTGCTGATGATTCACCGACTTGCTCAGATTTTTAAACCCCAGATTGTTCAGCCATTCTTCGCGAATGTCGCCCCGCACCACGCCGATGGCCGTCACTTGTTTCAGTTGCTCCAGTGACTGGACCTGAATAGGGTTGGTGGTCAGTCCATACACAGACCAGGATTTCTGCACCAGCGGGGTGATCCAATAAAACTCATTTTCACGCTCAGGGGTGCGGGAAAAACTGAACAGCAGCACATTAGGTTCGGTGCGGGCTATATAGATGGCCCGGGCCTCCGGCATGACTTCAATCGGCGTTTTATCCCCCAACTCATGCTGCACCGCCTTCACCACATCCACGGCGAAACCCACTGGTTTGCCGTGGCTGTCGAGGTAACTGACGGGGGGTTCTATCACAGTGATCAGACGCACAGGCTGCGCCTGTACCACGAAACTTAACCAGCACATCCACAGGATCAGGCAGCGCATAACGGTCTCCGTTCCCCTTCATGTTACAAGGTTATAGCCGCAGTGAAGGGTGCTGACAAGTTGGACTCAGCCAGATTGAGCTTTAGCTGGCCGCCATCGTTGCCACAGACTGGCTGGTGCCAGCAGGATCACATTACCAAGCACAACCACTGCAATACCGAGTAACGCGGGTGGGCTCCATTGATAGGATTCAAACAGGGTTGAAATCAGCAGGGCAACCAGAGGAAAGAGCACCATAGTGTAGGCCGCTTTGGCAGCGCCAATGCGGCCGAGCAGGGTCAGATAAGCGCCAAAGGCCAGCACCGAACCAAATAAGGCCAGATACAACAAGGACAGACTGAAGCTCAGTTGGCTGCTGTAACCGGGCCAACCACTGCTGCCAAGCGCCAGCAATGCCATCAGTGCAGCCCCATAAGCCATACCATAAGCATTGGTTTGGATCACCGGCAACTGCTGTTGCTGATTTTTTGATGAAAACAAATTACCCAACGAAGCGATATAAGTGCCCAGTACACTCAGCCCCAGGCCGGTCAATGCCTGGCTGTTGTGCTCCAGCTTTCGCAGTTCGGGCCAAAACACCAGGGCAATACCAATCAGCCCCAGTACAGCGCCCACCAAACTGCGCCGTTCAATGGGCCGGCCAAAAAACAGGGCTCCGTTCAGAATATTCATCAGCACTATGCTGGAAAATACCACCGCAATCAGCCCACTGGTTAACATGCCGGTGGCGTAATAAATCAACAGGTAGTTCAGACAAAATAAAAACAACCCCTGCAGCGCCATCCGGCCATGTTGCTGCCGGCTGAACCGCATCGGCAGCCGCCGCCAGCCGCACCAGACAAACAACAGCAAGGCGGCTAAAGCAAAACGGTAACAGATGGACCAGAGCTCGGAGACTTCGCCCAGCTGGAATTTAATGGCATAAAAGGTGGAACCCCAGATCAGCACTGTGGCAAGGTAAAGCGTGGCAGAATGAGTCAGCATGAATAAGCTCAGGGGCTGGCAGACAAGGCCAGCGCAAGTTTACGTTGATAATCCTGCTGCACTATCTGAAGTGCAGAAAGCACCAGCTGCGCAGGAAGCTCCTGCTGTTCCAGCAGCAGGATCAGGTCCACGGCCAGCTGCACTTCAGGTGCAGCTTCGGACAAAGGTGTTGTTTTATTCTTTGTCACGTTGACCATCGAGGAAGGTTTTGGCCCGCGCCACTGCTTCCCTGACTTTCATCACCATTTCAAAACGTTCGGTCTGAGGCAGGTAAAACGCCATATCCACTTCATAACGGATGTATTTGGCAGGCAGCTGATTGAGTACAATGCAACAGAGATCGGCAATAAATTCGGCGTCGTACTGCTGGTCTATTTGTAACTCAACCAAGTGATCCAACAAGAGTTTTTCATAATAGTTGTGAATGTCGTCATCTAATTTCATTGGAGCTCCTTGTCCGCTCTCATGCTGTCCGGTTTAGCATAATCAGTTCAGTCCAAAAAGGCTACCAGTGTTCAGGTGGATAGCCAGCTGGGTTCCGTCTGGCTACAATAGCTTGTCTATACAATTGGCCTGACGCCAAGAGAACTGAATGATGCAAAAAAATACCACTCCTTGTTATTACGGCGATTACCTGCAACTGGATAAAATTCTGACGGCCCAGGCGCCGGAAAGTGAAAAGTATGGCCAGGAAGCCCATGATGAAACCCTGTTTATCGTGGTGCACCAGGTGTATGAGCTTTGGTTTAAACAAATTCTGCATGAATTAAAGGCGGTGCTGGCGGTGTTTGCTGAACCGGCGGTCAAAGACCAGCAACTGACAGGGGTGGTGCACAAACTGAAGCGGGTGATCAGCATTCAGCAGTTGCTGAACCAGCAGATCAGTGTGATGGAAACCATGACACCACAGGATTTTATGTCGTTCCGCGACTACCTGGTGCCAGCCTCAGGTTTTCAGAGTGTGCAGTTTAAAATGCTGGAAATTGGCTTAGGTCTTAAAAGCGAATACCGCATCGACTTTGACAAAAACTCGTTTTACAGCCGGTTGAATGACAAAGACCGTCACTTCCTGCAGGCGCTGGAAACTGAACCCAGTTTGTTTGAATTAGTACAGAAATGGCTGGAGCGCATGCCGTTTTTGCAGTTTGGCGATTTCAGTTTCTGGCAGATGTACCAGGATGCGACGGCACAAATGCTGGACGAAGATGAACAGACAGTGCGTTCCATTGAGCAGATTGCTGAACATGAACGAGAGTTGCAGCTAAAAGAAATTGACAATACCAGAGCCAAATTTGCCGCTTTGCTGGACGATAACAAATACCAGCAACTGCAGCAGCAGGGTAGTTTCCGCTTAAGCCAGCGCGCTATGTTGTCCGCGCTTTTTATTACCCTGTACCAGGAAGAACCTGTCTTTAACCTGCCATTCCAGGTGCTGACCTGCCTGACTGAAATTGACGAGAACCTGACGATTTGGCGTTATAAACACGCCATGATGGTGCAGCGCATGCTGGGTACCAAAATTGGCACAGGTGGCTCGTCTGGCCATGATTATTTAAAACGCACCACGGAAAAGAACCGTATTTTTACCGATCTGTTCCATATGGCAACTTTCCTGTTGCCGAAAGCGGGTTTACCCCAACTGCCGGAACAGGTGCGTCGCCAACTTGGTTTTTACTTTTCAGGCCAGTAAGGGCGTTGCTGCCAATGCCCATTGCCAGTCGGGATGGCTGGGCAATGGCTGGCCGGCCAGCGCAAAAGCGGCAAAAAACAGCTGCAGATGACTATGTGTCAGCTGGGCCAGGTCCCGTTGGTAACCGCCGCCTATCACTGCCGCTACCGGGATGCCTTCCTGCTGGCAGCGGCTGAGGACCAGCCAGTCGCGCTGTGCAATACCGCGGGTGCTGACGGCCAGCAGGCCTAACTCATCCTGTTGGTGCACATCAATGCCGGCGTCGTAAATCACCAGCTCCGGCTGATGCAAACGCAGCAGATAATCCAGGCTTTGTTCCACTGCCGCCAGATAGTCCGGGTCGGCACTGTTGCTGTCGAGCGCTAAATCCCAGTCGGAGTGTTGCTTGTGGTATGGAAAGTTCTTTTCGCCGTGCAAAGAGCAGGTGATCACCGCAGGCTCGTTGGCAAAAATAGCCGCTGTGCCATCGCCCTGATGCACATCGCAGTCAAAAATCAGCACCTTGTGCACACCTTGGTTCAGCGCATAACGGGCCGCGACGGCCAAATCATTCAGCAGACAAAAACCGCTGCCATAGTCGGCAAAAGCATGGTGATAACCGCCACTTAAATGCAAAGCCAAGCCGTGCTGCAAGGCAAGCCGGGTGCTTTGCACTGTACCGCCGACCGATAACAAAGAGCGCCTGATTAATTGTTCAGACCAGGGAAAACCAATGCGGCGCATCGCTTTGGCATCCAGTTGCCCTGTGCAAAGCGCCTGCAGGTAATCCGGCTGATGGATCTGGCGGATCAGAGCTAAATCTGCGGTTTCAGACAGCTGAAAGGCATGGGCAGGCACACCCAGCTGCTGCAGTGCCTGATACAAAGCCCGGTACTTGCCTATGGGGTAGCGGTGGCGGTACGGCAATTCCAGTTCGGAATAGATGGGATGATAAATCAGCTCTGGTGCTGCTCTGCCCATTGAATTTGCGCCTCCAGTTCAGAAATGGCCTTGCGGCAGCGGCCCAGCCTGGCCTGCAGCGCCAGCACCCGCTCCGGGCTGCTTTGTTGCTGCGCCAGCGCCTGTTGCTCCAGTTGCAGCATGTCCAATAAACGCTGCTCATAACCTTTGGTGGTGCTGAGCTGGCTGTACAGCTGTTGAGTACTTTGCCGCAGCTGGCCCACCAGTTGTTCGGCTTTTTGTCGCTGAGTTTTGGGTTTGGTTTTGCCTTTTAATGCCCGTAACTCTTTGGTTTCAAAAGCCCGGCTTAACGCATCGACCTGCTTTGCCAGTTTACTGGCCAACAAAGCTGCGGACGGGCTTTGGCTCGCTACGGCTTGTTTCAGCCGTTTCAGGCACTGCTCGGCTTCCTGCACGTAATCAATCAGATAAGGTGAACGGGACTGAAAGAGTTCAGTGCCAAACCAGGGCTTTTTAGACCACTGCGCCTGACGTTGATCCAGGGTTTCCGCCTGGTTCGCCAGTTGTTGTAGCTGTTCGGTCAGAATGCTCAGTTGCTGTTGCATCACTTAACCCTGGCCGCCCCAGGCTTGCCATAACAAACGGGCAGTAATAGCCAGTACCATAGTTAAAAACAAAGGCCGGATAAACTTGCTGCCAAATTTAATGGCGGAGCGGGCACCAAAATAGGACCCCAACATCAGGCAGGCGCCCATGGTCAGTCCCAAGGCGTAATGAATATGGCCTAAATAGGCAAAGGTGACTAAAGCAAACACATTGCTGACGCAGTTCATGGTGCGGGCCACACCACTGGTCAGCAGCAGGTTGATTTTATACAGCGCCATGGTGGACACCATCCAGAAGGAGCCGGTGCCAGGCCCGGCCAGGCCATCATAAAAACCCAGGCTTAAGCCCTGTAAGCGCTGGCGCCAGAAATGGCCGGCTGTTTGTGGTGGCAGGCTGAGTTTGTCGTCCGGTTGCATTTTAACCAACAGACTGTAGAGCGCCGCCACCACAATAAAAAACGGGATGATCTTTTCCAGCCACTCTTTGCTGATCCGATCAACCACCAAAGTGCCGGCAATGGCGCCGACCGCAGTAAAGATCAGGGCGGTGCGCCAGTACGAAGGGTCAAACAAGCGCCTTTTATAATAAGTAAGCGACGCTGTGACTGAACCAAAAGTGGCGGCCAGTTTGTTGGTACCCAGTACCAGATGGGGTGGCAAGCCTGCTGTCAGCAGAGCTGGGACCGTTAACAGGCCGCCGCCACCTGCTACGGCGTCAATAAAACCAGCCACCAGGGCGACAGCACATAAAGCAGCCACCATCCATAGATCCAGCGCTATTTCCATCAATTGTCTTCTATTGTCCGGGAAAAAGGAGGCAAAGCACTGAGCATGGCTTTGCCATAAGATTTGGTCAGTAAACGCCGGTCCAAAATGACTACCCGGCCTGTGTCCTGCTCTTTGCGCAGCAGTCTACCACAGGCCTGCACCAGTTTTCGTGCCGTCGCTGGCACTGTTTGCTGCAAAAACGCATTGCCACCCCGTTTGGTGATGGCTTCGGCCATTGCTTCTTCAAAGGGGGAGGAGGGCACGGCAAAAGGCAATTTGGTAATAATGAGATTGGTCAGCAGCTTGCCGGGTAAATCCAGCCCTTCAGAGAAGCTTTGAGTGCCGAACAGGATGCTGCCGCTGCCACCGTTGATTTTTTTCTGATGCAAGTCCAGCAGGCTTTGCCGCGAAGCCTCGCCCTGCACCAGCAACGACCAGCCTTGACCGCGCAAGCCTTCAGCCACCTGTTGCATTTGCCAATACGAAGCAAACAGCACCAGATGCCCCTGAGTTTTGTCCAGGAACTTGGGCAGCACCTGGATCAGTTCATCGGTAAAAGCGTCATCGGCCGGATCGGTTTGCATGGCGGGGAGCAGCAGGCTGGCATTGTGTTGGTAGGCAAAAGGCGAGGCCACCCGCAGCATACGCACACCTTCGTGGTCTTTCAGCCCCAGCTCAAAGCGGATGTGGTCAAAACTATTCAGCGTGGTCAGGGTGGCTGAACACAAGATGCTGGCAAAGGCCTGGCTGAATAATAAATCGTCCAGCATAAAACTGACCGACAACGGGCAGGCATGGGCAGTCAGATGCTCCTGATACTCCAGCCAGCGGGCCTGACTGACGTGCTTGTGTTGCGGCACCGACAGCAATTGCCACAGTTCAGACTGATTCTGCACTCTGTGCTGCTGCAAACTGAGTTCATGCTGCAGCGGCTGGGTCAGTTTTGTGGCCACTTTATGTTCGGTGTCGGCGTCGCTTAACAGCTGTTGTAATTTTTCTACCACACTGAGCAGTTTGCCACTGCACTCGGCCAGTGGATTGGTTTGTTTCTGCAGCCAGTCCGGCAATAAGGCATCAGCAAAGCGGTGGCTGGTTTTTTCACTGAACCAGCCTTGTTGACTGATCTGCCGGGTTAACTGCCTGAGCTCTTTGTCCAGCTCCAGCCACAATTCGTCAAACTGAAAACACAAGGTGCTGGCGCCACTTTGTGGCAGCAGGCCGTGCAATTGCTGGCTAAGCTTTTTCGTTTTATCTAACCAGCGTTCCGGTAAATCCAGCTGAGCCTCGGCGGAGAAAAAATCCCGGCCAATGTCGGGTAAATGATGCGCTTCATCAATGACATAAATGCAATCTTCTGGTGCAGGCAAAATTTGTGCGCCGCTGTCCAGGTCGGCCAGTAACAAGGCATGATTCACCACCAATACGGTGGCTTGCTCAGCCTGCTGGCGGCTTTGATGAAAAGGGCAGTGCTGATGACTGCGGGGGCATTGTTGGGGATCTGCACTGATCAGTTGCCAGAGGGCGGGCGGTACCGCATCGTCCAGACTGTCGCTGTCACCGCTCCATTGCCCGGCCTGCCATTGCGCCAGCCATTTGGGCAGTAAACTCAGATCCGAGGGGTTGGCAGCACCGGCAAATAAATCCGGTTGCTGTAGTTGTCGTTTTATTTTCTCCACACAGGCATAACGTTGCCGGCCTTTGACCAGGCAAAACTCAAATGTCAGTCCGCTGTGCTGACGGAAAAACGGTAGGTCTTTGCTGACCAACTGCTCCTGCAGCGCCACTGTGGCCGTGGCGATCACCAGTTTCTTGTTGTAAAACTGTGCTGCAGGCACAGCAGCCATCAGATAGGCCAAGGATTTCCCTGTGCCTGTGCCGGCTTCAATTAAGGCGACTCTGTCATAACTGTGATAACTGCCAGCGATCACATTGGCAATCTCGGCGACCATCTGGTTTTGACCGGGGCGGGGCTGATAGCCCGGCAGCTGCAGTTTCATGGCCTGATGAATGGTGCGGATACGTTGTTTCAGAGAATCACTGAGCATTGAATAGACTGGGGCCGCTGCAAAAACCCTATGATAAATCAGTAGGTCGAATGCAACAATCGACGAAACACAGCTGAATTAACCTCAGCTGTTGCTGGAAAAAAGTGCAACTTTGTCAGCAAACCAATACAAACAGCCAGCGCCTGATGCGGTGAAATGCTGTTAAATTGTGGTGAATAACCGGATAGTTTCGGTGATTTGCGGGTGGAAAAACTGCAGCAGAATTCCTTGTCTGGTGGGCTCTGGCGCCAATTTGGCGGAAAAATACTCACATCACTTTACATTAGACAACTCTTAACCTCAGAAGTTCCTCCAAATTTGTTGACCACGAGAAAAATTTACGTTTATTATCCGGCAGCCGAACCGGCTTCACCTCCGGAATGTTGTATCGGAATTCCAGCCACCTTGAAAGGTTGGTTGTCGTAAAAATAGAATCACTTCACAGTGGTCCAGGGAGAAAAACATGTTTACAAATAATAAGTTGTCAAAAGCTGTGCGCTTAGCCGTTGCTTTTGGCGCTGTATCAACCGTGGCGTTCACAGGCGCAGCTTTCGCTCAGGACGCTGCCAAAGAAGAATCTGCAGAAAAAGTAGAGCGTATTGACGTAACGGGTTCCCGTATCCGTCAGACCGATATCGAAACTGCACAACCAGTGTTCACAATGGACCGTATGGACATTGCCAACCAGGGTTTCACTTCTGTAACCGATATTCTGCAGAACATGTCAAGCACTGGTGCGCCTCCAATCAGCCGTTCATCTGTATTAAGTTCAGGTGAAGGTGTTGGTGGTAACTATGCCAACCTGCGTAACCTGGGTGCAAACCGTACTCTGGTTCTGGTAAACGGCAAACGTTTAGGTATTACGACTGACGGTCTGCAAGACTTATCAGCCATCCCAATGTCAATGGTTGAGCGCGTAGACGTACTGAAAGACGGTGCCTCCACCATTTACGGTTCTGATGCTATGGCCGGTGTAGTGAACATCATTACCCGTAAAGACTTCGAAGGTCTGGAATTAATTGCGTACACTGGTGAATATGACCAGGGCGACGGCGCTAAAACCAACGTCAGTCTGGTTGGTGGTGTTGTTGGTGAAAAAGGTTCTATCACTTGGGGTGCCGAGTGGCGTGACGAAGGCGAAGTGTGGGCAAAAGACCGTGAGTTTTCAAAATTAGGTCGCCCAGACCGCGAAGATTATTCTTCAAACTACACACTGGTCGGTCAGTATGGCCGTTTCAGCTACAATGGCCAATGGTGGGTTGCCGACCGTCCAAGCACAGCTTCTGATTTTGCCAACGACTTCCATGTTCAGCAAGCAGCCAGTGCTTCAGGCCTGGGCGATACCAGTAATCCAAACGAGCAGATGCACCTGTTAACTCCTCTGAGTGCACGTTCTCTGTACCTGAGTTCAAACTACGAGCTGGCTGAAAACGTTAAGTTTACGTCTGACATCGGTTACACCAACCGCAGCTCTACCCGTCAGATCGCCGGTTACCCTCTGCAATCTGCCAGTACTTTTGGTGCTGTCAGCGGCTGGTTCCTGGATGCGAACAGCTATTTCAACCCGGTAGACACCAACGTACGTTTCACCCGTCGTGGTTGGGAAATGCCTCGCACCACTGAAAGCAAACAAGACACTCTGCGTGCTACTGCCGCGCTGGAAGGTTCATTTGATATCGGTGAGCGTTACTTCGACTGGGATATCGGCGGTCTGTATAGCCAGAGCAATACTCTGCAAATTGGCCGTGGTGACTTCCATGTACCAAACACTGTTCTGGCAACTGGCCCGTCATTTATGACCGCTCAGGGTATTGTTCAGTGTGGTACTGCAGCTAACCCAATCCCTCTGACCCGTTGTGTTCCTTGGAACCCACTGGCAGGTTTTGGTGCAGGCTCTGAAGCGAACTCATTGTCAGATCCGGCTGTTCAGGCATTCCTGTTCCCAACGTCACACGCCCGTGGTGAAACAACATCGTCAATCTTCTTCGCGAACATCGGCGGTCTGTTATTCACTCTGCCAGCTGGTGACGTTACCTTCGCCGTAGGTACTGAGCACCGTAAAGAAGAAGGTGTGTTCAGCCCTGACGCTCTGGCTCAGTCTGGTATGACGACTACGCTGGCTGCAGGCCCGACTCGTGGTACTTACGACCTGGACGAGTACTATGCTGAATTAAACGTACCAATTCTGGCGGACATGGACTTCGCAAAAGAAGTCAGCCTGAGCCTGGCGTCACGTTACTCAGACTACAGCTCGTTCGGTGACACCACCAACAGCAAAATCGGTCTGAAATGGAAACCAGTAGACGAGCTGTTAGTTCGTGCCACTATGTCAGAAGGCTTCCGTGCGCCTACCATCAGCAACCTGTACGGTGGTGGTTCACAGAGCTTCGTTACAGGCTTTATCGACCCGTGTGACTCTGTATACGGTGTAGCCAAAGGCACAGCCCGTTGTTTACAAGATGTTCCAGCCGACTACCGTCAGCTGCAACAGGGCTTTATCCCAACAACAGGCCCTGCTGCCCAGACTCCGGTTCCGTTTAACAGCGGTTCTAACCCACTGCTGCAACCTGAAACTTCAGAAACGACCACTGTTGGTTTCGTCTGGAGCCCAGAGTTTGTTGAAAACCTGAACGTGGTATTCGACTGGTGGAACATCAAGATCGAAGACACCATGGTCACCGATACAGCAAACGCCATTGTGGATGACTGTTATGTGGGTTTGATCGAGTCTCGTTGTGCTATGTTCTCACGTGACCCGGTAAACCATATTGTCAGCAACCTGACGTATGGCCTGCGTAACGCTGGTATGACCAAAACTGCTGGTTTCGACTTAGGCCTGGCTTACAAATACGAAACTGAGTTCGGTACTTTTGGTACTAACTGGAACAGCACCTACATCGAAAAATACGACAGCAAGTCAACCAATGACCCAGAAGCTCTGCTGACTCCGTCAGTGGGTTACGGTTCAACCTTCCGTGTTCGTTCTAACTTAGGTTTAAGCTGGAACCTGGGCGACTTTGGTGTGAACTGGACTATGCGTTACTACTCCTCTACCAAAGAGCGTTGCTACTACACTGACAAGTGCAGCATCCCAGACTTCAAAGCGGACTGGACAAACGACGTAGTGACTCCGTACAACCGTTACGGTTCAACCACGTTCAACGATGTACAGTTCAGCTACCATGCTCCATGGGAAGCCCGTATCTCTGTTGGTGCCAACAACGTGTTTGAGAAACAAGGCCCAATCATGTATTCACAGCCAAGCAGTAACTTCGCTTACTACGGTGGTTTTGATATCGGCCGTTTCTGGTACGTTCGTTACGAACAGAAGTTCTGATTTGAACGTCGTTAAAATGCACAGCTGATTTATTTTCAGCCGTCATTTCAAAAAAAACCAGCCCTGTACAGGGCTGGTTTTTTTTTGCGTAATCAGCAGGTTTGAAAGTTTAAGTGGAACTAAGGATCGCGCTGCAGGCCAGTTTTTCCGTGTGCTGTCTGATTTTGGGGAATTGCTTCGGAAAAACAGACTGGTTAAAAGTTGTCCACGTTGTGTGCTTTGTTGTCAACACGGACGACCATCAGCCAGATGTTTAGTTCCGCAAAAGCTGTTGACCCATCGAAAAAATTGCGTTTATTATCGATGTGTTTGAGGCCAAAGGCCGAAACAATGAGACGGAACTTGTATCGCTGAACAGGATTAGTCCTTTTAAAAAATAGAATCACTTGCATAGAGAGTGGTCCAGGGAGAAAAACATGTTTACAAATAATAAACTGTCAAAAGCTGTGAAGCTGGCGATGATTTTCGGCGTCAGCTCAGGTGCAGCTATGTCTTCTGCGGTCATGGCTCAGGAAGCTGCTGCTGAAGGCGATTCAGTCGAGCGTATTTCGGTCACTGGTTCTCGTATTAAAAGAACTGACTTAGAGACCGCCAGCCCGGTTCAGGTGACCAGCAAAGAAGAAATCAAAATTGCCGGCTTTACCCGTGTTGAAGACATGATGAACAGCCTGCCGCAAATCGAAGCCTCTAACACGGCCTTCCAGTCGAACGGCGCTACAGGTACTGCAAGCTTAGACTTACGTGGTATGGGTCCACAGCGTACGCTGGTACTGATCAACGGCCGCCGTATGCAGGCCGGTGGTATCAACTCGTCTGCGGCTGACATCAACCAAATCCCTGCCGCTCTGATTGAGCGTGTCGAAGTGATGACCGGCGGTGGTTCTTCCACTTACGGTGCTGACGCTGTTGCCGGTGTTGTGAACTTCGTGATGGACAAAAACTTCGAAGGTTTGGAAATTACAGCCAACGGGTCTGGTTACCAACACGATAACGATAACAAATACATCCAGAGCAAAATGGATGCCCGTGGTTATGAGTACCCGACAGGCAGCTCAGGCATTGACGGTAAATCCTATGACTTCTCTGTCACTATGGGTGGTGAACTGGGTGACAAAGGTCACGTTGTAGGTTATATGACCTACATGAAACAAACTGAATTACGCCAGGGTGCCCGTGACTATTCATCATGTGCCTTGAGTGCAACAGGTACATCTTGTGGTGGTTCAGGTAATACACCAATCCCGAACTTCTATATTTCGTCTCCTAATGCGGATGGTTCTTTTGACTGGGACGAAGGTGACTATGAGTACTGGTCATTAAATTCTGACAGCTCTTTTACGCCTGACACCCAGGTGTATAACTATGCACCTATCAACTTCTTCTTACGCCCGAATGAGCGCCATACCATTGGTATGTTTGCCAACTACGAAATAAACGATCACTTCCGTCCTTATATGGAAGCGATGTTTATGCGTGACCGCACTGTGGCGCAGATTGCAGAGTCAGGTACTTTCTTTAACGATAACTACCTGATTGATTTTGACAGCCCGCTGCTGACCGATGGTCAGCGTGCTCAGTTGACTGACCGTTTTGGTCTGCAATCCGGCGATCAGTTTGCTGCTTATATCGGTAAACGTAACGTCGAAGGGGGCGGCCGTCAGGACCAGCTGGAGCACAACTCCTTCCGTCTGGTATTAGGGACTGAAGGTGAAATTTCGGACACCTGGACCTACGATACGACGATTCAGTATGGCTCTACCTCATCGTCTTCTGCTTACCTGAATGACTTCTTCGGCCCGCGTATTTTCACTGCGTTGTCAGCCAATGGAGAAGACTGTGCAAGCACAGATGGTTGTATTCCATACGAAGTGTTTAAGTACAATGGTGTGACTACTGAAGCAGCCCGCGCTTTAACTGGTACTGCCATTATGAATGGTGTGACCGAGCAGATTATTTTCGGTGGTTTCGTGACCGGTGAGACTGGTGTGAGCTTCCCTGGTTCAGATACACCAATTTCTGCTGTATTGGGTGCTGAATACCGGAAAGAAAACTACTCACGTACTGCGGATGAAGTGTATGAGCAAGGCCTGTTATTAGGTCAGGGCGGCACCACGAAGAGTATCTATGGTGGTTACTCAGTTCGTGAACTGTACTCAGAATTACGTGTACCACTGGTGCAGGACATCGCTATTGCGGATGGTATTGCTTTAGACCTGGGTTACCGCTGGTCTGATTACAGCACATCAGGTGCCGAGCCTACCTACAAGATTGCTGTCGATTGGGATGTAAACGACGACTGGAAACTGCGTGGCAGCTTTAACCGGGCTGTGCGTGCGGCCAACAATATTGAACTCTATGCGCCACAAAGCGAAGGTCTGTGGCAGGGTGCTGATCCATGTTCTGGCGCCACTCCAACCTTAACGGCTGCCCAATGTGCGCTGACTGGTGTAACAGCTTCTCAGTACGGCAATATCAGTAAGAGCCCGGCAGACCAATACAATGGTTTGTTTGGTGGTAGCCCTGAACTGAAACCTGAAGTTGCAGACACCGTATCTTTTGGTATCGTCGGCAATCCGTTTGAAGATTTTAACTTCTCTGTCGACTACTGGAATATTGAACTGGAAGATGCCATTGGTGCCATTGATGCGGAAATTATCGTGACTCAATGTGCTCTGACCGGCAACTCAGCTTTCTGTGATAACGTACAACGTACTCCGGGTAGTGGCAGTCTGTGGTTAGGTGAAGGCCGCGTCGTCGCGACCAATATCAACCTGGGTAAACTGCACTGGGAAGGTGTGGATTTAAGTGCAAACTACAATATGGAATTATTTGGCGGCAACCTGAATACCAACCTGATTGGTACTTATATGCTGACCAAAGAGTACGACAATATTCCAGGCGTTTCTCCAGCCTTTGATTGCGTCAGCACTCTGGATTATGGCTGTTTTGCCCAGCCAGAATGGCGTCATGTGTTAGCCTTTAACTATGACACCGGCAGCTTCTGGCGTGCCACGTTGAAATGGCGTTTCTACGGTGAAATCGCTGATTACAGCGGCACCGACACGCTGGTACAGGATGGCATCGATTCACAAAGCTTTATTGACCTGAAAGGTTCATTCGCTGTGAACGATTACACCACCTTGTTAATCGGTGTGAACAACGTACTGGACCGTGAACCGCCAATGGTGGGTGGCTCTCTGGCGACCAACGGTAATGCGATCGCAGGTTTCTATGACACCTTAGGTCGTTACTTACACGCGTCTGTGACCTTCAAGTTCTAAGCTGACTTGAATTAGAAAAAGCGGGCAAAGGCCCGCTTTTTTATTT
>NZ_JBBIQL010000027.1:0-62176 GCF_037442345.1 Rheinheimera sp. | reverse complement strand
TCCTTTCAAATACATAGGTAGAATGCCACTTACACAGATTTTTTTACACTCTCTGGCGGCCCAATAAAGCTCAGCATCAGCGCATCCATTACCGTCACTGATGCAAACGGAAACCCGAAGTGAGCCGGCTAAAAATGCGCTCAACTGCCGCTCACTCAGTTCGCTGGACAGCCAAAAGCTGCGCTTTTGTCTGTCCGTTAGCTTAATCGTTAGCGCCCATTTATGAACATGATGACATTTCAACAAGCTCTAAAAGATTCCGAGCAATTCAAGACAAGACATGCCTTGCTGGGCAATGGCTTTAGCATCGCGTGCCGACCGAATATCTTCCTGTACGGAAAACTATATGAGAAGGCTGACTTCTCAGAGTTGTCACCGTACGTCAAGAAGGCTTTTGAGGCGCTGTCTACGCAAGATTTTGAGCGAGTAATCAAGGCGCTCAGAGATACAAAAGAAATCATACGGGTCTATCGTGGCACGGACACGACACTTATCGAACAACTCCAGAAAGATGCAGATGGCCTGCGTGAACTCCTAGTTCAAACAATCGCTGCTTGCCATCCTGCGTGGCCCGGCGAAATATTCGAGCATGAATACACGGCATGTAGAGAGTTCATCGGAAACTTCAAAACCGTCTACACGCTAAATTACGATCTACTCCTTTATTGGGCGCAGATGCACACCCAGGACGGAGAGGATCCGAACTCGGATGACGGCTTTAGGAAGCCAGAAGACGATTTCGAAGCTACCTACGTTACATGGGAGCCTTGGAACAGTAAGACCCAAACAATGTGGTTTCTTCACGGTGCTTTGCATTTGTTTGATGCCGGCTCAGAAACTCAAAAATATACATGGATTAACACTGGGGTGCGGCTTATTGATCAGATCCGGGAGGCACTTAACAAAGACTACTACCCTATATTTGTGTCTGAAGGTACAAGCAGGGAGAAGTACGCAAAGATCAAGCACAACGATTATCTGGCAAAAGGTTACAGGAGTTTTTGCGAGATAGGCGGATGCTTGTTCATTTACGGCCACTCATTGGCTGCAAATGATGAGCACTTTCTAAAGCGTATAGAGAACGGAAAGCTCAAGAAGATATACGTATCAATATTTGGTGATCCTAACTCCACTCAAAACAAAGAGATCATTGAAAGGGCAAATCGCATGGCTACTGCTAGAAAGTACGGCGGGCTTGAAGTAGCCTTCTATGCTGCTGAATCAGCAAAGGTATGGGGCTGATGTGCGCTAACAATTCGCTGCAGGCGCGACTGCCCCGACGGGCCGCGGCCTGAGCTCAACCGTTAGCTGGATGCGTATTCTGCCCCAAAGTGATACTATAGTGTCACTTGTGATTTGGAACAGGGTGAATCCATGAAAGTTGAGCTAGTGACGAACCTTAAGCGCCAGGCGACAAAGATTCTGGCCGATCTGCATCTGTCGAAAGAGCCCGTACTGATTACTGAGCATGGCCAACCATCGGCATACCTTGTTGATGTGCAGGATTATGAGTTTATGCAGCGTCGGCTTGAATTGCTTGAGGGGCTTGCCCGGGGAGAGCGTGCTGTACTGGAGGGAAGAACCTATAGCCAAAGTGAAGCCAAAGAGAAAATGGCTAAATGGCTGAAGTAATATGGACAGAGCCAGCCCTGCAAGAACTGGATGCCATAGCTGACTACATTGCTTTGGATAATCCTGCTGCTGCAAGCGGTCTGGTCAAGGACGTGTTTGATAAGACCGGGCGTTTGGAACACTTCCCTCAATCCGGGCGCATTCCTCCTGAGTTACCTGATTCGGTTTACCGGGAGCTGGTGGTTCCACCCTGTCGCATTTTTTACCGTGAGGATAAGCAGCGGGTTCTCGTCCTTTATGTGATGCGAGAGGAGCGGCAGCTTCGTGCGTTTATGCTTGGGAACCGCTAACAACGTCGCTCGGGGGGAATGGTTGAGTTAACCACCAAGCCGGGCGGGGAGGACTGCGGAGTGAGCGATCAAAAGTGGGCCCCAACCCAATAGAGCCAAGCGCGAAAGGGCGAACGCAGTAGTTACCCCTGTCCGGGTCGCCTTGCCATCTACTGAGTGAGGTAAACCAAACCCACAACAAGGGCGCAGCAGCTACGCCGCTACAAAACAACCTTCATCCGTGAAACATCGAATCATAAAAAGAGCGCTGTAAACTACGCCGCTGCGATCTGTGAGGTGTTGGCCAATAAAAAGGGCGCACCAAGGTACACCCCTACAAACTGACTGATGTCTGCCAAATAAAAAAGGCGCAGTAAACTGCGCCTCTACAATTCAGAACCTGGCTGGGTTTAACACTCGATAATATTCACCGCCAGGCCGCCGCGTGAGGTTTCTTTGTATTTGCTCTGCATATCGCGGCCTGTGTCCCACATGGTTTTGATCACTTTATCCAACGACACCTTGTGCTCGCCTGTGCCGCGAAGGGCCAGGCGGGAGGCGTTAATGGCCTTCACGGCACCCATGGCATTCCGCTCAATACAAGGCACCTGCACCAGGCCGCCGACCGGGTCACAGGTCAGGCCCAGGTTGTGTTCCATGCCAATTTCAGCGGCGTTTTCTACATTGTCCACGCTGCCACCCAAAATCTCGGTCAGCGCACCGGCCGCCATAGAACAGGCCACGCCCACTTCGCCCTGGCAGCCCACTTCAGCGCCCGAAATAGAGGCATTTTTCTTATACAAAATGCCAATGGCGGCGGCGGTCAGCAGGTAACGGCTGTAAATTTCCGGCGTCACTGGCTGAATAAACTTGTCGTAGTACATCAGCACAGCCGGAATAATACCGGCAGCGCCATTGGTCGGTGCTGTCACCACCCGGCCACCGGCGGCGTTTTCTTCGTTCACCGCCAGCGCAAACAGGTTTACCCAGTCCATTACCTGCAGTGGGTCGGCGCTTTTTTCGGCCGCTAAACGTTTATACAGCGCCGGGGCGCGGCGTTTTACTTTTAAACCACCGGGTAAAATGCCTTCAGTGCGCATACCGCGGTTAATGCAGCTCACCATGGTTTGCCAGATGGCGCCCAGCTCAGTGCGAATTTGCTCCTCGCTTCGCAGCACTTTTTCGTTTTCCATCATCAAACCGGCAATGGACAAACCGTTGTCTTTGCACAACTTCAGCAGCTCTGCACCGCTGTTAAATGGGAAAGGTGGCGGATTGTTGGCCGCAAACTGGCTGGCGGCTTCTTTTTCCTGGGCGAAATCTTCGGCTTTGACAATAAAACCACCGCCAATGGAAAAATAAATTTCGCTCAGCAGCACCTCATTGCCTTCGTACGCAATCAGCTCCATGCCGTTGGAATGCTCTTTTAAGGTTTTGCGGCGGTGGAAAATAATGGCGCCTTCACGCGGAAACTGCACAGACCGCTGCTGGTCCAGCACAATGCTTTCGCTGCTTTCTACCTGTTTTAACAGGCCGGGTACGGCGTCGGGTTCAATGCTTTCTGGCAGATAGCCCGACAACCCCAGAATCACCGCTTTGCCGGTGCCGTGGCCTATGCCGGTCTGGCCTAAGGATCCAAACAGCTCCACTTTCACCTGAGTCACCCGGTCAAACAAACCTTGTGCGCGTAACTCTTCACAGAATTTTTTGGCGGCACGCATAGGGCCTACGGTGTGTGAACTGGACGGGCCTATGCCGATACTGAACATGTCAAATGCGCTGATGATCATAGTTATACTTCGTGTGACCTCTGACTGGCGGCTATTCTAACCAAAGCCAATCACACTGTAACCCGCTTTGTAACTGGTCGGCGCTTATTACAGCAACAGGCCAGCGTTATGCAGCGGTTTGTTCAAGCAGATTCACCAGCACAGCGGCTGTGGCGCCCCAAATCAGCTTTTGCCGGTACGGAAAAAAGTACAGCCGGTGCAACACAGGGCCAAACTGGCGCAGCTCGGAATACAAAGCACCCGGCGCCGCCAGCAGGGCCAGAGGCAGCCAGAAGGCCGATGCCACTTCATCCGCCTGCAGCACCAGCGGCTGCTCTTTGGTCAGCAAAGCCAGGTGAGGTGAAATAAAAAAGCCGGTGCCTGTCACGTAGTCTGGCAACTGGCCCAGCGCCTTGATATTGCGTTCAAGCACACCGGTTTCTTCAAAAGCTTCCCGCAGCGCCGCCTGCCAGCTGCTTTCGCCCTCTTCAATACGGCCCCCCGGAAAACTGATTTGGCCAGGGTGATGCTTTAAATGGGCGGCCCGCTCTGTCAGCAACACTTCCAGGCCTTGTGCGCCTTCACGCAGCAGTACCAACACAGCTGACGCTCTGGCCTGGGCTGGCAACAAGCGCTGGTGTGGCACCGGCAGCTGCAGTAAAAAGCGGGGGTAAAACTGCGGCCATTGCATCAGTTTTCGGGGCCTGCTGGTTCGCCGTCGGCCAGCACAGGTTCTGCTAATACCGGCAAGATGCGCTGCACTTTATCAAAGGTTTCCTGGTATTCACTGTCAGCCTCTGAATCAGCCACCAGGCCACCACCGGCCCAGCACAAAGCTTCACCTTCAGCCAGCACCAGGGTGCGTATGGCGATATTGCTGTCCATATCGCCATTCTGGTTGATATAGCCGATAGCGCCGCAATACACAGAACGGGGCTGAGGCTCCAGCTCGGCAATAATCTGCATGGCCCGTACTTTGGGCGCACCGGTAATAGAGCCCCCCGGAAAAGCGCCCCGCAGCAAGTCAAAGGCGTCAGCGTTGGGGGTGAGCTGGCCCGTCACCGTACTGACCAGATGGTGCACGGCCGGAAAGGATTCAATGGCAAACAGGGAGGGCACTTTCACCGAACCCGGCACACAGTGTTTGCCTAAATCGTTACGCAGCAAATCGACAATCATCACGTTTTCGGCGCGGTTTTTTTCTGACCGCTGCAGCTCTGCTGCATTGGCGGCATCCTGCGCCGGGTCGCTGCTGCGGGGCAACGTGCCTTTAATAGGTTTGGTCTCCACCCGGCCTTGTTTCACTTCAATAAAACGTTCAGGTGAGAGCGACAGCACACACCCTTGTGGCAGGCGCATAAACGCAGAAAAAGGCGCGCCGTTTTTGGCACGTAATTTCAGGTAAGCCTGCCATTCATCGCCCTGGTAACGGGCCGAAAACCGCTGCGCCAGGTTAATCTGGTAACAGTCGCCGCTTTTCAGGTACTGCTGCACTTTGTCGAATTTTTCGTGGTACTGCTGTGCATCCATATTGGCCGTCCAGTCGCTGCACAATGAAAATGGTGCCGCCTCAGGGGGGCTGTTAAACAGCGCTTTGCGTGCTGGCCAGCTGTGGCTGGCGTCGCCTGTGGCATCCACATACCAAAGCTCGCCCTGTTGCTGGTCCAGCACCAAAGCCCACAGATAGACCCCAACCGCTAAATCGGGCAGGGCACGGGCAGGTTCCGCCACGGCGGGCACAGGTTCCAGCAACTGGCCCAGTTCATAACCAAAAAAGCCCGCCAGTCCCCCGGCAAAAGGCAGCGCCAGCGTGGTTTGTGGCGCAGGAAAATAGTCCTGATGCAATTGCTGCAGCGTCGCAAAAGGGTCGGCACGAAATGAGCTCACTTCGCCGTTTTGGCGTAAAGTCAGCTCGCCGTCGCTGCAGGTCAGGGTGGCAACAGGTTGTGCCAGCAGAATATGGTAGCGGCTGTTGATATGGGCGGCGGCGGCGGAGTCGAACAACAGCGCCCAGGGCTGACCGGCCACAGCGGCAAAATAGCGGGTTAAATCCTGGGGCGACTCGGGTAATAACAGGGCAGTGGCCATGCGGAACTCATCTTCATCAATCGTCAATTTCCAGCAAAACGACCTGGGTCGACTAGCCGCTGGATCGGTTGCGCGGTATCATAACAGCCTGACCACTATTAGTTAATCCCGACGCTTCCGCCTGTGCAGGGGCTGAAGCGTCGTCTGAACCTGACAGAAAAGGGCACAACATGACGGTAATTCGCCAGCAAGACTTTATCGACAGCATCGAAGATGCGTTGCAGTACATCTCTTATTATCACCCGCTGGATTTTGTACAGGCGTTGGAAAAGGCCTACCACAAAGAGCAGAACCAGGCGGCCAAAGATGCAATAGCCCAAATTCTGATCAACTCACGCATGTCGGCCGAAGGCAACCGACCTATCTGTCAGGACACCGGCATTGTCACCTGTTTCGTCAAAATCGGTATGGATGTGCGCTGGGACAAAACCGACATGACAGTGCAGCAAATGGTGGACGAAGGTACCCGTCGTGCTTACCTGAACCCACACAACCCGCTGCGCGCTTCTATTGTGGCTGACCCTGCCGGGAGCCGGAAAAACACCAAAGACAACACGCCATCCGTGGTGCACATTGATATGGTGGCAGGCCACCATGTGGAAGTGATGATTGCCGCCAAAGGCGGTGGCAGTGAAAACAAAACCAAAATGGTGATGCTGAACCCGTCCGACTCTGTGGTGGAGTGGGTGCTGGAAACCCTGCCGAAAATGGGGGCGGGCTGGTGCCCGCCGGGTATGCTGGGGATTGGCATTGGTGGCACCGCCGAAAAGGCGGCTGTACTGGCCAAAGAAGCCCTGATGGAACCGGTGGATATTCAGGATCTGCTGGAAAAAGGCGCTGAAACGGCCGACGAAAAACTGCGTCTGGAACTGTACGACAAAGTCAACAAACTGGGCATTGGTGCCCAGGGTCTGGGCGGTTTAACCACAGTGGTCGATGTCAAAATTAAATCTGTCGCCACCCACGCCGCGTCCAAGCCGGTGGTGATGATCCCGAACTGTGCGGCCACCCGCCATGTGCATTTCCACCTCGATGGGTCAGGCCCGGCCCAGTTAACACCCCCCAAGCTGGAAGACTGGCCGCAGGTAACCTGGGAGCTTGGCACCAATGTGCGCCGGGTTAACCTGGACACTGTGACACCAGAGCAGGTACTGGACTGGAAAGCCGGTGAAACTGTGCTGCTGTCGGGCAAAATGCTGACCGGCCGTGATGCGGCGCACAAACGTATTGCCGATATGCTGGCCAAAGGCGAAGGCTTACCGGCTGGTGTCGACTTTAAAAACAAATTCATTTATTACGTAGGCCCGGTGGACGCCGTAGGGGATGAAGTGGTGGGCCCAGCCGGTCCGACCACAGCCACGCGGATGGATAAATTTACCGACATGATGCTGAGCCAGACCGGCTTACTTGGCATGATTGGTAAATCGGAGCGTGGTGATAAAACGGTGGACAGCATCAAAGAGCACAAGGCGGTGTACCTGATGGCGGTGGGTGGTGCAGCCTATCTGGTGTCCAAAGCTATTAAAAAAGCCCGTGTGGTCGCGTTTGAAGATTTGGGAATGGAAGCCATTTACGAGTTTGAAGTGGAAGACATGCCTGTGACTGTGGCTGTTGACAGCAACGGAAATAACGTGCATAAACAAGGACCTGCAATCTGGAAAGTGAAGATTGCCGAGCTTGAGCCAAGCGCCTGAATCTTATAATTACATCGAAAACGCCCTGATCTTCAGGGCGTTTTTTCAGGAGACTGTATGAAAGCCTTATCTTTGGTTGCTTTAGCTCTGATGAGCACTGCAGCTGTTGCCAAGTCACCACTGACCATTGAACACTTAAATAAATTCAACAAGTTATACGACGTGCATGTGTCGCCTGACGGCCGATACCTGGTGTACGGCCAGAAAAACGGCGGTTTAAACCCAGCCGATACCAGTGCTGATTTGTACCTGATGGACCTGCAGCAAGGCAATAAAGTCAGCCGTCTGACCTATAACGATGACCGTGAACACCATGTGCAGTGGTCAAAAAATTCTGACGCCTTGTATTTTATCGCAGGGCGCAGCGGTTCAGCGCAAATCTGGCGTCTGCCGTTAACCGGTGGGGAAGCCCGGCAAATCACCGAGTTACCATTGGATGTGGATGGTTTTGTGTTGTCCGGTGACGAAAACTATCTGGCACTGCAGCTGGCCAGTAAACCAGGTTGTGACACTGTGGCCTGTACAGTGGAAGCCAAACAGGTGAAAGCCGGTCAAAAAGACAGTGCCATGGTGTTTGACCAGCTGATGGTGCGGCATTGGGACACCTGGAGCGACGGTTTTCGCAGTCAGCTTTATATAGCCCGTATCGGGCAGGACAAGGTCACTGAAGCGAAAAACCTGATACCGGAGTGGAATACCGATATCGCCGGTATTGACCAGGTGGCTTTTACGCCAGACGGTAAAAACCTGGTGTTCAGCGCCAAAATTCCTGGGGTCGATCAGGCCTGGCATACCAACTTTGATATTTTTCAGGTGTCGGTCAATGGCGGCGAAAAGGTCAACTTAACCCGTGAAAACGCCGCCTGGGATGCCAGCCCGAAGTTCTCCGGCGATGGCCGTTATATGGCCTATCTGGCAATGAAAAAGCCGGTGTATGAAGCCGACCGCTTTGGCCTGATCCTGCTGGATATGGTGACAGGGGAGCGCAAGGAGCTGGCGTCTGAATGGGACCGCTCTGTCAGTGATTTCGCCTTTGGGCCGGACAGCCGCACTATTTATGTCACAGCACAGGACACAGGCCAGCACGGTATTTTTGCCATTAATACTCAGTTTGGTGATATTGCCAAAGTTTATGCCGACGGCACAGCAGGCGATTTGAATGTGCTGAAAAACAAGCTGATATTTACCAACCATAGCCTGAACAAACCGACAGACATTTACGAGCTGGCCACTGAAACCGGCATGCCCAAAGCACTGACCAACGTGAATGCCGACAACCTGAAAGACGTTCAGCTGGCCGAGTTTGCCCAGTTCAGCTTCCCCGGGGCCAATGACGAAACCGTGTTTGGCTACTGGATGAAACCCTGGAATTTCAAAGCCGGCCAGCAATACCCCATCGCCTTTATTGTGCATGGTGGCCCGCAGGGCAGCTTTGGCAATATGTTTAACTACCGCTGGAATGCCCAGCTGTGGGCGGCACAGGGCTATGGGGTGGTGATGATCGACTTCCATGGCTCTACAGGTTATGGTCAGGCCTTTACCGACTCTATCGCGCGGGATTGGGGGGGGAAACCTTTGGTTGATTTACAAAAAGGCCTGGCTTATATCACCGAAAAAGAGACCTGGCTGGATAAAAACAACGCCTGTGCATTGGGGGCCTCTTATGGCGGCTTTATGATGAACTGGATTGCCGGCAACTGGCCGGACGGCTTTAAGTGCCTGGTCAATCATGCCGGTTTGTTTGATATGCCAAGTTTTTACGGCAGTACCGAAGAGTTGTGGTTCCCAGAGCATGACATGGGCGGTATGGTCTGGACCAAAGAAGCCGACTACCATAAATTTAATCCGGCCGCTTTTACCGAGAACTGGAAAACACCTATGCTGGTGATCCATGGCTTAAAAGATTACCGTGTGCCTTATGCGCAGGGCTTGGGGGCCTTTACCACACTGCAACGCAAAGGTATTGAGTCGAAATTGGTGATTTTCCCGGATGAAAACCACTGGATCTTAAAACCGCAAAATGCCGAGCGCTGGTACAACGAAATTTTCAGCTGGATGAAGTTACAGACAGCCAAATAACGCGGGATAAGCGACGACAGGACAAAGGCTGCCCTGGGCAGCCTTTTGCATTAAACACACTTGATTTGATGGGAGCTGCATGGATTTTCTGCAGGCGCAACAGCACTGTCAGTTACAAACCGGGGCTGAGCTGGATTTTCCTTTTGGACCGGATCTCTATGTCTACAAAGTGAAAGGCAAGGTGTTTGCTATTTTATTTGCCGACAAAACACAGTGCAGCATCAACCTCAAATGCGACCCGGACCAGGCACAGGCGCTGCGCGACCTGTTCAGTGCGGTGCGCCCTGGCTACCATATGAATAAAAAACACTGGAATACTGTGGTGCTGGATGGGTCTGTACCCGCTGGTGAACTGCAACGCCAGATTGAGCATTCCTGGCAACAGGTGGTGGCGAAACTGCCACGACTGCAACAAAAGGCGCTGGCGCTGCAAGCCAGTGAACGCCTCTGATGACGAAAACCGCTTTTCCACTGACTGCCATACGTATTGTGATTCTGTACAGCCTGTTTTCGTTGCTGTGGATTTTTGGTTCTGACCGGGTATTGCACCTGATGGTGACGGACCCCTGGCTGGTGTCTGTGCTCAGTACCCTGAAAGGTTCTGCTTATGTCGCTTTAAGCGGTACTTTGCTGTACCTGCTGCTGACCAGCTGGCGCAAACAACAGTTTTACGACAATCCGGTGAATACCCGGATGAAGCAGTGGCGTCTGCTGGCAGTGGTGCTGGCCTTTATCCTGGCGTTGCCCGGCCTGACTGTGGTGACCAAAATGATGTATTCCAGTCAGTTGAAATCCCGTGCTTATGCCGATTTACACACCATCAACGAAATTAAAAAACAACAGCTGGAACAGTGGCTGGCGGAACGGCGCTATGACATCAGTGGTGTGGCCAAAGACAACGGTTTTCGTCAGCAGCTGAGTGCGTCAGAGCGCAGTGAAGAAGCCCGCCATAACCTGAGATTACGCCTGAGTAGTCTGATTGCCAGCCATGCCTTCAGCGCCATCCGTCTGTACAACCACAACCAGCAATTGCTGCTTGAAGTAGGGCAGGTGCATCCTGGTTTTCATGGGATCAACTGGTCAGGTCCGCAGCCGGTCTTTCATTGTTTCAGCGCAGAACTACAGGAGTTTTGTAGCCTGAACTGGCGTTTGCAACTGGCGGCGGATCAGCAATTGTATCGGCTGGAATTGCAGGCCGACGCCAGTCAGTTTTTGTTTCCTGTGCTGCAGACCTGGCCGGTCAGCAGCCCGACAGCAGAAGTGCTGCTGGTCAAAAAACAGGATGCACAGGTGCAGTTTCTGAACCCGTTGCGGCATGCAAAAGCCGGACAGGAGAGGCAGTTTGACCTGAACGAAGAAATATTGACCGCCAAAGCCTTGCGTCAGCGTCAGCCTGGTGCTGCTGAAATCAGCGACTACCGGGGGGCCGCAGTGCTTGGCGCTTATGCTCCCGTGGCGAACACCGACTGGATGCTGGTGACCAAGGTGGATACGGCCGAAGTGCTGGCCCCCATTGACACCCTGTTATTGTGGCTGGCCCTGGTGGCTGGCAGTTTGTTATTGGTGCTGCTCCTGCTCGTGTTGTTTTACTGGCGTGAGCTGATGCAAAACCATTATCTGGAGCTGCAAAACCGTCAGCAGATGCAGGACAAACAAGTGCGGGCTTTTTTCGATTTGCCATTTTTGGGCATGGCCGTGCTGCACCGTATTCATCAGCCTTTTTTACAGGTGAACCAGCGACTGGCTGAGATCCTGGGGTATTCGCAGGACGAGCTGCTGCAGTTGTCGTTATGGGATTTGCTTGCGGAAAACCAACTGGCCAATTTACCTATGGACCAGTTGCGGGAGGGGCAGCCCCTGACGCTGGATTTGTCCCTGAAACACAAATCGGGCCGTTTACGGGTGATCCGGCTGATGATCCAAAAGCAGCAAGGGAAAGCGCAACAGGACTGGATCCTCGCCAGTTTTGATGATGTGACCGAAAAACGCCAGCTCTATGCCGACCTGACCCAAAGCAATCAGCAGCTGCAACACAGTGCGCAGCAGCTCGACAGCATTCTCAATGCCAGCTCTGCTGTCCTGCACCGGATAGAACTGGACGGTCAACACTGCAGCACCACCTGGGTCAGTGCCAATGTCAGCCGGGTGCTGGGTTTTGAACCTGGCTTGTGTCTGGTACCGGGCTGGTGGGAGCAGCAGGTCCACCCGGACGACCTGGGGAGGGCAACCCTGGCCTTGCAGCAAACCATGGAAAAGGGGTACTACAGCCACGAATACCGCTTTTATGCCGCCGACGGTTCGCTGAAATACATTCGGGATGATTTGCGGTTGTTGCCTGCCGGGCGTGATGGCCAGCAACTGGTGCTTGGCGCCATGCTGGATCTGACAGAGCTGGTGCACAGCAGGCAACAGCAGCAAGCCACGGTCAACCGCTTGCAAACCTTATTTAACACCATGTCAGAGGGGTTAATTCTGTACGACGAGCAAGCCTGTCTGCTGGACTGTAACCCAGCAGCGGAACGTATTCTGGCCCGCAGTAAACAGCAGTTGATCGAGGAAAACAAACAGGGCGATCGCTGGATTTTTGTTGATGAAGAGGGGAATGCGGTTCCGCTTGGGTTACTGCCGAGCCGTCAGGTGCTGAGCACCGGAGCCTCAGTGCGAGACCGCGTGTTGGGCTTTTACAACGGTACTGAGCTGCGCTGGCTCAGCAGCAACGCAGAACCTTTGCTGGAAGATGGTGTGCTCAAAGGAGCACTGGTGACCATTGAAGACATCAGTCAGAGTATCAGCACCCGTCAGGAGTTAAAGCAGCGCGCACAAATCATGGCGCAACAGGCTGATTTGGCTGCTTCTTTATTGCAACACAGCGACTGGCTGAGTCTGTTGCAGCAGAGCCTGCCGGCGATGGCGCAAACCCTGGGCGCTGACGCTATGTACCTGTACCAGAACAAAAGTTCTGAACACTGTGAGCAACTGGCGTTATGGCAACAAGACACCAGTTACTGCTTCAACCCTTTACAGCTGAGCACAAAAGACAGTCAGGCCTGTGCTTACCTTGTCGCAGAGCTGAGCGCCGGACGCAGCGTTGCAGGTGCTGTGGCGCAGCTGCCGGGGCCGGTTCAGCAGCCGTGGCGTGACCTGGGGGTGACGGCCATTGCGCTGTTGCCGGTGATGCTGGACGGCCACTGGTGGGGGGTTCTTGGCGTAGAGTCTGGAGTGGCCAACAGGCAGTGGAATACGGTGGAAATGGACGCGCTGAAAATGCTGGCGTCAGCTTTGGGGTATGCGGTCAGACGCCAGCGCTTTGAATCCTCGTTGCGCCAGGCGGCCGCGGTGTTTCAGAGCACCCGCGAAGGCATTATGATCACCGACTCGGACAACCGCATTATTCAGGTGAACCAGTCATTGCTGCGGATGTTGGGTTATGAAGAACAGGAAGTGTTGGGGCAGACACCGGCTATCTTTGCTTCTGGCCGACACGATGCAGCCTTTTACCGGCAAATGTGGCAGGAGCTGAAGGAACGGGGCTACTGGCAAGGCGAAGTCTGGAACCGCCGTAAAAATGGCGAGGTGTATCCTGAGCTGCTCAGCATCAGCACCATTCGTGATCCGCAAAATACGCTGAGCCACTATGTGGCCGTATTTGCCGATATTACCCAGTTAAAGGCGTCGGAGCAGGAACTGGAGTTTCTTGCCCACCATGATGTACTGACTGGTTTGCCAAACCGGTTGCTGATGAATTCCAGGCTGCAGAA
This sequence comes from Rheinheimera sp., assembly GCF_037442345.1. Taxonomy (GTDB): domain Bacteria; phylum Pseudomonadota; class Gammaproteobacteria; order Enterobacterales; family Alteromonadaceae; genus Pararheinheimera. The sequence goes on along the minus strand of NZ_JBBIQL010000027.1, from coordinate 48,887 downwards.
TGCAGTGCAGCAGGCTAAACGTGACCAGCAGCAATTTGCCGTGCTGATGCTGGACCTGGACCGCTTTAAATACATTAACGACAGTTTCGGCCACCCAAGCGGGGACGAATTGCTGAAGCTGGTGTCGACCACCTTAAGCCAGCGGCTGCGCAGCACTGACACTGTGGCCCGGTTTGGTGGCGACGAGTTTATTATTCTGCTGGAGCGGTTGCAGCATGCGGAAGATGCCGCGCGTTTCGCCAGTGAACTGATCCAGTTGCTCAGTCAGCCCTGGTTGTTGAGCAATGATGTGGAGGTTCGTATTGGTGCCAGCATTGGTATCTCAGTCTTTCCGGATCATGGTGAAGATGGCGCCGTGCTGCTCAGCCATGCCGACGCCGCCCTGTACCGTGCCAAAGAGCAGGGCCGTGGCCGTTTTGCTTACTATTCAGACGATTTAACCCTTTATGCCAGAGAGCGCATTGCACTGGAAGGACGGCTGCGTGGCGCTTTGAAAGCCAATCAGTTCCGGGTCTATTACCAGCCTCAGGTAGAGCTGAAATCTGGCCGTATTGTCGGCGCGGAAGCGTTGATCCGCTGGCTGGACCCGGTGGAAGGCTTAATTCCGCCCGGGCGTTTTATTCCAATTGCCGAAGACACAGGCCTGATTGGCCCTATCGGCGACTGGGTGCTGGCCGAAACCTGCCGTCAGGGGGCGGCCTGGTTGGACGCCGGGTTGACGCCGGTAAAACTTGCGGTCAATTTGTCGTCTCATCAGTTCAGTCAGGGCAATATCCACGAACGCACAGCCCAAATACTGCAGCAGACAGGTTTCCCTGCACAGTGGCTGGAGCTGGAACTGACCGAAAGCGCCATTATGGACAGAGAGCTGGAAGCCTCTGTGCTGTTGACCGAATTGCACCAGATGGGGGTCAATCTGGCCATTGACGACTTTGGCACCGGTTATTCGTCCTTTGCCTACTTACAGCGTTACCGGCTGGACGTGCTGAAAATCGACAAGAGCTTTATGGACGATGTGGAATTTAACCCGGAAAGCCGGGCCATTGTCAGTGCCATTATTTCCATGGCGCATATTATGGGGCTGAAAGCGCTGGCTGAAGGGGTGGAACGCGCCAGTCAGGTCGAGTTTTTACTGGGACAGGGCTGTGATTATTACCAGGGCTACTATTGCAGTAAACCCGTTCCAGCCCAGGACTTTGCCGCTTTATTGTCTGCCACAGTCACAGAACAGCCCGCATAAAGCGGGCTGTTCTGTGATAAAACAACGAAGACTTACTGAACTGTCCCGTAGGGGCTCAGGCTGGTTTTTTGTAGGGGCCGGATCACGCCCTGGTAGTTTTCATCATCTGAACCAATGAGGAGTGCGGCTTGCTCCTGGCCTTGTGCCGGTAGTGCCATGCCTTCCACTTTCAGACCGTCCAGCCGCCAGAACACCGGGCGTTGTGCCATCAGGCTGACAGGCTGCGTCTGGGCCGGGTTGACCAGCGCCAGCGGGTAAATGACTGAATGAAAAGGACCATTGTCGCCGTTATCGGCCACTGCACTGGCCCAGAGCACATCGTTTTGTAAAAACAGGTCGGAAATTTTGCGTGGGTAGACGGCGCTGTCCACCCCTGTTGGCCCCGTGACCTGCAGTTTCTGGCTGTTCCAGCTCAGGGCTGAACTGGCTAAATTCAGCTCTCCCCATTGCAGGAACCCCGGGGTTGTAGCGCTGCCGCGTTCGCCCAGTATCAGCAGGTACTTTTGTTCAGCTTTGGCGCTGCACGCCAGGCCTTCAAAGTTATCGCCTTCCAGCTGTGGGTTATTATCCCGCTCCACCGGCAGCTCATAAAACGCCAGCACCTGAGCGTAAGACGGAAACACTTTCAGGTGAAACAGGCGGCCAAAAGCCCCTTGCCAGGTGCCGCTTTCAGCGGCCAGGTATTCACCGGGCCGGCCAGGCAAAGCACACAAAGCTTCAAGATCGCTGGCCATCTGACCGGCCGGCCAGTTGGTGACAAAAAGCGGCTGATGCACAGGGGACTGATCGGCACTCACTTGAATACTGACCAGCCGGTCGCCGGGTCGCTGGATTTTTTTATCCTGTACCGCCAGATAGCTGACGCCATCATGACTGGCTAAACCGCTGATGGCGGGCAATGCATTCTGTATTTTGTTACGCAGCGGGCTGAACCAGCGTGGGTCCAGGTTCAGCTGGAACAACAAAGGGGACATCGACTTAAATTTGTCGGCATGGGTGCCACATTGAATATTGTCGCTGTAATGCTGCTTCCAGGGGTCGTTGACCAGATACAGGGTGCCATCTGCGTAGGTTACGGCTTCGATGGCGGTTTGCACCAGCTTGTCGTAGGGCTGGCACAGGCCTGAATCGTCGGTGCTGACATAGAAACTGAGTTTCTGTACATAAGGCGGTACCCTGTTGGTCAGGTCAAACACCCAAAGCTCGTCGTCATTCCGCGCCACAGCGGCCAGATACCCCGGATGGCCCTGCAGCGGGCTTGGAATAAACTCAATGCCATTGATCGGGTGGTCAGCGTCATCCAGCGGTGGCATGGTCAGATTGGCGTCTATCACTTTGACCAGGTTGTCACGGGCCCAAAAGTCTGAGGTTAAGCGGGTTTTAAAAATACGGGGTTTATTCGCCATATCCTGCTCAACCGCCAGGTACAGGTTCAGATGGCTGTCCACCGCCAGGCCTTCCACACCGTCATTGGGGAAATTGCCCAGTTTGGCTTCAGGCGGAAACTGCACCGGCCGCACTGCGACAATCTCTGCGCGGGTCAGCGCTGGGTCCACCTGAATTTTCAGCAGCAGCGTGGGGTAGAGCGTGGAATTGGTTTTGGCAAACTTACGGCTGCAGTCCGGGCTCAGGCTGTAGTTGGACGCATCTTCGGTCACAGTGATCAGGGTTGTCTCATCAATGCGGTCCCAGGTCAGGGCTTCCAGATCCGGTTTTTCACTCAGGTACTGATAAAAACAGCTGGATTTCAGCGAATCAGCCACAGTGATCGGGATTGGCGCTGTGATCGCCTGGCCGGTTTGTGGGGTGAGCCGGAACAGTTTCATCCGGGTGCTTTCATCGGCGCTTTGATCGCCAAGAGCGACCAGCTCACCTTTGCGAAAGGTCAGGCCGGAGGTTTGTGGGTCCAGCAAAGGTTGCTGGGCTAAATCTTTAATCCAGCGCCCGGTCAGCGCGGTTTCGGCAACAGCGTGCTGGCACAGGCTTGACGCCATCACGACTGCCAGTACAACAGAAAAGCATTTCATAAACTCAAAGGCCCAATCTCAGGGGGTCATTTGGCGCTTAACATACGATCTGTACTGACTTTTCGCCAGTGCAAACCCGATGAAAAAACGAATTTAACGCTCAATATGCATTTTGTGCTGGAAAAAACAACGGCCGCAAAAGCGGCCGCTGGGGATTGGCTGAGCCAGGCTCAATAACCCTGCTCGTGCACGTCACGTACAGCACGGCCTGACGGGTCAGTCAGTTGGGCCATTTTAGCGTCCCAGGCCAGGGCTTCAGGCGTGGAGCAGGCGACTGACTTACCGCCCGGAACGCAAGCGATAGCGGCCGGGTGTGGGAAATGCTCTTCAAAAATGGTGCGGTACAGGTACCCTTCTTTGGTGTCCGGTGTGTTGACCGGGAAGCGGAAGCTGGCGGTGGCCATCTGCTGGTCTGTCACTTCTTTTTCCGCATAGGCTTTTAAGCTGTCAATCCAGCTGTAGCCCACGCCGTCGGAGAACTGCTCTTTCTGGCGCCATAAAATTTCTTTGGGCAAAGCGCCTTCAAAAGCTTCACGCAGAATGTGTTTTTCCATTTTGCCGCCACCGCACATTTTGGCCTGCGGGTTTAAGCGCATGGCGGTGTCCATAAAGTGCTTGTCGAGGAAAGGCACCCGGGCTTCAATGCCCCAGGCCGACATGGCTTTGTTGGCGCGGTTGCAGTCGAACATATGCAAACGGTCCAGCTTCCGCAGCGTTTCTTCATGGAACTCTTGGGCGTTTGGCGCTTTGTGGAAATACAGGTAACCGCCGAAGATTTCATCCGAGCCTTCGCCGGACAGCACCATTTTAATGCCCATGGCTTTGATTTTACGCGCCATCAGATACATAGGGGTGGACGCCCGGATGGTGGTGACATCGTAAGTCTCGAGGAAATACACCACGTCACGCAAAGCATCTATGCCTTCCTGCACGGTAAAATGCACTTCGTGGTGCACTGTGCCAATGGAATCTGCCACTTTGCGGGCCGCCGCCAAATCCGGTGAGCCCTGCAGGCCGACCGCAAAAGAGTGCAGCCGTGGCCACCAGGCTTCGGACTGATCGTCATCTTCGACCCGGTTACGCGCAAACTGCTGGGTAATGGCGGAGATTAAGCTGGAATCCAGACCACCAGACAGCAACACACCATAAGGCACGTCGGACATCAGGTGGCTCTTCACGCTGTGCTCCAGCGCCGCTTTCAGCTCAGCCAAATTGGCCGGGTTGTCTTTGACGGCGTCATAGCTCATCCAGTCACGCTGGTAGTACTTCACCAGTTTGCCCACTTTGCTGTCAAAAAAATGGCCTGGCGGGAATTCCTGCATTTGTTTACAGACAGGCACCAGGGCTTTGAGCTCAGACGCCACATAGAGCTGACCATGTTCGTCATAACCGTAATAAAGCGGAATAATGCCGATATGGTCACGCGCCACCAGATAACGCTGCTGCTCAGCGTCATACAGAATAAAAGCAAACATGCCCTGCAGCTGGTCGATAAAGTCGCTGCCATGCTGCAGGTACAACGGCAGAATCACCTCACAGTCCGACTTGGTCTGGAACTGATAGTCGACGGTCAGGTTTTTCTCTAAATTCTTGTGATTATAAATTTCACCATTCACTGCCAGAATGTGATTTCGATTCGGATTAATCAGGGGCTGGGCGCCATTTTCAGTATCTACAATAGCCAGACGCTCGTGCACTAAAATGGCATTGTCGTCGTTCCATACACCGGACCAGTCCGGACCACGATGGCGTAATAACTTAGATAACTGTAGCGCCTGTTGGCGCAAGGCTTTAACATCCGTCTTGATGTCAAGCACCCCAAATATCGAACACATGATAACCTCTTGTTTAATTCAATCCGATGTAAAATTCACTAGTTTTGGCAGTATGTACGTCTATACGTACCCTTTGACTCTGCCAGTTGCATCAGAAAAAGCAAGAGGTTTTTTCGGCAAAACCGGAGGTAAGGCCTGGCTGAAGTTTTCAGAGCGGGCCACAGGATAACCGCATGACCCCAACAGAAAAACCTGGCCGATTTTTGGCACCGCCTCAGTGGCAGAGCGATATTTTTCTTACAAATCCGCTGTTTAACGATCTTGCTTTACGCTTTCCCCTGGCTGACTGCCGCCAGTTTCCGGATTGCCGGCAACTGACGCAGTGGCTGCATCAACAGACCGGATTAACGGACTGGCGTTTTGTGGACCAAAGCGTGCTGGAACAGGACGGCCGTTACTACGAAGACTTTATTTTTGACACCCGGCAAATTCCGCTGCGGGCCAACAACTGGCATGACTTATTTGGTGCACTGATTTGGTGTTTGTTTCCTGCCACCAAGCAGCAGATCAACAGGCTGCACCGCACCGAACTGCAGGCGCATGGCCAGAAAGTACGCAGTAAAATCCGTCATAAGCTGACCTTGCTGGATGAATGTGGCGTGGTGTTGTGCCTGACACCAGAACAGGCTGAACTGGCGCAGTGGCTGCGGCAACATCAATGGCAAAAAGCGTTTTATCAGCAGCGGGATCTCTGGACTCAGCTAAAACCGATGATCTTCGGCCACGCCAATTATGAAATGGCCACCCGGCCCTTTATTGGCCTGACCGCCAAGCTGTGGCTGCTGGAAATAGATGCTGACCGGCAGCAAGAATTTGATACAGAGCGTTACAGTTTTGTAGATGAATTATTAGCAAAACAACTTGCCAAGCCTGAGCAACTGCTGAATCATCAGCAACTTAGCCCATTGCCTTTGTTAGGTGTACCTGGGTGGTTTGCGGGCCAGGACCTGGCGTTTTATCAGGACACCAGTTATTTCCGGCCAAAACGGCAACAGACAGAACAGGGAGTTTCCTGATGATTGAAATCAGCGGACTGGCAAAATCCTTTGCCATCAGTCGCGGCCAGAAAGTATCCGACAGTGAAAAACAGGATGTGCGTTACAGCAAAGACGCTTTTCATTCGGTGCGTCATGTCAGTTTTCACTGCGGTGCAGGGGAAGTGCTGGGCCTGCTGGGCCCCAACGGGGCGGGTAAAACCACCACCTTACGTATTTTATCTACCGCGCTGCAGCCGGATGCCGGCTCTGTGGTGATTGATGGTGCCGATGTGCTGAAAAAGCCGGTGCAGGCACGGAAGAAAATCGGCTTTTTGTCCAGCAATACCGGTTTGTATGGCCGGCTGACCGCGCTGGAAAATGTCGCCTATTTTGGCCGTTTGCATGGCATGAGCGAAGCCGCGCTGAAACAGCGGATTGACGAGTTGTTCACTCTTTTGAATATGCATGACTTTGCCAACCGCCGTGCCGACGCCATGTCGACCGGGATGAAACAAAAAACCGCCATAGCCCGGGCCGTGGTGCATTCCCCTGCCGTGGTGATTCTGGATGAACCGACGACGGGCCTCGATATTATGACGACTCAGACGGTCCTGGATTTTATCCAGTCGCTGAAACAACAGGGCACGCCGGTGATTTTTTCGACGCACCATCTGGATGAAGTGTCGTCCCTGTGCGACCGGGTGGTGGTGATTGATAAAGGCATCAGCGCTTTTGCTGACAGCCTGGATGCCTTTAAGGCATTGAGCCCAACCGGCGATTTACGTCAGTCCTTTTTGGCTGTGATTCAGAAGGAGCAGAATTAAATGTGGCAGGTGTATCTGAAAGAACTGACCGAGCTGGTCCGTGATAAAAAAACCATGTTTTTTGTGATCCTGTTGCCTATTCTGGTGTTCCCTGTGCTGTTTGGCATTATGGGGGCTGTGATGGCCAATGTGGTGAAAAAGGCCGAATCGGAAGAACACCGGTATGTGATTATCAATGCAGACAAGGCCCCTGAATTGAAGGAGGCGTTGTTTTACCACAAAAACTTTAAACAGGTGGAGTCTGAGCTGACCGAAGTCGACCAGCTGAAGCAAGCCATTCGTGACAATAAGTTTGATCTGGCCATTATGATTCCGGCTGATTTTGACCCCTCGGCGGAACAGCTGAACCAAAGCACCTGGACTGTGGTGTACAACATGTCGTCGCAGCTGGACATGATTGATAAGTACTTCAACGACCTGTTAAATGAGTACGGCAAGCAACTGCAGCTGGCCAAAATGGAAAAGCTGGGGGTGGCCAAAGAGCAGGTGAACGCCTTACTGCAGCCAGTGAAGCTGGACAAGGTGAACACCGCGGAAAGCCGGGAAAACCTGGGTGAAAAGATTGGTGGTTTTATTGCCTACATACTGATCCCGCTGTGTCTGATGGGCTGCTCCTATCCGGCCATCGATATAGGTGCCGGCGAAAAAGAGCGTGGTACGCTGGAAACCCTGCTGATTTGCCCCATCAGCCGGACGGCCATAGTGCTGGGGAAATTCTTCACTGTACTGACCACAGGGCTGGCGACGGCGATGATCACCGTGACCAGCTTTGGCGGTTGGGGTTATCTGATTGGCTCCATTATGGGCGTGGATATAGTCGAAAAAACCATGAGCACGCTGGGCCTGGCTGATTTAGTGTTGATTTTATTGATGCTGATCCCGCTGTCGTCCATTTTTGCTTCCTTGCTGCTCAGTCTGTCGATTTACGCCCGCAGCTTTAAAGAAGCGCAAAACTATGTAGGCCCGCTGAGCATGATCATCTTTATGCCGCTGGTGGTGGCGTTATTGCCTGGGGTTGAGCTGAACTGGGCCATGGCGATGCTGCCGGTGACCAATGTGGCGCTGGCGATTAAAGAGCTGATTAAAGGCACCATGGACACCGGCATGTTGCTGGCAATTCTGGGGTCGACAGTGGTGTTGGCCGGGGCTTTATTGGCATTTTGTGTCCACTGGTTCCAGAAAGAAAAAGTGTTATTCCGTTAGTAAAAGTGCAACAAACCCGGCCTGGCCGGGTTTGTTTTTAGCCGGAGCAAAGGATGTTTGAAGCCCTAGTGAATCCGTATGGTGGTTGTTTTATCGGGCCTGACCAGCTGCCGGTGTCAGCGGCTGAATTCAGTGACCGGCTGGCCCAAAGCATTGTCGCCTGGCAGTCTGATTACCGGCTGTGCTGGCTGGAGCTGCCAGCCAGCCGGGCGGATTTAGTGCCTTATGCGGTCGCCCTGGGTTTTGAGTTTCACCATTGCCAGCCGGGGATGTTGATGCTGGTAAAAAAACTGCAGGCGAATGCCTACCTTCCGCTGGCGGCTACGCACAGTATCGGGGTAGGGGCTGTGGTGCTGTCGCCAGAGGGCCGGGTGCTGCTGGTACAGGAAAAACCCCTGCCCGGCAAAACAGCAGGTTACTTTAAATTACCCGGCGGTATGGTGGACGCGAAAGAGCATTTGGCTGACGCCGTGGTGAGGGAAGTACGGGAGGAAACCGGTATCGAAGCCCGTTTTGATAGCATGCTGGCGCTGCGCCACCATCACCAGGGGCAATTTGGGGCGTCCAATATTTATTTTGTCTGCCGCCTGCATGCGGATGAAAAAACACCAGTGGCCGACGTCAACGAGATACTGCAGGCGCGCTGGTTTGATGTGGACGCTTATCTGCAGGATGACAACGCCAATCCGTACAATAAATTGCTGCTAAAAACTGCCCTGAATGGGGTGGTGTTGTACCCGCACAAAGTTGCAGGCTATATGCAGTCGCCTGAGGCTTATGAAATTTTTTCTGCGTTAACACCCCAAAGCTGAGCCACTCCTATGGAATCGAGGCTCTTGGCAGGGAGGAAGGATGATTAGTTTGTTGTATGCACACCCGTATTCCCTGCATGCCAGGGAAGACCAATGGCTGCTGAATGCGGTGCAGCATTGGCCGGGCCTTGAACTGCGCGATTTATACCAGCTGTATCCGGATTTTTATATTGATGTGGCGACCGAACAGAAAATGCTGAGCCACAGCAATGCCATCATCCTGCATTACCCGCTGCAATGGGGATTGCCACCGGCTCTGCTGGTGCAGTATCTGCACAAAGTTTTTGTCAAAGGTTGGGCTTTTGGTCAGAACAGCAAAGGCGAAGTCAGCTCGGCGGTACAAGGATTGGGGTTCTGGCTGGTTGCTCAAATGGTCGGTCAGGGCAAGGACCCGGACTGCTGCGATCCCCACAGCCTGTTTAAACCCATGCAGCAACTGGCAGAAGCCTGTGGTATGCACTGGCACAGTCCTTTGATCCTGCCCCCATTGGCCGACACAACCACGGCGGCAGAGGCCGCGGAGCGATACCGCAGTGGTCTGCAGCAACTGGCCCTTGTCAGTCACACAGAGCGGAGCTGATATGCACCTGAACATTCTGACTTACCTGATGATTTATCTGGCCGCTATGGTGCTGGTGGTGCCGCTTGCCAAAAGGCTTGGTCTTGGCGTGGTGCTGGGCTATTTGCTGGCTGGTTTGGCTTTAGGACCTGCGGGTCTGGCACTGGCGGAAAATACCGCAGATATTGCGCTGCTCGCTGAATTGGGTGTGGTGCTGATGTTATTCAGTATTGGCCTGGAACTGGATGCGAAAAAGCTGTGGGCCATGCGCCATCGCGTATTTTTATTTGGCTCTTTGCAAGTGATTGCCTGCGCAGTGGGTATTGCGCTGTGCAGTCAGTTGCTGGGGTTGTCCTGGGGGTTATCGGTGTTTATCGGTCTGGCCCTGGCGTTGTCCTCGACGGCGGTCGCGGTGCAGTTGATGAAAGACCGCAATCTGATGGGCACACAAACAGGGCAGACGGTGTTCAGTGCGTTGCTGCTGCAGGATATGGTCGCCATTCCGTTCCTGATTGCTGTATCCGTACTGGCGCCGTCAGAAGGTGCTAAAAGCTTTGAGCCTTTGTGGGCACTGGCCGCGGTTGCCGCGTTACTGCTGGCCGGGCGTTACCTGATTGGTTATTTGCTGCATTGGGTGGCGCATTATGGTTCACGCGAGCTCTTTGTGGGTCTGGCACTGCTGTTGGTGATAGGGGTGATGGAGCTGATGACTGCGGTTGGAGTTTCTGCGGGCCTGGGTGCTTTTATGGCCGGTGTGCTGCTTGCCAGTTCCGAGTTCCGCCATCAGCTGGAGGCCGACCTGGAACCTTTTAAAGGGCTGTTTTTAGGCCTGTTTTTTATCACTATTGGCAGCGCCATCAATTTGGCTTTATTGCTGGAACAATGGCCGCTGATCCTGCTGTTATTGCTGTTGTTTTTAGTGGTGAAATTAGCGCTGTTGTATGCTGTGGCCATACTGCTGAAGCTGGCCAGGCCGGAGCGTCTGGGCTATGCGCTGCTGTTGGGGCAAGGCAGTGAATTTGCTTTTGTGCTGGCGGCGCTGGCCACTGCAGGGGCTTTGCTCAGTGCCACCGAAGGCGCCATGCTGAACCTGGTGATTGCGTTGTCGATGGCGGTGTCTCCCTTGTTGATGACCTTGTATGACCACTGGTTGTACCGCGGTGCAGCCCAACCCTCCGGCAGCAGTGATGTGCAGGACAACGACAGCCCGGTGATTATCGCCGGTTTTGGCCGTTATGGTCAGATTGTCGGCCGTTTGCTGTTGTCCAATGGCCTGGTCCCCACAGTGCTGGATCACGACTCCGATACGATTCAGAACATGCGTAAATTCGGCTTTCATGTGTATTACGGTGACGCCAGCCGGATGGATGTGCTGGAAGCTGCAGGGGCCGCCAAAGCCAAAGTGCTGGTGGTGGCGGTGGATGAAGTGGACGCCATCAACCGTATTGTTGCGGCGGCACGTGAACACTTTCCACACCTGACCCTGATGGCCAGAGCCAAGGACGTTGCCCATCTGTATCAGCTGCGCGCGCTTGGTGTGCAGTTTATCGAGCGGGAGCTGTTTGAAGCTTCGTTGCATCAGGGCCGCGCTGTCTTAACGCAATTGGGGCTGGGGCAGTACGAAGCCAAAGAGCTGGCGGACCGCTTTCGGGCCGCCAATTATGACCTGATTGATAAAATGCAGCTCATTCGCCAGCAGCAGGATGAAAAAAGCTACCTGCAGTTGCTGAAACAAAGCCGTGAAGAACTGCAACGCCAGCTGGAACGTGAAAGCCGCGAAACGCCGCAGCGTTATCAGAGCGGCGGTTGAATCTCAGGGGTTGGTGCGGCCGCATCGGTGGGCGGGCATGCGGTCAGGTAGTGGCACTGATGCCTGGCTGCATACTGAGCCACAGCCTGGATGATACGCTCCTTATAGGCTGAGCGGGCTGACACCACCAGCTGGGCGTCCACTGTCATCAGATGCTGTTGCCTTATCTGACTCTGGGGGGCGGCGTCGTGTTGTTGCAGATAATGCAAAAAGGGCTCTTGGTAGCTGATCAGGTGCTGAGCCCTTTGGTGCAAAAAGAAGTTGATGGCGCTGACCGCATCGGGCATCTCTATAAATTCAAAGCCTTGCTGAATCAGCTTCAGCCGCTGCCCCTGGTATTCAAAGCCTCGTATCGCAACTACAGAGTTCGTGGCGGCACCTGTTGCTGACTCCGGGTGGCTGTAGAGCATTAAGACCAGTTGGGTGTAAGGCGGTGTGAGGAACAGATGGGAGTGATTGACCAGCGGGTTGGTGATGGTACTGATGCCAATATCCAGGTCGCCGCTGTCCAACTGGCGATAAATACGGGCCGGTGTGCCACATTGGGGGACTATTTGTAAGCCCACAGGATTGAGGATCCGATCCAGAATGTCGACAGCACGGCCTGAGCAGGTCTTGCCATCCCCGGACATCACAAAACCGGGCGGAAAATTGTGGATGCCTAACCGGACTTTGCCGGTTTTGTTGGCTGACTCTGCAGCCAGGCCGATGGAAGTGGACAGGACGATGAACAGTGCAAAAAAGTGTAGCCTCAAAGGCATTCGTTTCCTCCCGGCAAATGGTAAAGGCGGCATGTCAGTATGGGTCACCAGGACAAACCGGGCAAAGCGGGGCACTAAATAATCAGCTGGCGTTGTTGGCTGTCCCTGAAAAAATACAGGGTTGCCCACTAAAAGCCATTGATTTTCTTTGTAAATGCCTGATGATGGATAGCTTCTGCTGCTGACTGAGAGTCGAATTCACCAGCAAAGTGCCGATGGAAGCGCCTCAGGCTAGCCGTTGAGCGCAGGTTCATTCAAACAAGGAGCATTAATGATGAGGACATCGTTAGTCGCGTTGACGTTTTTAGTGGCTGGTCCCGTAATTGCGGATCATCGCTTTCGGGGGGAGGAAGAATATCGGTTGCTTATCCCTCATCTGATGGACGCTTGTGAAGTGGTTCGGGCCAATCCGGCCATCTTTCCTTATCGCACTTTTACTTTTGGTCCGCTTGGATTGGAAGTTCGCAAAGCCAGCAACGCTACAGAAGCGAACGAGTTGAGAAACCTGCACCTGGGGGCAACAGCTCACGCATGCAAACTTCAGGCGGAACGGATCACTGACTACTTTTTTTGTGGCCCGCTCTGCGCGCCCAGTCGTAAAGCTCATTTGATCCGCCAGCCTGAAAGGCTGCGCACGCTGGCCCAGAGTTTTCGGGAGATTAACGGGTTACAGCTCCTTTCTATTTGGGCACCGAAAGACGAGAGCAGGGTGAATGATCTCTTCGTCTTATCTGGGACAGCCAAAGAAGCTATCCCCAGCGCCGAGATGGGGTTTGTGCCGTCTGGAGTCTGGAAAACATGGCCGAGCCGGGCAGCCTATCTGGACAGTATTGCTGTCACTGAAACACAAATTGATGAGCTGACTGCACAAATGCGTGATATTGGCCTGAGTGCGCTTAGACGGGAGCCTGAGGGTATTCGTCTGGTTGGGGTTGGGGTAGGAGATAATGAATCCGGTGTTCTGTTGCTGAACGCTGGTGCCAGCCGACCTAAATTAAGTCAGCCACTGACCGATTTTAAACAGCTGTCCATATTGGATAGGGTGGCGGATGACCTTTATTACTATGAAACCAATTGAGCTAATGGTGCTTAGCAACGCGCTGGCACTCAGTCCGCCTGATAGTGAATAACCTAAGTTGATCCCTCAATAAGGAAATGATGATGAAACTGACCACTCTGTTAATCAGCACGGCGCTGTTAACGACTTTATCTTGTGCTGCAGAAGAGCTGTACAAAGTATCCACTTCGATTTACGACCATGGCGAGCTGATTGCCTCACCTGTGCTGGTGGTTGAGGCTGGTAAAACGGCCACAGTGAGGGAAGACGACAAGTTCAGTTACCAGCTGACCATAACTCCGGAGCAAAACGACCGGGCGAAACTGGTGACTGTATTGACCTTAAATGGCGAAACGCTGCAACCTGAGCTGCTGGTGGCCTATGGCCAGGAAGCGAGCATTGAGATAGGTAACCGCAAACTGCGGTTGTTGGTGGATAAACACGCGGGCTAAGCCGGCGACTGTCTGAGCATTCAGCCCGCACCAGAGTGCGGGTGTTACAGGAGGCAAAATGCCAATATGGGTCATAGTGTTGGCCGCAGTGTCCAGTTTTATGCTGGGTGGCTTGTGGTATTCCCCCTTGCTGTTTGGCAAGGTATGGAATGATGAAAACGGCGGCGTGCCGCAAACCGGTCATCCGGCCAGGGTGTTTGGGGTCAGTTTTTTATTTTCGCTGCTGGCCGCGACCTGTTTTGCCCATTTGGTTGGCCCGGCGCCTGCATTGCACCATGCATTGCATATGGGGCTGCTGGTTGGTTTAGGGCTGGTCGGCGCCAGCTTTGGCATTAATTATCAGTTTGCGCAGCGCTCGGTGAAGTTATGGCTGATTGATGGTGGCTACCACACAGTGCAGTTTGTGGTATTTGCACTGGTGTTTTGGCTTTGTAGCTGATGCCTGTATGGAAAGTTGTTGGTCTGACTTGTCTGGCATTACTGGCTTTTGCCGGTAATTCCTTGTTGTGCCGCGCCGCCTTGCTGAACGGCACTATTGACCCTGCCAGTTTTACCAGCCTGCGTTTGTTGTCGGGCACAGTCACACTGGCGCTGTTGGTTGCACTGCGCACTGGGCTGGCCCCGCTGAGGGCTCGGGGAACATTGTCCGGTAGTTGGCTTTCTGCCCTGTCGTTGTTTGTATACGCTGCCGGTTTCTCGTTTTCTTATCTGCAGCTGACGACTGCGACTGGTGCCTTGATCCTGTTTGGTGCTGTGCAAATTTCAATGATTGGCTACGGCTTTTACCGGGGGGAGCGCTTCAGTCTGCTTCAGTGGGCCGGCCTGTTGCTGGCCGGGGCTGGCTTGCTGGCGTTATTGCTGCCAGGCGCTTCAGCGCCGCCTTTGCTGGCTGCGGTACTGATGCTCGGTGCCGGTGTGGCCTGGGCTTTGTATTCGATACGTGGCAAAGGGGCCGGCGACCCGCTGCACCATACCGCGGGTAATTTTATCCGCACCTTGCCGCTTTGTCTGCTGCTGAGCCTGTGGTACTGGCAGGCTCAGTCGTTCGAGGCTGTCGGTGTCGTCTATGCCTTGGTATCGGGGGCTGTGACGTCGGGCCTGGGTTATGCACTATGGTATGCGGTGTTGCCTTTGCTCAAAGCCACGACGGCTGCCACAGTGCAGTTGAGTGTGCCTGTGATTGCAGCCTTTGCCGCCGTGCTGTTTTTGCAGGAGGCTATTAGTCTGCGTCTGGCGCTGGCTTCTTGCGCCGTATTGGGGGGTGTTGGCCTGGTGTTAAGAAGCAAAACCTGAGCCTCAACGAGCAACGGATACGCTTATTTTTTTACGCTTTCAGGCGCTGCATGACTGAAAATCCGCAGCCTGTCGATCCGGCGTCGCTTCCTGCCGAATCTGTTGCTTCTTTGGTTCAGCCCATCTGGACGACGCTATTTTCGCCCATGTAATCTGCTGATATAAAAAAGGTTCTGCCCGTTAAGAAGGCAGAGTGATAAATCAGTGTTCCTCCAGGAGAATGTGATGAAATTAAGCAGCTGCTTGCTGATACTGCCTGCATTGTGCAGTGGTCTGGCTGTGTCGGCCAATTCGCCCAGCAAAGGCAGTGGTACTGTGGTTTACAGTGCGGTGAATGCAGAAGGGAGTCGCCAGCTCTGGAGCAGAGCAGACGTCAGCCCGCCCAAATACCCGGTAGAGATGGCCAAAAATGGCTGGGTCGGTTGTGGTGTGTTCAAAGTCAGCATTGATGCCGAAGGCAAGACAGGGGATGTGAATGTGCTGAGTGCCATCCCAGTCAACCATCAAATTCGCCCGGCGGTGAAAGTGATTAAAGGCTGGCGCTGGACTGCAGCGGATGGACAGACAGCTCAGCCAGCACAGCAGTTAGTCAGGCTTGATTTTTGTATGGCAAACGCGGCACCAGAGCAAGTGCAGGCGGCTTGTGAAGTGCAGGCGAAGTACCCTTGTCAGTAACAGAATGCGGGTAGATAGGAGAAAGGCGGCTATCAAGCCGCCTTTTTTATGCTGGATCTAGCTGACCGGGTAGGCGTAGTCTGTGAGCCCAAGCTGGCTCAGCACCGAGTTCAGATGGCTGTAAGCCTCGGCACTGGGGCCTGGGTAGTCACCGGCGATGGCGGTATTGCCCAGATAACCAATGTCTTTCATGCCTTCAGGGGTGCAGAAAAACGCGGCCAGCACCAGGCTGCGTAAGCGGTTAAAAGCACCGGCTATGCGTTTAAACTGCGGTTTCGTCTGGGCATTGTCGTAGGCAATGTCATCCATAATGCTCAGTTGTTCGGCTTTAGCCAGGCTGGTAAAGCTTTGGCCATACCGCTGGGTTGATTCATCATCGATCCAGGCCAAGGCGCTCAGAATGGTGACACGGTCCTGTTGCTGCGTTTCATAAGGCGCGCTGACCCATTCGTCCACCACGGCCGGCACATGCACTTCGGAGGCTGAAGGCACTGCACCTTCCCGCGGAACCAGAATATCAGCCACCACAGCAAGCAGGGTCAGCTGACTGGCGGTCATGGTCAGTGGCCAGGGCGACTCAGGGGGCATAATCAGGTTGGGGTCTTTGCCGTAACCTTTGGCTGTAATGGGTTCTAATTTCAGCTCTGGCCAGTGTTCACCGGTCGCTTTGGCGGCGGCAGGGCCCGCAGCTGCTTTACGGCTGTCTTCGCAGCCTGCCAGTCCAGGCAATAAGGCGGTGGTGGTCAGCGCCAGCATCAGTTTCAACGACTCACGGCGGGTCAGACCGGAGCGGTACTGTTGTTGGTGTTCGTTGCTCATTTACAGCGCTCCTTTGGCAAGTTGTCCGGCCAACCAGGACGAGTTGCGCATGGCCAGGGTTAGAATAGTCAGGGTGCAGTTTTTGTGTGGGTTCGATGCAAAGACGCCGCCGTCCATGACAAAGAGGTTCGGACAATCCCAGCTCTGGCCCCATTGGTTGGTCACTGAATCTTTGGCGGACTCGCCCATCCGGGTGGTGCCCACTTCGTGAATGATCTGGCCACCTTTGAGAATGGCCTCTTCAGCTTTAGGCAGTTCACCCACTGTCGCGCCCATGGTTTCAAAAATGGCTTTGGCGGTTTTTAAGCCATGTTCGACCTGTTTCAGTTCATGCTCAGACCATTTCCAGTGGAAGCGCGCCACCGGAATGCCCCATTTGTCTGTCAGTGTTGGGTCGATATCCATGTAACAATCGTCATTCGGCAGCATTTCGCCCCGCAGTGCAAAGCCGACTGAGGCACCGTAGTGCTGGCGGACCTGTTGTTTTAAGTCCTTACCATATCCCTGAAACTGACCGCTGAGATAAGCGCCAGGCTCAGAAAAACGCCCACCAATTTCAAAATGGTAACCGCGCGGGAAATCCAGTTCTTTGTTGGCATGCGCCTTGTGGCCCCACCAGGGAATAAATAAGTGGTTGGCGGTATGACCGTCTTCGTTGTAGCGTGGCCGTCCTTGCAGCGCCGGGATCATGGCGCTGAGATTGGCACCGGTGGAATCCATCAGGTTCCTGCCGACCTGACCACTGGAGTTGGCGAGGCCTTGCGGGTGCTTGTCGGTTTTGGAGTTCAGCAGTAAACGTGCGGTTTCACAAGCGCTGGCGGCCAGGATCACCACCTTGGCATTCAGTGTCACGTCCGCCCCTGTGGTTTTATCAACGTAAGTGACGCCTGTCACCTGGCCATTCGCGTTGGTGTCTACCCGTCTTACCATGGCATTGGTGCGTACCTCCAGTAAACCTGTGGCTTTGGCCATAGGAATAAGCGAGGTGGTGGTCTGAAAGGCGGCGCCAATGGAACAGCCGTGGCCGCATGGTGTGGCATAAAAACAGGCGGCTCTGTTATCCAAAGGTTTGGTCAAAACGGCCCTGTGCATAGGCGCGGCAGCAATGCCCAGTTTTTTCGCCGCGGCGGCGACCAGCAGTTCTGGGATCCGGGGTTTAGGGGGCGGCTGCAGTACTCCTTCCGGCGAGGGCGGCATATCATCCAGCCCGGTATTGGTGCCGCAGACCCCTACCAGAGCCTCAGTTTTATCGTACCAGGGCGCAATGTCGTCGTAGGTAAAAGGCCAGTCGGCGCCTAAACCGTCACGGCTTTTGCCTTTAAAGTCATGTTCACTGAACCGCAGCGAATAGCGGCCCCAATGGTTGGTGCGGCCACCCAGCATCCGGGCCCGCCACCATAAAAACTCCGAGCCTTCTGCGGAGCTATAAGGCTCATTCGGCACTGTCCAGCCGCCGTCTATGGTGGAGTCGTAATAACCAAAGTCTTTGTCAACTGTCGATGCCCCCATCAGCGGAGCGGCGTGATTGGGTTTAAACATCGGCGTTTCAGTTTTTGGGTCGTAATCCCGGCCTGCTTCCAGCAGCAGCACTTTGCGGCCCTGTCGGGTCAGCTCGTAGGCGGCCATAGCGCCACCGGCGCCAGAACCGACCACAATAATTTCATGGGTACTTTGTTGTTCTGCGCTCATCAGTTCAGCTCTTTGATTTTGATGTTTTTAAACCATACCGGGTCGCCATGGTCCTGCAGGCCAATATGGCCTGTTTTATTGGCGGCAAAACCAGGCCATGTGGCAAATTTGCTGCCTGCAACCAGTTTTTTCCACTCGGCGCTGCCAATCAGAATGTCGGTTACCGCTATGCCGTTCTGCCAGACCTGCAGGCGGGAATTTTCCAGCCGGATGCGGGCTGTGTTCCACTCGCCAGCTTTTTTCTGTGAAGCGACAGGGGAGGCGACCATATCGTATAAGGAACCGGACAAATGGGTGG
The DNA here is from genome assembly GCF_037442345.1 of Rheinheimera sp. Taxonomy (GTDB): domain Bacteria; phylum Pseudomonadota; class Gammaproteobacteria; order Enterobacterales; family Alteromonadaceae; genus Pararheinheimera. Next base: position 30,556 of record NZ_JBBIQL010000027.1, on the reverse strand, counting down.
CCAGTTTGTTGTCCGGATGGCGCTCGTTATCAAGGATTTGAATTTCCGGCGCATGGGAATAGATATACTTGCCGCTTTCATCGGCCATAATCAGCACGCCGCTGTTGCCGACTTCTGAGATTTTCCAGTCCAGCATCAGCTCATAATTGCTGTAGGTTTTTTTGGTCAGAATATCGCCACCACCTTGGCCCGTCAGTTTCATGGCGTTGTCTTCAATCACCCACAGAGGGTTTAAACTGTCACTTTTAAAATTGCGCCATTGCTGCATATCCTGGCCGTTAAACAGCAATGTCCAGCCCGCATTTTGTTCTTCTTTTGTCAGCTGGTTATCCGCGGCCACTGCTGGTAAAGCCAGAGCCGAGCAGAATAAAAGAGTGGAGAACATTCGTCGTTGCATCACAAGACCCCATCGTTTTCTGTAGTTTGTTGTAATTTGTTTTCAGTGCATTGGTTGGTTTTACCACAGGCCGCCTCAGGGAAGCGAACTCGTTTGCGCTGTTATGTTTTAATACGACAAAACACCCATCAGAACAAGCCTGTGCTCAGGCTGCAAGCTGCAGAGAAGGGATTTGAGTTGTACAGGCGCGAACTCAGGATAAAGTGCAGCAGAGCGGAAACAAAAAAGCCAGAGTAAAACTCTGGCTTTTCGCGGATCGGTTTCAGCTGTTCAGACGACCAGGCTGGCCCATAAATCGTATTCGTCAGCCTCTTCCACCAAGGCGCTGACCAGATCCCCTGGTTTGAGTTGAGTTTCACCATTCAGGTACACAGCACCGTCAATTTCCGGGGCGTCACCGAAACTGCGGCCAATGGCGCCTTCTTCGTCCACCTCGTCAATCAGTACGGCAATAGTGCGACCGATTTTACGCTGCAGGCGCTCAGCGCTGATACGCTGCTGAGTTTGCATAAAGCGGTGGTAACGGTCTTCTTTCACCTCTTCCGGCACCGGGTCTGGCAAGTCGTTGGCTTTGGCGCCTTCCACCGGGCTGTATTTAAAGCAGCCGACACGGTCCAGCTGGGCTTCTTCCAGCCAGTCCAGCAATTCCTGGAATTCGTCTTCGGTTTCGCCAGGGAAGCCGACGATAAAGGTGGAGCGGATGGTTAAATCCGGGCAGATCGCACGCCATTTTTTGATACGTTCCAATACGCGGTCGGACTGGCCTGGGCGTTTCATTAACTTCAGAATACGCGGGCTGGCGTGCTGGAACGGAATATCCAGGTAAGGCAGAAGTTTACCCTCGGCCATCAGCGGGATCAGATCGTCCACATGAGGGTAGGGATACACATAATGCAGGCGTACCCAAATGCCTAAATCGGCCAGAGCTTCACAGAGTGACTGCATCGACGTTTTCACCGGCTGACCATTCCAGAAACCGGTGCGGTGTTTCACATCCACACCATAAGCGCTGGTGTCCTGTGAAATAATCAACAGCTCTTTCACCCCGGCTTTTTGCAGGCGGGCCGCTTCGTCCAGCACTTCGCCTATAGGGCGGCTGACCAAATCACCCCGCATCGACGGGATAATGCAGAAGGTGCAGCGGTGGTTACAGCCTTCGGAAATTTTCAGGTACGCGTAGTGCTTGGGTGTCAGTTTGACACCATGGTCCGGCACCAGCTGAATAAAAGGGTCGTATTTGGGTTTCGGCACAAAATCATGCACTTGTTTCAGCACGTTTTCATAGGCATGTGGGCCAGTGATCCCCAGCACATTGGGGTGTACTTCACGGATTTCATCTTCACGTGCACCTAAACAGCCTGTCACTATCACTTTGCCGTTTTCCACCAGGGCTTCGCCTATGGTGTCCAGCGATTCCTGCACTGCACTGTCAATAAAACCGCAGGTGTTGACGATGACCAGTTCAGCGTCATTGTAGGTGGGGACTATCTGATAACCTTCAGTTTTCAGCTGAGTCAGAATACGTTCGGAGTCCACCAGGTTTTTCGGACAGCCCAAACTCACAAACCCGATTTTTGCGCCTGTGCCATTGGCCACGGCGGCCTGCTCAGTCAGGCTTTTCACTGGCGTGTCCAGTGTGGTGGTTTGTTTCGGGTCAAAGGTTTCGACTGTCATGGAATTCCTGCAAAGTTAGGGGCGGAAAAAAGTGCGCGCGATTATACCTGAACCAAAGCAAAGGTACAGGGCCTTCTGGTTAAAAAATGCGCAGCCCCGAGGTGAGGGGCGAGGTTAGGCCGGGTGGGGAACAGGAAAAGCCAAACCTGAAGGGCACTGTGTGCTGGTGTATTGCAGGCCGCTTGGGTATAAAAACAGCAGGATCACAATAACAACAGGTTCATCATGAAGATAAATCCTTTCGTACTGCTGCAGGCCGGCCTGGCATTACTGGCGGTCGCTCCTGCTGTCCTGGCGCAACCCCTGCTGCTGAGCAATGTCAATCTGGTGGATGTGAACGCGCTGAAAATTATTCCGGCACAAACTGTCGAAATTGAAGGCGGGCAGATCACCGCTATTTATCCGGCTGGAAGTCGCCAGGGGGCCAAAGCTGCCACAGTGGTGGATTTAACTGATCAGTACCTGTTGCCCGGGCTGATTGATGCCCATGTGCATAACGCCACTGAACCAGAAGGTGCTGATCACGCGCAGCTGGTAGAGCAGCGCATGCGGTTCTTGTTGCGCGGCGGCGTCACCACGGTGCGGGATATGGGCGGCGATGTGCGGGTGCTGGCTGGCCTCAAACGTCAGGCGGAGCTGGATCTCATTCAGGCACCCGATATTTATTATTCGGTGATTATCGGCGGGCCGGAGTTTTTTGCCGATCCCCGCACCATAGCGTCTGCGCGGGGACGTGAGCCGGGCAACACCGATTGGATGCGTGCGGTCACAGCTGCCACTGCCATGGATGAAGTGATGTTGCGCACTCTGGGTACTGGTGCCACAGGTATCAAGATTTACGCCAAAGTGCCGGCAGAGCTGATGCCCAAACTGGCAGATGCGGCCAAACGTCATGGCGTGAAGGTATGGGCCCATGCTTATGTAGGCCCGGCCAAACCCGAAGATGCAGTGCAGGCGGGTGTTGACGTGATATCCCATGCGCCGGATTTAGCCGCCACCGTGATTTCACCATTTGAGCTGTGGCGGCGCAATGATCAGCCGATCAGCGCTGAGGTGAAACAAGCCTCTTTTAACCCGGAACGTTACCAGGGGTTGCTGCAGCAAATGAAAGCCAAAAGCACCATGCTGGACGCGACCCTGACTATTTTCTATCAGCTGCAACGGCGTAATCTCAATGCTCCCACTATTTACCAGCACGGTATTCTGCTGACCAAACTGGCGCATCAGCAGGGTATCCCTATTGTGGCTGGCACGGATTATCAAAGTGAAATGGCAGGCTTGCCATACCCTATGCTGCATCAGGAACTGCAGCTGTTGGTGGAACAGGCCGGGCTCACTCCTTTGCAGGCTATTCAGGCGGCCACGCTCAATGGCGCCAAAGCCATTGGTGTTGAGCAGCAACTGGGCAGTATTGAGGTGGGCAAAAAGGCCAACCTGCTGGTGCTTGCTGCCAACCCGGCGGAGGATATTCAGCGAACCACCCAGATCCGTCATGTGCTGAAAAATGGCCGTTTTGTTTACCGCGGCGACGATCCGAAGCTGCCGTTCAGCAGCGCTAAAGCGGTCAATGGCGTGTTGTATCTGTCGGGCCAACTGGGCAATTTGCCCGGCACTATGACGCTGAACGGCACCGGTATTGACAGCCAGATGCATCAGGCGATGCAGAATATTGGTGCTGTGTTGCAGGAGCACGGGCTGGGGTATGCAAAGCTGTTTAAATGCACCCTGATGCTGGCGGACATTAAGGACTGGCCAGCGGCAAACAAGGTGTATCTGCAGTACGTGCAAGCGCCGCTGCCAGCCCGCAGTGCTTTCGCCGCCAGCGGCCTTGCTTTAGGGGCCAGGGTGGAAGTGGAATGCATGGCAGCTGTGTAACCTACGTTTGCTTACAAAGTTTAATGGTGTCTGTTCATCACTGGCGCTAGGATAAAGCCGTACTTTTACAGGAGGTGAAGATGGCAAAGACAGTATCCCGCAGCGCAGTGGTTCGCGCTGAGTTAGTAAGAACGGATCAGGCCGATCCGGCGCAGCGACCTGCACTGGCGAAACACCAGAAAATGGCGCAGCAGCCGTTTCGTTTTTTACGGGGCAGTGCGGGCCTGTTTTATCTGGATATTAAATCCGGTGTTTTGGCATTACCAGAGGCAATACAGCACTGGCCTCTGACCACTGTGGTGGGCGATTGCCATCTGTCGAATTTTGGTTTTTTTACCGAAGAAGGTTCCAGCGGTGACAGGGTGATTTTTGCACCCAATGATTTTGACGATGCCTGTGTTGGCATGGCTGGCTGGGATCTCAGCCGTTTTATGGTCAGTGTGTTGCTGGCCGCGGACTACTGCCGTGGTGTGCTCAGTGGTGCTTACCCGAATGACGAAGGGGTGGACCTTGAAGGGCTGGCAGCGGCGACAGAATCTGACGCTGCAGCCGCGCTGCGGGCATTCTTAAAAGCCTATCGCCAGCAGTGCAAAGCCATTTTGGCGGAGCCTGAGCTGCGTTACAGTGCGCTGGACGATTTCCCCAAATCTCATGTGTTAAAGCCTCTGCTGAAAAAGGCCATTAAACGCTCAGCCAAAGGCGAAGACTTTTTGCGTAAAAGTACTTTGGCGAAGCTGGCTGATCTGTCGGTGCAGCCGCTGCAATTTAAGCAGGATGCCCGTAAATTTACCCGCTTACCGGCAGAGGAGTACCAGGCGGTCAGTCATAGTTTCAGGCCCTATCTGAACGACAGCATCCTGGATCTGGTGACACGGCAGGGCGCAGGCACAGGTTCGTTGAATATGCAGCGTTATTATTTTCTGGTTGGCCCAGAGCGTATCGAAAACGCGGATGACTTTAGTTTGTGCCATGTGGTGGAAGCCAAGCAGCAGCGGGATGCGGCCCCTTTGCATCATTTCCCTGAGCTCAGCCCGGTTAACCGGCTGAATGCCGCCCATTTAACAGTGGACTGTCAGCGTCAGATGCAGCGCCGGCCAGACTTAGTGCTGGATGAACATTATTTTAACGGCGCCCATTTTTTAGTACGTTCGTTGCACCACGCCAATGTGGATGTGGACCCGGAAACCGTTTGTCTGGCCGCAAAAGATGTCGCAACACAGTTGGCCGATTACGCCACGGCCTGTGGTCAGGCGCTGGCGCTCTGTCATAGCAGGGGAGACCGGCGTTCATTCCGCTTTGAACAGGCCGTAGTGGATAGCCTGGAACAGGCAGGCGAGGAGCTGATTGACAGTTGCCTGGCTTATGCCAGACAGCAGGCGGACGATTGCAAGCTGTTGCAGCAGCTGTTGGACCAGGCCACTTAACGAGTCAGTGGCCAGCACAAAGGAGCCACCCGGCTCCTTTGTTGTTTTTTAAGCAAGGTTTTATTGTGCCGTGACGGCGACAGCGGCTGATTTTTCCACAACATCAAAACAAGTCCGACCAGAAGCGCTTTTTTGCGTTTTGGCGGCTTGACAGTGCCTGGTTTCAAACGTACATTTCAAACAGGTGTTTTAATCTGGTGTTTGCATGTCGGCGAAACTCAATACCCAACAAAAAATTCTTGATGCGGCGGAGCAGCTGTTTGCAGGCAGTGGTTTTGCCGATACCTCATTGCGGCAGATCACCAGCGAAGCGGAAGTGAATCTGGCAGCGGTGAACTATCATTTTGGTTCAAAAAAAGAGCTGATCCAGTCGGTGTTGCAGCGGTATTTGTCGGTGCTGATGCCAAGGTTGGATCAGGAGTTCAGCCGGTTATTGGCCCAGACCAAAGCCCATGATCTGCATACGGTGCTGACAGTGTTTGTTAAACCTTTGCTGGAACTCAATACCGTCAAGCCGCAGGGCACGCGAATTTTTCTGCAGTTGCTGGGGCGCGGCTACACCGACGTGCAAGGCCATTTGCGCTGGTTTTTTAACCATCATCACGGCCGGGTGCTGGATAAATTTGTGCTGCTGGTGCAACAGGCCTGTCCACAGTTACCAGCCAGTGAAATTTTCTGGCGGCTGCATTTTTCGTTGGGCACCATCGTGTTTACCATGGCGTCCAACCAGGCGTTGCAGGAAATTGCTGCAGCAGATTTTAATGAAAACGTAGAAATTGAAGGCGTGATCCAGCGGCTGATCCCATACCTGGCTGCTGGTATTGCCTCACCTTTAAACCCTAACTAAGCTCGCGGAAGGATAAAACTTATGTCCATTGTGATCCTGCTACTGGTCGCACTGATTGTGGTGCTGGGTGTGGCCGATATCCGGCGTAACCTCGTTACCAAGCCTATTTTTGCTGTGTTTAAAAAGATCCTGCCGCCGCTGTCGGACACCGAACGTGAGGCGATGGAAGCGGGCGATGTGTGGTGGGACGGCGAGTTGTTTAAGGGCAAACCCGACTGGCACAAGCTGCACGCCATTCCAAAAGCGGAGTTGTCGGCTGAAGAGCAGGCCTTTATGGACAATGAAGTCGAAACCCTGCTGAAAATGCTGGATGACTACAAGATTGTGCAGGAACAACGCGACCTGCCTGCTGAAGTCTGGAGCTATATCAAAGGCAACGGTTTCTTTGCGATGATTATTCCAAAGAGCTATGGCGGCCGTGAATTCTCTGCCATTGCCAACTCCACTATTGTGTCGCGCATTGCCACCCGCAGCTTAACGGCCGCTGTGACCATTATGGTGCCCAACTCCTTAGGCCCGGGTGAGCTGTTAATGCATTACGGTACCCAGGAACAGAAAGACCGTTGGTTACCTGGTCTGGCAGCCGGTAAAGAAGTGCCTTGTTTTGCGCTGACTGGCCCGGAAGCGGGTTCAGACGCCGGCGGTATTCCGGATACCGGCGTGGTCTGTAAAGGTGAGTTCGAAGGCAAAGAAGTGGTCGGGATCCGGCTGAACTGGGACAAGCGTTACATTACGCTGGCGCCTGTGGCCACTGTACTGGGCCTGGCCTTTAAACTGTACGACCCGGACAACCTGCTGGGTGAAAAGACGGAGCTGGGCATTACCTGTGCGCTGATCCCAACCAGCCATCAGGGCGTGGAAATTGGCGACCGTCACTTCCCGATGAATATGGCTTTTATGAACGGCACCACCTACGGTAAAGACGTGTTTATTCCGCTGGACTGGATTATCGGTGGTCCGGATTACGCCGGTCGTGGCTGGCGTATGCTGGTGGAATGTCTGTCCGCAGGCCGTGGTATTTCACTGCCGGCACTGGCGACCGCCACGGGCCATTTAGCCACCCGGATGACAGGCGCTTATTCCTATGTCCGTCAGCAGTTCGGTATGTCGATTGGTAAATTTGAAGGCGTGCAGGAAGCACTGGGCCGTATTGGTGCTTACACCTACAGCCTGGAAGCCATGCGGGTGATGACGGCAGGTGCCATTGATCTGAACCTGAGCCCGTCGGTGGTGACGGCTATTGCCAAGTTCCATATGACCGAAATGTCGCGCACCCTGCTGAACGACGCCTTTGATATTCACTCAGGCCGCGCTATTCAGGTGGGTCCGAAAAACTACCTGGCGCACGGTTACATGGGCATGCCCATTTCCATCACAGTGGAAGGGGCCAACATTCTGACCCGTAACCTGATGATCTTCGGTCAGGGCGCTACGCGTTGCCACCCGTACGTATTGCAGGAACTGGAAGCCGCCGCTAATCCGAATGCGGAAGAAGGCTTAAAACAATTCGACAGCCTGCTGATGAAGCATATTGGTTTTGCCATGGGCAACACCTTTGGCGCGCTGTTCCAGGGCTTAACTGCCGGTGCCTTTAATTCAAGCCCGGTGGCTGGCGAAACGGCTAAGTACTACAAGCAATTAAGCCGCATGAGCCGTGCTTTGGCTTTGTGCGCTGATTTCTCCATGCTGATGCTGGGAGGCGATTTAAAACGCAAGGAAATGCTGTCAGCCCGTTTAGGTGACGTATTAAGCCACCTGTATATCGCGTCCGCTGTGCTGAAGTTCTATGAAGACAATGGCCGTCAGGTCGCTGATTTGCCTTTCGTGCGTTACGCCGTAGAACGTAACCTGTTTGAAATTGGCAAAGCGCTGGATGGTTTCTTACAGAACTTCCCAAGCCGTGTGGTGGCGCGTGTACTGAAGACCCTGGTGTTCCCTTTTGGTATTGGCTACAAAATGCCGGCCGATGAAACGGCACAGGATATCTGTGACGCCCTGCTGAAACCTGGGGTGATCCGTGACCGCCTGACTCACCTGTGCTTTATCGGTGAAGGTGAAAACGACCCGACAGGTTTAATGGAATCGGCCTTTATGGCGGTGCACGAAGCGCAGCCTGTGATGAAGAAAATCTACGCGGCACAGAAGCAAGGCACTATTGCCCGCAAACTGCCGATGGATATTCTGATTGAAAAAGCGCTGGAAGCCAGTGTGATCAGCAGCGACGAAGCACAACAACTGCGGGTGATGAATAAACTGCGGTTTGAGTCCATCAGCGTGGACAGCTTTAAGCCAGGTGTGTTGTCTGACAACGCTATCTAAGCCCTGACTTTTAACCTGAACACCAAGCCCGCCTTATGGCGGGCTTTTTTTGCTGTTCTGTTGACGCTGTCGCGGTTAAAAACAGGTCGGCAATGCTTCGAGCAGATTGTAGTCGTCATCGACCAACCAGATTTGCCGCCATTTATCAAAGGTCAGGCAGGGATGGGAGGTGCCGAGTAGCAGTAAATCCCCCACGTGCACGTCCAGTTCACCAAAATGCCAGAACGCATGCTGGTCCATCATTTTGCTGAGTGGATTCGCTGTATCAGGCCGGGTCAGCAACTGACCATCCCGGTACTGTGCCAGCACCAGGGGCAGGCCTGCATCAAAAGCGGCGTCACGTTTTCCCAGGTTCAGCACGGCAAAACCAGGCTCTGGTACTGACTGCACATAACAGGCGATTTCCAGCGCATTTTGCAAGGCGCCGTTTTGCATGCAGGCGGTGCTGCTGCGCTGTACTACCTGCTGCTGGCTTTGCTGATAAATGCCAACATCCAGGCTGATGTAACAGCCGGGACGCAGCAGCAAATCGGTGCTGTCGGACAACCCGGTACGCTGAAATTCTTCGGCCACCACGTCATACCAGACTGAGCCGGCGCCAGTTAACACTGCTCTTGGTGCAGTAAGCGCACCGCTCTGGCGTAACTGCTGCAGTAACGCCGCTGCGCTGCGGCAGAACTGGCGAATTTGCTGTTCGCTGTTGTCGCCTTTGATCACGCCTTCATAAAACTCAATACCTGCCAGCTGCAAAGCGGGGGAGTGCTGCAGCTCAGCAGCCAGTTGCAGTGCCTGCTCCGGGCTGCGACAGCCACAGCGTCCGCCGGCAACGCCCAGTTCAATCAGCACCGGCAATACCAGCCCTTCAGAGGCAAAAAACTGATCCAATTGCCTGAGTTGGGAGCTGTGGTCCAGACAAACAAAGACCTCAATGCCCTGCGCCAGCAGGCGGGCAATGACGGCCATATTGGCGGCACCCGTCAGTTGGTTGGCCAGCAGAATGCGTGTTGCGCCTTGTTCGGCGGCAACTTGTGCCTGATAAGCGGTGGCGACGGTCAGGCCCCAGACACCGGATCTGAGCAGTTGTTGCATCAATGCTGGCATCATGGCGGTTTTGCAGTGTGGTGCCAGCTGCACCTGATGAGCGGCGGCAAAACTGTTCATCCAGCGGATATTTTGCTCCAGCTGTGTTTTTTTCAGCACTGCCGCTGGCAGGCACAACGATTCCCGCAGCACATTGGCTTTGGCAGAAGGCGGAAAAGGGGAGCCGGATTTTTCGAAGATTTTTTGGTACTTCATAACATTTTTCCTTCTGATGTCAGCCGGGCCTGGTGGCAGGGTTTTAGTGTAAAGCATTGTAATCAGGCAGTGTAGATATTTACATTTTGAGCTTTATGGTACAAAGTATCTTTGTTTTTTGATTTTATGTTAGTTTTTTCATGTGACATTGTAACTTGGGCTGTTGACGTTATGACCTATGAAATTGATGTGCTGTCACGTATATCTGAACGTTTTGTTGAAATGAGTGAGTCGGAACAGCGGGTGGCGCAGTTGATCCTCGACAATGTAAAAGCGGCCACTGAAATGAGCATTGCACTCTTGGCTGAGCATGCCGGTGTCAGTCAGGCCACTGTTACCCGCTTTGCCCGTACAGTGGATTGCAAAGATGTGCGGCAACTGAAAGTGAAGCTGGCACAGTCGCTGGCCGTGGGGCAGCGTTTCGTGGAAGAGCCGGCCGATTTGGATGGCATTCATGGTGTGTACGAAGCCATTAAAAATACGCTGGATTTAAGCCGTAAATTGCTGGTGGAGGCGGATATCCGCCAGGCGGTCAGTTATCTGCTCAATGCCCGGATGATCTTTTGTATCGGCATGGGGGGCGGTTCCTCCATTGGGTCGCAGGAATTGCAGTACCGGCTGTTCCGCTTTGGTATGCCGGTCTGCAGTTATCAGGATGGTTTGCTGACACGGATGGTGGCTGCGTCCGTCGAACCACAGGATGTGATGGTCGCCATTTCACTGACTGGGAATACAGGTGAAATTATTGATTCAGCGGCGATGGCCCGGCACTACGGCGCCAAAGTGATCGCCATTACCAAACCTGATTCTGCTTTGGCCAAAAATGCCGACATCGTACTGGGCCTGCAGGCACCGGAAACCGATTTTATCTACAAACCTTCGGCATCCCGTTACGCCATGCTGGCGGTGATTGATGTGTTGGCCACCGAAGTGGCCAAACAGAACAAACGCAAGTCACGCGACAAATTGCGGCGGGTCAAGTTGTCGCTCGACAGCAGCCGTGGCGGTGATGAGCGTCAGCCATTGGGGGATTAAGGAAAAGTCATGACGATTAAACGCTACGGTGTGGATGAAAGCAAAGGCACTGGCGGGCAGAGACTGCCTTTTGCCAAAGCGGTAGAGGCCGGCGGATGGTTGTATGTGTCGGGCCAGACGCCGATGCGGGATGGTGAAGTGGTGGAAGGCGGTATTGTCGAACAGTCCCGCCTTGCCATTCAAAACTGTGTCGACATTATGCAGCTGGCCGGTTATCGCCTGAATGACGTCGTGCATGTCAAAGTGTATTTAACAGACGCCCGTTATTTCTCCAGCTTTAATCAGGTGTTCCGCGAGTTTTTTGCTGACGCGCCGCCAGCCCGTATTTGTGCTGTGACGGATCTGGTGGTTGACTGCAAAGTGGAAGTCGACCTGACCTGTTACCGCGCAGACCGGGCCTGAGATGAACCCGCTGTATTTTCTGGCCGGATTTGGTGGTTACCTGCTGCTGATGACAGCACTCAGTGTCTGGGTTTCCCGCGGTCAGCGCAGCCAGGACGATTTTTTACTGGCGGGCCGGAAAGTCAGTGGGGGCCTGACTTTTGGCACCACCATAGCCACCATGATTGGCACGGGCACCAGTATGGGAGCGGTGGGCTACGCCTACGGTCATGGCTGGACCGGTATGATGTACGGAGTGGGCGGGGCTTTGGGCATTTTGCTGCTGGCCTGCTGCTTTGCCCAGGTACGGGATTTAAAGTTTTCCACCATGAGTGAAGAGCTGAGTTATTACACAGGCGCCAGCCGTTGGGTGAAACAAGGCAGTGCCGTGCTTATTTTCCTTGCGTCGCTGGGGTGGTTAGGCGCGCATATTATTGGTGGGGCTTTGTATCTGTCCTGGATGACAGGGCTTGATATGCTAAGCGCCAAACTTTTGATCACTTTAGCTTTTACCATTTATGTTGCCATAGGCGGTTATAAAGCCGTGATCTGGACTGACAGCCTGATGGCGTTGATTCTATTCAGTGGCTTTTTAGTTATGGGCTACAGTGCTGTGCAGGCCAGCGGCGGCTGGCAGTCACTGACACAGTTCTGGCAGCAGGCCAGTCAGCAGCATCTGTTTAAGCCGTTACCTGGTTTGGCGGCTGTCTCATTAGCCGTTGCTGTGGCTGTTGGCGTGCTGGCCACCCCGTCTTTCCGCCAGCGTATTTATTCAGGCCGCTCTGTGCAGAGCGTACGCCGCTCATTTTTGTTTGCCGGCTGTTTATATCTGGGGTTCGCGTTTTTACCGGCTTTAATAGGCGTCAGCGCCCGCCTGCTGTTGCCTGAACTGACGAATCCGCAATTCGCCTTTACTTCTGTCGCGGTCTTGGTGCTGCCTGCTGTGGCCGCCATGCTGGTACTGCTGGCCGGGCTGTCGGCCACGCTTTCATCCGCCAGTTCAGACTCCATTGCGGCTGTCACTGTCATTATGCATGACTTGCAGCAAGGGGTGGGCCGGTCGCCATTGCAGGGCCAGAAGGCGGTCTGGGTGTCGCGGCTGGCCGTATTGCTGGTCTCGGTGTCGGCTTTTGCGCTGGCGCTGTTGTCGAATAACCTGGTCGGTTATATCACCGCCATGATTGCCACCCTGATGTCCGGACTTTGTGTGGTGGCTGTGCTGGGACGTTTCTGGCATCGGCTGACCTGGCAAGGCGCTGTGGCGGCTTTGCTGGCGGCTGTGGGCACTTCATTGTCTGTGTTAAGCCAGCCTGACTGGCTGAATTTATGGGGCAACCCCTGTATGCCGGCTTTAGCTGTCGCCTGCATGGCTGCCGTGCTGGTCAGCCTCTGCACTAAACCCGGTCTGAACCGGCAGCAGGCGCTGCAACAAATACAGCAGCAAGCCGCACCCACCAACAGCACAGTAGGTGGTGATAACGCCTTATTCACCAGTTCTGATCCAAAGTTATCCTGACGGGGATTTATGCGAATTTTTACGGCGTCCTTAGCCACAGAAACCAATACCTTTTCGCCGATGTACACCGATCTGCAGTCGTTTTATCAAAGCTTTTATGCAGCACCGGGGGAACACCCTGCCACGCCGACTTTATGCAGTGCGCCGCTGGTGGCCTGCCGTGATTATGCCGCCTTGCACCCAACAGAAGTGACGCTGATTGAAGGCACCTGCACCTGGGCCGAACCCGGTGGTTTATTAAACCGGGCGGCTTATGAGCAGTTGCGGGATGAAATTTTGCTGCAATTACAGGCCGCTTTGCCGGTGGATCTGGTGATGCTGGGTCTGCATGGCGCTATGGTGGCGCAGGGCTATGACGACTGTGAAGGGGATTTGCTGCAACGGGTGCGTCTGTTGGTTGGGCCAACCGCCATAGTGGCGGCCACGCTGGATCCACACAGCCATCTGACCGCTCTGCGCCAGCAGCAGGCCGATTTGTTAATTGCGTTTAAAGAGTTTCCGCATCTTGACTTTATGCAGCGCGCAGAGGAATTGCTGCAGCTTGCCGTGCGGGCGGTGAAAGGGGACATCCGGCCTGTCATGAGCAGCTTTGATTGCCGGATGATTGACGTCTTTCCAACCAGCCATGAGCCGATGAAGTCTTTTGTACATAAGTTGATGCAACTGGAGCAGCAGGCGCCAGTGTTATCTGTTTCGGTGATCCATGGTTTTATGGCCGGTGACGTGCCGGATATGGGCGCTAAGTTGCTGGTGATCACCGACAATGCACCAGAGCTGGGGGCTGCTTTGGCTCAGCAGCTGGGGCTGGAACTGTTTTCATTTCGTGGCCGCACCTTGCCACAGTTTTACACCATTCCCGACGCGTTGCAGCACTTGCAGGACCAAAGCGTCCAGGCTGGCCCTGTGGTGCTGGCCGATGTCTGGGACAACCCGGGCGGCGGGGTGGCCGGCGATGGCACCCTGATTTTGCACGAGCTGATCCGCCAGCAGGTATCCGGTGTTGCGGTGGGGACTTTATGGGACCCGATGGCGGTGCGTTTATGTCAGGCCGCCGGTGAAGGCGCGGACATTGAATTGCGTTTTGGGGGCAAAAGCTGCGCAAGCGCCGGCGCTCCTGTCGATAAACGGGTCAAAGTTGTACGGCTGAAACAGAATGCACAACAGGAGTTTGCCGGCAGCCTGGTGCCGATGGGCGATTGTGCCTTGATCCGTTTTGATGGCATCGATCTGATTTTAAACAGCAACAGATGCCAGTCTTTTGACCCCAGCCTGTTCAGGGCGCTTGGGCTGGACCCGCTGAGCTACCGGGTGCTGCTGATTAAGTCCACCAACCATTTCTACCAGGGATTTGTCGGGATCGCGGGCAAGATCATGTATGTAGACGCCGGAGCGCCATACCCCAGTAACCCGGTGACGAACCAATACCACAAGTTGCAGCGGCCTGTCTGGCCGCGCCATCCGGCACCTTTTGATTTAACCTGAATGGCGCTGCGCTTGCCTGAACAATAACTGGATGGGGCGGTGCAGCGCTATCACCATTTCCTGCTGTATTTGCGCAGCCTGCTGCAATTGTTTTTCAGCGAGCTGCAGCTGCTCAGCTGAAAACGGCTGCTGCCCGCTGAGTTGGTGCAGCCATTGAATTGCCATTTGGCTTAGCGCTTTTATCTGCAACACCAGAGGTGCAAATTCCAGACCCTGGATTTGCTCAAGCTGAGTGGCTGCTTGTTGCCACTGCGTCAGTTGCTGCAGCAATTCGGCCTGCAGCTCAGGCCTGGGGTTTTGCAACCAGCGTTGCAGCTGCTGTTCAAATTGCCTTAACTGCTGCTGTTCCGCCGGTAAAAAATCCACCAGTTGCTGCAAAGGCTGGCGGTAATAGCGGCCTGCCACCGATTTTTCATGCAACCTGTGGTAATAGTGGGCTGGCTCCAGGGTTTGTGCCAGCAGAGCCAAGGCGTTCAGATCTTTGGCTGGCACCAGACGGCTGAAGCCATCCTGTTGCTGTTGCTGCAGTTGCAGACTGTTGTAGCGTTCAGCCCATTCTAACCAGTGCGACTGACGCTGATAGAAAAAGGCCTCATCCTGCACACTTTGTGCTGACCATAAGCGTTCTGCGACAGCGATGGCATTGGGCCATAAGCGGATATCAATCAATTCAGGCGTAATGAGTTCGCTCCATAACGCAATTTCTCCGCCCAGTACTTTGCCTGCGGCCTGCCCGGATAACTGACTGGGGCTAAAGCCCGCAGGCAGGGCAGTGCTGCTGTTGGCTGTCATACGCTGACCGCTGGCCTGATAAGGGGCATTGCCTACCACAAACTGGCCTGTCAGACGCTCCGACAACGCCAGTTCAGCGCGGACCGGTCCCATCCAGCTGTCAAACGTCAGCGCCACCTGACCATCCGCCAAATGGCTGAGCTGAGCCTGGATCAGCGGTTTGCCGTCAAAATTCAGCAGGGCCTGCATTGGTTTGCTGTGCAGTTCAAGCAGCAGCAACCGGCCAGTGACTGGCGAGCCGCGTTTGCGGGGAAACTCAAAGCTATATTCTGACCAGTGGCGAATACTGGCCGGGTCGGGCAGCTGCACTGTGGCAGGCAGCGGGTCTGTTCTGTAATGATAAGCGGCACTTTGTGGCTGATCGAGGTAATAACCGGTTGACAGGATAGCCGGATGGCCCAGATTGGCGGCGTGGTACAAGGATTCTGTACCACGCCAGGATTGCACTGTCACCTCTGTGGGCAAGGGATGGTCTATCACTTCATCCCAGCCAATCATGGTTTTTCCCAGTTTCCTGAGGATTTGGTGCACACGGCGGTTGAAATAAGCCTGCAAAGCAGCGGCATTTTCCAGCTGATGCTGCTGCATAAAAGCACGGATAGACGGACTGGCCAACCAATGATCCGGTAACACCTCGTCGCCGCCTATGTGCAGATGACTGTCCGGAAACACACTGGCCACTTCGGCCAGCAGCTGTTCCAAAAACTGATAAACCTGTTCATTGCTGGGGTCCAGCACTGCTTTGTGCACACCCCAATGGGTTTCGGCGCGGGTGGGAGCTGGTGCGGCCATCAGATGCGGATAGGCCAGCCCCAGAGCCGTGGTATGCCCCGGCAAGTCGATTTCCGGCACAAGGCGAATGGCCCGTTGCCTGGCGTAATCGACCAGCTCTGTTAATTCGGTCTGGCTGTAAAAACCGTCCCGGCCTCCTCGTTGTTGCAGCAGTGGAAATTTTTTTGATTCAAAACGCCAGCCCTGATCGTCGGTCAGATGCAAATGCAGCACATTGAGTTTGACTGACGCCATCAAATCCAGCTGCCGTTTCAGCAGTGGCAAAGGCAGAAACTGACGGGCGCTGTCCAGCAATAAACCGCGCCAGGCAAAACGGGGGTAGTCGGTGATCGTCAGGGCCGGTACCTGGGTCACTTGTCTGGTTGGGCGCTGCACCAGTTGTTGCAGGCTCTGTAACGCATAAAAAAAGCCGTCCTCGTCAGAGGCCAATACCCGGATCTGCTCCGGCTTGATCTGAAGCTGATAAGCGCCCCGGTTTTTCGTTGCCGCATTGCTGAGCGAAGCCGGCTGAGGTTCCAGCCAGTCAAACCTGAGTTGTGCCTGTTCGGGAGAGACGTAACTCAGCGTGCTGCTCAGTTGATTGCGCTGAACAAAAAGCTTGAGTTGGGTTTTTAACAGTACCGCATCGGCTGGCACCGAGGTGGCCAGCCGGGCAGGAAACACAAAAACGCCGGGCTGCTGTTGAAGCTGCACAGGTGCTGGAATTAGTGGCAAAGGTTCAGCAGTGACAGGGACCGACAGCATCAGCCCAAACAAGACAAAGGCAAATGAGTGCATAACAGAATAAGTTGGTTACTTGGTAACATATTGATATTCGATTGCGTCTGAGAAGTCTATCTAAAATGTCATTTTTTGTGCGTTTTTTTAGCGATTTAAGCTTTACATTTGTTACTTGTTGGTACAAAGTAACATTGTTTCCTGGTTTTTTTGCCTTTATCTCTGGTCAGAGGCCAACAAAAGCCAGGCAAAGTTCGTCACGGAGGCTGGGAATGCACGTTTTCAATCCGGCGCGGGGTGCGAGCCGCGCCATGTCCTGAAACATCCTGGCCTCCGTTTTTTCTGCCTTAACGGCTTTGGGCCAGCAAATCAGCCAAAGTGCTGCCGCTGTCACGTTCTTTCAGCTGGGCCAGAAACAGCTGGGCACAACCAAAGGCATCCGACAACGCCTGATGTTCGGTGATCGCAGGCAACTGACGGCGTTCCAGGCAAGCGGCCAGTGTCAGTTTATCCTGTGCCACCAGGCGGCCCTGCAATTGGAGCCTGAACAACTCCAGTCGCAGGGTATCCAACATTCGAAAGCGTGCCGGCCGGCCATAACAATACAGGCAGGCCTGACGCAGAAAATTCAGCTCCAGAGTGCTGTGATGACTGACCAGTACCCGGCCCTGCGCTTGCTGCAACAGCAGGTCCAGTAATTCATGCAGTTCCATCCCCTGCTGCAGCTCTGGGGTGTGCAGGCCATGGATCAGTGCACTTTGCCCAACCGACGTCTGGGTGCGGACAAGCTGGTACCGGGCTGAATTCAGCAAAATGCGCTGCTGCTCAATACAAACCCAGCCTGCACTGACAATATGGTGCCTGGCCGGATCCAACCCTGTGGTTTCAAAATCCAGCACCAGATAACTGCAATCCAGCGCCCGCGCCGATTTGTCCGGCCGCACGGCTTCGTACTGACGGATTTTCTGGTGCACAGGTTGTGCCTGACGAAACCAGGACCACATTTAATACTCCCGGCAAAAACGTTGCCGCAAAATTTGCTGTTCGTCGCTGATCACGGCAAAAGCGTCTTTCAGCTGGTGCCGTTGCAGTAAATTCAGCGTGGTTGGATCCAGCAGATTGCTCAGATGGCGGCCACGCTGTAAATCCTGCCATTGCACTTGCCAGCGCAGATTAGCCAGCACCTCATAGGCGCCTGACAAATTCTGCTGCTGAGTCTGGCTGATCGCATCCAGTTGCTCCAGTTGGGCCAGACGCTCCTTGGTATTGACCGCATGAATGCCATGAGCCAATGCATAAACCCGCACCAGATCGGTCACCAGGCTGACGCCACGTTTTTTGATATCCAGGCCTTTGCGCTGGCGGCCATCCTGCTCCAGCAGAAAATGTTTGAAGAAACCCAGGGGAGGCTGACGCTCGGTGGCGTTTCTGGCCAGATGAAATAAAAACAGCTCCGTGCCCTGGGCTTTCACCAACACGTCCTGCTGCAGGGCGTTAAACAACCCCTTGCTGCCATGCACCAGACGCAGGTCAAAAAAAATGCTGCTGTCGAGCAGTGCCTGAGGATCCGGGCTTTGCAGATAGTGGGCAAAGCGGGCCGACCAGCCTTTCAGGCTCAGGCGCAATTTTGGCTGATTGGCCATAATAAGGCCCGGACACAAGGCCTGACCGGATTGGGCCAGCCCCTGACAGACAAACTCTGCCAACGCGCTGAAGTAGTCGGCGACAGCGCCAGTTGGTTCCTTCTCCAGCAGCAGGGCATTGTCCTGATCGGCGCTCGGTAACATGTCACGCCGGGCCTGTGAACCAAAACAGAGCCAGCTGTAGACACAAGGTGCCGGGCCCAGCCGCTGCTCAGCGAGGCGCAGCCAGCTTTGGGTCAGGGCGTCCATAATGCTGGTCAGTATGCTGCTGACTTCAAAGGCCGGTAATTTCTGTTGGCCCAGATTGACCATCAAGTCGCGGATCTGTGTCTGACTATCGGCAAGAGCCGCTGGGCTTTGCTGGCGGTGAATATGGCTGATTAAAAAGACCGGGTGTTCCTGCTGACTGCGGATCAGATCGGTGGTGGTTAGCACACCAATGGCTTTGCCATCACGTTCTACTGCCAAATGATGAATATTGTGTTGGCTCATCAACTGAATCGCTTCAAAAGCGTAGCGGTCCGGTTCGATTTTATGTGGATTTTTGGTCATCACCTGCAGGACCTGGGTGGAGGCTGGCAGGTTTTTCGCCAGCACCCGGCTGCGCAAATCCCTGTCGGTCAGAATACCCACCAGCTCATTCTGCTGTTCTATCAATAAACAGGACACCCGCTGTTCGGTCATCAACTCTGCAGCCTGCTGAATGCTCTGTTCCGGGGCTATGGTCACCACCCGGCGGGTCAGCAGATCCGCCACTTTTAAGGTTGAAGTGCTGTGTTCCTGACTGCGCTGGTACAGATGCAAGCGGCGGCCAAACAGGCGCTGGAAAAACAAATCAAAATTTTTGTACTGGTAACGCAACTGGTCAAAGCGGCTCTGGCTCAGAAAATACAGCAAACCATCTTCTTCACAAATCAGCCGGTCCGGGTCCGCCAGCCCTGTCAGCAGCAATTGGTAGCCGTAAAAATCACCGCTTTGCAGATGGCTCAGCTGTTGTTGGTCGGTATGCAGTGCAAAGAGGCCCGACCGGACCAGCAGCAACTCGTTTTTGGGGGCGAGCGTTTCGCCCTGACTGGCGTAATACACCTGCAGATCACGGCATAGTTCCTCCAGCACATGAAGCGCAAGATCATCAAATGGGGGAGTCTGGTGTAAAAAACGGACAACATCCTGAACTGGCATTGCGTCTGTCCTGTGCTTAGCAAAGAGGTTTCAATTTTGGCGGTCAGGTATAGCCAACAGACAAAAGTCAAAGCTCTGAAACAGACAAGGCGTGTTGCCACGCCTTGTCTGGCCTTAAGGATATTAGTGCGCCTGCGCTGCACCTGCCCCTTTGGGATAGCGGATTTGTTCAACAATGTCCTGCACATCCTGCGGTACTTCTTTGGTCACTTTGCTGACGGCAAAGGCCACTACAAAGTTCACCAGCATGCCGATGGTGCCAATGCCTTCAGGCGAGATACCAAACAGCCAGTTGTCTGCTTTGTTCTCAGCCAACGGAGTGATAAAGATCCCTTTGAAGTACAGGATATAACCTACAGTGAACACAATACCTGCCACCATACCGGCAATAGCTCCTTCTTTATTCATCTTCTTATAGAAGATCCCCATAATAATGGCCGGGAAGAAGCTGGCTGCGGCAAGGCCGAAGGCAAATGCCACCACCTCCGCCACAAAACCCGGTGGGTTAATGCCGAGGTAACCTGCCACCATAATGGCTACGGCGGCGGCCAACCGGGCGGCCAGCAATTCCTGTTTATCGCTGATTTTCGGCATCAGGTTTCGTTTGAGTAAGTCATGCGAAATCGAGGTTGAAATCACCAGCAATAAACCCGCAGCGGTCGACAATGCGGCCGCAATACCACCCGCTGCCACCAAGGCGATAACCCAATCCGGTAACTGGGCAATTTCCGGGTTGGCCAGTACCATAATGTCACGGTCAATGGTCATCTCGTTGCGCTCGTCACCTGAATAGAACATGCGACCATCACCGTTTTTATCTTCATGTTTAATCAGGCCTGTTTTTGACCAGTTTTCCACCCATTGTGGGGCTTCTGTCACTAAGGTCCCCTGAGCATCCGGGCCATTGATGGTATTGATCATATTGTAACGGGCAAAAGCACCAATGGCAGGGGCTGTGGTGTACAGGATCATAATGAAGACCAAAGCCCAGCCGGCGGAAATACGGGCATCCCGCACTTTAGGTACGGTGAAGAAACGCACAATCACATGAGGTAAACCTGCAGTACCCACCATCAGAGCGGCCGTAATAGCAAAGACATCGGCCATTGATTTGGTGCCTTCGGTGTAGGCGGCAAAACCTAACTCAGCGGATAAACCGTCCAGCTTGGCCAGCAGGTAGGTATCAGAGCCATCGGTCAGGGTGGCGCCTAAGCCCAGCTGTGGCAGCACGTGGCCTGTGATCATCAGGGAAATAAAAATCGCAGGAACCATATAAGCAAAAATCAGCACACAGTACTGAGCAACCTGAGTGTAGGTAATGCCTTTCATCCCGCCTAACACAGCATAAAAGAACACCACTGCCATCCCAATAATAACCCCGGTATCAATGTCGACTTCCAGGAAACGGGAAAACACCACACCGACCCCACGCATCTGGCCAGCCACATAAGTGAAGGACACCAGAATGGCGCAGACCACGGCTACTGTGCGGGCCGTTTGCGAGTAATAGCGGTCACCGATAAAGTCCGGCACGGTAAATTTGCCGAATTTACGCAGGTAGGGGGCGAGGCAGAGCGCCAGCAATACATAACCGCCCGTCCAGCCCATCAGGTAGACGGAGCCATCGTAACCCATAAAGGCGATAATACCGGCCATTGAAATAAAGGAGGCGGCAGACATCCAGTCAGCAGCTGTGGCCATACCGTTGGCCAAAGGCGAAATGCCACCACCGGCGACATAAAACTCCTGGGTAGAACCGGCACGGGCCCAGATGGCGATGCCAATATAAAGCGCAAAGGTTGCGCCAACAATAATGTAAGTTAAAGTCTGTAAATCCATGGCGGGCCTCTTAGTCTTCGTGCACGTTGTACTTACGGTCCAGCGCATTCATTTTCGTCACATACACGAAAATCAGCGCCACGAAGGTGTAAATAGAACCTTGTTGGGCAAACCAGAACCCAAGTTTAAAACCGAACAACGGGATTTGGTTGAGCACATCGACCAGCAGGATGCCTGCACCAAAAGATACGGCAAACCAGATGACGAGCAGCTTGAGCATCAGCGAGATATTCTCCCGCCAATAGGCCTGCGCCTGTTCAGAGCTTTGAAAAGCCATGTTGTCTTCCTCTTGTTGTTTATTGTGGTTGTTATAAAAATCTGTTGACTTGCTTGTTTACCATAGCAGGGGCTTTATTCAGCGATAGCCCGACTTTAGTCGAAGGTGAAGGGCCCGCAGATTGACTTTCAGCGGCTGGCACACAACAGTAGGCGTATAAAAATAAAAAGGAGAACGCTTTGTCTGCGTGGATTGTCGCTGTATTGGCATTGCTTTATGTCGGGTTGCTGTTTTTTATTGCCAACTGGGGCGAGCGGCATGCCGGTGATCATCTGCTACGAAAGTATGGGGGCTTGCTCTATAGTCTGGCACTGGCGGTGTACTGCACTTCCTGGACTTATTATGGTGCAGTGGGCACAGCGGTGACTCAGGGCTGGGACTATATTCCGATTTACCTGGGCCCCATCCTGATTTTTGTTTTCGCCCAGCCTTTTTTATTTAAGCTGCTCTATGTGGCGAAAAAACAGAATATTGGGTCCATTACCGACTTTATCAGCGCCCGCTATGGCAAACGTAAAAATATGGCGCTGGTCACGGCTTTGTTGTGTCTGGTGGTCGTGATCCCCTATATCGCCCTTCAGCTCAAAGCTGTTGCCAGCTCGTACCAGGTGTTATTAGGGGCTGGTATGGCGGACCATGACGTGCCCTGGTGGCAGGATACGGCCTGGTTTTGTGCAGTGACCATGATGATTTTTGCGATTTTGTTTGGCACCCGCAAAGTCACGCTGACGGAGCAGAATCGTGGTGTGATGGTGGCCATTGCCTTTGAATCCCTGGTTAAACTTTTTGCGTTAAGCTGTCTGGCGTTGATGGCGTATTGGTTGTTGTTGCCAGAGCAGGTGCCCTTGTCCAGTTTCAGTGGACATGCCACAGCGTTGAAAACAGACCATGAAGAACAAAGCTGGCTGGCTTTTATTACCAAAACAGTGCTGGCGATGGCTGCAATTTTTTTATTGCCAAGGCAGTTTCATGTTGGTTTTGTCGAAAATGTCGATCACCGGCACTTGCGCCATGCCAGACGCTGGTTCAGCAGTTACCTGCTGATTGTGACGCTGGTCGTGATCCCTATTGCGCTGACCGGCATGATGATGTTTCCGGAGCAGCGTCAATTGGCAGACAGTTTTGTTTTGCTGATCCCGGAACAGTCCGGCTGGCACACCTTAAGTGTGCTGGTGTTTATCGGTGGTTTTTCCGCCGCAACCTCGATGATTATTATTTCTACCCTGGCGCTTTCGACCATGATCAGTAATGACGTGGTGATGCCGACCATCCTGCGCCGTCCGTCCAGCCAGCAACTGAAAAAGGATTACAGCAGCCTTATTTTACTGGTGCGTCGTGCGATGATCATCACAGTGATGATGCTGTCTTACGGCTATTACGCCTTATTTGCCCGCAATTACGAGCTGGCGGAAACGGGTCTGCTGGCCTTTGCGCTGGCGATTCAGCTGGCGCCTGCTGTGGTTGGTGGCCTGTACTGGCGACACGGCAATGCCTTTGGCGTGTACGCCGGTCTGGCTGTTGGTTTTTTGCTGTGGTTTTATTGCCTGATGGTGCCGCAGTTGTCGGCCGTCGGGGTGTTGCCGGATTCCATAGTCCAGTACGGGTTATTTGGTGTCGACCTGCTCAGGCCCACAGCATTGTTCGGGCTTGAACTCGATACCTTAAGTCACGGCGTGTTCTGGTCATTGGGGTTGAATCTGTTCTGTTACCTGCTGGGCTCGATGCTGGTCAAAGTTAATTTCAAAGACCGGCTGCAGGCCGCTGCGTTTGTAAAACCAACCTTGCCGCTGGAACATCGTGAGAATCCGGTCAAAAAGCTGCGTATTCGTCGCACCGATGTGGTGATGTTGCTGGAGCGCTTTATTGGTGCTCAGCGCACGGCCGAAGCCATTGCCGATTTTCGCCGCCGTTATCCGGAACCTGACGATCAGGGGGCGTGGGCCAGCCCGGAGCTGGTGGCTTTTGTTGAACGTGAGCTGGCAGGGGTTATAGGTGCGGCTTCAGCGCTGGCGGTGGTCAGCGCGGCCACCGAAGGCCGGCAGCTGGAACTGGAGGATGTGGTAACCCTGTTTGATGACACTACGCAGGCTATTCAGTTTTCCCGCAAAATTCTGTTTTCCACGCTGGAACACCTGAGCCAGGGCATCAGTGTGGTGGACCGGGATTTGAAACTGGTGGCCTGGAACAAGGCTTACCTGGCGCTGTTTGATTACCCGGACGGTATGATCCGCATTGGCCGGCCCGTGGCAGACATAGTGCGGTTTAATGCTGAACGTGGGCTTTTTGGTGAGGGAGCCCCCGAAGAGCATGTAGCCAAACGCATAGGCCATATGCAAAAAGGCACTCCCCACGTGTTTCAGCGGGTCCGGCCAGATGGCAGCGTGATAGAAATGCGCGGCAATCCTATTCCGGGGGGAGGCTTTGTCACCAGCTTTACTGATATTACCGACCATGTGCGGGCTGTGCAACAACTGGCTGAAGCCAAACAGCATCTGGAACAGCGGGTGCAGGAACGCACACAGCGGATCAGTGAAATTAACCAGGAGTTGCTGCAGGAAGTGGAGCGTCGTGGCCAGACAGAGTTGCAGCTGTTACAGGCCAAAGCGGAAGCCGAAGCGGCAAATGCTTCCAAAACGCGCTTTTTAGCGCTGGCCAGTCACGACATTCTGCAGCCATTGAACGCGGCCCGATTATTTACCGCAGCCTTGCAGGATGGCAGCCTGTCGGACAAACAGCAGACAGTCGTCAGCCAGCTGGATAATTCTCTGAAAGCCACCGAAGAGCTGATTGGCACCTTGCTGGATATAGCCCGGCTGGACGATGGCCGGTTGCTGCCGAAAAAACAGACCGTGCAAATCCGGCAGTTGTTAACCCCACTGCTGGATGAATTCAGCCTGCTCGCCAGTCAGAAACAGCTGGAGATCCGCCGGTATTTTTCCGACTGGCAGGTGGAAAGTGACAGCACCTATTTACGCCGCATCGTGCAGAATATTCTGTCCAATGCGGTTAAATACACGGCAAAAGGCAAAGTGCTGGTCAGTTGTCGCCGGCGCTCAGGGCAGCTGCTGTTGCAGATCTGGGATTCCGGCCCCGGAATTGCAGAGCAGGAGTTGCAGCATATTTTTGCTGATTTTTACCGGGTGGACAGTACGGCCAGAGGGCAGCAGGGCGTAGGATTGGGGCTTGGAGTTGTGCAGCGGATGGCACGGCTGTTGGGGCATAAAATAGAAGTGCGTTCCACAGTTGGTAAAGGCACTGTCTTTAGCCTTTGGTTGCCGCTAAGCCCGCAGCGGCGTGAGCAGGTGGCCGCTGAGCTGGTCAATACAAGCACGGTGTTGCCGGACTGGACTGTGTGCTGCGTGGATGATGACAGCTCCAATCTGGCCGCGCTGCAACTGCTGCTGGAGCAGTGGAAGTTGGGGCAGGTGCGTTGTTATGTCCGGGCAGAACAACTGCTGGAACAAGCATCGCAACTGAACAAACCTGATTTACTGATCCTGGATTACCAGCTGGGCCAGGATTTCAACGGCCTGCAGCTGTATCATCAGTTGCTGCAGATTTGGGGGCGCGTCCCTGGTATTTTAGTGTCAGCAGCACCTGAACCCGATTTGGCGCAGCGCGCCAAAGATGCGGGCCTGCTGTTCCTGGCCAAACCCATTAAACCAGCAGCGCTGAGGGCAGGGATTAATCATTTGAAAACCAAAGGAACGGCCTCGTAGAATAGAGGCGAACCGCTAAAACCTCAGACAAGGATGAGTATGCAAGCCAAACTGGAACAACGTTTTTTCTTACTGATGCTGGTGCTGGTCAGCTTGGCTTTTGGCTGGGTACTGGAACCGTTTTGGGGCAGTATTTTCTGGGCCTGTGCCATTACCGTCATTTTTTACCCGGTGCAACGGTTGTTACTGGGCTGGATAGGAGACAGACCAAACACGGCAGCGCTGCTTACCTTAGTTATGTGTGTCTTGGTGGTGGTCTTGCCTGTGCTGGCCATCAGCACCGCTTTTATTCAGGAAGGGGCGCTGTTTTACGACAAAATCAAAAGTGGAGAAATTAACCCCGCCGAATTTATTGAAACCATTCGTCAGGCCTTTCCTGCATTCACTGAGCTGTTAAACCGGTTTGGCATTGAAACCGGTGAGTTAAGGGAGCGTGTTTCGTCCGCTGCAGTGGAGGCCAGCCGTATGCTGGCCAAAGAGGCCCTGGCCATTGGGCAAAATACCTTTGGTTTTGTGCTGGATTTGTGCCTGATGCTGTATCTGGCCTTTTTCCTGCTGCGTGAAGGCCACCATCTGGTGGAATTAATGGTGAAGGCGCTGCCACTGGGGGATCAACGCGAACGTTTGTTGTTTGCCAAATTTGCTGAAGTAACCAGAGCCACAGTCAAAGGCAATCTGGTGGTGGCCGTGGTGCAGGGGGCTTTGGGTGGTTTTATTTTCTGGCTGCTGGAATTGCCTGCCCCTGTGCTGTGGGGGGTGGTGATGGCCTTCTTATCACTGCTGCCGGCGGTAGGTGCTGCGCTGGTCTGGGCGCCAGTATCCCTGTATTTGTATGGCACAGGCGAATGGGTGGTCGGCAGTATTCTGCTGGCTTATGGTGCGTTGGTGATTGGTCTGGCCGACAATATACTGCGGCCTTTATTGGTGGGGCGAGACACTAAATTACCGGATTACCTGGTGTTATTTTCCACTTTGGGTGGCCTGTCGCTGATGGGCATTAATGGATTTGTTCTGGGCCCTATGGTGGCGGCATTGTTTCTGGCGTTCTGGCAGATTTTTATGGAAGAGTTTAACCCCTGATACCGCAGCAGGTTCAGGGGTCAGAAGGATGTCGTCAGCAACTTGTCTGCAGGGGGTTCCAGTTGCAGACGCTGAGCCTGGATCACCACCTGGGTTCTGTTGGTCACTCCAAGTTTACGGAATATAGCCGTAATATGGGCTTTCACCGTGGCTTCAGAAATATGCAGATCATAGGCGATTTGTTTATTCAGCCAGCCCTCGGTCAGATAAAACAACACCTTGTATTGTTGTGGCGTCAGCTCGGCGACTTTTGCAGCCAAATCAAGGTCTGTCTGGTTATGGTGATCCAATACCTGAGCGCGCAAAGCCGGTTGCACCCAAAGTTCACCGTCCATCACGGCACTGAGCGCTTTGCCAATTTCGGCCGGATGGGCCGATTTGGGAATAAAAGCTGAAGCGCCAAAAGACATCACGCGCCGGATCACATCCGTGTCTTCGCTGGCAGAAATAACCACAATGGGCAGAGTAGGGTATTGTTTACGCAGTTGGATCAATCCAAGGAAACCGCAGTTGCCCGGCATATGCAGGTCCAGCAATAACAAATCGGCGTCAGGGTGTTGCTCCAGCGCTGTACAGGTAGCCTCAAAGCTATCGGTTTCAATGGTGGCCTTGGTGACAAAGGTATTACTGATGGCGTGGATCAGCGCATTACGAAACAAAGGGTGATCGTCAGCGACAATGAGTTTGGCCATTTAAACTCCTAACCCGGCCGTGACCGGGTTTAGCTAAGATATTGCCACCATTTAAAAAATGGTGGCATTAGTACGGGGAGCTTAACGGTTTAACCTGTTTTGGATCAAGTGTTCAACCACAGACGGATCGGCCAGGGTCGAGATATCACCCAATTGATCGTACTCATTGGCGGCAATTTTACGCAAAATGCGGCGCATTATTTTGCCTGAACGTGTTTTGGGTAACGCCGGTGTCCATTGCACCAGATCCGGCGACGCAATAGGGGATATTTCTTTACGTACCCAGTCCCGTACCGCTTTGGTTAAATCATCACTTGGCTCCACACCGACCCGAGGTGCCACAAAGACATAAATGCCCTGGCCTTTGATGTCATGCGGGTAACCCACCACAGCTGCTTCAGCAATGGCTTCATGAGCCACCAGGCAGCTTTCGATTTCTGCAGTGCCTAAACGGTGGCCGGAAATATTCAGTACATCGTCCACTCGCCCTGTCAGCCAGTAATAACCGTCTTCGTCCCGTTTGGCGCCATCTCCGGTAAAGTACATGCCTTTATAGGTGCTGAAGTAAGTTTGTTCGAAACGTTCATGATCGCCAAAGACGCTGCGCATCTGACCAGGCCAGCTATCCAGTAACACCAGGTTGCCTTCAGCTGCGCCTTCGAGAATTTCGCCCTCATTACTGACAATGGCTGGTTTTACACCAAAAAATGGTCGTGTTGCGGAGCCCGGTTTCAGGTCAGTAGCGCCAGGTAATGGTGTGATCAGGATGCCGCCGGTTTCCGTTTGCCACCAGGTGTCGACGATCGGGCACTGGCCTTTGCCGTATTTATCGTGGTACCAGGTCCATGCTTCCGGGTTAATAGGTTCGCCGACACTGCCAAGTATTTTGAGCGAGGATAAATCTGCACCTTCAACAGGCACAGTGCCATGTGCCATCAAAGCACGAATAGCAGTTGGCGCCGTATAAAGAATGTTGACTTTGTATTTGTCGATGACCTGTGCAATACGTTTTACACTTGGGTAGGTTGGTACCCCTTCAAATAACACGCTGGTCGCGCCGTTAGCCAAAGGGCCATAGACAATATAGGTGTGGCCTGTCACCCAGCCCACGTCAGCGGCACACCAGTAAATGTCGCCTTGCTGATAGTTAAATACATACTGGTGGGTCATTGAGGCCCACACCATATACCCCCCTGTGGTATGCAGCACACCTTTGGGTTTGCCTGTGGAGCCTGAGGTATAGAGAATAAACAGCGGGTCTTCGGCGTTCATCACTTCAGGTTCGCACTGCTTCGGTTCTGCGGCAATAAGCTCGTGGTACCACAGATCGCGGCCCGGGTGCAGGTCAATATTCTCGCCGACATGTTTTACCACAATGACATGTTGCACCGGATTGCTGTCACCCAGATGGCTGAGTGCCTGATCGGTGTTGTCTTTTAAATAGGTTAAGCGACTGCCGCGGGCAGCCTGATCGGAAGTGATCACCAGTTTGGAGTTGCAATCCACTATACGACTGCCCAGTGCATCCGGCGAGAAGCCGGCAAAGACCACCGAATGCACAGCACCAATGCGGGCACAGGCGAGCAGGGCGACAGCCGCTTGTGGGATCATCGGCAGATAGACAGTGACACGATCCCCTTTGCCTACACCCAGCTTGCGCATGGAATTGGCAAGCTGACAGACTTCGTCATAAAGCTCCTGATATGTGACGGCCTTTTGCACACCAGGCTCATCCCCCTCCCAATAATAAGCCACCTGATTGGCTCGTTCTGGCAAGTGGCGGTCGAGGCAGTTGTAGCTTGCATTCAGGCTGCCGTCACTGAACCAATTCACATGCACCTTACCCAACTCAAAGCTGGTGTCCTTAACCTTGGTAAAAGGTGTAAACCAGTGAATGCGCTGACCCTGTTTAGCCCAAAACTGCTCCGGTTGTTCAACGGATTCCTGATACATCGCCAGATATTGCTCGTGAGTGACCAGGGCGCTGGCCTTGGCCTTTGCGGGCACTGGATAAAGCTGGGCTTGAGTCATAAATAAGTTCCCCTGTTGTGGTGACGTGATAAAAAGTCACGTTCTGATAAGTCATGGTCTTCGTTCTACCTGTTTCGCTACAGCGGCCATATTAGACATTAGTCTAGCCAAAACTGCTGTAGCGGCTGCCGGTCAAGGATAAAAATACATCTGCGACTAAAGGCTAATTGTTGGAAGCGTTTTTAGTGACCAGAGTTGAAACGCCATATTTACAAAAACAAATCAATCAGGACCTGGAGACAACAACAATGCTTACAAAAAACACTCTGGCAGTAGCTGTGGGGCTGAGCCTCGCCACCTTAAGTGCCCCAACTCAGGCGGCAGTCACCTTTGGTGATACTGAATTTACCTATGGCGGTTACATTAAGCTTGATTTCTTATACACAGATACACCGGATGGTGACCTGGCTACCGGGATCGGTCGTGAATTTTATGTCCCTAGCCTGACTCCGGTAGGAGGGGAGGGCGAATCCGGTAAGTTTGATGCGCATGCCCGTCAGTCCCGTTTCTTCTTTAACAGTGCAACCAAACTGGATAATGGTAAAACCATTACTGGCCGCATTGAGTTTGACATGATGACCACACCTATAGGTGATGAGCGGATCACCAACGGTTATTCGCCGGAAGTCCGCCATGCGTTTATTAGCTACGATGGTTGGATTTTCGGTCAGACCTGGTCGAACTTTATGGATGTCGCATCTTTACCTGACAGTTTGGACTTTGTGGGGAACACGGACGGTTCTGTGTTTAACCGTCAGGCACAAGTGCGTTATACCTCGGGCAGCTGGTCGGTGTCGGCAGAAAACCCGGAAAGCACTATTACACCTTTTGGTGGCGGTGCCCGTATTGTCACAGATGATAATAGTATTCCGGATCTGACCTTAAAGTATAACTTCGCTGATACCTGGGGCTCAGTTGCTGTTGCTGTGCTGGCCCGCGAAATTGCTTATGAAAATATGGCTGCGGGGATCGACGATCAGACCAATGGGTATGGTGTGTCCATCTCCGGTAAGTACAACCTGTCAGCCAAAGACGACATTCGCTTCACGGTGAATACAGGGGAGGGCATTGGTCGTTATATTGGCCTGAATACCAGTAACGATGCCGTGATAGCTGCTGACGGGACTCTGGATGCTATTCCGGTAACCGCCTATGCGCTGGCGTACCGACATATGTGGGATGACAAATGGCGTTCAAGCTTCATTTATTCGGCACAGAGTATCGACAATGACTCAGCTTTGACTGGGGGGACTGTCACTGACAAGACCAGTAGTATTGCCGTGAACCTGATTTATCAGGCTGCCAGCAAATTGATGTACGGCGTTGAATTGCGTCATGCCACCCGCGAAGTGGTGTCAGGGGCTGATGGTGACTTAAACCGGGTGCAGTTCAGCGCTATGTATACCTTCTGATTGCGCTTTTCAGAGCAAACTCAGGGCCGCTGCTGCGGCCTTTTCTGCTGTTTTGTGGTTTATTTCTCCGCTTTGCTTGTTTATTGAGCGGTTGAGCGTGGTTATCATCAAAATGTCATTTTAGCGCTTGCGTA
>NZ_JBBIQL010000026.1:0-62509 GCF_037442345.1 Rheinheimera sp. | reverse complement strand
CTTCGAGGGGCCTACTGCAAAGCCACCTTCTTCAGAAGGTGGATTCTTTACTTGGATCAGAAGCTTAGTCTGAACCTGCAACTAAATATTTCAGTTAAGTTTCAGTTGTGTGACAAAAATGGCCCGATGTAATATTTCTGACACAAAACTGAACTATAGTTGCGACCATTAAATTAGTCACTGGTGGTATCGCAACTATGCATTCAACCCAAGCTAACCAGGAGCAAGCAGAAGTGACTTCTGTGCAGTCCCTGTTACCAACCGGGGAGAGCCGGGCCCGTTTACGGCGCTGGCGCTCTGCCAAAGATAAAATCTCCAAATACGGCATCAGCTTTGCCGGCATCAGTGTGGTGCTGGCTTTTGCCACTATTTTTGTTTACCTGTTTTCTGAAGTGGGCCCTATGTTTTCGTCGGCCTCTGTGGAACAGAACAAAACCTACCAAAGCCCGGTGCAAAAGCCGTTGTTCAGCAGTCTGGAGCGGTATGGTGAAATTGCTCTCTCTGTGACTGACCAGGCTGAACTGGTGTTTTTCAGTGCGCAAAGCGGTGAAGTGAAACAAAAAGTTCAATTGCCATTGCCCGCTGGTGTGACAGTGAGCTCTTTTGGTAAGGCAGATCCCAGAACAGGTACTTTGGTCCTGGGGTTGTCTGACGGTAAAGCTTTTGTCGTCAAACATGAGTACCTGCTGAGTTATCCAGAAGACCTGCGTCAGATCAGCCCGAAAGTCAGTTACCCGCTGGGGCAGGAGCCTGTGCAGCTGGACCCGATGGGGCAGGCATTAACTGCGGTGGCCATTCAGGAAAAAGACGAGAACCGGGTGCTGGCCGCTTATACCGCAGACGGTCGTTTACTGCTGACCTCGCTGGTGGCGGAAACGGCTTTTCTGACGGGCGAAACCACAGTGGTCAGCACCGACTATCAGATACCGGATGCTCCGGCTTCCGCCAGCCGGCTGCTGATTGACAGCACTTTCCAGAGTCTGTTTGTGGCCGATGAGCAGGGGCAGATCCACTACTACAGCATTCAGGACCCAGCCCATGCCCGTCTGGTGCAGAAGGTGGCCGCTGTGGCTTCGGGCCAGAAAATTACCGCACTGGAGTTTTTGGTCGGCACTGTCTCCCTGATTGTGGGCTCGTCCGATGGCCAATTAAGTCAGTGGTTCCTGGTACGGGATGAGCACAATAACTTTGATTTAAAGCACATTCGCAGTTTTGAACAGCACCCGGCTGCTATTAGCCAGATTGAACCTGAGTATTCCCGCAAAGGCTTTTTGGCCATCGACGCCAAAGGCACTTTGGGGATTCACTATGGCACCTCGGCCCGCACCTTATTTTTAGAGGCGCTGGACGATGGCATTGAGGCAAGCCAGATCGCTGTCTCTCCTATCAACACCAGTCTGCTGGTGCTGACGCCACAAGGCCAGACGGTGAACTATGAACTGGACAATGCTCACCCGGACGTGTCCTACAAAGCGCTGTGGAATGAAGTCTGGTACGAAGGCCGTGCTCAGGGCGAATACATCTGGCAAGCCTCGGCAGGGTCAGATGAATTTGAAGCCAAAATGAGCATGGTGCCACTGGCACTGGGGACTTTAAAAGCGGCTTTTTTTGCCATGTTGTTTGCCACCCCGCTGGCCATTATGAGTGCCATTTATGTGGCGTACTTTATGACGCCGGCACTGCGCGGCAAGGTCAAGCCAACCATTGAAATTATGGCGGCCCTGCCAACGGTCATTCTGGGCTTTCTGGCTGGTTTATGGCTGGCGCCTTTTGTTGAAGAGTATTTAAGTGCGGTCTTCGCCATTTTATTGCTGATGCCTTTTGTGATGCTGCTGGTGGCGTACCTGTGGCGTTATATGCCGGAGTCCGTGCGTAATAAACTGGGCCTGGGCTGGGAAGCCGCTATTCTGGTGCCTGTGATTATGCTGTTTGGTTATCTGGCCGTCAGTTTAAGCCCGGTGATTGACCATAGCTTCTTCGGCGGCAGCCTGCGTCAGTGGTTTACCGACAATGGCATGAACTATGACCAGCGTAACGCGCTGATTGTAGGTATTGCGATGGGCTTTGCGGTGATCCCGAATATCTTCTCTATTGCGGAAGATGCCATTTTCAACGTGCCGCGGCATTTAACCCAGGGCTCGCTGGCGCTGGGTGCTACACCCTGGCAAACCATGGTGGGTGTGGTGTTACCGACGGCAAGCCCAGGTGTATTTGCTGCTGTAATGGTGGGATTTGGCCGCGCTGTGGGTGAAACCATGATAGTGCTGATGGCAACAGGCAACAGCCCAGTGGTGAATTTCAGTATCTTCGAAGGTATGCGTACCTTGTCGGCCAATATTGCGGTGGAGCTGCCGGAAACTGCAGTGGGCAGTACCCACTTCCGCGTATTGTTCCTGGCTGCGCTGGTGCTCTTTGTGTTTACCTTTGTATTTAACACGCTGGCGGAAGTGATACGCCAACGTTTACGCCAACGTTTTAGCAATCTGTAAGGGGCCGTAGTCATGAGAGCTTGGTTTAGATCAGGAACCCCCTGGATCTGGTTAAATGGCGGCGCTATTGCGCTTTGTCTGGTGATGGTGATTGGTATTCTGGGCCTGATAGCCGTACGCGGAGGCAGTCACTTCTGGCCTGCGGATTTACAGCAAACCCAATGGACGCCTGAGCAGGGCGAACCTAAAACCATTTTGGGTGAAATGGTGCGCTCAGAACTGGTGTCGGCCACTATGGTGCGTGAAGCCGGTGCCACAGTGCCGGAAGGCCGTGACAGCGTGACCCGTTACTTAGTGAAAGTGGGCAACCGGGATGTCTACGGCCGTGATTTCGCCTGGTATATGGATTACGAAATCAGCGGCTGGACCACTCCGCTGGGGGCCATTGCACTGGAACGGCGTGAACGCGGTAATTTTTATGGGTTTCCGCTGCGACTGACCGAAAATGGCCAGGTGATTGCCGAAGGTGCTGCTTTATGGGGTGAACTGCAACAACGCATTGAGCGGGCCAACCAGATTTTTGCTGAAATGAAGTCGATTGAGAAAAATGAGATTTCTCAAATCAACAATGGTATTGAAAAACTGCGGCTGAACGAGCGCAAGCTGGTGTTGAATAAAGCCAGCGACGCTGAGCTGGCCGCCTTTCGTGCCGAAGCCGACGCAGAGCGTCAAGCCTTAAATGCCGACTATGAGGTGATCCAAAAGCGGTTGGACGAACTGCGTGCGCAGTCGAACCGCGATCAGCTGATTGCCCGTACCGGCGATGGCCGGGAAGTCAGCATTTCGCTGGCCAATATTGTGCGTGCACATCTGCCGAACGATATGACGGTGATGGAAAAGCTAGGCCAGTATTTTGTGTCCGTTGGTAACTTCCTGTGGGATGAACCACGCGAAGCCAATACCGAAGGCGGTATTTTCCCGGCGATTTTCGGCACCGTCACTATGGTGATCCTGATGTCCATTATCGTGACCCCCTTTGGTGTGCTGGCCGCTATTTACCTGCGTGAATACGCCAAACAAGGCCCCTTGCTGAAGATTATCCGCATTTCGGTGTATAACCTGGCGGGCGTGCCTTCCATCGTGTATGGCGTCTTTGGTCTGGGTTTCTTTGTCTACATTATGGGCGGCAGCATTGACCAACTGTTTTACCCGGAAGCCCTGCCTTCTCCGACCTTCGGCACGCCGGGTCTGTTCTGGGCCTCATTAACCCTGGCGTTGTTAACCTTGCCTGTGGTGATTGTGTCCACCGAAGAAGGGTTGTCGCGTATTCCCAGCACTATCCGTATGGGCAGTCTGGCATTGGGGGCGACGAAATCAGAGACTTTATGGAAAGTGGTGGTACCACTGGCGACACCGGCCATGATGACAGGTTTGATCCTGGCGGTCGCCCGTGCTGCAGGCGAAGTGGCACCGCTGATGCTGGTGGGGGTGGTGAAACTGGCGCCGACCTTACCTATTGACGGTAACTTCCCCTTTATCCATTTGGAACAGAAAATTATGCACCTGGGCTTCTATGTCTTTGATGTGGGGTTCCAGAGCCCGAACGTGGAAGCATCCCGGCCGCTGTTGTATGCCACAGCGCTGGTACTGGTGGTCCTGATTGTGATCCTGAATATGTCGGCGATTTATCTGCGTAACCGCCTGCGTGAGAAATACCGCAGTGATTCGGACTAACCGCCACTGATACGTCAAACACGAGCTGAATTAACGAATTTTTAGATGGTAACCAACATGACTCAAGACAATCTGACTGTCCCTGTAGAAAAAGAAATCAGTCTGACCGACGAAAAAATCAAACTGCAGGTCAATGATCTGAAACTGTATTATGGGGATTCGCTGGCGCTGAAAAGCATCAATATGCAAATCCCGGAGAAGCGTGTGACGGCCTTTATCGGTCCTTCAGGCTGCGGTAAGTCGACCTTGTTGCGTTGCTTTAACCGGATGAACGATTTAGTCGATATCTGCCGTATTGAAGGTCAGATCCTGATGGATTCGCAAAATATTTACGACCCGAAAGTGGATGTGGCCGAGCTACGTCGTCAGGTGGGTATGGTGTTTCAGAAGCCAAACCCCTTTCCGAAAAGCATTTATGAAAACGTGGCGTACGGCCTGCGCCTGCAAGGCGTGAAGGACAAACGTATTCTGGATGAAGTGGTGGAAAACTCACTGAAAGGTGCGGCTCTGTGGAATGAAGTGAAAGACCGTCTGCACGACAACGCTTTTGGTCTGTCCGGTGGTCAGCAACAACGTCTGGTGATTGCGCGCGCTATTGCGATAGAACCTGAGGTTCTGCTGCTGGATGAACCGGCCTCGGCGCTCGACCCCATCTCCACGCTGAAAATTGAAGAGCTGATTTATGAGCTGAAAGACAAGTACACCATTGTCATTGTTACACACAATATGCAGCAGGCGGCGCGGGTATCGGACTATACTGCCTTTATGTATATGGGTGATTTAATTGAATTTGATGCGACCAACCGGATGTTTACCAACCCGTCGCAGCAACAGACCGAAGACTATATCACCGGCCGTTTCGGTTAATCAGGGCCTGACATCCAGGAGTAGCATATGGATAAAATGAATCTGACTAAACACATCTCCAGTCAGTTTAATGAGGAGATAGAGCAGGTCCGCAATCACGTGATGGCGATGGGCGGTTTAATCGAACAGCAACTGGCTGATGCGCTGAATGCGATAGCCGGTGGCGATGCTGATTTAGCCCGTCAGGTGATTACCAACGATCTGAAGGTGAATGACTGGGAACTGAAGATTGATCACGAATGCACCCGCATTATCGCCAAACGCCAGCCGGCCGCCAGCGATTTACGTTTGATTATGGCCATCATCAAAACCATTTCCGACCTGGAACGTATTGGTGATGAAGCCGAGCGTATTGCCAAAGTGGCGCTGGAATCCTTTAACAGTGCCCAACAGGATTTGCTGGTGAATCTGGACAATATGGGCCGTCATGTTGCGCAAATGCTGCACGACGTATTAGATGCCTTTGCCCGGATGGACGTGGAAGCCGCTTTAGCCGTGCACCGTGAAGACAAAAAAGTCGACCGTGAGTACGAAGCCATCACCCGTCAGCTGATGACGTACATGATGGAAGACCCACGTTCTATTCCTAAAATCATGAATGTATTGTGGTCCGCCCGTTCGATGGAACGTATTGGCGATCGCTGCAAAAATATTGCTGAGTACATAGTGTTTCTGGTCAAAGGCAAAGACGTCCGTCATGCCGACGAGGACAAACTGGAACAGGATGCCCGCAGCTGACATTTTTCCGTTAAAAAAGCGCCTTGATTTCAAGGCGTTTTTTTTATGATTTCACGTCAATTTGTCATATAAAACCACTATAAAAGGCGCAAAAGCATTGACTTAGGCTAAATTGATCCAGGCATGCTTTTTAGCGTTTTTATTGCGGTTTGATTGCAGTACAATGCGCGCCGACATTGGTCCACCTAACAACATGAGGCACTTTTTTATGCCAAATCATTTTTTGGCGGTTTTTGCGAAGTCCCCAATAAAACCTATTGAGGAGCATATTCGTAAAGTCCATGAAGCCAGCAAATTATTGGTTCCGTTTTTTGATGCAGCTTATGCCAAAGACTGGGATCAGGCGGCTGAAGTACGTAAAGCTATTGTTGCTATGGAAAAAGACGCTGACAAATTAAAACGGGACATTCGTGTGCATTTGCCACGTGGCCTGTTTTTACCTGTCGACAGAACGGATATTCTGGAATTGGTGTCCCAGCAGGACAAAATTGCCAACAAAGCAAAAGATATCACCGGCCGGGTGCTGGGTCGCGAGCTGGAAATTCCTGCCCCTATTCAAACCGAATTTAAAACTTACCTGGAGCGCTGCCTGGATGCTGTGGCATTGGCGAGTGAAGCCATCAACGAGCTGGACGAGTTACTGGAAACCGGTTTCCGTGGCCGTGAAGTGGATTTGGTGATCAAGATGGTCGAGCGCATCGATGAAATTGAACACGACACGGACCAGATGCAAATCAGTCTGCGCAAATTTGTGCGCAAAGCCGAAGCAGAGCTGAACCCCATTGACGTGATGTTCCTGTACCGAACCCTGGAATGGGTGGGGGATCTGGCAGATACGGCTCTGAAAGTAGGGTCGCGCCTTGAAATCATGTTAGCGCGTTAACTCCGGGAACTTTTTAGCAATGGAAATTTTATCTCAGTGCGGTTTTATCCTGATCCTGGTGGCCGCCCTTTTTGGTTTTATTATGGCTTACGGTGTGGGCGCCAACGATGTGGCCAACGCCATGGGCACCTCTGTGGGGTCGAAAGCGCTGACGCTGAAACAAGCGCTGATCGTGGCAGCCATTTTTGAAGCCTCTGGTGCCTGGTTAGCGGGCGGTGAAGTCACCTCCACCATCCGCAGTGGCATTGTGGATGCTGAAGCCTTTAACGCTGTGCCTGAACTGCTGGTCTACGGTATGATTGGTTCGTTATTAGCAGCCGGTACCTGGTTGTTAGTTGCCTCCCATTTTGGCTGGCCTGTGTCGACGACGCACTCTATTGTTGGCGCCATTATTGGTTTCGCCTCTGTGGGTGTGGGCACTGAATATGTGCACTGGGAAGAAGTCAGCAGCATAGTGGGCAGTTGGGTGGTGACCCCAGTGTTGTCCGGTATTCTGGCGTACCTGATTTTTATGAGCGCACAGCGGCTGATTTTTGACACCGAGCATCCGCTGGAAGCGGCGAAAAAATACGTGCCGTTTTATATGGTGTTTGCCGCCTTTATTATGGCTTTTGTCACTGTCAGTAAAGGTCTGAAACACGTCGGTCTGAAACTCACTACGGGCGAAGGTCTGGCCCTGTGTGTCGCCATAGCGCTGGTCATTGGTCTGATTGGTAAAATTGCCATCAGTCGCCTGAAAATTGATCCGGAAGCCGATAAAGAAATGCACTTCACCAACGTGGAGCGGATCTTCGGTATTCTGATGATTTTCACCGCCTGCTGTATGGCTTTTGCTCACGGTTCAAACGATGTGGCCAATGCCATTGGTCCTTTGGCGGCTGTGGTCGGTATTATTCAGTCTGGTGGACAAATTCTGGATAAAGTGGCGCTGGACTGGTGGATTTTACCTTTGGGCGCTGTTGGCATCGTGCTGGGTCTGGCGACTTTAGGGGCCAGAGTGATTCGGACCATAGGTGAGAACATTACGCACCTGACGCCAAGCCGTGGTTTTGCCGCTGAAATTGCTGCCGCCAGTACAGTGGTGATCGCCTCTGGTTTAGGTTTGCCTATTTCCACCACTCAGACGCTGGTCGGTGCTGTGTTGGGCGTAGGCCTTGCCCGTGGTATTGCCGCGCTGAACCTGAGTGTGATCCGCAATATCTTTGTGTCCTGGGTGGTGACGCTGCCTGTGGGCGCAGCCCTGGCGATTCTGTTCTTCTACCTGATCCAGGCCATTGTGGGCGCTTAACCGCCTCCGCAATAAAAAACCCGGTTTCGACCGGGTTTTTTATTGCCCGCTTTTGGCTATCCCCCCGCTTCAGCGACGAAAGACAGAGGGCTGGCTATTTGGTTTGTATTCGATTAAATTGGAGAAAAGCCAGTTTCTGATTGGAATTAAAGATGAAACGAGTTCCCAGTATCAAGCAGCTGCAATACCTGTTGGCGTTGCACGAACATCAACACTTTGGCAAAGCCGCTGAAGCCTGTTACATAGGTCAGTCGACTTTAAGTGCCGCTATTGCCAATCTGGAAGAAACCCTGGATGCGCAGTTGCTGGAGCGGGATCACAAAACCTTTATTTTTACCCCTCTGGGTGAAGATGTGGTGCGTCAGGCACGTTACATCGTAGAACAATGCGAAGAACTGGCCGAGTTCGCCAAATGTCAGGGCAAGCCAATGGCCGGGCCACTCCGTCTGGGCTGTATTCCGACCATAGCACCTTTTGTTTTGAGTGAAGTGATGGCGTTGGCCAAGGAGCGTTTCCCGGAATTGCAATTGTTGCTGCGGGAAGACACCACGGAAAACTCCTTACGCTCTCTGATTGAAGGCCGGCTGGATTTGGTGTTGCTGGCGTTGCCTTACGACACCGGTACTTTACATACCCAGGTGCTGGCGCAGGACCCTTTTAAGCTGGTGTTGCATCAGGACTGGCTGGACCGTGGTTTTGAGCAGGATATCAGCCAGTGGCCCGATGAAAGCATCTTTTTGCTGGAGCGCGAGCACTGCATGACAGGCCATGCGGTCAAGGCCTGTGAGCTGGAAGACAACCGCAAAGTGAACCCCTTTTTCGCCACCAGTCTGCACACCTTAACCCAAATGGTGAACAACAAACTGGGGGTGACTTTTATGCCGCAAATGGCGATTAACAGTGGCTTGCTGGCTGGCACTGAGCTGGTGGCACAAAACCCGGGAGCCAGCCAGGCGCATCGCGATATTGGCATTGCCTGGCGTCCTACTTCCAGCAAACTGCGCAGCTACCGGCAAATGGCCCAATTGATTGCTGAAGTGCTGCAGCATAAATGCACGGGTTAACCGCCAAAAGCCTTGTTGTTCCAGTCTGAGCTTTGTACACTGCGCCGGCCTGTGCATCCGGTGCAGGCCTTAGTTTGTCGGTAAAGCGGACTGAACCTTATGCATATCAAAGAATTCTCTTTTGAGCTGCCCGAGCAGCTGATTGCCCGTTTCCCTAAAACAGAACGTTCCAGCAGTCGTTTGCTGAAAATGGACCGCCATAGCGGTGAATTGCAGCATCTGGTGTTTACCCAACTGCTTGATCAGGTCCGGCCCGGGGATTTGCTGGTATTTAATAATACCCGCGTGATCCCGGCCCGTTTATTTGGTCAGAAAGCCTCAGGCGGTAAAGTCGAGATTTTGCTGGAGCGTATGCTGGATGAGCGGCGTTTTCTGGCACATTGCCGCGCCAGTAAAGCGCCCAAACCTGGCACTGACATTCTGCTGGATGAAAACACCCGACTGACCATGCGTGAGCGGCATGACACCTTGTTTGAGCTGGAGCTGCAGGGGGACGAGCCGTTGCTCAGTATGCTGGAACGCATAGGCCATATGCCGTTACCTCCTTACATCGACAGGCCGGACAGCGAAGAAGACAAAGAGCGTTACCAGACTGTCTATAACGAAAAGCCCGGAGCTGTGGCGGCGCCAACCGCTGGTTTGCACTTCGATGAGCCCTTGCTGGCGGCGCTGAAAGCCAAAGGCGTAGAAACGGCCTTTGTTACTTTGCATGTTGGGGCAGGCACTTTTCAGCCAGTACGGGTCGACAATGTGCTTGAGCATAAAATGCATGCTGAATACATTGAGGTGGGGCAACAGGTGGTCGATGCCATTGCCGCCTGCAAAGCACGTGGCAATAAGGTGATTGCTGTGGGGACCACCTCTGTACGTTCGCTGGAATCGGCGGCGCAAATCGCCAAAGCGCAGGGCTTGCCACTGCAG
This sequence comes from Rheinheimera sp., assembly GCF_037442345.1. Taxonomy (GTDB): domain Bacteria; phylum Pseudomonadota; class Gammaproteobacteria; order Enterobacterales; family Alteromonadaceae; genus Pararheinheimera. The sequence continues at coordinate 52,585 of NZ_JBBIQL010000026.1, read as the reverse complement.
CCTTACAGTGGCGACACCCAGATCTTTATTTACCCTGGTTACGAGTTTCAGCTGATTGATGGCCTGGTGACCAATTTCCATTTACCGGAGTCCACCCTGATTATGCTGGTCAGCGCTTTCAGTCAGAAAGACTATGTGATGCAGGCCTATCAGGTGGCGATTGAACAGCAGTACCGCTTTTATTCCTATGGCGACGCCATGCTGATTATTTAGCCCTTTGCAAGCAGGGTAGGGATCCGTCCTGCCTTCTGCTACAATCGGGCGCGACGAGCCGGACTGTTTTTCTGGCCTTATGAGGTAACAACGTGAAATTTGAATTATTGACCACAGACGGCAAAGCCCGTCGTGGCCGTCTGACCTTTGACCGCGGTGTGGTCGAAACGCCTGCCTTTATGCCAGTCGGTACCTACGGCACCGTCAAAGGCATGACTCCTGAAGAGCTGGACGCCACAGGCGCTCAGATTTGCCTGGGCAACACCTTCCACCTGATGCTGCGTCCTGGCACCGAGATCATTAAGAAACACGGTGACTTGCACGACTTTATGCACTGGCACAAGCCAATTCTGACCGACTCCGGTGGCTTTCAGGTGTTCAGCCTGGGTGAACTGCGCAAGATCAAAGAAGAAGGGGTGCATTTCCGCTCACCGCTGAACGGCGAAAAAATTCTGCTGACACCAGAAAAGTCCATTCAGGTGCAACGTGACCTGGGCTCTGACATTGTGATGATTTTTGACGAATGCACACCCTACCCGGCGACAGAAGTGCAGGCGAAGAAGTCGATGGAGCTGTCATTGCGCTGGGCCAAACGCAGCAAAGATGAACACGGTGACAGCAAATCTGCTTTATTTGGCATTATTCAGGGCGGTATGTACCCGCACCTGCGTGACATTTCGCTGGACGGTCTGGAACAGATTGGCTTTGACGGTTATGCCATTGGTGGCTTGTCGGTGGGGGAACCGAAAGAGGAGATGATTAAAATCCTCGACCATACCACGGATAAAATGCCGGCGAACAAACCCCGTTACCTGATGGGGGTTGGCAAACCTGAAGACATAGTCGAAGCGGTGCGCCGTGGTGTGGATATGTTCGACTGCGTGATGCCAACCCGTAATGCCCGTAACGGCCATCTGTTTGTCAGTACGGGGGTAATTAAGATCCGCAATGCCAAACACAAAGACGATACCTCGCCTTTGGATAAAGAATGCGATTGCTACACTTGTAAAAATTATTCCCGTGCATATTTACATCACTTAGACAGATGCAATGAGATACAAGGTGCCAGGCTGAATACCATTCATAACCTGCACCATTATCAAAAACTGATGCAAGGCTTACGTGCGGCCATTGCTGATGGCAAACTTGAGGCTTTCGTCGAAGAGTTTTATCAGAAACGCGGTATGCAGGTTCCTGCGCTGAACACTGCAGTCACAGAATAAATTTTTAAATTTAACTTTAGGGGACATGTAATGAGTTTGTTTATTTCCAATGCCTATGCCAATACACCAGCCACAGCACCACAAGGTGGCGGCTGGGACCTGCTGATTATGCTGGTGGCTTTTGGTCTGATCTTTTATTTCCTGATCTACCGTCCACAAGCCAAACGGGTGAAAGAACACAAAAACCTGATGTCTGCGTTGGGCAAAGGTGATGAAGTGCTGACCCAGGGGGGTCTGGTGGGCCGTATTGCCAAAATTGCCGATGATAAAGACTTTGTGGTGGTGGCGCTGAATGACACCACGGAAGTGACAGTACAAAAAGCCTCTATTGCCGCCGTGTTGCCGAAAGGCACCATGAAGTCACTGTAATAAGGACAAACCCGTGTTAAACCAGAATTCAATCTGGCGGTATCTGCTGGTCATAGGTGTGTTGGTGGTGAGTCTGTTGTACGCACTGCCAAACATCTACCCCAATGATCCGTCCTTACAAATTAACGCGACCCGGGGCGGCGAAGTCAGCCAGGAAAATGTTGAGCAGTTGACCAAAGCCTTGGCCGAACATGGCCTGACGGCCAAGTCGGCACAGCTGGAGAAAGGTCAGTTACTGGTGCGTTTCCTCAGCACAGAAGACCAGTTAAAGGCCCGTGAAGTAGCGACCGCTGCGTTGGGGGATAACTTCGTGACCGCGCTGAACCTGGCGCCGGCTACACCAGCCTGGTTGGATGCTATTGGTGCTCAGCCAATGAAACTGGGCCTGGACTTACGGGGTGGTGTGCACTTCCTGATGGAAGTGGATATGAAAACCGCGATGGAAAAAAACGTCAACGATCTGGTGGCCGTATACCGCACTGATCTGCGTGAAGCCAAAGTGCGTTACCGCGCTATTACCGCCGACCTGGCCAATCAACGGGTGCTGCTGAGTTTCCGCAATGCAGAGGATTTAGCGGCAGCCGAAAAAACCTTATCCGCCAAAGACCGCGATATGCTGTTTACCCAAGCGGACGAACTGACCCTCATTGCGGCCTTCAGCGAATTGAAACTGAAAGCCCTGCGTGAAGATGCGGTCGCACAAAACATCACTATTATCCGTAACAGGGTCAATGCGATTGGCGTGGCTGAACCACTGGTGCAGCGTCAGGGGGCGGAGCGTATTGTGGTGCAGTTGCCTGGTATTCAGGATACAGCCCGTGCCAAAGAAATTCTGGGGGCCACAGCCACGCTGGAATTCCGGATGGTCGATGAAAACGCTGATCTGGCCAGTGCTCTGGAAGGCCGTATTCCGCCCAATGCGGAGCTGTACCATGATCGTCAGGGCCGCCCTGTACTGCTGCAAAAACGTGTGATGCTGACGGGTAACCATATTATCGGTGCCAACAGCAGCTTCGACGAATACAGCCGTCCTCAGGTGAATATCGACCTGGATGCCAAAGGGGGGAACACCTTCTCTCAAGCCACCAAAGAAGCTATTGGGAAGTCCATGGCGACCGTATTCATTGAATACAAGCCAACCGATAAAAAGGACGAAAACGGCCGCACCATTCTGGAGAAAAAAGAAGAAGTCATTAACGTGGCCACTATTCAGGCCCGTTTAGGCCGTTCTTTCCGGATCACTGGTGTAGACAGCCCGGCGGAAGCTCAGAACCTGGCGCTGCTGCTGCGTGCTGGTGCCCTGATTGCGCCTATCCAGATTGTGGAAGAGCGTACTGTAGGCCCGAGCCTGGGTCAGGAAAATATTGAACTGGGCACCAATGCCATTCTGTGGGGCATGATTGTCACCGTGATCTTTATGGGGATTTACTACAAAGCTGTGGGTCTGGTCGCAAACCTGGCACTGGCCTGTAACGTGGTGGTGCTGATTGGGGTGCTGTCGATGGTGCCTGGTGCCACTCTGACGCTGCCTGGCATGGCTGGTATTCTGCTGACCATAGGGATGGCGATTGACGCCAACGTACTGATTAACGAGCGGATCCGCGAAGAACTGGCCTCAGGCCGTTCAGTGCAGCAGGCCATTCATGAAGGTTACAACAGAGCTTTTGCCACTATTACTGACTCCAACCTGACCACCTTCCTGGTGGCGCTGATCCTGTTTGGTCTGGGTTCAGGTCCGGTCAAAGGCTTTGCGGTGACTCTGGCTTTGGGGATTGTCACCTCTATTTTCACCGCTGTGACTGTATCGCGGTTGTTTGTGAATCTGATTTGGGGTGGTCGCAAGGTTGACCGCTTACCTATTTAAGGACTGCTCATGCAAATTTTAAATTTTAAAGAGCCGTTAAATTTTATGAAGCTGAAGTGGCCAGCCATGACGCTGTCCATTCTGCTGATCCTGGGCTCGCTGTTCAGTGTCTTTACCAAAGGCATTAACTTCGGCCTGGATTTTACCGGCGGTATAGTAGTGGAACTGGGGTTTGAGCAGCAGGCGGATCTGAATAAAATCCGCAGTGCTTTATCTCAGAATGGCTTCCCTGATGCAGTGGTGCAGTACTTTGGCACCAGTACGGATGTGATGATCCGTATTACGCCTCGTGAGGATCAGGCTCAGGTTGGCGCGCAAATTCTGCAGGCGGTGCAAACCGTCGAGCAGGGCACTGTCACTCAACGTCGGGTGGATGTGGTAGGGTCTGCGGTCGGTGACGAACTGAAAGAAGACGGTATGCTGGCGCTGCTCGCCGCTTTTATCGGCATTATGATGTATGTGGCTTTTCGTTTTGAATGGCGCTACTCAGTCGGTGCGGTCATGGCCTTGGTGCATGATGTGATCATCACTTTGGGGATGTTCTCCATCACAGGTATGGAATTCGACCTGACGGTGCTGGCTGCTTTGTTGGCGTTGGTGGGGTACTCCATTAACGACACCATAGTGGTATTTGACCGCATTCGCGAAATGTTCCGTAAGTTACGGGATTCCACAGTGGAAGAAACAGTCAATGAAGCTATCACTTCCACCTTAGGCCGCACCGTCATTACCTCAGGTACCACAGCCTTGTCGCTGGTCGCGTTGTTTTTCCTCGGTGGTCCGCTGTTGACCGGTTTCTCTGCGGCCTTGCTGTTTGGTATTGCCATTGGTACTTACTCATCCATTTTTGTCGCAAGCTCTATTGCGGTGATACTGGGAGCCAGCCGTGAAGACTTGCTGCCGGAAGTGATTGAGAAAGAGGGTGAAAATACACCGTCTCTGTAAATTTATCTGAGAAGAAACCGGGCTTATGCCCGGTTTCTTTTTTTTGGGGCCCCGCTGGCTTTCGGAATTTCCATTATTTTCTGGCTGTGCAGTTCGACTTCTTTCTGACTGCTCCGACCTGCTGCTTGGCGTTAGTTGCAAAACTTGTTATAACCAATAGTGGCTCTGTGATCGTTCTGTTTTGTCCGCGTCGGGTGGATCACTGGTACGATCTGAAAATTTCCGATACTAAAGTTGCATGGCGCTCTTTAGAATGAGGCACCTTTTCGGCCGGCACCACAAGCCGTAACTACCAATAAAAAAATCTATAGCCCACAGGGCAACCCTATAAAAAAGCAGGAACCTCTTACCATGTCAGACCTACGCGAACAGGCGCTGAAGTATCACGCCGAGCCCAGACCGGGCAAAATATCTATTGAGATCAGCAAACCGGCTGAAACCGTGAAAGACCTGGCGCTGGCGTACAGCCCTGGTGTGGCTGAGCCGGTGCGGGAAATTGCCGACAACATCGACAATGTGTACAAGTACACCGCCAAAGGCAATCTGGTGGCGGTTATTTCCAACGGCACCGCCATTCTGGGGCTGGGCAATCTGGGGCCTATGGCGTCTAAACCGGTGATGGAAGGCAAAGCCTTGTTGTTTAAACGTTTTGCCGGGTTGGACTCCATCGACATTGAAGTCAGCCATAAAACCACAGAAGACTTTATTACCACAGTGGCCAATATTGCCGACACCTTTGGTGGCATTAATCTGGAAGATATTAAGTCACCAGAATGCTTTGAAATTGAAAAAGAGCTGATTAAACGCTGCAACATTCCGGTGTTTCATGATGACCAGCACGGCACCGCTATTGTGACTGCCGCAGGTTTACTCAATGCACTGGAAATTCAGGGCAAAGACATCCGCAAAGTGGTGATTGTCTGTATGGGGGCTGGTGCTGCGGCTATTGCCTGCATGGAGCTGTTGGTTAAATGTGGGGCACGGCGTGAGCATATTTACATGCTTGACACCAAAGGGGTGATCCACAGCCGCCGCGATGATCTGAATCAGTACAAAAAGTTGTTTGCCAACAACACCGACAAACGCACTCTGGAAGAGGCGATGGAGGGGGCTGATGTCTTTGTTGGGGTGTCTGGACCAGACGCTTTACCGCCTGAAGCGGTGAAGCTGATGGCGGATAAGCCGGTGATTTTTGCCTGTTCCAACCCGGACCCGGAAATTAAACCTGAGCTGGCCCAGGCCCAGCGTTCAGACCTGATTATGGCGACAGGCCGCTCGGACTACCCGAACCAGGTGAATAACGTCTTGTGTTTCCCCTTTATTTTCCGCGGGGCTTTGGATGTGCGGGCCAGGGTGATTAACGATGAAATGAAAATAGCTGCTGTGCATGCCATCCGTGCTATTGCCAAAGAGCCAGTGCCTCAGGCGGTGCTGGAGGCAGCGCAGGTCAGTCATCTGGAATTTGGCCCCGGTTATATTATTCCGAAGCCAATGGACCCGCGTTTATTGCAGCGGGTGGCCAGAGCAGTGGCCGAAGCTGCAGTCGCTTCTGGAGTGGCGCGTTTGCCATTACCGGATAACTATCTGCAGGTTTAACCCTCTGTCAGAAACCAAAAACCCGCTGTAAGGCGGGTTTTTGCTGTGTAATCTGTAGTACGTGGTTCAGACTGAATCTTGTTGGATTATTCTTCGTCTGTTTCGGCTTCCTGAATTTCAGGAATAGGTTTGCCCATACTGACCAGGATATCACGGACTTCCTGTGGGATCTGATGGGGGTTGTCTTTGCGTAAATCTTCATCTGCCGGCAGTGGCTGTCCGGTAAAGGCGTGTAAAAACGCTTCACAGAGCAATTCACTGTTGGTGGCATGCCGCAGGTTATTCACCTGACGACGGGTGCGCTCGTCAGTGAGCACCTTCAGTACATTCAGCGGTATTGATACGGTAATCTTTTTCACCTGCTCAGATTTTTTACCGTGCTCCGCATAAGGGTGAATGTATTCACCATTCCACTTTGCCATAGGGTTACCTTGAAATTATCAATTGAGGAGTCGCCGGGCTGTTGCCTGGCGCAAGGCCGCAAATTTTACTTCTTATTGCTGCACACTACAAACCTTGTACAGTAATTCATCATACAGACGTCTAAATGTTTTGACATCTTATTTTTGGGATGTATACTTTTAGACGTCTAAACATCTAAAGGTCTTGTTATGAGCCAGCGTCATTCAGCCACTATTGCAGCACGAGCCGGTATAGCGCAGGACCCGGCTTTTGGCGCTGTGACCCCACCTTTGTACCTGACTTCCACTTATGAGTTAAAGGCCTTTAAGCAGCCTGGTCAGTACGATTATTCCCGCTCCAACAACCCAACCCGGGATTTACTGGGGGAAACCCTGGCGGAGCTGGAAGGCGGTGCCAAAGGCCTGGTCACCAATACAGGCATGTCGGCCTGTTTACTGGCGCTGCAACTGATAGGCCCGGACGATACGCTGGTGATCCCCCACGATTGTTACGGTGGCAGTTACCGCTTGTTTTTTAATCTGGCCAGCCGCAAGCGCGCATTCAAACTGAAAGTGGTGAACTTTCAGCTGGATAGCTGGCAGCAGGAGATCCGCGCTGTGAGGCCAGCCATGATTTGGCTGGAAACGCCAAGCAATCCGTTACTGCAAATCACGGATATTAAAGCTGTCGTAGCGCTTGCCAACGAATTCAAAGCCAAAGTGGTGGTAGACAACACCTTTTTGTCGCCTGTATTGCAAAAGCCGCTGGATTTGGGCGCCGATATTGTGGTGCACAGCACCACCAAATTTATCAATGGCCACAGTGACATAGTGGGCGGCGCACTGATTGCTAAAGAGCAAAGCATCGGCGATGAGTTGAAGTGGTGGGCTAATTGCCTGGGCGTGACCGCAGGTGCATTTGATTCTTACCAAACCTTACGTGGCCTGCGTACTCTATTACCGCGCATTAAACAGCATCAGCACAACGCAGCCTTAGTTGCAGAGTTTCTGCAGCAGCAGCCGCTGGTCAGCAAAGTGTATTACCCAGGTTTGCCAGAGCACCCGGGCCATGCCATTGCCAAAGCCCAGCAATTTGGTTTTGGCTCCATGCTGAGTTTTGACTTGGCGGCAGACGAGGCCTTATTGCCGGTATTTTTCAGTGCGCTGAAGTACTTTACGCTGGCGCAGTCACTGGGGGGAATTGAGAGCCTGATTTGCCACCCGGGCAGCATGACCCATGCGTCTTTGGATGCGGCCACCCAAAAAGCGGCGGGTATAGGGCCGACCTTAATCCGCTTGTCGGTCGGCATTGAAGATGCCGCTGAGCTGATTGCCGATTTGGCACAAGGTTTTGCCGCAGTGCAGCAGCAGTTAACTGCGCAGACGCCCTCGAATGTAGCTCAACAGTCTGTGCAGGCGCAGGGCCCTGACGCCCAGTTTCGATTAAACCCGGCTTTGACGGCATTATGGTGAGTTTATGAGTTTGGTAGTCCATAAATTTGGTGGCAGCAGTCTGGCAAGCGCAGAACGTTTTGCTGCTGTGGCCGATATTTTACAGAAGGAACTTGAGGCCTGGGTGGTGGTGTCGGCCCCCGGTGATACCACGGACGAATTGCTGGCGCTGATTGACAGCCGCGAGCAGCCGGAAGTGTTTTTGCAGTTGCAAACCGGGTTGCAGCACAAACTGCAGTTGCTGGCTCGCCGTACTCTGGCTGAACCTGAAGAGATAATGGCCCTGGTGAGCAGCTGGGTTGCTGAAATCCCCGGTTTTCTGGCGGCGCAGCAACTGAATGATGTGCTTGCCATTGGTGAGCGCTTTTCCAGCCAGCTGTTGGCTGCATTACTGAACGAACGTGGGCTTCGCAGTCAGGCGCTGGATGCCCGTGATTTTCTGCGGCTGGATGGTTCGGCAGTGGACTGGCATTTGTCTGCGCAGTTGCTGGAACCCTTGAAGCAAACCGGCCTGAATGTGGTGACGGGTTACATTGCCCGTACTATCGAGGGGCAAAGCGTTACGTTGGGGCGCAATGGCAGCGATTATTCCGCCACTATTCTGGGGCGTCTGCTGCACGCCAGTGCTATCCATATCTGGACAGATGTCGATGCGATTTACAGCGCAGACCCGCGTAAAGTGCCGTCAGCCCGCGCCTATAAACAAGTGCCCTGGCAGCAGGCGTTAACGCTGGCGGCTTTAGGCAACCCGGTGTTGCATGCGAAAACCTTAAGCCCGCTGCTGGATGCGCCAGCAGATTTAGTGGTGCGCAGCAGCTTTAACCCAGAGCATCCGGGTTGTAAGGTCAGCCAGCAAAGCGCCATTGAAGTGCAGTTTTTAACCGACATTCAGCAGGCGGCTGTGGTCAGCTTGCCCGCCCATTGTGCGCTGAATGCCGCAGATTTAGCCGCACAGTTGCAACAACCTGTGATTGCCGCACCAGGCAAGGCTCAGCAATGGCTGGTGCCTGCAGCTGTGGTCGACCCCTTGTTAAGCATTCTGGCCAGCCAGAATGTATTCGCCCGGGTCAGTCCACAGCTCTATCATCTGGTCGCCTGGGTAAAACCAGCCGCCCGCCGGCAAAAGCAGGTCAGTACCCAGGCGCAGCAGTGGTTGCAACGTCAGGCGCCTGCCGCGGTATTTAATGATGAACAACTGGCGGTCTGGTTATTTGAGCAACCGCTGACGTCGCTGGAACTGACCGAGCTGCATCAGGCCCTGTTGCCGTCAGTGGTGCAACTGAACCTGGTGGTGGCCGGTACCGGCAATGTCGGCTCCGAGTTTTTGCAGCTGCTGCAGCGTCAGCAGCAGGCGCTTGCGGGACAGATTGAACTGAACCTGGCGGGTTTACTGAATTCGCGGCAGGCCTTGTTTGCAGAGAGTCTGAGTCTGGATGACTGGGCCGCTCAGCTGCAGCAGGCTCCGCTTTATACGGAGCACAGCCTGCAGTTGGCCCTGCAGGAACTGGCCGAACCAAAAGTTCTGATAGACCTGACGCCGAGCCGCGCTTTTGCCGAGCGTTATCCGCAATTTATTCAGGCGGGTTTTGACCTGATCAGTGCCAACAAACAAGGTGTGACTCTGCCGCTTGCGCAGTTCCAGTACATTAAGCAACTGGCGGCGCAGCAGCAGGTGCAGTGGCTGAGTAACACCACTGTGGGTGCGGGGTTGCCGGTGCAGCGTTTGTTGCAGGAACTGCGCAGCAGTGGGGACACAGTGCATGCCGTCAGTGGTATTTTTTCCGGCACTTTGTCCTGGTTGTTGGCCAAATTTGATGGTTCAGTGCCGTTCTCAGCCTTGCTGAAACAAGCACAGCAACTGGGGTTTACCGAGCCGGACCCGCGGGATGATTTGTCCGGCAAAGACGTCCAGCGCAAATTACTGGTACTGGCACGGGAGCTGGATTTACCGCTGGAGCTGGAACAGATTGCACTGGAACCTTTATTACCTGCTGTGCTGGCTGAAGGTTCTGTGGAACAGTTCTGGCAGCAGGCTGAAGTGCTGGACCATGCCTTTGCGCCTGTACTGACCGAAGCACAACAACAAGGCAAAGTGCTGCGTTATGTCGCGGAGCTGAAAATAGAGCAGGGCAAGGCAAAGGCGCAGGTACGGCTGGTGTCTGTGGCGCCTGATCATCCTCTGGCCGCTATTATTCCTTGTGATAATGTGTTTGTAATTGAAAGCCACTGGTACCAGCAGAATCCCTTGGTGCTCAAAGGCCCGGGCGCGGGGCGTCAGGTGACGGCCGGCGGTGTGCATGCCGATTTAGCCTTGTTGGCCAAACAAAAAATAGCCGCGGCCAAAGCCGCTCAACACAGTCAGGCGCAGGCTGCAGCCTGGGTAAAGTGAGAATTTTATGTCTTTTGTCAGCGCACAGTATTTAGAGTCCATCAACCGTAACCTGCAGGATGTGCAGGGTAAGGTGAATGTCAGTTTTGAGTTTTTTCCGCCGAAGACCGAACAGCTGGAACAAACGCTGTGGAAGTCGATTGAGCGGCTGGCGCCGCTGGCTCCCTCTTTTGTTTCCGTGACTTATGGGGCGAATTCCGGCGAACGTGACCGCACCCATGAAATTATTAAGTCCATTAAACAGCGTACCGGGCTGATTGCGGCGCCGCACTTAACCTGTGTCGACGCCAGCCGCGCTGAGCTTGAAGCCATTGCGCGTGACTACTGGAACAATGGTATTCGGCATCTGGTTGCACTGCGAGGCGATTTGCCGCCTGGCACCACGGAAAAGCCAGCCTTGTACGCGGCTGATCTGGTGGAAATTCTGCGCTCAGTGGCGGACTTTGACATCTCGGTTGCGGCTTATCCGGAAGTGCATCCGGAATCCCCCAATGCCCAATTTGATTTGTTAAATTTAAAACGCAAAGTGGACGCCGGGGCGTCGCGCGCTATTACTCAGTTTTTCTTTGAACCGGAAAAATACCTGCGTTACCGTGATCGCTGTGCCGCCGTCGGCATTGATGTGGAAATTGTGCCGGGTATTCTGCCAGTCACCAACTTCAAGCAATTGCAGAAGTTTGCCGCCATGACCAATGTGGCTATTCCATCCTGGATGCATAAAGCTTATGAAGGGCTGGACAAAGACGAAACCACCCGCAATCTGGTGGCTGCTAACATTGCGATGGACATGGTGAAGGTATTAAGCCGTGAAGGTGTGAACTGCTTCCATTTCTACACCTTAAACCGCAGCGAACTGACCTACGCCATTTGCCATTTGCTGGGGGTGCGGCCTGAGGTTGCTGTAGAGTAAACTGCGCTCTGCGTGCATACTAAGCCCACTGAACAGGAGCAAAATCCGAATCTTGGTGTTTTGGTATGCAGCGTTGTTTTTTCAGTCTGAGTTTTAGTCCGGCCCAGCAACAGCAACTGGCGGCCTGCCAGCCGGTGGCACAATACCCGGATGCCTTGTGGCACCCGCCTGCCAATTTGCACCTGACTCTGGTGTTTCTGGGGCAACAGAGTGAAGAAACCCAACAGCAGCTATGGCAGGACGCCTTGCCGCTGCTACAGCGCACACCGGCTTTTGAGCTCTGCTTTGATCATCTGGCGCAATTTCATCAGGCCAGAGTGTTGTTTTTAGGATTGCAGTCCGGGGTTCCTGCCTTAATGGACCTGCAGGCGGGGCTGTCTGCGCTTTGCCAGCCGGTGCTGACCGGTCCTCAACCGGAACAGTTTTTGCCTCACGTCACCCTGGCCCGCAAAATCCGGCCAGAATTCAGTTATCGCCAGAGCGCCGGCCCTGTGACAGTGCAGTGCACTGACGTGGGCTTTTACCATTCGGTCAGCACTTTGTCTGGGGTGCGTTACCTGTGTAAACAACGTCAGACTTTGGTCTAACACCTTGCTCTGAAACAAAAAATTTATTGGCCCTCTCTGTTACACTCAAGCTATTGATTCAGGGAGGGCACATGTCACATCGTTCTTATCTGTTTTCGCTGCGTATGGGGCATGCCTTAAGAGAAAGCCTGTCCGATGGCTATCGGCTGTGGCACCTGAAGCAAGACCTGCTGGCAGGGGTCACGGTCGGTATTATTGCAATCCCGCTGGCGATGGCATTGGCGATCGCATCCGGAGTGCCTCCGCAATACGGCCTCTACACTGCGGTCGTGGCAGGTTTTTTCATTGCCCTCTGTGGCGGTTCACGTTACAGCATCAGCGGCCCTACAGCGGCTTTTGTGGTTGTGCTGTATCCTGTGGCTCAACACTATGGGCTGGCCGGGTTATTGTTGGCCACCCTATTGTCCGGGTTTATTCTCATACTGATGGCTGTGGTGCGTTTAGGCCGTTTTATCGAATATATTCCGGAGGCGGTGACGCTGGGCTTTACCTGCGGCATTGCGATTGTGATTGCCACTTTGCAGCTTAATGATGTGTTGGGCCTGGGGCTGGCCTCGATGCCAGAACACTACCTGGAAAAAATTCAGCTGCTGTCCACGGCCTTACCTGAATTGCAGTGGCCGTCGTTACTGGTCGCGCTGACCACACTGGCGGTGATGCTGTGGTGGCCAAAGTTGGGTTGGCCTGTTCCGCCGCATTTGCCTGCATTGGCTGTGGCGACCTTTCTCGGCATTGCGTTGCAGCAGTTTGGTTTTAGTCTGGACAGCATTGGCTCGCGTTTCAGTTATGTGCTGCCAGATGGTTCGAGCGGTTTTGGTATCCCCTCACAATTACCTCAATTGCAGTGGCCCTGGCTGCAGTCCGGGCCGGACGGGCAGCCGTTAAAGTGGAGCACACAAATGGCCAAAGACTTGCTGGCAGCCGCCTTTGCGATGGCGATGCTTGGGGCCATTGAATCTCTGCTGTGCGCTGTGGTTTTGGATGGTATGACGGGCAAACGTCACAGTGCCAACAGCGAATTGTTAGGGCAGGGCATTGGGAATCTGGTCACGCCTTTTTTTGGTGGTTTTACGGCGACTGCAGCCATTGCCCGCTCGGCAGCCAATGTGCGCTCTGGTGCTCAGTCGCCGGTAGCGGCCATGGTTCATGCGATGACAGTATTGCTGGCCTTGGTGCTGCTGGCCCCCGTACTGGCATACTTGCCGATGGCCGCTATGGCGGCCTTGCTGCTGGTGGTCGCCTGGAATATGAGTGAAGCGCCTAAAGCTGTCCATCTGTTAAAAACGGCGCCAACGGAGGACATCTGGATCTTCAGCATTTGCTGTGGCTGCACCGTGCTCTTTGATATGGTGGTGGCCATTAGTCTGGGTATGGTGATAGCCGCTTTTTTATTCATCAAACAAGTGGCCGATATGACCCGGGTTGCCGATATCAGTCATCACCGCAAACTCATCAGTCACACAGTGCCTGCAGGCTGGAAAGTGTTCCGCATCAGTGGCCCGTTATTTTTTGCCGCCGCTGACCGGGTCTTTGGTGAGTTGTCACAAAAACTGAAAGGTCAGCAGGGCGCCATTCTGATGATGGATGCAGTCACGCTGATGGATGCAGGTGGGTTGTCTGCCTTTGAAAAATTAATCAGTCTGGCGGAAAAACAAAAGGTGCATTTGCTGGTGACGGACTTGCAGTTTCAGCCGCTCAAAACGCTGGCAAAAGCAGGCATTCAGCCGGTACCTGGTATTTTGAGTTTTTATTCAGCACTTGCAGACGCGTTACTGCAGTTGCCTGGGACTGGGCCACTGGCAGACCAACAAAACGAGGGACGGTAAAACAGGGCTTTTCACTTTAGTCTGCCACGGATCTGGTCTAAGCTGTGCCCAACCTTGGGTTGTTGCGGGCAAGAAAGCGAAAATGAATTTTTTAAAAATAAAAATTCATAAATTCAGCATAAAAATTCTTGAATATGCATGTCGAACCCTCTACACTGGCCTCACTTTTTCGGGCGTGGCCTTATTTTTTTGTTTTAAGTCGCGGAGATTTCGCTGTTTATGACGACTTTATCTGTTTCAGGCAAACTCAAAGCTGCAGTACTGGGTGCGGCAGGTTACAGTGGTGCAGAGCTCGCGGTGATGCTGTCACGCCACCCACATTTTGAACTGAGTTATGCTTTTGCGTCCGCAGGCCGCGCGGCAGAACCGTTTTCTAAACTCTACCCACGGTACCAGTCGGTACTGGATATTCAGGTGGAACCCTGGACAGATGACAGGGCCGAAACCCTGGATGCAGACGTTGTTTTTCTGGCGTTACCCCATGAAGTCAGCGAAGCCGTCACGCCGTTACTGCTGGCTAAAGGCATGGCGGTATTCGATTTATCCGGTGCTTTCCGGCTGAAAGATCCGGCTTTGTATCCGAAGTATTATGGCTATGAGCACCTGCATACCGACTTACTGCAACAGGCCGTGTATTCATTGGTGGAATGGCTGGATCAGCCACTGCCACAGCTGGTATCCGTGCCTGGCTGTTACCCAACCGCCTGTTCATTGGCACTGCTGCCGGTACTCAGGGCCGGTTTAGTGGCTGATGACTGTATTCCGGTGATTAATGCCACCAGTGGTGTGTCCGGTGCAGGCCGTAAAGCGGCGCTGACGACCTCCTTTTGTGAAGTGGGTCTGAATGCCTATGGTTTCTTTAAGCACCGCCACCGTCCTGAGATTGAGCAGAACCTGGGCCGCAAAGTGGTGTTTACCCCGCATCTGGGTAACTTCAAACGCGGCATTCTGGCCACTTCTGTAGTGACTTTAAAGCCAGGCGTCCATGCTGAGCAGGTCAAAGCTGCCTTTGAAAACGCTTATGGCACTAAGCCGTTGGTGCGTCTGGTCAGTCATTCTCCCAATGTGGCCGATGTGGCGGGTACCCCTTATTGTGATATTCACTGGCAACAAGACGGTGAGCAGCTGGTGGTCGTGTCGGCCATTGATAATCTGCTTAAAGGGGCGGCCGCTCAGGCACTGCAGGCGGCCAACCTGAAGTTTGGCTTTGCTGAAACTGCAGGTTTATTCGCCGGAGTGCCTCATGAGTAAGGTTTATGTCTTAAAAATGGGTGGCCGCTTATTGCAGGATCAGGCGGCGTTGGATGCGTTATTGGCTGTTTGTGCGCAATTAAAGCAAAAACACCCGCTGGTGCTGGTGCACGGTGGTGGCGATCAGGTGGACCAATGGCTGGCCAAATTTGGTTTTACCACCGAAAAAATTGATGGTCAGCGGGTATCGCCTGCTGAACAAATGCCGGTGATTACCGGCGCCCTGGATGGTGCTGTCAATGCGGAAATGGTCAGTCGTGCCACAGTGGCGGGTTTAAAGCCAGTCGGTTTGAATCTGGCTGCCGGTGGCAGCTTAAGCTTTGACGTGAATACCAAACTGGGGGCCGTAGGCATTGCAAAGCCCAATGACGGCACCTTGGTGAACAGCTTGTTGGCCCAGGGCTTTACGCCTGTGTTCAGCTCCATTGGGATTGGCCAGCAAGGCCAGTTACTGAATGTGAACGCTGATATCGCGGCGGCGGCTATTTGCCAGCTGGTGCAGGGGCAGCTCATTCTGCTGACGGACGTCCCCGGTATTCTGGATGCGCAGATGCAATTGATCCCAACCTTAACCGCTCAGGCAGCGCAAGCGCTGGTGCAAAGCGGTGTGATTAAAGGTGGCATGAAAGTCAAGCTGGATGCGGCTTTGGAAACTGCGGCCGCACTGAAAAGCACCATTATTGTGGCAGGCTGGCAGGACCCGGATAATTTATTAAAACTGATGCGGAACGAGCCGGTCGGCACCTGCATTCAGTATTAATGGTTGTATAAACAGACGCCGGAGCATTGGGCTCTGGCCTTTAAAAAGGAAAGCGCCTAGCGCATAAAGTGTGATTTATGAGTAAATTAACCCAGCTGCTGTGCATAGCTGATTTAAGTCAGAACCAGGTGACCCACCTGCTGGATTTAGCCCTCGAAATTAAACGTGACCCAGACCGATTCTCTAGCGCCTTAAAAGGCCGCAGTATTGCACTGCTGTTTGAGAAACCTTCACTGCGTACCCGTGTCAGCTTCGACGTCGGCATCCACAAACTCGGTGGTCATTCGGTCTATCTGGATCAGCAAAATGGCGCTTTGGGTGTACGGGAGTCGGTGGAAGATTTTGGCAGCAACCTGGCTTGCTGGACTGACGCCATAGTGGCCCGGGTTTATTCACAAAAAACATTAGTGCAACTGGCGCAAAGCAGTAAAAAGCCGGTGATTAATGCGCTGAGCGATTTGTATCACCCCTGCCAGGCGTTGGCCGATTTATTGACCTTAAAAGAGCATTATGGCGACTTGTCCAAAGTGCATCTGGCTTTTGTTGGCGATGGCAATAATGTCTGCCATTCGCTGATGCTGGGGGCGGCCATTTTAGGTATGACACTGACGGTGGTCACGCCGCAGGGCTTTGGTCCGGATGCCCATGTGCTGCTCAAAGCCCAGGCGCTGGCGGAACAAAGTGGCGCTAAACTGACGCTGAGTCAGCATGTGTCGGCCGCCGCAGGGGCCGATGCCATCTACACGGACACCTGGCTGTCGATGGGGGGCCGGGCCGACCCGGCGTTCATTGAACAGCTGTTTGCGCCTTACCAGATCAATACGGCTGTGATGCAACGCCTGGCCGTGAAACATTTTATGCACTGCCTGCCAGCTCACCGCGGCCAGGAAGTGACCAGCGAAGTGCTGGACAGCGACTGTTCGCTGGTACTGCAGCAGGCGGAAAAC
Organism: Rheinheimera sp.; assembly: GCF_037442345.1. Lineage (GTDB taxonomy): Bacteria > Pseudomonadota > Gammaproteobacteria > Enterobacterales > Alteromonadaceae > Pararheinheimera. The sequence goes on along the minus strand of NZ_JBBIQL010000026.1, from coordinate 35,852 downwards.
CGTATGCATGCACAAAACGCGGTGTTAGTCAGTTTATTCAGTTGAGGTTGAAGATGAGTATCAAAAAAGTTGTGCTGGCCTATTCAGGTGGTTTGGATACCTCGGCCATTGTGCCTTGGTTAAAAGAAAACTATGACTGTGAGGTGATTGCTTTTGTCGCCAACGTGGGTCAGGGCGATGAAGAACTGGCCGGTGTGGAAGAAAAAGCCATTAAATCCGGTGCCAGCAGCTGCTACGTGGTGGATTTACGCGAAGAGCTGATCAAAGAAGTGATCTACCCCACACTGAAAACCGGCGCCGTGTACGAAGGCCAGTACCTGTTAGGGACTTCCATGGCCCGCCCGGTGATCGCCCGTGCCCAGGTAAAACTGGCGCTGGAACTGGGCGCGGATGCGCTTTGTCACGGCTGTACCGGCAAAGGCAATGACCAGGTGCGTTTTGAAGGTGCTTTTGCTGCGTTGGCTCCGCATTTAAAAGTCATAGCGCCCTGGCGTGAGTGGAGCTTTAACTCCCGTCAGTCATTGCTGAACTATCTGGCTGAGAAGAATATTCCGACTACAGCGTCTGCCACCAAAATTTACAGCCGCGACGCCAACTTATGGCACATCTCGCACGAAGGCGGTGAGATTGAAAACCCGTGGAATGAACCTTCTGACCAAATCTGGATGTGGACCAAGTCGCCAGAGCAGGCGCCGGACAAAGCAGAATACATTCAGCTGAGTTTCGAAAAAGGTGAGCTGACTAAGCTCAACGGCGACGTGGTGGAGCCGGTAAAAGCCATTGAACTGTTGAACGCCATTGGTTCAGAGCATGGCGTCGGCCGTATCGATATTGTGGAAAACCGTTTAGTGGGCATGAAATCCCGTGGCTGTTACGAAACCCCGGGCGGCACCATTTTAGTGGCGGCATTGCGTGCTTTGGAGTCCCTGGTGTATGACCGCACCTCACTGAAATACCGGGAAGAAGTGGGTCTGGAATTTGCCCAACTGGTGTATGACGGCCGTTGGTTCACGCCACTGAAAGACGCTCTGTTAGCGGCGGCGACGTCGCTGGCGGATCAACTGACAGGTGACATTGTGGTAAAACTGTACAAAGGCAACGTGACTGTGACACAGCGCCGTTCCAGCAACAGCCTGTACTCGGAAGCTTTTGCCACGTTCGAAGGGGACGAAGTGTACAACCAGAAAGACGCCGCCGGTTTTATCCGCCTGTACAGTCTGGCCAGCCGGATCCGTGCCTTAAAAGGCAGCATTGATTAACAGACGGCATTCTGTATAGCGACAGTGTCGCGTAGTCTGACTGCAGGGCCGGTTTTAGTCCGGCCCTTTTTTATGAATTCTCAGAGGGTAACAACCATGGCAATGTGGGGTGGACGTTTTACCGAAGCCAGTCTGGCTGAGTTCCGTGATTTTAACGACTCCTTAAGTTTCGATTATCAGCTGGCGCAGCAGGATATTGCTGCCTCGCGGGCCTGGGCTACCGGTTTGCTGGAAGCCGGCATTATCACGGCCGATGAAGCCGACCAACTGGACCATGCCCTGGCCGATTTAACGCTGGCGCTGGAGTCGAATCCTAAGTTGCCACTGGAAACGCAGGAAGAAGATATTCACAGTTGGGTGGAAAGCCAACTGCAGGCCAAAATTGGGGTGGTGGCGAAAAAGCTGCACACGGGCCGTAGCCGTAATGATTTGGTGGCCACTGATTTACGCCTCTGGACCAAGCTGAGCAGCCAGCAGGTGCGGACTTTGCTGGTCGGTGCCATTGGCTCACTGATTCAGTTTGCCGACCGTTTCCAGAACGCTGTCATGCCAGGTTTTACTCACCTGCAACGCGCCCAACCCGTGCTGGTCAGCCACTGGGCTTTGGCCTATGTGGAAATGTTTAAACGGGATTTAAGCCGTCTGGATGATGCGCTGGAGCGGCTGGATGTTTGTCCATTGGGCTGTGGCGCCCTGGCAGGAACCGGCATTGCAATTGACCGTCATGCGCTTGCCCAACGGCTGGGGTTTCAAAGCGCTGCACTGAACAGCCTGGACGCTGTGTCCGACCGGGATTATGTGGTGGAGGTTTCGGCCGCCGCATCGATTTGCATGACCCATTTATCGCGTTTATCGGAAGATGTGATTTTCTTCTGCTCCGGTGAAGCGGGCTTCTTCAAACTGGGGGATGCGATAAGCTCCGGTTCGTCCTTGATGCCGCAGAAGAAAAACCCCGATGTGTTTGAATTACTGCGTGGTAAAACCGGCCGTGTGCTGGGTCATCTGGTGGCTATTCTGCATACCTTAAAAGGCCTGCCGCTGGCCTACAACAAAGATATGCAGGAAGACAAACAGGGCTTTTTCGACCTGATAGCCACCTGGCAACAATGTTTGCTGGTGTTGTCCACAGTGTTGCCACATTTGTCGGTCAACCTGGAGCGTTGCCGTGAAGCCGCTGAGCTGGGGTACAGCAATGCGACTGATCTGGCGGATTACCTTGTCGGTAAAGGCATTGCCTTCCGTGATGCCCATGAAATCTCAGGGGAGCTGGTGTTGCTGGCGTCCCGTGAGAAAAAAGCACTGGAAGCGTTGAGTCTGACGCAAATGCAGCAGCTGTGCCCACTGATCAGCGACGATGTGTATCCGGCGCTGACCATTGAAGCTGGTCTGGCGAAACGGGGGGCTTTAGGCGGAACCTGTCCTCAACGGGTCGCCGAGGCGTTGGCGGCTGCCAAAGTCTGGTTTGAAAAGTTGTCAGCCTAAGCTTTGACCAGTAGACGAAAGCCGCCGTACGCCATACGGCGGCAATCAAATACCGGATCGTCCTTGTCCATCATCTGGTGCACCCTGGGGTCTGCCATCACCTTTTCGTTAACCTCGTCTCTGTGCGCTTTGTCGCGGTAACTGATCCAGCTGAAGACCACTGTTTCTTCTGAGCTGCAGCCTGCTTTATTCAGAAAACTGTCCACGCCGTCAATAGTCATGTCGTCCCCGACCGTTTCGACATACTCCAAAGCACCGTATTCTTTCCAGATCAACGCCGCTTCTGCAGCAATTGTTTTGTATTCATCCAGCCTGTGGCTGGCAATTGGAATTAAAAAACCGTCGACATACATTAGTTTTCTCCTGGATTAAACTGAGGTAAACAACCTTGGATCGCCTGATTCAGCGCAGGCAAAAAAGCCGTGTTGGCTCTTTTGCTGAGGTAAAAGCCACCTGCGACTTTATTGAACTCAAGGCGGGAGTAACGCTGCTTGCGCTGAGCCTGCAGACTAAGAAAGGTTTCTTCCGGAATTAACGCCAGATCAGCCCGTCCGGCATCCAACATATCCAGCTGAGTGCGAAAGTCCTCCACCAGCACGAGCTTCACGAAGCCACGCTCTTTGAGCTGCTCGGCCTGCAACGAACCCCGTTTGACGACAATGCTCTTTTCTGGGGTCGGTGTGGGGCTGGATGCCTTACTCAGCCACAGATTGCGCACGTAAAACAGCCTTTCACTGGCAATAGCGTAGGTTTCTCGTTCGGCTGAAAAAATAGCAGGGTAGACCAGATCCAAATCGCCGGACGCAAGGGAATGAAAGAGTCGGGTTGTTGGGTAAGATTGCCAGGACCAGTGCAGATTGGAGCGCTGTTCAATGCAATAAAGTAATTGAGAGCGAAGGCTGTTGCCTGCTTTGCCTGGCAGCTCATCACTAAAGCCGGTCGGGTAGCCTGCTTTGAGTGTGGGGTGAGCGACCAGGTTGAAACTGAAACAGGCAAGAATAATCAGACGCATAACACCTCCGGTTTTGCTGAATTATAGCCAGCAAAACCGGAGCTTATGCGCCAGGTGTTAAAACAACTCGATTTCTTCCTGCGATTCTTTTGTTTCTGTCGGAACTGGAGACACGGCAGAGTTGGCGTAGGTTTTGGGTTCAGTACCCTGAATAAAATACTCGAAGGTGCTGCTGTTGTCGGTAGCCTGGGTGAGCAAGCCGGTGCTCAGGTCAATCCGCACCGAGCTGATCCCGACAGGTGGCGGGGTCAAGACTTGTGGTTTGCCTTCCAGTGCAAAACCAACAAACTCCTGCCAGGCAGGCAAGGCTGTTTTGGCACCAGATTCACTGCCCGCTGTCTGGTCTTTGCCCAGATTGCTGTTCCAGGCGGTTTTGCCTAACCGGCTCTCAGCATCGTCAAAACCTACCCAGGTGGTGACTACCAGCTCAGGTGAGAACCCGGAGAACCAAGCGTCTTTGACATCATTGGTGGTACCGGTTTTTCCCGATAAATCCTGACGTTTCAGCTCACGTAACCTGTGTGCAGTCCCTACCCAGCCGCGGCCACCCCAAATGGAGCTTTTCAGCGCGTCGGCCACCAGAAAGGCATTTTGCGCTGAGATCACCCTTGGTGCATAAGGGGCTTCCTGAGAGACGAAGTCAGGGATCTCGGTTGGACTCTGTGGTGCAGGGGCGGCAAACTGAGCTTCCAGCTGCGCCTCTGGATCGGCCGCAAGAGCGTCGGCTGCGGCCTGCTGCTGTGCTTCAGCTTGTTGCCGGGCCTGGATCACCGCCAGCTGGCCTGCTTTATCACGGGCTTCACACTCAGCACAGACAGCGACCGGCTGATGCTGATAAATCAGGTTGTTTTCATCATCCAGAATTTTGGTGATGAAATAAGGTTTCACCAGAAAGCCGCCGTTGGCAAAAGTGGCATAACCAGTGGCAAGTTCCAGCGGCGTCAGTGAGGCTGAACCTAAGGCCAGGGTTTCACTGTGTGGCAGGTCTTTTTCCCTGAAGCCAAATTTGGTCAGATGCTGGCGGGTTTTTTCTATACCCACAGTACGTAATAAGCGGATCGCGACCACGTTTTTCGATTTGGCCAGGGCTTCACGAATGCGGATAGGACCGTCGTACACTTCCGGTGAGTTTTTTGGTCGCCAGGCCTGATTGGCGCCTTCATCCCATTCGTGAATAGGGGCGTCATTCATTACCGTGGCCAGAGTCAGTTTATTGTCCAGCGCGGCAGAATAAATAAAAGGTTTGATGTTGGAACCGACCTGACGGTTGGCCTGAGTCGCGCGGTTAAACTGGGTCATCGCAAAGCTGTAACCACCGACCAAAGCCTGCAGCGCACCATCTTTCGGACTGATAGCGACCAGAGCGCTGCTGACATTGGGGATTTGGCCCAGACGCCAGCCAGATCCTGCGGGCCTCACCAGCACGTGCATCCCTGGCGCCAGCACTTCAGCCGCCGTTTTCGGCGCGTGGCTCTGACGGTCATGGCTGATAAACTTGCGTGCCCAGCTTAAACCATCCCAGTCAATCTGAATGGCGCGGCCGCCGGACAAAATAGCGCTGGCTTCACGGCCTGATACGGCGGTAATCACTGCAGGTGTCAAATCTTCCAGACCATCCTGTTCATCCAGATAAGCCAGGATTTCGGCGTCAGATAAACGCCCTTGCTCTGCAAACTGCACTGAACCATCGGCTTGAGGCTGAGCAGTGGCTTGCCACAGGGTGGCAACAGGGCCTCGGTAACCATGGCGCTCATCGTAACCAATAACGTTCTTTTGCACGGCTTCAACAGCTTTTGCCTGCAGTCGGGTGTCGACGGTTGTAAAAACCTGAAAGCCTTTGGAATAGGCTTCGTCTTCCCCGTATTTAGCGACCACTTCCTGACGCACCATTTCGGCGACATAAGGGGCCGACGCGGTGATTTGTGCGCCATGCAGCTTGGACACTATAGGTTCCGCAATGGCGGCTTCGTATTGTTCCTTGGTGATGTATTTTTCTGCCAGCATGCGGCCAAGCACTATATTACGGCGGGTGCGGGCCCGGCTGGGTGAGCGCACCGGGTTCAACACGGACGGAGCCTGGGGCAAACCAGCGATAATGGCCATTTCGGACAAGGTCAAATCCTGAATGTTTTTGCCAAAATACACTTGTGCGGCGGCACCCACACCAAAAGAGCGCTGACCCAACTCAATTTTATTCAGGTACAGTTCCAGAATTTCATCTTTGCTCAGTTGCTGTTCAATCCGGATGGCGAGGAAAATCTCTTTGATTTTACGCAGGATCTTTTTTTCCCTGCTAAGGAAAAACTCGCGGGCTACCTGTTGGGTAATGGTGCTGGCGCCCTGGCGGGCTTCCCCGCTTAATGCAACGACAGTGGCGGCGCGTAACATGCCTATCACATCAATGCCTGGGTGTTCATAAAAGCGGTTGTCTTCAGTGGCCAGTACCGCTTTGAGCAGCAAGTCCGGCATTTCTTCCAGTTTTAGCGGAATACGGCGTTTTTCACCAAACTGTGAAATCAGTTGCCCGTCCTGACTGAATACCCGCATCGGGGTCTGCAGCTTGACTTCTTTTAGCGTGGCAACACTGGGCAAATCGTCTTTGACATAAAGATAAGCGCCGGCGATCGTCAGAACGCCACACATCAGACCCGCCAGAATCAGCAGTGTTATTTTTTTAAACCAGGACATCAGAACCCTCTGTCAGGCCACTTCAGGGCACAACACTGAAATGGAATGTTTTTCAGCCAACTTGGCCGCTACTTTGGCAGAAACCTACTAAGCTCAGTTCACAAGTCCAGTTAAATCATTCACCTGTATCACCTGAACTTATGCTGAACCGGCTCTTTCCACCTAAAAAAAACCTGATGCTGGGCGTCGATATCGGTTCCCACAGCATCAAAGCCGTGCTGCTTAGTCAGCAAGCCGGGCATTATAAAGTAGAAGCCATTGCAATTGAACCTATGCCTGCAGATGTGATGATGGACAGAGATATCCGTGATATTGAAGCCGTCAGTCAGGTGCTCAGCCGGGTCCGTCGGCAGATTGATAAAACCGTGCGTTTTGTGGCGACAGCTGTATCCGGGGCTCAGGTGATCAGCAAAGTGATTTTGCTAAATGCGCAGCTGGATGATGCAGCCCTGGCGCGCCAGATTGAGCTGGATGCTGAAAGCCTGATCCCTTACCCCTTACATGAAGTCAGCCTGGATTTTGAAGTGCTGGGGCAGGACAGCAGAACAGGGCAAGCTCAGGTGTTGCTGACGGCAGCCCGCACTGTCACGGTGCAAAGCCGGGTCAGTGCTTTGGAGCAGGCCGGGTTTTTGACCAAAGTGGTGGATGTGGAAAGTGCCGCCTTAAGCAGGGCTGTTCCGCTTTGTTATGCCCAGTTGCCTGCCGACGCTATGGGGAAAAGGGTCGCGGTGCTGGATATAGGGGCCAGCCTGACGCTGCTGTGCATAGTGCAGGGGGAACAGCTGCTGTACAGCCGGGATCTGGCCTTCGGCGGCCAGCACTACACCAATGCGATCGCCAGCTTTTATGGCAAAACATCAGTTGAGGCCGAGCGGGCCAAACAGCTGGGGGATTTACCCCCCAGCGCCAGCTTTGAAGTCACAGCCCCTTTTCAAACCCAGTTGTTGCAACAGCTGCGCCGCGCTTTGCAAATGTACCTGACCACCAGCGGCAACGAACAGGTGGATTATATTTTGCTGTCCGGTGGTTCAGCCTGCTTGCCCGGACTGGCGCAATTGCTGGCTGATGAACTGGCCATTCATACGGTGCTGGCGGATCCGCTGGGTCAGATGCACTGGGGGCCTGCTGCAGACAAAGGGCGTTATGCACAGCACAGCTGTGCCTTGTTGATCGCCTGTGGCCTGGCTTTACGGGGGTTCTCATCATGTCATTTGTAAACCTGCTGCCCTGGCGGGAAGCGGCCCGTAAACAGCGTCAATTGAAGTATTTGCAGCAACTGGGCCAGGTGGCGTTGCTGACCTTTGGAGTAATGTTTCTGCTGATGTGGCTGGTGCAGGCGATGACGGCAGGTCAGCAAGTCAGAAACGGCCTGCTGGAGGCCGAAATTCAGCAGTTGGATAAAAAACTGTATGAAATCCGCTTACTGAACCAGAAGAAAAAAGATTTGGAACAGCGACTGGCACTGATTGAACAACTGCAGCAAAGACGCAACCTGGGGACCCAGATCTTTGATCAGATTGCTCAAACTGTGCCTGATGGGGTGTTTCTGACCGGCATGGACAAAAAAGCCAATCAGCTGTTACTGACCGGCCGCAGTGAATCCAATAACAGGCTGTCCACCTTGCTGCGGCAGGTGGAGCAGTCCAGTTTATTTCGCCAGCCACTGCTGGAGTTTATTCAGGCCGATGTGGAAGACCAACGTGGTTTGAGCGATTTCAAAATGCATATGCTGATCCTGGGAGCCGAACCAGTGGCCCCACCGCCTGAAGCGCAGGGTAAGGGAAAAAAGGCGAAAAAAACCGGGGCTAAATCATGAATCTGAACCTGAATTTATCGGAACTGGATTTATCGGAGCTGGATTTCAGCAATATGGGTTCCTGGCCGAAAGCCGGTCGTATGGCGCTGGCTGCACTGTTGGCTCTGTTGGTGGTGATTGGCAGTTATTTATTTCTGGTTGACCCGGCGCTGAGCCTGTTACAGGCAGAGCAACAAAAAGAGCAGGAGCTCAGGCAAAGTTACCGCAGTAAATACAATCTGGCGGTGAATCTGCCTTTGTATCAGCAGCAGATGGAGCAGATGGAACAGATGCTGGCGGGGTTGCTGCAGCAGTTACCTGGCAGCCGGGAAACACCGGGCATGTTAGATGACATCACCTTTGCCGGCACTTCGGTGGGGTTAAGTTTTGTCCGTATTCACTGGATGCCGGAAATCGAAAAAGAATTTTACACCGAACTGCCGATCCAGATAGAGGTGCAGGGTGACTATCATCAGGTCGGGCGTTTTGTCAGTGCAGTGGCGGCTTTGCCCCGTATTGTCACTTTGCATGATTTTCAGTTGAAAACCACAGAAACTGCCGGGCTGAATTTTGCTGTGGTGGCCAGGACATACCGGTACAAAGAGCCTCAGGCGGCGCCTGCAACACCTGCTAAAAGCGGGGCAACTTTATGAAAACTCATATTTTGTGGCTGGGGTCTCTGCTGCTTGGCGGCTGTTTTGACAACAGCGACGATATCCGGCTTTTTATGCAGGAAGTGCAACAAAATGCAGTGGCCACAGTGCCTGCGCTGAAACCTGTAAATGCGTTTGAACACCAGCCTTACCAAAGTCATCTGGGTCGCAGCCCTTTTGTGATGCCAGAGCCTGCGCAGGGAGCTGTTGCGGCTACTGGCAGAGCGGGTTGTTTGCAGCCCGAGGCCGGACAGCCAAAGCAGCCGTTGGAGCTGGTAGCGCTGGATACCCTTTCCATGAAAGGTACCTTAGGTGCCAATGGTCTGCTGTGGGCCTTATTGCAGGATGCTGAGCAGAAATTGCACCGGGTGACAGTGGGGGACCGGCTGGGGCTGTTTTACGGCGAAATCCGTCAGGTGCGCCCGGATAAAGTGTTGATCGATGAATTGGTGCCTGATGGCTCCGGCTGCTTTATCCGGCGAAAAACAGAATTACAACTGGAGTTGCCGGCCACACCAACTGGCCAGCAACAGGGGGGGAGAGGAGCATGAACAGATGGATGGCCGCTATTGGGGTGTGCTGGACTATGGCTGCCGCCGCCCAGCCACAGAATCAGATCGAAGCCATAGATTTCCGCCGCACGGCTGAAGGGGAAGGCAAAGTGCTGGTTTCTCTGTCCAGTCCGGCTATTGCTGTTGATGTCAGTTCAGATGGTCAGCGGATCCAGCTGGATTTTCTGCAGACCCGGCTGCCGGATGAATTATTGTATCAACTGGATGTGCTGGATTTTGCCACTGTGGTGCAGGGCATCGAAACCTTCAGGCAGGACCAGAATGCCCGGCTGGTGATCAGCAATTTGTCGGAGGTAGACTACAGATACTATCAGCTGGACAGTAGCTTTGAGCTGATTGTGCAGAAAAAAGCAGAGCAGCAGGCTGTCGCTCCGGGCCCTTATGTTGGCAAGCCCATTTCGCTGAATTTTCAGGATGTGCCCGTGCGCACAGTGCTGCAGATCATTGCCGATTATACCGGCTTTAACCTGGTGACCAGTGACTCAGTGAGTGGCAATATTACGTTGCGACTCGATGGTACGCCTTGGGATCAGGCGCTGGATATGGTGCTCAAGGTGCGCGGGCTGGATAAACGTCTGGAAGGCAATATTCTGCTGATAGCCCCTTCGGAAGAGCTGGCGGCCAGGGAGGCCCGTGAGTTGCAGGCACAGCAACAGGTTGAACAGCTCGAACCTCTGACGTCAGAATTTCTGACTGTCAATTATGCCAAAGCGGCCGATTTGGCCGCGTTGCTGAACAACAAAGAGGCCACCTTGTTGTCGGAGCGGGGCAATGTCTCTGTCGACGAGCGTACCAACACCTTGTTGGTCAAAGACAACAGGCGCAGCATTGACAATATCCGGCGTCTGTTGCGCCGCCTCGACGTGCCGGTGAAACAGGTACTGATCGAATCCCGGATGGTGACTGTACGCGACAATGTGCGGGACGAAATTGGTATTCGCTGGGGCTTCAGTGATCAGCAAAACAATAAAGCCTGGTCCGGCAATGCCAGCGGCGCCAATGATTTAGCCGGAGGCACTGTGCCCTCATTGGGAGACAGATGGAATGTGAATTTACCTGTGGCCAATCCGGCGGGCAGCCTGGCCTTTCATGTCACCAAGTTTGCCGACGGCACTTTACTTGATCTGGAGTTATCTGCACTTGAGCAGGAAAACAAAGGCGAAATTATTGCCAGCCCCCGTATTACCACCGCCAATCAGAAAAAAGCCCGCATCGAGCAGGGCACTGAAATTCCATACCTGGAAGCTTCCAGCAGTGGTGCGACTACTGTGACCTTTAAAAAAGCGGTGTTAAGTCTGGAAGTGACACCACAAGTGACGCCGGACAATAAAATTATCCTGGATCTGGAGATCACCCAGGACACCAGGGGCGAGACGGTATCGACAGGCAATGGACCGGCCCAGGCTATTGATACTCAACGTATTCAAACCCAGGTGCTGGTCGATAATGGCGCCACTGTGGTGCTGGGGGGGATCTATCAGCAGCAGTACACCAACACGACCTCCAAGGTACCTGTGCTTGGTGATATTCCTGTGATGGGGCGTTTATTCCGGCGCAACAACGACTTTAATGAAAAAACCGAACTGTTGATTTTTGTCACCCCCAGAATACTGACTGAGCAACGCTGAGCTGGCCCCCATCACAGCCGGGGGCCGGCCAAAATTCGCTTGCCAAGCCAAAGCCATTGCTGACATAATTCACCGCTTCAAATTTTCGTGGGAGCTTTCGCGTCCTGATAATTAACCTTCAAAGTTAGCGCAGCAGCATTACGTATGGCAGAAAAACGCAATATCTTCCTTGTAGGCCCAATGGGTGCAGGTAAAAGTACAATTGGCCGTCATTTAGCAGAAATGCTTCATTTAGAATTCTACGACTCTGATCAGGAAATAGAACGCCGCACAGGTGCAGACATTGCCTGGGTATTCGATCTGGAAGGTGAAGAAGGATTCCGTGTCCGCGAAGAGAACGTGATTTCGGATCTGACCGAATTACAAGGCATTGTGCTGGCCACTGGTGGTGGTTCAGTGTTAAGCAAAGAAACACGTAACCGTTTGTCGGCACGTGGCATCGTGGTGTATCTGGAAACCCCGATCGAAAAACAAGTGGCCCGTACCCAAAGGGATAAACGCCGTCCATTATTGCAGACCAAAGAAGAACCACGCGAAGTGCTGGTGCGTCTGGCCGATGAACGTAATCCGCTGTACGAAGAAATCGCCGATTTCACGATCCGGACCGACGAGCAGAGTGCCCGTGCCGTGGCCAACCAGATTGTTGAACAACTGGGTTTTTAACGACGACTACTGACAGGAAAGGAGAGCTGTGAATGCAAAAAGTTGAAGTCCAACTTGGAGAGCGCAGCTACCCTATCCTGATCCAATCCGGGTTATTTCAGCAAGACCTGCAGCCGATGCTGCCAGCTGCCCGGCAGGTGGTGATTATCTCCAATCCGCTGGTGGCTGATTTATACCTTGAGCCTGTGCAGGCGCTGTTCAGCCAGGCGGAAGTACGCCATTTTCTTATTCCCGACGGTGAAGCCTACAAAACCCTGAGCTCTTTTGAGCAGGCGCTCTGCTTTTTGCTGGAGCATAAAATCAACCGTGACGTTCTGCTTGTAGCATTGGGCGGCGGCGTCATTGGTGATTTAACGGGTTTTGTCGCAGCCTGCTACCAGCGTGGTGTGCGTTTTGTGCAAGTTCCCACCACTTTATTGTCTCAGGTGGATTCCTCTGTCGGCGGCAAAACTGCGGTGAACCACCCACTGGGCAAAAATATGATCGGCGCTTTTAAGCAACCAGAGCTGGTGCTGATCAATACCTCAGTGCTGGATACCCTACCCAAACGTGAGTTTGCGGCCGGTATGGCAGAAGTGGTGAAGTATGCCTTAATTGCCGACCTGGCGTTTTTCCACTGGCTGGAACAGCAGCAACAGGCGATTCAGGCCAAAGATAAAAAGGTCTTGGCAGAAATGATCCGGCATTGCTGCCAGATGAAAGCCGATATCGTCAGCCGGGATGAAACAGAGCAGGGCGAACGGGCGCTGCTGAATTTAGGTCACACCTTTGGTCATGCCATTGAAGCGCACCTGGGGTATGGCGACTGGTTGCACGGTGAAGCTGTGGCAGCCGGAATGGTGATGGCTGCCAGGGTTGCACACAGCCGCGGTGGTTTAAGCTCAGAGGAGCTGGCGCGGATCATTTTATTGTTGCAGGCCTTTGATTTGCCTGTGGTACCACCTGAAGGCATGCGCATTCAGGACTTTATGCCTTATATGAAAACCGACAAAAAAGTACAGGCAGGTAAAATGCGCTTTATTTTACCTGTGGCTTTAGGGCAAAGTGCTATTGTCGACAATGTCACTGAATCTGAACTACTGACTATCTTCAGTTTATGAACAAACCTGCACTTCAACAGCGTCTGACTCAGCACTCCGGTTTGCTGGACTCTCAGCGTCAGTTACTGCAACGCTTATTGCTGCAACTGGAATTTAACCGGCCGGAACGGTTGCAACTGATCGGTAGCAGCGGCAGTGGCAAAAGCACCCTGATGCTGGCGCTGGCCGAAATTTGCTCTGAACATTTTAATCTGGCACTGCTGCAGGCCGAACCTGGCCTGAAGCCGGTGGATATGCTCAAAGTGATGCAGCAGCACTGGTTTGGTGTGCAGCCTTTGCCACGGGCTTTACCGGAATTTTTTGCCCAGCTGCAGCCGAAAGAGCCATTTTTACTGCTGATTGACGATGCAGATCAACTGTCTGATGAATGCTGGCAATTGGTGCAGCAATTACCGGTCAGTGTGTTTATTTCGGTGTTGCAGCCGAAAACTGAAATCCGTCTGGCGATGCATCTGTTGCCTGTCACGGAGCAGGAACTGCGCGATCTCTTGTTGCCTTATGGGTTACCTGAGCGTGAAGTGCTGGAGCGAATCGATGATTGTGCCGGCGACTTGCATCTGTTGTTTGTTGGGCTTTCCCGTAACCCGGTCCAGCGCCAGTTTAAAGCCGAACACAAAGTCAAAGCGCCGCAACAGGCTGTCCAAACGGGCTTTAGCTCAGTGGATGACGACGAGGAAACCCCGGTCTTTATCAGCACTCAGGACAACTCTGATCCTGTAGGTTTAAGGGCGATTCGGACTGAGCAGGAACAGAACCTGTCGTTTGAAACTGAAGTCCGGCCGCCAAGAACAGCGCATGCGCCTGTGAAAGCCTCCACCGCTTCCGGTCAGTTTTTTTCACCTTTTCTGGTGATGAGCATAGGTTTCAGTCTTATTGCGGCTGTGGTGATGTTCTGGCTTTGGTCGGAACAGCAATTCCGCCAGCCGGTCGCCCCAGATCTGGTGCCACATTACCCGAATGCCAGTGCCAGCGCGACTTCTGAGCAGCGTTTGGCCGTCTCCGAGCCTGTGGTGAAAGGCCCGGATGTGCAGGACCAGCTGGAGCAGGCAAAAACAGCCAAAGGCACCGAAGTGGGGACCATCAGCAGACCAGCCTTCAGTGATCACACAATGCCGCAGATGGCGCTGCCGAAAACGACAGCTCCAGCGACCCAAGTGACTCCGCCTGACACTGCCGCGGCTGAACAGGCAGACACGGAGCTGCCGCCAGAGCAAGGGAGCACCAGCTTGGACACCGGCACTGTTGTGACTGCATCTGAGGCAGGTAGCCAGGTTGCAGCACAGGAGGAGCCAGAAACTCCAGAGCCTGCAGCATCAGAGCCGGCACCAGTGCCTGTAGCCAATAAGGTTCAGGACGCAGAAACGAAAACACCTGAAGCTCAACCTGCTGCTGTGTCTCAGAATGATGAACTGCTGGCTGAAATGGCCGAAGAAAACGCAGCCAAACCCGCGACCAGCGACAAGGCATCAGGTCTGGATGAACAGGTACTGCTGGCGATGTTGCCAGACACTGTGGCCATTCAGTTGGGAGTGTATTCACAGCTCAGTGCCGCACGAGGGTTTATCAACAAATACAAAAACCTGAACCTGCAACTGTACCAGCGTCAGCAGCAGGGCAAAAACCAGTTTGTGGTGGTGTCTGCTTCCTATGTCAATGGCACTGCGGCCCGGCAGCAGGTGAAGACCCTGCCGGAAGAGTTACGACAGCAAACCCCTTTTGTGAAGAGCCTGACCGACATCCAGCGGGAGATCCGAAATTTTGCCGGCCAATAAAAGTGCTTCTGACAAAGCAGGCAAAAGCCGGGCTTTTCTGAAATGGGCAGGTGGCAAATTTAATCTGGTGGATGCCATCCGTCAGCAACTGCCGGCTGGCCCATTGTTAGTTGAACCTTTTGTTGGCGCAGGTTCGGTGTTTCTGAACACCGATTATCCTGCTTATCTGCTCAATGATATCAATGCTGATCTGATCCATTTGTACCAGCTGTTGCAGCAACGGCCACAGGCTTATATTCAGGATGCTGCGGGGCTGTTTAATGACAGCGCCAATCAGAAGAGCAGTTATCTGGCGTTTCGGGAGCAGTTTAATCAGAGCCAGGACAGCTACGAGCGATCGTTATTGTTTTTGTACCTGAACCGGCATGGTTATAACGGTTTATGCCGTTACAACAGCAGCGGTAAATTTAATGTGCCTTTTGGCAGCTACAAAAAACCCTACTTTCCGGAGCAAGAATTGTGGTTTTTTGCAGAAAAAGCGCAACGGGCCCGTTTTGTCTGTATGTCCTATGAGCAGCTGTTTGCCAGCCTGAAAGCTCCGGCCGTGGTTTATTGCGACCCGCCTTACGTACCACTGAGCCGCACTGCCAGTTTTACGTCTTATGCCAAAAACAGTTTTAATCTGGATGATCAGGCGCAGTTGGCTAATCTGGCTGAACAGGCACAGCGGGATGGCATGACAGTCTTGATCAGCAACCATGACACCACGCTGACTCGCAAGTTGTATGAAAACTCCGGCTTAAGTTCATTGCAGGTGGGGCGTTCCATCAGCCAGAAAGGCAGCAGCAGGGGCAAGGTGGCCGAATTATTTGCCTTGTACCAGGCCCGTCAGGACAGCACAGTGGTGACAATCAACAGTAACACTGTGACAAACAGAGCTGTGACTAAAATACCGGCGATCAAATAAGGCCAGATGGATTTTTGTTCGAAATCGGCCTGACGCTGTTGTTCAGACTGCACACCAATCAGAGCACCTAAAACGGCTTTACCCAGCTGCTTCAGCGAAGGGCCAGCCACTTCAGTTCCTGCTGTGACTGAATCTGTTTAACAACTCCAACAGGTCGACAAAGTGAAACTGAGTGGAGCGGCTGTTGCCCTGCAACCAGTTGAACCAGCTTTGCTGTGGCTGGCATTCGGCGCTCAGGCTGCTGTCGGCGGAAAACTGCGCAACACAAGGCGCCAAATGAGGATTTTTAATCTGGACAACCAGCAGAGCAGCTGCAGCGATGGCTACCAAGGCACCGAAACGGAGCTTTGAACGGGTTTTCATCTGCGATCCTCGCTGGTCAATAAGTGTGCCGAATCATACTCAACTTTAGCGATGTATACAACTGGTTAACTTATGTTCAGCGCAGAAAGACCTGAGGGAGGCACTGGTCCGCCAGGCGGACCAGCCCAGGATGCCGGATCAGAAGCTTTTGCTGACCGTCAGCACAATACGGCTGTCACATAAATAACATTCGGCTGAATCGTCAACGCTGGTATCGGCGTACTTGACTGCAACGCCGGCACCGAGGATTTCGCCACTTAAGCCAACACTCCAGTCAATGTACGAATCATCAGTGGTTGGGCCGGCAGCCAGAAAGGTTTCAAACTCTGCGGCGTCTTCAAAGGCGTTGTAGCCGAAGTGCAGATCCAGCGCCATGCTTTCCACCAGCGGGTATTTGTAGTCGGCTGACAGATAATAGTAGTCATCCACACCGGCACCAAAATAATCCGGCGAGTAAGCCAGGCCCAGCGTCCATTTGTCATAGAAGAACTTGGCGTAACCTTCATAGAAGTTAAACTCAGTCTCGCCATTGTCTCCTTCCGGGTACATGTATTCCATGGCGCCAACATCAATGCTCCATTCTTCATTCAGCGCACCAGTCCAGCCAACCAGCACATCCAGTTCCATGCTGCCTTCACCAAACTTAATGTTGGAACCCCAGGTGGACAGGTAGAAACCGGATTCGCCAGCTAAAGTAAAACCACCCTGAATAGCCGGGCCTTCGTCGGTTTGTGAAATACCACGGAATAAATAATCGGATGTCAAAGCCACATTACCGCTCAGAGTGGCTGCATTGGCAGACAGGCTGGCGGTCAATGCAGTAGCCAGCAAACTCAGTTTTAACCAACGACTTGTTGCGTGTTTTCCCATACTGGATGTTTTTGTCATGTTATATGCCCTTATCTGATAGTTCCCGTTCAGGTTATTCCATTTCTGTGCCATAGCTAAAAATCTTTATAAATCATCTAGATGACATATATGCTTTAGTTGCATGCAGAATTAATGTCCAGTTTTGGTGCGTTGTCGCCTGCTTTTTGTGCAGAAATGGGACCGAGCGGACAGGTGATTTTTTCCAGTAAATTCAGTAAAGTCTGGACTTCTGTAGTCTTTGCTCATGGAAATCAGATGCGTCAGCCTTTCTGGATAGCTCCTTCAATTTTATCCGCCGATTTTGCCCGTTTGGGCCAGGATGTGTCTGCTGTACTGGCAGCAGGAGCGGATCTGGTGCATTTTGATGTGATGGACAACCACTATGTGCCGAACCTGACCTTTGGCCCAATGCTGTGTCAGGCTTTGCGCAACTACGGTATCACGGCACCGATAGATGTGCATTTGATGGTTGAGAATGTCGACAGTCTGGTACCGGCATTTGCCCAGGCTGGCGCGTCCATCATCAGTTTTCATCCTGAAGCTTCACGTCATATCGACCGGACTTTACAGCTGATCCGACAGCAGGGCTGCCAGGCGGGTCTGGTGTTTAATCCGGCGACCCCCTTGAGTTATCTGGATTATGTACTGGATAAAGTGGACCTGGTGCTGCTGATGTCGGTGAATCCGGGTTTTGGGGGGCAGTCTTTCATTCCGTCCACCTTAAAAAAGCTGGAACAGGCCCGTGCCCTAATTGATCAATCGGGTCTGTCGATCCGGCTGGAGGTGGATGGCGGGGTCAAACAGGACAATATTGCGGAAATTGCTGCGGCAGGCGCAGATACCTTTGTGGCGGGCTCCGCCATATTTGCCCAGCCGGACTACCAGGCAGTGATTGCGCAGATGCGCTCGGAGTTGGCGAAGGTGCAGGCAAAGTGATGTCTCTCCGCTGTATTGCTTTTGATTTGGACGGCACTCTGGTTGACAGTGCACCTGATATTCTGCCTGCGTTAAATCAGACTTTGTCTGGACTCGGATTGCCTCAGGTGGTTCTGGAACAGGTGAAGCACTGGCTGGGGAATGGGATGCAGATGCTGCTTAAACGCGCTCTGACCGGGACCATGCAGCCATCCTGGGTGGCCCCCGAGCTGCTGGAGCGTGCGAAAGCACTTTTTATTGAGTCTTACCATCAGACCAATGGTCAATACACAGTGTTGTTTCCAGGGGTGAAAGCCGTGCTGTCAGAGTTGAGTCAAAGTTACCGTTTGGCGGTCACGACAAACAAACCCCGTCAGTTCAGCCAGCCTTTATTACACAGCCTTGGCATAGCCCCTTACTTTTCTCAGCTGGTCTGTGCCGATGATGTGCCACACGCCAAACCTGCGCCGGATATGCTGTACAAGTTGGCGGAACTGGAACAGCTGTTGCCCGCCCAGCTGTTGCTGGTGGGGGATTCTGAAAACGATATATTTGCCGCCAGAGCGGCCGCTTTGCCTGTATTTGCCCTGAGCTACGGGTATAATCACGGCCAATCCATCGAACTTAGTCAGCCGGACCTGGTACTGCACGATTTTCGTCAGTTGCCGCAGGCGATCCGGCAATACGTACAGGAAAGTTAAATGTCTGCAGTTTCTTCAGCGTCGAAACCTACAGTATTGAGTGGCGCTCAGCCCTCTGGTCAGCTCACTATTGGCAATTATCTGGGCGCGTTGCGGCAGTGGGACAACATGCAGGATGACTACGATTGCCTGTACTGCATTGTGGACCTGCACGCTATCACGGTTCGTCAGGAGCCACA
Source organism: Rheinheimera sp. (assembly GCF_037442345.1). Taxonomy (GTDB): domain Bacteria; phylum Pseudomonadota; class Gammaproteobacteria; order Enterobacterales; family Alteromonadaceae; genus Pararheinheimera. The sequence goes on along the minus strand of NZ_JBBIQL010000026.1, from coordinate 17,293 downwards.
GGCGCTGCGGAATGCCTCGTTAGACAGTCTGGCGCTGTATTTGGCTTGTGGTATTGATCCAAAACGTTCAACTGTTTTTATGCAAAGCCATGTGCCAGAGCACAGCCAGCTGAATTGGGTGCTGAACTGTTACACCCAGTTTGGTGAACTGAGCCGGATGACCCAGTTTAAGGATAAGTCAGAGCGCCACAGCAATAACGTCAATGCAGGCTTGTTTACTTACCCTGTGTTAATGGCCGCTGACATTCTGGTGTACAACGCCCATCAGGTACCGGTAGGTCATGATCAGAAACAGCATCTGGAACTGGCCCGTGATGTGGCAATGCGGTTTAATGCCTTGCACGGTGATACCTTTGTGGTGCCAGAACCTTATATCCCGCCTGTGGCAGCCCGGGTGATGAGCCTGCAGGACCCAACGAAAAAAATGTCCAAGTCGGATGAGAACCCCTGGAACTTCGTGGGGCTGTTGGAAGATCCGAAAATGATCAGCAAAAAATTCAAAAAGGCGATGACGGATTCTGACGATCCGCCACGGGTGTATTTTGATCTGGAAAACAAAGCCGGTGTGGCCAACCTGCTGAGTATTTTAAGTGGGGTGACCGGTAAATCCATTGAGGTCCTGGTGTCAGAGTACGAAGGCAAAATGTATGGTCACCTGAAAACGGATGTGGCGGATGCGGTGATTGCACTGCTGGAACCTGTGCAGCAGAAATTCAAAGAAATACGTGCGGACCAAAGCCTGATGAACCAGGTGCTGCGCCAGGGCGCCGAACAGGCCAGAGCCCGTGCTGCCTCTACGCTGAAACAGGTGTATGACGCCGTAGGTTTTGTGTTACCTGCCTGATGTTACTGCTGCTGGATAACTACGATTCTTTTACCTATAACCTGGTTCAGTACTTTGCTGAACTGGGTCAGCAGGTGGTGGTACGCCGCAATGATGAAGTCAGCCTGACCCAGATTGCCGCGATGAAACCTGATTATCTGGTGATTTCGCCGGGCCCGTGTAGCCCGGATCAAGCTGGTATTTCGCTGGATGCGATCCGGCATTTCGCCGGTCAGTTGCCTATTTTAGGGGTCTGTCTGGGTCATCAGGCGATTGCTCAGGTGTTTGGTGCCACAGTGGTGCGGGCGTCACAGGTGATGCATGGTAAAAACAGCCCGATAGGCCATCTCGGGACCGGGCTTTTTGCGGGCCTGAATAGCCCCTTGAGCGTCACCCGCTACCATTCTTTACTGGTGGAGCGGGAAAGCCTGCCTGACTGTTTCGAGATCACGGCCTGGACAGAGTCCGGTGAGATTATGGGCTTACAACACAAGCATCTGCCGCTGGCGGGGGTGCAATTTCATCCCGAAGCCATATTAACGGAACAAGGGCATCAGTTATTGCAGAATTTTCTGACACAAGCAGATAGACTGACGCATAATGATAAAAACTGCAGTCACAGTCCCTAAAATTTCTGAGGCCTCATGTCGTTTAGTCCGTTAGAACAATTGTTTGTCGATAATTTGATTGGTGTGGATCCAAATCAGAAGAAGCTGCGTTACAGCAAAAAACTGGCTGCTCAGCAGGAACACAGACCTATGCTGGATGTGGAACGCAAAGCCATGGAAGCCCGTCAGTCCGACGCCAACGCCAAAAGCATGTTTTTGGATTTCACCCAGGCGCACCTGCATGACGAGGTGGCGCAGGAAATGTTGCAGCGTTTAAGCAGCATTGAAGTGATCAGCAGTTCATTGTTTGATCTGGGACCAGGATTTGCGCCGTTGCTGGACGCGCTGAGTGCCAAAGCCGTCACGTTAAATCAGCTGGATCCACTTATTTCTGCCATCGACTGGCTGACGGAAGATATTCTGCGTCTGATCAATTCGCCACGATACCGTAGCAAAATTGGCAGTGCCAATCTGGTGAAAGATGTGAAGACGGCCTTGCGTTTTTTAGGCATTGAAGCCTTGCAGTCGCTGGTCCCCGTTTATGCATTCCGGCGTTGTATTCCGCATTCCACTGAACCTTTTGTCCAGTTTAAAACCAAGATATGGGATTATTCGCTGGCCACCGCCATCGCCGCCAGAAAAATTGCGGAGGAGCAGGGGCAGAATGCCTTCGTCGCGTTTTGTGCTGCACTATTCCAGACGTTGGGCCATATGGTGGTGATCCGCAATTACCTGCGCAGCTACAAGCAGGTGAAACTGAACGAACAGAAGCGGGCGCAGGATGCCCGGGATGTTGAATTAATTGACGCCCTGGAAATTCTGGATGCCGACGCCGGTTTCCTCTCCAGCGGTATTGAAGAGTTTGCCGCAATTATCAGTGCGGACCTGGTGTCCCGCTGGCAATTAAAACGTCTGCCACTGGCGGCCTTGTTGGATCAATTGGCCGACAATACGCCTTATCAGAGCTGCATGGATTTAACCCGGGTACTGCTGCAGGCCAATTGTTTTGTGCAGGTAAAGTTTTTACTGAATGATCACAAGCTGGTGATGGACGAGGCGGTTCGCTATCTGGACCAGTATGAGATCCATACTGCGCTGCGCAAAGCGCTGGCACAAACGGATTTACGAAAATTACAGTTTGAATAAAAATTCAGCTTGATGCGGGCAGCACCGTTTCAGCTACCGGCTGAATGGCCTTGCCTGTGCTGATGGTCTGAGCAGAAGCAAACAGAAAACCCATTGTTTCCCTAAATTGCCTAGTTATTCAAAAGCCCTGCAAATCTAGCGCTAAGCCTTAATTTTCAAGGCTTGGCGTCGATTTTCGCTGCAAGACTTTTCATTTTTTATCTGCAATAATACCTGCAACAGCATCCATGCGGACGCAAAGAGTTGCGCCTGAGACGTCCGCCAAAAAAACCAGAGGAATATGAATATGGCTGAATATATGCAGGTCGGGCGGGCACTGTTTGACGAGGTGATGGTTCCCAATTATGCGCCGGCACCGATGATCCCGGTGCGTGGCCAGGGCTCCAGAGTCTGGGACCAGCAAGGCCGTGAGTATGTCGATTTTGCCGGGGGGATAGCGGTAAACGCTTTGGGGCATTGCCATCCTGCTCTGGTGTCAGCACTGAAACATCAGGCCGATCAGCTGTGGCATCTGTCGAATGTGATGACCAACGAGCCGGCCTTACGGCTGGCGAAAAAGCTGGTGGATGCCACTTTTGCCGAAAAAGTTTATTTTGCCAATTCTGGTGCTGAAGCAAATGAAGCGGCGCTGAAACTGGCGCGGCGCTGGGCGCTGGAAAACTTCGGTGAGCAAAAACAACAGATTATCTCTTTTGGCAAAAGCTTTCACGGCCGCACTTTTTTTACGGTGACGGTCGGTGGCCAGGCCTCTTATTCCGACGGTTTTGGCCCCAAGCCTGCCGCCATTGATCACGCTCAATACAATGATCTGGACAGCTTAAAAGCGCTGATGTCAGACCATACCTGCGCCGTGATCCTGGAGCCTGTGCAAGGGGAAGGCGGCATTATTCCCGCCGATGCTGCCTTTTTGCGTGGGGTACGTCAGTTGTGCGATCAGCACAAAGCCTTGCTGATTTATGACGAAGTGCAGACTGGCGTGGGCCGGACCGGCAAGCTGTATGCGTATATGCACAGCGATGTGACTCCCGATATTCTGACCACGGCCAAGTCGTTAGGCGGCGGTTTCCCTGTGGGCGCCATGCTGACCACGACAGCTATTGCCAGCCATTTAAAAGTGGGCACGCACGGCAGCACTTATGGCGGGAACCCGCTGGCCTGTGCCGTGGCTGAAGCTGCGTTGGACACCATTAATACACCTGAGGTGCTGCAAGGTGTACTTCAGCGTGAGCAGTGGTTCCGCCGCGAGCTGGCGGCTATTAATGAGCAGTATCAGCTGTTCAGTGAAATACGGGGCCAAGGCATGTTGCTGGGGGCTGTTCTGACCGAACAGTATAAAGGCCGCTCCCGCGAGTTTTTCCTGGCGGCGGCGGATCAGGGCTTATTGGCGTTGGTGGCAGGGCCTGATGTGATCCGTTTTGCTCCTTCATTGGTGATCCCGGAGCAGGACATCATTGAGGGCATGCAGCGTTTTGCCAAAGCTGTGGCACAGGTACTGAACCAGCACTAAGACTGGGCTGTCCAAGCTTTAGCCCGTTGCCGATGAAGCGTTCGCTTTAATGGCTTGGGTATAAAAAATTTAAAGCAAAAATAACGGCGTCACAGAACGCCACTGAAGCAAAAAAACTGGAGCAAGCGACCATGTTGCTGATTCGCCCAATCCGAGCCGAAGATTACCCTGAACTCTACGAAATTGCCGTGGAGTCAGGGCATGGTTTTACCTCCTTGCCAGTCAATGAAGAATTGCTGCAACGGAAGATCAACCGATCTGAGGCTTCGTTTGCCAAAACTGTTCAATGCCCCGGCGACGAGGGGTATTTATTTGTGCTGCAGGATTCTGACACTGGCCGGGTGCTGGGGACCAGTGCCATTGAAGCCGCGGTCGGCCTGGAGGATGCTTTTTACCATTATCATCTTGGTAAAGTGGTGCACAGCTCACGGGCTTTAGGGGTGTACAAAGCGGTCGATATCCTGACGCTTTGTAATGATTACACGGGAGTTTCTGAACTTTGTACTTTGTTTGTCCGCGAAGACAGCCGCAAAAACAATGCCGGTAAGCTGTTGTCCAAAATCCGCTTTTTATTTATGGCCGAATTCCGTCAGCGTTTTGCCGAACGGGTGATCGCTGAAATGCGTGGTGTATCGGATGAAGCCGGTAACTCACCATTCTGGCAGTGGCTGCAGGACAGCTTTTTTTCGGTCGACTTCCCGACCGCCGATTACCTGACGGGTATAGGTCAGAAGGTGTTTATTGCCGAGCTGATGCCGAAGTATCCGATTTACGTCAGCCTGCTCTCCAAAGAAGCGCAGGCGGTGATTGGCAAAGTGCATGACAAAACCCGGCCCGCGCTGGCCATGCTGCAATCGGAAGGCTTCTCCAACACAGGTTATGTCGACATTTTTGACGCAGGTCCGACGGTGGAAGCCAAAGTGGAGCATATCCGCAGTGTGCGGAACAGCCGTCGTCTGCAAGTACGTATTGGCGAGGTGCAGGGCGGGCAACCCTGGATGATCTGCAATACCAGCTTGCAGAACTTCCGGGCCAGCTGGCTTTATCTGCCACTGCGGGAGGATGACACTGTGGTAACGGTGCCGGCTGCAACAGCTCAGCTGCTGCAGGTTCAAAACGGAGATTGGGTGCGGGTCGCCCGGATTTAAGCAGGATTCAAAGATGCAACAGGTACAGTTTATTGAGGGGCAGTGGCAAGCCGGCACTGGTCAGGTATTTTCGTCATTCGACCCGGCTAAACAAAAGCAAATCTGGCAAGGGCACAGTGCCGGGCCAGAGCAGGTGGCTTTGGCCGTGCATGCCGCCCGGGCCGCCTTTGAGGTGTGGGCAGACTGGAGTTTTGAGCAGCGGCTGGAGCTGGTGCGCCAGTACGGCCGTCAGTTGGAAGCACACAAAGAACAGCTGGCACTCTGTATTGCCAGTGAAACCGGCAAACCTTTATGGGAAAGCCGCACTGAAGTTGCCGCCATGATCGGCAAAATTGAAATTTCCGCCAAAGCGTATCTCGAGCGTACCGGCGTCCGGGAAAACCCAATGCCACAAGGCAAAGCCTGGGTTCGGCATAAACCTCATGGGGTGGTGGCGGTGTTTGGCCCTTACAATTTCCCGGGCCACTTACCAAACGGCCATATAGTTCCTGCCTTGCTGGCGGGCAATACAGTGGTGTTTAAGCCCAGTGAGCTGACCCCCAAAGTGGCGGAGCTGACCGTGCAGTTGTGGCAACAGGCTGGCTTACCTGCCGGTGTGCTGAACTTGCTGCAAGGGGAAATCGATACCGGCAAAGCGCTGGCCAGCCATCCCGATATCGACGGTTTGTTTTTCACCGGCAGTTCTGGCACAGGCCATTATCTGCATCAGCAATTTGCTGGTCAGCCACAGAAGATCCTGGCGCTGGAAATGGGCGGCAATAACCCCCTGCTGGTGGAGCAGGTGGCCGATATTGATGCGGCCGTGCATGACATTATTCTGTCGGCGTTTTTGTCTGCTGGCCAGCGCTGTACCTGCGCCCGTCGCTTGTATTTACCACAAAGCGCCGAAGGCGACGCAATTTTGGCCCGTTTACTTGACGTCACAGCCAGGTTAAAGGTTGGGTTGTATGATGACGACCATCAGCCTTTTATGGGGACCCTGATCTCGGTGAAAGCGGCTGAGCAGTTGCTGCAGGCGCAGCAGCAGTTAGTGGCGCTGGGGGCTGAAGTGCTGCTGGAAATGCAGCCACTGCCTGCGAGTCCGGCCATGTTAAGCCCTGGTATTCTGGAGTGCACCAGCATCCGCAATATGCCGGATCAGGAGCATTTTGGTCCTTTACTGAAAGTGTTCCGTTACGCAGATTTTGACCAGGCATTACACCTGGCCAATCAAACCAGTTATGGGCTGTCAGCCGGTTTGCTGTCGGACAATGCAGAGCTGTATCAGCAGTTTTTCCGCAAAATCCGCGCCGGTATTGTCAACTGGAACCGGCCCATCACCGGCGCCAGTTCAGCAGCCCCCTTTGGGGGGATAGGCGGCAGTGGCAATCACAGAGCCAGTGCTTATTATGCGGCAGATTATTGTGCTTACCCTGTGGCTTCAGTGGAACTTGATTCGGTACAGCTTCCGGCAACCTTGTCGCCAGGTTTGGAATTCTGAGGCAAACTTAAAATTTAAGTGTCGGGGTAGAGTACCGAATAATTTAAAAAATCGACAGCAGCGAAAGTCAGAATGGTCGCAGGCAAGGCAGATTGTTGAAGGTTTAGTGGGCCTAAATCGAGAAAATCTAACGCCGCATACGACCATTCTGATTCCGCGCTTACGGGAGCGCCTGAAAAAAACTCACTCCACGTTGTAACAGCTCGAAAGAGCCCCACTATTCCTTCGCTGTTACGCCTTGATTGAGCCTTTTTCAGGCTGCTCTGCTGCTCGCTTCTTAAACTAATCGGTACTCTGTGGCCCCGATTTGTTTTCTGAAAAAAAATTTGCTTAAATGACACTCACTTATCCGTGTTTTCAGCCTATTGTCTGCACGACAAACCGGATTTGCTCAGACAAATCAGCTCAGGGGTAGCAGCGTTTTATGGTGACTGATAAGCCAGGGTACGAACATCTGATCCAGTTTTTGACGGAAAATTTGGCTTTATTCGAGCGTGGAGACAACAGCACTTCTGGTAAAACCTTGGGCGAAGTACTGGAAGAAGCCATTGCAGAGCAGATTATCCAGCTCTGTACCCAACACACTGAACTTGAAATGAACCACCGCAGCCTGATTGTGCGTGAGGTGGACGGTATTATGTATGATTTTCAGGAAGTGTTAGCTTCGGTACTGAGCCGTCCGGCGACAGCCCAGCAGACCGAGTTGATTCAGGAAGTTGCATTGCTGATTAAGAACCTGTTTGACAACGCCATTGCCGACTTGATGGATTAACCGCCTGTTTCCTTCGCTGTCAGGCGGAGATTTTTCTTTTCCACCCCCCTTGTTTTCCGTAGAATACGGCCCTCTTTCTGCAGCAGATAGCGGGATTTTTATGCAAGCCAAAGTGAAATGGGTCGGTGACGAAACTTTCGTGGGTCGTTCCGCCAGTGGCCATAATGTGGTGTTTGATGCCAATAAAGACGACAGCGCCGCACCAAGCCCGATGGAAATGGTGCTGATGGCTGCGGGGACCTGTTCCTCAGTAGACGTGGTCAGTATTCTGAAAAAGGCCCGCCAGCAGGTGACCGGCTGCGAAGTGATTCTGACCGGTGAGCGGGTGGACACTGTGCCTCGTGTGTTCAGCAAAATTCACCTGCATTTTGAAGTCACGGGCTTTGACGTCAGCGAAAAACACGTGGAACGTGCGGTGAACCTGTCGGCGGAAAAATACTGTTCAGTGTCTATTATGTTATCCAAAGCAGTGGAAGTGACACATTCGTTCAGCGTGAAGCAGGCCAGTTTCCAACCTGACGCTGATTAACACAGGCCAGCCGCGGCTGGTTTGATTTGCAATGTACCGGAGCCTTACCGGCCAACTTAGGGTAAAGAATAAGTGGTTAAACCTTTTGAAAAATTAAAACTGCATGGCTTTAACAATCTGACTAAAAGCCTGAGTTTTAGCATTTACGATATTTGTTATGCCAAAACCGAGCAGCATCGCCAGGAATATATTTCCTATATTGATGAGCAATACAACGCGGACCGGCTGACTGATATTTTAAGTGAAGTGGTCGATATTATTGGTGCCAACATTTTGAATGTGGCACGTCAGGATTACGACCCACAAGGCGCCAGTGTCACTATTCTGGTGTGTGAAGAACCTATTGAAGGGGCGCCGGACAACTCAGAAAATCCTGGACCATTGCCAGACTCTGTGGTGGCGCATCTGGATAAAAGCCATATCTGTGTGCACACCTATCCGGAAGTGCATCCACACGATGGCATCTGTACTTTCCGTGCCGATATTGAAGTGTCCACCTGTGGTTTGATTTCACCACTCAAAGCATTGAACTTCCTGATCCACAGTTTTGAATCTGACATTGTCACCATTGACTACCGGGTGCGTGGTTTTACCCGAGACGTGAATGGGGTGAAGCATTACATCGATCACCCGATCCACTCGATCCAGAATTTTATGGACGAGCAGACCAAGCAGGCCTTCCAGATGGTGGATGTGAATGTGTACCAGGAAAACCTGTTCCACACCAAAATGATGCTCAAAGAGTATGATTTGAACAACTACCTCTTTGGCACGGGCGTTGAGTCATTAAACGAAGATGAGCGTCGGGTGATTAATAAAAAAGTGAAACGCGAAATGCGTGAAATTTTTTATGGCCGTAATCTGCCGGAAATGAATTAAGTTATTTTACCCGCTCGCGCAAGCCAGGCACTCGCCTGGCTTTTTTGTGTGCTGCGCACGCCCTGTTACTCCAGCCAGTTAATCTGTCCCCGGGCCTGCCGTCTTTTGGTCAGCAGCTGTTCAATCAGCGGTGTTAAAATCAGCTCCATCGCCAGCCCCATTTTGCCGCCGGGCACCACCAGCGTATTGACCCGCGACATAAAAGCGCCATTGATCATCTGCAGGTAATAGGGGAAATCGACATGCTTGATACCGCGAAAGCGAATGACGACAAAACTCTCATCCAAGGACGGAATGTCTTTGGCGCTGAATGGGTTGGAGGTGTCGACAGTGGGCACCCGCTGAAAGTTAATGTGAGTGCGGGAAAACTGTGGCGTAATGTGGGTGACGTAATCGTCCATACTACGCACTATGCTGGCCATCACCGCCTCGCGGCTGTGACCCCGTTCGCTGGTGTCGCGGATAATTTTCTGGATCCACTCCAGGTTAACAATAGGCACCATGCCTATCAGTAAATCCACATGCTGCGCCACATTGTGCTGTTCAGTCACCACACCGCCGTGCAGGCCTTCATAAAACAATAAGTCAGTATTGGGCCGTAAATCCTGCCAGGGTGTAAAAGTGCCGGGGAGTTGGTTGTAGGGCACAGCTTCGTCAAAGGTATGCAGGTATTGCCGTACTTTGCCGGTGCCGGTTTCGCCATAACTGGCAAACAGCTGCTCCAAAGCACCGAAATCATTGGCTTCAACGCCAAAATAGCTGATGTGTTTGCCTTGCTCTTTGGCTTTACGCACCGCCAGGTCCATTTCAGGCCGGCTGTAACGGTGGAAACAGTCACCTGAGACAAAAGCGGCGTCCATCCCCAAGGAGCGGAAGATATGGGAAAAGGCACCTGTGGTGGTGGTGGTGCCAGCGCCGGACGAGCCTGTCACGGCAATAATGGGATTCTTATGAGACATAGCCGTCACTTCTATCGTTGTCAGGGCTTTACCTTAAAGGATAAAGTGGACCGAACACAAGAAAGGAAACAGGGAACCTTATGCGCTTATCATTACTTTGGGTTGGGCTGCTGGCAACAACTGCGCAGGCCGCGATGCCTCAATTTGATCTCTACCTGGCCGACATCCAGCAGGGGAAAGTTGCCTCTGCACAGCTGATCAGCCCTAAAGCGGGGTATATCAACCAGCCGGCCTTCAGCAAAGACGGCGGCACGCTGTATTACACGCTGGAACAACCGCAAGATAAAACCGATATTGGTTTTTATCAGCTGCGCGAAAAGCAGCATGGCGTGTTGGCCGAAACCAGTTTAAGTGAGTATTCACCCACTTTGCTGCAGGATGGCTCGGGGTTGTCCACTGTGGTGGTCGAAGCCGACGGTACCCAGCGCTTATGGAAAATGGACTGGCAAGGCAAAACCTCGGTGCTGAATGCCGATGTGAAAGGTGTGGGCTACCATGCCTGGGGCGCTCAGAACAGCGCGTTGCTGTTTATCCTCGGCGAGAAAGACGATAAGCATACGGTGCGTTACCTGGCGTCTGATGGCAGTCTGACGCTGCTGGCGACCAACGTCGGCCGTGGTATCGGCTGGTTGGCACCCGGTAAATTAGGGGCTTTTGTCACAGTGCAGCAGGGCTCGGCCAGGCTGACTTTTTTTGCGGCAGACCAAGCTCAGGTGTATCCGACCGACCTGGCGTTGCCGACCGGGGGGCAGGACTTGGTCTGGTTCGCGCCAGATCAACTGCTAGTCTCAGCTGGACAGAGTATCTACCGCCTGCAAACCTCGGGTGACTCGGTGCCGCAGTGGGCAGAAAACGCCAAAGGCTGGCAACCCTACCTGGATTTATCCGCCTGGTGTAAAACCGAAGTCAGCCGTTTTGCCTTTAATGACAGCGCCACACAGCTGGCCTTTGTCTGTAAGAAATAAAAGATTGGGGTCAGAGTAGTACTCTGACCCCTCCCGGCGGGTTTAGATTTTTTTGTATTTAATACGGTGCGGCTGCATCGCGTCCGTGCCATACGTGGCTTTCATCCAGGTCTCGTAGTCTGAGTAGTTGCCTTCGAAGAAATTCACTTTGCCTTCATCCCGGTAATCCAGGATGTGGGTGGCGATCCGGTCAAGGAACCAACGGTCGTGCGAGATCACCATGGCGCAGCCTGGGAAATCCAGCAGCGCGTTTTCCAGCGCCCGCAGGGTTTCAACGTCCAGGTCGTTGGTCGGTTCGTCAAGCAGCAGCATGTTGCCACCGGCTTTGAGCAGCGCGGCCAAATGCACCCGGTTACGCTCACCACCTGAGAGCTCGCCGATAAACTTCTGCTGATCGTTGCCTTTGAAGTTAAAGCGGCCAACATAAGCCCGGCTTGGAATGGTAAAGGTGCCGATTTGCAGCATGTCCTGACCGTTGGAGATTTCCTGCCAGACGGTATTTTTCGGGTTCATTTTGTCGCGGAACTGATCCACGCTGGCAATCTGCACTGTGTCACCGACAGAAATACTGCCGCTGTCGGCTTGTTCTGTGCCGCTGATCATCTTAAACAAGGTTGATTTACCGGCACCGTTCGGGCCGATAATGCCGACAATGGCGCCCTTCGGAATGCTGAAGCTTAAGTCGTCAATCAGTACGCGGTCGCCAAAGGACTTACGCAGGTTGCTGACTTCCAGCACTTTGTCACCCAAACGTGGCCCAGGCGGAATAAACAGCTCGTTGGTTTCGTTGCGTTTCTGGAATTCCTGGCTTTGCAGTTCTTCAAAACGGGCCATCCGGGCTTTGGATTTGGCATGGCGGCCTTTCGGGTTGGTGCGAACCCACTCCAGTTCTTGCTTAATGGAACGTTGGCGGGCGTTTTCAGCCCGTTCTTCCTGCTCCAGACGGGCGTCTTTTTGCTCCAGCCAGCTGGAGTAGTTGCCTTGCCATGGAATCCCTTCACCGCGGTCCAGCTCTAAAATCCAGCCCGCCACGTTATCGAGGAAATAACGGTCGTGGGTAATGGCCACCACAGTGCCTGGGTAGTCGTGCAGGAAGCGCTCCAGCCATGCCACAGACTCCGCATCCAGGTGGTTGGTCGGTTCGTCCAGCAGCAGCATGTCTGGTTTTTCCAGCAGCAGGCGGCAGATGGCGACACGGCGGCGCTCACCACCGGATAAATGTTTGATTACCGCATCCCAGGGCGGCAGACGCAACGCATCGGCCGCGCGGTCCAGGATGTTGTCCAGGTTGTGGCCATCTTTGGCCTGAATAATGGCTTCCAGTTCGCCCTGCTCACGGGCCAAAGCGTCAAAGTCGGCGTTTTCGTCGGCATAAGCGGCATACACCTGGTCCAGACGGGTCAGGGCGTTTTTCACGTCGGCCACGGCTTCTTCCACCACTTCCCGCACAGTTTTCTGTTCGTCCAGTTGGGGCTCCTGCGGCAGGTAACCAATTTTGGTGCCTGCCAGAGGTTTGGCTTCGCCTTCAAACTCGGTGTCGACACCGGCCATAATACGCAATAAGGTCGACTTACCAGCGCCGTTTAAACCCAAGACGCCGATTTTCGCTCCAGGGAAAAAAGATAAAGAGATGTCTTTTAAAATGGTGCGTTTGGGCGGCACCACTTTGGACACCCGATACATACTGTAAATGTACTGAGCCATATCAGTTCCTGCTGTCTGCAAGTGGATGAGAATGCGGGGATTGTACGTGATTTTCTCGGATGCGGCAGCCCGCGCCAGATTAAATTCGTGTTTGCCAGGCAAATCTGCTGTAATAGCCCGCAGGCATCAACAGCTTTTTGAGGGAGTCAGTTATGGGTGAATTCAGTCACGATCCGGTATTTCAGGGCTTTATTGCCGATGCAAAAACTCATGCGGTGGTCTTTGTACTGGCCAATGGTGAAGATTTACTGGTGGTGGAGTCGGTCGATTTTGAAGACACCGACGTGATGCCGGTCTGGTCGACGAAAGAAGCCGCTCAGGCGCATTGCAGCGAAGAATGGTCCGAATACCATCCGGAAGCGGTGCCGCTGGATGTGTTTGTGGAAGGCTGGCTGCAGGAAATGTATGACGATGGCGTGCTGATCGGCACTAACTGGGACGAACAGTTAAACGGCCCGGAAGTGGAACCGCGTGAAATTCTGGAAGCACTGGCGCTGGTGCAATAAGTGCTGGCACAGATCCAATTCAGTCAGAGCTGCGTATGCTGATAGAAGACGAACCAAGGAGAATGCATCATGAAACTAGTTCTATTGATAGCCGGCCTGAGTGTCAGCGGTATGGCGCTGGCCAACAGCTGCGGTGAAATCCTCAGCCATTCCATGCCTCAGCTGCGCAGCAAAGAAACCGTTGATTTGTGTGAGGCGTATCAGGGCAAAACCCTGCTCATCGTCAACACCGCCAGCAAGTGTGGTTTTACCCCTCAGTTTAAAGCTTTACAGGCGTTGCAGGAGAAATATCAGGACAAAGGGCTGGTTGTGTTAGGTTTTCCGTCCGATGACTTTATGCAGGAGCATGACGATGCAGAAAAGACTGCCGAAGTCTGTTACATCAATTACGGTGTGAAGTTTCCGATGTTCTCCACCAGCGCCGTGCGTGGTGATGACGCCAATCCGGTCTTTAAGGCGCTGATTGCCAAAACCGGCGAAAAGCCGTCCTGGAACTTTAACAAGTATCTGGTCAGTGCTGACGAAAAAACCGTGAAGCACTTTGGCAGCCGCACCGCGCCGGACGATACGGCCTTTATCAAAGAAGTGGAAGCCATGCTTCAGCCTTGATCAGGTTCTGCTGAGACCAAGCCGGCCGACGCCGGCTTTTTTCTGCCCGCCATTCCAGGGATGATTGCTTATTCCTATATGGACGCATATTATTTCCTTTGGTTATTAAGAGCGGCAGGAGCTTTATGACGGTCTGGGTCTTATTGGCAGCTTTAATTATTGGCGCCGCTGTCGGATTGCTGGGTTCCGGTGGCTCTATTCTGACAGTGCCCGTGTTGCTTCATCTGCTGAACTTGCCTGAAAAAGTGGCGATAGCCGCCTCTCTCGGCGTGGTTGCACAAATCAGTCTGATCGCCTTGTTGCCTTATTTGTGGCGCAAACGAGTGCCACTCAAGCTGCTGAAACGTTTTGTGGCGCCGGCGTTGGCTGGCACGGCCTGCGGCACCTGGTTGTCCGTTTATCTGGCCGCTGACTGGCAGTTATTCATTCTGGCTGCTCTGATGCTGTTGAGCGCGCTGAATATGTGGCGGCAGAAGTTATGGCAGTGGCCTCTTCATTCCGGCTGGGCTTTGGCGGTGGTGGCTTTTATGCTCGGAGGCTTAACAGGGTTGGTAGGGGTTGGCGGCGGCTTTCTGATCGTGCCTTTATTGCTGACCGTCACCAGTCTGCCATTGGTCTCGGCGGTCGCCTGCAGTTTGGCGCTGATCTGCCTGCAAAGCTGGCTGGCCTTTGCCGGTCACAGCTACTGGATGCTGCAGCAGGGCATCCATCTGCCCTGGAGCAGTATTTTCTGGTTGGGGGCGCTGGGGGCCCTGGGAAGTCTGGCCGGTGTGTTGCTGTCTGAATACTTGCCACAGCAACTGCTCAAACGGGCTTTTGCGGTGGTGCTGGTGTTGCTTGCCGCGTCCTTATTCTTTGTCTGAACAGGGTTAAGCTGGTTGGTTGACAAAGCCTTCATCCGGTAGGGTAGCCTGTTCTGTCGCCGCCAGTCGGGCCAGCTCATCACAACGTTCGTTCTCCGGATGGCCGGCATGGCCTTTCACCCAGTGCCAACTCACCTGATGACGCTGGCAAGCCGCATCAAGCCGTTGCCATAAGTCTTTGTTTTTCACCGGTTCTTTCTGGCTGGTTTTCCAGTTATTGCGTTTCCAGTTTTGCAGCCATTGAGTAATACCGAGCCGCACATACTGACTGTCGGTCGTTAAGTCGATGGTGCAGGGTCTGGTCAGGCATTCCAGTCCGGCAATGGCGGCCATCAGTTCCATCCTGTTGTTGGTGGTTTGCTGATAACCGGCCGATAGTTCTTTACGATGTTGCTGATAAATAAGGACTACACCATAACCTCCAGGCCCAGGGTTACCAAGACAAGAGCCATCGGTATAGATAGCTACAGTTTTCTGCATCATCGCTTCCCACAAACTAAAACGGCGTATAATCTAACGTAAAACAGCCGTCGATACGAAGAAGAATGTTAAAACGCCAAATTGTTCTGGATACAGAAACCACAGGTTTAAGCCCGCAGGAAGGCCACCGTATTATCGAAATTGGTTGTGTTGAGCTCATTAACCGACGGCTGACCGGCAATAACTTTCATGTTTACCTGCAACCGGATCGGTTGATTGATGCCGAAGCCATAGCGGTGCATGGTATTACCAATGAATACCTGCTGGATAAACCCAGGTTTCGTGATATTGCCCAGCAGTTCTATCAGTACATTGAAGGGGCTGAACTGGTGATCCATAACGCTGCGTTCGATGTGGGTTTTATTAACCATGAATTTAATTTACTGAGTCCCTCTTTAGGTAAAGTCGAAACCATTTGTGGGGTGTTGGATACCCTGATGCTGGCGCGGCAGCGGCATCCGGGCCAAAAAAATAATCTGGACGCCTTGTGTCGTCGCTACGACATTAATAACAGTCACCGGACGCTGCACGGCGCTTTGCTTGACGCCGAAATTCTGGCCGATGTTTATCTGGCGATGACAGGTGGCCAGGTCAGCCTGAACCTGGCGACAGAAGAGCGCAGTACAGGTCAGCAGAGCAGCAACAGTGGCCAGTTAAAACGAACCAAGGCCTTGCCTGTGATTTTTGCTGCCGATGATGAGCTGACGGCTCATGAAAAACGGCTGGATCTGGTGCAAAAGAAAGGAGGAGTCTGCCTGTGGCGAAGCTGATCCTGCTGATGTTGCTGATTTTTTTTCCGGCGTTGGCACAACAGACCGAACAGCAGCCAGACCCGACAGGTCTGAGTTTGTTGCCGCCGTTGAATGACAAGAACCAAATTCCTTTATTGGATAACCGCTTTCGGATTGATTACGAAGTGGCAGAAATCACCCTGGTATTTTTCCGCAAACGCGGTTCAGCTTCGGTGATCCTGGTGAAACCGGACGGCAGCAAAATTAATGTAATCAATGCGTCCCGGCAAGGGGTGGATTGGTACGATGATCAGAGTTATGACCTGATCAAAATTAAAAATCCGACGCCGGGCCCCTGGCAGGCGCTGGGGCAGATTTTGCCGGAAAGCCGCATTATGGTGCTGACCGATATCGAGCTGCAGGTCGACCCTTTGCCAGCCCATCTGATGGTGGGAGAGACGATCAAAGTGACAGCACGACTGACCAATGGCGGTGAGCCGATAGCGGCCAAGGATTTTCGCGATTTACTGAGGCTGGATGTGCTCTTTATCAGCAGTAACAATGCCGATTTTGAAAACTTCGGTGCGGGTGTGGTGGAAGTCACCAGTTTTGCCGACGATGGCCGTAATTTTGACGAGCGCCCCAGAGACGGCATTTTTACCGGCGAGTTCCGCTTGCAGATGGTGCCAGGTCAGTGGCAGCCCAAGTACATTGTGAAAACGCCGCTTTATACCAGAGAGCTGGTGCAGGAGCCGGTGATTCTGCATAAATCACCGATAGAATTTATCGCAACACCAGCCACAGCGGAAGGGGAGATGCATCTGCTGACGTTTAAGCTGGCAGATCCGGAGATTAACCCTAAATCCCTGGCATTACAGGGGAAAATTCGTTTTCCCAATAATGAGATCCAAAGCTTTACCTTAGGTGAAGCCGCAGGGGATGAGCGGGTGCTGAAAATTGTGAACTTCGCGCCAGGCTATTACAAAGTGGAAAGTACCTTATTTGCCCAGACCAATGCAGGGCGGGATTTAGTCATTAATTTGCCCGAGGCTACTTTTTTCGCTGAAGCTATGGCCAAAGAGCCTGAACCTGCTTCCGCAGAGGCTTCTGACCAACAAGCAACCCAGACAGCTGCAGCAGAAAAAACGCCAGAGGTCAGCCAGGGGGAGCCAGAGCCGAATGAAGGCAGCGGCCCGCCATGGACTCTGATTATTGTGCTGAATCTTCTGTTGCTTGGCGGTGGTGGTTTGGCGGTCTGGATGGTGATGACCGACCGGACATTCAAGGATTTATGGCCTGGAAAAAGAGACCAGATCGATCTGTCTGCTCTGCAACAAACCGAAATGCCAGCTGCGAAAACCAGCAAGCCGGCACAAAAAAACAGCAAGTCGGATGACATTCTGGAACTTTCATTACCGGATGATTAAGGAATAAACAAAAGCGGCAAAAAAAGATTTGACGCACTTAGACCTTATCCGTATCATTCCCGCCGCACTACAGCATACCCTTCTGAAATCTGTAGTGTATTGGCGCGGAGCGGTAGTTCAGTCGGTTAGAATACCGGCCTGTCACGCCGGGGGTCGC
>NZ_JBBIQL010000025.1:0-63277 GCF_037442345.1 Rheinheimera sp. | reverse complement strand
TCTCCTCAGACGTAGTGTACGCCGGAGAACTCTAATCAGGAATGCACCGATTTTAGGGGATGTTTACACGACCTTTTTGTGTGTGATAAACTTCCTAATAATTTATGTCAAATAGTTAGTTGGAAAAACTATTCATATGTCAAAATCAATATAGATCAACTTCAACAAATCCATCATTGGTTGAACAATTAACTATTGATATAAACAAATATCTTTATTCTGATACCAGAGCACCTGGTTAGGCTTACTAATCAAATAAAAACAAATTTCCTCAAGACTGGGAAGAGCAAATTCTTCAATTATCTTACACAAACTTGGGTGCATATCTAAAGAAGCGTAGGTTAGATGAAACTCAGTTTCCTTATTGTGAACAATCGTATTTCGAAGCGTATAAATCAGTTTTGAAAAGCAAGAAAGTGCCGATTCACCCTTAAAGAAATTGAATGAAAAACTTAACCCTATCAATCTAAGCGAATCATCAATTTTTTCCTTTGACATAGTTGGCACTAAACGCTCCCAGCGAGTAACAATGTGATCCTTAAATTTAATCCTTGGCAGTGCCTCCATTTTAAACACTTCCTGGAAAAGATTTTTTAATGCGTCCTCTTCCTTTATTTTTACATTATCATAAAGTCTTTTAAAATCACGGATCGAGAACATCGCACCATTCATTTTTTGTTCAAGCTCAACAATTGGTCGTTTGAACATAAAATTTTCTATGACGTGATAGATAGTTAAAAACTTCAAAAGAGCATCATCACGACTATTGTATTCACTAAGAACATTAAGTATTTCAATCCATTGGTGATATGCCGCACCAGGTTTTATTTCATTAATATTTAGTATGTTAGGAGGATTTGTGTACCTACGTGCGGAGTGCACAGCTTTCCCGGTAGAGAGAATGGCCAAACGTGCAAAGGCATCTATAGCCATGGAATCAATCTGTGGAGTCATTTTCTTTACAAATATCATCTGAAAAGATGGCAATTCAGGCGTAAGATTCAGCGTCGCAATCAAATGGAATAAAAAATTAGGAGACATGTTTGTCGCCATAATGTCATTGGCAACCACACTAATGTCGGACAAGGTAAGTAAAGCCACTGAATCGGATAAAGATAAAGAGTTCTCACGGCAAAACCATGTATTCGGAACCGGCTGTGTAATTTCTCGAATCTCAAATACATCGGCTTCTATGTCTGTCATATCAAGAGGCGGTGAAAACTCAGACAACTTGTGAGCCAATAGCAGAGACATTCTCAACTTATCAACTGAGGGTGGCGGAAAGGAACTAAACTGTGCATCATATTCTTCAATATAGTTACGAATTTCGCCCCATTTAGTGAAATGAGCTCTTTCAGCTTTAGCTTTCGCTAAGTCAGCACCAAGAAGTCTTATTTTTTCAGTTAATTCAACAAAACGACTTAGCTCAGGTTCAACTAATTGTGCCGCGTAAGATGCTGCAATTTCTGAATCCGACAGCCGCCGGATTTCTTCAATAGGCCAATCATAGAGGATTTCATACTTTTTCATTTCTCCTCCATGTTGAAATGTTTTTTCCATCTGGCTGCTTTTAGATCTGTATCTGTAAGTATTTCTTTTACAGCAGAAAATATAGCCGAACGATTGACGTTACCAATATTGACCTTACTTAAATCTAAGCTGTTTCTTACTGCTTCAAACTCTATCAAGTTAAGAATACTGTCATTTTTTTTACAAGTTTCGTAAAAATAGTTCATCTCTTCTATACGATCTCTCTTTGTATCTTTCGCCACAGCACCTATAGCTCCAAATAGTCCAGCAAGAGAGACTTCTCTACCCATCCATAGAATTCCAACATCACCATACTGTTCAAATAATTTACGATCTAAGCGCACAAGAAATGTAACGATATCTTTTAGAAATTGGGGGGTCATAAGTTCCAGATATGAATCAATTTCAGAGTCGGCTTGTAAACCTTGTATTAATTCAGCAGAGGGCGTTACTGGTTTACCTTCACAGAACGAAAGCAGTGCAGTTACCACATGAGCAAAGTGGAAACTTCCGATTGCCCTGTTTTTGCTGAATTGAGTAGCACTTATATTCTTTTCGCGAACTAGCGAGAAATCTTGCCCCTCACCTTCCACTAAAATTGGTAATAAATTCAAAAAAAGAAGCTCAAGCTGATGTGCAGCCTTCACTGGTTTGTGTCCTGCATTTAGCATTAGCATCTTACGAACTTCGTCAGAGGGTGTAAGACCAATCCAAATTTCAAACCATTGATTATTATCAGTAAATGTTTTTAGCAGACTTTCTTTACCATCACGCTTAAAGACTTCAAAAACTGCGCGTAAAACGTCGGTATTAGAGCCCAATTCATGTAATTGATGAGAGTACTCTCTGGAAAATTTGAATTTTGGCCAAGATAAATAATCAACTTCTGGATCAAGATTCGTACAGCAAAAATCAATTGTCTTTCGAATAGCTTGTAAACGGTATGTTCGTTGAAGTCCGTCTAAGATCTTAAAGGATTCCAATCCGAGTAGATCAGCATTTAACTCATAATCTGAGCTATCGACAACAAGCACTATTGGTGGAATATGGCGACGCTTAAGAACAGTATCGACAAGGTGATCAAGATATACATTCGATACTATTCCTCGCTGAACATCATAGTCTTGGTAGGATGTAGGTAAAACACTAACATAATCTTCGAGTGACATTCTCGCGAGAATGCATCGAGTATCGCCATCATCTCGACTATCAAGTATTTTTGCTTCAACCTTCATAACGATACTCTAATTTAAACTCAAATAAATTGGATCCTTGCAACGCACTCGTTGCCTTCAAGGGGCTAGTCTCACTTTTTCTAAAATATCCAACAGGACTAGGCTCTGTTTTTCTGAAGGAACTTTCATTGGGATCTGTACGGCGACCTTGAGAATATCATCCTCTTTAGGTGAGAGAAGAGCTCGGTCTGCCATCACCTGGCGTATGCGATTCCATTCTTCAGAATTAATAGCCAGTACTTTTCGTTGTGCTTCAATACCGTTATCCACCCTTTGCATTTTTTTAGCAGACTGCTCAATGGTCATCTGCTCATCCAGCGACACAAGTCGATGAAAGAACTCATTGGAGAGCTGACTTTCTGCTATTTCTTTAGTAGCGAGAATACTCGTCCAACAGGCCTCTTTTTTACACCACTCAGAAATATTCGAGATGCCATGTCGCGGGGTAATAATGTCATCGTTCACAATTTTGGATACTGTAGAAATGGCTTTTTCCAGCACTAAATCAATACCTTGCATCTCCCAAATTTCGATATAGTTGATGCTTTGCTTTCGGTGTTTCGTAATCTCTGCAATTAGTGCCAGCGTATAAGCAACAATGTTTGCTCTATACCCCCCGTTGTACCAAGACTGTGCAGACACAATACGCTCTGTCGCCCTGAAAATTAAACCTCGTGCGACAGCTCTCTTGAAATAGAACTCGTTGAAATTATCTGAAGATTTGCTCCATTCATTTCCAATTCGTGCTGCATAACGCGCAAAATTTTTCTGGGAACCTAGGTTCACCCACTTAGGGTGCTCATCCCAAACGTTTTCAAATTTCGCTAGATCAGTCTTAGTAAACATTTGGGTCTGCGGATGCTCAGCCTTAAAACGGCGTTGCTCTGCCGGTGTGAGTGTTGACTGAGCGTCCACATACTGGCCACGTGCACGTTCGTAAAACCAACGTGTTTCTCGCATAACCCCCTTTTGTACCGGAGCCCACAGTCGGCGAGAAAATTCTTCCATTCGCACATGGAAAGGGTGGTTGGAGAAAAAGTCAGCAGCATTCACCTTATTTTGAGTGTTCGCATACTCAGATATCTTTGGTACTACTATCTCACTTTGCACGCTGTCGATAACAGACAACTTCATCTGCACAAATACTTGGGAAAGATCCGCGTTATCTCTCTTTCGCGTATGGAACAATGATGCAGTCGTCTGCCCACCATTTACAATCTGGAGATCAACAACTTTTGTAATTATCAATCCGGAATCTGTTGCCTCGGTTTCGACACTCTGAGCCGTGGCGGTAATCCCATTATTGTAGGCAAAGAACATTCCTGGCTCACTAAGGATAGTTGTGCGTATCCCTTTATTTACGTTGCCACGAGCCTGAAGAAATGTTCTAACATTCTGCTCCAATAAACGCGCCCCGAACTTTTCGTAGAGAGATGCGAGAATATCTGCGGGCATCACCACGAGATAGGATTGATATGTATCAGTGCCGAGGTGAGCAGGAAGGCATGCAATGCCACTCCCAAACAACTCCTCGAAATTTAGATCTAAAGGCTCCTTATGGCTACGAGAATTGTGTTGACGATAAAGTCGCGAAATGTCCCAGATTTGATGGGTCAATGTCACACCCGCTCGCTCTGTATCGGGAATATCTTGAATTCTCTCGCTCAATAATCGCTCTGAGAAGAGAATCAAATTGACTCGAAAAATGCCACTTTTACGGTCAGCGATTTGTCGGGCAAGACCATATTCCGGAGATGTGATTTCCAGCTCATTAGCCAGCCCTTTGTTAACACTTGCTTCGAAGAAGTTTGTTAGACGCTTAAAAGCAGCATCTGCATCGGATTTGGTTAACGTTGCAAGTTCAGTTCTAGAATCGAAGTCTGCAATAAATAGATCCAAACTCCCTTCATCATTGAACCAGTACCCATCCACGCGTATTCCACGTTGAGCACGGAAATGGCAGAGCTCGAAACCTTCTGTAATTCCTGTTTCGACCAGCTCTTTAGCTACAATTTCCATGAATTCGTCAAGCTGAAATCGGCCATTTGCTTCTGCTCCAGCTAGCAACTCTTGGCGGAGGTCGTGGAAAAACTCTTCTTTAGTTTGTGCCATCATATATCCCTGAAAATAGCCATTCCATTGCACTCAAACTCAGCAATAGTTTCCAGTCGAATGTCATAAGCAACCTTGGTAACCCCTTCAGGTAGTTGCGATCGTATGAGGCGAGGAAAATCATCCACAACCCTATAGCTATTGACGTCACTTATAACAAAACGTGGTTCATCGTAATCAGGAAGGGGCGCGTAGCCATACGCAACCAGTTTGCGTTCAAAGATCTCCAGAGCTTTTGTATCTACAAGCTTTGCCAAGACTGAAGAAATCAACTCGTTCAGTGATCGAGCGCCTTGTGCATCCGATATGCTATTTAACCGATAAATTCGCAGAAACAAATCATCGTTTACAGATTCAAGCTGATCCTCTGATGAAATACGAACGCTACTTTTTTCCTTACCTGAAAGGGATTTTATCTCAACAGCCGTGTTACCAAAGATAAAATCCTGGTGCGACCGTTCTGGACCCAACCATGCCTCAACCGCGTTGTGATTAGGCATGCCTCGATAAAGCAACTCCTCCAGAAAGACAAGTTCAGCAAAGAGTCCTCGAACAGCATCAGCTGTTAGATACACGCCGCGACCAGATAGGAAAGCTTTCCAACGTAGGATATGAGCAAGAGAGATTTCCAGGGAACTAGCTGAGTCAGTGGCCCGTTTCAGCGCAAAAACAAGAGACCGACATAGCCCTTCAAAAAGGTCACGATTGACGTGATTTTCAAGAGTAAGGACTAAATTCTGCCTCCCCATATCACTAGCGCGAAGATCAACATCGACTCCTTTCACAGTAACCATGCTTTTTCTGTACCGGCTGCTGTGATCTCCCTGAAGCTCAACAATAAACAGACAAGAACCGAAAGCATCACGCCCCCAAAAACACGGCACAATCGTGTCAACACGAACTTGACGAACATTAAAATCGGCATTAGGAACAACTATTTCATCCCAAGGAGAAACTTCAAGCATCGTTGTCATCCTCTGCAGGATCGTCTGCATATCCCTGCATCTGCTGAAGCCAAATCCGATTTACAACAACCGCAATAGTTGGGATATCTTTTTCTAGTGGAAAACTCATCCCAAAGGCTGCTACAGGCCCCTTTACGTCGTTACCTTTAGGTTCAATGCTATGAAGCATGAGGAGAGGTTTATTACGAACGAGACGATAGTGATAGTCTGATGGTTTGTTATCTTCGCTCTTGCCATCTTTGGCGGCCTCTTCAGCCTTAAGAATCTGAGGAGCTTCTAAACCAAGCTTCTCGTCCCCACGACTGGCAAGGCGATTCTTATTGAGCTTCCAAATATTACCTTCCAACCGGCCATCTCCGATGCTGCGCTCTTGATTACGGAGGCTATACGGCTCATGCCCACCAGTCCCATTTGAAGGTGAAATAAGTAGAACGTCAGCTTTGGGATGACGGTTCGCAATTAATTGCAAATAGGAGAGAAGATCATTCTTAAAATTGGCTTGACCGGCATGGAACTCATATCGAAGTAAGAAATCTTCCAGAACATTCAATTCGACGTCTTTAAATATAAAGCCTTTCTGAGTAGGTTCCTGGACCACACCTCCAAAATTCATACGCCAAAGGTCTGAGAAGAGCTCGAAATTTCGTCTATTTAAGTCTTCATCAATCGAAACAACAGATGTCTCACGCATGCGCCCAGAGAAGCTCTGTTGAACAGTAACTTGCTCGCCCGCCCGCATTTTGTTTGCAGCTGTAATCAGCAAAGTATCAGGATGCGAACGTACGTAAAGTCCAAAGTCTGTCGGACTTAGTTTGTCGCGTCGCATACGGGTTATCTGCTGAACCAATTCCTCAGAAGCTTCAGCAATGTGTGCGTACCAGTCTATTGAATCGCGAGAAAGGTGAACACGACATAAATCTTCGAACCCAGGCCGGTAACCGAACCACCTACCCATTTGCATTAGGGTATCGTACATCTTCGTATTTCGGTACATATAGCTGATTGTCAATCCTTCGATAGTTAAGCCTCGCGAAAGACTCAGACCTCCGACCGCGATAGCAGTCAGCCCAATACCTTCCTTCTTGTACCGGTCGTAATCGAGCGCTTCATCACTCTGACTGTTGATAACATAGAGCTGAAGATGTTCGAAGACATCTGGCAAAGCAGCCTTAACTTCAGTCCAAGTGACTTCGAATTTACCATATTCGGTATCGAACACTTTCTTTAGTCCTTGCATATACAAATTTTTTGAGGATACGTCCTCAGCCATTGCATAGTTAGCAAGAACCGCTTCCTTTAGTTTCTTAAGCCTAAGACTTAAGAAGTCACGCACCGTCTTCTGGATGGGAACGAAGCGGGACACATTCACCATCATCGAACAATGCTTATTAACCTGCCCGCGCAAGTTCCTGATTGCTCTTGCTACGATAAACTCGTCAAGGGCCCGATACAGGCTGGGAGGTAACTCATAGATGATATCGTCGCGGTTGTGCGAATAGGGGATGAAATCTTCACAATCGTCGATCGGCCTGACAACAGACTCACTACTAGCCTCATTGAGAAATACCTTTTCAGCTCCAAAGTAAGTCGTGGGTGCATCAAGGCAGTAGATGAAATCGCGGGGAAACAGTTCTTCACGGACATCATCACTGTATGCATCAGGATTGATGAAAATATTTGCAAACGGGGTAGCGGTATAGCCGACATAGCAAGACTTCGCAAACAACCCAAGTATGCGACGAATCATTGCATTCGTCCTCGTCGGGTCTAAGTCTTCTTTGTTTGTGTTGATCGATGCATTATCAGCCTCATCGTCTATTACAAGCATAGGTACATCAGTTATCCGATCTCCCCCTTCAGCGTTTAGCGCTTTAAGCCATTTATGTAATGCATTAAGCGTTGTAACGTTCTTTTTTATAATCAGGATTATTGGTTTACTAAAGTCATTGATTCTCCAACCACTCTTGGCTGCAGTATTTTTATTAAAGTCTTCATTAATATTTGTTAGTGTTGCTGGATGAGGGTACCCAGGGGCGAGGCCAACACCTATATTACGACGATCGTCCGGGTCACTAGACCGGCCAATAAAGGCTTCATCTATTCGTTGCTGTGTCTGCTTACGGAGGTTGTTGTGTATGCCAGCAATAACAATGATGAACTTGTATCCTGCATCAGCTGCCCGTGCTATCAAACCGGTGTAATTAGCTGTCTTTCCTGACTGCACATGGCCAATAACCAAGCCGCGACGATTCCAACTTGTTCCCTCACTGAAAGGATCCTGGAGATGACCAAGAATACGATTGGTCACATCACTCAGCGACTGAACCATTTGCGGAGCCCAGCCATCGTTGCGAAGAAACTCTTCGTAGGCCTTGGTGTAGGTCCAATCCAAGTTTTCCCGCCTGTAAACCCATTGATCATCATGCTTTGCTTTGACATCAACAAGAGAAATACCCGCCCCCATACGAGTAACAACTGATACCAAAGCTTCGGTGACAATATTGCTTAGGTCGCCTGTATAGCCAAATATCGCGGCTATCTGTTTTGCTTTTTCTTCTACCTGTTCCCTCGTTGGTGTTTCAACCATGTTCGCAAGGCCGGATATAAGTGCGTTAGTAATGTTTCGTTCTTCCGTGATGGATTTAATACTCATGCAAATGCCTCGCTAATGTATTTTTCAACCAGTTCCAACTGGCCGTCGAAAAGGTGTGTAGAGCGCACAATCTGGAGAAAGGCTGCAGCATCGCAGGGCCCATCGCCATATAAAACCTGTCGCAAGCTGTGCAAGCGTTCCTCAATCTCGCTTTCATCCACCGTCCGCTGGTTAACTTCACGCGGCTGAGTTGAGTAATCGGAATAAATCATCTCCACAGGCAGCGATGCCGAAATCGATTCAAGTAATAAACGGAGCAGATCAACCTGGTCAGGTAAGAGCCTACTTGCTAATGTAGTGATTAACGGGTGCTGTTCATTGATTGCGAACTTGATGCCACTGTGTTCTGCATACCGCTCCCAGAATGAGGCTTGGGTTTCCTGAAACAATTTCTGGCCACGTCCCCGATGAACTGTCACGCTCCGACTTGTGATTTTGGCGATTATCTGACGTAGTCTTTCGCGAACCAGATGGGGTGGGCGTGCACGTGATTTCTTAATATCAATCGTCCAGGCTTCATCCAGGCTATTCGGAAAATCTATCTGTATACGCGCTAGCTTAGTAGCTTCTCCTTTGGGCACTAAGCGGAACCAATCCCCCCAAACCATCAAGCGGCTGTTACGATAAATGTAGGCTCCTTGATTAGAAATGAAGTCACTACGGCTTTGATAGTAATCATACTCAGATGCAGAGAGACGACTGTGATGGGGTAATACGTAGGGCTGTAATCTGACCTCCGCATTTCCGATGCGGACTATTTCTTCGGGAAGGACTTGAGTCGCTTGATTTTTTCTGCAAAAGGGGTCAAAGGCAGAAATTGGGTGACCATTGATTTTAAGCGCTATTTTTGGATATCCCTTTGCCTCTCCCGACAAAAAACGATGAAAAACAAGGGATAAGTGGCGTCCCACAGTGTTGAGTTTTTCATTCACAATTTCATGCAGCCGATCACCGGCTTCATCTTCCGTTAATCGATCAAGATTTCTCCAAATTACAGCAGTTCCACTACTCGCAAGTTGAGCAATATAAGGTAACTGTTGGATATCTCTATCGTCTAATACTGAGAGAATCCAATCGTCTGAATTATCGATTCGATCCAAATCCCATTCAGCAGCACAGACGTTTCCCTCATATTTACTCACCACAGTCAGTGAACGGCATTGGGAAAAGGAAGCAGTTTTTAAACCGAGGCCAAACCGCCCAAGGTCCTTTGGCGAACGCTGTGACTTGGGATTTCCTGTACCGTGTCGCATTGCATTAAGCAGCTCAACTTCTGACATCCCCTGACCGTTGTCAAAAATAACCAGCACGGGTTTATCACCCGATAAGTCACATATAATTTCGATAGCGTCAGATTTCGCGGAAATACTATTGTCTATAATGTCTGCAATTGCGGTCTCTAGTGAATACCCTAAATCTCTCATTGAAGCTGAAAGACAAGCGGCACTAGGTGGATGCCTCTGTTCTCGCGCCATCAAACTCCCTCTCGCGCTAGATTTTCTTGTTATTTGAAGCACTAACAAGTACCCAACCCTAAAACAAGTTGATGCTAATTACAATGGTTTTGAAAATGAATGTTCGATAGTTTTTTGAGTCTCATACGCGAAAAATTATTCAAATTGTCGTGCTACGACATCGATGAAAGGAACATATCTACCATTGTTGCAGGCTGAATTTGGTTACCGAAAAAGAGACGTTACGCTATAGCTTGTAAGTAATTGGATACTACATCTGCAATCTGTTTCGCCAAAAATGGCGGTACTGCATTCCCTACCTGATGAAACTGCTCAGTCCTTGGCCCCTGAAAAAAATAGTTATCCGGGAAGGTCTGTAACCTTGCAGCTTCCCGCACAGTAAGGCTACGGCATTGTTCAGGGTCGTAATGAATAAAGTAATGACCGTCTTTGGATATATGGCTGGTAATGGTGGTAGAAGGCCCTGACCTTGTTTGCACTTTAAACCTGTCGGCAAACTTTCCGGATTCCCAATTTTTGTGGTCAGGCGCCAGTTTGGGTAACGAAAAATCCGTATGCCCTTTGGGGGACTTGCCTCTGCTTTCCGCAAATACTGCAGCATAAGCGTAACGGCCAAGATCATCGATACGGTGAGAACGACTTTCATGGTTAAGCCACACTTCCAACCTTTCATCCATTAGCCACTGATCGAGCATTTCAGATGATGTTTCTGCATCGTAATCTTTTTTGTAGATATTGCCGCCAAAGCTTTCGTGCTTGTGCATGGTTGAAGCAACATGTAGCAAGCCAGCAGAAATATCGTTCATTCCTTGCTCTGTGGCGCTTTCAGCCAACTCCCGCAGCCACTGCCCGGTATTCAGCGCCCACAACTTTGCGGAATCTGTTTGTTTGCTTAAACGGCTGCGAATTTTTGGCAGCCCGTCGATAGCGTCTTCAACACTCACACCTTGCTGAGGCATAAGCTTAGGCATTGGGCCGTTCAGCCAGTCTTCCCGAACACCAACCAAAATTACCCGGTGCCGAGCCTGGGGTACACCAAAGTTTTCAGCTCGAATTACAAATTCACGTGGTTTGAGTTTGTTAAGGTCATCGCCTGCGGCAAAGGATTGGTCTGAAACCAACGAAAAAATCCTATAGCCAGTACCGCTATTCTCCAAGCCCAAGGCCCGGTCTGGTTCTGCCAGGTCTTTAAGAATTTCATGGAAAATTCGGGTGTCGTTTACTGTGGCAGTCAACAGGCCTTTCACATTCTCCATCACAAAAATGGCAGGCTTATATTTCTGAATAATCCGCAGGTATTCTTTGTATAAAAATTGCCGAGCGTCCGCTTCGGGTTTGTAGTCTGCATTGCCTTTGTTTCTGGAACGGCCAGCCAGTGAATACGCCTGACATGGTGGCCCGCCTATAAGCACCCAAGGTTGGGTTGAGTCAGGGTCACCACCAAACGCTTGATGAATAGCCTCATCCAGCCTGGAATTACCTTCTACTGACCCTAACTCAATACAAAGAGCTTCTTGGTTGGCCTTTTGCCATAGATCTTCAGTTGCAGCTGAATACGGCTGGTTAGTTTTGCCATGACAATAGTTGTAGTAATCATCCAGGCATGCCGGCCGTTCGGAGCGAAGCAAGCGATAAAAGGCCCGTAAACGCAAGGTTTGGTGCGCAACAGCATCTTTTTCCGCCGACACAACTATATGAAATGCGCGTCCATCGTCTAATGCAGAGAAGCCTTCACCAAGGCCGCCAGGGCCTGCAAATAAATCGACAACAGGAATTGAATTTTTTACCACAGTGAACGCCTACGTCCCTATATATCACTTTTTTATAACGCAGGGATTATAGGCATTACCTGTTCACCCTGAACAGCTTTATCTACCCAACCAACAGCGACCGCTGCCTTTTACTTCAATGACTGGCAAGGATTCAACTTTTATCAATTGCCACTCTATACCTCGTACTCCTCCCCCCAGCATCCGTCTTTACCATATACCCAAGCGTGACCAACTGTGCGAGATGACGGGTGGCGGTGGCGCGGCTTACTTTGGCGACTTTTTCGTACTGGCTGCTGCTGATGCCATCTGCAAAATCTCCGTCCAGCAGGCGGTTCAGTACTTTTACCTGCTCTTTGCTCAGCTGGCTCTGGTCAGCACGCTGCCAGAATCTGGTTTTTTGCAGCGTTAGGTCTATGTCGGCCAATGCCTGTTGCATGCTGCTTCTCAGGGTTTCGAGGAACCAAAGCAACCAGGCTGTGATGTCGGTGTCACCTTTCTGGCTTTGCTCCAGAATGTCGTAATAACTGCTGCGTTTTTGCAATATGGCGACCGACATGGCGTAACAGCGGATGGACTGGTGTTCAGCCTGTGCCAGGGCAAGATCGGTCAGCAGCCGGGCTAAACGGCCGTTGCCATCTTCCATCGGGTGCAGGGTGATAAACCAGAAATGGGCAATACCGGCCCGAAGTAATGGGTCCAGCTCTGTCTGGCCGGCCGATTGGTTAAACCAGCCGATAAATTGCTGCAACTGAGCTTCCAGAACATAGCGTGGCGGCGCTTCAAAATGCACCTTAGGTCTGTCACTATTGTCAACCACGGGGGGCCCAGACACCACCTGCATCGGCTCGTCACCCCGCAATTGCCCACCCACCACTTTATTGGTAAACGACTCCACAGGGGGAAACAACCAGGCATGCCACTGCAGCAAGCGCTCCAGTGATAACGGCTGAGCCCAGTTGCCAATAGCGTCATACAACATGGCAGCCAAACCTTCGGACTGAACTGTGATAGGTGCGTTTTCAGGTTCGGCAAGGCCAAGTTTACGCGCCAACGACGAGCGCACCAGGCTATGGTTCAGCCGCTCGCCTTCAATAGCGCTGGAGGTGAGGATATTGGCCAATAAGGTGTCGAGGGCCAGCTGCGGGTTTTCAGCCGCGCCGGTTTTGCCCAGCAACAGGCCCTGCAAAAAATGCAGTTCACGCAACAGCGGCGCTAACTCAAGGCTGTTGTAACGAAAAGGCTGCGCTGTTTCAGGCTGGTTCCCCGGCCAGTCGGGCTGTTGCCATATCCACATAATGGCTCCCTGAGGCAAATAGACCCCTTAATCTACTCACCAAATGAGGCAAATAGCAACCTTATTTGCCTCATGGACTGGCCGACTCTGGATTAAACCCCAACAATTTCGCCTTCGTTCAGTATTTGCAGCTCTACGCTTGAATTCAGCTGGCGGTGCATGGACAACAGACGCAGCAGGGCGGAATGGGAGCTTTTGTCGCCCATTAACCAGCTGTGGTTACCATAACCCCAGGGGATCATGCGCTTGCAGCCTAAGTCTTCCGCTACTTGCAATGCGTCTTCCGGTGTCAGGTGGGCATTGCGGTAGTTTTCGCCGTGATAAGAACCAATAGGGATCAGGCAGAGGTCCATAGCACCGTAGCGGTTGCGAATTTGCTGGAATACCGGTGAATAGCCGGTGTCACCGGCGAAATATACCTTTTGGCCTTGCAGTTGCAGTACCCAACCGCCCCATAAACTGGTGTCGCCATCCAGTTCATACAGGCTGCGGCCTGTGTAATGGTGCGCCGGTACAAAATCAATTTTAACCCCGTGCTGCTCTGTGCTGCTGTACCAGGCCATTTCATGCAGTTGCAGCCCGGCTTCCGGTAAGTACTTCGCCATGCCTGCAGGTAAAAAAAGCGGGCTCTGTTGCCCAAGCGCCACGGCATCAGCGCGGTTAAAGTGGTCGTAATGGGCATGGGAATACAACACAGCCTTGGCCTGCTGCTGGTCTGCCAGCAAAGGAAACTGCGGCGTCACCCGCCTGTTGCCCACCAAAGCAGCCAGCCAGTTAAATGGCCAGTCAAACCCTGCTGACACCGGGTCGAACAGAAATAATTGACCATCGGCGGTTAACAACCGGAAACTGGCGTGACCTGTCCACTGCAATTGGGCCTGCAGCAATGGCGGCATCTCAGGCCATTGCACCTGACAATCCGAGGCGGTTTCTTTGCACAGCACCCGATCATCCGCCAAATAACAATGTTGCTCGCAGTTATGCGGCCACTGCTTTGGGCTGGCGAAAAGATTGCGATAACGACCATCACTGTTCAGCGTGTCGCTGGCCCAGGCCGCGGGTGGCTGATGCTGCAGTATCTGGTTTGCTGGTCCTGCGGTTGAACAGCCCGTCAGCAGGCTGAGTAACAGACTAAAAGTGGCTGGTAGTTTTAACGTCATGCTGAAGCTCTTTGGGTGATAATGCACAGAACTGCAGCATAAAGAGTTGGCGGCGGCCGCGGCAGTCAGAGCCATTGAAGCGCCGAAATCAGCTGTTTAACAGCGGAAAAACTCCAATAAAACGCGCCAGCCCAACCCGCTAGACCACAGAAATCTGGCTTAAATGCTGCTCAATATGCAGCTGGTGGGCGGCTAAGTAGTCGGCTTTGGACAGATTGCCGTAAGCAAAATGCGGCTGTAATTCGGTGGCGTCGTTAAAGTTTTGCAGCGTAGCCACCAAGTGGCCCAGCGCGTAATCGACAGAGAGTGCCGGGTCCAGTGCAGCCATGCCTGGGATTGGCTGATCCAGCGGGTGATGCATAGCTCCTGCGGCTTTAAACACCTTCAGCGCCAACGGTCCGACGGTGTGGCTGAACCAGGCTGCTTTGTGTTCAGGAAAGCCTTCCAGCGACCCCTGCACACTTTGAGCTAAATGCTGGAATATCTGACTTGGGTTCCAGCTGCCACTGCTTTGCAGGGTTTTGCCCTGCAGCGCCAGCAAACGGGCTAACAAGGGTTCGTAGTCTGGTGAATACCGGCAGGCCGCCACACTGACACCAGCCACCGCCACCACAGGCACTGCGGCCAAACCAATTAAAAAACCTCTTCTGTTCATTTGTTCACCCTGCCAGCAAAATTTTGCAGCCAGAGTACGCCAAGTTTTCTTTGGCGGCCATAGACTTAGACAAAATGAGAATAGATCTCAGTTGCCATTGAGATCTATTCTCATTTTCGATACCATAAAAGAGACTAGAAAAATCCCTTTTGCATGGAGCTGTTATGTCGTTGCCCCCGTTTCGCCTGTCATGTGTCACCCTTTGTTTAGTCGCTGCCTTTTCTGTGTCAGCCCAATCAAGCCCGGATGGGGCTAAAGAAGCTGACATTGAACGCATTACCGTCAAAGGCGAAAAGACGGATCGCGGCCTGCAGGAAACCACCAGTAGTGTCGCTGTGACCACGGCGCTGAAAATTGAGCAGGAAAACCTGCAAAATCTGGACGATATTATTAACCGCACCGCCAACGTCAGCTCTATGTATGGGTCACGCGGCTTTACCATTCGGGGTATTGCCAACGAAGCAGGTGCGCCCAACCCACTGGCTTCGGTGTATCTGGATGGCGCCGCACTGCCAAGCCAGATCAGCGATTCAGGCCCAACCGATTTATGGGATATCAGCCAGGTCGAAATTCTGCGTGGCCCACAATCCACTATTCAGGGTGAAAATGCCCTAGCCGGTGCAGTGATTTTGCGCAGTGCAGACCCGACCATGGACTGGAGCGGTAAAGTGCGGGCGCAATGGTCCGACCCGGACGACAAACGCTTTTCTTTTGCCGGTGGTGGCGCCTTGATAGAAGACGAGCTGGCAGCCCGTTTGTCACTGGAAAAACGTGATTTTGACGGTTACGTCTGGAACCCAACCCGCAATGAACCGGAAGACAAATCCGAATCCCTGCTTGGCCGCATCAAGCTGTTGTGGACACCGTCAGCCTTACCTGGATTTACCGCCCGCCTGACGCATATGCGGGATGACCGTGAAGGCCCTTATATGTACAGCTATGCCTCACTGGCCGCTGACGACTATTTTGACAACCGACTGAATTATTCCAACAGCCCCAGCAGCACAGACGCCAGAACTGACGTTACCACGCTGGAGCTGGATTATCAGTTGAACAACGACTGGTCGCTGACAGCAGTAACAGCCCGCACCAAAGCCGACGCCACCCGTAGTTATGACAACGATCTAACCGCAGAAAACTTGTCATACGGCGGCACCGACGAGCATTACAAAACCACTTCACAGGAATTACGCCTGCATTACGACGGCGATAAGCTATCCGCCTTAGGTGGCTTGTACTGGTCCAAACGTGAGATGGACAACCAAAGCAGTAGCCTGGTGAATGTGCCTACCCCACTGGAAACCATTGCTTTAGTGCTGCAAGGTGCAGGTTTGGATGCCGCCACAGCCACTTATGTTGCAGGCCTGTATGGCCAGGCGCTGCCGGTGATCCCGGTGGATTACCTGAGCACAGCACCTACTCAGTCAGAAAACCAGGCCGCCTTTGTCGACCTGGAATATCAGCTGGCTGAGCAATGGTCGCTGCTGGCCGGTATGCGTTATGACAAAGAGCAGTACGATTTTGAAAACGTCAGCACCGCTGAATTTGTCGGTGTGCTGCCAGACCCAGCCAATTATGGTCAGCTTGGCGCTGCCATTGCTGGGATTAATATGGCGGTGTTAGGCCTGGTGGCCGATGCAGCCAGTGAAACCCCGGCCAGCAGCCGCGATTTCACCGCCTTCCTGCCGAAATTGGGTCTGCGTTGGCAGTTTGCCACAGAACAGTCGCTGGCTTTTACGCTGCAACGTGGTTACCGCTCTGGTGGCAGCTCATACAATATTGCCCGCGGCCAGGTATTTGCTTACGAGCCTGAGTTCACCACCAACTACGAGCTGGCGTACCGCAGCAGTTGGCTGGACCAAAGCCTGACGCTGAACAGCAACCTGTATTACATTGACTGGACCGACAAACAAGTGATTGCCAACTTCGGCAACAATGTCTACGACTACCACACAGTCAACGCCGGTAAATCCCACCTGTACGGTGCCGAGTTTGAGCTGCGCCACCGCATTAACAATGCCTTTGACTGGTACGGTTCTTATGCCTGGTCTAAAACCCAGTATGACCAGTTCGAAACCGTTGAAAACGCTCAAATTACTGATTACTCAGGTCAGGAATTTGGCTATGCGCCACGCCACACCGCCGCAGTGGGCGGTAACTGGTATATCACAGACCAATGGCAGCTGAACCTGAACACCAGCTTCCGCAGCGACGTCACCACAGGCCCGGGCACAGATGTGATCGAGCTGTCATCCAGAACCTTGGTCAATGCCCGTTTAAGCTACGACGCAACCCAGTGGTCAGCCTATCTGTTTGCCAATAACCTGCTGGATAAAGGCTATATCCAGTACCGCTGGCCTGCTGATCCGGTCGCCATTTTTGGCGCGCCACGGGTGGTCGGTGTCGGCGTCACCTGGCAGTGGTAACAGCTGTGGGTAATCAACAATGCTGACTTTAGGCACTTTCGTCTGCAGCCTGCTGGCTGCCTGGTTGCTGTACCTGCTGGCCCCGCGCCAGCAGCACAGCTATAAACCCGCCCTGCTCTGGGCCGGTGTGGTCGTTAGTCTGGCGCTGGCGTTATGGCTGGCTGCTATAGGTTATGGCTTCTGGCCCGGCTTTTATCTGGTGCTGGCCGCACTGATGCTGGCTTGGGTGTTGTTGCCTGTGCTGGCTCAGTGGAGGAGTAAAAATCATGTGGGGTAAATCAACAGCTGCCGCACTCTTTGGGCTGCCGCTCACTATCGCCACTATTGGCCTGCTTGCTTTGCTATTCCCTGGTACTGAACAGCGCTGGACCATGTCCTGGTTACTGCTGTCTTTTCCGCTTTGGGTCGGCCTGATGTCACTGGTGTTTTTATGCCAAAGCGGCAAAAGCGCCTGGAAGCTGATGGCGGGCCTGACCATTGTCAGTTACGGCTTATTGCATGGATTAAAACTAGTGTTGGGGCCGGCAGGATGAAAGTCAGTACACAAAAAAGCTTCAGGGCTGTGCATACCTGGACTGGATTGGTGGCCGGTCTGTTTTTGTTTATCGCCTTTTACGCCGGTTCGGTGTCGGTCTTTGTGCATGAACTGACGAGCTGGCAACAACAGGGCGAACTGCGCCAGGCTGCCAGCCTGGACCGCGCCCAGCCGCTGATCGACCAGTTTTTAGCGCAAACCCCTGAAGCTGCTCATGGTTTTAGCCTGGTGCTGCCAGGGCATCATGGCCCGGATTTGAGCTTGTATTGGTACAACCCACAAAACGGCCAGCAGCAAATAATTAAGTGGCAAGGTGACGAACTGAGCCAGACGCCAGCCCGGCAGGATTTTGTCAGCCTGATTTACGACCTGCACTTTACCGCTGGTTTACCGCGACTGTTTGGCACTTACCTTTTTGGTATTGTCTGCATTTTGTATGGTCTGGCGCTGGTAAGCGGCATCATTATTTATGCGCCGGTATTTCTTAAAGACTTATTTGCACTGCGCCTGGGTCAAAGCCTGAAACGAGTCTGGCAGGACGCCCACAATCTGGTTGGCGTCTTGTCTTTGCCTTTTCATGTGCTGTTCGCCTGGAGTGGTGCCGTACTGACCATCGGCTTTGTGCTGTTGGCGCCTTATCAGTTTCTGGTGTACGACGGCAAGCTGCTGGAAATTCTGGAACCTGAGTTTGAAGTGGTCGCCCATGTCGAACCTACAGGCGTAAAAGTGCCACTGCTGCCGGTCACCGAACTGCTGGCCAAAGCCCAGGCCGTGCTGCCGGAGCTGGAAATAGAAAGCCTGTATTACCATGACGCAGGCGATGAAAACGGCAATGTCACTTTTTATGGCCATGTGCACAGCCAGACCGTCACTCAAAGTGGCGCTGTGGTGTTAAACGCTGGTACGGGCGAAGTACTGGGCCAGTTGACGCCGGAGCAGTACCGGCCAGGCACCACCTTTTTACGTGGCCTGCAAAGCCTGCATTACGGCAATTTTGGTGAGTACCCGGTGAAGTGGTTGTACTTTGTGCTGGGCCTGGCCGGTGCCTTTTTGTTTTACAGCGGCAACCTGATGTGGATTGAAGCCCGGCGTAAAAGCGGCGATGTGTTGCAACCGCGCTCTATCCGTTTTCTGACCGCCTTAACCGACGGCACCTGTATTGGTGCTATGGCTGGTGTGTCTGGGCTGTTTTTGGCGGGCGCCTTGCTGCCAGAAGCGCTGCACGCCAAGGTCTATTTTGCGCTGTTCGGTCTGGCGCTGCTGTGGGCTTTTGTGCGCCCTGCAGTGCTGGCCCGGCGTGAATTGCTGCGGCTGACTGCACTGCTGACGCTGTTGATCCCTGTAGCCGGTTACCTGCACAGCGGTGAGCAGTTATTCAGCGCCTTCTGGCAAGGCCATTGGATCCGCTTTGGTGTGGACGCCACAGCCCTGCTAATGGCAGCCGCCTTTTGGCGTTTATCGCGGATTTAACCCCAGCAATCATCTGCAAACCAAGGGCCGGAATTTCCGGCCCTTTTTGTTATGTTCTGCTGGCCAGTTGTCGCACTAAGCCTGCGGCTTTGGTGATTTTTTCATTACTCAGCTGGCGGTAATCAAAATAAGGCGTTACCAGCAGCCGGTTGGCCGGGTCAATCGCAAACTCCTGATTCAGCCAATGCAACTGACTGTGCAGCTGCTTCTGCTCTATCCAGGCTTTGGCGCAGCTACGCCCGGCAATCAGATGAACACAGTCGGTGGCAGTCAGATCGGGCGGGCTAAATAGCAGCGCGGTGCCCGAACCTTGTTGCAGCAACCACTGGTCACGGTACTGCTGCCAGCTTGGCGCTTGTTGCGCAAAACCAAAGGCGGGTCCCAGCTCAAACAGTAGCTTGGCATACACATTAAACAGCTTGCGCCAGCCATTGCCGCAGTCGCGGTAAATCTGATCGATCTCACCCGCTTGCAGTGCTTGCAGTTGCCATAACTGCTGATACTGCGGCAGCGGCGGCCGGTTTTGCACATAAACCCGAAAGCGGGCATTCAGATCGCCTAAACCAATCATTGCAGTCCTTTTGAGAGCTGCCTGCAGACAGCACTCTTTTGTTGTTTTGGATCAAGCTGTCGCCTGGCCCCGGCGACTAGGATAACAGTATCAAGCCGAGGAGAGTGTGATGCTGATTCAACGTGAGCAATTGCAACTGTTGCAGCAAGAGTTACAACAACGTTTGCACAAGCTGCAGCAGGATTTCCGTCAAAGCCACAGCAAAGACGGCCCCGATCAGGCTGCTGAGCGGGAAAATGATGAAGTGCTGCAACAACTGGAAACTCAGCTGGCAGCCGAACTTTATGCCGCCGAAGCCGCGTTGGACCGCTTTGACGCCGGTCGTTATGGCCTGTGCAGCCGCTGCGGTCAGTCGATCGCCGCACCCCGGCTGCAAGCTTTACCCCTTACTTTGTACTGCCAGCATTGCGCTTAAAGGAGCCAGTCTATGTCAGAAAAACACGATTTAGTGCATGAATTCCCAGAGTTTCGCGATCAGATCCACCAACTGAAGTTGTCCGACAACCATTTTGCCGTGCTGTTTCAGCGTTATCACGAACTGGATCACGAAATTCACCGCATTGAACAAGGCGTCGAAACCACCAGCGACCAGTACCTGGACCATCAGAAAAAGCAGCGGGTGCTGCTCAAAGACGAGCTGTTCCAGCTGTTGCAGGCCCGCGCCGAAGTGGCCTGAGCCCAAAAAACGGGGCAGCCAGAATGCTGCCCTCTGTTTACGAATGCAGCAGCACCAGCCCACCTTGCCAGAGAAACGCATCCAGCCCTTTGGCTACCAGCATCACCAGCGCGGCCAGCAGCAACACCAGGCTGGTGTTCAGCACCCATTTCAGCAGTTTATACAGGGTACGGTGCGATGCTTTCAGCTGCATGGCCCGCTGCTGCCAGGGGCTTAATGCCGCAAACAAAGCACTGACAGCGCCTTGCTGATCTTCCGGCAAGTTTGGCACCAGCGAGTGCCGTGCCAGACGCAGGTAGCCCTTATTAAACTGCCGCCCCAGCCAGTTTAACGGCCTGTCCACATCACACATCAGAATTAACCTGTACTGCGCTGTGTGATTAAGTGCATGGTGCGGGTAGGTTTCGTCAAATACAAAATCCTGGCCGTCCTGCCAGCTGCGGCTGTGGCCATCAACCACAATGCGGCACTGTGCTGAATTTGGCGTGATGAGCCCCAGATGGTAGCGCAGCGAGCACGCCAGCGGGTCAGAGTGCAGGCTTAGCTCGGCACCGGGCGGCAACAGAGAAAACATGGCACCACGCACTGCCGGCACCTGCTGCAGCAAGGCAACGGTTTGCGGGCACAGCCGCTGGGCAGATTGATGTGTGGTGCCGTACCAGCTCAGATAAAACTTACTCCAGCCCCGTTTGTAAAAGGTACGAAAGCCCAAATCGTAATAACCGGCTGAACCTGGGGTACGGATGGCATCAAATAAGCCGGCCTCCAGCAGCGCCTGGGCTTCAGCGCGGATCAGCGGCCAATTTTGCCGCAGCAGCTCTGTCTCCGGTATCTCACTCGCTGACAGCACCGGCTTGCGCGCCCGGGCTGTGGTGGTCATATACAACAGGCAATTCAGTGGCGCAAATACTGGCCAGGCTTTACGCAAATACTGGCTGAAACCGGCGTAACGCACAGAACCACGCCAGCGATACACATAATACACCGACAAGACGCTGTACAGCGCCAGCCCCAATAGCAACAAATGGGTCCAGTTCATCATGATGATTGACTCCGGGTTAATAAGGTGATGCGTACCCAACACACCAGGTCGTCGACATAGGTAAACACCACGGGGACCACCAGCAGGCTAAGCACAGTGGAGGTCACTAAGCCGCCTGTCACCACAATAGCCATAGGGGCACGAAAGCTGGCATCCGCGCCCAAACCCAACGCAACAGGCAGCATGCCAGCGCCCATCGCCAGGCTGGTCATCACAATAGGCCGTGCTCTTTTCTGGCAGGCATCCAGTACCGCTTGCCAGCGCGGCAGGCCCAGCTCACGACGGGCGATAATGATGTAATCCACCAGCAGAATGGAGTTTTTGGTGGCAATGCCAATCAGCATGATCAGACCAATCATCGAGGGCATCGACAGCGCGGACTGCGTTACAAAGAGTGCCAACAAAGCACCTGGCACCGACAATACCAGTGCCGCCAGAATAGTGACCGGCTGCACAAAATCCTTAAACAGCAGCACCAGCACCATATAGATACAAAACACACCTGTGGCCATGGCCAGACTGAAGCTGCCGAACAGTTCAGCCATTTGTTCCGCATCCCCTTCGGCCCCCAGATAAATTCCGGCAGGCAGTTGCTGCAGCAGCGGCAGCGCCAGAATGTCCTGCTCCACCTGCCCCAGAGAACGGCCATTGAGCTCCACTTCCAGACTGATATTGCGCAGCCGGTCATAACGCGTCAGATCCGAAGGACCGCTGCCCATCTCAATGTCAGCCACAGAGTCCAGCGGTACTGCGCCATAAAGACCTGGTACAGGCAAACGTCTGAGCAGACTCAGGTCCGCCCTGTCTTCAGCACTCAGCCGAACCCGCACCGGTACCTGGCGTTCGCTGAAATTCAGTTTGGCCAGCTCCTGACCATAATCACCGCTGGTGGCAATCCGCAGGCTGTCAGCGATGTCTGCCGGGGTCACACCTGCCCGGGCCGCCAAGGTAAAATCCGGCTGCACCCTCAGCTCCGGCCGGGTCAGGCTGGCACTGGACATCACGGCCCCCGTGCCGGGAATAGTGCGCAGTTGCTTTTCAACCTGACTGGCAAACTGCGTCAGCAGTTGATTGTCTTCCCCGCTCAGCACCAGAATGTAGTGGTCAGACTCGCTGTTACCCACCTTAATCCGCACACCAGGCACGGCCGACAATAACTGCCGCAGCTGGCTTTCAATCTGTGTTCTGGACAACTCGCGTTCCGCTCGCGGCACCAGGTTCAGCGTCAGGCTCGCTTTATTTTGTTGCGTCAGGTGCTGGCCGGCCGACGCTTCCGAATCGCCACCAGCCGCCCCCAATACAGTAAAAATCTGGCTGACCTCTGGTTGTTGCCGGATCAGTGTACGCAGCTGCCGGCTGACTTCACGGGTATCCTGCAAGGTGCTGCCTGGCGGTAAAGTGACAGTCACCCGGCTGTGTGACAGATCGTCAGCCGGAATAAAACCAGTGGGCAATAACGGCAGCAGTGCCAGGCTGCTGGCAAAACAGGCGGCTGCCGCCAGGGCAGTGCGCCCGCGATACGTCAGGCAACTGGGCAACCAACGCTGGTAATGCTGCTGCCAGGGCGACGCAGGCTCCGGATGGGCTGGCGCTTGTAAAAAATAAGCAGCCAGCATGGGTGTCAGCATGCGGGCCACCAGCAAAGAAAACAGCACTGCAATAGCGGCAGTCCAGCCAAACTGGACAAAAAACCGCCCAACCACGCCCCCCATAAATGCGGTTGGCAGAAAGACTGCTATCAGTGAGAAGGTGGTGGCAATGACCGCCAGACCAATTTCGTCCGCTGCGTCCATAGCGGCCTGATACGGAGTTTTGCCCTGACGCAGATGGCGCATAATGTTTTCAATTTCAACAATAGCGTCATCGACCAGAATGCCAACCACCAACGACAACGACAGCAAGGTGACCGTATTGAGGCTGTAGCCCAGCCAGTGCATCAACGCAAAGGTCGGGATCACCGACAGCGGCAACGCAGCAGCAGCCACCAGCGTGGCGCGGCCATTACGCAAAAACAGCCAGACCACCAGTACCGCCAGAATTGCTCCCTCATACAGCAGCGCCAGCGACCCCTGATAATTCTCAGCAACAGCGAAGGTCAGGTCGGCAACCTCCAGCACCTGCACATCCGGATGCGCCAGCTGCAGCTGCTGCAACGCAGCCCGCACCCGCTCAGCCACCTCCAGCTCTCCGGCCCCTTTGGCCCGGACAATTTCGAACCCCACCACAGTCTGTTCATCCAGCAAAGCCTGGGTCTGAGGTTCTGCGACGGTGTCAGACACTGTGGCAATCTGACGCAGCTGCAAACGCTGTCCTGTGGCCAGCGTCAGCTCCAGCTGTGCCAGCTCCTCCGCCGACTGCACTGTCGACAAGGTCCGCACCGATTGCTGCGCGCCCCCCAGATCCGACTGCCCCCCGGACTCGTCCTGCAGCACCTGCCGTAACTGCCGGGACAATTCCGCCGTACTGAAGTTAAATGCCAGCAATTGCTGCGCTGTGGGCTGCACCCTCATTTCACGCTGCACCCCACCCAGCCGGTAAACAGTGCCAACGCCGGGCAGCGCCTGAATTGCCTTACTG
This sequence comes from Rheinheimera sp., assembly GCF_037442345.1. Classification (GTDB taxonomy): domain Bacteria; phylum Pseudomonadota; class Gammaproteobacteria; order Enterobacterales; family Alteromonadaceae; genus Pararheinheimera. Next base: position 39,129 of record NZ_JBBIQL010000025.1, on the reverse strand, counting down.
ACCTGATGGTCCACAAACCAGGACAGTTCCTGTTCATCCAGGCGGTCGCTCTGCACCGCATAAGTCAGAATGGCCTCGCTGGAAAACTCCTCTTTGCGGACAACAGGTTCCGGCAGTTCAGCCGGCAATTCCGACCGTTGGCGTGATACCGCGTCCCGCACATCGTCCAGAGCTTCCTGCAATGGCTTTTCCAGCTGGAACTGCACCTCCATGGTGGCTTGTCCGTCGCTCAGCTGGCTTTTGATATGCCGCACGCCCTGAATGGACGCAAAAGCATTTTCCAGCTTACGCACCACCTCGTTTTCCAACTGCAGGGCCGAGGCCCCCGGCAGCTCAGCACTGACCAGAATGGACGGCAGTTCCACATCAGGAAAATTCTGAATTTTCATCTGCCCAAAGCCGATGACGCCCGCCAGGGTCAGCAACATGAACAGCAAAATCGCCGGAATAGGGTTACGGATAGACCAGGCAGAAACATTCAGGCTCATCATATGCCCTCAGCCGACAGCTGCCGGACCAGTGCCGGATCAGCCAGTTGCACCTGATCACCATCACTCAGAAAAGCACCGCCCAGTGCAACGACCCTGGCCGTCAGCGCCAGCCCGGCCAGAATTTCTACCGCCTCGCCCTGCCGTCGCCCTGTACTGACTTTATTCAGACGCACCGTTGAATCCGGCTGCAGCACAAACACATAGCTGAAACCGTCACGCTGCACTACCGATTGCGCCGGTAACACCAGTGCCGGTTTGTCGCCAAGCACAAATTCGCCACGGGCAAACATGCCGGCACTGACCGCACTGCCAGCTGGCAAATCCACATAAATCAAGCCATTACGGTTTTGTGTGTCCACCACAGGGGCGACGGAGCGCAGCCGCCCCTGCACCGGCGCTCCGCCCACAGGTAGAAGCTTGACCTGCTGACCAGCGCGCAGCAGGTCAAGCTCGCCAGCCGCCACTTCAGCCCGCCATTCCAGCCGGTTTTTCCGTATTAACCGGAACAGTTCCTGTCCTGCCGGAACCACAGCACCTTTGGTTGCAGTGCGGGCTGAAATGACGCCGTCATCCGGCGCCAGTACCCGGCATTGTTTCAGGCGCAACTGCTGTAACTGCAGTGCTGCCTGCGCCGCGTTCAGCTGTGCAGCGGCTATCTGCTCCGCATTCAGATAACGCTGCACCTGCTGCTTTGACAGCGCCACTGAACCATGCACTAAAGAACGGGCCCGTGCCGCGTCGGCTGCTGCATCTTTTAATCTGGCCTGCGCCTCACTGACGGCCGCACGGCTAAGGGCCAGCTCGGCCTGAACGGTGTCAGCTGCAAATTGAGCCAGCAGTTGGCCTTTGCGTACCTGATCTCCGACATTGACATACACCTCATGCAACCGCAGCGCATTGGCTTCGGCCCCAATGCTGGCTTCCTGCCAGGCCATGATATTGCCGCTGGCCACCAGTTGCAGCGGCCAGCTCTGCCATTGCGGAGACACCACACTCACCGTCAGAGCCGGTCTCGCCGGCTCGCTGGCCATGGGACCTGGCGGGTCGTCGCGCAGTAGTAGCCAGAGCAGCAACAGAAGAGTGAGCAACAATGCCGCTGTTTTTTGCCATGAATAGTTCATCAGATACAGTCCTGTGGTGCCCGCTGCCGCATGACTTACAACGGGGTTGGGGTTCGTGCGTGCCCCCACTATCCGGCCGCAAAACTTGCTGGTTCCTTACCGAAAAAAACAAATTCCGGTAAGGCGCCGGTAAGACAAGCACTGTGATGCTGGTGTGGAAATCAATCTGTCTGGAGACACCCAATGCACGTTCAACCTTCTGCAGTCCGTCACCATCACGCCCCAGGTTTAGCTTTGGCTGGGCTGCTTTGTCTGCCAATGCTGGCAGCAGCGCAACAGCCACCGGAACACGAGTCCCACTGGGGGTTGGGTGTGGCGGCGCTGAGCTCGCAAAAACCTTTCACCGGCATGGACAGGGACAACAAAGTGATCCCATTTTTAACCTATGAAAACCAGTACCTGCGTTGGCTGGGCCCTAATCTCGACATCAAGTTGCCGGGTCTGACACTCAATGAGTCACAGCAGCTGAATTTCAGTCTGTCGGCGCACTATGATTTTGGCGGTTATGATGACGATGACATCCGTGACACGCCAATACTGGTGGGTATGGAAGAGCGCAAAGGCAGCTTGTGGGCCGGCTTCAAAGCAGAATGGACCAGCCCCTGGGCTGACCTCAGCCTGCAATGGCTTTCCGACGCATCAGGCCACAGCAAAGGCCGGCGGCTGAGCCTGGGCATTGAACGCAACTGGTTTTTTGGCGACCATCTGATACTGACGCCTAAACTGAGCGCCAGCTGGCTGGATGACAAAGAGGTCAATTACCTTTACGGTGTACAACAGCACCAGGCCAGAGCCGGCCGTCCGGCCTATACAGCCAGTTCAACCATGAATATCGACTACGGAGTGCGGGCCATGTATCTCTTTAACCCAAGCCATTCAGTGCTGTTAGACCTCAGTGTGACCAGTCTGGGGTCTGAAATTAAAGACAGCCCGTTGGTCGACAGCTCTACCGAGCAGCGGGTGCTGTTTGGTTACATTTACCGTTTCTGATGAGCCGGATCCTGCTGGTCGAGGACCATGAGCGTCTGGCGGAGCTGATCCGTCATCAGCTGGCCAGCGCCGGTATTGCTGTGGATGTGTTTGGTCAGCTGGAGCCTGCCTGGATGGCATTGCAGCAGTTGCCGTATCAGGCTCTGGTGCTGGACAGAGGGCTGCCGGATGGCGATGGCATCAGTCTGGTGAAGCGCCTGCGCCAGGCTGGCTCAGGCATTCCTTGCCTGGTGCTGACGGCGAGGGACGCCCTGCATGATCGGGTGGCAGGGCTGGAAACCGGCGCCGATGACTACCTGACCAAACCTTTTGCGATGGATGAACTGGTGGCCAGAGTAAGGGCTTTATTGCGCCGTCCTGCCCACAACGTGGCATCCGACCCTTGCCATGCCGATCTGATACTGAAACCCGCACAGGGGTTGCTCTGCTGCGGTGACGACAGTGTCGCTTTGGCTCCGGCCGAATTGCAAATAGCCCTGCTGCTGATCCGCAAACAAGGCGACGTGGTGCGGCACAGTGCATTGGAGGCCGCCGCCTGGGGCTTCAGCGACACAGTCACTCCAAACGCCCTGGATGTGGCTATTCACCGGCTGCGGCGCAAACTGCTGGCTATTGGCTCCAACCAACAGATTATCAACTTGAGAAACCTTGGTTATGCACTTCGTCAAAAAGCCTCTGCGCCTGCCACGTAACAGCCTCAGTCTGAAGGTCTTGATGGCCTATTTTATCGGGGTCCTGTTGAGCCTGATTTGCATCGGCCTGATGATCGCTTTGCTGTCGGCCCAAAACAGCAAGCTGCTGCTGTCCACCAATCTGATGGACACCGTCGAAGGTGCAGCTGACGAACTGGTGTTTAACAGCCAGAATTTGCCGGTTGCCGTGATCGATGATGAAGATGGTGAGCAAAACTGGTTTTTCTTTGACAGCATGAGTGAAGACGCAGCCTTCCGGGTGATATCCCCCTCAGGAGAAATTGCCCTGAGTTCAAAAGCGGGAGAGGATTTCTGGCCTGCAGATCCAGAACTTAAACAAATCAGTAACGACCATTTTGAATTTACCAGGCACGGGTTGCATGTGCAGGGCGCCAGTGCAACCAGAGAGCACAATGGTCAGCTGTGGATTGTGCAACTGGCCATCAGCAGCCGTTTTCTCAATTTGGTGGATAAACATATAGCGGTGCCTTTTATGGCTCAGGGGGTCAGTGTCTTTGGCCTGGTGCTGCTGTTTGTGTTCGGTTTTTGTGCCTTTGTGACTTTGGGCTATACCCTGGCGCCGCTGCGTCAACTGTCACAGTCGGCGGCGGCCATTTCACCGCGTTCCCTGCATACCCGCTTACCGTTGGACAAAGTGCCAGCCGAAATCGCGCCATTGGTCAGCAACTTTAATCAGGTGTTGGACCGGTTGCAGCATGGCTTTCAGGTGCAGCAGGAGTTTTTGGCCACTGCCGCCCATGAGCTGAAAACACCTCTGGCACTGATCCGGGCGCAAATTGAAGTCAAACCACCCAGTGCCGAGCGGGATATGTTGCTGAACGATGTCAGCCATATGGCCCGCCAGGTCCAGCAGTTGCTGTTGCTGGCGGAGGTCAGTGAACCGCAGAATTATCAGTTCAGTCGGGTGGATGTCGGGGCTGTGGCACAGGAAGTCAGCCGTTATCTGCAGCCGATGGCGGACACGGCAGACGTAAGGGTTCAGCTCCGCCAGTTCGCAGATTTGTACTGGCAAGCCGACAGTGCCGCGCTTTTTACCTTGCTGAAAAACCTGCTGGAAAATGCATTGCAACATGCCCCACAAGGGACGGCCGTGGAGATCACTATCGGCCCTGAAGGGCTGTCGCTGCGGGACTTTGGCCCTGGGGTTCGTGACGACCAGTTAAGCCAGCTGTTTGTCCGTTTCTGGCGTGGCCCGCACCGGCGCGACCATGGCGCTGGCCTTGGGCTGTCCATCTGCCAGGAGATTGCGCTGGCGCACGGCTGGACTTTGTCGGCCGAAAACGCAGCGCCAGGACTGAGGTTTTCTCTGCAGCTTTGCGCCTGAAGAGCCTTGAGGTACAAGCGGGCAACTGACCCAAATGCCAGACTCAGACCAACCAAAGGCATAACGCCACAACACAGATCACTGCCAGTCCAGGGCGCCCTGCGCTTCGAGCGGGCACCTGCATACCAAGCCGGGAAATCAGGCCACTGTCTGGGGTCGCAGACAAACGGTGGCAGAGCAGCAGGCGTTTGATGCGCAAAAAGGTAAACGAAAAATAAAATTTTGGTAAATTCACTAAATTCGAAAAATATTTCCTGAATCAGGGTGGCAATCAGCCTAAAGCTGACTAGCCTTGAACAGTCTGTAGTGCCCATTACTGAACCAGCCGTCACAGCCAGGCCGTCGCGTATCCCTTCAGTTTTTGTGTTGTCCAGTGGCAAGACAAAACATCAATTTCAATTGAATCATCCAACAGAATCCTTTACTGAGGAGGCTTGCTTATGCCTTTCCCGGCACATGTGCAAAAAGAACTGCAGTTCCCTGGCGCCGTCACGCTGGGACAAAAGGGCAGCAGTGTGAAGAAGCTGCAGGAATGGCTGTCACTGCAGCAGTTTGGTTGTGAACCCGACGGTATTTTTGGCAAAGCAACTCTGAGTTGTCTGCAACGTTTTCAGCAAAAACAACGCTTGCCTGCCAATGAATCCCTGACCGAAACCTGCTGGCAAAAACTGACTGCACCTGTGCAGCAGGCGCTCGCTTTAAGCCCGGCAGCCCCGGACTTCAGCAGCACAGTGATGCGCGTTGCCAAACAGCACCTGGAACAGCACCCCATGGAGGTGGGTGGTGATAACAAAGGCCCTTGGGTGAGGCTTTATATGCAGGGCAATGAAGGCACGGCCTGGTATTGGTGCGCCGGTTTTGTCACTTTTATCCTGAAGCAAGCCTGTTTAATACAGCAGCAAAAAATGCCGGTCCCCGGTTCTTTCTCCTGCGACTCGCTGGCCAGCCAGGCCAAAACCGCCGGGCTTTTTCTGCCAGAAAAGCAGGCATCCAGCATCAAACCCGACCAGGTGTTTATTTTTTTAAACCGTAAATCCGCCTCGGACTGGATCCACACAGGGCTGGGCTTTGCCATGCAGGATGGTGTGTTTCAGACCATTGAAGGCAATACCAACAATGACGGCAGCCGCAATGGCTACGAAGTCTGTCAGCGCACCAGAGCAGTGAAAGGCAAAGATTTTGTAGTGCTTGGATAACCCCCACTCAAGGAGAGCTCTTACATGAACGAAAATAAACTCAATAAACGCATTGTGATCTGTTGTGATGGTACCTGGAATGAACCTGATCACTCCCCGACCAACGTGATAAAAGTTGCTCATCACGTGAAACCCACCGCCAGTAATGGAATGCAACAGGTGGTGTTTTATGACCAAGGTGTCGGCACTGGGGGACCTATTGATAAATATATAGGTGGCGCGACAGGCAAAGGTTTAGAAAAAAACGTTTTAGACGCTTACCGTTTTATCGTGCACAACTATGAACCCAATGATGACATTTATTTGTTTGGCTTTAGTCGGGGAGCTTACACGGCAAGAGCCGTCGCAGGCCTGATCCATGCGGCAGGTATTCTAAAGAAAGATTTGTGGGAAGAACTACCTAAAGCCTACGAATATTATCGGACACCTCCCAAACACAGGCCTAAAACCAGCCCTTTAACACGCGAAAACAATATCGCACCCAGGATTAAAATGATTGGTGTCTGGGATACCGTCGGCTCATTAGGAGCCCCAACTCCATTGCTAAAGAAATTAACTAACCGTTGGGTCGGTTTTTATGACACTGAACTGTCACCCTATGTAGAGCATGCTTACCATGCGCTGGCTCTGGATGAAAAAAGAGGCCCTTTTGAGCCTTCTGTGTGGAAAGGTTTAACACAAAATAACCAGCAGGTAGAACAATGTTGGTTTGCCGGGGTCCATTCCGACATTGGTGGTGGTTATGAGTCATCTGAAGTTTCGGATATCAGCCTGCTGTGGCTTGTTGAAAAAGCCGAGGCTTTGGGACTGGAATTTGATCGGGACGATCCGACCTTTAGACACTCAGTCAAACCAGATCTCTTGGGCGAACTACATAACTCATATGGTCTGCCTTATCAACTGACTGGCAGTTCATTCATCCGTCAGGTCAGCAAAAACAGACCGGGCGAATACAGAACCACTGTTCACTCTTCCGTATTCTACCGTATGCAACACTCTCATTATGTTCCCGAACTTTTACGCCAACAGACCCAAGGAGCGGGACATGAGAAGAGAGCTCACGAACGATTCCATGCCCTAAACTCAGAAGCAAAAATTATCGTGGAAAATAAAGATTATCCATGTTTGCTTGCAAGCTTTAGCCCCCGAAGTGGAGCAAGCATCAGCACTAATCTGAAGTTGAAATTACGCGATCCCGTGGGTTTACTGCTTGGGCACCGATATATTGAGCCACAACACGAGGAGTTTCCACACGTAAATGCCCATTGCGTATGGAATGTCGGCAATAGCTACGGCCTGAAATTCTAAAGCCATTTGCGCGAAGGGGAGTTGTAGTTGAGCGCTAATCCCTTTCGCAGACCCAACCATGCCTCCAACGCTGCTACAAAGCAAAGGACACAAGTCATGCTCAAACCACAGGCTATTTTCATCTCCAGTTTCACCTGTTTTTTAATATCCAGCTGCAGTATGACCCCCGAAGATAACTTTTTCGGGGATCACAGAGTCACTGCAGCGTCCGCCAACCAAATGTTTGATAAAGGATTTGAAGGCTTTACCGACGCACAACTGGTATTACTATTGGATCCCAACAATACGGGTAATTATGACAATGAAGATGAGTCAACAAAAATCAAGATTTTGCGTAAAGCATTTCTGACGGCCAATACGGGCACTAACGCTCTCGCCCACCGCGCACAGATCCAGGATCGCTTAATTGCTGCGTCCAATCAGCGATGCAACTTGTATATGACTTACCTGAAAAGGGTCAGTAACTACACCAACGGCATCTTTGGCACGTTAACAACTGTACTTGGTGGAGCAGGGGCCATTGTTACAGACCAAAGTACGGCACGATTATTGTCAGGGTTGTCGGGTATATCTAGTGGAACCCGGGCGGAATTGACTCAAGCCATCTTCGAATCCATAGCCACCAGCGTCATTATTCCCGGTATCCAAAAGAGCAGGGCTGATTTGTTAAAAGAAATTGATAAAAAGCGCTCCCAACCTTTAACGCAATACACAGTAGAAGGAGCAATGGCTGATGCTATCACTTACCACGGCGCTTGTAGCATGGACACAGGCATAGGGTATGCCCAAAAGAGTATTCAGTCTTTCGACGATATTGGCATCAGTAAACTGAACGATGCGATGGCTTCCTTAAGTAACAGCCGACGTCTGTCAGAGTCATTTATGCTTAGACCAATAGACTCATTAGTGGTAGCGGAAAAAGTGCTGGCCGGTTTTGCAGCGAAATTAAAGGATTACAAAAGCAGGGTTAGTCCAACTCAAAAAGCAGTCGACGATATGATTACGAAATTAACGGCTGATGTAAAAACTGACGGCTCTTTGGGCAAAGAAGCTGCGGAGCTTGATCAGGTGTTAAAAGTCGTAATGTTCAATTACGCTTCAACCTCAGGTGCTGACAAAACCAATAGCTTTAGCTTACTGGAAGCTCAACAAATTAATGCCAAAGACTTTGCCAGAAAGATTGAAGCCATAAACACAGAATTGCTGATTGAGCTTAAAAAACTTGAGCAAGTGAAAACCTAAACCAGCAATACCGCCGTTTGATCAGGCTATTCAGCCAACCCAGCTAAACCCGGCTGGGTAACTGTGCCAGCCGTCAAAGTCGGCTTTGCCGATGGCCAGGCCCTGCTGGCGGGCTATGGCGAACAAGATGCTGAAATGAAAATAGAAGTTGGGCAGCGCATACAACTGCAGGTAATCCTGCCCGGTCAGCTGTTGGTGGGCAAAACCGGCGTCAAATTCAACGGGGCGCTGTTGCCAGTCAGCAAAACCAGCAGGTGCCAGCGCCTGCAACTGCGTCTGGCATTGCTGCACAAACTGAATCAATCCGATCCAGTCTTCGGTTACCAGCTCTATGGCCGGAGTCTCCAACGCGGCCAGCGGATAGCAGGCACGTAAACTAAAACCGGCCGCCGTGCGGGCCTGTTGCCACAAGGGCAGCATATCCGGCGCCAGTTGAGCAGCCCATAAGGCCGGCCGCTCTGCGGCTATACGCAGCAGCAGTTTTTCCAGCTGCTGCAACGGGTGCAGAAAACTCAGAACCGGATTTACCATGGCTTAACCTTCAGACGAGGGCTGCAGCTGCTGCACACTTTGCTCCAGCAGCTCACGCGGAATATTGCGGGTGATAAACACCAGCTTGCTGTGGCGATCACTGTTTGGCCATTGGGTTAAAAAAGCCGCCGGATGGAACAGGTGCTGCACACCGTGAACCACCATAGGGCCAGGAAAACCCTGAATATGCAAAATGGCTTTCATCCGCAATAAATCCGGGCCTTGGTGCGCCAAAAGTGCATTCAGCCACAACTCAAATTTATGCATAGGTATGGGCTCTGCCAGCTCAAAGCTGTAGGCCTGAATGGCGTCACCATGGGCATTCAGTTGCTGCTCAGGGGTCAGCCTGGCAGGGCTGGCTGCGGCCGGGGTGAAACTCAGCCATTGGTGCAGTGGTGTCTCAGACTGCACAGGTTCGGCATGGTCCAGTTGCTCTATCAGTTTCCAGTCGGCCAGCCCTTGTTCGGCCAAAGCAATGTGGGCCAGCGGGTTCAGTGGCCGCAGCGCCGCCGTTAGCTCTGCAACACTATGGGCTTGTGGCAAATCCTGTTTGGTCAGCAGCAGCAAATCGGCCACCGCCGCTTGCTGGCGCGCTTCCGAGTGTTCCTTCAGGGTTGACAGACCATTGACGCTGTCGACACAGCTGACCACACCCTGCAGCCGGTACTGATCGGCAATGTTGGGATCAGCCATCAGGGTGTGCAAAACAGGAGTTGGATTGGCAAGGCCCGTGGTTTCAATCAGCACCCGGTCGAATTGTTTGCGGCCCTGGCGGGCAAAACGCCAGCCAATGTCCCGCAGCGTTTTACTTAAATCACTACGGATAGTGCAGCAAATACAGCCGCTGGCCAGCTCGACCACCTGCTCTTCCTGACTGTGCGTCATCAGCAAGTGATCGAGTGAGGTAGAGCCTAACTCATTGATAATAACCAGGCTGTTGGCGAAAACCGGCGTTTTCACCAGCTGGTTTAACAAGGTGGTTTTACCACTGCCTAAAAAACCGGTTAATACATACAAAGGAATACGTGGCTGCATTCTGTGCTTCTCATTCAGGGCGGTCTGAGTCTTCGCCCTGAACTCAGGGCCTGTTAACTGCCAACCACCTTGCCATCAGGTCTGTTGATCACCACCACTGCAGGGCGGGGTGGCAATGTAGCATCAAAATCCGGCCAGCGGGTAGACGGCTGCTCAAAACTGCTGCCACTGCCCGGGTGCTGAATGGAGCAGAAAAAGTGTTTGTCGTCAGGGGTAAAAAACGGCCCACAGACTTCAGAGCCCACAGGCGAACGCAAAAAACGCCGCATTAAGGCCCGGTCTGGCCCACTGACCTCAGTGGCCCAGACGCCTTCGGCAATGCCAAAATCTTCAGCGCCGTCGGACGTCACCCAAAGATGGCCCTGGCTGTCAAAGGCACAGTTATCCGGACAGGCAATCCAGCTGCTGACCGCCGTGGCCGGGTGATAGTTGGTGCTGGGGTCGTCGCGCCGGCCCGCCAATAAAAACAGCTCCCAGGCGAAACTGTTTTGCGTGTGATCGCCTTTGGGCGGCACCAGCTCGACAATCTGACCGGCTTTATTACGGGCGCGGGGATTCACCGGATTCAGCTGTTTGTCTGTGCGGTCAGCGTTTTTGGTCAGCATTACATAGACAGCACCATTGGCCGGGTTGACCTCCACATCCTCAGGTCTGTCCATTGGCGTGGCCCCCAGTAAATCGGCCGCTTTGCGGGTATCAATCAATACATCGGCCTGGCTGTGAAAGCCGTTGGCCGCCTGTAAAGGGCCTTCGCCAAATTGCAGCGGCAGCCAGTCGACTGTGCCGTCAGCATCAAAACGCGCGCAATACAGTGTGCCGCTGTCCAGCAAGTCCAGGTTGGCGGCTCTGTTGTCCGGCTGATAACGACCACTGGAGACAAACTTATACAGGTATTCAAATTTCTGGTCGTCCCCCATATAGGCCACGACCCGGCCATCGGCATTGATAAACACATTGGCGCCTTCGTGTTTAAAGCGGCCCAGCAAAGTGCGTTTTTTCGGTGTGGAATTGGGGTCGTACGGGTCAATTTCCACTATCCACCCCATATGCAAAGATTCGTTTGGCTGCTGGCTTAAATCCCAGCGTGGGTAATGCCGGGCCCAGCTTTTTTGTGGCTGCACTTCCATACCAAAACGTTTCAGGCTGTCGTACTCGCTGCTTTGGCTGTAGTCACCGGCAAACATCGCATCAATATTTTCTTCGCCGGTCAGCACTGTGCCCCAGGGCGTCACGCCACCGGCGCAATTGCCATAAGTCCCCAGCGTATGCACGGCATCAGCGGAAATGGCGGTTTTCAGCCGGCTGCTGCCTGCGGCCGGGCCGCTGATCTGCATGGGGGTGAGCGGTGTGATCCGTCGGGTATAGGCGGAGTTTTTGATCTGTTGCCACTGGCCATTCTGATAGCGAATTTCGACCACGGACAAGCCATGGGCCACTATGTCGGTGTCGGTCTGGGCTTTATCCAGCTTGGTATCTGGCGGTGAGCCGGGCCACATAGTGGCACTGTTGGTGTACTCGTGGTTCACCACCAACAACCCATGCTCAGAGTTCGAACTGCCCAGCGGCAAGGGCAAAAAGCCGATAAAGTCGTTGTTAAACCCAAACTGTAGCTGCTGTTTTTCCGCGCTTTGCTGCTGCGGATCGAAGGCCGGGCCGTCGGCCCATAACGGCTCCCCCCATTTCAGCAGCACCTGCGCCTGATACCCCGGCGGTACTTCCAACTGAGTGGTCATTTCTGCGCTTTGTTCGGTAAAGGTCAGGGCGGATTTACCGCTGGCCGCCAGGGTGGGCGCCGTTTTGCCACAGCCTGGTAAAGCCGCGGCCGCCGCCAGCGCCGTACCGGCTTTTAAAAACTCACGCCGCGATAAACGCCGTTGTACCATTTCTGCAAAAGAAACTGCCATGTTGATCTCCGATGGGTGGGTCAGGGCTTGCCGATAACTCTGCGTTATACAATCACAGTATGACTCTGATGTGACATCAGACCGGTTCGCTGAGCTAAACAGAAAAAACTTTTGTGCGACATTGGTCGCACTTTTTACTTGCCTTTGTGCGACACTTGTCGCACCCTGATGCCAGTTTTGCATTGAGTGCCGGAGTTTAGATGTCACACCCTACTGCCGCTGAGCTGGAAATATTAAAACTGTTATGGCAACAGCAGCCACAAACTGGACGGGAATTGCATGACCAGCTGCAAGCTGTATTGGGTTGGGGCTATTCCTCCACCCGCAAAACGCTGGAACGTATGACCGAAAAAGGCTTTGTGCAGATGGAAAGCCAGGGCCATAAAAACAGCTACCAGGCCAAACTGGAAAAGTTACCCACTCTGGCCGCTTTGGCCAATGATTTCGCCAGCCGGGTGCTGGGGCTGAACGGACCTTTGCCGGTCAGTATGTTTGCCGACAGCCGGCTGCTGACGAGCACAGAGTTACAGCAGTTGGAACAGCAATTGGCCATGCTGTCAGCCGCTCAGGAGCAACCATCATGAGCAGCCAGGTTTTGCTGCATCTGCTGGCCTTTGTTGGCTTAACTTCAGTGCTGGCGCTGCTGCAGTTGCTGTTGCAACGACGCTGGCCAGCCTTAAAAGCCTTGCCGGGTTTTTACCTGCTGCTGGCTTTGTTGTCCCTGTTTGCTTTTCTGCCCCTGCCCGAGCTGGGGCACAGCTGGCCTGTGCCTGTGGCATTGCTGCAGGAAAGCAGCTGGCAATGGCAACAACTGCAGGCGGTGCCTGTGCACCCTTCGTTGCAGGTGGAACCGGGCTGGCAAGCTACGGATTACCTGCTGGCCTTGTTGTGTCTTGTCACCACCTGGTGGCTTGGGGCCTTAGTGCAACAACAGTGGCAGTTAAAGCGTTTTATTGTGCAGTCGGAACTGTTAAAGGGTGAAGACTGGCTGCCCGACTGGCCTGGTCAGGTCGAACTGCGGCTGTTTTATGGCCAGAGTTCAGCTTTTGCCTCTGGTGTGATCCAGCCTGTAGTGATGGTGCCCGCCTATTTAGTGCAACTTCCGCCCGAACAGCGCCAGTTATTGCTCCGTCATGAGCTGACCCATCTGCAATATCGCGACCCTTTAGTGCTGCTGCTGTGGCGGTTGCTGCTGGCACTGTGCTGGTTTAACCCCGTACTGGCGCTCTGGCAAAAACACTGGCAACAGGCTGTGGAGCTAAGGGTTGACCGTCAGTTATGCCAAGACTCCAAGCCAGAACTGTATGCTCAAACCTTGCTGCTTTGTCTGAAGCTGAACCAGCAGCAGCAACCCAATGGCCTGGCCTTTAACCGGTCTTCGGTGTTGGCTCAGTATCAGCAACGGTTAACCGCCTTATTTCAGCCTTTACCGGCTTTGCCTGCGCCACAACAACAAAGTGGCAGCCTGTTGCTGCTGCTCTTCACCCTGGCTCTGACACTGGGCTGCGCTCAGCTGCGCTTCAGCCAGAGCCCGACAGAATGGCTGCGCCCTGTGGCCGCTGAGGTGCGGGTGAGCTCTTTTTATGGGGAGCAGCATCCGTTCCGGCAAAACCGCCGCCATCAGGGCATGGACTTTGCCGCACAGGCCGGTGACCCTGTGTACGCCAGCGCCCGCGGCACAGTGCTGATTGCCGACAACCAAAGCCTGAACAGTAACTATGGCATAGCAGTGTTGCTGGACCATGGCAATGGGTACCAGACCTTGTATGCCCATCTGCAGCAAGCCGACGTCAGGCCGGGCCAGCAGTTACAGGCAGGCCAGCCTCTGGGCAAAGTCGGTGCGACAGGCCGGGTGACCGGTGCCCATTTACATTTTGAATTATTGCAGCAGGGCCAGGCACAAGACCCGGCTTTGCTGCTGACCACCTCACCTTAAATCACCAAGGAGTACAGCATGACGAAACTGGTCTTTCGTGCTGGTGTGATTGGACTGCTGAGCCTGCTGGCCACCCCGGCGCTGGCGCAGCTCAGCCAGACTGAGTTATTGCAGGGCCTGGACCAGGAGTTCAGGCTGGCGCTGAATAAAGCCAAAGTGCCGGGTGGCGCTTATGCCGTGGTACAAGGCGGCCAGATTGTGTTCACCGGCGCTTATGGGGTACGGGAAGTTGGTAAACCCGACAAAGTGGACGCCGACACCGTGTTCCGGCTGGCGTCGGTGTCGAAAACCTTTACCGGCGGCCTGACCGTGCTGGCGTCCCAGCAAGGCAGCCTGAAACTGGATGCGCCACTGGCCCATTATGTGCCCGGTTTTCAGCTGGGCAGCGAACGCGACACTAAAGCGCTGACGGTCGATCATGTGGTCAGCCAGGCCAGTGGGGTGATGCCTCATGCGTTTGAAAACCTGCTGGAGGACAATCAGACCCCGGAGCAGATCCTGCCACGTTTTAAGCTGCTGAAGACCAGCTGCACACCGGGCCGCTGTTACAGCTATCAGAATATTCTGTTTGGTTTGCTGGAGCAGGCGTTGCTGCACAGCACTGGCCTGCCTTACCCTGACTTATTGCAACAACACATCCTGAGCCCGCTGAAAATGCAGACAGCGTCGGTGGGTTATGCCGGTTTTCTCGCCACTCAGAATAAAGCCATGCCCCACCACAGGGCTGGCAAAGGCTGGCGCTCCGAACAGGTCAAACCGAATTTCTACTGGGTGAACCCGGCGGCAGGTATTAACGCCAGCGCCACCGATCTGGCCAAATACCTGCTGGCGATGCTGGGCCATCAGCCCAAAGTGTTCAGCCCGCAAGCACTGCAGGAGCTGCGCAGCCCTGCGGTGAAGGTAGCCAATAAACCGCGCTGGCCTGTCTGGCAGCAGTACAAAAAAGTCTCGACCTGGTATGGCCGCGGATGGCGTATGGTGCAATACGACAACCACCGGCTGTTTTACCACGGCGGAGTGGTGGACGGTTACCGGCCTTACATCGCCTATTCGCCGGAAAAAGACATAGGTCTGGTGCTGCTGACCAATGCTGAAGCCGATGTGACAGGCAAAGTCGCCAAATGGTTTTGGGGGGAAGTGTTATGAGGCTCTGGCTCCTGGCCTTGATGATTTTTGGCTGGACAGCACAGGCCCAGCAAGAATTTCCTGAACTCAGCCTGCCCGACACTCAGGTTATTGAACTACCCGACCCCAGCAGTGGCCGCCAGTATCAGCTCTGGCTGGACTTGCCGGCTTCTTACCATACACACCAGGACAAACGCTATGCGGTCGTGCTGCTGACGGACGCCAGTTATGCCTTTCCTTTGGTACGCAGCATTAATAACCGTCTGGGCGCTGGTGGACAGAATATTGAAGACTTTATTCTGATTGGGCTGTCTTATGCCAAACAAGACAGCGCCACCGACAGCCGCAGCTTCGACTACACCCCAACCAATGTGCTGGCCAAAGCCAAACCCGAATCCCGCTACGGGGCCAAGGCTTATGGTGGTGCGGCGGCCTATCAACAGTATCTGAAAACTCAGGTGCTGCCTTATATCAGCAGGCATTACCGGGTCGACCCCAAACGGCTGATGTTTGTTGGCCACTCCTACGGAGCCTTACTGGGCAGTCAAATTCTGCTCAGCGAACCACAACTGTTCAGCCATTATGTGCTGAGCAGCCCGTCTTTATGGTTTGATCAGTATTGGGCCTGGCAACAGGAAAAAACCTATGCCAGTACCCACCAGGACTTGCCCGCCAATGTGCTGCTTTATACCGGCGCTTATGAACAACAGGGGCCAACAGCCCGGCATTACAAAACCAACCCATTGAATATGGTGGCCGATACCCAGAAATTCGCTGTGCTGCTGCAGAGCCGTCAGTACCCTTCGTTGCAGCTCAGGCACCAGGTGATCCCGGACGAAGACCATTTGTCGGTGTTCCCCCGCATGATCAGCGATGCCCTGCTGCAGTTATTGCCAGGTACAGGGCCTTATACGCCGGGTTAAACGCGGCACACAAAAAATTTGCCCATGTCGCAAATTTCCAAGGCGGGGCGGACTGTCGGCTTTATGCTGCGTGCAGCCCCCCAACTGAGGAAACAACCATGACGCAACGCATAGCCCGTGAAACCAGTTATCAGTTACAACCCGCCCTGCTGAGCGGCCTCTACAGCCTGGATAAAGCCGCCAGCCAGGGCCTGCCCCCCCTCTTGGTGCATCTGGTGAAACTGCGGGTGTCGCAACTGAATGGCTGTGCTTTTTGCCTGCACATGCACACAACTGAAGCCCGCAACGACGGCGAGCAGCAACAGCGGCTGGACCTGCTGTCGGCCTGGGTGGACGTGCCGGAGCTGTTTAGCACTGCAGAACAGGCTGCGTTGCACTGGGCAGAAAAACTGACCTTGCTGGCCAGCCAGCGTCCGTCAGAGGCGGACTATCAGCGCGTCAGCAGCCAGTTCAATGACAAACAACTGGTTGATTTAACCGCGCTGGTGATGAGCATTAATGCCTGGAACCGGCTGGCGGTTGGCCTGCACTTTCAGCCCGGCCGTTAAGCCATATCAGCCTGCACCGCCGCTGCGGTGCAGGCCTGCGCTTACCTGATGAATTGATACTGAGTGTTTGCCGTATCGGTTTGCAGTGCAAAATGCCCCAACACAAAGGTGCTGGAGCCGTTCTCTCCCCAGATACTGCTGCTGTGAGCACCGTACACCAGACAAGTCCCGGTTGAGCAGACAATCTGGTCACTGTAGCTTTTGATGGAATAGACCCGGCTGCCAAAACGCACACCATACAGGTTATCCAGGAAGGGACTGCTGACCGACAAGCCGTGCTGTCCGCAGGTACTGGTCAAGACGTTATAGGGGTAAATACCACAGCTGTATAAACCACGAAAGGCGCCCGCTATACCCACAAAAGCGTCCACCTGGCTATGCACACCGAGTTTGGTAATTTGTTGTGCCGCCAGAGTGGCGCCCATCGAATGGCCTATCACGTCTATTTTACCTGTGCAGGAGCTGGCCAAAGCATTCTGAATTGCGGTTCGAACCGGCGTTTCTTCTGAGCCATTGTGGTCGTTGCAGGCGGCGCAACTGCTGCTGCCCCAGGCGGGCCGGTAAATATCCGCACTGGTATAACCTTTACTGAGCAGCAGGTTGTAGGTGGTATTCCAGCTGGACGGACTGGCCGTGTTGCCATGCACCAGCACCACCGCGTCCAGACAGGCGGCATTCAGCGAGCCTGTGCAGAGCAGCAACAAAGCCAACAGGATTTTTTTCATTGTTATGTCCTTGGTTGTCACGGGCAACAGTGCCCGCCACAACCATAGTCGGGCTTCGATCGACCCGACATAACACTTTGGTGCAGTGTGCCTTAACCAGCTGTTTCCGGCCGACGCCATAACCAGCAGGCCACGGCCAGCAACAACAACGGCACTGCCACTTTTAACCAGAGAGGTGACGCCGACAGCCACAAGAGCCCGACACTGAACAGCATCATGACAGAAGCCAGCCATTTGGCTTTGCGCGGTACGGCGCCCTGTTCACGCCAGCGCCGCACCGGCGGGCCGAATTTCGGATGCTGTACTAACCAGAGTTCAAACGCTGGCCAGCCCTTACCGGCCGCCCAGGCCGACAACAGTAAAAAAGGCACTGTGGGTAAAACCGGCAATGGAATACCCAACAAACCCAGCGCCAGACTCATCAAAGCCAGCGCCCGCCAGAACAGGGTTTTACTGAATTGCCACATGCGAAAAGGTCAGAATATGCAGTGGCCGCAGTATGCCGCTTTTGCTGTACTGCGGCCAGCGCTCTCAGGGCTCGAAGCGGTATATTTGCAAAGAATTTGCATTAAAGCCGGGCACATACAGCAATTGAGTGGCCGGGTCGTAGCCAATATCGGCGGTATTAAATTTGCCTTTGCTGTCGAGCAACAAACTGACGTTGCCGTCAGCACTGACATGGTAGATCAGCCCTACCCAGCAACTGACCAAAAAACCACCCTCAGTCAAGGGTTCAATGCCATCAATACCTGATGCAAAACCTTCCGCCAGTAAGCGGCTCTTTCCGCTGTCATCCAGCAGCAACAACTGCTTTCCAGCCCCAACCACCAGACCTTGTGCTGTCGCTTTTAATCCATTGGCTGACATCATCTGCTGTTGCCATAACTGCAGTTTCCCCTGCTGCAGCCGGTAGATTCGGTTGGTTCTGGTATCTGACACATAGACCAGGCCAGCGGCATCCACTGTGACATCATTCAGGAAAACCGCCCCTTCTGCCGGATACCTCTGTATGATCTGCGCCGTGCTCAGGTCCACCTCCACTAACTCCGTCAGGTCAGCAACAAACAGCCTGTCGCCGTGAATAGCCATACCTTTGGGAGCATTCAGCCCCCGCAGCCAGTCCTGTTTGACGAGACGGCCATCCAGCTGCAGTAAAGCCACCCCACCCTGGCCATCCACTGTGGTACCTGCACCGTCAATTTCCGACACCAGCAGGCTCCCCCCCGACTGACGCTGCCAGACCAAAGCCGACTCGGGCACCCGTAAATCCGCGGTTTCAGACACCCGACTCAGGCTGGGTTGAGCCAACGCCATAAGAGGCAACACTGCAGTAAAAAGAATGGCCAGTTTCATAAAAATTCCCTGTGTTTTTGCTGTTATTCCCACCTTTCAGGCCGGAAATTGTTGTTGAAAAACCGACATGCAACGCCATAACCGCCACTTTTTCCGCCAGGAAAAACCCGGGCACCACCAGAGCTGACAGGCCAGTTGCCGTATGTCGGCAGCCAACCTACCAGTCTCTGCATCGGCTTTTGGTTGCTGCAGCTGCCAGTTATATAACCAATAGGCCAGATGCAGCAACATCAGTTGCCGGGCTCTGACTGGTAATTGCGGCATAAGCCCGTTGTCCAGTTGCCGGAAAAACTGTTGCAGCTGTAACTTTTGGTCCGGGCTGACCTGGTAAGAGGCACTGGCTCCATGTACCCTGTATCCATACAACGGCTGGCGCAGGTGATAAAGGCTTTGGCAGCTTAAATACAGCTGTGGTACCGCCATCATATCTTCGCAAAACCCTATACCGGCCGGAAACTGAAAGTCTGGTACCGCCTGACGGCGATAAATACGTAACCAGGGAAACCACTGATTGACCTGTGCAACCTCAGACAACGCAGCCGGCAACGGCAACCAACCGGCCCGGGTATGCAAAAAACGTGCTTTAGCCGCTGACAACTGCGGAGGCTGACTAAAACGCTGATAACCCAGCTCAATCAAATCCGGCTGCTCTTTGCGGATCAGCTGCAACACCTGCTCTGTGTAACCCGGCAGCAACAGATCGTCTGCGTCCACAAAACCAATATACTGACCGGTCGATTGCGCTATACCAAAATTTCTGGCCACACTGACCCCGGCATTCGCCTGTTGCAGCAACATATAGCAACTGCCCTTCTGGCTGAGCCGGATAAACTGCTGCGCCAGCAACAGGCTGTCGTCTGTGGGCCCGTCCGCCACCAGCACCAGCTGTACCTCAGGGCTTAGTTGAGGGTCAATGCTCTCAAGCAAAGGCTGCAAAAAGTCCTGCGCGTTATAAAAGGGCAGCACCAACGATAAAAGTGGCTGAGTGTGCATCATCCGATCCATCAGAAAAAAATGGCAGTGTATCAAGACATAAAGCCTTTTCAGACCAGCGTTTACAACTTACTACCATTGCGGCATTGAGATCAGCGGATCCAGCCTTTACTGATCTGCCGGAAGCTGTCGCTACCGGCCTTTTCCAACCATTCAAAGGCGAGCATTTCTTTGCTGACCAGCACCACCCCCGCCTGTTGCATCCGCTGCAGCGCCAGCTGTTTATCCTGTTCGGTCCGCGACCCCACGGCTTCAACCACCACAAACACCTGATAACCCATCACCAGCCCATCCAAAGCCGTTTGCAACACGCAGACATGGCTTTCTGTCCCTAACAGCACCAACTGACGACGGCCGCTTTGCGCCAGTTGTTGCCGGATTCGGGCGTCTTTAAAAGCGCTGAAATGGATTTTCTCCAGCACCTGACCTGCCGGCAGCAGTTCAGCCAGGGCCGGTACCGTCGGGCCAAGGCCTGCCGGATACTGTTCGGTGGCAAACAACGGAACGCCCAGTTGCAACGCCACCTGCAATACCCAGGCAGCCGCCTGTTCCACCGCTTTGCCATCGGCAATAGCTGGCGCCAGTTTTTGCTGGATATCAATCAACACCACCATACTTTGGTCTGCATTGAGCAAGTGATTCATAGAAATTTCCAACTGTAAAAGCTGATGCGTGTTCACCAGACTCATCGCCATGGCGGTCAACTGCGGGCCTGAAAATGGCACAAATCTGATAAATACTAAAAAAACACAACAAAAAGCGAACTAGTAAATAGCCCAGATTGCATTTTGTTCACTTCAAATCTAGCTTTGAAGTGGATAAGGCGCATGGATGCAAAGTTCACACTTCCTTTATGGGAACATAATATGAAAAAAAGCAATATCGCGTATCAAAGCCTGGCGCTTGCTGTCGCCTTAGGCTGTCTGCCCACCTCAAGTTTTGCCGAAATTCAACTCAATGGTTTTGCCTCTATCCGAGGCACTTCTGTGTCTACCGACGGTGGCACCGAGCCATTCCCGGGCTACGAAGAAGGCAACTTCTCCTTTAAAAGCGAATCCTTGTTTGCGATTCAGGCCAGAGCCGACTTAGGCGAAGGGTTGTCCGCCACAGTTCAGCTTTATGCTGACGGACAAAATGATTTTGATGTGGAGGCCCGTTGGGCCTATATCGCTTACGAATTGAACGAGCACCACAGAGTGAGCGCAGGATTGCTGGCGAACCCGCTGTTCCGGCAGTCTGAATATGAAAAAGTAGGCTATGCCCATAATTTCGCCCGTCTGCCCAAAGCTGTGTATATCGGCTTTGATTTCAGCACAGTAGAAGGCATAGCCCTCGACAGTCAGTTTGACCTGAATGGCATGACTGCCAACACCAAACTCTTGTATGCCAACTGGGAGGGGGAGACATTTTTTGCGGTCACCAATGCCTTTTTGCCTCTGGCCTTTGAAAACCTGATGGCCGCGAATGGATCCCTCACTGGGGACTGGTGGAGCTTGTCTGGTGGCTTTATGACGGTCGATATTGCCGCAGAAACCCTGGATCAACAGACCACCTTTCTGCTGGCAGCACCGGGCATAGCAGCAGCGCAGGCAATGGGCGCCACACCTGAGCAAGTGGATGACTTTAAAGCCGCCATCCAAAGCGAGGGCAAAACAGGCGAATATATGTTTGCCGCCTTTAACATTGACTACAACAACTGGCTGTTTGATGTGGAGTATGTCGACTATGGCATCCAGGACTCAGTCAACGCACAGAACAAAGCCTGGTATGCCGCCATAGGCCGGCGGTTTGACAGTGTGACTTTGAC
The DNA here is from genome assembly GCF_037442345.1 of Rheinheimera sp. Lineage (GTDB taxonomy): Bacteria > Pseudomonadota > Gammaproteobacteria > Enterobacterales > Alteromonadaceae > Pararheinheimera. Next base: position 17,864 of record NZ_JBBIQL010000025.1, on the reverse strand, counting down.
GGTTCATACCGAGGATTACAGCCGCGATCAACAGGATTATGCCTTTCTGAGTGGTATTTCCAACCCTGTGCTGCTGGCCACAGGACGCACCTTAAAAGACGCCTTCAGTCAGCGTGAATTCGATGGCGCTGGCATCGATCTGCGTTGGGATTTCCACCCAAGCGCAGCGCTGAAAGTGGACTATTTTCAGGGCACAGACACCCGACCCACAGTCGGTGATTACCGTATTGCTTCCGTTGGTGTTGACTTAACCTTCTAAGGAGATTGACTCATGAAATCAGTAATTTACGCGGTCAGTCTGTTCTGCTGCAGTGCAGTGTTTGCCGATATTGCCATCATTGCCCATCCATCGAACACCGCCAGTCTGGACGCCGATACTGTGGCCCGAATTTATTTGGGCAGGGACAAAAACTTTCCTGGTGGAGCCGCGGCGGTGCCAGTCGCCCTGCAGGAAACCAATGCTGCTACCAATACCTTTAACGAGCAGGTGCTGAAGAAATCCTCCAGTCAGTTAAAGTCCTATTGGTCCAAACTGGTCTTTACCGGCAAAGGGACTCCACCCAAAGAGCTGGCGTCCGATGAAGAAATGATTCAGCTGGTGGCTGGCAACCCAAACCTGATAGGTTATGTGGACGCCAGCAAAGTTGATGCTTCGGTCAAGGTCCTGCTGAAACTCTGACCACAAGACGGAACAGGCAAAGAGCGGCTGCGCTTTGTCTGTTCCTGCCCTTCGCTGGTATCCGCTCTAATCGGCGTACTTAATACTGCAACCATAAGGTTTACTGACTGCCGGTTTGGCCGCTTCCCCAGCCAGCACAGCGCTCGCTGCATCGGCAAACCAAGGTGTAGCTTTGGGTATATCCTCCACTTTGGTCGACGGAATGCTGTCAATGCCCCCCATATACTGCAACAGCCCTTTGGCGTCTATCACATACATATGTGGGGTGGTTTTGGCGTCATAGGCTTTGCCAACAACACCGGATTCATCAAACAGCACTGCGGTTGGCATAGCACCGCGGCTTTGGGTCAGTTGATCGGCTTGCTCAGGGCTGACATGCCCCTGTTTACCTGGCGCCGACGAAATGATGGATAACCAGACTGTATCCGCTTTGGCTGTAAATTCTTTCTGCAACACCTGCATATTGCCCTGGTAGTGTTTTTTCACAAAAGGACAATCATGGTTGGTCCATTCCAGCACGACAGTTTTTCCAACAAAGTCTTTCAGATTATGACGTTGGCCTTTGCTGTCAACCAGGCTGAAGTCTGGTGCCGGCTGGCCAATCTGTGGCATGGCCCACAGCACAGTGGAGAACAACAAAGCAGACACAGAGCACAAAAGTTTCAGTTTCATGGTTTTACTCCCCTTGAGTTGAGTTTTTACGACTGAGTTGTTCCAGCGCCTGACGCACAGAATCGGGTGTCAGGATCTGAGGCAAAATTTCTGGTGGCTGACCCGGCCAGTACACCACATACAAAGGCACACCATCGCGCTGAAACTGACGCAGGTAGGCCGTAATAGCCGGATCTTTGCGTGTCCAGTCGCCTTTCAGGTAATGCAGATCGTACAGTTTCATGGCGGCTTTGCTGCTGTCGGTGTTGAGCGCCACCCTTTCATTGACCAGACAGGTAATGCACCAGTCGGCGGTCATATTGACCAGCACTGGTTTGCCTTCGCTGATCAGTTGCTGCATCCGGCTTTCAGTCCAGGGCAGACTATGGTCCGCCGACGCATCGCCCTGAGCCTGTTGCACCTGTTGCGGTAACAGCAGCGCCAAAGCGGCAAGAGCGGCCACCGCAACCAGCCAGACTTTCGGCTGCCGGCCCAGCTGGACCAGTCCCCAAATCCAGCAGGCAGCCACCAGCGCCACCACCCCCACCAGCGCCAGTGCCATCGCATCCAGCCCTTGCTGACGACCATACACCCATAACAACCAGACAGCGCTCAGGTACAGAGGATAAGCCAGCCATTGTTTCAGCAGCGCCATCCAGGGGCCGGGTTGAGGCAATTTGCGCCCCAACGCAGGCCAAAAGCCCAACAACAAAAATGGCAAGGCCATGCCCAGGCCCAAAGCCGCAAAAATACTTAAGGCTGACCAGGCCGGCTGCGATGCCGCGTAGCCCAGCGCAGCGCCCATAAAAGGCGCTGTGCAGGGGCTGGCGACCACGACAGCCAGAATGCCGGTAAAAAAGGCACCTTGTTTCCCTTCACGCGCCGTCAGCGCCTGACCGGTATTCATCAGGCCCGCTCCCAATTGCATTAAGCCGGATAAACTTAAACCCAGCACCAGCAGTAAATAAGCCAGTCCAAGTACTACCCAGGCCTGCTGCAACTGAAAGCCCCAGCCAATCACCTCACCTGCCGAGCGTAAACTGAGCATCACCCCGGCCAGAGCGACAAAACTCAGCACCACACCAGCGCTATACCACAGGGCTTCACTGCGGGCAGACTGCTGACCTGCCTGTTGCTGCGCCAGGCTCAGGGCTTTAAAACTCAGTACCGGAAAGACACAGGGCATCAGGTTCAGCACCAGACCTCCGGCTCCGGCCAGCACCAACATCCAGAGCCACTGTAGCCATTCTGTCTGTGGCTTTGACACTGGCACCGACAAGTGCTGATTAAACTGCAGTGTGGTACTGACTGCGCCGGCAGCGGTTTGCAGTACCAGCGGGATCTCTGCAGGTGCCGCACTGAAATAGGTATTTTGTGGCTGACGTAATAACAACTGCCCGTCAACCCAATCAATGCTCTGCGCCGCCGAATGATCGACCAGTTCGGTCCCGCCGACAAAAAAAGCACTGACTTTTAAATCTTCAGGCAGCGGCAGCACGGCTGAAAAAGTGCCATTTTGTACCTCAAACCGACCTTGTTGTGGCAGCGATTTGGGTTGCTGTTGCCTTGCCTGCTCAAACAGAGCGCTGTAGTTTTTACTGAGCTCAGCAGTGTTCCTAACCGGGAGCGTCAGTTGCAGCACAGCTTCTGACGGGATGCAGATCTCTGCACAGACCAGCCAGTCCACTTTGGCCGAAACCGGTAACAAGTCACCCTGAAAATCCGGGCTTAGCTGCAGTTGAGTCAGCAACAGGGTCGGACCTTCAAAACCATAATTCACCAAAGGCGGCACCCGTATTGCCTGGGGCACGGGCCATTGAATGGGCCCGGCGGTCACACCTGCAGGCAAAGTCCACTCAATTCGGGTTGCCAAACCAGAATCCCCCGGGTTCAGCCAGTAGGTATGCCAGTGTTCGGTGGGAATAAAATGCAGCGCCAGCGTCAGCTGTTGGCCAGGTTTAACCTGCTGGTAGTCACTGACCAGCTCGGCCTTTAATTCAGTGGCCTGGACCCAGCCCGAACTTTGCGCCCAGACCGAAGGTATCAGCAGACTCAGCAGCACAATAAAAACAAAAATTCTCACAACCTGCTCTGCGACAATTAAAGGTTCTTAACAGTCTACGGTGTTTTTCTTTTATCGATCAGCCACCAACCGCAGCAGAGCTGCTGTTTAACTCAGTCTGAGATTGACCAGTCTGTTTGGCTAAGCTGACGGACCAGCTCGTCGTACAGCAAACGAATACGCTCCGGCACAGGGCCGCGTTGTGGTCGGTATACCGACAAAGGCCAAGGGTCGGGCTGGTAGGGAATCAACAGCCGGGTCAGTAACCCCTGGCGCACCGCCTGATGGGCACTGAAGTTGGCCAGCTGGCCTATGCCAATACCGGCAAGCACAGCATCCAGCTCTGCTTCTGCCTCAGTCACCAGGATCCGGAACTCTTTGGGTTGCCAATGCTGCCCCTGACTGAAATACCACAACCAGGGCCGCCCGGTATTCACATCCATCATGCCTGTCAGCGGCCAGCCACTCAGTTCAGCCGGACTGTGCGGCTGGCCACGCTCTGCCAGTAAAGCAGGGCTGGCCACCACCCACATGCTGATACTGCCCACAGTGCGGGCGATAAATCTGTTGTCACGGATCACTCCGGCCCGGATGCCAATATCGATTTGGTCATCCACCACATCACTGAGTTGGTCAGTCAGGCGAACATCCAACTGAATAGCCGGATAACGTTGCAAAAAACTGTTCAGCAAGGGCATCAGTACAGCACGCATCGAACGGGGTGCTGTCAGTCTGACCAACCCCTGTGCCTGTGCCGGTTTGATTTGGCGCTGATTCAGCAAAGCGTCCAGTTGCTGCAGCTGCTGCCTGGCCTGCAGCGCAAATGTTTCACCAAAACGGGTCAAACGGATATGACGGGTACTGCGATGAAACAGCATCTCTCCAAGCTGATGCTCTAACTGTTGTACCGCTCGGGTCACGGCCTGGGGCGATACCGCCAACCTGTTGGCCGCCGCCTTAAAGCTGTCAGACTCCGCAGCTGCGCAGAACAGCCGTAATAACTCCAGATTGTTGGCCATTTTTATTCCTATTTATGGAATTATAAAATCAAGATATTTCCATTTTTTGTGCTAGTCCAGGCTTTTATACTGCTCAGCAATTCAACAGAGGAGACAAAGCATGACCATCGCAAACAAAGTTGTACTTATTACTGGTGCCAGTTCAGGTCTGGGCGAAAGCACGGCAGAACACCTGGCCGCCAAAGGTGCCAAGCTGGTGTTGGTTGCCCGCCGTGAAGACCGGTTGCAGCAGTTGGTAGCGCGGATCCATGCCACGGGCGGTGAAGCTGTGTACCAGCTGGTGGACGTGACCCAAGCGGAACAGCTGCGACAGGCGGTACAGCTGGCACTGACGACTTATGGCCGGCTGGATGTGATAGTCAATAACGCCGGGGTAATGGCCATAGCCCCAATGAGCGAAGTCCGCACAGACGAATGGGACCGGATGATCGATATCAATATCAAAGGTGTGCTCTATGGCATTGCTGCCGCTTTACCTGTGTTCCAGCAGCAACAAAGCGGCCATGTGATCAATATCTCGTCAGTGGCTGGCACCAAGGTGTTCAGTCCGGGTGGCACCGTCTACAGCGGCACCAAATTTGCCGTACGGGCCATCAGTGAGGGGTTACGCCATGAAGTTGGCGGTACCATCCGTACCACGGTGATTTCACCGGGAGCTGTTGATTCCGAACTGAAACATGGCAGTGCGCACGCTGCCAGTGCAGAGTTTGTTGAATCCTTCTACAAGCAAAATGCAATTCCGGCCAGCTCCGTTGCCAGAGCTATTGCTTATGCCATTGAACAACCTGCCGATGTCGACATCAGTGAAGTGGTGTTACGCCCAACAGTGCAGGAATTCTAAACCTGTGACAAAGGCCACAACAGGTGGCCTTTTTTATTTGAGTTTTCTTTTATTCCGGTCGCTCTGAATTTGGGTCGTTTTGCGCAGGCAACAGGATTCCCTGTTTTATGTTACTTACTTCGTCTCTGGCACCAGCTATGCTTGCTGCAATGAACAGCTTTCACTCTGAGTATTGGATGCGGTTTGCCAGTTTCACTGCCCTGCTACTTTTTTGGGTCCTGCCCCTGCATGCCTGTGAGTTCTCTGCCAGCATAGAGCCAGATTGTGCTGAGGAACTGGAAGAGGAGCTGGAAGCCCCCCTCAAACTGCAACGCAGCACCAATCTGCTGCACCTGCCTACCCGACAGCAAGCCCTCGCGTTTCCGGTGGTCCCATCCCGAAGAACAGACGAATACACTAAACCTTATGTGGTGGCTTATTTTAAGGAAGTGCAGCTGGCCGTCGTCTGGGTGTTTGAAACCAAAGGACGCAGCGTTTATCTGGTGCATTTGCACAGCGGTGAACAAACCCAGGTCAATGGTTTTCCATTGCTGTCTCCAGACAGGAAACGACTGCTGGTCTATTCCGAAGCCACCACTGATAAAGACAATGCCAAACTGCTGGCCATTTATCGTCTGACTAAACAAGGCAAGCTGACTCCTGAACTGGCGCTCAGCGGCGATGACAACAGGCTGCAACCCTGGAACCCTGTTGACGTAGCCTGGCAAAGCCCGACCAAAGTGCGTTTTGTCCGTTTGTATCACTCAGCCGGTCAACAACAGCAACAGCATCATGTATTGGAGTTCAGCGAACGGCAGTGGCGCTTAGTGCAATAACCCCGACGGTTCCGGCTGGATCCAGACGGATTGCTGACTGTAGTGTTGACGCCATTTCAGTTGCTGGTAATCCTGCCTGAACTGAGCAACCTGCATCAGTACTGCCAGGGCAGCTGGATGTTCAGCAGCCATTTGCGCAGCCCCCAGCTCAAACCAGTGCAATGCCTGACGCAAAGTCCGCTGACTGCGACGCCAGCGTTTTTGTCTGGCATAAGACTCGGCCAGATTACGGATGGTCGCTGCCAGGCAGAAGGTCGGCAGACAAGCCTGTTCCTGCGCCAGCTCCGCCGGACTTTCAATAAAGCAGCTGTGAAACCACACAGGCCAGACATCTTTCAGCGCCTGCCGGTAACAGTATTCAGCCTGAGCAGGCTGATGTGCCGCCAAAGCCTTGTTTCCGGCCTGCATTTGTTGTTGCCAGTAGTCCATAACCAGACCTCATTTGAGAATTACTCGCATTTAGTCTGCCTGATCTGACAAAAGTTCACCAGTCTGTCCGGCACAAAAAGTAGGTTGGCCTTTTTCAGGCTGACAAAAACAACAAAGCCGGCAAATGCCGGCTTCAGAACAAGAAAAAGATCAGTCTTTTTTCGCCAGCAGGTATGCCACCAGATCATTCAATTGCTGCTGGAACTGAGCTGAGTCCAGGCCATCCAGTTTCACCCGGTACTTGCCGTTGACTATCAGGGTTGGTACCCCTCGCAGCGCCTCAGCCTGAGTGTAAAACTCCTGCCGCTGTTTCAGGGCCTGAGCTTCGGACTGAATTTTCGGGCTGACCACACCTGCGTCATAGACCATAGCCGGAATGTCATTTACCAGCATCAGGCTGCGAATATCATGAGCGTTGCTGAAACTGGCTCGCTGCTGATGCAGGTAATTAAAAATAGCATCGGCAATACGGTCCCCCTGGCCTGCACTCTCGGCAACCAGATAGGCTTTACCCAACTCGGCCTGCAGTTCAGCCGGGGCTGCCCGTAAAAAGTCGACATGGTTCCGGATCAGTTTCTGACCTTTGGGCAGGCTTTTATTCAATTGCTGGGCAAAGGGTTCAAAGGCTTTGCAGTGTGGGCAATAAAACGAAAAAAATTCCACCACTTCAGGAGTGGCCGTTTTGGGTGTTTCCAGCACTTCATAGTGTTTTCCGGCTTCGAATTGCGCCGCCAACAGCAGAGATGGCAACAGCACCAGCGCAGCAAGCAAAGTTCTCAACATAGTTATGCCCCTTATTTCAGTGCCAGCAGGTAGGCAACCAGCTCGTTGAATTCCTGCTCCTGATTGTCACGGCTCAGACCCTGGTTCAGAATTTTGTATTTGCCGTTCACGACAAACATAGGCACACCACTCAGCACACGTCGGCTGGTCAGATTGTCCTGATCCTTTTTCATTTGCTTGGCAGCGCCAACCACTGTGAAACTTTTAATGGCTTTGTCGTAGGTGGCTGCATCAATCCCCAGACCAACCACGACCGCTTTAATATCTTCATCCGACGCAAAGGCTTTGCGGTCTACATGAATATGGTTAAACAACGCGCTGGCGGCTTCGTCGCCCTTGCCCAGATTTTTAGCCACCAGATAAGCACGCACCACAGTGTTCTGAATTTCCGGGCTGGCATGACGTAAAAAATCGACATGCACTTTTTTCAGTTCAGTCCCTGCAGGCAACTTTTTGCTCAGTGCCTGAACTTTGGGTTCAAAGCCAAAACAGGCTGGGCAATAAAACGAGAAAAACTCTTTGACTTCAGGCTTGGCTGTTGCCTGCTCGGCAATCACTTCATAATGTGTGCCTTCTTCAAACTGCGCTGCCCACGCCGACAGTGGCAGAACTAAAGCAGCTAAAACCCATGTTGCTAACTTCTTCATGTTTTGTTCCTTGGTATTCTTACTAAAGTTTACTTTATCAAATCTTTACCACTGCGGCATCAGGCTGAGTGGTGGCTCGCCACAGCGTTTCAGCTGCTCATCCAGCACCTTCAGTTGTTGCTGCCAGTACTCTGAACTGCTGAACCAGGGGAAATGCCGGGCAAACGCCGGATCATCCCAACGCTGCGCCAACCAGGCCATATATGACACCTGACGCATAGCCCGCAACGGTTCAATCAAGGTCAGCTCTTTGGCTGCAAAATCACAAAATTGTTCATATTCGTCAAGCAATAAGCCCAGTTGCATTTGTTGCTCCGCTCTGTCGCCGTGCAACAACAGCCAGAGGTCCTGCACCGCCGGACCCATTCTGCAATCATCAAAATCGAGCAACATGACCTGTTCATTGGCCCAGACTAAGTTGCCTGGATGGCAATCTCCATGCAGCCGGATTTGTCGTTCAGGCCGATACAGCTGACCCGCTTTCTGCTGCAATTGTTGCAGCACCGCAGAGAATTCCCGCTCCAGAGTTTTCGGGATAAAACCACTGTTCAGCAGTACGTCAGAGCTTTGCCCCAGCATTTGTGCGGCACTGAACTCAGGCCTGTGCTGGAAGCCTTTGCCTGCAGCCACCTGATGTAAGCGCCCCAACAAAGCACCGGTTTGCAGCAGATGTTCATCCTGATCAGGCTCAAACTGCCGCCCACCCAGGCTTGGGTAAATCGCCAGATAACTGCCCTGATAAGGCAATACATATTCAGCATCACGCTGCACCGCTTGTGCCACCGGGATCTCAGCCGCTACCAGTTCTGCCACAAACTGATGTTCTTCCTGCAACTGAGCCAGGCTCCAGCGTTCTGGCCGGTAAAACTTTACCACCCAGTTTTTTCTGTCCTGATCTTTAAATTGATAGACCCGGTTTTCGTAACTGTTCAGTGGCAATAAGCCGGATGCCACGTCGAAGCCATAATGCCAGAGTGCGTCCAGCATAAAATCCGGGGTCAGATGCTCAAAATGAAACTGGCTCATAAGGTTCTGTCACAGAACAAAGGTGGTCGCATCATACTGGGTTTAAGCAGAAGGACCAAGCCCAGAGCAGCCTGGTCCTGTAGTTCAGGGATTTAGCGGGCTGAGAAGAATTTACTGCCCTGACTCAGACTGACCTCAGATTCGTCTTTGTCCTGCAGCACAAACTCAATATCCAGCACAGGTTTATTCGCATGCACTGGGTCCAGAGCCAGGCTGATTGGCAAATTAGCGGTTTCGCCCCCCTGGACCGTCAACTCCTGAGCACCAATCCAGTTCAGCCCGTCAATGCCACTCACCGACAACAGGTAGGTTTGCTCGGTCTGAGATTTATTGATGATCTTCAGTGTGTAGGTATTTTCTATCAGACCTTCATTGGTTTCACGGAATAAGGCTCCACGATCGCGCACTATGTCCATCATCACCGGTTTGCGTACCACCAAGGTCCAGGCAAAAGCCGAACATACCGCCAGCAATACCAAGAAATACCCCACCAGTTTGCCTCGCACCACTTTAGTGGTTTTACCTTCCAGGCTGTGTTCTGTGGTGTAGCTGATCAGGCCCTTGGCATAGCCCATTTTTTCCATGGTATCGTCGCAGGCATCAATACAGGCACCACAGTTAATACATTCGTACTGCAAGCCGTTACGGATATCGATGCCGGTTGGGCATACATGCACACAAAGGTTGCAGTCAATGCAGTCCCCCAGGCCTTTGGCCTGATAGTCGGTGTCTTTGCGTGACCTTGGACCACGGCTTTCGCCGCGTTTCGCATCATAAGTGACGGTAAAGGTGTCTTTATCAAACATGGCCGACTGAAAGCGGGCATAAGGGCAGATATGGGTACACATGATTTCACGCATCCAGCCCGCATTGCCGTATGTGCAGAACATAAAAAACAGCACTGACACGACAGCCCAAAAACTGGCGTTGAAGCTGAAAAATTCGACAAAAAGCTGGGTAACAGGGGTGAAATAGCCGACAAAAATCAGCGCCGTGAGCAATGAAAAAGCCAGCCAGCAGAAGTGCGTGAAACCTTTTTTCCAGACTTTGGCAGCTGACCAGGGGTCTTTGTCCAGCTTCATCCTGTGGTTACGACTCCCCTGAATTTTCTCTTCAAACCAGATAAAAATAAAGGTCCAGACCGTCTGCGGGCACATATAGCCGCACCAGACCCGTCCATAAAAAGTAGTGACAAAAAATAAAGCAAAGGCACCGATGACAAAAATCCAGGCCAGAATAGTGAAATCCTGCGGCCAGAGCGTCATGCCAAAAATATTGAACTTCTGTCCCACAATGTCGAGCAGAATGGCCTGCTGGCCATTGAACTGTAACCAGGGCAACGCCATAAAAAGCGCCATAAAGATAAAGCCCATATTCCGACGCAAGCGTTGATGCAACCCTTGCACAGCCCGCACGTAGATACGATCCCTTGGGTTGTATTTACTGACAGCGGCCTCAGCTTTATGCACTTTTACATCGACCGGAATATTCTTGATGTCTATTTTGTTATCCACGCCCATACCTCGTACCACCAACTGACATTGAGTCTAGCAGGCGGTTCATTGCGGCTTGTTGACTCAGAACAAAGCCTGTGTTGTTTTTTGACCCAAACCGGCACAGCAAAAAGCGAGCCAGAAAGCGCCATTATATAACACGATGATCTGTATTGGTTTTTAATCTACAGGGATGCGGCCACCTGTGAACAAAATTGACAGCAGACAGCCGCAGTGACTGCCCGGTTCACAGTGGCAGCCGCCTGTTACTGTGTTATAACCAATACAAGGCCTCTGAGTGAGACTGATATGCGTAAATTTCTGTTGTGCTGTTTGCTGCTGGCTCTGACACTGACATTTTATGATCACCCCAGGGTGTTCCCTTATACTGAACCCCTGTTGGATTGGCTGGCTGAGCATATTTCATTGCCCGTGCAAAACAACAGCTCGGTCATCACCCGTAAAGTACAAAAAGCTTTTTATGCGATAGGTCAGGACTACGGTTCTGGACAGCAAGAGGCGTTGGCCAGGGCCAGTGCAGATTTAGACAGCCTGCTCAGATTCAAACGCGATTATTGTCAAAATGGCGATTTTCATCCTGTCTTGTTTGGTGAAGCGATGCAACGAGCCTGTGAGGTGTTAAAGCAATACCCTGGGCTTAAGCAGCTGCAGCATTGATACAACTAGCCGGCTGTATGCTGCAGCTGCTGCCGGACACAGGCAGTCACTTCTTTGAGCAGGCCCTGCTCCAACACATAGATCCGATCAGCATTCAGAATGGTCTGAGGTCGGTGCGCTATCACAATACGGGTTAGTTGTAACTGGCTGATGGCGCTGTTAATTTGCTGCTCAGTCGCGATATCAAGCTGACTGCAGGCTTCATCAAGAAACAAAATTTTAGGCCTCCGGTACAAAGCCCTGGCCAGCAGCACCCGTTGTTTTTGTCCCCCCGACAAACTGCTGCCCATATCCCCGACCAACGCATTGTAACCCATGGGCATCTGTATGATTTCCTGATGAATGCCTGCCAACATGGCACAATGCACCAGCAAATCCCAGTCAGGTTTGGGATCAAAAATACAGATATTGTCAGCCAGGCTGCCATTCAGTAACTGGTCATCCTGCATGACTGCAGCCACCTGAGCACGGTAATGCTTTAAACCCAGATTCCGGATATTCATGCTGTCCGCACAAACCTCACCGCTGTCCGCAGCCAGCAAACCCAGCATCAGTTTCAACAAACTGGTTTTGCCGCAACCTGAAGCGCCAATAATGGCAATATGTTCCCCGGCATTCACCTGTAACTGCAGGCTCTGGAATAAAAAAGGTTCAGTGACTGCATAACGAAAGCTCAGCTGACACAACTCCAATTGTCCGGAAATCTGCCGGAAACTGGCGTCGCCCCCATCCTGCTCTTTCGCCGTCAGGCTGATATCGGCCAGGCGCTGCAGATGAAGACTGACCATCCGCAGCTCGATCAAGCGGTCAATCAGTGCAGAAGTCCGGCTGGTAAACTGATTCTTATAGGCTAAAAACGCCAGCAGCATGCCCACTGTCATTTGGTTCTGCAACACTACCCAAGCCGCCAGATAGACGACCAGAATATTTTCCAGACCAAACAACAGCTGCTGGGCAGTGCTATAACCTATTTGCCAGCGCCCCAACCGGTATTGTTGGTTTACCGCATCTGCATAGCAGTTTTGCCACAAATTCAGCCTGTTACTCTGCTGACCAAACAGTTGCAAAGTCTGAATACCTCGCACTGTTTCCATAAAGTTACTTTGCTCTTTCGCTTTGCTGATGATGCTGACTTCTGTGCGGTGTTTTAGGGGTTTGTATAACAGCAGACGCAACAAAGCGTAAAGCAGCACAGCCCCGAGCACCACCAGCAATAAGTGGGCACTGTACAAATACATCATCAGCAATACAGAAAATGCCATTACACCATCCACTACGGCCTCGACCAGGCTGCTGCTGAGCTGCTCGCGAATGCTGTCAAGGGAACCGAAACGCGACAGGATATCGCCCATATGGCGTTTCTCAAAATAACTGGCTGGCAAATGCAGCAAATGCCGAAACAGGTTAGTCGCCATCTGCAGGCTCAGACTGGATGACAAATGCAAAACGACCCAGCTGCGCAATGCAAAGGTCAGGTTTTGCAGCAACATCAATAAACCAAAACCCAACGCAAGCACCAGCAATAAGGGGGTGTCATGACTGACCAGTACTTCATCAACCACCAACTGGCTGTAATAAGGTGCCGCCAGTAAAAACAGCTGCAGTACCAGAGACAACAGCATAAGCTTGGCAAGCGAAGGCCAAAGGCCCCTGCTATTTTGCCAGAATGAGTGCAGATGCAGCGGCTGACGCTCGTCTTTAGGCGAAAAATCGGATGTTGGTGTGAGCTCCAGCGCGATCCCGGTAAAGCTTTGATCCAACTCTTTTATCGGTACCAATCGTTCGCCACTGGCTGGATCACAGATTAAGGCACCGGAGCGGCACACTCTGAGCAATACCACAAAGTGATTCATATTCCAGTGTAATATACAGGGCAGACGTAACTGTTTCAGCTCGTCTAACTCCAGCTTCAGAGCCCTCGGAGCCAGCTGCAACTGATCAGCCAATTGCATCAACTGCTGCAAATTAGCCCCTTTTAATGAAACAGGATAACGGCTGCGTAATGTGGGTAAATCCAGCTTTAACCCATAATGCCCGGCCAGCATAGCCAGACAAGCCAACCCACATTCTGCCGCTTCGGCTTGATAAATCATTTAGCATTCCTTGCTAGCGATTTATACCGTAAATTTAGTCAATCTCCATATAATACCCCTAGAAAGAGGATGAGCATTGCAAGGATATATAGGCATCCTTGCAATGATTTCCAATCAATGGGGAGAGTAATAAATCCAGTAAACGTCTCATCTAACTGTCTCATATTTAGGAGCGCACTCACCATCAAAATACAAAGTGCTCCATAAATAAAAAACGCATAACTCCAGCGTTCACTATCAACGAATGAATAACTAACAAACAACGCAAGGCAGAATACAAACACATACCTTGCAATACACAAGGCTAAGTCATTTTTTGAACTTAATCTGTTCATAATTAATTACCCTCACATGATAAAGGTGTATCACGCTCCCCTAGTTGAACTAATAAGCTTCGATATATTCAGAAATCCACATCTGGATTGGAGTATTTTCATTCAACCAGGTACCTGCGGTAAAACCAACCTGGAAGGCGCCGGATAGAAATCCCATCGCACCTGTGAATCTTGCAGCTGCAGCTAAGTTGCCTGCGCTGTAAAATCCACCACTTACCTCTTGTACTTCATTTACTTGTAACTCTTTCATTTCTTCTCTCCTTGAAAGTTCAGAGCCTGCCTTTCAGGCTCAGCAAAGGCTCAAATAACCAGGCCAGCAGGCTACGGTTTTCGAGCACCACATCAGCACTTAACAACATGCCAGACTGCAACGGCATCTCCTTGTTGTAGGCGCGGATTGATTGGGATCCCAGCTGTACCTCCACTCTGTACACTGGCTCCTGAATAGAAAGTGGCATGGCGTTGTCCCCCGGCAACACTATGGCCTGAGCGGTTTTTATCACTTCCCCCTGAAAAGTCCCAAAGCGTTGATAAGGGAAAGCATCAAAGCGCAAGCGGGCAGCCTGTCCAGGCCGGACGAAACCATAAGCACGGGTTGGCACCAACAGCACAGCAGTCAACTCTGCATTCAACGGAACCAGCGTCAGCAAAGAGCCTCCGCTCTGAACCTGATTGCCTAACTCAGCCCATAAGCTGGTCACCCGGCCAGACACTGGTGCAGTTAACACCAATTCCTCATCCGCTTTTAGCTGAATACTCTGTTGCTGCAGCTGCGCCAGTTCTTGTTGTAAACTGGCTTGATGTTGCGCTTGCTCAGATGGAAGTCTGGCCAACTGGCCTTTGAGTTGCTGCTGGTAGTTCAGCTGATTTTGCTCGTTGCTTATGTGCTCGCTGAGCAATTGCTGAAGGCTAAAAATCTGTTCTTGCTGATTCTTGATACTGTCCTGACTGACCGCTCCCTGAAACCGCAATTTTTTAAGATCATCCAGACGCTCGTTTTGAAGCTGGATGCGCTGCTTCGTCAAACGCTGCTGATTTCTTGTCTGTTCCAGCAACAGTCGCCCACTTGCCAGTCTGGCCTCAAGCTCTTGCTGTTGTTGCTGGTATTGCTGATCCATCTGTTGATACCTGAGTAGCAACAACTGGCGCTGCTGAACAATACCCTGCTGTAAACTCTCAGCCAGACTTCCCCCTTCTGCCAGCTGCCCCTGAACCCTAAGGGCGAGCAGCGGTTGGCCCTGTTGTACTACGGTTCCGTCCTGAACCAGAAGCTGACTGATTACGCCAGATCGGGGAGCACTGATATGCGACTGTCCAGAGATAGGTTTTAGATAACCGGCGACGGTTTCGCGCCGATCAAAAGACGCCTGGCTTAAAAACAACAAAGCCAGACTGACGGCAGCGACAAGCAAAAGAGTAAGGAGTGTTGCCGAGACAGGCTGTAAGACCACGACTGAACCTTCCAATCGTAAGCTTTGGTGCTGTACTGCGTGAGGGCGAAACAATCCTTGTGTCATAGTCTGTGCCTTAATTTTTCGGCGACGACCAACAACCACCCAATCAGTTAACAATAAATTTACTCAACAAACCGTCGTTCTGCAAAAAAACTGAGCCTCTTTTTCCGTCGAAAAACCTAAAGTACTTATTTAGAGAGGAATTTAGTGGCTCAGAGCTAAAACAACGCCAATCCCCAGGCAACCAATTGCAGCAGCAACCAGTAAACCTGGAACAGAGCGCCAATACCAGGGTTGATGGAGAAAAGCCGTCAGATTCAAGTTTAGCTCCTCCGGCCTGAACAAAGTAGACAGTAGTGCCAGCAGTAGCGCTAATGAATAATAAAACCCTGATTGTGCGGCTGAATAGTCCGTCAGACGATAAGCAGCGTGAAGAATGAGCAGCAACAGAAAAAGCGTCTTTGCTGTACTCAGTGGCCACAATGGCTGAGCATTCTTTTCCATAATCCTAGACTCCTGTATTCGGGCTTCGACCGTGAAGCCCTGAATACAGGTATGATTGTTTAGTCACAGACTGTCAATAAAACCGGCTTCCCGGCGTCCCCTATCAGTCTTTACTCTTGTACTTATTAAACCAATAGGTGATGTAAGCCGGTTTCGCCATCAGGTTACTGGGGCGAATATGGATACCATGCGAGGCACCAGGGATCCGCACCATGGCCGTTTCAACGCCACGCAATTGCAGTGCCTGATAAAACTGCTCAGTTTCAGAAATAGGCGTTCTGTGATCGGCCTCGCCCGTTATCAGCATGGTGGGAGTTTTGACATTGCCAACATAGCTGATGGGCGAATGTTTCAGATAATGTTGCGGGTTTTCCCAGGGCATAGCCGGAAACCAGTACTGGCTGAAATAGTTGTACATGTCGGCATTCAACACAAAACTGAACCAGTTTATTACCGGGTTTACCGCCACCGCAGCTTTAAAACGATCGGTATGTCCAACGATCCAGCTGGTTAACAAACCGCCACCGCTGCCCCCGGTTACAAATAGTTGCTCTGGGTCAATGAAGCCCTTCGCAATAGTGGCATCCACGGTATCCATCAGGTCGTTGTAGTCCTGACTTGGGAAGTTATGATGGATCAAATTCGCAAACTCCATACCATAACTGGTACTTCCGCGCGGGTTCGAATAAAGCACAACATAACCCTGAGCCGCCATGAGTTGCAGCTCCATCGCAAATACCGGGCCATAGGCCGTGTGGGGGCCCCCATGAATTTCCAGGATAAGAGGGTATTTTTTGCTAGGGTCAAAGTCTGGTGGCAGAATCAGCCAGCTCTGAATTTCCCGCTGGTCTACAGAAGATTTCACCCTAAACTCTTCTACCTCGCCAATATCACGGGCCAGCTGTAGATCTTTATTCAGCCCCGTCAGTAGCCTGACTTCGCCACCTTTGTAATAGCCCAGTTCAGCCGGAGCCTGAGCTGACATTTTGGTATAGGCCAAAGCCCCATTATCGGCGACAGAGAAACTGCCTCCGGTATAAGGCCGGCTGTATGAAGTGCCTCCAACCTGTTGGACCAGTACCTTGCGTTTGCCTGATACTGGTTGTAAGGCAATTTTGCCTTCTGCGGCGTCATCATACTGGATATACAATGCATCGCTGTCCGCAGCCCAGGCATAACTGTCTACCGCTCTGTCCAGATCAGCGGTCAGGGCTTTCACTTCGCCAGATTTTAAGTTTCGCAGATACAGTTGATCAGCCTGATACGCGAGCTTTTTATCGTCGTAGCCAAGATAAGCCAACCATTTACCGTCTGGTGACAGTGTAGGGCTGTGGTCAGGTCCAAAACGATCCGTGATTTGCTTTAGCTGCTTATCAGCAATAGTCAGCTGATAAATCTCACTATTTTGTGCCTGAAGTCTTTTATCTGACTGACGATTGGCAGAAAAATAAAATGCTTTGCCATCGGCCTGCCAGCTAATCTCACCGCCGTGATCAAAATCGCCCTGAGTCAGTTGAACCGGGGTACCACCCTCTGCAGGCATCAGGTAGATCTGACGGTAACCGCTCGCCAGATAACCGCGACCATCAGCTCTGTACTGCATGGTATCGATGTAGATTGGTGGTTTGGCCCAATCATTCTGTTCTGGTTTACCAGGCAACTGAACTGGGTTTGCAGCTTTTTTTGCAGTAAACATTGAGAAAGCCAGCCATTGACCGTCTGGAGACCAGCTAACACCCGAAGGCGCGTTTGGCAAATGACTGATTTGTACCGTCTGGCCGCTATCCATCCAGCGCAGGTGGATCTGAGGTTTGCCAGAAGCCATAGAGATATAAGCCAGTTTCTTGCCGTCAGGCGACCAGACGGGCGAACTGATATCGTCTGTTTCAGCCAATAAAGGTCGAAGCTGCCCGGTTTTTGTATCCGACAACCAGAGTGAACCAATCCTCTTATCCAGCACTTGATCAAAACGGTTCCGTACAAACACCACGGCTGAGCCATCAGCTTTTATTTGTGGTTCCGACACATACTCCAGTTGAAATACATCTTCGTATTGCAATGGCTGGCCAGCTGTTGCCCCAAATGAGCAAACAGCAACAAAGCCCGCAACAAAAACCCCTGAGTGCAGCTTATTCTTCATCATCATTATCCTCTGCGAATGATGTCACGATAGTGCTTGGCTTTTTGTCTGTTGAACAGCGCAAGTGCGCCTGAAGGATAAAAATGCAAGATAGGGGGAAATTTGGTCGTTATTGCTCAAAGCAAAAAGCCCCTCGCTTTCGCGAAGGGCTTTTCTATTTATTGGGAGCCTGGCGGTGAACTACTCTCGCATGGCAAGCGCCACACTACCATCGT
>NZ_JBBIQL010000024.1:0-65254 GCF_037442345.1 Rheinheimera sp. | reverse complement strand
ACGATATATAAAACCAACTAACTAGATTATAACGGCCAACGATCTTGCGATACATTATCAGCAATGTAACAGATAACAAAAAAACGACAGGTCCAATATATAAGTTCAATGAAAAACTCCAGAAGCAGTAAATATGAACCGCATTTTTATGTCAGGAAATTCCACCAACAGTTTATCACTTCGGCGTTCGAATAAGGCAGTGCAGTACGTTTGATTTTATCAATAGTCCACACTTTCGTTAAACATGAGTACAACGCCTTCGAAATATCAAGTGGTTCATACCCCTGAACCAGGATACCATTTACACCTGGCTGAATGATTTCCTTTGGACCACTTGGGCAATCGACTGACACTACCGGCACCCCCAATGTCACAGCCTCGATCAGAACATTTGGAAATCCCTCATATAACGAAGTAAGCAATACACAACGGGCACCAAGGTAATGACTCACCGGATCTGCGGTAAACCCCAAAAAGTCGACCCACTCTCCGACTCCTCGATGCAATGCTTGCTCTTTAAGCTGCTTTTCGAGGCTACCTTGCCCAAGAAATCTCAGACGGAGCCCACTAAAATCTTGTCGAATCAATGAAAAGGCATCAACCGCACGATGGAGCGCTTTTTGCTCCTCCAATCGACCGACACATAAAATGTATCCAGGGAATTCTGGTTTTGGCACTGCTGACTGTGCAATAACACCTGTTCGCCGATTTACCGCGTTGTAAATGACACTTGTTTTTTCTGGCCGAATAGGCACATGTACCAATAAATCCTCTCGCATAGCCTGACATTGATTGATAACATGATCTAACCGACTATATAAAAACTTCTGTATCGGATTAACAACAAAACGCTGTAATGACGATGATTGGCGTAACGCATTTGCAGAGAAAGTATTGATATTCCTGCCGATTAATTGAAACTTCAATCTTAAAAACGGGCGGATTAATACCATAACGTGAGCCAATTCATAATTGAACACCACGACACGCTCAGGCTGTATGCTATTTAAATATCGAATTAACGGTAGAAACGCATGCCGGGCTTGTCTCACCCCCAGTACCGTTAACTTCACTTTACCTGACAGGCTGTTATGGTAAACAGAGTTATGCATATGCAGTACGATCAACTCTAGTGACATTCCCTGATCAGCTAATCCTGACGCAATATTGGCACAAACACCTTCTGCGCCGCCACCTTCAAGTGATGTAATTAGAAATACTGTATGTCCTGGTCGTTTTACTGGTGGAGACATCAGCCTTGTTCCTCCAACCAGCTTTGAAACATCAGTATATTCCATAACATGTATTGCCAGTCTCTGTGTTCCGATTGATGTTCAGACCAATATTTGCGGACCATACGAGAATTAAATATTCCCTGCTGATCTAATTTACTTGGGTCCAGCAGTGCTTCAGCCCAATCCTTCAGTGGTCCTCGCAGCCAATGATCAATGGGTACAGCAAAACCTGTTTTTGGCCTATCGAGCAGAGATTGGGGAACATGCCGGTACAACATTTGCTTTAATACCCATTTACCAATTGGACCTCGCTTTTTGACTGTAAGCGGCATCGCCAAAGCAGCTTCAATAAATCGGTGGTCAAGCATTGGTACCCTTCCTTCAAGCGAAACCGCCATGCTTGCTCTGTCTACTTTAACCAGAACATCGTCTGGTAAATAGGTTTTACTGTCACAGGTCATCATCCACATTAATCGTGCTTGATCATCTGGCAGTAAGTCATGTTCAGAAAAAAGCTTAGAAGGAGGACAGTTATGGAGTAGACGCTGCGGGTCTTTTACATCTGATACAACCTGAGTATACAAACCAGAAAAGCGGTCGCACTCTGCAAGTTCAGCAATCCTTGACATGCCATTTGACAGTAAACCTGTATTTGCGTGACCAAAAAGTATATCCAAGCGCCGCCATATGTCCGAATGAAATATTGATCGGCAACAGGATAGTGCTTTGAACACTGAAGCAGGAACCGCCGAAAGTTTTCTCTGCAACTTCAGACTATGTTCGTATCTAGTATAGCCAGCAAACAGTTCGTCACCACCATCACCAGATAATGCTACAGTGACATGACGCCGAGCTTCCTTGGCTATTAAAAACGTGGGAATTTGTGAACTATCACCGAATGGCTCATCATATATCTGCGGTAATTTTGGAATAACATTTAATGCATCTCGTTCTGTGACGTAGATCTCTGTGTGATCTGTATGCAAGTGCTCCGCAACTGATTTAGCATGTTCAGCTTCGTTGTAACCTGGGACGTGGAAACCAACTGTAAATGTGCGGATTGGTTTGCTTGATTGCGCCTGCATTAAAGCGGCAATTAGAGAAGAATCGGTTCCACCGGACAAAAAAGCACCGACCTGTACATCAGCCAACATCTGCTCACCAACAGTTTGTGACAACTGAGTTTCCAACAGCGTTAATGCCTCCTCGTCCGAGCCAGCAAAAGAGGTCTTGCTCATTCGTTCAAGAGCTTCATTAAATGACCAATACCGCTTAATTAAATGACAAAGGCTACCTGATGTCAGGTCATCCAGGGTCAACGTAAGCATGCAACCTGGCTCAAGTTTACTGAACCGCCGGTAAATTGTTCTTGGTGCAGGTACATATTTGTGTCGTAACATTAACGACAACGCTGCGATATCGATTTCATTATTGAATAGCGGATGGGCCTTAAGTGCCTTCAGTTCGGAACCGAACAAAAACGCACCTCCGCTATAGCCATAATAAATTGGCTTTTCTCCAGCCCGATCCCGGACCAGTGTTAACGTCTTGTTTTGAGTATCCCATAACGCAATAGCAAACATCCCTACAGCACGCGTAATAGTCTCTTCCAAACCCCATTGGCAAATACCGGCCAATAATGTCTCAGTGTCAGAGTGTCCGCGCCAAACCCGTGGCACGATTTCATTGAGTTCCCTCCTCAGTTCCCTGTGATTGTAAATTTCCCCATTAAAAGCTAACACAAATCGTTTATCGGCACTAAACATAGGTTGGTGACCAGCGTCAGATAAATCAACAATCGCTAATCGTCGATGTACCAGACCAAATTCACCACAATCTGATGTATATATGCCTTCGTCATCAGGCCCACGATGGGAGATGCTTTGCCCCATCATTCTAAGTAGTGCTGAGTGACTGACCAATAGTTCGGCCGGAGCCAAGACGCCCGCTAATCCACACATGAAATGTCCTTTTCAGTTATTCGTCTATCAGGTAGATATGATGATGTTTAACGTCACGATCGAATAAACTGCAATTAAAATGATTGACCGCATATTTTAAGACTTCTAAGCTCATCTTACGAATGAGGCTAGAAATCAGCGCCTTTCTGCCCAAAACTTAAGGGTATCGAATAAAAACCAGCACAATCCGGGTAGCATAGTTAAGGCAACCACACTTAACCCCACCTTACTCTGTGGCAGGTATTCCGTAATATGAGCCATATGACGCGAATGCATCAAAAACCGCCACCACCGGCAGCCTTCCATAAAAAAATATGTTGGCTTGGCACGGAAATATTTGATTTCGATTGAAAGGGAAACTTTTTTTGAAACCAATGCCCCTAGGGAGTTAGGTCTAAAGTCATTGATATTAGATAACTGATTGCCAGAGTCTTGGTAATAAATCCGAACAACTTTATTAAAAAAACGTGTTTTATATCCGTCGCTAATTTGAGACCACATATAGTTTTCAGGAATGTGCCCAGGAACAGATTCTGGAAAGGCATATTTCAGCATTAACTCACGCTTTACCATTCCCCATTTCTCTCCAGAAACTGTATGAATGAGTCTCAGGGCTATGGTATCAGAATCAAGGTAGCCGTCGTCTGACGGGTATAAATCTCCCACTATTATTCCATTCTGGTCTTCACACAAACCTGAAACGCCAGCGAATATCTGTCTACTGTCTTCTGGGATGGAATTCCAGCAAATCACCATGGATTCAATAGAGTCTTCGGGAAACTCATCATCAGAATCAGCTATAAGAACAAACTCTCCGGATGACAGACTAACAGCTTTGTTCACTGCGGTTTTTTTATGTGCATTAGCTTGGTAATGATAAATTATAGGGAAATCTGCAGTCTGACAAAAACTCTCGACCACGTTCCTTGTGTTGTCTGTGGAGCCATCGTCGACAATAATCCATTCAAAATTTCTATAAGACTGGCTTTCCAAGCTTTTAAACACTCGAGCAATCGTATGAGCTCGATTATATGTTGGTGTACAAACACTAATGACTGGACGTTGCATAAATAATTCAGCTTCTATCCCTAACAACAAAAAAAATCATAAAAATAAAGGCAACCAGATACACTAGTACCGTGGACGCCGCAACAAGTTCTGCTGTATTGAAACCTAAAAACTCCAAACTGAAAACTTTACTCATAACGCATAGTAGTGAACAAAATGCCACATAATCATATCGACGTATCGATACAAAGTAAGTAGAGATAAGTAGATATACGAAGTGCATCGGTGATTGAAGTGCCAATATTAAAAAAATATCCGCTACATTTTTTGTAGCATTTGCATCAAAAGCCCCGCGCTCAAACAATATGAAAACCAATAAATCACCAAAAAAATAAACTGCAACAACAAAAAATAACCCTAAAAAAAATACAATACCAGTCCACCTGATAAGCAGATTAAAGATTAGATCTTTCTCCAGCTCTGGCTTCATTGAAGAAAACACGGGTAAAGTAGAACGATTAATAGCAGTTGCTACCAGTCCTAAAAGCAGAGCGCACAATTTGCTCGCATAACTCAGCGACGAAACGCTGCCGGCGTCCAACCTAGCTAAATAATACTGGTCAATTAATGACAGTGTTGACATCAATATTTGCCCAACCATGACAACACCAATGTTTGTGGCAAGCTGCCTCCACATTTCTGTCTGCTGAATCGTATATGATGGCTTCAAATTTGGTTTATTCATACCCCAGAAATATAAGACTATTAAATGCACTATAAAACCCACAACTGTTCCGAATACGAGTGGGTTTTTCACTATATCAAATGGAATTATAATAACAAATATAACAAACAATGGAGGAATGGACTCATAGAGAGTGTTATAATGTTTTTCGTTAGACATCATCAACACAGAAAAATAAGCAGAAACACATGCAAATGGAATTAAAACAGACATATCTGGCAAAATTTCAATTGAATACGTCAGCATCTGTTGACTCATAGTTGAGTGTGTCAAAATATATTCAATACTGAAGTATGAAATGAACC
Organism: Rheinheimera sp.; assembly: GCF_037442345.1. Taxonomy (GTDB): domain Bacteria; phylum Pseudomonadota; class Gammaproteobacteria; order Enterobacterales; family Alteromonadaceae; genus Pararheinheimera. Next base: position 60,000 of record NZ_JBBIQL010000024.1, on the reverse strand, counting down.
ACACAATTAACGAATACAATATAGTAAACGTGAAAAACTCAGACCTAAATTTAGTTAATTTTTCTGTTCCAACGTACTTGGATATCAGCGGTATCAATGTTACGGAAAAGATACTTAAAGATATAGACACAGGGAAACTGACATAGTTAAACACAAATAAATAAGCATCCAAATATGCTGAGGTTCCATAGCGCCAAGCAACAGCCATTTCTTTAGCTGCACCGGCAAACTTGCCTAAAAGAACAAATAAAGACACCATGACAAACGCTTTACGTATTCTTGTCTGATGGTCGCTCTGATTATTCACAGAATAGAAAACCTTCTAAAGCTTATAGGAAAATATTACCAACTGACAATTTCGTCAAATTTGACGCTGAAAGACCATATTCATTAAATACTTGCCGTATGAATTGCATTTCATTAACTGAGCTCTCCGCAAAACGGTCTCTTCATCGATCCAACCATTCATCAATGCAATTTCTTCAATTACAGCAACTTTAAAGCCTTGTCGGTGTTCTATAGTTTGAATAAAGGACGACGCTTCCAGCAATGAATCACATGTTCCGGTATCTAACCAAGCGAACCCTCGACCCAAGACCTCAACATGTAACTCTCCTTTAGCCATGTATTCTCTATTAATACAGGATATTTCCAGTTCACCACGTTTTGATGGCTGAATCAATTTGGCAATACTCACTACATCACTGTCATAAAAATATAAACCAGTAACCGCATAATTCGATTTTGGTCTTGAGGGCTTCTCTTCGATAGAAATTGCTTTCTGATTCACTCCAAACTCAACTACACCGAAGCGCTCGGGATCTAAGACTTGATAACCAAAAATGGTCGCACCTGGTCTCATCACAGCTTGTTTTAACTTAGGGCTGAAATTTTGACCGAAAAAAATATTGTCTCCTAACACTAAACAAACACGGCTGTTACCAACAAATGATTCAGCAATGAGGAATGCCTGAGCAATTCCATCAGGTGACAATTGAATTTCGTAAGTTAGAATAATACCGAACGCACTGCCATCACCTAGTAACCGCTGAAAAGCATTTAAATCCTCAGCTGTGGTAATGATTAGAATTTCGCGTATACCAGCCAACATCAGCACTGACAGTGGGTAGTAAATCATCGGTTTGTCATAGATAGGCAATACATGCTTAGACACGCCAAAAGTAATTGGATACAACCGTTTACCTGTACCACCCGCAAGTATGATCCCTTTCATTTCCTTGAGCCCTCAGGCACAAACTGCTGAACCACCCAATCATCATCCAAAGAAGTGTTCATCCAATGAGCATGGCTTAAATACCATTCTACAGTTGCCCGCAAACCAGACGAAAAACTAACCTGAGGCGTCCATCCCAATTCTCGTTCAATTTTAGAAATATCTGTAGCGTAACAAAAATCATGACCAGGCCTATCGCTCACAAATGAAATCAAATCCGCATAACGAGTAATTGCGGCCGGTTTATGCGGCACAATCTCTTCGAGAATTGAGCATATGCTTAGTACAACGTCTATGTTTTTCTTCAGACTTTTTCCACCTACGTTATAAGTCTCTCCAGGTTTCCCTTGTCTCACAATAGTATATAAAGCCCGCACATGATCGGCTACAAACAACCAATCACGAATTTGGTCGCCGCTACCATAAATCGGAATTGGAGTACCCGCCAATGCATTCTTAATCACTGTCGGAATTAACTTTTCAGGAAACTGGTAGGGACCATAATTATTGGAACAATTGCTGATGAGCGTAGGTAAGCCGAAAGTTCTTCTCCAAGCCCTCACTAAATGATCTGCGCTTGCTTTGCTAGCAGAATATGGACTACTTGGGTTGTATCCTGTCCCTTCGTTGAACCCGAGTTCTGGATTTTGTAATTCGCCATAAACTTCGTCTGTAGATACCTGATGAAAACGAAATTTATTTTTTTTCTGAAGTGGCAATTCCTGCCAATAGGCCCTGCAAGCTTCCAATAAAGTGTAAGTGCCCAAAATATTTGTATGAATAAATGGCGCGGGACCAGCGATAGAGCGATCGACGTGGCTTTCAGCAGCCAAATGAATTACTGCATCAGGTTGATATTCCCTCAATGCCGACCTTACTGCATCAGCATCACATATATCGGTTTTTACAAATGCATATCTACTAGAATCTGACACATCCGCCACAGAATCCAATCTGCCTGCATAGGTCAGTTTATCTAGATTAACTACTGAGTCTCGAGTATGATTAATCACGTATCGACAAAAAGCTGAGCCGATAAATCCAGCTCCCCCTGTCAGTAAAAACTTCATATTTTTTTGCTTCTACGATTTATCAGTACATACCTGAAAAAAACAAACAGAACACCGAATAAGAAGCCAGAAACGGTACCAACCATTGCTATAATTGCCCGCTTTGGTTTTATTTTCTCCTCCGCTACTATAGGTTTATCGATCATCCTGAATGTGTATTCTGATCTTACATTGGCTAAAGTAATGATCTGAATTTGCTCCTGAACTAACGTATGAAGCAAAGTTTTCATCTCAGCTAAATGTGTTTTTGACAACTGTTGATTCAGGTAGTCTATGCTCTGTTTAGCCTCATTTAAATCTCGTTGACGCATTTCTTCATTAATCGTAGTGATAAGTTTTAAGAGCCATTGCTGAGCTAAATAAGGTGAATAATGTTCAATACTGATAGACACCATTCCTGTCGTTTTATCTTTCACTACCGAGTAACTATCTTTAAATACTGTATACACTTCTTGAACACTTGGCTCTGGTGCAAATGGCAATTCAACTTTCCTCACCCATTTTTCTGCAGATTTATCATAAACTTCGTCATCCAGAACTAACGTATTTGTCGCCAAGTCCCAACCAGTAGCCGCAAGTACCGGTACTTTTAACTCGTTTTCTTCGATAAACCGGCTGACAAAATCTCGCGATTTCAATAGTTCAATCGCAAAATCCGTCTTGCTTCCACTAGAGCCACCTAAACTGACACCTGCCATGGCAGCCAAGCTACCTAACTGACTTGGCAGCTTTAAGCCTCCACTTTCCACTACAGGGGATAAGAGGGCTTCTGATTTATAAATATTTGGCTGCATCAGACTGTAGGTCACAGATCCAATCGCAAACAGAAATGTGACAACAACAATTAGGTATTTACCACCCCAAAGTACTTTAATAAGGTCAATTAAATCAAACTGTTCGTCATTGTGTTCGATATATTTTTGCTCGTTGGACAACATCTAACTCTCCATTTTTCTCTGACTTCCGTCTACGCTGATCAGAAACTGTTTATTGCAGCAATAGCTACGGCAGACTGATAGAAGATCTGAGTAACGGCGGTCCAAAGTGACAGGTTATCCTTATATTCGGTATCTACAGGGACCACTATGGTATCGCCTGGCTGAAGTGTGTCCTGAGCCACAGCGAACCAACTTGATGTGCTGGGAATTTGCACTGAACCGTTGGCCTTAATGACATACACCCGTTCTTTGTCAGCACGCTTGCGCATTCCACCTGCCAAATCTAAGTAATCTTGTAGGGTCAGGCCCTCTTTATAGCGATGGCTGCTGGCATGTTGTACTTCACCAACCACTGAAACGGTAAAATCAGAGCGAGGGATATAAAGCAGGTCACCGTCTTCGACTTGGATATCTGCCGTCGACTCAGAAGCAATCACGGCATCTAAATCCAGCACCAATCGTCCTACGGGCTCCTGCTTTTCAATTTGCTCTATCATCAATAATGATTCTTGTGCTGAAGCAGCCATACCGCCGCCGAGAGATTTATCTGCGGTCAGTGATTTCGTAGCTATATCTGAGCGTAGCTGCTCTGATAATTTTTTAAGCTGAAGGCGCTCACGTTCGCGTACGCTGTCACGCGTATAGATAGCGCCTTCGGCAAAGGCATTCCCTGTCAAACCACCTGCCCGTACAATCACATCAGATAATTTTTCACCACGCTTAATGGTGTAGCGACCAGGAAAACGTACTTCCCCGCGCACTTCCACAACCTGATCGATATTCCAGTTTGGTATTGGGAACACATTTAGTCTGTCGCGACTTTGAAGTGCAAAGCTCTGGGATCCATTAAATGCAGCTTGCAGATCCACGGAGATATTCTCGACTTCAATGCCGTTTTCATGAGCGGAAGCGGCAACTGCACGGGTAATCTCAGCACGACCAAGATAAGCAGCTTCTGTAAAACCGCCAGCCGCCATAACCAATGAAGATACGTCGGCATGTTCAACCAACGGGTATTCTCCCGGCACCCGGACTTCCCCCTGGACCCGGACCAATAACGCACTTTCTCCGGTACGAGCCTGAACTCTCAAACGTTCGACCAGAGGATACAACAATTCGGTCCGGGTTAAGCTTGCTGACAATGACAGCAAATCTTTGTCGTAGTAGAGACTGCGCATCACACGGGCCATTTCTTCTGGCAGTGCTTTTGAACCAACCACTTCATTAACAGCGTTATTAATGATGGAGCTATCTGCAGTTTGGTTAGCCTGCACCTGCGCGTTGCGCTGTGCAAGCTGCAACACAGATTGATCCGCTGTCGGGTCCTGATCTCCGGCAGCACTCAGGGTCATGCTGTCCAGCATCGAGGCTCTGTTACGAATTTGTTGCCCAGCGATAAATTGACTGACACCACGCTTTGCGGCAGCCTCACGGTGCAGCTCAGTACGACGCAACAACTGAGAGAATGCTTTTTTGGCCAAATCTTCAGTTGCAGCCCATTGCATATCCTGGGTTGACTGAAGCCGTTGTTCAATCTGCTTTCTCAAATAGGAGTTAAGCTCGGCACGTTGGTAAGTCTGATCAGCATGATGAAAAATCAGAACAATATCGCGGGGCATTAGGGCAACGTTGTCCGCTGACGCCGGTGAATTGACTGCATTGGCTAAATTAAACTGGATGACCTTCACGTCCCCAACATTATTGGTTTCGCGGACAACCAGCGCGTAATCCAGGTCCACAGTTAACAACAAATCTGACCAAAATGAACTGATTAAATTATTGATACGTTGCCCTTGCTGCCAAGCATAAAGGCCCGGGCGCACAACTGCACCTGCAAGAGTAATGACATTTTCGATTCGGGGAGAGGTTTCTGCAATACGAAGAATATCGCCATCCCGAAGCGGGATTTTGCGATTCTCTGCTTTGGTCAGGTCTAAATTGAGCAAATCGCGCAAATTATTGCTGTTGTATCTTTCCAGTACAACAGCCTGCGGGTAAGCACCTGCAGCAGCCCCCCCCGCCATAGACAGCAATGTATCCAAATTTTCACCAGAGGCTATTTCATAAATGGCAGGTCGTTTCACTTCACCCAAAGCCTGGGCCGTGCCTTTGATTGGAGCAACAAACACCACATCACCATGGCGAAGCAGGATATCCGCTGAACTGTCCCCTCTTAGCAACAGATCATATAAATCAAAATGTCCGACCGTCTTTCCGGCACGTTTGATTTGAATATTGCGTAAACTCCCGATATCAGAAACACCACCTGCAAGGTACAGCGCCTGAGTGACACTTGTCATCGCCGATACCGAATACATACCCGGATTTTTTGCTTCACCTGCAACAAATACGTTGATCGTTCTTAACTTGCCCATGCTGATAGCTGCGTCAACACCGAGCATAGCCTCAGAAATTTTGCTTTTTATCAGTTCGCTTGCTTCTGAGAAACTCAGCCCCCCGATAGCAACCGGCCCAATATCTGACAGGTTGACCGTGCCATCTCTACTGATAATCAGCTCATAACTGTCATTGTTCTTGCCGTACAATTGCACCAATAAGGTATCGTCAGGGCCTAAACGGTAACTGTCAGCAACAGGTGCATTATCAACCGGTGCAAAAGTGCTTACCTGTGCACTGAACAAATTCATCCCAAAACGTTGAGGTTTGTCCGGATCAGCAAGCAGAACGTCGTTAGTCGACTGTTGCAGCGCGGAGCCACTGAAATTCGCAGATCCTTTTGGTACAAGAACTTCTGTATTTGCCCCTAATTGCTCCGCCGATGAGGTTTGATTCATCCCGGCAGGCAAATTAATACCATATTGTTTCGCTAACTTTTGCTGCTCGGCGGCGGGCAGGTTTTTGAACTGAGCCATCATGGCGGGAGAAGGAGTAACAGCGGCCTGTGACACAAAACACAGAATAGCCACACTACTTACAGCGAGTTTCAGCAACTTTTTTAACACAACTGGCTCCATAAGTACTTGTATTTACCACGGGTTTTATTTCCTGTCCCGCATCACATTAATCCTACAAAACAAGGTTGCAAAGTTTACCCTGTTCAACTAATCAGGGCGAGTAAAAACTTGTGAGAGTCTTTGTCACATCGCACAACAATCACGCGCTTCAGCTTTTATTCAAACGGCCTGAAAATCAAAATCCTTGTTTAATTGCTTCGACGATACGAGCACAAGCCTGGCCATCGCCATAAGGATTATGCGCAAAACTCATCTGCTCGTAGTAACTCTGGTCAGTCATCAGTTTACGGACTTCAGCCACAATAACCTCTGTATCTGTCCCCACCAGTTTTACCGTGCCCGCAGCAACAGCTTCAGGCCGCTCCGTGGTGTCCCGCATCACCAGCACAGGTTTGCCCAACGATGGAGCTTCTTCCTGAATACCGCCTGAGTCGGTCAGTACCAGATAACTGCGGCTCATCAGATAGACAAAAGGCAGATAGTCCTGGGGTTCGATCAGATGCACATTGCGCGTGTCACTGAGCAGACGGAATACCGGCTCACGTACATTCGGGTTTAAATGCACTGGGTAGAGCACGTCCGCATCAGGGAACTGTTCTGCAATCTGTTTCAGAGCTGCGCAGATATTTTCAAAACCAGAACCAAAACTCTCGCGACGATGGCCGGTCACCAGAATTAACCGGCGACCATTCAGACCATAAGGAAACTGCTGCTGATATTTCTGAACCAAAGCAGCGTCTGCATCAATTTTCGCGACGACCTGATGCAAGGCATCGATCACTGTGTTACCAGTCACAACAATACCGGCGGCATGGATTTGTTCATTCAGCAAGTTTTGTTTTGAAGTTTCGGTGGGCGCAAAATGCAGTTTGGTCAGAGCCCCGGTCAGCTTACGGTTTGCTTCCTCAGGCCAGGGACTATAGATATTACCGGTGCGTAGTCCGGCTTCCACATGACCCACAGCTATTTTTTCGTAGTAACAAGCCAGTGCCGCAGCAAAAGTAGTACTGGTATCCCCATGTACTAACACAATATCGGGTTTAAATTCACGTAACACCGGTTTAATGTTAAGCAAAATACTGGTGGTAACATCATACAAATCCTGGCCGGCTTTCATAATGGCCAGGTCATAATCAGGCTGAATATCAAACAGCTTCAAGACCTGATCCAGCATCTCCCGGTGCTGCCCTGTGACACAGACTTTGCTTTCGATACCATCACTGTCTTTTAACAGGTTTACCAGCGGAGCCATTTTAATAGCTTCAGGGCGGGTGCCAAATACACTCAGTACTTTAATCATGCAAGGATCCGTTTAGTTGATGTAGTTCAGGTCGAACTGCTGCTGATGGTAGCAGAAAGTCTGTCTGCACCGCAGCATAAAAACCTCAGGCTGAATTGAAACTGAAGCGACTTTGCTCAGAATGCCGGCACTCATGGAAACATCTGTTAGTTTGCAGGACTTATTGCGACTGCTTATGCAAGTTAAACAACAACTCGGCTTCGGCTTGTGGCAATTCACATTCACGCATAATTTCATCCAGGCTGGCACCCAGCTGAACCATCTTCATCGCGCGGCTGTAAATTTTAGATTCAGGATCAAACAGCTGGATGGATTGTTGCTGTTCAGCTACTTGTTCCAGTTGCTGCTGGCTTTGGCGGAGCAGACTTTCCAGCGAAAGAACCCGCTGCCCAACCCCAATTACCGTAGTGCGCAGCTCTTCAATTTCAGCCTGAGTTTGTTGCTGTTGTTTTTGTTGCTGAACCTGAAGTTGCTCCAACAACTGTTGCTGCTGCCAGCTGGCCGCAGCATTTTCATTGATAATGGCCAGTAATTTGCGGTTCTGCCGCGCAGCAGCAAAAGCAAGCACCACAGCAAACAGCAGAATGACGGCCACCGCCGCCAATCCATACCAGGCTGATAAAGGTAAAGAGTCCAACATCAGATCGAACTAATCTCTTCCCACTCGTCATCGGACAGCAGTTTGTTCAGATCGACCAGGATTAAAAGTTCACCGTCGCGGTTTGACACGCCCTGAATAAACTTGGCGCTTTCATCCGTCCCCACATTAGGAGCAGTATCAATTTCCGATTGTTTCAGGTACACCACTTCCGCCACACTGTCGACCAGAATACCAATTACCTGACGTTCAGCTTCAATAATCACAATACGGCTGTTGTCCGTCACTTCTGCACCGACCAGGCCAAAACGGGCACGGGTATCAATGACTGTGACCACATTACCGCGCAGGTTAATAATACCCAATACATAGTCTGGCGACCCCGGCACTGGAGCAATATCGGTATAACGTAATACTTCCTGCACCTGCATCACATTAATGCCGTAGGTTTCTTCCTGCAGTTTAAAAGTGACCCACTGCAACACAATGTCAGAGACTTCTTTGGCTTTTGCGGTTGCCGTTAAATTACTCATGCCGAGCTCCTACCCAAGATTCATTCAAAATTGTTGTCAGACTACTGACTGTTTAAGCCTTTTGCCAGTAATTCGATCATCGCATCGACATCCAGCAATGCACACATATGTTGTTTAATCAGCCCCGCCAACCAGGGTCTTTTTCCTTCGGTTTCGCGCCATTTCACGTCATCCTGCTCCAGCGCTATTGTGTTGACCAAGGTATCACAAGCCAAACCCCAATGGCTATTGCCTAGCATAATAACGTATTGATAGTTTAGTTGTTCCTGTAACTGGCTGTCGTATTTTTCCGGCATAACCCATTGTGCTGTATCCACCACATTGATCTTCTGCTCGCGGTACAACATCACCCCTTGCAACCAGCTCGGCTGACCAGGCAAGGACTTCAGCGGTACAATTTTGTGGATACCGCCCAGCTCTTTTAATGGCAACGCAATTTTTAAACCAGCGACAGAGAAAAATAAGGCCTGAAAACGACCTTTGCGATAGGCCTTTTCTGCCACCGTTTTGATCGGTGGTTTGGCAATAACAGGCACTATCGGAGCAACGGCTGGTGCTGCAGTGGCAACGGCCACTTTCGGCACCACAGGTGCAGGCGCCGTTTTGGCCACCACAGGTGCAGAAACAGGCGCCAGCAATTCATTCAGCTGTTGCTTTTTTTCTTCCTGTAATACCGGAGCCGCTTTTACCTCGTCTTCAGTCAACAACGCTTTCAGATAGTGTTTCATCACCTTGGAGCTGGCTTGCAAATCGCTCATCTCAGTCCTCCGGTGTCAGCTGTAATAAATAGGTCAGTAAGGTGTTGTAAGCAAACACCCCACGTGACTTGGGTGCAAATACAGGCGGTGGCGTCTGCGCCACGCTGGCATCGCGGAATTTGGTATCAATGGGGATCACTGCCGACCAGACGCGTTCGCCGTATTGTGCTTTTAAGGCTTTGTAGGCCTCCAGTGCGGCTTTAGTGCGTTTGTCGTACATAGTGGGCACTATGCTGAACGCATACTCATGTGGGCTGGAGCTATGCATCAACTGCATGGTCGCAATCATCCGATCCAGGCCTTTTAAAGCCAGAAACTCACATTGTACAGGAATCAAAATACGGTCACAGGCAGCCATCGCATTGACCATCAACACCCCTATCACTGGTGGACAGTCAATCAACACGTAATCGTATTCATCTTCAATTTTTTGCAGTGCTTTTTTCAGCACCAACCCCATGCCCCCCTGCTGACCATGGGAGCGGTCCAGGGTGGCAAGCGCCATGGATGTGGGTAGAATATCCAGGTTTTTTACTTTGCTTGGGCACAGTGACTGTAAAATTTCTTCTTTACTGATGTCCTTACCACGCAGGAAAATGTCATAGACGCTAACTTCAAGCTCTTCGGCATCAATACCAAAATAATAAGTCAGGGAGCCGTGCGGATCGGTGTCGACCAACAATACCCGGTAGCCCCGTTCCGCCAATAAAGCCCCTAAAGTCACAGTCGTGGTAGTTTTACCTACCCCACCTTTTTGATTCGCTATAGTCCAGACTACCAATTTACTGTTCCTGCTGTGTTGGAGACACTTCTGCCTCGCCCGGCGCCGGTGGCCGGGTGCTGATTCGAATTCCGCCGTGAGGCAATCGGATCACCCGGATCCGCACCTCGTCAGACTGCTGCGTAACAGCCCCTGAATCAGGGACTGCTGTGGTGTTTCCCGCTTCTGCGGCCACCGGTACCGGAGCCTGGTAAGCAAAACGGGAAACGGCAATCACCACCTTACGGTTTTCCGCCCTGCCTGCTTCACTGCTGTTCTCGGCAAAAGGTGAATACTGACCATAACCTTCTGCGGCCAACCGGCCAGGCGTGATACCAAAATCCTGCAATAACCTTAGTATGGCGGTGGCCCGGGCCACCGACAATTCCCAATTGGACGGGAAAAGCTCGTTGTGGATCGGTTCAGAATCTGTGTAGCCACGCACTCGCAGGTAATTCTGGTGACGTTGCAGCAATTCAGTCAACGCCTGCATCACGGCTTTTGCTGAGTTGTTCGGCGTTGCACTGCCACTGCTGAACAGCATCGAACTGCTCAGTTCAATAGTGAGCCAGTCATCGTCCCGCTGTATTTTCGCCAACCCCTTTTCAGTTAAATCGGTCAGGCTTTGCCTGAATTCTGCGTCCAATTCCACCAGAGGGCTGCCTAATTTGCTTTCATCAAAAGGAACCAGCTCAGTGTGTTCGGTTAACAATGTTGGGCCTTTGGCTTGTGCCTCAACCCCTGAGGATTCCAACTCCATCTCTGTGACTTCAGATTCTGCAGGCAGCGGCTGGTCCCCCACGGGCCGGGCACTGGCCTGCTGCTGCGCCGCAAAAAGTCCGGCAATGGTCTGACTGATGGCATCAAACTGTTCTTTTTTCATGCTGGACAATGAAAACAGCACCACAAAAAGCGCAAACAACAAGGTCATGTAATCCGCGTAGGAAATCAGCCAGCGCTCTGCCCCGGTTTTATCATTGTGCTGCACTGTACTTTGACGCGGCCTGTACATATCAGTCGGCCTTGTATGCCAGCAGCTTCAGCTCTACTGTGCGCGGATTTTCGCCACGGGCTATGGAACAGAGTCCTTCAATCAGCATGGCCTGGTATAACAGCTGCTCTTCCAGAATAGCGCGAATTTTATTGGCTACAGGAATAAACAGCAGATTCGCCAACCCCACCCCATAAATAGTGGCCACAAAAGCGGTAGAAATGCCCTGACCCAAAGCTGCTGGATCAGAGATATCCGCCAGCGCCAGTATTAACCCAAGCACGGCCCCCACAATGCCGATGGTGGGACTGTAGCCCCCCATGGCGTCATAGACACGGCTCGCCCGTTGTAATCTGTCATTCTCCAGATGCAGCTCTGTATCCAGAATATCCCGTAATAAATCGGCTTCAGTGCCATCAACCAATAAGTTTAAGCCACGTTTGAGCAGCGGTTGCTCTTCATCAAAAGCCACCTGCTCCAGCGCCAGAAAACCGTGCAGCCTGGCTGCATGGCCCCATTCAGAAATGCGGTAAATGCTGTCGGTAAAGTCCATTTTGGGTGGCCGTATCACCCAAAGCAGAAGCTGCATCCCTTGCCTGAACTGCGGCCATGGACTTTGCAGCATCACGGCGCCCAAAGTGCCGCCCACCACAATAAAAAAAGCGGGAGCATGCCACAGCTGCAGCACCTCACCGCCTTCCAGACTAAAGCCGCCTAAAATTGCCACACAGGCCAGCACTATGCCAGCAAAGCTAAGTTTATCCATGACCTGTTTCAGTCAGGATGCGACCTGCGACATCCGACAGGGCCACTTCCAGGTCGGTCAGACCCGCAGCCGTCACGGCCTGCGGCATGCCATACACCACACAGCTGGCTTCATCCTGTGCCCACACCCGGGACCCCAACTGTTTGAGTAACCGGCATCCTTCCCGTCCGTCTGATCCCATGCCCGTCAACACAATAGCCAGCACTTTATCGCTGAACACTTTCGCCGCACTGCCAAAGGTAATATCAACACTGGGTTTAAAGGTAATACGTGGCGAATCATCCTCACGGATCCGCAACTTGCCCTGACTTTCAGTGCCATCCACCAGCATTTGTTTACCACCAGGCGCCAAATAAGCGACTCCCGGCTTTAACAGATCATTATCCTGGGCTTCCCGCACTTCGATTTTGGACAGAGCATTTAATCTGTTGGCAAAAGCGCCGGTAAAAGCAGCAGGCATATGCTGCACCAGCACTATAGGCAGAGGAAAATTTGCTGGCAAAGCGGTGATAATTTGTTGCAAGGCAACTGGCCCCCCAGTGGAGGTACCAATAGCAACCAACTTATAACTCTTGCCGCTGGCACTGAAACTGCCCCGACTTTCGGCTTTTTCCTGCGCTTTTTGCGCCAACTCAGCACGTTCAGCCAAAGCCTTGGCGGCCAGAGATTGGGTGATGCCAGAGCGGTTGCTGTCAGGCACAGGCGTTGGGCGGGCAGAAAAAGCGGAGGTTGTGCTGGCCGCAGCACTGGAAGGTCTGCTGATGGCTCGCCGCCTGGCCACGGCTTTCACACGCTGGCGCAACAACTCAATGGCTTCAGCTTTATCCCGGGCAATGTCTTCAAACTTCTTTGGCAAGAAATCGATGGCACCCGCTTCCAGTGCATCCAGTGTGGCTTTCGCCCCTTCATGCGTTAATGAGGAAAACATCAGAATAGGCGTGCGCTGGGTTTTGAGAATTTCCCTCACCGCCTGTATGCCATCCATCACCGGCATTTCAATATCCATGGTGATGACATCAGGTCGCAGCGTAGCGGCCTTTTCCACGGCTTCTTTACCATTATTGGCGGTCGCAATGACTTCCAGCTCCGGGTCCTGACCGATAATCTCGCTCAGACGCCGGCGGAAAAAACTGGAATCATCAACAATCAAAACCCGAATGGCCATACAGACCCCTCTTAGGCTGAAAACTTGTCAAAACGATCAAACTTAATTTTCGAACGTTTCGCATAATGCTTCAGCAGATTCGGTACATCCAGAATCAGTGCAATACCACCATCTGAGGTAATAGTGGCACCAGCCATGCCAGGGGTTCCCTGTAGCAGGTTATCCAGCGGCTTGATCACCACTTCTTCCTGACCAATCAGTGAGTCCACCACAAAACCAACCTGCTGAGTGCCCAGTTGTAAAATGACCACATGGCCCTGGTCACGCCGCAGCTTTTTGTTGGATTTCTTCACCAGCCAGTGCTCAAGGTAGAACAACGGAATGGCTTTATTCCGCACCACTATGGTCAGTTGACCATCGACATTGTTGGTTTTCGACAAGTCGAGGTGGAAAATCTCACTGACAGTTGCCAGTGGCAAGGCGAAGGTCTGTTGACCGACCACGACCATCAGGGTTGGCAAAATTGCCAGCGTCAGCGGCACTTTAATTTCCAGCAGCGTGCCCTGCCCCAGTTTGGAGTGGATAGTCACTGTGCCGTTCAGCTGGGTAATTTTGGTCTTCACCACATCCATACCCACACCTCGACCAGAGATATCAGATATCTGCTCTTTGGTCGAAAAACCTGGCGCGAAAATAAGGTTAAAGGCTTCCTGATCCGACATACGAGTGGCAGCGTCCGGATCCAGCACCCCCCGCTTGATCGCAATAGACTTCAGTTTTTCCGGGTCCATACCGGCACCGTCATCCTGAATGGTCAATAGAATATGGTCACCCGCCTGCGCAGCTGCCAGCTTCACCTGACCCATACGGGGTTTACCTGACTTGACCCGGACGTCCGGCATTTCAATGCCGTGGTCAACTGAATTACGCACCAGGTGGACCAGCGGGTCTGCCAGGGCCTCCACCAGGTTTTTGTCTAAATCTGTCTCTTCACCTTCAAGCTCAAGATTAATTTCTTTTTGCAGGGAACGGGCTAAATCGCGAACCACGCGGGGGAAACGACCAAACACTTTTTTGATCGGCTGCATCCGGGTCTTCATCACGGCCCCTTGCAGGTCCGCAGTCACCACGTCCAGATTGGAAATGGCTTTACTCATTTCTTCATTCTGCGCCGATGCAGACAGACTAACCAGACGATTACGCACCAAGACCAGCTCGCCGACCATATTCATGATCTGATCCAGACGTTTGGTATCCACCCGCACTGTGGTTTCCGCCTGAGCCGCTTCTTTGCGCTCAGCATCCCCTTCCTTAACGGCACCCAGCACAGGTTTGGCTGCAGCAGGTTCCGCTTTAGCCGCTTCAGCTTTGGCTGGTTCGGCTTTCGCTGGCACTGGTGTTTTTACCGGCTCGGCTTTTACAGCTTCAGCTTTGGCAGCCACAGCTGCTGGGGCTTTGCCTTTGCCGTGCAGTTGATCGAGCAGGTTTTCAAACTCATCCTCAGAAATATCATCGCCTGAGGCCGCCGTCGCAGGCGTTTTTGTGTCAGGCACTTTGGCCGCCGCTGTCTCAGCAGCAGATTCGCCAGGAACAAAAGAACCTTTGCCGTGCAACTGGTCGAGTATGGCCTCAAACTCATCGTCGGTAATGTCGTCGCTGGCCAGTTCAGATGTGGCCGGAGGCGGTAATTTTTTCTCGCGGCCTGGTGCACCATCACTGCCATGCAATTCATTTAACAGGGATTCAAATTCATCTTCACTGATATCGTCGATGGAACCTGAACTGCTTTCTGTTGCCCCATCAGCAAAACCAACCACAGCATCAAACTCTTCCATACTGATTTCAGGTTCAGGCTCTGGCGCAGCTGCGACTGCAGGTGCGGCTGCATGATGGGAGTCTTCTTCGCCTTCTGGAAGGCTCAGTCTGTGTAAGGCGTCAATAATGGCAGGGTCTGCAGGGACCAAGGGTTCACGGTTCTGCACATTAACAAACATTGCATTCACGGCATCCAGTGCCTGCAGAATGACATCCATCAATTCAGCCGTCACCCGGCGCTTGCCGGTCCGCAAAATATCGAAGACGTTTTCGGCGCCATGACAGGCGTCAACCAATTCAGTCAGCGAAAGAAAACCTGCACCACCCTTAACAGTGTGGAACCCCCGGAAAATTGCGTTCAATAAGTTGGCGTCATCCGGGTTGTTTTCCAGCTCAACCAGCTGCTCCTGCAACTGTTCGAGGATCTCGCCGGCTTCGACTAGGAAATCCTGTAAAATATCCTCATCTAAATCAAAGCCCATGCCACAGCACCTCTTCTTAGAAACCTAAACTTGATAATAAATCGTCCACATCATCCTGGCCGGAGACCACATCATCACGGCCTTCCTTATCAATGATCGGACCTTCAGCCTCATGCCCGGCTTTTTGCTTCTTCGCAGCCGCAGGGCGCTCTTCTACAGGTAAATTCGTCTGCCCAAAAGCGGTCAGCAGCCCAATCAGGCTGGTTTCGACTTCGCGGACCAGCTCGATCACTCGTCGCAATATCTGCCCGGTTAAATCCTGGTAATCCTGCGCCATCAGCACTTCGGTCAACAAGCTGTGTAACGTTGCGGAGTTGCCTGTTGCCTGATGTAAAAAGCCATCCAGGTTATGGCAGAGGCTTTTGAATTCACCCACCTTCATATCCCGGCTCATCAAGCGTTGCCAGACAGGAATAATAGCCTGAAGTTTGTTATTTAATTCATCAGCAATGGGCAGACAGTTTTCAACCGCATCCATCGTTTTGTTTGCGGCCTGCTCCGTCATATCTATGACGTGATTAAGCCGCATTTTGGCATCTGGAATGTCTTCTTCCAGCAGAGAATTTAAAGAGGGGTCGACCTGAAAGCTGGTCAGCGAATTGTGTAACTGCCGGGTCAGCTTACCAACCTCGGCAAATAGTTCAGAAGAGCCTGGCACCGCCAGTTGCTGTACCATCTGGTTTGCAGCATCGGTTTCGCCCATCTCCAGCAACTGGACCAGCTCACGTGCCTGATCCAGCGAAATCAGAGGTGCCGTAGGTACAGACATGGTGTACTCCTTTGTCAGTTACCGACTAACCCAGACGTTCGAAGATTTTGGCCAGCTTTTCCTGTAATGTCGCCGCAGTGAATGGTTTGACAATATAGCCGTTAACCCCGGCCTGAGCGGCCGCAATAATTTGTTCTTTTTTCGCTTCGGCAGTCACCATCAGCACAGGGATATGTTTCAGTTTCCCATCGGCGCGAATAGCACGCAGCAGGTCAATGCCCTGCATTCCCGGCATGTTCCAGTCGGTCACCACAAAATCAAAATCGCCATTTTGTAACATAGGCAAGGCAGTACTGCCGTCATCGGCTTCCTGCACATTGGTGAAACCCAGATCTCTTAACAGGTTTTTGATGATCCGTCTCATAGTTGAAAAGTCATCAACCACAAGAATCTTCATATTCTTATCCAAAGTCCCCTCCGATGAGCGCCCAATCTAAGGCTCCCAAACTATTACAACCAATCCTGCATCCTGGAGCGAAGCCGCACCAAGGCCTGACTATGAATCTGACTAACCCGTGACTCGCTGACATCCAATACGGCGCCAATCTCTTTCAAATTGAGCTCGTCATTATAATACAGTGACAACACTATCGCTTCCCGCTCCGGCAGGCTACTGATATTTTTGACCAGTGCCTGCTGAAACGCATCGTTTGCCTGTTGTTCGTACAAATGATCATCATCAGTGTCATCTGCCGTCACCAGCACATCTTCCGAGATGCCCAGATCTTCAATTCCGATGATCCGGCCACTGCTGGCGTCACTGAGCATATGATGATACTCCTCTAAAGATATATCAAGCTTTTCAGCAACTTCAATATCTTTGACGTCCCGGCCCAACTGGCCTTCCAGTTCAGCTATGGCCTCGGCAATCATTCGGGAGTTTCGGTGCACAGAACGGGGGGTCCAGTCACCACGACGGATTTCATCGAGCATGGCACCGCGGATACGGATACCGGCGAAGGTTTCAAAGCTGGCACCTTTGCTGCCATCAAAATTTTTCGCGGCTTCAATCAGCCCAATCATGCCGGCCTGGACTAAGTCATCAACCAGCACACTGGCAGGCAATCGGGCAAGTAAATGGTAGGCAATTCGTTTAACCAGCGGAGCATGGCGCTCCACCAGTTGATTCAGCTGATCAGCGGCACCGTAGGCCGCGAGTTTACTGTTCAAACCAGACCTCGCGCTTCAGGCTGCTGCACCAATTGTTCTAAGAAAAACTCGAGATGACCTGAGGCTACGGGAGGAATTGGCCATTGCACTGCACGGGTAGCCAAGGTTCGAATGGCCAAGGAGGCCGGGGTTTTTGGAAATGCTTCCACAAAAGCTTTTTGCTTACGCGCCGCCTTACGTACATTTTCATCAAAAGGTATGGTCGCCACCAGTTCCAATGTCACATCCAAAAAGCGGTCTGTCACTCTGCTTAATTTGGCAAACAGCTCCTGCCCTTCTTTTAATGAGCGCACCATATTGGCGACAATTTTAAAGCGCTGCACACCATGTTCGCGACTTAAAATTTTCATCAGCGCATAAGCGTCCGTAATAGATGAAGGTTCATCACAGACCACCACCAACACATCCTGCGAGGCACGGGAAAAGCTCAGCACCATGTCAGAAATACCGGCAGCGGTATCGACCAGCAACACATCAAAGCGGGTGCGCATTTCACTGAAGGCACGGATAAGGCCGGCATGTTCGGCGGGTTTCAGTTCGGTCATTGACTGAGTCCCAGACGTGGCAGGCACAATCTTGATACCAAAAGGGCCCTCAATCAGAATGTCATCCAGTTCCGCTTCGCCGGACAATACGTGGGACAGGTTTTTTTCGACCCGCAACCCCAACATGACGTCACAATTGGCTAACCCAAGGTCAGCATCCAGCACCAGCACCTTTTTGCCCAATTGCGACATCGCCATCGCCAGGTTCAGCGAGACGTTGGTTTTGCCCACGCCCCCTTTGCCGCCTGTTATTGCGATGACTTTAATTATTTGTTGTTTCATTCGTCTCAGACCACTGGCTTGATCGTCATTTATCTGAAGATTAGGCATAGGTTCCGTCCATCCGGGTTGTCTCGTTATACCACTGATAACCCGCACTACTGTTGGAGATCCGCAATTGTTCTGCTTGCGCGACCAGCGCTTTGGCATCCGCCATTTCGATGTCTTCCGGTACCCGCTGACCATTGGTCAGGTAGCTGACTGGCAGGGCATTCTGGATCGCGACATTAATAATTTCCCCCAAACTTAAGCATTCATCAAGTTTGGTGAAAATACAACCCGACAGCGGGATCCGTTTGAAGTGTTCCACGGTCTCCTGCATCACGCGGGCCTGTGATGTCGCAGACAATACCAGATAACTCTTTATTTTGGCACGTGAATTATGCACTAAAGATGCAAGTTTTTCAGCCAGTCGCACATCACGCTGGCTCATTCCTGCGGTGTCTATTAACACCAGTTTACGCTGTTGCAACTGCGACAGCAGCATGGCCAGTTCGTCGCTGTCTTTCGCCTGTTTCACCGGACAGCCGATAATACGGCCAAAAGTCGCCAACTGCTCAAAAGCGCCGATACGGAAGCTGTCTGTGGTGATCAGCGCCACCTGATCCGCGCCATGGCGTTTGGCAAACTGTGCCGCCAGCTTGGCCACTGTGGTGGTTTTGCCAACGCCAGTGGGCCCCACCAACGCGACGATACCGCCACGACGCATAATGTCATCATTGGTGGTAATCAACTGGCCTGTTAACAATTCCAGCGCACTGTCCCAGGCCTCAGCATCACTGATGTCTTCCGGCATAAAACAGGCAATTTGATCGGCGGCAGCTTCAGACAGGCCCATTTCACGCAACTTCTCAATCACCAGCGCCCGCATAGGTTCACGTCGGGCCAGGTCCTGCCACATCAGACCTGAAACCTGATGCGTCAGCAGCTGTTTCATGGACAACATTTCATTGCGCAACGAATCCATCTGTTGTTGCATCAGTCGGGCTTGTTGTTCCTGGTATTTGGTCAGTTCCGACATGTTAAAACCAGCCATGGCGGAACTTTGACGCTCCCCTGATGCAACTGGTTGATTTTTAGCCGAAAACAATGGGTTGTTTGTCACCACCGCCTTAGACTGCGTCAGTTTATTGGCAGCGGCTGTGCCTGCTGGTTGTTTGCTGATTTGACGGGCCAGCAAGGCTTGCAAGGAATCGGCTGGTGCCACGTCTTCCTCGTCATCCACTTTAATGTTCAGGCGGGAGCCCGTTGAGGCTTTGGTTGTCTGCTCCGGCTGCGTTTCCTGCAATGCCTTGGCTGGCGCGGCATCCGGGTCAATGGCAGCAACAATTTCAACACCTCCTGCCACCTTTTTATTCGACAGGATAATGGCATCAGGCCCTAAAAACTCTTTCACTTCCGTCAGCGCAGTACGCATATCTTTGGCAACAAAGCGTTTAATTTTCATGGCTCAACTCCTAATTCGACTGACCGACCACACTGACAATGCGGATTTGTTTGTTATCCGGGATTTCCTGATAGGACAATACCCGTAGTCCTGGAATACTGTATTTCACGAATCGTGCCATTACTGATCGTAAAATACCTGAGGTCAGTAAAACGGCAGGCTCACCCGCCAGTTCCTGATTCTGTGCCGCACTTGCCAACGACTGCTGGATACGTTCCGCCAGGCCAGGTTCTATGCCGGAACCATCGCTGCCTCCGGATTGCATTGACTGGTGCAGCATCTGCTCCAACTCAGGCGCAAAGGTGATCACCGGCACTTCGGCGGCACTGCCGGCGACTTCCTGAATAATCAGCCGTTTTAACGCCACCCGACACGCCGCCGTTAACACGTCAACATCCTGACTCTTGCCACCATAGTCCACCAGAGTCTGCACTATGGTACGCATATCGCGGATGGGCACGCCTTCATGCAGCAGGTTCTGCAGCACTTTAACCACCACCGTCAGTTGCATGGTTTCTGGCACCAGGGCGTCCACCAGTTTAGGGGAACTTTTCGCCAGCATATCCAGCAGATTCTGCACCTCTTCATGCCCCAGCAACTGCGCCGCATTGTTGGTCAGGATCTGGCTTAAATGGGTCGCCACTACAGTGGCGGCATCCACCACCGTATAACCCAATGTCTGTGCATGTTCACGCTGGCCTTTGGCAATCCACACCGCTTCCAGGCCAAAGGCCGGGTCTTTAGTGGCTATGCCTTTGACAGTACCAAAGACCTGGCCCGGGTTAATAGCCAGCTCATTGTCATGACGCAATTCCGACTCGCCCGTCGTCACCCCCATCATGGTGACGCGATAGGTATTGGGTTCTAAATCCAGGTTATCGCGGATATGCACGGCCGGGATCAGAAAACCCAGTTCCTGTGACAGTTTCTTACGCACCCCTTTGATCCGGTTGAGCAATTCACCGCCCTGACTCTTATCGACCAGAGGAATTAAGCGGTAACCCACTTCCAGGCCAATGGTGTCCACCGGATGCACGTCGTCCCAGCTGATTTCTTTGACCGGAGCCACTTCGTTGCCCGGCACCACATCGGTTTTACGGGGTTCCACCACGGCGCCCCCTTTCGGATTGGCTTGTCGATACAGGTAATAAGCCGCGCCGCCCAACAAAGCCGCCAGAGTTAAAAATGCCAGGTGTGGCATGCCAGGTACTATGCCCATAATCAGCATAATGCCGCTGGCGACCACCAATACTTTGAAATTGCTGAACTGCTCGGCGATTTGCCCGCCCATATCCGAATCTTTGTTCTGGCGGGTTACGATAATGGCGGTCCCAATGGACAGCAGCAGACCAGGAATTTGTGCCACCAGGCCATCGCCTATGGTCAGCATGGTGTAGATCTCAACCGCCTCCATAAAGGGCAGATCGTGCTGCAAAATGCCGATAATTAAACCACCAATGATATTGATGGCAATAATCACCAGGCCTGCCATGGCATCACCTTTCACAAATTTATTGGCGCCGTCCATTGAACCGTAAAAGTCGGCCTCGTCGCCAATTTCCTGGCGGCGTTTGCGGGCCTGGTCCTGATCAATAAAACCGGCGTTTAAGTCGGCATCAATGGCCATTTGTTTACCTGGCATGGCATCCAGGGTAAAGCGGGCTGTCACTTCTGAAATACGGGCCGCACCTGAAGTCACCACCATCAGGTTGATAATCACCAGAATGGCAAACACCACCAGACCAACAGCGTAGTTACCACCAATCACCACCTCGCCAAAAGCTTCGACCACTTTGCCTGCAGCATCTGAACCTGTATGGCCTTCCAGCAGAATGACACGGGTGCTGGCGATATTCAGGGTCAGCCGCAAAATGGTGGCGACCAGGATCACGGTTGGAAAAATGGCGAAGTCCAGTGGTTTGCGGGTGTACACAGTCACCAGCAACACCACCAGCCCTAAAGAAATATTAAAGGTAAACAAAACATCCAGCAGCAGTGGCGGCAGAGGCAACACCACCATCGCCAGCGCCGCCATAATAAGCAACGGTGTACCTATCCCCTTGGCATAAGACAATAGCTCCGGGTCAATGCGGGAGAATAACTGCTTGGCTTGTTGCATGCTCGAACCTGACAAATTACTGACATTCAGCAGGCTAAGGCAAAAACTGTTCCAGTTTGATTAAACAACCGGGCCCCCCCGGGTTTAATGGCGGAAATCGTCCGGTATGGGCAGCTCCCTGGCCAGGGCTTTGGGTCGTTTGCCTTTGCCTTTGCGGAACATATTCAGCTGATAAACATAAGCCAGTACCTGCGCCACCGCGGCAAACAGCTGCTCAGGTATGGGCTGGTCCAGTTCAGTGGTGTAGAAGACAGAACGGGCCAGTGCGGGAGATTCCAGCACCGGCACTTTATTTTCTTCGGCAATTTTACGGATCATCAGTGCCACCTCGTCAGCCCCTTTGGCAATGACCACAGGGGCGCGGAACTTGGCTTGATCGTACTTCAGTGCCACGGCAAAGTGCGTCGGGTTGGTCACCACCACATCGGCCGTTGGTACGGCAGACATCATGCGGCGCTTGGCAGCCTGATACTGCAGGGTACGGATCCGTCCCTTGACTCTGGGGTCCCCTTCCTGATTTTTAAATTCGTCTTTGACTTCCTGCAGTGTCATTTTCAGGTTCTTATGGTGTTGCCACGCCTGATAAGGCGCGTCAATCATTGCAATGACGATCACGCTGCAACAGATGCCAAAAAACACCCAGGCCAGAATTTCCACAGCGCCATAGATGTCGTCCGGCGTGCTCATCATCGACAGCGCCATAATGTCGTCGAAAAAAGTGCTGAGTAGCGCGTAAGTCAAGCCCCCTATCACCAGCACTTTGCCCACACTTTTCAGCAACTCCACCATAGCCTGCATACCAAACATGCGTTTAAGGCCGCTGGCAGGATTCAGTTTGCTCCACTTAAAGCCAACGGCCTGCCAGGTAAAGTTGTAGCCCCCCACTAAAATGCTACCGACATAAGCGGCCAGCATAATCAGCAAGAAAAACTTCAGCAGCGGCGGTAACAATTCCCAGATAGAATCGCCCCAGGCGGTAAACATGGAATAAGGGTTAAAAATATCTTTTTCGTCCAGCGACAACAGCCGACGGCACACCTCCAGCACTGAAGCCGCGATTTGAGAGCCAAACATCAGAATACCTGCACTGCTGCCAAGCAGCACCGCAAAAGTTGCCAGATCCCTGGACCGTGCCACCTGACCTTTTTTACGGGTGTCTGCCAGTTTTTTACTGGTGGGCTGTTCGGTCTTTTCCTGTCCGGATTCCGCCATTAGCGCCTCCCGTACTTAGCAGCCGTCATTGTCAGCAGCCAATCAACCGGCAGGTATAGTCAATGCTGTACTGCCAGTTCAGATTAAAGTGATACAAAAAGGTATCCAGCGTCAGATACATGATCAACAAACCGGCGATCATGCTGATGGGCATACCAATGGAAAAAATATTCAGTTGTGGCGCCGTACGGGTCAACACACCAAAGGCAATATTCACCACCAGCATAGCGGTCACAGGGGCCATGGTGATGGCCAAAGCGGTCACAATAATCCAGCCGCCAAACTCAGCAATCTGCCAGTATTTGTTCACATCCAGCCACTGACCGTTAATGGGCAGCGATTCAAAACTGAACATCACCAGTTGAAACATCGCCAGATGCCCGTCGTAGACCAGGAACAACAAAGTCGCGAGGATCAGGTAAAACTGACCTATGGCGGGCACCGACACCCCATTGACCGGATCGGCCAGCGCGGCAAACCCCAAGCCGGTTTGAGTGGCCAACACCTGGCCTGCCGTAACAAAGGCCTGAATAAAAATTTGCGACATAAACCCAATGGCCAGACCAATAATAATCTGTTGGATCACCTGCACCACCAGATTCAGTGACATCAGGTTCACGTCTCGCACCGGCGGCACCACAGGCATAATCATCAGGATAAAGGCGGCGCAATAGGCCGTTTTAACCCGGGTTGGGATATTTTTTGCGCCAAAAGCCGCCATAATAAACACCATGGCAGCCACACGGGTAAAGGGCAGCATAAAGTCAGCAATAACCTGAAGTAACTGCTGCAGCGGGTAGTCCATCAGCCCAGTACCGACGGAATGCTCAGATAGAGTTTTTCGGTGTACTCCATCAGCGTCTGGGTCAGCCAATGCCCACCAAACACCAGCGCCAGCAAGGTCACAATTAAACGTGGCAAAAAGCTTAAAGTTTGTTCGTTAATGGAGGTGGCCGCCTGAAAAATGGATACAATCAGACCGACCAGCAAGGATGGCACTATGACTACAGACACAATCAGAATGATTAGCCACAGCGCGTCGCTTAAGATATCAACAAAGGTTTCCGGACTCATGTTCCCACCCCATAACTGGTTGCGAGTGTGCCCATCACCAATAACCAACCATCCACCAGCACAAACATCATCAGTTTAAATGGCAGGGACACGATCATAGGCGACAACATCATCATCCCCATCGCCATCAGAATGCTGGCTACCACCAGGTCGATAATTAAAAACGGAATAAAGATCATAAACCCAATCTGAAAGGCCGTTTTCAGTTCACTGGTAATAAAAGCCGGAATAATCACTGTGATCGGCAAATCTGCCACGTTGTCAACTTTCGGCGTGCCAGCAATATCGGCGAAGGTTTCCAGATCTTTTAAGCGGGTCTGATGCAGCATAAAAGCTTTCATTGGCTTGATGGCTTCGTCAAAGGCCTGAATGGACGTCATCTGTTCGCTCAGATAAGGCTGCAACGCTTTTTGATTAATTTCATCAAAGACCGGCGCCATAATAAAAAAGGTCAGGAATAAGGTGATGCCTATCAGGATCTGGTTGGATGGCGACGACTGCAGGCCGATCGCCTGACGTAAAATAGCCAGCACCACAATAATGCGGGTGAAGCTGGTCATCATAATGACAATGGCCGGAATAAAACTCAGCGCTGTCATCACCGCCAGTACTTGCAGGGTCACACTGTAATCCTGCGACCCGTCCGGGTTGGTGGTCACTGTCAGTGCTGACATGGCACCTGACTGCTGAGCCAGCAATTCGGGGCTCAGCACCAGCAACAACAGAGCCAATAATCGCCACATCAGTTGGTTTCCTTTTTGCCCTGCAACAGCTGCTGCCACTGCCTGCGCCAGTCCAGCGGCGGCTGATCCGCAGATAAAGGCTGCTCCAGTTCAAATAAAAAATTAATTTGCTGCCCTGTCACGCCAAGCACCCGCTGTTTGCCCTGAATTTCAATAACGAGGATACGCTCACGTGGCCCCAACATCATGGAGCTGACCACTTTGATTTGGCCGGAGCCCGGCAGTTTCTGCGCCATTTTTTTGTAACACCAGGCGAGCGCAAACAACAGGCCAAGCACTATGACTAATGAGCCAAATACATTCAAGAGATCGGCCCCCGACCCCACAGGGGCGGCCTGAACCGCTTCTTCAGCAACAGCCGGTACTGACAACAGCAGTGGCATCAGGTGTTTAACCATTAACGTAACTTCTTAATCCGCTCAATCTGGCTGATCACGTCGGTCAGACGGATCCCAAATTTGTCGTTTACTACGACCACTTCCCCATGCGCAATCAGGGTGCCGTTCACCAGCACATCCAGCGGTTCACCGGCCAGACGCTCCAGCTCCACGACAGAGCCCTGGTTTAATTGCAGCAGGTTGCGGATACTGATTTTTGCCCGGCCCACTTCCATCGAAATGGTGACCGGAATATCCAGAATAGTGTCCAGTTTGCGTTTTTCATCCACGGTCAGCGGCGCACGCTCTTCTTTCAGTTCATCCAGTTCGACCGCTTCGGCGCCACTGCCACCTTCAGCTTCAGCCAGCGCGGCGGCCCATTCGTCCATGGTGTCTTGTTCGTTTGCCATTACCATCTATCCTCAGTACGTTCAGACAAATTCAAATCTGCTTCCAGTTCACTGATATCTGCGTCGCTGTCCAGACGACGGCCGCCTTTGGTAAAGACGTTCATTTCAGATTTGACTGATTCAGGACGTTTAATTTTCTCAGTAATTTTCAGTGCCACGTTGTCGCGCGAGCGACCCACTTTGGCCCTGTAGGTTGGTAAATCTTCAATCAGCACCGTAATATGTTCCGGAATTTCCACCGGAATAATGTCACCTGCTTTCAGGTTCATCACCTGTTCGAGTGTCAGCTCGATATCCATCATTTTGGTGGTGAGATCCACCTTCACATCCATAATTTCGTCGCGCAGCGCTTTACTCCATCGCAGGTCGGTATCTTCTTTGTCGCTCTGCACACCGGCGTCCAGCAGCTCCCGGATAGGTTCCAGCATCGAATACGGCAAGGCCACGTGGAAGTCGCCACCGCCGCCATCCAGCTCAATATGAAAAGAGCTGATCACCACCACTTCGGTCGGGCTGACGATGTTGGCCATCGCCGGGTTGACTTCCGAGTCGAGGTATTCAAAGGACACATCCATCACCGGTGCCCAGGCTTCTTTGTAATCTTCAAAGATGAGCTTGAGCAGCATCTGAATGATACGGCGTTCGGTGGGGGTAAATTCACGGCCTTCAATTTTGGCATGGTAACGGCCATCACCACCAAAGAAGTTGTCCACCAGAATAAATACCAGGCGGGCTTCCATCGTGATCAGACCTGTGCCTTTGAGCGGACGGAACCGCACCATATTCAAACTGGTCGGAACAAAAAGGGTGTGTACGTATTCACCGAACTTAATCATCTGCACGCCGTTAATCGACACTTCGGCAGTACGGCGCATCATATTAAACAGACTGATCCGCATATGGCGGGCAAAACGCTCATTGACCATTTCCAGCGTCGGCATCCGGCCACGCACAATGCGGTCTTGTGAAGAAAAGTCATACTCAGTGGCGCCACGGCCTCGGCCGTCACCACTGTCTTCAACCTCTTCTTCTTCGACATCATCAACGCCATGTAATAGCGCGTCAATTTCGTCCTGGGACAATAAATCAGTCAAGTTGCCGCTCTCTTATTGCATCACAAAACCAGTAAACAATACGTCTTCCACCACTTCCGATCCGGCCACGCCGGTCAGCGCATCCTGCACTTCCCGCAGGGCCTTTTTCTTCAGCTCTTCTTTGCCGTCCACCGTAATCAGCTGCTCTGCATTGCTGGTGCTGAAGGTTCTGAGCAAGGTGCTTTCAATCAGCGGAATATGCACTTTGGCCGTCTCTTCATTGTTGCTGCCCCGTACCAGCAGCTGCACTTTAATTTGCACCAGCCGGTCTTTGGTCGCCCCCGGCACATTAAAAATAAAAGGCCGTGGCATAGTGACATAAAGTGCTGAGCCTTTATTGGCGCCAGCGGCTGCGTCACCTTCAGCAGGAGCGGCGCCCTCGGCGGCTACCTCAGCTTCCATCGGGGCCGGCTCCGAGCCCCCCGACATCATCAGGAAGGCTCCGCCCCCTATGGCCAGCACGCCCACTGCGGCGCCAATAATAATCAGTTTCTTCTTTTTGCCTGAACCATCGGCTATTTCTAAGTCTTTACCTTTTCCCGCTGCCATTGCTCGTCCTCTTCCGGCTGAATGACCAGTATTATTGACCTCGGCTTCCGGCAAAGGCAATGATAAGTTGGTGCCCGGCTGCTGCTTTACTGGCCTGTCAGTTCATGTCAGGCGTAATAGTCCACCACCCGGTCAGACACCGCCACCTGCACCTGAACAGCAGTCAGGTCATCTTCGCCGCCTAAACCATGACCTGCAGTCGCGCTGCGGCCATTCTGGCCCTGGCCAGATCCATCCGAGGCCTGACGACCTGATGAGCTGTCCTGCTGGACTGAGCCCTGGCTTAATTCAATGCCCTGCTGCTGCAACAAGTCACGTAAACGTGGCATCTGTTGTTCCATCAGGTCACGGGTCTGGCCGTTTTGTACGACAAACTGCACAGACATCTGGTCTTGCTGCATGCTGATTTTCACCTGCATTGAACCCAGCTCAGCCGGGTCCAGCCGGATTTCTGCGGTTTGTACTTTGTCACGAACCATCAGCATCACCTGCTCCTTCAGCTGGGCAGACGCTTCCGGCTGGATCAGGTTCAGTTTTTGCCCCAACAGATCCGCCTGGCGCTGCGCCTGCGGGTTCAGCCTTTGGTTCAGCTCCTGACCCTGCACCACTTTTTCCTGAGCAATAGCCTCTTTTAGCTCCTGTTGGAAACTTTGCTGTAACACCATTCGTTCTGGCCGGATGGAGGCTTCCGCTGACTGCTGCGGCAAGGTCTGTTGTTGCCCCTGCTGCTCCTGCTGAGTGTCCGTCTGTTGTTCGGATGACATCAGCACCTCGCCGTGCTCGGCCGATCTTTCTGCGTTCACTTTTTGTTCAGGCTCCAGAGCACTATTGCTGGTTTTATCAGCTTTCGATGGCTCTGCATGAACGAACGCTACACTGTCGCTCTGCAACTGCTGTGCAAGGGGTGGATTGGACGATTCGGTAACCTCAGCAGTCTGCTCAGCCACAGACAAAGCAGCTTCAGGGACATCCGTCGTCGTTTGGGTCTCACTTGATGTTGGCGTAGTGGCTTCAATGAGCGTCATCTCAGTCCCCATTAAGGCCTGACTGTCCGTCATTGCAGTTTCTGTGAACACTCCATCCGCTGAGCTGCTCAATGAAACAGCGGCTTCTGTGTCATTGTTTTCATTTGTTGTGCCCTTAGCGACCATTGCTGCCGATGTTTTTTGTCCTGCACCTGTGTTGAGAAGTGCTGCGGCTGAAATCAGTTTGTCTTGCGCAACACCCTCTGTACCGACAGTCAGTTGAACAGCGTCAGATGGCTGTACTGCATCCGCTGCTTTTTGTTGTCGCTGCTCAGCCACTGTTTTTGTTACTTTCTGTTTTATTTCTTTTTCTGCCAATTCCACCAAAGACTGCTTAGCGGCAGCTAAGGTCTGTTCCTTGTCCTGCGCCACATTTTTAGCAGCCGCCAAAGTGAAATCGCCGTCCAGTTTTTCTTTTACCTCGTCACCCTGCCTATCCAGAAACTGCAGCAGATCCGCTGACATCTCAGGGTCGCTGTGAGCAGTCTCAGTGGCGTTTCCGCCCGAACTTGCTTGATTTTGCAGGGTTTTGCTTAACAAAATAGCATTGTCCAGATACTTCAGCAGCTCAAACTCTGTGGGAGCTGTGCCAGGTATTTTGCTGTGTTGCTCTGGCGCAGTCGGCTCATCCTCCACCACAAGTGCCGTGCCAAGCTGACTGCCCATCTCCCCCTTGTCCTGTGCCACGGAGTCTGATGCAAAGGCCGGCTGCGCTTCGGGGATTGTCAGATCATGGGTTTTAGGTAACGGCTGATTTTTCACCGGCAGTGTCAGCTTGTCCGCGTTGATTTCAGCTTCGTCCGAAACCAGATTGGGCTCAGATGTTGAGGAAGCCGCTGCTTTTTTCGTATTGATGTTCGACCCAGACGTTTTTTCAGCCTGTGCGGCGGCAAGACTTTGCCTTTTTCTTTTCTGTTCAGTCACAGAGTTTGCGGCCTGTACCTGCTGTGCCAGCTCGTCGGAAAAACGGCTGTCTGAGTCATCAGCAACCAGAGCCTTGGCGCTTTTGGCCGGGTTTAATGCGTTATCCCGCCCCATCAGTGCTGTGATCATCAAGTCGGTCATAGGTTACTCCGCCTCAGAGTGTTGCAGCATCATGGCTGCCACAACCACCCATTCTTCATCTGACAAAAATCGTGTTATTGGTTTATCTATTCAATTCCCGCGCCAGAATTTACGACACGCGACGGAAAAACTGCTGAGTGGCAATTTCATCCAGCAGTTTCTGTTCCTGCCGGGCAGCTTTGGCTTGCTGTACCAACTGCTCTTTTTCAATCAGATGCTCCAACGCTTTGCGCTTTTTTTGCATTTCCAGATACTGCCGCATGCGCTGATCTGCAGCCGCTTTGGCTTGCTGCACCATTTGTTGTTGCTGGCTCAGTGCTTTATCCAATTTACTGATAAAGTTCAGGTACTGATTAAATTGGCGGCTCGCCAGCCCCTGCTGACCACGCTGGTGAGTTTGTTGCAGATAATCCGTCCGGTATGCGGCCAGACCGTCAAACTTTTGTTGCATGTTCTGATAGTTCGCCAGAGCGCCCTGATACAGCGCCCGCAGCTTGTCTTCTTTTTCCTGCTGGAATTTCACCAGCAGTTGCAATTGCGCCAGTGCCATCCTTTATTTTCCTTTGGCTGAGGGTAACAGTTGTTCCAGCAGCGCAAGACTGTCGTCGTAAGGCACCACTTCTTTCATCTCCTGCTGTAAAAAACTGCGGATCTTTGGCATCAGGCCAATGGCCAGATCAAGCTGCGGGTCAGCCCCCCGCACGTACGCACCAATGGCGACTAAATCTTTGCTTTGCTGGTAGGAGGCATACAACTGTTTGACACCTCGGGCCAGTTTCTGGTGCTCCATACTGGTGACCGCAGGCATCACCCGACTGATGGATTTTTCGATGTCGATAGCGGGAAAGTGGCCACTGTCCGCCAGTTGCCGCGACAGCACTATGTGACCATCCAGAATGGCACGGGCGGCATCGGCAATGGGGTCCTGCAAATCATCACCTTCCGACAACACAGTGTAAAACGCGGTAATGGAGCCCTGACCGGCCGCGCCGTTACCCGCCCGCTCCACCAAGGCCGGTAATTTGGCAAACACCGAAGGCGGATAACCTTTGGTCGCAGGTGGCTCCCCTACGGCCAGCGCAATTTCCCGTTGCGCCTGGGCATACCGGGTCACTGAATCGAGCAGCAGCAACACATCCAGGCCTTGCTCGCGAAAATACTCCGCCACCTGCACGGCAGTTTCGCAGCCTTTTAACCGCATCAGCGGCGATACATCGGCGGGGGCAGCCACGACGACTGAACGGGCCCGGCCTTCTTCGCCCAGAATTTCATCGATAAACTCTTTGACCTCGCGACCCCGTTCACCGACCAGCCCTACCACTATCACATCGGCCGAGGTCCCACGGGTCATCATGCCCAGCAGCACCGATTTCCCCACACCAGAACCGGCAAACAGGCCCATACGCTGGCCTTTGCCGACCGTAATAATGCTGTTGATAGCGCGAACCCCCACATCCAGCGGTGCATGGATAGGCTGACGTTGCAACGGGTTAATCGGAGGTTTTTTGCGGCCGCCAAATTCCTGACTCAGCACAGGGCCTTTGCCGTCCAGCGGTTTACCAGCGCCGTCAATGACCCGGCCCAGCAGCGCCATGGTCAGAGGCACCCCTTTGTAATCGTGCAATGGTGTGACACGGGCACCCGGTACCACGCCAGATACATCGTCTTTTGGCATCAGAAACAGACGGTCACTGGCAAACCCAACCACTTCAGCATGCAGCTCGCCAGTCGCGGTTTCCACACTGCAGGTCTGGCCAATGCCTGCAGTGCAGCCAGTGGCTTCCAGTGTCAAACCAACGACACGAACCAAACGGCCTGCCAGAGTAGGCCGCGACCGCTGAATATACTGTTCCTGTTGTTTCAGGTGGGCCAGAAGATCGGTTGCCGCCATGAATGTACCCGGTTAAGAAGGATCCTGTGACTGGCTATGCAAAAAGTGCTCCAGACTTGTCGCTATACGTTGTTTCAGGCTGCGATCTATGCTGGATAATGGCGTTTCTATCAGGCAACCCCCTTGCTCCAGGCTGGGCTCGGCGCGCAATTGCCAGTGGCGCTGGGTTAGTTCAGCTTCTGTATAGTGCTGTTGCAGCACAGCCAAATCGTCCGGGTGCAGTTTAATCAGCACCTGTTCGGTTTGCAGCGGCAGTACCGCCACAGCATCACTGACGGTCTGTAGAATCACTGCAGGGTTGGTTTTGGCTTCCACGCCAATCACTGCCTCGGCCATCCGCAGCGCCAACTCGGTCAGTTGCTGCTTCACCTGGTCATTCACTTGTGCCAGGGGTTGCTGCAGTTGGTCCACTAACTGGGAAAGCTGCTGTTTGATGGCATCCACTTCCGCTGCCGCATCTTCCAGCCCCAGTGTTTTGCCTTCCTCCTGGCCTTGTTTTAAGCCATCCTGCAGGCCCTGATTCTGGCCGTCCTGGTAGCCTTGTTCAAAGCCGGCAGCTTTGCCTTCGTTAAAACCCTCGTCGTAAGCGGCCTGGCGGATTTGTTCAATATCCTCAGCCGTTAACGGCTTTAACTCAAGCTCTGCGCTCTCGTCTGCTGCAGGCACAATTTTCGGATCAGGCCTGGTTTTATATAAGGCGTTGGTGCGGTTCGGAGCCCTTTTACGGTCTGCCTCAAGCACTGGTGCCGGCCATTGCTTCAGTAACTCCAGCAACTCCTCGTCGGGTTCAAAGGGCTGCTTACCCCGGAAATGATCGGTCATCTGTTACTCCGTCAGAGGAAATCTTCGCCGCCACCGCCGCCGAGCATAATTTCGCCTGCATCGGCCAGACGTCTGGCCACAGACAGAATTTCTTTTTGCGCCGCTTCGACTTCGCTGACCCGTACCGGGCCCATGGCTTCCAAATCGTCCATCAGCAACTCGGCTGCACGTTTGGACATATTCTTCAGGATTTTCTCTTTTAAGTTTTCGTCGGCGCCTTTCAGTGCCTTCATCAGCGCATCCTGCTGCACTTCGCGCAAAATGGTCTGAATGGCTCTGTCGTCGACATCCAACAGGTTTTCGAACACAAACATCAAATCCTGGATTTGTTGCGCCATTTCTTCGTCGTGCTCGCGGATGGCGTCCATCAGCTGGCCTTCGACATTGGTGTCCAGGTAGTTCATGATATCGGCGGCTGCTTTCAGGCCGCCCATTTTCGCTGCCTGCGCACCGGCCTGGCCGGCAAATTGTTTTTCCATAATTTCGTTCAGTTCCTGCAACGCGGCGGGCTGAACTTCTTCCAGGTTGGCAATACGCATGGTTAAATCCAGCCGCACCTTCTCCGGGAACTGCGACAAAATTTCCGCCGACTGCTCTGGTTCCAGATAAGACAGCACAATGGTCTGGATCTGCGGGTGTTCGTTGCGGATAATGTTGGCCACCTGCTTCGAATCCATCCACTTCAGGGAATCCAGGCCTTTGGCGCCACCGCCCAGAATAATCTGGTCAATCAGATTCGAGGCTTTTTCTTCACCCAACGCAGCCGTTAAGGCACGGCGGATAAATTCTTCGCTCTGGAAGCCGATGGTGCTGAAGTTCTGGATCTGTTCGATAAACAGCTTGTGCACGGCGGCAATTTTGGACTGGTTCAGATCTTCAATCTGTGCCATTGCCATCCCCACCTTCTGCACCTGCTTGGGTTCCAGGTGCTTCAGGATTTGCGCCGCATCCTCTTCGGACAGACTCAGCAACAGGATGGCGGCTTTCTCCACGCCATCCAGTTTGCCCACATCAAAGGTGGGTTTGATCGTATCTACATTACTCATCTTCGCTTAACCAGTTTTTCACGACCAGAGAGGACAGTTCAGGTTCGTTGGCTACCAGAGCCCGCACCGCTTTTAATAAGTCTTCGTCACCATGCAAGTCCGGCAGCATCAGGGTGCCATCAGCCGCAAAACCAACCGACTTCGCGTCAAATTCTTTGGTCAGCATATCCATGGTTTCATCACCCAGATCCAGACCACTGCTCAGTGAGGCTTCATCATACACCTCTGTGGTGTCTTCTGGGTAAATCAGACGTTTAAGCATCGGACGAATGACGGCCAGGATCAACACAATAATAATCAGGGTGCCGACCAGCAGTTTCATCATCCGCATAAACCACTCCTGCTCGTAAATAGGAGGTTCTTCTTCGGTGATCAACGCTTCGCGGGCGAATGGCACTGACACCACTTCAATGGTATCGCCGCGCTGCACATCAAAGCCAATCCCCCCTTGCAGCAGCCGGCGTATATTCGCCAGCTCCGCCTGGGTACGGGCTTGCGGTGCAGCCGCTTCGCCTTCGGCCGCTGCATCGCCTGGTTTGTAGTCCACCGCCACTGACACGCTAATGCGGCGGATCACACCGGATTGTTGGGTCGAATGGCTGATGGTGGTGTCCAGTTCATAGTTTTTGGTAATTTCTTTGCTGTTACGGCCTGGGATCACCGGTTGGGCGCCTTCCCCGCCAACCTGTTCCGGAATATTGCTGTTCAGTGGTGGCTGGTTGGATAAAGCGCCGGGAATGCCTCCCACACCGCCGCCAATGCTGTTTTGCTCAATACTCATTTCACTGCGCACAGCCGGCAAGTCCGGGTTAAAGCGTTTTTGGGTTTGCTCCACCGCCGTAAAATCCATTAACAGGTCGACTTGAGCTGTGTAGTTATCGACGCCCAGCACCGGGATCAGAATAGAGTCAATTTTCTGACGATACTCTTCTTCCCTGGCCCGCTCCATTTCATACTCTTTACGCACCCGGGCTGAACTGGCGTCCTGCGAGCCACTGTTCAGCAAGCGGCCGTTCTGGTCGGTCACTGTGACACGGCTGGGCTCCAGACCCTGCACCGCAGACGCCACCAAGTCCACAATGGCGTCCACTTCGCTTTCTTTCAGGCTTTTATTGCCTTTGACGCTGATCATCACTGTGGCGGAGGGTTGTTTTTCACGACGGGCAAAAATATTTTCTTTCGGAATAGCCAGCAACACCCGGGCCGAGGCTACGTTTTGCATCTGTTCGATAGTGCGCGCCAGCTGTTGCTCACGGCTGTGTTTTAACCGTTCAGTTTCCAGACGCTGACTGACACCAAAGCCACTGTCCTGCATCAGAATTTCATCACCTGAACTTTGTTGCTGCTGCACACCGGCCCGCACCATATCCAGCTTGATATTCTGGTACTCGTCGCCATTGACCAAAATGGTGCTGCCTTCGAGTTTGTAATCAATTTTCTGCGCGTCGAGGTAATCCAGTGTGGTAATTAACTCCTGGGTTTCAAAAGTGCCTAAAGGCCGCATTTCCGGCTCACGGGCCCAGAGAATAATCAGGACGGCTATGGCTATACAAATGGTCAGCGCCACAATCAGGCTGATCTGACGCACCATATCCATACCACCGGCGGAGCCCAGAAAGCCAGATTTCTGCTCCTGCTGCTCTGGCATCTTACTGAATTCGTCGGATGCCAGTGCCAATTCTGTTGATGTACTTTCAGCCACCTTCTACTCCTTACTACACAGGCATCGACATAATTTCTTTATAGGCTTCCACCAGCTTGGTGCGAACCTGCACAGTTGCGTCAAAAGCCAGTGACGCTTTTTGGCCGGCAATCATGGCCTGGGCCAGTGATACACGAGGGTCGCCCATCTCTACGGCCGTACTCAAATTACGGCTTTCCCCTTGCAACGCATTGACGTTGTCCAGAGCACCTTTGAGCATGGCGGAAAAATCCGACTGGCTGGTATTGATAGCTGGCTGTTTTGGCAGCGCCAGATCCGTTGATACGGCACGGGATTCCAGCATCATGGATTGCATTTCCTGATATAAGCTATGGCCCTGGATTTTCATGGTAAGCACCTGTCAAAACTTTGTTGTCGGCTTCAGATAACAGAGGTAAAGCACAAGTCATGCCAGAGTCAGCCAATGGCCAGTTCAAAGCTCAGCAGCAACACAAAAAATAAAATTAAGATATTGAATTAAATATGAATTCAACAAAAAATCAGAGCGGGTCTGCGGAGCTTTTTAGTGAGGAGAAGGTGAAAAATTCGCAGAAACTGCTTCTCAGCAGCCTGATGTCTGTTGACGGGTCAGGCTGCTGATAAACGGGTCGGTTCAGCGCTCTCAGGCCGGTAACTGAATACCGGATTCCCGCATCCGGGCCAGTTTATACCGTAAAGTTCGGGCGCTGATGCCGAGCCGTTCCGCCACATCCTTGCGGCTGTTGGCACAGGCTTTCATGGTTTCCAGAATAATGCGGTGCTCCTGTTCATAGAGCTCAGATTTAAACAGACTCAGATCCGGGTCCTGCACGGCGGGCACAGCCGCTGCGCTGCTGACGGGAACAATTTCCAGCAGAATATCGTCCGCGTCTATCACTTCACCATCCGAAATAATCAGCGAGCGCTGCATAATATTGTCCAGCTCCCGCACATTGCCCGGCCAGCTGTGTTGCAGCAGTTTTTGTTGCGCAGCCAACGACAGTTGCGGCGCCGCCAGGCCTGTCTGGCGGCTGTGCCGCTCCAGCAAGTGCTGCGCCAATGGCAGAATATCTGCAGGCCGCTCAGCCAGAGCCGTCCAGGTCAGGGGGAACACGTTCAGCCGGTAGAACAAGTCTTCGCGAAACAGACCTTCTGCCACTGCCTGCTTCAGATCTCTGTTACTGGTGGCGACCACCCGGACATCCAGTTTGACGGTTTTCCGGCTGCCCAACC
Organism: Rheinheimera sp.; assembly: GCF_037442345.1. Classification (GTDB taxonomy): domain Bacteria; phylum Pseudomonadota; class Gammaproteobacteria; order Enterobacterales; family Alteromonadaceae; genus Pararheinheimera. The sequence continues at coordinate 24,124 of NZ_JBBIQL010000024.1, read as the reverse complement.
GCTCAACCTCACGCTCCTGCAGCACCCGTAATAACTTGGCCTGCAGGTTCAGGTCCATTTCACTGATTTCATCCAGCAGAATGGTGCCTTGCTGGGCTTGTTCAAACTTACCGGGGCAAGACTGAATGGCACCGGTAAAAGCGCCTTTTTCATAGCCAAACAAGGTGGCTTCCAGCATGTTCTCCGGAATGGCAGCGCAGTTAATGGCGACAAAAGGGCCACTCTGGCGTGGGCTTTGCTGATGGATATAGCGGGCCAGCACTTCTTTACCACAACCACTGGGGCCCAGCACCAGCACATTGGCATCCGAACGCGCCACTTTTGCCGCCAGGCGGATCAACTGCTGCCCCTGCTCAGAGGCCACGACAGGTTCAATCGCATCCACAGTTTCAGCCAAAGCATAACGGGCCACCATATTCACCAGCACCTCAGGTGCAAAAGGTTTGGCCAGGTAATCCACGGCGCCCTGACGGATGGCCAGCACAGCATCATTGACATTGGCGTAAGCAGTCATCATCAGCACAGGCAAAGCCGGGTAATTCAGCTTGATGCTTTTGAGCAGTTCAAGGCCTGAGACAGCCCCCATCTGCACGTCACTGACCACTAAGGCCACCTTGTGCTGCTTTAATAAACTCAGTGCCTGCTCGGCGTTTTCAGCCTGCAGTACCTGATAATTAGCCAGGTTCAGGGTATCAGCCAAGGCTTCACGCAAACCTGAATCGTCTTCAACCACCAGAATGTTAGTTGTGTGCATAATCCAACTCCTGCGGCTGCATCACCGCCTGATACAAAGGGAAAACCAGTTCAAACCGGGCCCCACCACTTTGGCTGGTGCGGTACTGCACCAGACCATTGTGCGAGTGCACCACAGCCTGCACCACCGCCAGCCCCAGGCCTGTCCCCTGGCTGCGCGTGGTAAAAAAGGGTTCAAAAATCTGTTGCTGTAAATGGGACGGCACGCCTGGGCCATTGTCTTCCACCGCAATCAGCACCTGTTGTGGATTGTCTGGTGCCAGCCGGGCTTCCAGCTTTAATAAAGCGCCGGGGCCTATGATCTGCATGCTGTTTTGCAGCAGGTTTTGAATAGCACCGGCCAGGCTGCGGGCATTGCCAAGAATTTGCACATCCGGTTGCGGCAGCTCCACCTGGATCCGGCCCTGTTGCTGCTCAATCAACACCTCCACACCGGCAAAGACTTCGCTGAGCAGCTGCTGCATCGACAAAGGCACCACCTGCTGTTCGCGCCCCGCACGGGCGAATAACAGCAAGTCATTGACCTGCTGTTCTAAATCCTGCAGACGGGCCACCAGCTTGTGCTGGAACTGCTCACGGGATAAAGGGTTCAATTTTGGACTACCCAGGTTCTGTGCGTACAACAGGGCGGAAGACAACGGGGTGCGGATTTGGTGTGCCAACGACGCCATCATGCGCCCAAGCGTCGATAAACGTTGTAAATGTGCCATGCGGCTTTGCAACTGACGGGTTTCCGTCAGATCGGTCAACACGATCAACTGCCCAGTTTCGGGTTCCATGGAGCTGATTTCCAGCTTGACGCGGCGGCCATCCTGCAAAGACACTTCCATACCGTCGTCACTGCGCGGCCTGAAAGCTCTGCTGATAATATCCAGCCAACGCTGACCGGTCAGAGGTTCGCCCAGCATAGAGCGCGCAACCGGATTGGCCTGGGCGACAAAACCACGCTCATCCAGTACCACAATGCCGGTTGGCAGCTTGTGGATCAGATGCTCCAGCCGTTTGGCCGTGCGAATAGCATCCGCACAGTGATCAGCTTCTGACTGCACTGCATCAATGGAAACATAGGCATAGGCTCTGCTCATGGCAACCCCACAAAAACTTTGACATTCGCCAAAGCAATGCACAAGACATGCCACAAATATTATTGTTTTAAATCAGAACCTTAAGAGAACATTTTTTTGACAGCACGGGGGTTGAGTATAACCAGCCCCCGCAGTGTGGGATGACGCTTTAGCTTTCGTCACGCATCAGATTGTATTTACGCATTTTCTCTACCAGGGTGGTGCGGCGTAAACACAGCAGGTCGGCAGCGCGGGCCACTACATATTCATGACGCTCCAGCGCCTGAGAAATCAGCGAAATCTCCAGCTCCGCCAGAAACTCTTTCAGATCCAGCCCATGTTCCGGCAACAAAGACGGATCACCAACGCCGTTACTCAGATTCGGATTGACTAAGTGTTCCTCCTCATCCTCGTCACTGAACTGAAAAAGTTCGTTGATGGCGTCGCGCTCCTGCAACGCATCCGGGTACTGCGGCACATAAGTGTCCACATCCAGATGACGGTATTTTTGCGGTAATTCGGCGACATCCACCACCTGGTTCGGAAACATAATGGCCATACGCTCCACCAGGTTCGCCAGCTCCCTGACATTGCCCGGCCAGCTGTGCAACTTCAGACTGTCCAGAGCCCGCTCAGTAAACTTGACTCTGGCATGGCCCTGCTGTTCGGCCCGGTGCACCAGCTCCTGGACCAGAGCGGGCAAATCCTCAGCTCGGTCACGCAGTGCCGGCGTTTCGATTGGAAACACATTCAGCCGGTAGAACAAATCTTCCCGAAACCGGCCCTCTTCGATCATTTGCTCCAACGCTCTGTGTGTGGCGGCAATAATACGGACATCGGCTTTAATCGGCTGACTGCCGCCTACCCGTTCGTATACCCGCTCCTGCAGCACCCGCAGCAATTTCACCTGCATAGGCAGCGGCATATCACCAATTTCATCGAGAAACAGTGTGCCCCCCTGCGCCAGCTCAAAGCGGCCTTTGCGGGTGGAAATAGCGCCGGTAAAAGCGCCTTTTTCATGACCAAACAGCTCGCTTTCCAGCAGTTCGGCCGGGATAGCGCCACAGTTCAGTGGCACAAAAGGTCCGCCAGCTCTGTTGGACAAGGCATGAATATTACGGGCGACCACTTCTTTACCTGTACCTGAGTCGCCCAGGATCAGCACATTGGCATCGGTTTTGGCCACTTGCTGGATCAAAAAACGGACCTGTTGCATGGCCGGGGTCTGCCCCACCATACCAATAAAACGATGCTGTTCTGCCTGGCTGCGTTGCCCTGGCAGTAAACGATGGTATTCCTGGCAATCCCGTAATAACTGGGTAAAGGAGGCATAAGCGAAAGGTTCTGTCAGCAAACCCACTGCATTGGGCTGAGCCAGATGCACCTTCAGGTTATCCCCAACCAGTAAAAAAGCGCACAGCGGGTGTTGTTCAATCAACAGCTGATGCTGCTGTGAACTCAGGGCCCCCAACAACACCACGGCTTTGGGATCATCCTGCAGAAAAGCCGGCAGTTGCGATTCCTCCAGCAGCTGTGGCTCTTCACCGATAAAGCTCAGCACTGCAGCGAGACGTAAAGCTCTGGACTCGTGTTGATCTAGAATATAAAGCTTATTACTCATAGGCTTAAAAAAGGTCTTTTATCCGATGCGCTTTTTTATTCCATTGTACAGCGGAGAGTTCAGCTTGCAAGGTAAAACGCTGGATTTTTGACACTCGCGTCAAAAATCCAGCGTTTCGAGGTCGTCCGACCTTAACTGAGCAGTTGCAGAGCGCGTTCTGCCGAGATCCGGCTTTGGGCCGTGACGGCCAAAGAGCTTTGTTGCAGTACATCGTTGGCGGCTTTTTGCGAGCTGGCCTGTGCGTAATCCAAATCCTCAATCCGGCTGCGGGCGGCCGACGTATTCACTTCCTGTTCTGCCAGACTGTTAATGGCCGAGCTGAAGCTGTTGATCCCCGCCCCCAGGCTGGAACGATTGGAATTCACCAGTTGAGTAAAAGACTCCAGTGAAGCCTGCAGGCTACTGCGTCCGGCACTGCTGGTCAGGTCAATGTTATCCAGCCCCGCATTACTGAATTCGCTGCTCAAATCGCCGGTTTCCAGTTGCAACTGACCGCTGCCGGATTCAAAACTGAGTTTATTGCCCCCATCAAACAACTTTTGACCTGCAAAGCTGCTGCGGCTGAGTTGGTCGGTAATGCCTTTGCCCAGCTGGGTCGCCTGGTCCTGCAAAGCCGCCAAATCACTTTGGGTATAGATACCATTCCCGGCCTGCACATTCAGCGTTTGCAGCTGCTGCAGGCTGTCAGACACACCGGCCAGAGTACCTTCAGCCGTCTGTGCCAGTGAAATACCATCGTATAAATTGCGTATCCCTTGTTCAGAGCCATTAATCTGCGAGGTCAGGCGGTCAATAATCTGCAACCCGGCCGCATCATCAGCCGCACTGTTCACACGCTTGCCTGTGGCCAGTTTTTTCAGTAAATCATTACCTTCGTTGCTACTGGTACGAAGTGAATGATCGGCGATTGAATTTGGGGTAATTTTCATACGGACAACCTCTGACAGTAACCAGACACAAAGTGTAGTTAAAAGCGCCCGACTCTACAACAGCGCTGTCGTTTTGACGCAACCTCCACAGAGGAATAGACTTCGCGAAATGACTCAGTGCAAACATTTAATAAATAAGCACTTTTCACTGTTGGAATGAAATATGCTATTTTCTCTGTAACTGTCAAAGTTCCGACACAGAAGGAGTGTCTATGTTTGATAATAAAAGCATTTTTATTACCGGAGGCACCGGCTCCTTCGGTCGGAAATACACCAAGACCTTGCTCGAACGCTATAAGCCGAAAAAAATCATCATTTATTCCCGCGACGAGCTGAAGCAGTTCGAAATGCAGCAGGAGTTTAATGCGCCTTGTATGCGCTACATGATTGGTGATGTGCGCGATCAGGAACGCCTGGTCAGAGCCATGCGTGGGGTTGATTATGTGATCCACGCCGCCGCACTGAAACAAGTGCCTGCCGCCGAATACAACCCGATGGAATGCATCAAAACCAATATCAATGGCGCGGAAAATGTCATTCACGCCGCTATTGAAAATAAGGTTGAAAAAGTGATTGCGCTATCGACCGACAAAGCCGCCAATCCTGTAAATTTATATGGCGCCACTAAACTCGCTTCTGACAAACTGTTTGTGGCTGCCAACAATATTTCTGGCGGCAGCAAACCCCGTTTTTCAGTGGTGCGTTATGGCAATGTGGTCGGTTCCCGTGGTTCAGTGGTACCATTTTTCCAGCAGCTTTGTGAGAAAGGCAATGATCATCTGCCTATTACCCACAAAGACATGACCCGCTTTTGGATAAGCCTGCAGCAAGGCGTTGATTTTGTGTTAAAAAACTTCGAACGCATGTTGGGTGGCGAAATTTTTGTACCGAAAATCCCTTCAATCCGCATCGTGGATTTGGCCCAGGCAATGGCCCCTGATTTATCGCAAAAAGAAGTCGGGATACGCCCAGGGGAAAAATTGCATGAAATGATGTGTCCTGGTGATATGTCTTACCACACCTATGAATTCCCTGATCACTTTGTGATCGCTCCGGCCATCAAATTTTTTAACCGCACCAATGATTTCTCCAGCAATGCACTGAACGAAAAAGGTGCTTTGGTAGCACCTGGTTTTGAATACGTGTCCGACAAAAATCCTCACTTTCTGACCGTAGAACAAATTCGTTCCTTTAACCTGGAGGCAATGTCTTGATCCCTTATGGTCGACAACATATCAGCCAGCAAGACATTAATGCTGTATTACAGGTACTGCAAAGCGACTTTCTGACCCAAGGACCCGCAGTACCGGCCTTCGAACATGCACTGGCAGGTTTGACCGGAGCAAAAGACGTCGTCGCGGTAAACAGCGCCACCTCAGCGTTACATATTGCCTGTCTGGCCTTGGGTGTAGGTCCACAAAGCCGGGTCTGGACCTCTCCCATCAGTTTTGTCGCATCTGCAAACTGCGCTTTGTATTGTGGCGCCGTGGTTGATTTTGTCGACGTAGAGCTGCAAAGCGGCAATATGGATATGGCGGCGCTGGCGCGCAAACTAGAAGCGGCAGCTATGTGCAACGAGCTACCGGATTTGGTGATACCGGTACATCTGGCAGGTTATAGCTGTGATATGCAGCAGTTACAGCAACTGGCCCAAAGTTACGGTTTTAAAGTGATTGAAGATGCGTCTCATGCGGTCGGTGCAGAGTATTCTGGTAAGCCTGTCGGCTGCTGCACCTTTAGTGATATTACTGTATTCAGTTTTCACCCGGTAAAAATTATTACCACTGCTGAAGGTGGCGCTGCACTGACAAATCAGCCTCCGCTGGCTGAAGCCATGCGACGTCTGCGCAGTCACGGTATCACCCGTGATCCGGCACTGATGCAGGACGCTCCGGATGGCCCTTGGTACTATCAACAACTGGAGCTGGGATTTAACTATCGGATGACTGAGCTACAGGGTGCATTAGGCCTGAGCCAAAGCCGCCAGCTCACCGCCTTTGTCAGTAAACGACGCGAACTGGCTAAACGCTACAACCGCATGTTAGCAGAATCCCCTTTAGTGCTGCCGCCTGTTGAAGCCTTAGAACGAAGTGCCTGGCATTTATATATCGTTCAGTTGCAGCAACCCGAAAAGCGGCTTGAAGTATTTAACGCGCTACGCGCTGCGGGTATAGGTGTAAACGTGCATTACATCCCCATTCACACCCAACCTTATTACCAGCAGTTAGGTTTTTCTGCGGGTGATTTCCCGCAAGCTGAGCAGTTTTACCGTGGCATTATCAGCCTGCCGCTGTATCCGGATTTAACAGAGGCTCAGCAAAACTACATTTGTGAACAGCTGGTGCAGTTATTATGAAGTTAGCAATCATTCCAGCCCGCGGCGGCAGTAAACGTATTCCAGGGAAAAACATTCGGGCATTTTGTGGCAAACCTATGATTGCCTGGTCAATCGAAGCAGCCAGGGCAAGTAACCTGTTTGACAGAATTATTGTATCTACCGACAGCAGTGAAATTGCCAGAGTTGCTAAAACCTATGGCGCAGAAGTCCCCTTTATCAGACCAGCAGAACTGGCGGACGATTACGCGACAACCCGGGTTGTGGTCAATCACGCCATTCAATGGGCTCAAACGGAACAACTGAATCCTGTGTATGTATGCTGCATTTATCCGACGGCCCCTTTTGTCACCGCAGCATTGCTAAACGAATCATTTAAGACACTTATTAATTCCCAAAAAGAATTTTGCTTTCCTGTCACAAGTTACCCCTATCCGATACAGAGAGCATTGTTTATGGACAGTAATGGTGGCGTCAATATGTTCCAGCCAGAACACCGAACCAGCAGATCTCAGGATCTGGTGCCTGCCTATCATGACGCCGGTCAGTTCTATTGGGGAAAAACCGACGCCTTTCTTGAAAACAAAGCCATGTTCTCTGCACTTGCCACAGCAATTGTTTTACCCAGAAGCCAGGTCGAAGACATTGATACCGAAGAAGACTGGACTGTGGCGGAGCAACTGTTTAAAAGGTTAAACCCTTGACCAAGAGGATATTAATCCGAACCGACAGTGGCCACCACATCGGCACAGGACATGTAATGCGCTGCCTGACCATTGCCAGACAATTGTGTCAACTACAGATGGACGTACGTTTTTGCTGTCGACCGCATCCGGGGCATATCACCGCACTGATCAGCCCTGAATTTGATACTTTTGATCTGCCGTTGCACCCGAATTATTCAGCGACATCGTCGCCATATCGTCACAGTCATTGGCTTGGGACCTCAGAGCGGCAAGACGCAGAAGACACACTTTCAGCCATAGCGGCGCAGCTGTTTGACCCGGATTGGATACTGGTAGACCATTTCGCTTTAGCACTGGAATGGGAACTGCAGATGACCAAGGCCACCAATGCCAAGCTGGCTGTCATCGATGGCTTGGGCGACCGCCCACATCAATGTGACATTTTGCTCAACCCTGGTTTGAATGCGCCCTTTAAAGACTCTGATGTGAAGCACATGCTGGCAGGGCCACGTTATTTGCCATTGCGTCCTGAATTCAATGACATCCCATTCAGACAACGCAGTGAAGTACGCACCTTGTTTGTTAGTTTCGGTGGGGTTGATCAACTCAATTTAACCCTGGCAGTCTGCACAACACTCAGCACACCGGCAATCAAAAGCCAGATAGAAACCGTTTATGTAATCGTCGGCTCTGCGTACCCTTATCTGATTGAACTGCAGCAATTTTGCCAGACACAGGGCAGCTATTTTCAGTTGGAGGTTCAATCCGAGCAGATTGCGCAATTAATGAATAATGCAGATTTGGCCATTGGTGCTGGTGGCATTATGGCATGGGAACGCTGCGCTGTTGGCTTGCCAGCAATTGTCTGGACAATTGCAGCTAACCAAAAGCAGCAAAACGAACAGCTGGCGGCCTTAGGGGCCACTATTTATCTCGGCGAGCCGAACACAAAGACACTGACAAACCAACTAAAATTGATGGTACTTGAATTGATACTAAAACCCGAAAAATTGCAGCAATTGTCCTTAAATGCCATCAGCATCATGGAGAACTGGCAACAACATTCTCGTCACTTGTGTCAATTAATACGCCAGGATTTCACATGAGCAAAACACGCAGGATAGTGATTATTGGCGGGCACGGCAATGGGATGGTTTTAGCGCAAATTATCTGCGACATGCGCCGCTCAGGTGCGGACATCGAATTATTTGGCTTTTTAAATGACCACCTCAATCCTGGTGAGTTATTGTGGGACTGGCCTGTGTTGGGGAAATCGACAGACTGGCAAACACTACCGGCAGATGTTGAATTTTGTTTTGCTTTGCTGACGGTCGGAAAAATGCTGGAACGAACCAAATTGCTTAAATCCCTGAGCATTCCGGCCGACCGCATGGCTACATTGATTCACCCTACGGCTGTGCTCGGATTTAACACCTCTGTAGGCAAAGGCTCTGTCCTTTGCTCCTATACGTCGGTTCAACCTGGCGTGCGGATTGGTGACAATACCCTAATCCGGGCAGGAGCAAATCTTGGACATGATGTAGAGATTGGCAATTATGTTGATATAGGCCCAAATGTAACACTCTGTGGTTACTGTAAAATACGCGATGGTAGTCATATCGCTGCCAATACAGTCGTCCGGGACGGATTAGAAGTCGGAGAATTCTGTACCCTTGGTGCTGGCGCAGTTATGTTACGTGAAGCTCCGCCCTATTCCACCTGGCTTGGCAATCCGGCCAGACGAGTGATGTAATACAGGAGGTATTCTATGTTTGAACTATCCGGTAATCGCACCTATGTACGAGGCACCGACTTTTATCGCGTGACGCAGGAGTTTTCTCAAAAGAACTGCCCGGAGGGTACTGTACTCAAGCAGTTGATTTTTAGAAAGTTCACCGGAAATCAATGCGAGCTCACATTCACTGAACCAGCTTCTGATGTCGTCTGTCAAGGCCAATTCGCTCTACCAACTGGCACACTACAGCCGTTCTGGTGGATTGAGTTACCAGAGGCTGTCATAGGTAGAAATGTCTTTGACGAAGACAGTTTAGTAGCCTCTGCGTCTATTTCTCCTCCTGGCAATTCCATACTTATGGAAAAACCCCCTGGAAACTTTGGAACTATTGAAGTCATTGTTGCCTTGACGAAAAAACTACACAATCAATCGTATCCCTTGCAACAAGGCAAATGGGTGTTTGCTCAACTCAACTTATCGGATAATTTGCCGATAGATTATAAGCAGGTTGAAGTGAGAATCTGCAATGTCATTCAGCAGCGTTTTTCCGTGTCCAGTATCGATATAGATAATAGGTTGTATGGTCAAATACGATTTATTGTAGGAGAGCCCTGATGTCTATAGGAATTAAAGCTATAGCCAGCTATATACCAGAAAAGAATGTCGACAATATTGCCTTAGCTGCAGAATTCGGCGAAACAGCGGAATTTGTAGAACAGAAGCTTGGAGCAATTAAACTGCCACGCAAAGCCGCTTCAGAAGAAACATCTGATTTATGTGTCAAAGCCATCCAACGTCTGCAGCAACAAGAGCTGGGATTGGATTTAAATTCCATTGACGCCTTAATCATTATTACGCAAAACGGCGATGGCGAAGGCCTGCCTCATACAGCTGCACTGGTTCAGCAAAAAGCCGGTTTATCAAAAGCAGTCGCTGCTTTTGACGTATCTTTAGGCTGTTCTGGCTATGTCTATGGTTTGTATATCCTCAAAGGCTTGCTGGAAGCTTCTGGGCTGCAACAGGGTTTACTGATCACTGCAGATCCCTATTCTAAAGTGATCGATCCATCTGACCGGGTCACCTCCATGTTGTTTGGTGATGCAGCGACGGCTACCTGGTTGCATTCTGATCCAGTCTGGAAACTTGGAAAAGTGCATTATGGCACGGATGGCTCTGGGGCCGAGTTCCTGCAGGTCAGCAATGGGCGCTTGTCAATGAACGGCAGGCAGGTGTTTAATTTCGCGTCAGTGAATGTGCCGCCCCATATCAAACAACTGCTGCAACTGGGTGCACTGGATGAAGAGCAGGTTGACGCCTTTGTAATCCATCAGGGTAGCGCCGCTATAGTCGATGCCGTATCACGACGTTTTCAGCAAAGTGATAAGTTTATTAAAGATTTAACTGATACCGGTAACACCGTATCCTCATCCATTCCACTGCTATTGCAAAAATATGCTATGCAAAGCCAATGGCAAAATCTGGTGATCAGTGGCTTTGGTGTTGGCTTTTCATGGGCTTCAGCCCTGTTATACAAATAATATTCAGGAGACCACTATGGTTGATTTAGACATGATTAAAAACGCTCTGGAAAGTTCAGGCGCATCCGCAAATACCGAAGCGTTACAGGCGGATATGACCTTTTCTGATGCAGGCTTCGACAGTCTTGATATGTTTAACCTCTTTGTCGAACTGGAACAACATACCGGCCATCAGGTTCCGGATTCAAAAATTGATGAGCTGAACACGCCGAACGCAGTTATTCAGTACTTTGCCAAGCTGTTATGATGGATTGGATTGGTGATAAAACACTGATCATTGCAGAGCTGTCAGCTAACCATAACAATGATCTGGAACGTGCCAAAGCGACCATCCATGCGATGGCCGCTGCTGGTGCAGACGCAGTGAAAGTGCAAACCTATAAGCCTGAATCCCTGTGTATGGACATTGATAATGCCTATTTTGGCAAAAGGCCTGCAGGCTTATGGAAAGGGCGAACACTCTGGGACCTGTATAAGGAAGGCAGCTTGCCATATGAGTGGCATGCAGAATTACAACAAGTAGCGAAAGATGCCGGATTATTGTTTTTTTCCAGCCCTTTTGATCTTGACGCTGTGGATTTTCTGGAGCAACTCGCAGTACCTTTTTATAAAATTGCTTCATTTGAGATCAATCACATTCCATTGATAGATAAAGTCGCCAGAACAGGCAAACCTGTCATTATTTCGACAGGCGTTGCGGATGAAGCAGATATTCAGCTCGCTTTGGCAACCTGTTATCAGGCAGGCAACCGACAGGTAGCATTGCTCAAGTGCACCTCCCAATACCCAGCACAAATTGCCGACGCCAATCTCAAAACTATCCCAGCTATGCTGCAACGTTTTTCTGTGCCTGTTGGGGTGTCTGATCACACTGCCGGCGCTTTAGTTCCAGGGGTCGCGGTCAGCCTGGGAGCCCGAATTGTCGAAAAACATTTTACTTTGAACAGAGCAGATGGCGGGCCTGATTCCGCATTCTCCATGGAACCGGATGAGTTTAAACAAATGGTCGAACAAGTCCGTCAGGTAGAAGCCAGTTTGGGTCAGGTGTCTTACCAAATCAGTCATGCTGACAAAATGCGAAGACGATCAATATTTTTTGCAAAAAATCTGGCCGCCGGCGAAATAATTCAGCCTGAAGATATCCGTGTTTTACGAAATGGCAGCGGGCTGCACCCACGCTACCTGAACCTATTATATAAACAAGAGCTACAACAAGACGCCGTCGCTGGCGAACCCACAACCACCAGCCATTTCGATCAGTCATTACGTCTCACAGACAGTACAGTCAGCCCGAGCAATCAGAATGAACCAAACCATTAACGGAGAAACATTACATTCCATTGTGCGCGAATTGTTTCCAATCTTTCGCAGCATTACCGGCGAAGGTGTAAGACAAACCCTGGCCGTATTGCAAAAACACTGTCCTGTCCCTATTTACGTCAGGAGCGTCCGCAGTGGCAGTCAGGCCTTTGATTGGACTGTCCCGGCAGAGTGGCGTGTCCGTGAAGCCTGGATCAAGACTCCATCAGGAGAAAAAATTGCTGATATCAGTGTCAACAACCTGCATTTGGTCAATTACTCTCAGCCTGTCCATCAAACTTTCACATTGCAGGAGTTGCAGCCACACCTTCATTCGTTGCCTGATCAACCCGACGCAATCCCCTATGTAACGTCCTATTACAAATCAAGTTGGGGCTTCTGTCTCACCCAACAGCAACGAGACACCCTGATTGATGGGGATTATGAGGTATACATTGATAGTGAACATCTTGCCGATGGCGAATTAAACTACGGGGAATGTTATATCGCCGGGCGATCTGAGCAAGAGATACTGATATCAACTTATATCTGCCATCCATCAATGGCAAACAATGAGTTATCTGGCCCGGTTATTGCGTTGGCGCTTATTCACTGGCTGTCAGAGCAAACGACTCTCCACTACAGTTACCGCATAGTATTCACCACTGAAACCATAGGCACTTTGTGTTTTTTACAGGACAATCTGCAGCAATTAAAGCAAAAGGTAGTAGCCGGTTTTGTGCTGAGTTGTATTGGCGATGAAGGCCACTATTCAATAGTACATTCCAGATATGGACATACTCTTGCGGACCGGGTTGCCAACCTGGTGCTTGAACAGAACTTTGCTGAGCAACAACAGCACTATAGTTTTCTGGAACGCGGCAGTGATGAACGCCAGTACTGTGCACCCGGCATTGACCTTCCGGTCGTCACTTTGTGCCGCACCAAGTTTGGAAAGTTTTCTCAGTACCATACGTCGCTGGATGATTTGAGTCTGGTGACCGAACAAGGCTTGCAGGGTGGCTTTAGCTACGTAAAAAATTGTCTGGAGGTATTGGAGAAAAATAGGGTCTACAGAGCAACATGCTTGGGAGAACCACAATTGGGGAAATACAATCTCTATCCAAGCCTGAGTCTGAAGGGTTCTTCACGCCCAACAAGGGCGATGACAAATGTCCTTGCTTACTGTGACGGACAAAACGATCTCCTGACATTGTGCCAACTGACTCAATTAACTTATCCGGAAGTACAGGATATTCTGCAAACGCTGAGGCAACACCACTTAGTTACCACAGATTGAGCACTTAGAGACGATAAGGCCTGGTGGTTGGAGGTTGCTGTAACCAGCAATAAATATCTTCAGCCATAAACCGGGAGGCAGAGTCAACAAACTCTCTCATATTAAAAGATTCGAGGAAAGATAACCCTAGCTTTGAAGAAACTACCTCGTATTGGCATAGAAATTTTTCAAATATCTTTTTATTACGGTCTCGCACTAGACCTAAATCCCGATACAACACATGCAGATAAAAAATTATTTTTTCTACTTCATTATCAATACGACAAGGATGCAAAAACTCTTTTGTATATCGATACGGAACTCCCATCATAAATTCAACATGGTGAATCAACGATGCTGTGCGCCTCGCAGGCAAACCAACTGACACAAACAAAGCATCTAGGTCTAGCATTCGTTGAAACGGGCTCTGTAATCCATACACGTGTTTACTATTATGGAGACAAATAAATTCTGCCTGAGCACCAAGTGCGGTAGACGAAGAAAATGGATGAAATTGACGTACCGAGCCAGCTTGTTGCCGAACCAATTCTGTAAAGGGTCCTGTTTCACTGGGTGTAGTCTCAGAATCAAAGACATTATCCGTATTACACAACGAAAAGCTATGAGTCGGAACCACCAAAGTACCAGTGTCACCCAGTAATTGCATTAAAGCCTGTAAATGAGCATTTAACAGCGCTTGCTTGCCTTTTTCAGAATACAGACCTGGCTTGCCGAAATTACCTGTGACATAGACCACCCGCCCCTTACTGACGCCAACGTTGCTGTAGGCACGCAACAGATCATCGTATTGATAATGTTCAGTCATCTTGGCTCTCAGCCTCCACAGCCTCAGTGTTCTTTACTTTGACAAAATCACATTTGTTACGCCAGTTTTTAGGGAAATCTTCTTTGATGTCATATAAAAACTGCTGCCAAATTTCAAAACACTGCTTGAACCACTCCAGAGTTTTTTCGTCACTTTTATAGGTGTAAAGTAGCGTTAGCAAAGGACAATGAAAATACAACATAGTACCTTTTATTATCTGAAACAGATGCGGGTACTTTGTCATACGATAGGCATAAACAACTCGGGCCTGAGCTTTCATAATTTCAGCTGCATCGGATCTGGTTAACATAGGTCTTTTACCTATATCAATAATATAATCAACCAACCCAATAAATTCGTCTAAACCAATAACTTTCTCAATATTGTTGCATTTCACATTGGTAAAAAAAGCCTCTTTCATCCACTCTACATACAGTTGTTTGTCTTGTTTGAGCGGAGATATTATTAAATCATCGACCTCTACCGGGTTCGCCCTTTCCAGCTTTGCTCCATGCCCGACATTATAAATATTAGAATTAGGGACTTGTTTGAAAACAAGTTCCATATTTTGTTTTGCCAACACCATCATATTGGTGGCCATCACATCTTGGCCGAGATTGCCGTTTAGTCTATGCTTGGCGGCACGCTTTGCTCTGTATTTGCCTTTAAATGCTTCATCCATATATATGCTGTATTTTGAGTGACTTTGTCCCGACTCAACCGGATAACCATTATCAACCCCAAACAGATAAATTTCTTTAAAACCAAAGACTGAAGCAAAGGAAACCGCAGTATTTGCGACCAAAGGGCCGGCATAGGATAGTGAATGCATAAACTGTCGTGTCTTTCGATAGTGCAAATACTGGATCAGCATTGATGCGGCCTCTGGCCCCTTTAAACCAAGGCCTGCCCATTTATACATTTCGGTTGTGTCGGGATAAACAACATCCACCGATAATAAATTAACCTTCTTAAAATCTTCTGGGGGTGTAATTTCACGAATGATATTGTAATTATGTTTAGGTCGTTCCACTAACAGGTGAAAGTCTGGGATCACACCTACTTTCAGTAAGGACTGCAAACCTGTTCCCGCAGCAAAAATAATTGCATCCTGCTGATGCTCCAGAAGAAAATGTATAGCCGCTTCATCAAGTGACGGGCCATTCGCTACAATAAATAAAGGAACTGACGCGATTTTCTTACTCGCTTCTTTATTTCGAATAAAAAAATTAGCTTTTTGTTCCAAATGATGAATGGCGTGAGCAAGACCAGTAACAGCATCATTGTAGAAACCAAAGCCCAACTGCAGCTGGTAAAACTTTTCAAAAAAATTAAGTATTAAACGATTAATCTCTGCGGAAGGATAATGTTGATAACAGAAACTGTTTATCAGCGAAAAAGCACCAACTTTGCCACTTATTTCAGTCAACTTCTGAAAAAAATCTTTGTAGCTGATGCCAACCTGCAAAAATAAACTTGCATTGGTCTCGTTAATCTTTTCAATTAATTGCTCCCAATCAATACAAAACAGACTGGCATAAAACAGCTCAAAATCTGGTTCACATATATACACATAATCAAACTGATGTTTGTCAAGCAAGATGGGCAGGTGATATCCCAGACCAACACCGAACATCAGGCAAGTCGGATAACGCTCTGGAAGCTCTGTGATCTCCGGTTCTTTTGTCTCCGCGGTAAGCTCGACAATCTTTGAGCTAAGTTTACCCATAGAAACTACATGAAGCCTGGTGTCAACTATTGAGGGATCCGCATTTCGCTTGTACAGCCCTACTCTGCCATACACTGCTTTTTGAGTATAACGCTCCACTTGTTCTGCGGCTTGAGCTACAGGATCATCTCCGTATAGAGGAATACTTTGATTGGACGGGACAAAATTGCCATGCCCAGACGCTGTTACCAGTAGACGATGCCGTACATCTGACTCATAAACATTCAATTCTTTATACAAGTCAGGGTAATAACGCTCAAACGCTTTCATATTAGTGTTGTAGCGTTTCTCTGCTTCTTGGCGGAAATGAGACTCTCTGACTTTTTGCGTTTCTATCTGTTGTAGTTTTTCTTCAATTTCAAGAAGAGACGACTGCAGGTTATCCATTTCGTCCTCTGTAGGTACTGTCTTTAGCAATCCCACGATTTTTATTGAAAGGGGCAATCTGGTCAATCAGCTTTTTTGCTTCAAGTTGAAGTTCGTCTTGCAGGCGCATAAATTCGTGCTGGAGTTCTCGGTAAGAACGGAGCTCGTCATTAGTCATTTTTTTAAAATCGGCCGGGGTCAGCGCCATTAATTGCCTCTGTACCGAACCGAAAACAATAACAGCCTGCTCAAAGTCTTGGGCTTGCAACAGGCTTTGCAGCGATTCCATTGCAGACTGCAGCTCGGAAGGCAACGACATTAAACAGCCGCTTTCTGTTCCATCTGCTGATAAGCATCATGCTTCGCAGATTCAGGGATTTGGTCCCAAGCTGATTTAATGGTCGACAACAAATCAATGACTTCATCCACAATGCTGGTGTTGTTTTGAACACTGGCATCCATTAAACGCCTGGACATATAGCCATACAAAGCCGCCAGATTGTCTGTCATCTCGCCACCTACAGAGGTATCCAGGCTCAGGCGCAACGAATCAATAATGCTGGTGGCTTTGGACAAGGCTTTACTCTTGTTCTCATAATCCTTTTGTTCGATGGTAATTTTGGCCACTTTCATACTGTCTATGGCGCCTTCCATCAGCATCTGAATAATCTGATGGGGATCCGCACTGGCCAGGCGCGTTTTTAATGCCTCTTTTTGGTAATGTTTAACCTTGTTACCGTACATAGATGAAATCTCTTTTATTTAGTGTTTCGTGACAAAGACGCTAACTGACTGGTCAGGTAATTATTAGTGCTGTTCATTTGTGCAATTAATACGTCCAGTGCAGAATATTTTTTACGCAGATTGGCTTCCATTGTGGTCATGCGGTAATCAAGATTTTCTTTATCATCTTCTAAATCACGCAGCTCAACGTTAATGTCATCTTGGCGGTCTTTAATGACACCGCTTGAATCCACATAGCCAGCCAGCAGAGTTTCAAAACTCTTTGCAATACCACCTACGTTAGTGAAAAGACTACCGACATCGGCGAAGTTTTCATCCAGTGCTTCATTTAATGTTCGGACGACACTATTTTTCTCAAGCTTGTTACTGCCATTTAAGGATAAACCAATGTCGAATATCGATTCATAATCCCCTGCTCCACTCACCACAGTAGACAAAGTGTTGATCAACTGGTCTTTGATAGCGCGTACTGTTGAATCGCCATATAACGGCGCACTTACCAACAGGCTTTGTTGATTAATGGTTTCAATGGCATTGTTGTAGGCAGTAATAAACTCATCGATTTTGGTTGTCACACCAGTCCGATCATAATCAATAGTGGCTTTGGCGGTCTCACCTGACAGGCTTTCACGTTCGGCTTTAATGGTCAGGCCCTGAACCGCGTCTTTAAACGTATTGGTGTCGCTGGTGATCTGAATACCGTCAACACTGATAATGGCGTCCTTTGCCTGATCAGCAACAGCTATTGCGACTCCCCCCGCTCCGCCGCCAAAAGCTTCGGTTGAAAGCTTGTCAAGCTCAGCTGTATTGCTGGTAATTTTCAAATCGTTGCCAGCACCGGTCTTATTCGACGTAATGACTAACTGAGATTCTGTGCCGGTATTAATTATATTGACTGAAATACCAAAGTTATTCTTGGATTTGTTTACTGCTTGGCGCACATCTTCAAGAGTTGCCCCGGCAGCGACATCAATACTAAATGACTGATCCCCAGCTTCAAAGGTTAAAGTTCCTCCGCTGGCACTGACCACATCGGAAGACGAACTGAACGTATTGCCTGCTGAAGATATGGCCCTGCTGCCACTGGCCAATTGGTCAACACTGACCTTAAAGGCACCGGGAGTTGCTGTGGTTGATGTAGTGACCGAAATTAAATCGCCTTCACTTGTCGCGTTTTCAGGCTGACGCAGAGTTGCGGTTCTGTTTTCAAAAACTGAGGTTTTTGCCAACCCCTCGACCACATCCTGCAACTTGGCTAATACAGACTTGATAGCACCTAAGCCTGTCAACTGAACTTTAAGCGATGATTCCTGGGTACTGATACGTTGAGCTTTTGGTTGGTATTCCGCCTGCAGTGTGGCAGAAATAATACTTTCCAGATCCAGCCCAGAACCCACTCCCGCATTGGTTATTGTTGCCATTTAGATACCACCTTCATGTCTCACGAAAGAACTGCACAGTTCACAATTGTTCGTTTAAAAGAACTCCTGCACTGCTATTCACATTATCGGCAATGCTATTCAAAGCCTTAGCAATTTCACGCAATTCTTTTGAAGGAATTTCCCGGATGATTTCGCCATTGGCTTTGTCGACCACTTTCACAATAGGTGGGTCTTTTTCACCATCGAATTCAAACACCAAATTGGTCGATTTTACCATTAATTTCTGATTCACCATGTCAACAGCGTCATAAACAGCCGTTAGCTCTTTGGCTCTTTTATCCTGGTCTGCCGATTCTTTTTGCTCTGGCTCTGACTTAGCTTCAGGTTGTGCTTCTTTAACCCGTCTGACTGGTGCCACAGCTTCACCCTTCACCTGCGGAGTCATCTCCAAGGCCACAGGCGCATTCCCTGCAATATTCATACCTACGCTAACCATACGGCCTCCAACTCATCTAGGGTCGGGAGCCCGAAACAACTCAGGCTCCTGACCAATCAGATTAACCTAACAAACTCAATGCCATTTGTGGGCGCTGATTTGCCTGAGCCAAAATAGCCTGGCTGGCTTGTTGCAGGATCTGGTTTTGTGTCAGTTTAGCAGTCTCGGCTGCAAAGTCTGCATCCTGCACACGTGAACGGGCAGCTGACAGATTTTCAGAGATGTTTGACTGGTTATTGATGGTTGATTGAAAACGATTCTGGATAGCACCCAGCTCTGCACGTTTTTTATCCACCACAGCAATCAGGGCATCCATACCTGCTAACACCGCCTGAGCGTTCACCTGGTTCGATACTGAAATACCTGAAGCGGTAAAGACTGAGGCAAATGTAAAACTGCTGGCATCACCACCAGTGCCTACATCTGATATTCCAGCCAACGCAGATTCCAGATTGACACCTGTCACTGCACTGGCCACTGCGGCAATACCTGACAGCGTGAAACCACCATTGTCTGACAAAATACCTTCAACTGTACCCACAGACTTCATGCTGAAGCTGATGTTTTGTACTGCATCTGCACCCACCTGGAAATCGGCTTCATAAGTACCATCCAGCAGGTTCTGGCCACCGAATGTGGTGTCTTTGGCGATCCGGTTCACTTCCGTCATTAACGAACGGATTTCTTCCTGAATGGCTAAACGGTCTTCATCTGTGTTGGAACCGTTGGATGCTTGTTGTGCCAGAGTACGGACACGCTGGAACGAGTTGGTAATTTCATTCATGGCACCTTCAGCAGTTTGCGCCAGAGAGATACCATCATTCGCGTTACGGATCCCCTGGTTCAGACCATTGATTTGGCCAGTTAAACGGTTCGCAATTTGCAGGCCTGCCGCATCATCAGATGCACTGTTAATACGGTAACCTGAAGACAAACGTTGGAATGCTTTATCAAGCTGCCCGCCGGATGTCATCATCTGGCGCTGGGCATTTAACGAACTGACGTTAGTATTTACATATAAAGCCATAATAGCCTCCGCTTTATTTCTG
This sequence comes from Rheinheimera sp., assembly GCF_037442345.1. Taxonomy (GTDB): domain Bacteria; phylum Pseudomonadota; class Gammaproteobacteria; order Enterobacterales; family Alteromonadaceae; genus Pararheinheimera. Next base: position 4,293 of record NZ_JBBIQL010000024.1, on the reverse strand, counting down.
TGTTGATCTGCATTCAACCTACCCCTAAGTTAAATGCCGAACGCTCAGAGTAACTAATACAAGTCCTCTAAGCTGTGTATCGGCGGCATATCTAAAGGCTTTAGCTTTTTTTTTGATTTTTTTTAAAATAATCAAAAATTAAACATAAGGTATTGAAATAAAACGGATTAAAAGAAAAATTCTCAGCACAAAAAAACAAACTCCCGCTCAGGTGACCCTGAACGGGAGAAGGAGATGGGAAAAGTTGTACTTACCCTAAGGGGGGGTTAACCCTGCAGCAAACTCAAAGCTGCCTGAGGCCGTTGGTTGGCCTGAGCCAAAATAGTCTGGCTGGCTTGCTGCAGAATTTGGTTTTTGGTCAGTTTGGCTGTTTCTTCCGCAAAGTCAGCGTCTTTAATCCGTGAACGTGCAGCAGACAGGTTTTCTGCAATGTTTGCCTGGTTATTAATCGTCGATTGGAACCGATTTTGTACTGCACCCAGCTCGGCCCGTTTTTTATCCACCACAGCAATCAATGCATCAATACCAGCTAACACCGCCTGCGAATTCACTTGGTTCGATACGGAAATACCAGAGGCGGTAAAAACTGATGCAAAAGTGAAGTTACTAGCATCACCGCCTGTACCAATTTCTGAAATTCCAGCCAAAGCCGATTCCAGATTGACACCTGTTACAGCGCTGGCGATAGAGGCAATACCAGACAAAGTAAAGCCGCCATTATCAGATAATCCTGTCGCAGTTCCTACAGACTTCATGCTGAAACTGATGGACTGCACTGCATCAGCACCGACCTGGAAATCAGCCTGATAAGTACCATTTAATAAATTCTGACCACCGAATGTGGTGTCTGAGGCGATCCGGTTAACCTCACTCATCAAAGCGCGGATTTCTTCCTGAATAGCAACTCGGTCTTCGTCTGTATTGGAACCGTTTGAGGCTTGCTGCGCCAAAGTACGGACCCGCTGAAACATATTGGTGATTTCATTCATTGCACCTTCTGCAGTCTGTGCTAATGAAATACCATCGTTGGCGTTGCGGTTACCCTGCTGCAAACCAAGGATTTGGGATTGTAAACGGTCTGTGATTTGTAAGCCGGCTGCATCATCTGCCGCGCTGTTGATCCGAAAGCCAGATGACAATCTTAAGAAAGCCTGATCCAGACCTAAACCTGAACTCATTAACTGACGTTGGGCATTTAACGAACTGACGTTGGTATTAACAAATAATGGCATTTTAAACTCTCCTCATCTCTTTATTAACAAAGCGGTTGGGCTCTCACCCCCAACCAGTTTGCTCTCTCGGTGCCCGGGCTCTCACCTCCGGACACCCTTTATAACGGCGCATTGAAAAATTACTTTAAGAATTTTTTTGAAGATTTTTATCCTTTAAAATCAATTACTTAAGTTTGTTTTTTGCGGTTTTTTTTTGCCGTAGCGGCAATGCCACCGGCAAAAATTTGCCAATAAAAAACCCGCGCTTGGCGCGGGATTGACTGAGAGATTCAGATGAAAAGCTACCACACTGAATAAGTGCGTATGATGGATAGATTAGCGCGTCCAATACATAAACGATGAAGGGTGAGCCTGGACGACTCCAGCCGATAGGAATAGCGACTTACTTAAATTCCTGGAGAATTCCGCCTTTACATAAGCAGTTGATTTAGTGTTATGACTTTTCAAGTAAAAACCATGTTGCGTCATCTAATGGAAAATTGTTATCCCGATGATAAACGAATCCATAGTCCACTAATTTTAAATCAGGATATCTATCCATCAGCTCTCCTGCAAAGTCGCGTTTAAACAATTTCCCTTCATGCCCGCGGTACAAAACTTCAACAGGAGTAGGATTATAATAAACAGAAATGCAAATATACTTTTTGCACGCTTTATAGAGTAACTCATAGACACTCTGTAGCTCACAAGGATCTATATGGATAAGAACCCCCTTAATCAGTACAAAGTCAAACTCATCAACAGAACTGAAATCAAGAATTGAAGAGTGATAAACAGTGACGTCCTGCATTTCACGTTTCAATCGATTGGCTGCTTTTTCGTTGATCTCAACGGCCGACAATTCCGCATTTGGTAGTAACCGCTTTATGGCCATCAAGTTTTGGCCAATATTTGCTCCAAATTCAATGACTGTTGAAACAGATTTAGTTGAATTCAATATTTTTGAAAAAAGGGACGTATTTGACGCAATACTGACTTCACCTTTATATCTGTCAACATAGTTATCGCCAAAGTCACCAGCCCAAAAAAGTTCTTGATCTGTTTTGTATTTCATAGATTCTCCGTTACATGAAATTATTCGCGAAGCAATTTATTGATATTGCATTACGAAACACCTCAGATTCTAGTATTTTTTCTTATAGATAAACGTTAGAAAATCACCGAGAGACAAATAAAACCCGCGCCAGGCGCGGGTTTTGCGTGAGAGATTGAGAGAGAGAATAAAAGAGAGTTCTACAACTTAACCTAACAAGCTCAACGCAGCCTGAGGACGCTGGTTGGCTTGGGCCAGAATGGTCTGACTGGCTTGCTGTAAGATTTGGAACTGCGTCAGTTTCGCCGTTTCTGCCGCAAAGTCCGCATCTTTAATACGTGATGCTGCTGCAGACAGGTTTTCAGCAATATTTGACTGGTTATTGATGGTTGATTGGAACCGGTTCTGCACCGCACCCAGCTCTGCACGTTTTTTATCCACCACAGCAATCAGGGCATCCATACCTGCTAACACCGCCTGAGCGTTCACCTGGTTCGATACTGAAATACCTGAAGCGGTAAAGACTGAGGCAAATGTAAAACTGCTGGCATCACCACCAGTGCCTACATCTGATATTCCAGCCAACGCAGATTCCAGATTGACACCTGTCACTGCACTGGCCACTGCGGCAATACCTGACAGCGTGAAACCACCATTGTCTGACAAAATACCTTCAACTGTACCCACAGACTTCATGCTGAAGCTGATGTTTTGTACTGCATCTGCACCCACCTGGAAATCGGCTTCATAAGTACCATCCAGCAGGTTCTGGCCACCGAATGTGGTGTCTTTGGCGATCCGGTTCACTTCCGTCATTAACGAACGGATTTCTTCCTGAATGGCTAAACGGTCTTCATCTGTGTTGGAACCGTTGGATGCTTGTTGTGCCAGAGTACGGACACGCTGGAACATGTTAGTTACTTCGTTCATCGCACCTTCAGCAGTTTGCGCCAGAGAGATACCGTCATTCGCGTTACGGTTACCCTGTTGCAAACCCTGAATTTGTGAATTCAGACGGTCAGTGATTTGTAAGCCGGCGGCATCGTCGCGGGCACTGTTAATACGGTAACCTGAAGACAAACGTTGGAACGCTGTATCTAACTGGTTGCCTGAGCCCATTAATTGCCGCTGTGCATTTAATGAGCTGACGTTGGTATTGACATATAAGGCCATAATTACACCCTCAATCTATCGGTTAGGTAGTGACACCGGACAACTATTGTCACCGGCTTAAACAGGTTATCGGGCGGCAAAGAATTTCCTTTAGAAAAATTTTTATTGCCGCTTTCATGAGCACTTACGCATCCCTATGATTTATCTACATAAAAGCTAGAATTTTTCAGGCAAAAAAATGCCGCCACCGCTCCATTGGCAGTGAACAAAAATTTTTCCACACAAAAACTAGCCGCCACAAAAAAAATGGCATACAAATCGCATAATCCATAGGCGTCAGTCACCCGACGGGTAATTGACGCACCAGGAACTCTAAGCAATTGCCTCCGCTTGAAGTCACTGGAATCGCGCCCCCTGAACCTACCCCTTCCGTTCAGGGGGCGCTCTCCACGCCGCCTCCGCGTTTACTCTGAACTTTCACCCCTCTGCCCAGCCTCAAATTAAAGGTCCGAAATACACAGAGCATCTGCAGACGAGGCACAGCAGCGATCGACCCACAACGGCAACTTGCAGCCGTGCACCGGCAACAACCCCAGCCACTGCGGCATAAAAATGCCTGAGTAGCTGTAGCCCTGACCGCACCAATAGCTATGTCATGCCTTTGCATTCAGTATATTGTTGTGGCCTCTTTCAGGCTTGGCAGCACTAAAATAAGCCAACAGAGGGGATGAATGAATTTACATATAAAACCTCAGGTTTTCTGGTTCTCTATGTTCTGTATCGGGGAGAAAGGACGAAACTTTAGATGAATAACCGAATTATTAGTGAATTGATATTTAATAAATAATTACTACAGAAATGTAAAGAATCCACCTTCTGAAGAAGGTGGCTTTGCAGTAGGCCCCTCGAAGGGGC
>NZ_JBBIQL010000023.1:0-75705 GCF_037442345.1 Rheinheimera sp. | reverse complement strand
ATAACGCCCAAATTTAGCGCGGAAAGCCGCGCAGCGGTTTGACGTCGCAGCCAGCGCAGTTTGCTGGCGTTAATATTTGTTTGTTAGCAACTTGATTAGTAAAAGCCTGATTCATACTGCTAACGCCTTACTCAACCGATGCGTTAGCGGTCGGCTTTAGTAACTCGTTAGCCGAACTCTCGCCAATTGTGACTTTTACACCTGATGAATACTTCTGATTAAACCAAAGTAGCTTATCTACTGGAAAGTTACTAAAAGTGAGTTTTGTGTCTGATTCCCAGACTATTTTTAAGCTCTCTGGCTTACCATCCAGCCCAAATATACCGTTAAACTCTTTCTCAGTATCTACATCAACAATATTTACGCCAGTTTGCCAGTTCGTTGTTGCCCCGCAATCCGAATAGCCTAGCTTCGCAATTTTTTTACCGTTTGGAGAAGGGAATTCTGCTACCTTGGTATAAGAACAGATTGATGCTCCTTCAATACCCAGAAGATCCATTCCGTAACCAATACTCTTAAATCCAAGCCAAACAAAAAATAAAACTGCCCCAAGATTCCAGACAGCCTTTTTAACTTTTACAACGATACTCATGCAATTCCTTGTGTATGGCTAACGCCCCAAGCAGGGGCAATAACACGTAGGCTAAAATACGGAACGAAGTGACGGGAGCCTACGTGTTAGTGTCCCGCTGACTTGGCTTGTTAGGTTTTTTGCTTGTAGAGATACCAGTATTTATGGCTTCCTGTCACTGGGACTAAGAAAAATAACCCCGTAGCGCTATCAACATAATGCATTACCAAACCATCAGCAGTTTTAGCAACTGCATATGATTTCCAGTTTTGTGCTATGACACCATCTTGGTTTACAAACTCATTGTTCTCAATGATCAGTGAACCTTGCTCGCAATAGAAGTCTTTGTTTCTTTTTGACAAAGTAGACTCGACTACTGCTCCACCTTCAGAGTTAGCGATAATTCGTAAGCTTTCATGCAACGGATCGAGGATAAACTCAATAGAGTTGAGGTCTTGCTTCTCTTTAGAGCCAGGAATAATTAGCCAAGCCAAATTTAAACCACTTTCCCCTTTGGGATTTATAGCTATATTTTCATACTTCCCAGATATATCAGGGCACCCATTACCATTAGGTTTGGGTATTTTTGCCCATTCATTTGGAAACTCTTGATTTGAGTTTGATGTGCACCCTGCAATTAGCAGTAATAAAAATGTAATTGAATGCTTCATACTTCCCTGAAAACCTAACGCTTATTCAAAGGCAAAACGCCCGCAAGTCGGAAGTTTTTTTGCCTTCTTTCCTGATTTTTACGCATACCAAATTAATGCCGAAGTACCTATTTTTCAACCGGTTTTTTCGAATGAATTAAAAGCCAACCGGACAAATTATGTACTTGCTGTACGCGAGTTGTTCGCAATTTTACTCGTGGTGGTTTGATGGGTATTTCACCAGTGGTTTTGGGCTGTATTGAGGCCATGTAAGGCAATGTCGATCAGCATTTGTCTGCATTGGTAGCCACACTGCTTTGTGGGCGTTAGGGCCCAACCACTGCGGTTGAAGTCCGTGGCGCTACCTGGTAACAAACGAATGCAATTTGGCTGTCATTAAAAACATAGGTCCATCCACCTCCGCCATCGCTGAATAAAAAAAGCGGCACCGGGCCGCTTCTTTTGGAGTGGGTTGGTTAGGCAATAATGCTGTCTTTCGAGTTGGACGACTCGGTCGTCAGCACGTCAACCTGCTGCTCAAAGGCGTTTTTGCGGGTGGCGCTTTTAATAGGCGGCACTGTTGGCATTTCGTCAAACACCCAGCCGTCACCGTCAATCATGGCCTGGCGGCGGCCAGGGGAGGCCACGGTCAGCACCTTTTTGCCCTGGTGTTCGTCGCGGGCTTTGGTGTCAATTTGCCAGCCTTTTTCTTCAATCAGTTTGCGCCGTGCCATCCGGAAGGTGCTCATAAACTTGTCCGACTTCACCGACACCTCATTGGCCAGGGTTTCTGGCAGGTAATAAGGTTGTGATTCCTGCACTATGGCCGCGTCTTCCAAAAGAATGGTTTTCAGCCGCTTCAGCGAGCCTTTGTCAAACAGACCAATTTTAAAGAAGCTACGGAACTGCCAGGCAAAGGTGCGGGTGGTGTGTTCGTCCACCGGGGTGTTGGCGTCGAACATCACAATATGCCACCCGGGGCGAATGTCGATTTGAATGCGCACCACCATGCCGGGTAAATGCCATTCCGGGTGCACTTTGGTTTCCTGCTTGTCTTTGCGTAAAAAGTTACGCCAGCCCAAAAAACCGCCTTTCAGTTGGGGCGGGTACATCACATTGGTCGATTTCGCCCACCATTCGTACTTTTCGACGTTTTCAATGAAGTTGTCTTCCGCCGTGCTGGGGTAACCAAACACCGGGTGCACAAAAGAGGCGTGCGCAATGTCGATGCCATTTTCCACCACGCGGGAGGCTTCGGCTTTCCAGGTAAATTCGGTTTTCAGACCGCGCCAGTTGGCTTCGTCGCCAAACTCAGGCAGCGGGGGAATAGGGAAGCGCTCTTCGGCCGGTAAATCCCCCATAAAAACCCAGATCATGCCGTATTTTTCTTCAACATCATAAGCGTCTACTTTAAAGCGCTTTGGCACCTGAAAACTGTCGCCTTCAGACGGGATTTTCTGGCATTTACCGCTGCCGTTGTAATGCCAGCCATGGTAAGGACAAACCACACAATCGCGTTTTTCACTGACCCAACCGCCAGATAAAGAGCCGCCACGGTGCAGACAAACGTCGGCCAGGCACTTTACTTTGCCTTCCAGATCGCGGAATAACACCAGATTCTGACCCAGCAATTTGGTTTTTACCGGCTTGTCTTTCACGGTGTCGGACCATTCCGCAACATACCAAAGGTTCTTTAACATGGCCGCTCTTCCTTTAATTTTTGAAATTGTTTTAAGCTACGTTCAATGTTGGTGCCTGGATCTGCCATTGGTTGAGTATTCCTGCAGCACCACTCTGCGTTGTACAGAGAATGTTGCTGGCTTACTCAGCACAAGCGACAACTAACCCCATGTGTTGCTTACAGATTTTACGAATACAGACCTGACTATCAAGTTAATGACTTAATGATATGTCATTTAAGTTGAATTTAGCAAAATTTTTGGCACTATGGTAGTCAGAACTACAACCCGAAGCTAAACCCGGCAGGGAATGTCAGTGCTTTGACTTGGGTTGAAGCCGCCGTCAGGCAAGCTGTGGGTCTAGGTAATAAACCTGAGGTTAGAGATGTCAGAATTTAAAATTTGGGAATGTCAGGTGTGTGCCTGGGTGTATGACGAAGCTAAAGGTTGCCCGGAAGAGGGCTTAGCACCTGGTACCCGTTGGCAAGACATTCCGGACGACTGGACCTGCCCTGAATGTGGCGTCGGCAAAGCCGATTTTGACATGGTGGCTATCAGCCCGTCGGCCAGCAGCGCGGTAACCGCCGCTGACCCGGCTGCAACTGCAGCGGCCGGGCTGGAATACAGCATTTGGGAATGCCAGGTGTGCAGTTGGGTGTATGACGAATCCAAAGGCTGGCCGGACGACGGTATAGCGCCGGGCACCCGCTGGCGGGACATTCCAGCCGACTGGTTATGCCCGGAATGCGGCGTCAGTAAAGCCGACTTTGATATGCGTGAAGTCAAACGCGTAGCAGTGACTACAGCGCTGGCTGCGGCGCAACAGGCTGCACCTGTCGTCGCCCCCATTGTCATTATTGGCAGCGGCCTGGCCGCCTACAACCTGGTTAAAGAAATTCGCAAGCTCGACAGCTCCAGTGCCATTGTGCTGTACACCAATGACGATGGCGCCTTTTATTCCAAACCTTTACTGTCGACCGGCTTTGCCAAAAACAAATCGGCCGCGGATCTGGTCAGTCAGAGCGCGGAGCAGATGGCAGAACAGTACCAGCTGCACATTCATGCCTTTAGCCAGGTTACCTCCATTGATACCCAGGCCAAAACCGTTCAGGTAGCAGGCAAAGCGGCGCAGCCTTACAGCAAGCTGGTACTGGCTACTGGCGCTAACTGCATTCAGCCGCCTCTAGCCGGCAGCGGCCTGGATAAAGTGCTGTCGGTCAATAATTTGCCCGACTACGGCAAATTCCGCGCTAAGGCCGAGGGCAAAAAGAAAATTCTGATTATTGGCGCCGGTTTAATTGGCTGCGAATACGCCAACGACCTGCTGCAAGCCGGTTTTCAGGTGGAGGTGGTCGACCCCATGCCAACAGTGTTGGCCAGCCTGCTGCCGCCGGAGGCATCTGACTCTGTCGAGCAGGCGCTGCGTGGGGCTGGCGCGCGTTTTCATTTCGGTACTGTGGTGCAGCAGGTGACCAGCGAACAGGATGGGGTGTTGGTGACGCTGAGTGATCACCAGCAGATAGCAGCTGATTTAGTCTTGTCGGCCATTGGGGTGCGGCCCAATACCGAACTGGCCAAAGCGGCTGGCATTGCCACAGACCGTGGCATTATCACCGACAGACGGCTGCAAACCAGCGCGCCTGACGTGTACGCCATTGGCGACTGTGCTCAGGTAGAAAACCTGGTGCTGTACTACATACTGCCAATGATGGCGCAAGTGCGGGCCTTAGCCAAAACCCTGCATGGCGAGCCAACCCAGGTGCAGTACGGTGCTATGCCGGTGATGGTGAAAACCACCTTATTCCCTGTGGTGGTCAACCCGCCGCCAAGGCTGGCCGACGGCCGTTTGGCGCCAGGCGAATGGGTGATAGAACAGGCGTCCAGTCAAGGGGTCAAAGCTATATACCGCCAGGGGGATCAGTTGTTGGGCTTTGCGCTCACCGGCAATCAGGTGAGTGCTAAAGCGGTCTTGGAACGGCAATGCCCGCCGCTGTTGGTTTAGTAGTGCTTGTTAACTACGGCACGGGGTAAATTTTCCCCGTGCTATCGCGTCCTTACGGCCCCTTCAATCTCGCTGGCAAAAACCTGTAAATCACCGAGCTGATGGCAATCACATACACCGACAGCAAAAGATGGCCCATTACATTGAGCGGGTCGGGCGGGCATTCATTTTTTAGTGCGGAGCAGTAGAGGATATCCACCAAAAATGGAGTAAACACGCCCAGAATAAAAATGACTTTGTAACTCGCAGAAGCTTCTTTCTTTAAAAGAATGACAAGCGCTAAGATCAACAGAACGGGAATTCCAATTATCAGTGTGGCAGCCATCAACTTTATCCTTGTTGTTCATTACCAATGAGTTATAACTTCACCCTTTGTTAGGGGCTCGCTTCAGGTAGTTGGCTTGCCAGCATCGACTACAAACACAACTGCATTCGCGATCACTAAGGTTTGGGCCGTTGTTTCTAAAGCAGCGTCCAGGTCTTTCTTTAAAAAGTCCGCTAAATGTTCACTGAACAGCTTTAAATCCTGAGCACCATTGGTTTGGTAGCGGTGGGCAAAATCAACACAAGCTGCCGAGTCTGTTGCCTTTTGTTCCAGGCAAGTTGCAGCCACAACAGACAGCGTTGCAATGTTATGACGCAGGGCGTCCCAGTTGAGTTCTTGTTTGGCTTTACTTGCGCATGCCGTAAGAGACACTGAACACAATAAAACAAGACCAAGGTTAAACTTCATGTTCGATTTGCCTCCTGGCAACATCATCTGGCGAAGCTGAAAGATTCGCAAGCCGGTGGTTTGTTTTTTCCATCATAAGGTTAGTGCATCACCCTAATAGGTTTGTCCCTGATTTTCAATATTTTTAACAGAGGGTTACCGCTATCAGACGGCGGCAATCTCATAGTCAAACTCGTAAAAATGCTTGCCGTTTTCTACCTTGATCTGCATTTTTCCTCTAAGCCCAGTCAGTTCACCAGCGCCTGAATCAGGCACTACTTCAAGCAACAAGGTGCTTTGGCCTTTATTTATAGTGCCAAAGTGCTGCAGCACAAAACTGCGTTTTTTTCCTTGGTTCGGCAGAATGTGAGGGGTGAATGAGAAAAATAGAATGGATACCCTGCTGCAGAACAGCCGGAATGCCAACTGAGTTGTCAGCTTAAGTGCACGTCAGCGAAACTCCAGGCTGGAAAAGCCGGCGGTCAGTTGTTGCAGCTGGCCGCTTTGCAAAAACTGTTTCGCCCGGTCGTCTTGTTTTAAGTAGGCGGCTAAAAAGGCGGTCGAGCTGGCGTTGAGCATGGTCAGGGCGTCGTGCTGCGGTGTGGCTTCACGTTCAGGCCGGCAAATCAGGTTGCCCAGGTAATGGTCGGCACCTTGGGTGACCAGCAGGTAATTATGGCCGGGCTGGGCGCTGTCGAAGGCCATTTTATGCAGCTGCCATTGTGGGAAGAAGTAGTTGTCAATGTCCCAGCTACCTGTACTGTTGAAGGTGGGAGTGGCCAGTTGCTGCCAGCTTTGTTCGGTGATTTCATCAAACATAGGGCCCGGTGGCGACAGCGCCACTATGGCTTTTACCCGTGGCTCTTTGTAGTAGTGATAGCTGTTGTCCTCGCCGTTCAGCGTACCGGCACCGCCAAACTGCTGAGCACTGAAAGCCCCAAAGGAATGGCCGGCCACTGCAATCTGTTGCAGGTTGGTTTTGTCTTTCAGCGCCGGCAGCACCTGTTCCAGCTGGTCAAAGTTGTCCAGTAAATAGCGCAGGTCTTTCACCCGGTTTTCGATCAGACCAAAGTTGCCGTAGCGCATGCTGTTAACAATGCCACTGACTCTGGAGCAGCAGTCCAGGTGGTTAGGGGCCACTACCACATAACCGTGGCTGACCCAGAACTTTATAACTGTGTCGTACTTGTCCTTGGAGGACCAGTTGCCATGAGAAAATAGCACCAGCGGGTAACGCCCGTTTTGCTCGGGGTAAAAAATGCTGAGCTCCAACTCTCGCTGTTCTGCGTTGGCAGGCAACAGCAGGTTGCGTTCGGTCAGCACTTTCAGTTCACCTTGCTGTAAATAAGGAATGTGCACGAACTGGCCGGGGTCTGCCCTCAGTGGTGTGGCTGGTGGGAGCACAGGCTCACTGCACGCCGCCAGAAAAACAGTCAGAGTCAGGGCAAACAGAGTGGTGTGCATAAGGCTACTCATGGGCTGAACCGGGGTGGGGCAGCAGCTCAAGCTGCGACTGCACAAAAGCAGCCGTATCTTTTGCGGCCTGCTGCGGGTTTTCCAGCGGGATCACATGGCCTATGCCTGGGTAAATAATGCTGTGCACCGCTTTGCTGGCGGTTAGCTTTTGCTGAAACAATGTCACATGCTCCACTGGTAATTGCGGGTTCTGTTCACCCCACATCAACAGCACAGGGGCAGTAATCTTGGCCAGCAGCGGCGAAATATCAGCTTTTTCGTAAGCGCGCATTCTGTGGTACTCGGCCATGCGGTTACCTTCGCGACGGTACATATCAAAAAACTCTGTGAGTAATTCAGGCGTGACCAGGCTGTCATCCACAATGGGCGCTTTTAAGAAGCTCTCAAATAAAGCCTTGGGTAACAGGTAGAACATAAAACCACCCCAGGCAGGCAGCTCTTTGTCCATGTATTTATTCGAAGTTTTCGGCATGCCGGGCGCATTGATCAGCACCAGGCTTTGCGTGCGCTCCGGGTGCATGGCGGCAAAGGTGTAGGCAATACCAGCACCGGTTGAGGAGCCGATAATACTGGCCTGATCAATGTTCAGGTGGTCCAGCAGGCCGGTCAGCAGGGCGGCTCCGCGTTCACGGGAGTAATCATCAGTGGGGTCCGGGCCTGTCAGGCCGTGGCTGGTTAAATCAAAACGAAGCAAGGTGAAGCGGTTGCTCAGCTGCTCTACCCAGGGCTGCCACTGGCGCATAGTGAAAAAATGCGAGTGGATCAGTACCAACACCGGACCCTGACCTTCCACTTTGTAACGCAGGTTGACGTTGTCAATCATCACCCGCTGCAGCTTGTCACCGCCGTAGCGCCTTTCCAGCTCCTCCACCGGCAAATCGCGGTAGGCAATAAGCACCCAAAGCAAATAACCAGCCGTCAGCAGCAACAGCAACTGCAGCGGCAATAGCAGCAAACGGCGCAGGCTCATGCCAGGACCTGCTGCCGGTTCACGGCTGCGGTGGCGCTGACATGCAGATGGCTGGCGATCAGGCTCAGCGCAAAGACTACTTCAGCCAGGTTACCGGCCATAAAACCCCATTTTTGTCCTGCCGTGGCACCATTGACGATAAAGATAAAAACGGCGCCGAGAAACAGCACCTTCCAGCCGCTTTTGCGCCACACATAACCGGCAAGCAGGATGGTGAACAGATTGGTCAGGATGGTCGCCACAGGGGCAGAGCCATGGGCGTTTGACATCCGCCGCACCCCAAACTGGCTGTTTTCTACCAGTTGTAAGCCCCAGAGCTCCTGGCTGATACCATAGGCCAGCGCCCCCAGTGTCATCGCAGCGCACACCATCAGAAACAACCTGCTTTGCCCAAGCGCAAGGCCGCTGTCACGAATAATGGACCAGGTAAACAAGGTTAAAAAGGGCAAGGACAGCACATGGAAATAAAAGCGCGCCATGCTGACGCCGTAAAACCAGGGCTGCTCAATCAACCAATAGCCACTGGCGATCACCAGGTTGTCATATGCCATACCGCCCAGCAGTACCGCAAGAAACAACAGTCGCCACTGGCTACCGCCCGCGTTACCGGCGGGCGTACTGAGCACATAAAAAAGCAGCGCCAGATCGAACATGGCAATGGTAAAATTTAACAGCGAAAGCATCGCAGTGGACCCTTAATAGTGTGGCTGAGTAGCCCCATTAAAAAACAACTGCCGTTTGCTTTCAAGATAAATGTTATATTGCTATGTCATTTTGTCTTTCTTTGCCACTGTTGGCTGACAGCAGGCACTGTCAGGTGAAATCTGCGGCGCTGTGCCGCTCAGGCACTTGCTCATGCGGCTCACCCCAATTGCGGTTGACTTTCACACCACGTTTCACCGCAGGCCGCTCGTCAATCAGACGGGCCCAACGTTGCAGGTTGGGGTAGCCCTGCACATCAAGAAACTCTGCTGCGTTATACAAACGGCCCAGCACCAGCGCACCGTACCAGGGCCAAATGGCCATATCGGCAATACTGTAGTGCTCACCGGCTATGTAAGTGCGCTGTGCCAGCAGCTTATCCAGCACGTCCAGCTGACGTTTGGTTTCCATGGCATAGCGGTTGATCGGGTACTCGTATTTTTCCGGCGCATACGCATAAAAATGACCAAACCCACCCCCGACAAAAGGCGCACTGCCCATTTGCCAGAACAGCCAGTTCATCACTTCGGTGCGTTCAGCCAGCTCAGCCGGTAAAAAGGCGTTAAACTTTTGCGCCAGATACAGCAGGATGGAGCCGGATTCAAACAAACGGATACCAGTGTCTTCATCAACTAAGGCCGGAATTTTGCTGTTGGGGTTTACCTCAACAAAACCGCTGCTGAACTGATCTCCTTCGCGGATATTCACCAACCAGGCGTCATACTCCGCTGCGCTGATGCCAAGCTCCAGCAATTCTTCCAGCATGACGGTCACTTTAACCCCATTGGGGGTCGCCAGAGAATACAGCTGCAAAGCATGTTTGCCTTTCGGGCGGTCTTTCTGGTGGGTGGCTCCGGATACAGGACGGTTGATGGCGGCAAAGGCGCCGCCGTTGGCCTGATCCCAGTGCCAGACTTTGGGCGGTTGATAACTGCTCATGGTTTTTCCTTGGTTTATGGGAGATGGTTTTACTATGGGTGTTGGCGTGGACCGATACAAGTGCCTTGCTGTGGCAACGCGCAGTTATTAGACTGTCGGTTTTTTTTGAGGCTACCAGATGCAATTGTCGGCGGATAAAAGTTCGGTGAAATGGAGTGCGGCCCTGACGACCTTTCCCCAACAATTAGTTCAGTACGCTGGTCAGCTGGAGCAGATAGATTTATCCGACAACCTGCTGTCAGACTTGCCTGAAGAACTATCCTGTTTTGTCAGATTAAAACGGTTATTTCTGACCAATAATCAATTTCGCCAGATCCCGGCGGTGCTTGCCCAATGCCCGCAGCTGGAAATGATCAGCTTTAAAGGCAATGGCCTGACTGAATTTGCCGAAGGCGTGCTGCCGGATTCTATACGCTGGCTGATCCTGACCGACAACCAGCTGACAGCGTTACCGGCAGATATGGGCCGTTATCGGCAGCTCCAAAAGGTGGCTCTGGCCGCTAACCGGCTGCGGGCGTTACCAGAATCGATGCAAGACTGTACTTCTGTGGCATTGCTGCGGCTTTCATTAAACCGTCTGACCACCGTACCGGACTGGCTGTTTCAGTTGCCGAAGCTTGCCTGGTTATCTGTGGGAGCCAATCCGGCTTGTTTTGCCAGGCCCCCTGTGCAGAACCTGCTGCCAGACCATCAGGCTGAGCGCTATACACAGCTCGACTTATTGGGACAAGGTGCTTCAGGCCTGATTTACCGGGTGCGGGATCAATACGATGGATCTGAGTGGGCCCTGAAACAATTTAAGGGCCGTATCACCACGGACGGCTGTCCGGAAGAGGAACTGTGGAACTCAGTGCGGTGCTCCGGCCATGCCAACTTAATTCCGCTGCGTGCTGAAGTGAGGTTCGAGGATACCACTGCTTTGGTGATGCAGTTGATCCCGCCAGGGTTCAGACCCCTTGGTTTGGTGCCAAGTTTCAGCAGCATCAGCCGGGATTGTTATGCCGCAGGTTTTACGCTCAGCCGCAGCCAGCTGCTGAAAGTGGCTCTGCAGGTCGCTGCGACTATGGCACATTTGCATCATCACGCTGTCTGCCATGGCGATTTGTACGCCCACAATATGCTGGTTGATCCAGACTATCAGCTGTATCTGGGCGATTTTGGCGCTGCTACAGCCCTGGACAACCTGACTCCGTTGCAGCAGCAGGCGTTTAAAGCACTGGATATCCGGGCCTTTGGTTATTTGCTGCAGGACTTACGGCTGCATTGCACTGATCCTGTGCAGGGCAGTGACCCGCTGTGGCAGCTAGAAGTTGCATGCCTGCAGCATGCTGTTCAGCAGCGGCCGGATTTCGCTTGGATTGAACGACACTTATCAGTCCGTCAGAAATAATTCAGCAAGCAGGGCTTTTCAAATTGCAGATTTTATCGTATTTTTCAAATTAGTTTGTCCGACCACTCGTTGCGTCGCTTTATAACGCAGGATCAACAGCATATACGATGAAAGCTGCCATACTGAGTTTGCTACGAGCGGTGTATTAATTTCTATTTGAGGTGACTATGTCCGGTTTCATGAGTTCTGTTGATCAACGTACCAATATTGTTGGCCAAAACCGACTGGAGCTGCTGATGTTCAGATTACAGGGCAGCCAACCTTACGGCATCAATGTGTTTAAGGTGCGCGAAGTCATTCAATGCCCTGAACTGTCCGGGTTACCCGGCGCCAACCCCAATGTGCGGGGTATCGCCCATTTACGCGGTGTACCCGTGACTGTGATTGATTTAAGCCAGGCCACTGGCGGCAAACGTATTGAGGATTTATCCCACGCTTTTATTCTGGTCACCGAATACAACCGTAACACTCAGGGCTTTTTGGTTGGTGGCGTGGACCGCATAGTGAATGTCAATTGGGAACAAATTCTGCCGCCACCTCATGGCGCCGGTAAATCACATTACCTGACTGCGGTCACAGAGGTGGACAAAAAGCTGGTGCAAATCATCGATGTGGAAAAAGTTTTTTCCGAGATTTCGCCTGTGGATGAAACTGTCAGTGAGTCGGTGAAAGAAAAGTCGAAGGATTTAGCGGTGCAAAACCTGACCGTGCTGGTGGCAGATGACTCTGCTGTGGCCCGTAATCAGGTAAAACGCGCCTTGTCCACTGTCGGCATTCATGTTGAAACCGTGAATGACGGCCGTATGGCGCTTGACTGGCTAAAAGCCAAAGCCAATGAACTGGGTGGCGATATTGCGCAGGCTGTGCCTTTAATGATTTCGGATATTGAAATGCCGGAAATGGACGGTTACACGCTGACCGCCGAAGTCAAAAAGGACGACCAGCTCAAACATATCCATATCATTCTGCACTCCTCGTTAAGCGGCGTCTTTAACGAGGCTATGGTACGCAAAGTTGGCGCTGACCAGTTTATTGCCAAATTTCACCCCGATGAACTGGTGTCCGCGGTGCAAAAATGGATGCGTGCCGGATAACAGAAAAAAGCCGATTGGCAGCCGCGTGTTCTCTGCTATCATGCCAGGTTCCAAAGGGGACTGGGTCCTCTGAAACAGATAAGTGGACGGCATGATTAACTATTTTCGTGTATTAGGCGTGAAAGCAAACGCCACGGAAGACGAAATCAAAAAAGCCTATAAACGGCTGTCAAACAAGTACCACCCGGATAAACTGCGCGATGCCTCTGAAGTCGAACTTGAGCAGGCTGCTGCGCAGTTACAGCGGGTGAAAGAAGCCTATGATGTGCTGTCGGATGCAAAAAAGCGCGCCGCTTTTATCAAAGATTTAAACAATGTGATAGTGACCGACCCGGCCGCAGCGATGAAAGAGCTGTGGGACAGTTATTACCCGGCGCCTTGAGGTTTGTATGAAAAAATTTAACAGCGAACGTTTGGCTCAGCTCAAAGCCGATGCCTTTGAAAATATTGAATCCTACAGCGACCCTGAAACCCCGAAAGCGCTGGAACAATTTACTGCTCAGATGAAAAAGGTGCTGCTGGCAGACCCTGAGATGCTGCACTCTGTGCCTGAATACCTGCCTGTGGCTTTGTATGGCAAAGTGAAATTCAGCCCGCAGGCCAAACTGCAATGGGCCGCCTGGCTGAAAGCCGGTACAGTGCCGGACTGGGAGCAGTTCAAAACCACTGTGGCTTTTGGCAACGCCGATCTGCCGCTGGTCAAAGCAGTGCGGGCGCTGAATGAGCAACTGCTGATTGAAGCTGTTGCAGTGCTCTATATGCTGACCTTTCAGGCCACTGTCGGGTCCGGCTTTGACGCCGCCCGCGATAGGATGGACGACGAAGACGACAGGGACGACCTCGGTTTTGTTCCGGACTCGGACGAAGATGAGGACGAGGATGAACCGGGTTACGACGATGCCTATGATGAAATTCGCTTTGACCGGGAAGGGCGCTGATGAACAACTTAATTGAAATTACCGTGGCCGAAATTAAAGAACTGGCTGTGGTGGAACCTAAACAGGCCAGCAAAAAATTTGATCTGATCGCCAACACCATGTCAGACGAGCAACTGGTGGAAGTAATTGAGCAGATCGATATTGTGACGCTGACCCAAATCAACTCCCAACATGATTTGTCTTTTCCTTCGATTATTTCTGAACTGATGACGCCGGAAAAAATCCGCGACATCGTCAGTCAGCAGCCACTGTATTGGGAAGAGAAAATTAAAAATAATGCCGATGAGCTGAAACAACACACCTTTGATTTTCTGACCTATTTAATCCGCACCCAGGACAGTGAAGAAAAACAAACCGAAATTCTTGAAGCCATTGCCGAAGATCCGGCAGGGCTGTTTTATCTCTGTATTCCGTTTATCGAGTTGTATCGCGGTGAACAGGATGAAGAGGACGATGAAGTACACGACCTGCTGCACGAAGAAGAACAGGATCTGGAAGAAGCGCTGAGCTACAGCGAACGCACCACGGCCGAGCAGGTGCACGGCCTGGGTTTTGATGATCCACGCAGTTTATTGGCTCTGATTTTCCAGTTATCACCCAGCACAGGGGATGCCATTAAGAACCTCATTCGCAATGAAAACTCCGGCTGGGAGAACATTATCAATAAGTTTGCCGCTGAGCTGGTGATGCAGGCGAAAGAGAAAAACCAGGCGACAGAACAATACGACGAAGTGGACGATATGTTCAGCTTCCTCGACTAAGGATTGGGTTTCAGATGCAGTTAGTACTTCGCAATCAGCAAGGGCCTTTTTTAACCCAGGTGATCCGGCAAGGACTGGCACAGGGGCAGTTGTCAGCAGAGGAACTGGAGCAAATCAAAAGCAAAGCGGTGCTGATGAGCCTGAAATTTGCTGATAAGTTTTACAATAAATACAAAATGCATTTGCTGGAACAGGCCTCCTTTGATGTGATTGGGGTTGCCAGCCTCGGTCTGGCGGAACTGGCTCAACAGCAGCATGACAAAGCGCTGGCCGTACTGCAGAGTCCGGACGGTGTGGTGAAATCCTTCCAAAAGGGCTGGACCTTATTGGCTCAAGCCACTATTGCCCAGCCAAACCGGCGCTCGCTTTACGGTGACGTGGACGAACAGCTGCTGCAGGACTTATCCAGTCCGCCGGATGCTGAAGAATGGGAAGGATTGGCGCAGTATCAGCAGGCCCGGCTGGAGTCGTTACGCCGCAATGCCATTTCGGTGGTGAAACAGCAGTTTTATGCCCAGAGTCAACTCGATCCTTTTGAACACTTCAGTGTCGAAGACATGATTGCCGAAGTGGTGCTGTACCGCTTGTTTACGGGGGGGGATAAAGTGCGGCAGGACTTAAAAAAACGCCTGCGTCAACTGGAGTTAAAAGACAGTTGGTCCGAGTCCGCAGTGCTGCAACTGCAGACCGAGCAGGTGCTGTTGATGTTACCTACTGGTTACGACGAGGCGGTACGGGCTGAGCTGGGAGCAAATTTTATTGATGCGCTCAAGCGCACTGTCGAATTTGCCCGCAAGTACCAGAAACTGGCGCTGGAGCAGGCGTCACCGGAAAAGCTGGACGCCTTTGAACACAGACATGGGCTGGCACAACCACTGCTTGGCTGGCCACAGTACATTGAGCTTTAACTGATTTCTTTTCGACTTGCAGCAGGTGCGGCACAGTGCTGTTGTACCTGCTGCCACCAGCTGACATGCAGCCGTAACTGGTGTTTTAGTTCCTGCATTGGCTGTTCAACCCGCTGCTGCAATGCAGGCCACAACGCAGTCTGTTGATACAACGCCGTCAGCAAAGGCCAGAATTGCTGATAAGCGCCATCCAGTTCCGCCAGCGGCTGTTGAATACGCTGAATAAACACCTGACTCAGCACATTCCTAAGCTTTTCTGTGTTGCCATGGCTTTTCCCGGCCGGGCAAAATTGCTGCACAGGCACCGCGTTTAGACCGGCCTGAGTGGTGTGCAGTGCGGACAAATGCCAGTACAGGCTGCGTAACCAGCGGCTGAAATAGCCGGATTGGTACAACAAGGCCAGGGGGGCTTCGACATGACGCTGGTTCAGCTGACCCCAGTCCTGTGAAAGCAGCAGTTGCCGGATGGCCAGTAATTGCTGCAGCGCTTGCAGGCTTTCAGTGAGGCCCGGCTGGCCACGCAGAGGCAGGCCTTCTGCTGCGGGTTGCCATTGCTGACGTAACGTCGGGTCTGTCAGCAGCAGGTTGTGCCATAAGGCGGGTAAGTCCTGTTGTTTGATCAGGCTGATCTGCCTGAGTTGTTCAGTGAGTTCCGTACTCAGTGAGCCAGAAAGAAGACAGGGCTTCACCTGCTGCATAAACGCCACTTCGTAAGCAAAACGCTGACTGATCGTCTGCACTTTGCCCAAACTGCTGTTACGCTCGCCGACCAACTGGTCCAGGCCACAGGAACGCAGCGCCAGCAGATCAAGCAAACTGAGTTGCTGTTCAGTGACAGGGTGGCGTAAGGCGCTGATGGCAGGTAAAGCAGGTCGTGCTGTGGTCGCCAGCTCTGGAAACTGTGCGCCAGTGATCCGGCTTAGCCGGGCCTGATAGTCCTGCCAGACTTTCTGGGTGGGTTCAGTGCAGCTGTATTGGCTGGCCAGCAGTATCAGTAGCAGCAAGCGCCATCGTGTCATTTTCCAGAACCTTCAGCCGTCTTTTAAGGATCAGTGCCAGCAGTACTGCTGCGACGGTCAGCCCGATAATAATACCGATCCAGAAACCATGAGCACCCATTTTTGGCACCAGAATGTCGGTCAGGCCCAGCAGCGTACCTAAACCAAAGCCTATAGGCCAGTAGGCAACAAAGGTAATGTAAAAAACCGGCTTGGTGTACTTCAGGCCGCGCAGTGCACAGGCGCAGACCACCTGCACCGCATCGGACAGCTGATAAAAACAGGCCAGCACCAGAATAGAGGCTGCAATATGAATCACCGCCGGATCAGTACTGTACAAAGAGGCCACAAAAAAGCGGGCGACGAAGGTCAGGGTGGCGATGCCCACCGCCATCAGCATCGCCAGTTGCACAGCGGTACTGACGGCCTTTTTCAGTTCTTTGACATCACGTGAACCGACCAAATGGCCAACCCGAATGGTGGTAGCCAAACCCATCGACATTGGGAGCATAAATACCAAGGCGCTGTAGTTATTGGCAATTTGATGCCCGGACACCACTATGGCGCCCAAATGCACTATCAACAACGGAATACAGGAAAACAGCGTGACTTCAAAAAACAACGAAAAGGCAATAGGGGTGCCTATGGCGATAATCTGCCAGAGCTCCTTTTTGCAAGGCTGCAAACTCGGAGGACGAACCATATAGCGTTTGCTGCTGCGGCTACGCAGTGCATAAGTCAGCATGGCGCAGAACATGGCGCAGTGCACCAGGGCTGTGGCCAGACCACAACCGGCGCCACCTAAGGCTGGCATGCCCAAATGGCCGTAAATGAATACATAGTTGGCCGGTATATTCACCAGCAAACCGACAAAGGCAATCCACATAGTCGCTTTGGTATTGCCTATGCCTTCGAATAAATTGCGCAGCACCATATAACCGGCCAGCGGGTAAATGCCAAAACTGACGTAGTGCAGATAATCCACCGCTTTTTGCCGCACTTCGTCTTCCATTTGCAGATACGACAGTGGTGCTCCGATAAATTGCATCGCAATCATCAATAGGGTGGCGAGGAAACCCGCCAGATAAGCCCCTTGCAGGGTGGTGGCCGGAATAGCCTGATGCTGACGGGCGCCAAAGTGCTGGGCAATGATCGGCGTTAACGCCAGTAATAAGCCCTGAAAGGTCAGAATAATGGGCAGCCAGATGGCAGAAGCCACTGCAATAGCCGCCATATCTAAAGCGCCAACCCGGCCAGCCATCAGCGTATCAATGACATACATCATGGTTTGGGTCAGTTGTGCCAGAACAATAGGACCGGATAATTTCAGAATGGTTTTGGCTTCAAAGCGGGAAAAAGGTAGCATGATGACTCCAGAAAAATCGCCGCCACCTTACCACAACAGAGGCTTTATGTTTACCGGAATAGTGCAGCGCCAGGTTCAGGTGCAACAAGTTCACGACCAGGGGCAATTCCGCCAGCTGAAGTTAACTGTGCCGACAGAATTGTTGTCGCAGTTAGAGCGGGGGGCCAGTATCGCCATCAATGGCACTTGCCTGACGGCGACAGACTTCGATGCCACGGCTGGCTGGGTGCAATTTGATGTGATAGATGAAACGCTGCAAAAGACTAATCTTGGTGCACTGACCCAAGGCAGTTGGGTGAATTTTGAGCGTTCATTGAGTTTTGGCCGCGAAATAGGCGGTCATCTGGTCTCAGGCCATGTACACGGCACTGTCGCTATCCGGGCTGTTGAGAAACAAGACTTGAATTGCCGCATTGAACTGGAACTACCCGCGGCATTCCGGCCCTATGTGTTGAGCAAAGGTTTTATTGCGGTGGATGGTATTAGCCTGACAGTAGGCGACGTGACAGACCATAGTTTCTACTTGCATCTGATCCCGGAGACTTTGTCCGTGACCACACTAGGTAAGCGCCAGTCGGGAGACCTGGTGAATATTGAACTGGACCAGCAAACCATCACCATTGTTGACACGGTCGAACGGGTGCTGGCGCAGCGCGGCTGAGCCAGCCGCTCCAACCTCAGTAGTACTGCTCGTCTTCGGCGTCAACAAATACCTGCACTTTGTGCCTTAACTCATCAATATGGGTTTGCACATGAATAGGATTGCAGCAATTGCTGCAATCTTCCACATCGTCCTGGTCGCCACCACTGGCGTCAATAGTCACACTGGTTGGCTGACCACAAAACGGGCAAAGAATAGTCTTGTTGATAAGTTGCATAAAGGCCTCCGGCACAACATTACACACCTTTTCAGTTTAGAGGCTTCTGACGAAAGTTCAGACTTTCTGCTTGGTGTAAAGGGGAACGCAGTGCTACTATGCGGCCCGCAGGGCTTTATTGACGGCTAAGTTGTGCACCATATGATTTTTCGTAGAAGTCATCAACTGGCACGCGCGGCTGCATCAATCCTGCACCACCTTCAACTCCAACTGACCCTTGGTATGGGCCAGCACTGTAAGGAAAAACAGCATGCCTGTTATTACTCTGCCTGATGGCAGCCAACGCTCGTACGATGCCCCGTTATCCGTGATGGATGTCGCCAAAGACATAGGTCCGGGTTTAGCCAAAGCCACTATTGCCGGCAAGCTGGACGGTGTGCTGGTGGATGCCTGTGAAACCATCGACCGCGACGTTAAACTGAATATTATTACCAGCAAAGATCAGGAAGGCCTGGAAATTATCCGCCACTCCTGCGCGCACTTGTTGGGTCATGCCATTAAACAGCTGTGGCCACACGTCAAAATGGCGATTGGTCCTGTGATTGACAATGGCTTTTATTACGACGTGGATTTAGACCGTCCAATCAGTGCCGAAGATTTAGCGGCGTTGGAAGAGCGGATGCTGCAGCTGGCCAAGACTGAATACGATGTGGTGAAGAAAAAAGTCAGCTGGCAAGAAGCTTACGATACCTTCGCCGCCCGTGGCGAAAGCTACAAGATGGAAATTCTGACGGAAAATGTCGCCAAAGACGACAAGCCAGGTTTATACCATCACGAAGAATACATCGATATGTGCCGTGGCCCTCACGTGCCAAATATGCGTTTTTGCCAACACTTCAAAATTATGAAAGTGGCTGGTGCTTACTGGCGTGGCGATGCCAAAAACAAAATGCTGCAACGTGTTTATGGCACCGCCTGGGCGGACAAAAAACAGCTGGCAGCCTATTTACTGCAGCTGGAAGAAGCGGAAAAACGCGACCACCGCAAAATCGGTAAACAGTTAGGTCTGTTCCACTGGCAGGAAGAAGCACCAGGTATGGTGTTCTGGCACAACGACGGCTGGACTATCTTCCGGGAGCTGGAAAGTTTTGTCCGTGAAAAGCTGGTGGAGTACGATTACCAGGAAGTGAAAGGTCCATTTATGATGGACAAAGTGCTGTGGGAGAAATCCGGTCACTGGGAAAAATATGCGGAAAACATGTTTGTCACCAGCTCAGAAAACCGTGACTACGCCATCAAGCCAATGAACTGCCCTGGTCACGTGCAAATCTTTAACCAGGGCCTGAAATCCTACCGCGATTTACCGCTGCGGATGGCGGAATTTGGGTGCTGTCACCGCAATGAGCCGTCCGGTGGTTTGCACGGTCTGATGCGGGTGCGTGGTTTCACTCAGGATGACGCGCATATCTTCTGTACCGAAGAACAGGTGCAGGCCGAAGTGGCCAACTGTATCAGGATGGTGTTTGACGTGTACGGCACTTTTGGCTTTAAAGACGTCAAAGTGAAGCTGTCGACCCGTCCGGAAAAACGCATTGGCTCGGATGAAATCTGGCATAAAGCTGAACAAGCCCTGGCTGAAGCCCTGGAAAGTAACGGCATTGCGTATGATCTGCAGCCTGGCGAAGGCGCGTTTTACGGCCCGAAAATCGAATTTACCTTGCATGACTGTTTAGGCCGGGCCTGGCAGTGTGGCACAGTGCAGCTCGACTTTGCGTTACCAGGTCGTTTGGGCGCGAGCTTTGTCGCTGAAGGTAATGACCGTCAGGTGCCTGTGATGATCCACCGCGCTATCCTGGGTTCACTGGAGCGTTTCATCGGTATTCTGATTGAAGAGTACGCCGGTTTCTTCCCGGCCTGGTTGGCGCCAACTCAGGTTGTGGTGATGAATATTACCGATAATCAGGCCGAATACGCCCAACAATTGGTAAAAACATTCAAATCTCATGGCATTAGAGCAACTTCTGACTTGAGAAATGAGAAGATTGGCTTTAAAATCCGCGAGCACACGCTCCAGCGTGTTCCTTATTTGGTGGTAGTCGGCGACAAAGAAGTCGAATCCGGCGATTTAGCCTTAAGAACACGTAAGGGCGAAGACCTTGGAAAAATGTCTGTTGAGGCCTTTGTAGCCAAGCTGACAGAAGAAATTAAAAACCGGGTCTGATTTGTTTAATTCTTGGAGGAACATACCATTAAAGTAGGAAAGAAACCCGTACCAACAAACCGTCCTAACCGGATTAACGAAGAAATCAGTGTACGAGAAGTACGTCTGATCGGGTTTGAAGGTGAGCAATTAGGTGTTGTCAGTACCAACGAAGCGATTCGACTGGCAGAAGAAGCAGGGTGTGATCTGGTTGAAATCAGCCCAACTGCCGAACCACCTGTTTGTAAGTTGATGGACTATGGTAAGTTCCTGTTCGAAAAGGGCAAAGCCCTGAAAGAACAGAAGAAGAAACAAAAGCAGATCCAGATTAAAGAAATTAAGTTCCGTCCAGGAACTGATGAAGGCGATTACCAGGTAAAACTACGCAACCTGCGTCGCTTCATTGAAGAGGGCGACAAAGCCAAAGTCACACTGCGTTACCGTGGTCGTGAAATGGCGCATCTGGACATCGGTATTGAGGTTCTGAACCGGATCAAAGAAGACATGGCAGACATTGCTGTTTGTGAGTCTTTCCCGAGTAAGGTAGAGGGACGTCAGATGATCATGATGCTGGCCCCAAATAAGAAGTAATAAGGCTTTCAAGTATGTAAAGACGCCGCTTGAAAGAGTGGCGTTTTTTATCGCCTTATTATTCGTTGTCACTAAACAATGCGAGTTAGTAAACTATGCCAAAGATGAAAAACAACAAAGGTGCTGCAAAGCGCTTTAAGAAAACCGGCTCAGGCGGTTTTAAACGTAAACAATCACATCTTCGCCACATCCTGACGAAGAAATCTTCTAAGCGTAAGCGCCACTTAGGTCCAAAAACCTTAGTTGCCAAAGTTGACGTGAACAGCGTTGCACGTTGTCTGCCATACGCATAAGCCATTAGGAGATTTTAAATGCCAAGAGTAAAACGTGGTGTGACCGCTCGCGCGCGTCATAAGAAGGTTTTAGCGCAAGCTAAAGGTTATTACGGTGCCCGTAGCCGTGTTTATCGTGTTGCCTTCCAGGCAGTGATCAAAGCGGGTCAGTACGCTTACCGTGACCGTCGTCAACGTAAACGTCAATTCCGTCAGCTGTGGATCGCGCGTATCAACGCTGCTTCCCGTCAAAACGGTCTGTCTTACAGCCGCTTTATCGACGGTCTGAAACGTGCTTCTGTTGAGATCGATCGTAAGATCCTGGCCGATATCGCTGTATACGACAAAGGCGCTTTTGCTGCCTTAGTTGCTAAAGCGAAAGAAGCTTTAACTGCTTAATTCATTGAGCGAATTTTAAAAAGGCACCTTCGGGTGCTTTTTTTATGCCTGTCATTCAGCCCTGTATAGGCAGTGAAGTTAAGCTATGACATTGATTTTTAACAAGAGCTTGGCTTGTGCATCGCAATAGCTTATAACTAAGCACAAGGTTTAAAAATTCATCAGTTGAGTGGGTTATGCCAGAGGCTGTACTGCTATCCAAAGCCCAAGGGTTGATCTTCGGTTTGTTAGCCGGTGAAGTCACTGGCGCCGCATTGGAAAACCTGACAGATACAGAACGGGCCTTGCGCCTCGGTGGTAGTCTGGATGAACTGTTGCTGCAAAACAGCTGGAACACCCAACCAGGGCAGGTTACAGACAGTGGGGAGCTGGCTTTATTGTTATGCCGTTTGCTGGCGCACTATGGAGATTATCAGGAAGAGGGGGCCTGGCAGGCGTACGAATACTGGCTGCGGACTGAGCCTTTCGCTGTTCCTGAAGAATTGAAACAGGCACTGCTGGGGCGGCAGAGCGAAGACTCATTTGCACCTACGCCTCTGGCCCGGATTGCCCCTATTGCGCTGGCTGTTCCACATTATTCATTACCTCAACTGGCCGCCTGGGCCATGGCCGACACGGCACTGACTCACCCGAATCTGCTGAATCAGCAAGTGACGGGGTTGTATGTGATGGCGCTTGGCCATTTGTTGGAAAATGACTGCAGCGCGGATGAACTGTACCAACAAATCAAAGACTGGGCACTGCAGCTGAAAGTGGACAAGCTGATAATCCGGGCCATCGATCAGGCTCTGTTTATGCCGCCAAAAGATTTTTATACTGACGACCATCCGATACTGGTCAGCTTGCAGAATGCACTTTGGCAGTTGTTGTATGCGGCTGACTGGCTGGATGGCATTTACGATACCATTCGCCGGGGCGGGGACACGGCAGATAATGCCGCCGTAGCAGGTGCGTTGTTAGGCGCCTGCTACGGCGTGAATGAAATTCCTGAGCCGCTGGTTCAGGCGATCAGCAATTGCCGGCCACTGAAAGGTCAGTTTGGTGTTCGTCGGCCACGGCCTGAGTGTTGTTGGGCCACCGAAGTTGGTTATTTGACTGAGCAGATACTGGCAGGTGTAAAAAAACCGGCGTAGCCGGTTTTTCTGGAGGCATTAGCCTTTGTGGCTGCGGTTATTTTCGCATTCCGCTTTATCGACACACTCGCCATAGAGGTACAGGCTGTGGTGGGTCAGTTTGATACCATTTTTTTCGGCAATTTCTAACTGTTTGCGTTCAATATCATCGTCTTCAAATTCAATGACTTTACCGCAGCTCAGACACACCAGGTGATCGTGGTGGTCCATTTTGCTCAGTTCAAACACCGATTTCCCACCTTCAAAATGGTGTCTGGTGACTATACCCGCATCGTCGAATTGGTTTAACACACGATATACAGTGGCCAGACCAATGTCTTCACCCAGGTCGAGCAGGATCTTGTATACATCTTCCGCGCTGATATGTTGATGGTTTGGATCCTGCAGAATATCCAAAATCTTAACCCGTGGCAGTGTAACTTTAAGACCGGCTTTACGCAGTTCCGTATTGTGATCTGACATTGAATGTCCCGTTCTTGCTTCAATTTCAAATGATTATAAGGGCATTGCCTTAAGAAGCAAACTGTTAATGGGCAGAACGCAGCAGACAAACGGCAGTTCGGGGTATAGAATTGCGACAACAGGTCATACCAGAGAGGACTTTATGCGTTGGGCATTTAAACCCGCAGTGATGCGGCACTTACTGAACTTCTGGCCACCGTTTTTCTTTTGTGGCATTCGGGTTGAAGAACTGTCGGAGGATTACCGTTATTGCAAGGTGGTGCTGAAAAACCGGCCCTGGACCCGTAATATCAACAGCAGCCAGTTTGGTGGCTCCATGTTTGCGATGACCGACCCTATTTATCCTTTGATGCTGATGGGAGCTTTGGGTAAAGAATACATCGTTTGGGATAAACAGGCCGACATTAACTACATCACACCAGGGCGCAGCAAGCTCTGTGCTGAGTTTGTACTGACAGATGCCCAACTGGATGAAGTGAAAGAAAAAACCGCCGCGGGAGAAAAGTACTTTCCTGAATTTGTTGTGCATGTCAAAGATGCGAAGCAGCAACTGGTTTGTGAAGTGAACCGCAAAGTGTATATCCGGAAAAAACCAAAGTACCGTGCAGCAGAGCAGGATCTCTGACCCCAAAAAAGTAAAAAAGCCGGGGATCCCCGGCTTTTTTTGCTTATAACGCTTCCAGCTCTTTTAAGCTGAGCTCGTCATAAATTTGTTTACACCATTGTTTGACACGCTGTTCGGTCAATTCTGGCTGACGGTCTTCATCAATCCCTAAACCGACAAAGTGATCGTTGTCCGCCAAGGCTTTGGAGGCAACAAAATTGTAGCCTTTGGTTGGCCAGTGACCGACGATGATGGCACCTTTAGGTTCAATAATGTCTCTTAAGGTCCCCATCGCATCAAGGAAGTATTCGGCGTAGTCTTCCTGATCACCACAACCAAAAATAGCGACAAGTTTATTCTCGAAATCAATGTTTTCCAGCTCAGGGAAAAAATCGTCCCAGTCGCACTGGGCTTCGCCGTAATACCAGGTCGGAATACCAAATAACAACAAATCGTAGCTGGCAATTTGTTCTTTGGTGCTCTTTGCAATATCGAACACATCAAATAACTGTTTACCCAGCTCTTTTTGAATCATCTTGGCGATATGTTCGGTGTTACCGGTATCGCTGCCAAAAAATATACCTACAGTAGCCATAAGCTCAGCCTTTTACTTCAGTTGCGCCTGACGCAACGCTTGTTCTAAAACCAACTCTATATAGGCGCTCCGGGTCATCTGCTGCGCTTCTGCGCTCTGACACAACTGCTGGTACAGTTGCTCCGACACTTTGCACTCTATACGTTTTAAACCTTTAGTCCGATCGCGTTTGATTTGATTGCGTTTATTCAGTTTGACCTGTTCTTCGCGTGGCAGCGGGTTGGTCCGTGGCCGGCCAGGTCTTTTGTCATGCGCAAACAAATCAATGGTTGTGCGATCGGTGGCAATTTTCGCCATGAACGCACCTTACTCTGCTAAGAAATATTCGATAATCAGTTTGGCTACAAAGACTGCAGGTGACAAAAACAGCACCAGCCAGACAAAAAACTTACCAAAACGGGGTGCTTTACTCTTCTTAAGCACATCCCATATCGCCATCACGATAAAGAGATACAAAGCACCTACACCCAGCACTAAACCCAGGGTTTCAAACTGTTCAATACTCATACTGCAGCTGGCCCGAAAAAAATTGCGCGCACTATAGCACAAATTAGTTGGGAATTAGTTGCATTAAGTCAATAAAAAATCATTGACCAGTCTTGCAAAAGCCGCTGGCTTTTCGGCATGCAACCAGTGACCTGTGCCCATAATCACTTTGGCTTTGGCCTGAGGGAAAAGTGTGCTGATCACGCCTTGGTGCTCACTGAGTAAATAATCTGAATCGCCGCCTTTGATAAAGAGTGCAGGGCCGGGGTAAGGACCTGTCGCGGCAGGTGGCTGCAGAATATCATCGTAGCAGGACTGCAGCACATCCAGATTAAAACGCCAGGCAAAACCTGTTGCGGCTTTTTGCAGGCTTTTCAGCAAAAAAGCACGAACTCCAGCCTCTGCAATATGCGCCGTCAGCAGCTGATCGGCCTGCTGCCTGCTTTGCACATTGGCTGTTGCGACGGCCGACAAACCGGCAAAAATAGCCTGATGACGCGGTTTATTCTGCACTGGCGAAATATCGGCCAGAATTAGCTTGCTGACCAGATGGGGCCTGGATAAAGCCAGTTGCATCGCCACTTTGCCGCCCATGGAATGGCCCAAAACGACCACCTGCTCAATGCCATGCTGAGCCAGGGTTTCGGCGACGTCATCCGCCATGGCAGGGTAATTCATTTCATCGCTCCAGCCAGAGCGGCCATGATTACGTAAATCCATGCTGATCACCTGACAGGATTCCAGCTGTCGGGCAATGACGCCAAGATTTTCATAACTGCCAAATAAACCATGCAACAGCAACACAGCTTGACCCTGACCGGAGATCTCGGTATGTAATAGCATCTGGGATCCTTCTGATTGAATTGGCCACAGGTTAACAGATCCTGGCTATAGCGTCAGGACTGCCGGCTTTATATAATGTTGTCAATTTTACTAAAACGCGGAATAAGTTCATGAAAACCATTGAGATAGACGACGATCTTTATCAATTTATCGCCAGCCAGACTCAGGAAATAGGCGAAAGTGCGTCGGATATTCTGCGCCGTTTATTGTTGCAGACCCATGCGGCACAAATCCCGCTTGAGTCGGTGTCTGTTGCTGACATGGACACGAAAAAGCCGGAAAAAACCAATACAGGTTCAGTGTTTGACGTCTTGAGCCAACAGGACTTATCGGCAGAGCACAGTGTGGTTGGCCGCTTTTTGTTTATTTTGTCTGCGCTGGCCCGGGCTCACAAAAAAGAATTTGCCCAGGTGCTGGATATTAAAGGCCGTAACCGGCTGTATTTTGCGCGCAGCGAACACGAATTGCAGGAAGCAGGCAGCAGCACTAACCCGAAATCTATCCCAAACACTGACTTTTGGGTCATTACCAATTCCAATACAACCCGTAAGAAAATGATGTTGACTGAAGTGGCCACAACCTTGGGTTACAACAGCGCGGATGTGGAAAAAATACGCGACTTATTATAAGGAGATACAACGATGTCTTTGCACCCACTGGCCGGTCAGGTAGCGCCAGCCTCAAGCTTGATCAATGTGGCCCAACTGGTATCAGCCTACTATGAGCTGGTACCAGACCCGAAAGTACCCGCAGAGCTGGTCAGCTTTGGGACCTCAGGCCACAGAGGCAGCGCCTTTTCAGCCTCCTTTAACCAGTCACATATTCTGGCCATAGTGCAGGCTGTGGCTGAGTACCGGCAGACGCAAGGCATCACTGGCCCATTGTTTTTAGGCAAAGACACGCATGCCTTGTCAGAAGCTGCCTTTGCTACGGCGTTACAGGTGCTGACCGCCAACGGCGTCCATACCATGATCCAGCAGGGCATGGGTTACACACCGACACCTGTGATCTCCCATGCCATTTTATGTTTTAACCGGGGCCGGACTGAAGGTCTGGCGGATGGCCTGATCATTACCCCTTCGCACAATCCGCCGGAAGACGGCGGTATCAAATACAATCCGCCCCACGGCGGCCCGGCTGACACAGATGCGACGGACTGGATCCAACACAGGGCTAATCAGTTACTGGCCACGCAACTGCAAGGTGTGAAGCAGCAAAGTTTGTCAGCAGCGCTGCAAAGCCAGCACTGCCAGAATTATGACTATGTCACTCCTTACGTCGACGATTTAAAGAATGTGATTGACATGGCTGCTATCGCCAAAGCAGGTATCCGCATTGGGGTGGACCCGCTGGGCGGATCGGGTTTGGCCTTCTGGTCTGTGATAGCCAAAACCTATGGTCTGGATATCACAGTGGTGAACGAGCGTATTGATCCGGCTTTTGCATTTATGCCGCTGGATAAGGACGGCAAAATTCGCATGGACTGCTCGTCAGCTTATGCAATGGCCAACCTGATCCAACTTAAGGACCAGTTTGATATAGCGGTAGGAAATGACCCGGATTTTGACCGCCATGGTATTGTGACCCGCAGTGGCGGCCTGATGAACCCCAATCATTATCTGGCAGTCGCCATTAATTACCTGCTCAGCAACAGACCTCAGTGGTCGGCTGATTTGGCGATTGGCAAAACCCTGGTCTCCAGTGCGTTAATTGACCGTGTGACTCAGGGGCGTGGCCGTACAGTGTACGAAGTGCCTGTGGGCTTTAAATGGTTTGTTGACGGGTTGCACAAAGGCAGCATCGCCTTTGGTGGTGAAGAAAGCGCCGGTGCCAGCTTCCTGCGATTCGATGGCTCGGTCTGGTCGACGGATAAAGACGGTTTTATTCTGGGTTTATTGGCCGCAGAAATGCTGGCGAAAACCGGGGTGGATCCTTACCAGCAATATCAGGCGTTAACCCGCGAATTTGGTTCGCCTTTATACCGCCGTCTCGACGCCAGTGCGACGGCAGAGCAGAAGAAAGCCCTGAAATCTCTGGATGTCAGCAGTGTGACTCAAACCCTGTTGGCCGGCGATCCCATTCTGGCAGTACAAACGAGGGCTCCGGGCAATGACGCCAGTATAGGGGGGGTCAAAGTGGTGACTAAAAACGGTTGGTTTGCCGCGCGGCCTTCCGGCACCGAAAACAGTTACAAGATTTATCTGGAGAGTTTTGTCGACCCTGCGCATTTGCAGCAACTGGAAAGCGATGCTAAAGCTTTTGTGGACGATGTGTTCGGCAAAATTTAAACAACAACAAGCCAATGCAATAATCCTGCCATAATTACGTAATTTAATTACGGTGGCAGGAGGGTAATCTGCTGAATCTTGACGAGAGACAAGGGTTTTTGTAATTTTTCTACAATTATTCTTATGACAATAACGGCTTCAGGCCGCAAACCGGGATTTGGCAATGAAAAATCAAGCGAAAAGCCAGTTGGCTACAGGCGCAGTGGCGCATTTACCCACATCTGATGAATTAAAGAACAGCATTGTCCGTCATTTGCACGGTACTTTAGGCACCGATATTAACAAAGCCAGCCGTCAGGCCTGGTGGAGTGCTACCTGTGCGGCAGTGAATGAATACGTATTCGATGGTCTGCGTAATACCCAGCGCACTCACTATGAACAAAACACCAGAGCCGTACATTATTTCAGCCTGGAATACCTGATGGGGCGCCTGTTCAGCAACAACCTGCACAACCTCGGAGCTTACGATGCCGCTAAACAGGCGTTGGCTGAATTAGGGTTGAATATCGCTGATCTGGAAGATCAGGAAGAAGATATGGCATTGGGTAATGGTGGTCTGGGCCGTCTGGCCGCCTGTTTCATCGACTCAATGGCGACCCTGAACTATCCGGCTATTGGCTATGGCATTCATTACGAACACGGCTTGTTTAAACAAGAATTTTCTGATGGTCGCCAGATTGAGCGTCCGGACAGCTGGCGGGAATATGGCAACCCCTGGGAAATTTGCCGTCCAGAATCAGTGCAGGAAGTGTCGGTGTATGGCTATGTCGAAACCACCTACGACCTGCAAGGTAAAATGAAGAAAGTCTGGCACCCCGGCCGTATTATCAAAGGTATCCCTTGGGACATTCCGGTGGTCGGCTATCAGGGCAGTTCGGTGAACGTGTTACGGTTATGGGAATCGCGTGCCAGTGGTTTTTTCAATTGGGACGTCTTTAACTCCGGCGGTTACATTGATGCCGCCCGTGAAAACGTCGAAGCGGAAACTATTGCCAAAGTCTTGTATCCGAATGACGAAACGGATGCCGGCAAAGAGTTGCGGCTGATCCAGCAGTATTTCTTCTGTTCCTGTTCGTTAAAAGACATTATCCGTCGTTACAAACGGACTTATGGAGACGACTGGAGCCAGTTCAGTGCTCAGGTGGCCATTCAGCTGAACGACACCCATCCGGCTATCGCCATTCCTGAACTGATGCGGATTCTGGTGGACCGCGCAGAAATGGGCTGGGATGAAGCCTGGAATATCTGCCAGCATGTGTTTGCCTACACCAACCACACGCTGTTGCCGGAAGCGCTGGAAAAATGGTCGGTACGTTTATTCGAAAAAGTGCTGCCGCGCCATCTGGAAGTGATTTATGAAATCAACCGCCGTTTCCTGGTGGAGCAGGTCGATGTGCTGTGGCCTGGCGACAACGAGAAAAAACGTAAGCTCTCTATTATCGAAGAAGGCCATGAGCCTATGGTCAGAATGGGGCACCTGTCCGTTGTGGGGTCGTTCCGTGTCAATGGCGTGGCGCAAATTCACTCCGATTTGGTTCAGTCCGATCTGTTCCCTGAAATGGTCGCACTGTGGCCGGACAAATTCACCAATGTCACCAATGGCGTGACACCAAGGCGCTGGTTAAAGGCCTGTAACCCGCGTTTGTCCAAATTGCTGGATGAAACTGTAGGGACAGAATGGCCACGGGATCTGAAGCAACTGAAAAAGCTGGCAGCATTTGCCGATGATGCGCAGATTCAGGACGCCTTTATGGCCATTAAGCATCAGAATAAAGCCGATTTAGCCCATACAGTGAAAGAACTGACCGGTGTCAGCATAGACCCTCATGCTATTTTTGATATTCAGATCAAACGTTTGCACGAATACAAACGGCAGCACCTGAATCTGTTGCATATTCTGGCGCTCTATCGTCGGATTCTGCAAAACCCCGACTATGACATGGTGCCACGCGTCTTCCTGTTTGGTGCCAAAGCGGCGCCGGGTTACAAGCTGGCGAAGGAAATTATTTATGCCATCAATAAAGTGGCAGAAAAAATCAACAGTGACAAACGGGTGAAAAACCGCCTGAAAGTGGTGTTTATGCCAAATTACCGTGTCACCCTGGCAGAGAAAATGATCCCGGCCGCTGATGTTTCAGAGCAAATTTCCACCGCAGGTAAAGAAGCATCAGGCACAGGCAATATGAAACTGGCACTCAATGGCGCCATTACGGTGGGGACGCTGGACGGCGCGAACATTGAAATTGCGGAAGAAGTGGGCTCCGATAATATCTCTATTTTTGGCCTGACAGTTGATGAAGTGAAAGCGCTGAATGCTGCGGGTTACCACAGTTGGGACTATTACTACGCAGATCCGGAAATTAAAGCCATTCTCGACTGGCTGGAAACTGACTACTTCACGCCGGGCAAACCGGGTGAATTAGGCGCCATTAAACGCAGTCTGCTGGAAGGTGGTGACCCTTACCTGGTACTGGCCGATTTCCGCTCTTATGTCGAAGCCCATCAGAAAATTGACGGCTGGTACAGAGATAAAGCTGGCTGGGCCAAGAAAGCTATTTTGAATACCGCATCTGTCGGCAAATTCACCTCGGACCGGTCTATCGAAGATTATGTTGAGCGCGTGTGGAAGCTTTCGCCTTGTCCGGTTACGGCAAAGCCTTAACAGCTGTGATTCAACCTGGATAAGCCCGGTTTTCCGGGCTTTTTTCCAAGGTAAAACATCAGGCCTTTATTCAAATAAACCAAGTACACGCAGGGTTTCATTGATAAAAATTTCCGCCTGATTTCTGTGACTGATGGTTGCAGCACACTCGCCGGTTGTACTGTCCGTATACCAGCCAAACTGTGGATGGTTTCCGCCGCTGATTTCAACATAGGTGGTCGAAGCCGGCAGGTTGTCTGTTGAGTTATTAATGTCTTGTACTGAGGTTTGACAATCGTTGGTACCATAAATGCTGCTGACGATTGTGGCGTTTGCAGCGATAGAGGTGGTGTCTTGTGGGTAGGACGCCAGCAAAACCAACCCATCGTCAGGGTGATTCACAATGTATTCAACAGCCGCAACCCCACCTACAGAATGTCCGCCTGCAACAAAGGCTGAACAATGCGTTTGGGCATACCTATCTTTTTTGGCATCATCTGCTGCATCTGGTTCTAAAAGTGCAAAACCCAGAGGAACTTTCAGAATAAAGCTGATATAACCGGCTTCCGCCAAGGCTCTGGTATAAGGCGCATAGGCATAGGGACTGATAAAGCCACCGGGATAAAAGGCAAAACAGACGGATTTACGCGCCGTGCTTTGCACAGGCAAAAAGCGAATGTAGTCCCACTTATCATCGACCTGGACTGCACTGTCAGTTTCCATTGCAGTCCAGGCTTCAGTTAAAACGGCGCCCTGACCCCCGGCAAAGACACTCCAGGATGCCAGCAGCAAGGTTACCGCACTTAACAACGTGATTGTTTTCATTTTTACCTCCAAGGTTAGTGAATTGCACATACAGTAAAATGTACAAATATTAACCTATATTAGATATAGTGGCATAACAATAGGTCATTAGGTCTGAATTTGATACGCCATAGTCAGTTGTCAATCAAGGCGCTGTATCTGAGCGGGCAGTGTTGTATTTCGAAATGATTGCCCCCATTACTGAAAGAAGCCTGATACGGGCGTTTAGCAGAGAATGAATACATGAATTTCCAACAGCAAGCCCAACAATGGCAGACCTTATTCCGTCAGAAACAGCAGGGCAGTGTATTAAGTCGAGTCCTGTTATGGCTGATGGCCGGTCTTATGCTGGTGTTTGCGATGGGGATCTTGCTTTTTGTGTTGATGTTGAGCTGGTTATTGATCCCGCTGTTTTTATACAAACGTCGCCAGCTGAAAAAACGGATGCAACAGGCATTTTCGCAGCAGCAATGGCAATCCTCCACAGAAACTGGTTCGGCTGGCAGAGTGATTGAAGGCGAGGTAATCGACCGGAAGGATTGATCCCCTTAGTTTTTTTAACAGAGCGTTCAACGCTGTTGCTACGCTCTGATATACTCCGGCCCATGCTGATGTCAGGTGTGCCTTATGATCCCGAAGCTCTCCACTGTTGAAAGTCTGGACCCGACAGTCCGGGCTTACCTTGAAGCCTTATCCACTGCTGGTTTTGCCGGTGATATTGAAACCAGTTATGCCAGCCGCCTGGCCGTGTCGACAGATAACAGTGTTTATCAGCAACTGCCTGCTGCCGTGGTGTTACCCAAACATCAGGCTGACCTGGTGTTGCTCACCAGTCTGGCTCAGACCAGCAGTTTTGCATCACTGAAATTCACGCCACGGGGCGGTGGTACAGGCACCAATGGTCAGGCTCTGACGTCAGCGATCGTCGTCGATTTATCGCGTCATATGCGTGGCATTCTTGAACTCAATCTGGAAGAACGCTGGGTTCGGGTAGAGGCGGGGGTGATTAAAGATCAGCTGAACGCCTATTTAAAACCAAAGGGTTTTTTCTTCGCACCAGATTTGTCCACCTCGAATCGCGCCACTATTGGCGGCATGATCAATACCGATGCATCCGGTCAGGGCTCCTTGGTGTATGGCAAAACCAGTGACCATGTACTGGAGCTGAGTTCGGTGCTGGTGGATGGCACCGTGCTTCACAGCAAAGCAATGCCCGTGGCTGAAGCCGAACAACTGGCCCAGCAGCAAAACCAGCTGGGCAGGCTGTACCATCAGGTGCTGGCCAGTTGTCGTGAACATCGCCAGCTCATTCTGGATACCTTCCCCCGGCTGAACCGTTTTCTGACCGGTTATGATTTGGAGCACGTGTTTAACGACGACCTGAGCCAGTTCGATTTATCGCGCATCATTTGTGGCTCTGAGGGCTCTTTGGCGTTTGTCTCTGAAGCGCGGCTGACTATAACGCCCATTGCCAAATTCAAATGCCTGGTCAATGTGAAATACGACAGTTTTGAAAGTGCGCTGCGTAATGCACCTTTGATGGTGGCGGCCAATGCGACTTCAGTGGAAACCGTTGACAGCAAGGTGCTGAATCTGGCCCGTGCCGATATTATCTGGCATCAGGTGAAAGACTTTATTCAGGACGTACCCGGCAAAGAGATGCTGGGGCTGAATATGGTGGAATACAATGCCGAAGCGCCGGAAGATATGGCCGAGAAGATCCGTGCTTTGGAACAACAGCTGCAGCACAGTATGGAGCAGGGCAATGCCGGAATTATTGGCTACCAGCTCACCTATGATAATGACGCTATTTCACAGATTTATGCGATGCGTAAAAAAGCTGTGGGCCTGCTCGGCAACGCCCAAGGGGCGCAAAAACCTCTGCCATTTGCCGAAGATACCGCAGTTCCCCCTGAAAACCTGGCCGACTTTATTCTCGAGTTCCGCGCCTTGCTGGACAGTTATGGCTTAAGTTACGGCATGTTTGGCCATGTGGATGCCGGTGTGTTGCATGTGCGGCCAGCGCTGGATATGTGTGACCCTGAACAGGAAAAACTGCTGCGCA
Source organism: Rheinheimera sp. (assembly GCF_037442345.1). GTDB lineage: Bacteria > Pseudomonadota > Gammaproteobacteria > Enterobacterales > Alteromonadaceae > Pararheinheimera. The sequence goes on along the minus strand of NZ_JBBIQL010000023.1, from coordinate 42,348 downwards.
CCATCTCGGATCAAGTGGTGGCACTGACCGCCAAATACGGCGGCCTGATGTGGGGGGAACATGGCAAAGGCTACCGCAGTGAGTACGGTCCGGCGTTTTTTGGCCCAGTGTTGTTTAATGAACTGCGGAAAATCAAAGCAGCCTTTGACCCCCAGAACAGGCTGAACCCGGGAAAAATCTGTACACCGCTGCACAGCGATGACCCTCTGGTCAGTGTGGATGGCCAGAAAAGGGGCCATTTTGACCGGCAAATTCCGGTGCAGGTCAAAGACAGCTTTGACAGCAGCCTGAACTGCAACGGCAACGGTCTTTGTTTTAATTACGAAGCCCAGTCGCCCATGTGCCCGTCGAGCAAAGTCACCAAAGACAGGCGCCATAGCCCAAAAGGCCGGGCAGGGCTGATGCGGGAGTGGCTGCGGCTGATGCAGCAACAAGGCGTCGACGTGCTGGCGCAGGAAGAAGAGTTACTGAAAAAATCCACTGGTTTAACCGCCATGCTGCAGAAGCTGAACAACTACAGAGCGAAAAAGCAGGGCGATTACGATTTTTCCCATGAAGTGATGGACGCGATGGAAGGCTGTCTGGCCTGCAAAGCCTGTGCCGGTCAATGCCCTATCAAAGTGGATGTGCCATCATTCCGCGCGCGTTTTCTGCAGTTGTACCACAGCCGCTACCCACGCCCGCTGAAGGATTACCTGGTCGCCAGTATTGAACAAAGTGCCCCTGTGCTGGCCAGAATTGCCCGGCCGGTGAACTGGCTGCTTCAACGGAAACTGGTTGCCAAAACGCTGGAAGCCACAGTGGGCTATGTCGATTCGCCCTTATTGTCTGTGCCGTCCTTGAAACAACGGATTGGCGATCAATACCGCTTTGATCTGGCGGCCCTGCAGGCCTTGTCTGCAGAAGCCAGGCAACAACTGGTGTTTTTAGTGCAAGACCCCTTCACCAGTTTTTATGAAGCCGATTTAGTCGCTGACGCACTGCGTTTGCTGCACACCCTGGGATTCAACCCTGTGTTGTTGCCCTTTAAACCCAATGGCAAACCTCAGCATGTGAAAGGCTTTTTGCGCGAATTTGCCACCACAGCCACCACAGCCTCTGAATTTTTACAGCAGGTCTCGGCGTTGGGCGCACCTATGCTGGGCCTGGATGCGTCTTTAGTGCTGGTATACCGTGATGAATATGTCAAAGCGCTGGGGCCAGCCCGGGGCGATTACCAGGTGAAGTTATTGCATGAGTGGCTGGTTGAGCAGCCATTACCGCCACTGCAAAGTAACCAGCAGTTTAAGTTGCTGGCGCACTGCACCGAAAAAACAGCGCTACCGGCCACTGAAAAAGCCTGGCAGCAGATCTTCACCAAAGCCGGGCTGGAATTGTCCGCTGTGGCCGTTGGTTGCTGTGGTATGGCGGGCACTTATGGTCATGAAAAGCAAAACCAACAGAACAGCAGGGCCCTGTATCAGCTCAGCTGGCAGAAACCAGTCCAGCAGTTTGGTGCTGAGCAGGTGCTGGTCACTGGTTTTTCCTGTCGTAGCCAGGTGAAACGGATGGAAGGCGTGAAACCCAAACACCCGCTCCAGCAATTGTTGCTGTTATTGGCTCAGTCTTCAGCCAAAGCCAGCTGATCCCGGCCTGCTCTTTTGGCCTGATACAAAGCCCGGTCGGCGCGGCGAAGCAGGGCGGCATAGTCTTCGCCCTGACGCCACTGGGCCAGGCCAGCACTGATCTGAAGTTTGGGCAGATGACCAACCTGCAGTTGCTGCAATTGATTCCGGATCCGTTGCATCACATCCTGTGCTCCTGCCGCTGTGGTGGCCGGTAACAGGATCACAAATTCATCCCCCCCAAAACGACCTAACAGATCGGTGGGTCTCAGATGGCTTTGTGCCACTTTGGTTAACTGTTGCAGTGCCGCGTCCCCAACGGCGTGACCATATTGGTCATTAATCTGTTTGAAATGGTCCATATCCAGGATCAGCAAAGATAAAGCATCACCGCTCCATTGTGCCTGTCGAACAGCCAGCTCAGCCTGTTGACGCAGGCTTTCACGGCTAGCGACCTGAGTCAGCGGGTCGGTATACGCTGCTTTACGTAACTGCTGGTTGTCAGCAACCAGGGCGGGTAAGGTCAAACCAAACAAGGTATTGGCGGCAATAATAATGATGGCAAACTGATACACCATCACGTGATCCATCAACTCAAACCAATGCACCAAAAACGCCAGCAGGAAGCTATTCAGCGCCAGAGTCGTGACATTGACCAGGGCGGATTCAGTACAAGCCAGCCACATATGGGGGATCAGCAACAAAAATATGGCAAAGGTACTGTAAGCTGAGTGACTCCAGTAAGCGAGCAGCAGACAACAGGCCGCCAGCACGAGTGTTGCCGCAAGTTTGGCTGGGTACTGTGCACTTATTTTTTGGCTCAACAAACCGTTCAGGTCAGATACACGGATAAAATGCACCGGTGTCAACCGGATAAACAGACTGACAAAAAGAGGAGCCATCACCACCACACCAGCCAAATCGCCAATCCAGAACGGTAACCAGGTTTGTGGCAACAAACCGGAATCAAGCATCTGAGTGGCCACCAGCGCTAACAGCACCAGGACACTGGCAGCAAATGAGCTCAGAGCCGCGATCAGCAGAAACAACACCACACTCAGGCCTAAATGACGTTGAATAGGGCGCAGCAGACTGTTCAGCACCCAGGTGCCCAGCGCATAGGGGGCCAGATGAGCCAGACTGAACCAAAACGCCGCATTCAGACTTTGTAAAAAGGTCAGAGGTAACTGATAAAACCAGATGGAATAAAAGGTGACCAGGCTGGCCGCCATCACCAGGGCTGGCAATGCCTGCAGACCAAACAACAGCAGCGCCGCAAAACTCAGACCGGCAGCTGGAAACCAGACACTGGCGTGCTGAGTGTATTCCACCAGCCAGCCTAGTTTGAAAACCAGCAACCATAGCGTAAGGATCAAGCCTTGTTTTGCCCAGAAAGACGACAACAAGGCCGGATAAGAAGCGTCAGAAGCAGACTTCAGTGGCTCAGATTTTATTGCAGACAACTCCCACTTCATGCCGTTCCGTTCCTCGCAGCAGCTATAGGCTTATACTGCCAGAGAGAACACGCGAACTGCAAACAGATCCCCCAAACAGGGGCAGTGTTTTATTGCATGGAATGCAGGCCGACTTTGTTGCCTTCGCTGTCGGTGAAGTGCCCGATAAAACCATGTTCACCTATTGCCGTTTTAGGCAGGACCACTTTGCCACCTGCAGCTTTCACCCGCTCCAGAGTAGAGGCAACATCGTCTGCGACAAAATACACCAAAGTTCCGCTGATGGATGGCTCGTAGCCGGCTTCCTTGATCAAAGCACCTGCGGCCCCGTTGGCTTGATGATCATAAGGAAACATCGCCATATCACTTGGCCCCATTTGCATGCGTTCAAACTGCAACAAAAACACCTGTTGATAAAAAGCGCAGGCGCGCTCCAAATCCACCACTGGAATCTCAAACCAACCTACAGGATTCACTGAACTCATCATCATTTCCTTTTTTGCCAGATAGGTATGAAAGACTATAGCCTAGCCAGGCACTCTGATGCGAGCGGAGCAGAATTTCGGAAGACGGGGTTGTGCACTCACAGCGCCGTTGTCAGCACTGTGAGTCAGAAAAGGGGATCAAAAACTGGACGTATCCTGGAACAAGCCGACTTTCAGCTCATCCGCTGTATAAATTTCACGCCCATCAACGCTGACAGTACCATCCGCAATACCCATAAAGAGTTTGCGTTTGATCACCCGTTTCATATCAATTTTGTAGGTGACTTTTTTGGCAGTCGGCAAAATCTGACCGGTAAATTTCACTTCGCCTACGCCCAAAGCGCGGCCTTTACCCGGGCCACCGGCCCAACCCAAAAAGAAGCCAACCAACTGCCACATCGCATCCAGGCCCAGACAGCCTGGCATCACGGGGTCGCCTTTAAAGTGACAGGCAAAAAACCATAAGTCCGGGTGAATATCAAACTCAGCAATAATTTCGCCTTTGCCGTATTTACCGCCTTCTTCAGAGATATGCAGAACGCGGTCAATCATCAGCATGTTATCAACCGGTAACTGGCTGTTACCCGGGCCAAATAAGTCACCCAGGCCGCAGGCCACTAAATCTTGTTTTGTAAAGCTATTCTTTGTCATGTATGTTAGATCCATCATCAGGGCCGGGTCACTTTAGCGAACAGATGTACGCTAAACAAGTCCGATTAGTCGGAGCCGGTACAACTTCAGCCTCAACGCCAATTGTTACGCTGTCATGACAGAATACGAAAAACGACCACTTACGAATGCAGAAAAACAACAACGGTACCGCGAGCGGCAAAAGGGCTCGGGGAAAAAGGAATTGCGCGGTTATCTGACCCCGGAAGCTCTGGCCTGTTATCAGGAAATTCAGCAAAAAACCGACTGGAACGACAGTACTTTGCTCAGCAATGCCGTGCGCTTGATGTACGCAGCCCATAAATTGGGCCAGATAGGACTGCTTAACGGCTGGCTGACCGAACACAAAAAGTAACTTTGGCTCCAGACCCGCCCTTCGGGTATACTGGCGGCCCTTTTTGCCAGGCGGCGCCAGTTGAGAGCTCCAGATGATTTTGTTTGTACGCGATTTAACAGTCATAGATTTTTCTTACCTTTGCCAGCAACGTGGTTTGCTTGGTGAAAGTTATATCGTGGATGTTGAACTGCACGGCGGCCTGGATCAGATGTCGATGGTGCTGGATTTTGCCAGGGTGAAAAAAAGCATCAAAAAAGCCATTGATGAGCTGGTGGACCACAAACTGGCGATACCAACCTTATCTGCTGCCACAGATCTCATTCAGGCACAGCGTTCGGTGGTGAAGTTTCAGTCTGCAAAGGGCCTTATTCAGGTGGCTTCGCCAGCCGATGCCTTTGTAGCCATTCCGGCAGAGCAGATCAGTATGGACAGCATCAGCGCCTACCTGACCGAACACATCAAGGCTCTGCTGCCAACCAATGTTGCACAACTGGTGCTGAATTTACGCACAGAGCAGGTCAGTGGTTTCAGTTATCACTATACCCATGGCCTGAAGAAACACGATGGCAATTGCCAGCGTATTGCCCATGGTCATCGTTCTACCATCCAGATTTATCAGGACCAGATGCTATCGCCTCGTCTGAACAAATACTGGTGTGAACGCTGGGAAGATATTTATCTCGGTTCAGCTGAAGATCAGTGCGATGCCGGTGCGTTACGGTACTTAGAGGCCGAACCGGGTGCGCTGAACTTTTGTTATGACGCACCTCAAGGTTACTTTGAAATCTCATTACCCGCTGCTGTCTGTGAAGTGGTGCCTTGTGACACGACAGTGGAATGCCTGGCTGACTTTATTGCCAGCGAGCTGAAGCAACAACAGCCAGACCATCAGTTTAAAGTGGTGGCCTACGAAGGGGTCGGCAAGGGCGCTATAGGTTTCGCCTGATCCAAGGCTGTGGAACAAGCCCTAATCAGCCCTGTCCAGCCAGGGTGTCAGAGGTTGTTGGGTCTGGCTCCAGATCCGTTGCCATAACCAGAGCAAGGTCTGACGGCGCACTGTTGGTCTTTCCCGCTGCCGCACCGGCACTGGCTGCCATTGGCCGTCGCGCTGCTCGGCAACCACAAAGCTGAAATTGTAATAGGGGGCCAGCCCCATACGTAAATCGGTCAGTACCAACTGCTGCTGATGCTGCTCTAACAAATAAAAGCCCGAGCTGAACCAGTTCAGTTGCCTGACAGCGTCAAGGTCGGCAAAGGTTGTCAGCAGTGCCTGCTCCCGGCGAAAGACCTGCCATTGCACTGGCTTGTCGCCGTCGAACACCGAATAGTAGCCTTCCAGATATTGATCCTGTTGCAACACCAGGATACGCCAGAGTGCGGTGTTAAAAGGGGTTGCAGTTACCAGCAGCTTCTGCACCTGTTGATGTTCACCCTGTAATTGCTGCACCACTTTGTTGCTGACCATCCACTGAGTTGCCAAACCAATCAGCAGGTATGCCGAACTCAGCGCCAGACCCCATTGATTGGCCCGCCCCTGGGGCCGGACAAAAGCGGAACAAACGCCAAACAGCAACAGCAGGGTGTAAAGTGGGTCAATGACAAACACACTGCCGGTGCCATAAGGGGTATTGTTAAACGGCAGTGCCAGTTGAGTGCCATAAATGGTCAGGCTGTCCAGCAGTGGATGGCTGAGTAATACGGCGGCAACAGCCAGTGTCAGACGGGCAAACCAGGCCGGTTGCAACCAGTATTTGGCCAGCAGCCAGCCCAGCAGCGGGGAGAGTAACAGCAGATAAAACAGGGCATGAGTTTCAGTTCTGTGTTGAGTCATGTTACTCAACGGATCACCATGCTCTATCAGCACATCCAAATCCGGCGCTGTGCCAAGCACGGCTCCGAGCAGCGCCGCTTTAGGTACGCCAATCTGCTTGCGAAGCAGTGTGATACTGACGGCACTGCCAAGGGCCATTTGGGTCAGTGAATCCACTTTATAACGCCACTCCCAACCAACGCTGTACTGTCTCTGCATGCTGGGTCTGCAGCATTCTCAATGACTCAGCGGCCAGCACGACCGGCAGCTGCAGCTCGATAAGCCGCTGACGCCGAAACAGGTGCAGCGTCAGTGTGCGGCCGGGTTCGGTATCGGCCAACACCTGCAATAAAGAAGCTTCAGTGACCTTTTTATGATTGGCGGCGATGATCAGATCCTGCGCCATTAAACCTGCTTTGTGGGCGGCAGAGCCCAGCAAAACCTGCAACACCTGCACGCCTTCTGCGGTACCAGACGTTACGGCACCCAAATCACGGGCAGGGTACTGTGAACCGGCTGAGCCCGACCAGTCTTTCGGATGACTGCGGGCGCGGTAGCTAACCTTCAAACCCAACTGAGTCAGGCACTGTTCTAACGGCAATGGTTCTGCCTGATGGACCCAGCTTTCCAGCGCATTAGCAACTTCATGCCCGGCATAGCGGCGGGTCAGCCCGATAAAATCATCTTCCAGACTGCCTTGGCCGGAAGCGCCAAAAGCGAGCCAGGCCTGTTGCATTAAGTTTTCCAATGACAAGTCCTGCTGTTGCAGCCGGGCTTGCAGACAGAGCGCGATCAGGCTGCCTTTCAGGTAATAGCTGACCACCGCATTGGGGGCATTTTCATCTTGTTTATAGTATTTGGTCCAGGCGTTGAAACTGCTGTCGGCCACCGACTGTACAGATTCTGCCGGCAACAGGCTGACCTTATTGATGCTTTGTTCCAATGTGGTCAGGTACTGGGCCACTGTCATTTTGCCGCTGCGTACCAGCGCCAGATCATCAAAGTAGGAGGTAAAACCTTCGTACAACCAGAGTTGTGCTGTGTATTGCTCCCGTTCCGTTTGATACGGCAAAAACTGGGCAGGTTTAGCCCGTTTGACCCACCAGGTATGAAAATACTCATGGCTGCATAAGCCCAAAAAGCTGCGGTAAGCCTCAGTACTTTCGTCAGGCCTTAACGGGTGCGGCAAATCCTGATGACTGAGCAGAAGCAAGGTTGAATTCATATGTTCAAGCCCGCCGTAGCCTTTATCAGTGACCCAGCTTAAAAACCAGTACTGAGTTAAATCGGCCGGTAAACCGCCGAAAACCTGCGCCTGAGCTTCACAAATGGATGTGAGGTCCGTGCACAAGCGGGTTATGTCTGTCTCAGGTTCACCCGCCAACACCATATAGTGTGGAATTCCTGCCACCATAAATTGTTGGCACTGCAATTTGCCCAGTAACAGCGGGCTGTCAATCAGTTGCTGATAATCCGTGGCAAGGTATGTACCCTGGCCTAAAAATGCGGTTGCTGGCTTAGGACGCAACCCGGTGGCGACCTGCCAGTCCCTCTGGTATGGCGCCGAAATCGTCAGTTCCAGCGGACCGTCGGTTAGGCCTTGCACCGCCAGACACAAAGCACAGGGGTTCAACGCCGCCAGCTGATCGTCCAGGTAGTTGCCCCGTACCGATAAATCAAAGGCGTACACCAGGTAACGCAATTGAACCGGTAAACCTCTGTGTGACAGGCGCCAGCTTTGTTTATCAAGCTGTATCAACGGCAAAGTCCCTTCCGGGTCGCTGGCATTTAAGCCCTGCAGGTGTTTGGCGTAATCACGGATCATGTAACTGCCAGGGATCCAGGCCGGCAAACTCAGCACCATGTCATCATCGGTGGTCGGGCTGAATTCAAGACAGACCTGCACCAGGTGGGCAACAGGGTCTTTCAACTCAATCTGGTAACGGACTTTGGCCATCCCTTATACTCCAAGGTGTTGATTTGGATGTTTATCAAAGGAGTATTGTATGGCCTCTGAAACTATTTTTTCCAAAATTATTCGTCGGGAAGTGCCGGCGACCATTTTATATCAGGATGAGTTGGTCACTGCGTTTAAAGACATAGATCCAAGAGCGCCAACTCATATCCTGATCGTGCCAAATGTGTTGATCCCGACAGTCAACGATGTGGAGCCCCAGCATGAAGCCGCACTCGGCCGTATGTTCAGTGTGGCCAGAAGGCTGGCGGCGGAGGCGGGCATCGCAGAGAAAGGTTACCGGCTTATTATGAATTGCAACGAACATGGTGGTCAGGAGGTGTATCATCTTCACCTGCATATGGTCGGTGGCAAAGCGTTGGGCGCTATGCTCAGCCGCTAGGCAAAATCATGAAAAATCACTACAATTCGCGCCCAAACCTAGCCGGAGACTGGAATGACAGACCAAGCGCAAATAGCCAAACGCATCGAATATGCCCTCACCAAGGTGACCAAAACCGTATTCCCTGGACGCACCAATCACCACAACACTTTGTTTGGTGGCGAGGCGTTGGCCTGGATGGATGAAGTGGCCTTTATTGCTGCCACCCGTTTTTGCCGCAAACCTCTGGTCACCGTCTGCTCCGACCGGGTTGATTTCAAAGAGTCTATTCCGGCTGGCACTATTGTCGAGCTGGTGGCGCGCATCGAGCATGTGGGCCGGACCAGTATTAAAGTGAACGTCGACATTTTTGTGGAAGACATGTATCACGATGATCAGCACAAAGCGATTTCCGGCAGTTTTACCTTTGTGGCGTTAGGGCCGGATCGCAAGCCAACACCAGTGCTCAGCTGACAGGGCTTGAGCTTTGAGGTGCCCGGCAGTAAAGTGGTCAGAGTTCCACAACAACAGGGCACCATAACAATGAAAACAGTGCAACAATGGTTTGATGAATACGGTGAAAGCCATCAGAACCCCACCAACAAACTGATCCACTGGCTGGCAGTTCCAGTGATTTATTTCACCGTCTTTGGTCTGTTATGGCAACTGCCTATGCCATTTACCCTCTTTGCTGAACAGCAAATCACCTGGCCACTGCTGCTGGCTGTGCCAGCTTTGGCTTTCTATTTCAGCTTGTCCTTTGCCATTGGCTTGGGCATGACTATCTTTACCGCCCTGGTGGTCTGGCTCATTCGTGTGTACCAGGCACAAGTCAGTCCTGATATCTGGGTATTGTCGCTCACACTTTTTGTGATCGCCTGGGTGTTTCAGTTTATTGGCCATAAAATTGAAGGCAAAAAACCTTCCTTTTTTAAAGACCTGCAATTTTTACTGATAGGGCCGGCCTGGTTGCTTGGCTTTATTCTGCGCAGGCTTGGCTTGGGTGTTTAATCTGAGATGGGACTGTTGCGACTAACGGAGCTAATGCCGGGTTTAAAACCCGGTATCTGCAGCGCCAGTGCCAGTCGGCTCAGTTACAATAGTCCTGTGTTTATCCGGACCTGAACTGCCTTGCAAAAATTTTTTGAAGATCGCCATCGTTTGTTCTGGCTGTTGCATTCGCTTGGCTGGGCAGGTTTTGCCTTCATCAGTTATCTCGGCTCATTATTTCAGGAGTTGCGTTCGGCCTATTGGATAGTGGTTGCGCTGGACGCTTATGCCGGCTGGTTGCTGACTATTCCACTGCGTTATGTGTTTCAGCGCATCTGGCACTGGGAACCCTGGAAGATGCTGCTGAGCTTGCTGCTGCTGGCTTTGGCTGTCGCCGCAGTCTGGACTGTGTTCCGCAATTTTAACTACTGGGAAATCTATCGCCACGGGTTCAGGCCGGACAGCTGGACTCAATATTTCCGGCAGACCACCGTCAGCTTTTACGTGATACTAAGTTGGAGCGGTCTGTATTTTGGTATCAAGTATTATCAGACGCTGCAGCAGGAAAAACAAAAGTCGTTGACAGCCAGCAACAAAGCGCATGAAGCACAGCTGAAAATGTTGCGGTACCAGCTCAATCCGCACTTTCTGTTTAATACACTCAATGCTATATCGACTTTGGTCTTATTAAACGAATCGGACACAGCGAATAAAATGTTAGTGCGCCTGAGTGATTTCCTGCGTTATTCGCTGTACAAGGACCCAATCAAAAAGGTTCCGCTGCAGCAGGAACTCTATGCAGCCAATCTGTATCTGGAGATTGAAAAGGTGCGCTTTTCCGAGCGCCTGACCATTATTTACGACATTGATGAAGCGGCGGATGACGCCCTGGTGCCGAGTCTGATCCTGCAACCTCTGGTCGAGAATGCCATTAAGTACGCAGTGGCCACACAAACGGCCGGTGGAAAAATCATGATAGCCGCACAAAAATTTGGCCATGATTTGCTGATTGAAGTGGCCGATGATGGCCCTGGTATGGTGCTGACTGACGGCCTTCCCAAAGGCGGTGCAGGAGGCGTTGGGTTAATGAACACCAAGGAACGTCTGGCTGCTTTGTATGACCGCAACTTTTCTTTGGTATTAACCCATAATCAGCCGCGGGGGCTGAAAGTGAATATTCGAATACCTTTTGAAGTAGAGACGACTGATGAAACAGAAGCTTAAGGTGATAGTAGTCGATGACGAGCCGCTGGCCCGTCGCGGAATGCTGGTCCGTCTGGCAGACTTCCCGGAACTGGACATAGTCGCTGAATGCGGCAACGGTGACGAAGCCGTACAGAAAATCCGGGATTTAGCACCGGACGCAGTTTTCCTAGATGTGGAAATGCCAGGACTGGATGGTTTTGCGGTGATTAAACAGCTGCAACAAATGCAGGTGACTCTGCCTTATGTGATTTTTGTCACGGCTTATGATCACTATGCACTCAGTGCTTTTGAAGTGCAGGCTTTGGACTATGTATTGAAGCCAGTCGAAAAAGATCGTTTGTCGGTAGCCGTCAATAAGTTGCTGAAAAACTTCGATGCCCGCGACGATCAACGTCACAAAGATCAGCTGGCCGCTGTGGTGGCACAACTGACCGGCGAACAGCGTGATCAGATCCTGCAACGTCTGGACAAAGCCCAACCCGTGATGAGCGACAAATACCCGGAAGCGATCAGCATCAAAGACAGCGGTGAAATTACCCGGGTGCCTGTCACGGCGATCGATTGGGTGGATGCTGCCGGGGATTACATGTGTATTCACACCAAAGACGGACAGACCCATATTTTGCGGCGTACCATGAAAGAACTGGAGCAGGAGCTGGACCCTAAACTCTTTGTCCGGGTGCACCGCAGTGCCATTGTGAATGTCAATACCATTGCGAAGTTACAGATGCTGGCCAATGGAGAACATCAACTGATGCTGACCAACGGTCAGGCTGTCAAAGTCAGCCGCAGTTACAAAGACCGTGTGAAGATGGTGTTTAACTCCTGACCTTCCAACGCAAAAAGGCGCAACCAAGGGCGCCTTTTTTTCTACCCTCTTAATATTGAGCGACTTGCTGTTGCCAGTTCAGTAAATACTGGTCAACCTTTTTCTGCTTATCGCCGGTTTTTATCAGTGGGTACAAAGTCGCCTGCGCATTTACCTCACCGGCCATCATCAGATGTGCACCTTGTAACAGCTGCTCTACCGCATAAGCACCAAGTTTGGTCGCCAGAATACGATCAGCCCCCACTGGTCGGCCTCCACGCTGAATATGACCAAGCACGGAAGCCCGGCATTCAACACCCTGACGTTCAAGCTCCAGTGCCAAAGCAGCCGCGCCACCGGGATACATAGTTTCAGCCAGTACAATAAGATAACTGCAGCGGCCACGGTGTTGCTGTGCATTGCGTATATGCTGCAAAATTTTTGCAGTATCCAGCTCTGAGGCGAGCTCGGGACAAATAATTTGTTCGGCACCTGCAGCAATACCAGCGGCTACGGCCAGATAACCGGTGTGACGGCCCATCACTTCGACCAGAAAAATGCGTTCAAAAGCATCGGCGGTGTCGCGGATTTTATCAATGGCATCCAGAGCTGTATCCACAGCTGTGTGAAAACCAATGGTAAAGTCGGTGCCATCCACATCATTGTCTATAGTGCCCGGAACCCCCATCAATGCCCCCTGATAGTGCTGACTCAGCTGAACTGCCCCCCGAAAGGTACCGTCACCACCAATCAGTACTAAGGCATCTATCGCCAGCTCATGCAACACAGCGGCGACTTGTTTTACGCCGTCGTCAGAGAACATGGCCTGACAGCGCGCACTTTTCAGTACTGTGCCTCCGTGTTGGATCAGATGATTGACATGATAAGGGGTCAGTGTCAGGTACTGACGTTCCAGAATGCCGTTATAGCCATATTCAAAGCCAACAACCTCCAGCTCAGCAGCATTTGCGGTGAGTACGACGGCCCGGATTGCGGCATTCATTCCCGGCGCATCGCCGCCGGATGTCAGTACACCAATACGTTTCATTAGTTGTCCCTTGTTGTGCCATTGCCACCAGCATAGTGAAACCAGCCGCTAATGCCATGACCTGACGCAAAGAACAGTTATCTTTGAGCAGGTTATTTAAGCAGTTGGCCGGAACAGCCACAGACAAGAGAGAGCAGATCACCGATAATAGCGGCCTTAGAAGCAGGAGCTGTTATGCATCAGTCATCGGGTCGTGTCTGGTTAGGGTTTAGTCTGGCTTTGGTCACAGCTGTCCTTTGGGGCATTTTACCTTTGGCGCTGAAATGGCTGCTCAGCGATCTTACGCCCGCGTCCGTCACATGGATCCGTTTTTTGGTAGCCGCCATGCTGGTGAGCCTGATGCTGGTCGCCAACAAACAACTGCACTTTAAACTGACGATTAAAGGCTGGTGTCTGCTTGGCGTCGCTGCTTCCGGATTACTGCTGAATTACATTTTGTATCTGTCGGGGCTGAGTTACTTAAGTGCTGAAACAGCTCAGGTGCTGATCCAATTGGCGCCTTTTTTGATGATGATTGGCGCCGTTTTCATATTTAAAGAACCTTTATTGCTATGGCAGAAATTCGGAGCTGTGGTCTTGCTGATCGGTTTGCTGCTGTTTTTTAATGACCGCCTGCTGGAGCTGCTGCTGGAAGCGTCTGAACAGAGCTTTGGCCTGTTGCTGGTTTTAGTTGCGGCTTTTAGCTGGGCTGCTTATGCACTGGCACAAAAGCAGTTACTGATGCAGTTAAAATCCCAGCAAGTGATGTGGTTGATTTATATTCTTGGCGCCATCAGTTTTTTTCCTGCGACGGACCTTCGCGGTTTTAGCCAACTCTCGACCTGGCAATGGGCTGTATTGGCGTTTTGCTGCATGAATACAGTGATCGCTTATGGTGCCTTTGCGGAAGCCTTACAGCACTGGCAGGCCTCCAATGTCAGCGCAGTACTGGCCATCACGCCTTTGCTGACCATTGCCTTTGCCCAGCTTTTGTCACTGTACACGCCAGCCATAGTCACGGAAGATTTAAATGCGCTGGCTTGGATAGGCGCAGTGCTGGTGGTATTGGGATCAGCCATGACCGCGCTGGCCCCAATGCTTCGGCGCAGATAATTAACCTAGCAAACGAGGAGCCTAATTGTGGCACTGACTGATGAACAATCGCAGCAACTGATGGATGCCATTATTGAGAAATGTGAAGCGCTGGAGCTGGGTCCAGAGGAAATTATTGATGGACTGGGCAGGGCACTGCTAAGTGCGACCATAGCTTTTGAAAAAGACTCGGCCGCTATTACCGTGGAAGGAGTAGGGTATTGCGACGTGTTTATTGAACCCCAGGCAGAATAAGCTTCTGATCAGAATAAAAAAGCCAGTCATTGACTGGCTTTTTGCATGAGGTATCAATTAAGGGATTTGCACAATCTTGCAGGTGTTGGATGCCCCCACAGTTTCCATCACATCGCCATAGGTCAGGATCACCAGGTCGCCTGATTTCAGCTGAGCAATTTTCTGCACAGCTTCCAGAGCAGCGGCAGACAATTTCTGGCCATGATTTTGGGTGCTGTCAAAAAACACCGGATAGACGCCTCGGTATAACGCCATTTTGTTCAGTGTTTTTTCATGACGGGACAAGGCATAAATCGACTGCGAAGAGGTAATGCGGCTCATTAATTTAGCGGTATAGCCCGATTCAGTGAGCGCCACTATCGCTTTAATACCTGTCAGGTGATTGGCTGCATACATGGCTGACAAGGCAATAGTTTCGCTGACTTCAGTAAATTCAACGTCCATACGGTGTTTGGAGATTTGTACACGTGGGTGTTTTTCTGCACCATCACAAACCCGCGCCATGGCCTTCACTGTTTCAGTCGGGTATTTGCCGGCAGCTGTTTCCGCAGAAAGCATCACAGCGTCGGTGCCGTCCAGTACCGCATTCGCAACGTCCATCACTTCAGCACGGGTTGGCATCGGACTTTCGATCATGGATTCCATCATCTGAGTCGCAGTGATCACCACGCGGTTCAACTGACGGGAGCGAGCAATAATACGCTTTTGCTGGCCAACCAACTCGGCATCACCAATTTCGACGCCTAAATCGCCACGGGCAACCATAACCGCGTCCGATGCACGGATTATGTCGTCCAGAGTTTCATCGTCAGCAACAGCCTCGGCCCGTTCGATTTTAGCCATAATCAATGCATCGGAACCGGCAGCTTTCGCGAGATCACGCGCCTGACGCAGATCGTCACCACTGCGGGGGAAAGACACGGCGAGATAATCCACATCTATATAGGCTGCGAGTGAAATATCAGTTTTGTCTTTTTCAGTCAGGGCAGGAGCAGACAAACCACCGCCTTGGCGGTTAATGCCCTTATTGTTGCTGAGTTTGCCCGGCACTGACACTTTGGTGTGTATACGTTGGCCTACTACATGCTCAACAACCAGCTGAATACGGCCGTCGTCCAGCAGCAGCACGTCGCCAGACTGCACATCAGCAGGCAGTTCTTTGTAATCAATACCCACCTGAGTTTCATCACCTTCACCTTTCGGCAGGTCGGCGTCCAATACAAAGTGCTGGCCCTCTTCGAGCATCACCGGACCGTTTTTGAAGGTAGAAACACGGATTTTCGGGCCTTGCAGATCACCCAGAATAGCCACATGAGCGCCGGTTTTTGCGGCGGCAGCGCGAACCATTTCGGCCCGTTGTTTGTGATCTTCTGCACTGCCGTGCGAGAAGTTGAAACGGAAAACTGAAGCACCGGCCAGAATTAATTTTTCGATGGCGGCTTGCGAATTGGTGGCAGGACCCAGGGTGGCGACTATTTTAGTTCTTCTTGGCATTCTAAGGCTCCGATTGAATGGTCAGTAAACTGGTCGGCGTTAGTGTAATGTAATTTTATTACAGAATATAGCCAATTCTTGTGCTTTTAATGGCATTGAAACCGCTGATCCGATCTGTGAATTGGTAATTTGGCAACAACTAAGCCAAACGCCCTGTGTTCAACCTTAGTTCAGAACCTGCCAGCGGGCGAAAAAAAGCCCCGATAAGCAGGGCTGGGGTATCAGCTGTGAAAATCTTTTTTATCAAAGCGGGAGCCACGCAGGCTGTCTTTAACTTTCTTCAGATTCTCCCGGAATTTGGTTCCGCGGCGTAAAGTAAAACCTGTGGCAAGAATATCAATCAATACCAGCTGGGCAACGCGGGAGGCCATTGGCATATACATATCGGTATCTTCCGGCACATCCAGCGACAGCACCAGGGTGCATTCTTTGGCGAGCGGGCTGTCGTAAGCGGTGATCCCAATAACTGTGGCGTCGTTTTCCCGGGCAATGGCCGCAATATCGCATAGGTTTTTGGTCCGGCCTGTATGACTGATACAAACCACCACATCACCTTCACTGCTGTTAATGGCACTCATGCGTTGCATCACGATGTCATCGAAACACACCACTGGGACGTTAAAGCGGAAAAACTTATTTTGCGCATCGTGAGCCACAGAGGCCGAAGCGCCTAAACCAAAGAAAGAAATTTTCTTCGCCTGGGTCAGCACATCAACCGCACGATTCACGGTCAGTATATCGACGTGCTGACGGGCAGTATCCAGTGCAGCCATAGTGGATTCGAAGATCTTTGCCGTGTAGGCTTCGGGACCATCATCTTCTTCAACATGGCGGTTCACATAAGGTGTACCGTTGGCCAGGCTCTGCGCCAAATGCAACTTGAAATCCGGAAAGCCTTTGGTATCCAGGCGGCGACAGAAGCGGTTGACTGTCGGTTCAGACACGTCTGCCATTTTCGCCAGTGCTGCAATACTGCTGTGGATAGTCGTCTGGGGATTGGCCAGGATTACATCAGCGACTTTACGTTCTGACTTACTGAAGCTGTTGACGCTATTAATAATTTTTTCCAACACATTCATCGGATAGTCCTGACTTAATGAAACCTTGGTGTACAGCCTGTTGTAACCTTTTTTGTAAGGCAACCAGCGGGCCCTGCAGAGTAGTGATAAAGTTACAACAAAACAGCATATTCGTTGCCTAGGCTGCCTTATTATATGAGAATAGTCAAAACTTTAGCTTGCCTGTAATTTAATTACAACTTATTCGGTTTACTTCTCGGCATCGCTCGGCTAGTATGCGGTCAAGTGTTGTAAAATTACATCTAATTAAGGGTCTTCCATGACAACCACAGCACCAACTAACAAAGCCTGCGATTTGATTCTGTTTGGCACCAAAGGTGATTTGGCGCGCCGTAAACTTATTCCTGCACTGTATCAGTTAGAAAAATCGGCCTTATTAAACCCGGAGAGCCGGATCATAGGTGTAGCCCGTGACGCCATGTCTCTGGATGAGTACAAAGAGCTGGTTCAGTTCAATTTGCAGAAGTTTGTCAAAGAAGGCATTGATACAGATGTGCTGACACGGCTGCAGGCACGTTTGGTCTATGTGCAGGTCGACCTGTCTAAAGAAGACGACTACAAAGCACTGAAGCAAGTGACAGACCCTAAAAAGCGTATTCCGGTCAGTTACTTTGCCACTGCGCCTTCTTTATTTGGTCATATCTGTAAGGGCCTGTCTCTGGCAGGTCTTTCTGGTGAACCGGCACGCGTGGTGCTGGAAAAGCCCATTGGCCATGATTTGGCTTCATCAAAAATTATTAACAACGAAGTCGCCAAGTATTTTAACGAATGCCAGATTTACCGTATTGACCACTACCTGGGGAAAGAGACAGTACTGAACTTATTGGCACTGCGTTTTGCCAACTCTATTTTTGCTGCCAACTGGGATCATAACGCCATTGATCACGTACAAATCAGCGTGGCGGAAGAAGTTGGGGTGGAAGGCCGCTGGGGTTATTACGACGACGCAGGCCAAATGCGCGACATGGTACAAAACCACCTGTTACAGGTGTTGTCATTGATTGCGATGGAACCACCGGCTCGTTTGGATGCAGACAGTATTCGTGATGAAAAGCTCAAAGTTTTAAAAGCGCTGCGTCCTATTAACCTGAGCAACGTACAGGAAAAAACCGTACGCGGTCAGTATGCCGCTGGATTTGTTGCCGGCCATGCGGTTCCGGGTTATCTGGAAGAAGAAGACGCCCGCCCGAACAGCAAAACCGAAACCTTTGTTGCTATTAAAGTGGACATTGATAACTGGCGTTGGGCGGGTGTGCCCTTTTACCTGAGAACAGGTAAACGGATGCCTAACAAAGTCAGCGAAGTGGTGATTTGTTTCAAACCTCAACCACACAATATCTTCTTTGAAACTTATAAGCAGTTGCCAGCAAACAAGCTGATTATCCGACTGCAACCGGACGAAGGTGTGGAAATTCAGATCATGAACAAAATTCCTGGTCTGGGTGAAAACATGCAGCTGCAACAAACAAAACTCGACCTGAGTTTTGACGAAACATTTAAGGCACAGCGCATTGCCGATGCTTATGAGCGGTTATTGCTCGAAGCCATGTTAGGCAACCAGTATTTGTTCGTGCGCCGTGACGAAGTCGAGCAGGCCTGGAAGTGGGTAGACGGTATTCTGGATGCCTGGCGTACCACCAATGAGCCACCAAAACCTTATCAGGCGGGAACCTGGGGGCCAGTGTCTGCCATCTCCCTGTTGGCGCGGGATGACCGCAACTGGGACGAATAACATGGAATTACATCAATACGATAGCAGTGCGGCATTAAATGATGCCTTTGCCGCTGACATTACAAAACGACTGCAACAGGCCATCGCGCTCCGCGGAGAAGCCGTACTGGTTGTTTCTGGCGGCAAAACCCCTTTACCTTTATTTAAAGCGTTGGCACAGACAGAGCTCGACTGGTCAAAAGTGGTGATTACGCTGGCCGATGACCGTTGGCTGCCTGAACAACACGCAGACAGCAACGAAGGCCTGGTCAAAACCAACCTGTTGCAGGCCAGAGCGGCCAAAGCGCGTTTTATCAGCTTATTCGATGCAAAGCATCCGGATGACGCCTTTGCAGGCGCCGCGGCAGTGGCGCAGCGGGTCAAAGGCCTGGCGACTTTCGATGTGCTGATTTTGGGCATGGGTGAAGATGGTCACACAGCCTCTTTGTTTCCGTGCAGTGCGCAAATTCAGGCAGGTTTGGCTGACGACGCACCAGATGTACTGGCGGTACAGCCGGCAACAGCCCCTTATCAGCGGATCAGTTTCAGTAAAAAGCGGCTGCTTGACAGCCGTCAGATCTATATTCATTTGGTTGGTGAGAAAAAACTGACCGTGCTGCAACAAGCCCAGGCCGGACAGGATGCGTCAGAAATGCCCATGCGCGCCATACTGCAACAGCAGCAGGTCCCGGTCGCAGTGATGTTTGCGGCGAGTTAATTGAAAAGGCGAGGTTAGAAAATGCATTCGGTGATACAACAGGTGACAGAGAGAATCGCGGCCCGCAGTGAAAAAAGCCGCGCTCTGTATCTCGAACGGATGGAAAAAGCCCGGAGTAAAGGGCCACATCGTGGGGCTTTGGCCTGTGGTAACCTGGCGCATGGCTTTGCGGCTTGTAACGCACAGGAAAAAACCGATTTACGCAGCCTGACCAAAGCAAACATCGGGATTATTTCCTCCTATAACGATATGTTGTCGGCACACCAGCCCTATGAAACTTATCCGGCCATTATTAAGCAGGCAGTGGCAGAGGTGGGCAGCGTGGCTCAGTTTGCCGGTGGTGTGCCAGCCATGTGTGACGGTGTGACTCAAGGTCAGCCTGGGATGGAACTGAGTCTGCTCAGCCGCGATATTATTGCCATGTCTGCTGCGGTTGGTTTGTCGCACAATATGTTCGATGGCGCCATGATGCTCGGTATCTGTGACAAAATTGTGCCGGGTTTGATGATGGCCGCCCTGAGTTTTGGTCATCTGCCTTTTGTATTTGTGCCAGCAGGCCCAATGCCTTCCGGCATTCCAAATAAAGAAAAAGCCCGGGTGCGTCAGTTGTATGCGGAAGGGAAGGTTGGCAAAGAAGAATTGCTGGATTCAGAATCCGCCTCGTATCACAGTGCCGGTACCTGTACTTTCTATGGCACAGCCAACTCCAACCAGTTGGTGGTGGAAATTATGGGCCTGCATTTGCCAGGCTCGTCATTCGTCAATCCAAATACACCGTTGCGTGATGAACTGACCAAAGCCGCAGCCCGTCAGGTGACACGTCTGACTGATTTAGGCACCGAATACACGCCAATCTCACAAATTGTTGATGTCAAAGCTGTGGTGAACGGTATTGTTGGTCTATTGGCTACTGGCGGTTCCACCAACCACACCATGCATTTGATTGCGATGGCCCGTTCCGCTGGCTTTATTGTGAACTGGGACGATTTTAACGACTTATCCAATGTGACACCGCTGATTGCCCGTATTTACCCGAACGGCCAGGCAGACATTAACCACTTCCAACAGGCGGGTGGTATGGCTTATCTGATCCGAGAATTACTGGATGCAGGCCTGCTGCATGAAGATGTACATACTGTGGCCGGTTTTGGCCTGCGCCGTTACACCCAAACTCCAGTGCTGGAAAACGGCAAACTGGTGTGGGTCGATGGCCCGAAAGAATCGGGTGACGACACTGTGCTGAGTACCGTTGGTCAGCCGTTTAAACCTACAGGTGGTGTTACAGTGCTGTCCGGCAATATTGGCCGTGGCGTGATCAAAACCTCTGCACTGCGGTCTGGTACCGAAGTGGTGCAGGCGCCAGCCGTGGTTTTTTCCAGTCAGCATGAACTGGACCGTGCCTTCAAAGCTGGCGAACTGAATAAAGATTGTGTGGTGGTTGTGCGCTTCCAGGGACCGAAGGCCTGTGGTATGCCAGAGCTGCATAAACTGACTCCGCCTCTTGGGGTGTTGCAAGACCGTGGCTACCATGTCGCTTTGGTCACCGATGGTCGTATGTCTGGTGCATCAGGGAAGGTACCAGCCGCTATCCATGTCACACCTGAAGCTGTTGACGGCGGTGCTATTGCCCGCATCAAAGACGGCGACATGGTGTTGGTCGACGGCATCAATGGCGTACTGAAAGTGATGGTATCCGACGAAGAACTGGCTGCACGTGACGTGGCTACCCGCGATATGACAGACGCGCATTGGGGTATGGGTCGTGAGATGTTCGGCGGCCTGCGCACCGTAATTACCGGTGCAGAGCAGGGCGCCTGTAGTTTGTTTAATACCGAGGAGCAGTACCATGGCTAACATGGAAGTCCCTTTTGCCATAGTCGCGGATATTGGTGGGACCAATGCCCGTTTTAGCCGGGTGGATTTGTCCAGCCTGCAACTGGATAAGGTTGCAGTCTATCCATGTGCTGATTTTCCGACTCTGGCAGAGGCCTTACAGTTTTACCGTGAACAGCAAGGCGTAACTGCCATTCGCCATGTGGCCATTGCAATTGCCTGTCCTGTCACCGGCGATCTGGTCAAGATGACCAATTTCAGCTGGCAGTTTTCTATTTCAGAAATGAAGCAACAGCTGGATTTAGCCGAATTTATTGTGCTGAACGATTTTACCGCAGTTGCCATGAGTTTGCCGGCATTGACCTCCAACGAACTGGTTAAAGTTGGTTCAGGAAACACACAAAGCGGCAAGCCCATGGCTGTGCTGGGCGCAGGCACCGGCTTGGGCGTTGCGCATTTGATCCCAACACCAGCGGGCTTTATTCCTTTGCCTGGCGAAGGGGGCCATGTCGACTTTACCGCACAAACCGAACAAGAGTGGTTTATCCAGAACTTCCTGGCCAAAAAATACGGCCATGTGTCGCCGGAGCGCTTGTTGTCTGGCCCTGGCCTGGAAGATTTGTATCTGGCCATTGCCGCTTTTAAAGGCCAGCAGGTCGAGGCATTGAATGCGGCGCAAATTGCCGGTAAAGCGCTGGATAACAGCTGCCAGCTTTGCACTGCAGTCGTAGCGCAGTTTTTTGCATCCTTAGGTGGCCTGGCAGGCGATCTGGCATTAACACTGAGCACCTTTGGGGGTGTGTTTGTCGCGGGGGGCATTACACCTAAATTGCTCAGCCTGATCGAAAGCAGCGAATTCAGAAGCCGTTTTGAAGCCAAAGGTCGCTTCAAGGGCTTTAACAGTGGCATCGCCACCTTCGTCGTCACGGCAGAACAACCGGGCTTAACCGGCTGTGCCGTCTACTTAAAACAACATTTGGCGAGTTCACATCATGGCATTTGAAAACTGGCAACTCCAACCTGACGTTCTGTTCGCACAAGGCCCAGTGGTGCCGGTGATTGTGATTAAAGATTTAGCCGACGCTGTTCCTATGGCCAAAGCACTGGTCGCAGGCGGTATCCGGGTGCTGGAAGTGACGCTTCGCACACCAGTCGCGCTGGAAGCCATTAAGTTACTGTCGCAAGAAGTACCTGACGCTATAGTGGGAGCCGGCACTGTCACCAATGCCAGGCAACTGGCCGACGTGATTGCCGCAGGCGCACGTTTTGCGATAAGCCCTGGTTCTACCCGTGAATTGCTGGAGGCCGGTAAGAGCAGCGTGATCCCGCTGATCCCTGGTATCGCCAGTATTTCAGAACTGATGGAAGGCACCACACTGGGTTACACCCACTTTAAGTTTTTCCCGGCAGAAGCCGCTGGTGGTGTAAAAACGCTGAAGTCTATTCACGGCCCGTTTTCTGACATTAAATTCTGCCCAACCGGTGGTATTAATGAGAAAAACTTTAAGGATTACCTGGCACTGCCCAACGTGCGCTGTGTCGGTGGCAGCTGGATTGTCCCGGACGAAGCGATCAAAACCCAGGATTGGGGGAAGATCACCGAACTGTGCCAGAGCGCTGTAGCCGAAGCTAAAAGCTTTAGTCAGTAAACATTCAAGCCCGGTTTTTGCCGGGCTTTTTTAGCCCCGTCCTCTGCACATTGAAACTAAACCAAGGTTCTTTGTACCACCTGCAGTTTCAGCATTTCACCAGCGGCTATTTTCAGGTAAAGTAGTGCGCAATTCGAAGAGCCGTCCAGACGTCGATTTTATACGCGGCCGCCGTCCACGTTTTGCCATCTATTTTCAGTTGTTGCGAAGGAGCAAAGAATGACCACCTATAACTTTTGTGCCGGTCCGGCCATGTTGCCTGTTGAAGTCATGCAGCAAGCTCAGGACGAATTTGTCAACTGGCATGGTCGTGGCTGCTCCATTATGGAAATGAGTCACAGGGGCAAAGACTTTATTAAAGTGGCGGCCCAGGCCGAGCAGGACCTGCGGGATTTATTGCAGGTACCGGCCAATTACAAGGTGCTTTTTATGCACGGCGGCGGACGCGGCCAGTTTAGCGCTGTGCCACTGAATCTGGCCAAAGCGGGTCAAAGTGCCGATTACATCGTATCCGGTGCCTGGTCGAAAGCGGCCGCTGAAGAAGCAGCTAAGTTCACTGAATTGCAGGTACAGACCATCAACACCAAAACGGCCGATTTGCGCTCGCTGATTGCGCCATCCGACTGGCAGCTGAACCCTAACGCCAGTTTTGTACATTTTTGTCCGAATGAAACGGTCGATGGCCTTGAGTTTACTGAGTTACCAGCCACTCAAGCTCCTTTAGTCGCCGACTTATCGTCCACCATTTTATCGCGCCCTATTGATGTCAGCCGTTATGGCGTGATTTATGCCGGCGCCCAGAAGAACATTGGCCCTTCAGGCCTGACCATTGCCTTAGTACGCGACGATTTATTGCCAGCCAGAGATGCCGCTATTCCTTGTGTGCTGGATTATCGCCTGTACGCCGAAAATGACAGCATGTTT
Source organism: Rheinheimera sp. (assembly GCF_037442345.1). Taxonomy (GTDB): domain Bacteria; phylum Pseudomonadota; class Gammaproteobacteria; order Enterobacterales; family Alteromonadaceae; genus Pararheinheimera. Next base: position 18,867 of record NZ_JBBIQL010000023.1, on the reverse strand, counting down.
AACACGCCACCTACCTATGCCTGGTACCTGGCGGGCCTTGTGTTTCAATGGCTTAAAGGTAAGGGTGGCGTCGCAGCGATGGCCGAGCGCAATAAGCTGAAAGCTGACACCCTGTATTCGTACATCGACCACAGTGGTTTTTATCGTAATGATGTCGCAACAGCCTACAGATCCTGGATGAATGTGCCGTTTTTCCTGGCCGATGAGCGCTTAAACGATCAGTTTGTCAGTGAGGCCGAGCAACAGGGCCTGTTGGCATTAAAAGGCCACCGCATGGTCGGCGGTATGCGCGCCAGTATTTACAACGCTATGCCATTAGAAGGCGTACAGACGCTGGTGAGCTTTATGAAAGAATTTGCACGGGTGAACGGCTGATGAAAACTTTAACCTTAGAACCCATTGCGAACGTTGAAGGTGTGGTGCATTTACCTGGCTCCAAGAGCATTTCAAACCGCGCTTTGCTACTGGCGGCTTTAGCCTCAGGTACCACCCGCATCAGCAATTTGCTCGACAGCGACGATATCCGTCATATGCTGACGGCTTTAACGGCTCTGGGTGTGCAGTATCAGTTGTCGGACGATAAAACCTGCTGTGAGGTGCAGGGTCGGGGTGGCGTATTTCAGCATCCGGCGGCACTGGAGCTTTTTTTGGGCAATGCAGGCACTGCGATGCGGCCATTAACAGCCGCGCTGGCAGTCTCCAATGTGGATGTCACCTTAACTGGTGAGCCTCGTATGTACGAGCGGCCTATAGGCCATTTGGTCGATGCCTTAGCGCAGTGGCAGGCAGATATTGACTACCTTGGCGAAAGAGATTTCCCGCCTTTGCGTATTCGTGGCAAAGCATTGCAAGGTGGGGCCGTACGTATCGACGGGTCAGTATCCAGCCAGTTTTTAACCGCAGTGCTGATGACTGCACCATTATTGCAAGGTGACAGCAGCATTGAAATTATTGGCGAGCTGGTGTCCAAACCTTATATCGACATTACGCTGGCCCTGATGGCGCGTTTTGGTGTGACTGTGGACAACCAGAGCTATCAACGTTTTGTCGTCAAAGGCAATCAGCAGTATCAAAGCCCGGGGGATTTTCTGGTTGAAGGTGATGCTTCATCAGCCTCTTATTTTCTGGCGGCCGCCGCCATTAAAGGCGGTACCATCAAGGTGACGGGCATTGGTAAAAATGCGGTGCAGGGAGATATTCACTTCGCCGACGCCTTAGAAGCTATGGGTGCGACTGTGGAATGGGGGTTTGATTATATCTCAGTAACCCGTAACCAGCTCAAAGGGATAGACCGCGATTATAACGCTATACCTGACGCAGCGATGACCATTGCCACCACCGCTTTATTTGCCGAAGGTCCCACGGTAATCCGCAACGTATACAACTGGCGGGTGAAAGAAACGGATCGTCTGGCTGCGATGGCGACCGAACTGCGTAAAGTGGGTGCTGAAGTGGAAGAAGGTCACGACTATATCCGCATTGTGCCGCCAGCAGCGCTGAAACACGCCAGCATCGCTACCTATAACGATCACCGGATGGCCATGTGCTTTTCCCTGGTGGCTTTGAGTAACACGCCTGTGACCATTGAAGACCCGGATTGCACCAGAAAAACATTTCCCCAATATTTTGAAGTGTTTAACTCTTTAGTCAAAAGAAACGCGTAACTAAAAAGGTTACGCGCTTTCATCGAATAGACCGCGCTTTTTGTTGCCTGTTTCTGTATAATGTCGCCGCTTTTTGTTGTTTCGACTAATTGATGGAGGCAGAATGCAACAAGCGCCGGTCATTACCATAGACGGCCCAGGTGGCTCAGGGAAAGGCACCATTTGCCGTTTAGTAGCACAGAAACTGGGCTGGCACTTGCTGGACAGCGGAGCTATTTATCGTGTGTTAGCTCTGGCTGCCATTCATCATCATATTGATGCCAAAGACGAAGAAGCGCTGCAACCGCTTGCCGCTCATTTGGATGTGCAGTTCAGCCCGGATGAAACAGGTGGCACCCGTATTACGCTGGAAGGTGAAAACGTCACTCATACCATCCGTACCGAAGAAGTGGGTTCTGTGGCTTCTCAAATTGCATCTTTACCTCGTGTACGTGAAGCTTTATTGCGTCGTCAACGCGCCTTTCGTGAAGCCCCAGGCTTAGTTGCTGATGGACGTGATATGGGCACTGTGGTGTTCCCACAGGCAGAAGTTAAAATTTATTTAACAGCCGACGCGCAAGAGCGCGCCAACAGGCGTTATCTGGAGTTGAAACAAAAGGGCCATGATGTTAACATCGGCGACCTTTTGAGCGAAATCCAGGCTCGTGATGAGCGGGACATGAACCGCGCCGTCGCACCATTAAAACCGGCTGACGACGCCTACATGCTGGATTCAACGCATAAAACCATTGAACAAGTGTTGGATGAGGTACTGAGCGTTTGTGAACAGCGCTTGAACCAGGCCTAGTCGACACTTTGGACAACCAGCGGCACGGATGTTGTTGGTGAACTTAGCAACCCCATGACACAGGACTGTGCGTGGAGCACTTAACTGAAAAAGTGATTATGACTGAAAATTTTGCACAATTATTTGAGGAAAGCCTCAAGTCTATCGAAACCCGTCCAGGTGCCATCGTTAAAGGTACTGTTGTTGCAGTACAAAAAGACGTCGTTCTGGTTGACGCTGGTCTGAAATCTGAAGCTGCAATCCCGGTAGAACAATTCAAAAACTCTGCTGGCGAAATCGAAGTAAACGTTGGTGATCTGATCGACGTAGCTCTGGACGCAGTAGAAGACGGTTTCGGTGAAACTCTGCTGTCTCGCGAAAAAGCCAAGCGCCATGAGTCATGGGTTCGCCTGGAAAAAGCCTGTGAAGAAAAAGCCACTGTTATCGGTGTTATCACTGGTAAGGTTAAAGGCGGCTTCACTGTTGAAGTAGACGGTATCCGTGCATTCCTGCCTGGTTCATTAGTAGACGTTCGCCCGGTACGCGACACACTGCACCTGGAACACAAAGAACTGGAATTCAAAGTAATCAAACTGGATCAGAAGCGTAACAACGTGGTTGTATCACGTCGTGCCGTGATCGAGTCTGAGAGCTCAGCTGAGCGTGACAGCCTGCTGCAAAACCTGGAAGAAGGTATGGAAGTCAAAGGTATCGTGAAGAACCTGACTGACTACGGTGCTTTCGTCGACCTGGGTGGTGTAGACGGCTTACTGCACATCACTGACATGGCTTGGAAACGCGTTAAGCACCCAAGCGAAATCGTCAATGTTGGCGACGAGATCCCAGTAAAAGTACTGAAATTCGACCGTGAGAAGCAACGTGTTTCTCTGGGTCTGAAGCAAATGGGTGAAGATCCATGGGCCGCTATCGCTTCTCGTTACCCAGAAGGTGCGAAAATCACTGGTCGTGTAACGAACCTGACTGACTACGGCTGCTTCGTTGAAATCGAAGAAGGCGTTGAAGGTCTGGTACACGTATCAGAGATGGACTGGACAAACAAAAACATCCACCCATCTAAAGTCGTTAACCTGGGCGACACCGTAGAAGTTATGGTTCTGGAAATCGACGAAGAACGTCGTCGTATTTCTCTGGGCCTGAAGCAATGCAAAGCGAATCCATGGGAAGAGTTTGCTAAAGGCTTCAACAAAGGTGACCGTGTTTCCGGTAAGATCAAGTCAATCACTGACTTCGGTATCTTCATCGGTCTGGACGGCGGCATCGATGGTCTGGTTCACCTGTCAGACATCAGCTGGAATTCCACTGGCGAAGACGCAGTTCGTGAATTCAAGAAAGGCGACGAAGTGCACGCGGTTGTTCTGCAAGTTGACCCAGAGCGCGAGCGTATCTCTTTAGGTATCAAGCAATTAGACGAAGATCCGTTCAACGGCTACCTTGCTGATAACAAAAAAGGTGCTATCGTTAAAGGCAAAGTAACTGCAGTTGACGCCAAAGGCGCTACTGTTGAGCTGGAAGGCGGTGTAGAAGGTTACATCCGCGTATCGGACATCGCTCGTGAGCGTATCGAAGATGCCACTACTGTGCTGAAAGCAGGCGAAGAAGTTGAGGCTCGTCTGATGGGTGTTGACCGCAAAAACCGCGTGATCAGCCTGTCAATCAAAGCCAAGTTCGAAGCTGAAGAGAAAGAAGCGTTAGAATCGATCAAGCAAGATGATGCTGGTTTCGGTGGTAACGCCATGGCAGAAGCATTTAAAGCTGCTCAGAAATCTGAGTAATTAAATGTTTGTCAGGCCGCCCGGATCCCCGGGCGGCCGTTTTATCAGTTGGAGGGTTCATGACCAAATCAGAATTGATCGAAAAACTGGCAGCTGACTTTTCTCATATTCCTATCAAAGATGTGGAATCATCTGTAAAAGAGATCCTTGAGCAAATGGCAGGGTCTTTGGCCAATAACGAACGTATTGAAATTCGTGGCTTTGGCAGCTTTTCCTTGCATTACCGCGCACCTCGGGTAGGTCGCAACCCAAAAACCGGTGACAAAGTTGAACTGGACGGCAAGTACGTTCCTCACTTTAAACCAGGTAAAGAATTACGTGATCGGGTAAAAGAAAACACCTGATTAATCTTCAAGCCAGACATGGATTGACGCAGTTTTGACCAGAATTTTGTTTAGTATTGTCATTCTCGTATTGTTGCTGGCTGGCCTGATGTTAGCGTCTTTGAACCAACACAGCACAATTCTTAATTATGTGATTGGACAAATTGAGCTGAGAGTCAGTGAACTCGCAGCTTTGTTTTTACTGCTTGGCTTTCTGCTTGGTCTGGTATTTTCATCCCTTTTTGTACTTACACGCAGAACCCGTCGTTGGTTAAATAAATCCGCTGAGCAGCGCTGACCCTTATGCTGGAATGGTTATTTCTGTTATTGCCCGTTGCCGCTGCCTATGGCTGGTTTATGGGCAGCAACAGCGAACGGCAAAAAGCACTCAAAGGCAAAGCCTCCGTCAGTAAAAACCTCGCCTCCGGCCTTAACTTTCTGCTGACCGATCAAGAAGATAAAGCCATAGAGCAGTTATTGCAGCTGCTGGACATCGAAGTAGCCACAGTCGACACCTACCTGGCCTTGGCAACCCTGTTCCGTCGCCGTGGTGACTGGGACAAAGCCATCCGCATTCATGAAAAACTCTGCCAGCAAAAGCTGCCTAAACCTCAGGCGCAGAAGATCCGCTTCGAGCTGGCGAAAGATTATTTCCATGCTGGTTTATACGACAGAGCCGAACCTTTATTGGCTGATTTAGTCCAGGCGGACAGCATTCGTGAAGCGGTGATTAAACAGCTGTTTCAGTTGTATCTGGCCACTCATGAATGGCACAAAGGCCTGGATTTCAGGGCCGTGGTGGAACAAACCGACTCCCGTTCCTTGCGTATCGGGCTTGCCAACTTTCAATGCGAAGCCTGGCAACAGGAACCTCAAACCAGAGCAGAACAGTTTCAGCAACTGGCTGAGCGCTATCCACAGGCCCTCAGGCCACGATACGAAGCAGCCCGGCGTTATCTGAACCAGGGGCAGGGCGAAGCAGCCCGTCCTTTACTGCTCAGTATCCTGCAGCAACGTCCACAGTGGGCCGCGGATCTGTTACCTATGGTAGCGCAATCACAACCGGATGAAGCGGACTGGCAGGCGTTATTGCAGCAGCTCAGTCAGAAAAATAAAAATATTTCGGCCACTTCATTACTGGCCGAGTTATTCCTGAAGCAACAGCAGCCGGAGCAGGCTGAGCGATTGCTGACCGATAAACTGAAGCAGCAACCCAATATCCGCTTGTTCCAAAGCTTTATTCAGCTGCGTCTTCGCCAGAGTAGCGGAGAAGTGGCCATACAACTGGGTCAAATCGAACAAATGGTCCAGGCGTATCTGGAAACCAAAGTACTGTACCATTGCCGCAACTGCGGTTTTAAAACCAAACAGCCGTATTGGCTTTGTCCGTCATGCAAACAATGGGAAACCGTTGAGCCTTTGCCTGGCATTGACGGCCGTTAATTTTCAGAGAGTGTTATGAGTCAGCAGAAAAATACCGTCGTTGTGGCGCTGGACTTTGAACAGCAACAAGCCGCACTGAATTTAGTCAGTCAGTTGGACCCCAAACTGTGCCGGCTGAAAGTTGGCAAAGAAATGTTTACCCATTTTGGTCCGGCTTTTGTCACCGAGCTCCATAACCGCGGTTTTGACGTATTTTTGGATCTGAAATTTCATGACATTCCGAACACTGTGGCCAAAGCGGTAAAAGCGGCCGCTGATCTGGGTGTCTGGATGGTCAATGTGCATGCCAGCGGCGGCACCAGAATGATGGCAGCGGCACGGGATATTCTGCAGCCCTACGGGGCCCAAAAGCCGCTGCTGATAGCGGTGACAGTACTGACCAGTATGGAGCAGAGTGACTTAACTGAACTGGGTATCGCCCTGACTCCAGAGCAGCAGGTGTTGAAACTGGCCGGTCTGACGCATAAAGCCGGGCTGGATGGCGTTGTCTGTTCTGCCCAGGAATCCAGTTTACTGAAACACCAGTTTGGTCAGAATTTTTGTCTGGTGACACCGGGGATAAGACCAGCCAGCGCCAGCCAGGACGACCAGAAACGGGTGATGACACCAGCTCAGGCCATAGCGGCGGGCGTCGACTATATGGTGATAGGTCGCCCGATCACCAAAGCAGCAGATCCATTGGCTGCGTTGCACAGCATTTATCAGGAAATCAGCCAGGCCGGCTGACCCAACAGCGAGTTATTCTGGTGCATTATTGCACCAGAATAACTCCTTATCTTCAGCGCCCACTCAAACACAATCATAATAAGTTATTTGATATCAATAACTTGATTGGTTGGCATTAAATCTGCTTTTCCATTTCTCAAGGGTGTTTAACACCATAACAAACAGACGTCGGACCTAAGGTCTGATACGGCAACGAAGCCCGGACTCTGACTGCAGCCATGCAGCACAGAGCCGGGCTTTTTTTATTGTGGCTCTTTTTAGCACCCGCCCAAAAAGAGCTGCGGAGGATGGGGTGATGAAGCAGCATAAAAAAATTCTGGTGGTAGGTAATGGCATGGTTGGCCATCATTTTGTCGAACAGCTGCAAGCCGCGGCACCACAAACTCAGATCACCGTGCTTTGTGGTGAAGCACAGCTGGCCTATGACAGGGTGCATCTGTCCAGTGTGTTTGACGGCGGCAGCGCCGCTGCGCTGGCTCTGACCTCTGAGCAGCATTATCAACAACTTGGGGTTGATTACCGGCTTAACTGCTGGGTTGAACGCATTGACCGGAGGGCGAAACAGGTCTGCAGCCAGAGCGGCGAATCTTTTAGCTACGACAAGCTGGTGCTGGCCACAGGCTCTTATGCCTTTGTCCCTCCGGTGCCAGGTAAGGATCAGGCCCATTGCCTGGTGTACCGGACTTTAGACGATTTAACAGCCATTGCCGACAGTGCCGCTCAAAGCAAAGTTGGGGTGGTCATTGGCGGTGGCCTGCTGGGGCTGGAAGCGGCCAATGCGCTGAAAAAACTTGGGCTGGAAACCCATGTAGTGGAATTTGCGCCTCAGTTGATGGCTGTCCAGCTCGACCTGGCCGGTGGCACCATGCTGGCTGATAAAATCCGTCAATTGGGTGTCACTGTTCACTGCAATAAAGTGACGCAACAAATTACCGCCGGTGTAACGCATCGTTATCAATTGCAGTTTGCCGACGGAGAGGTACTGGACACCGATATGGTGCTGTTTTCTGCCGGGATCAGACCCTATGACCAGTTGGCCAGGGAGGCTGAGCTCAGCGTCGGTGAGCGGGGCGGTATTGTGGTCAACGATCAGTGTCAGACCTCAGACCCGGCCATTTACGCAATAGGTGAATGTGCCGTCTGGCAACAAAAAATCTATGGCCTGGTGGCCCCTGGTTACCAGATGGCCCGGGTGGTGGTCAGTCAGCTGACAGGCGGCTCTCAGACGTTTAGTGGCGCCGATATGAGCACCAAACTGAAACTGCTCGGCGTTGAGGTGGGCTCAATAGGTGATGCTCATGGCCGCAGCAGCGGTGCTTTGAGTTACGTATTTACCGATCCGCGCCAGCAACACTACAAAAAGCTGGTGGTCAGTGCAGACGGCAACAAGTTATTGGGCGCTGTGCTGGTGGGCGACACCAGTCAGTACGACACCTTAATGCAGTACGTGTTAAATGACATGGTGCTGCCGAAACAACCCGAAGCGCTGATTTTGCCACAAAGCGCTGGCACTGCGTTGCCTGAATTGACGCTGCCGGCCAGCGCCACTATCTGCTCTTGCCACAATGTCGCCAAAGCCAATGTGCTGGCCGCGATGGAGCAAGGTTGTGGTGATTTGGCCAGCATCAAAAACTGCACCAAAGCGGGCACAGGTTGTGGTGGCTGCGCTGCCTTACTGAAATCTGTGGTGGAGGATGAATTAAAAGCCCGTGGCGTTGAGGTAAAAAACCATCTGTGCGAACACTTTGCTTATTCACGGCAGGAGTTGCTGCACCTGGTACAAGTCGGACAAATTAAAACTTTTTCTGAGCTGATGCGCCTGTATGGCAAAGGCTTAGGCTGTGATATCTGCAAACCGGCCGTTGGTTCCATTCTCGCCTCCTGCTGGAATGACTATGTGCTCAAACCTGCCCATGTGGGTCTGCAGGACACCAACGACACCTTTTTAGCCAATATGCAAAAGGATGGCAGCTACTCTGTGGTGCCCCGTATTGCCGGTGGCGAAATTACGCCGGACAAACTGCTGGTGATAGGTCAGGTGGCCAGGGACTTTAACCTGTACTGCAAAATTACCGGCGGCCAGCGTATTGACCTGTTTGGCGCCCGGCTGGAGCAACTGCCTCAGATCTGGCAGCGGCTGGTCGACGCCGGATTCGAAACCGGCCATGCCTACGGCAAATCGCTGCGGACTGTGAAATCCTGCGTCGGCAGTACCTGGTGCCGTTATGGCGTGCAGGACAGTGTTGGCCAGGCCATTGCCATTGAAAACCGCTACAAAGGCCTGCGTGCTCCTCACAAAATCAAAATGGCGGTATCGGGTTGTACCCGAGAATGCGCGGAAGCGCAAAGCAAAGACATTGGTGTGATTGCCACTGAAAACGGCTGGAACCTCTTTGTCTGCGGCAACGGCGGCATGCGTCCCCGTCATGCTGATTTATTTGCCACCGACCTCGATACCGACACCCTGATCCGCTACATCGACCGCATTCTGATGCTGTATATCCGCACGGCTGACCGCTTGCAGCGTACTTCGGTCTGGCTGGAAAAACTTGACGGCGGTCTGGCATACCTGAAGCAAGTGATCATTGATGACAGCCTGGGCATTGCTGCTGAGCTGGAACAACAAATGAGTGCCCTGGTGACCAGCTACGCCTGTGAATGGAAAACCACGCTGGAAGACCCTAATGCACTGAAACGCTTCCGTCAGTTTGTCAACAGCCCGGAGGCGGACGGCAATATTGTGTTTGTGCAGGAACGCGAGCAAATCCGGCCCGCCACAGCCGCAGAGAAACAACAATGGCAACAACACATTCCGGTGTTAGAACTGACAGAGGAGAACTGAACATGGCCTGGACCCCAGTATGTACAAAAGAGGATCTGGTAGAAAACAGTGGTGTCTGTGCGCTGGTCGCCGGTCAACAAGTGGCAATTTTCCTGCTGCTGATTGAGGGCGAACAGCGGCTGTTTGCTGTCGGCAATTATGACCCTATTGGCGGTGCCAACGTGATGTCCAGGGGGATCCCCGGCTCCATCGGCTCGCAACTGGTGGTGGCTTCCCCATTGTATAAACAGCAGTTTGACCTGACGACGGGCCAGTGCCTGCAGCAACCCGAATACCGCCTGCCTTGTTATGCCGTCGGGCTGGAACAAGGCATGGTATCAGTGTTCAGTGAGCCGCTTTGCACTGAGCAACAGGCCAGCGCCGCCTGAGGAGTCAAGCATGAACTTACTGAGTTACTTACGTCAGCGCCCATGGCCTGGTCTGAGCGGTCTTTTCGACTTTTCAGCTGCACAGGACCAAAGCCGCTGCGACATTCCTGAGGCCGCGAAGGGGGTTTATCTGATCGGTACCGGGCCAGGCGACCCGGAGCTGTTAACGGTCAAAGCAGAACGTTTGTTGCGCCAGGCTGATGTGGTGCTGTACGACGCGCTGATCCCGACACCACTGCTTGGCTTGTTGCCAAGGCGCTGCCGGCAGATTTATGTAGGGAAAAGAGCAGGGCAGCATGCACTGAAACAAACGGAAATCAACAGGCTGCTGGTGGAGTACGGCCGTTTGGGGGGCGTGGTGCTGCGTTTAAAAGGCGGCGACCCGTCGATTTTTGGCCGGGTCTCGGAAGAAGCCGTCGCACTGGAGCAAGCTGGGCTCAGTTTTGCCATAGTGCCCGGTGTCACCAGTGCCTGCGCCGCTTCGGCCTATTGTGGTATTCCGCTGACATCGCGCGGCGTTGCCAGCTCAGTACAGTTCCTTACTGCTCAATTTGCTGAACCTGAACAACAGCCAGACTGGGCGGGTTATCGCTACAGGCCTGACGGCCAAAACCCGACCCTGGTGGTTTATATGGGCCTGACTCGTTTGCCCTTGTTGTGCAACGGTCTGCGCTCCGTCGGCTGGCCTCAACACACGGCCATTGCCTTACTGGATAAAGTCAGCACGCCAGAACAGCGACAGCTGATTGGCACACTGGCTGATATTCAGCAAAAACTGCAGGCCCAGCCACTGCAGGGGCCAACTCTGATTTTGATTGGCGACGTGGTGAAATTACCTATGGCGGTCAGCTCTGCACTGGTGCATCAGCAACTCAGCAAACCGTAACTTTGTAGCCATCACAGGCCAGATCCTGTACTGAACGAATTTAACCATAACAAAGGACAAGAGATGACGAAGCTTTACCCTATAAGCTGTTGCCTGCTGCTGGCCGTGCCGCCACTGCAGGCTGCACTGCCTGATCCCACAGTGAATTACCAGTTTCGCTATCGGCTGGAGACTGTGGAACAACAAGGGCTGGAAAAAGATGCTGCCGCCAACACCCTATTGTCCCGGCTGAGCCTGGCTCAGCCTTTAGCAGAGGGATGGTCAGCTCAGGCTGAAGTGGACTATGTCGCCGCACTCGATCATTCCGGTTATCACGACAGTGTCAACGGGAAAAGCCGTTACCCTGTTATTGCGGATCCGGACGGCGCTGATCTGAACCAGTTGTTTTTGCAGTTTCAGCAACAGGGCCACAGACTGAAAGTCGGACGTCAGCGCATCAACCTTGGCAATGAACGTTTTGTCGGTGGCTCGGCCTGGCGGCAAAATGAACAGACTTTTGATGCGCTGCGTTATCAATGGCAGCAGAGTGCGGAGCTGAGCCTGGATTACAGCTATATCAGTAAGGTCAACCGGGTTTTTGGCAACAAACACCCCCAAGGCGACTGGTCGGCCAGGGTGCATCTGCTGCGGGCAGATTATCACCCCTTACCCAACCATAAACTGGGCCTGATGTGGTTGCAGCTGGACATCGCCGATGCAGCGGCACAGTCCAGCCAGACCGCCGTGCTGGACTACAGCGTCAGCCAAAGTCTGTCGGCCCGCAGTAAACACCAGTTCAGTGCCAGTTACGCCCGTCAGCAAGACAGCACAGACAATCCGGCCAATTACAGCGCTGATTATTACGCGCTGGACTGGACACTGTGGTACTCACAGTGGTTGTTGGCGGTTGGCGTGGAACAGCTTGGCACGGATAACAGCGTGCCGTTCAGCACACCGCTGGCAACTTTGCATAAATTTCAGGGCTTTGCTGATAAGTTTCTCAGCACGCCAGCATTGGGGGTGCAAGACCGTTACCTGAAGTTGGGCTATCAGTGGCATCTGTTCGATCTGCAGAGCCACTACCATCAGTACAAGGCCGCCGCAGGGGATCAGGATTATGGCACTGAACTGAACCTGCAACTGAGTTACAGCCTCAGCAAAGAACATCAGCTGCTGCTGAAATATGCAGACTATCAGGCCAAGCAACTCTTTACCGATACCCGTAAGTTTTGGTTGCAATGGCTGGCCAGGTTTTAAAAGAACACAGCCCCGCCTGTACCGGCCGGGGCTGGCCTGACAGAAGCATTCGTTCCGTCAGTGAGCCACTAAACCCAGGATCACCAGCAGCTGCAATACACACAACGCCTGCCAGAAGGCCAGAGGATGTTGCTGCATCAGACTGACCGGCTTGATAAAGTCTGGGTTGGGATGACGAATGTCGTACAAAAATTCCGACAGATGCTGATAACGTTCCTGCGGGACAGGCTGCAGGGCCTTTCGCAGGGTATGGTCCAGCCAGAGTGGCACTTCAGGCCGGTAAATCCGAACCGACTGATAAGTCAGCTGGCACTGGGCTTTGCGTGTTTTGCAGCGTGCCATGGCCGGGCCATAAGGAAACTTGCCAGACAATAAGTGATAGCTCAGCACGGCCAGTGAATAAAGATCAGAGCTTTCTGTACCGGCTTCACCAAGAAAAAATTCCGGCGCAGTGTAAAGCGCAGTGCCAGGAATATCGCCGGCAACTTCCTCAGCACTTTCCAGCCCGGCTAAGCGGGCTGCCCCAAAATCAATCAATACCGCATTACCCTGATGGTCAATCAGCACATTTTCCGGCCGCACATCCTGATGCAAAATTTCCGCTCTGTGCAAAGTTTGCAAGGCCCGTCCCAGTTGCTCTATCAGTTGTCGCACCTGCTCCAAAGAGGGCTGTGGGTGGTCAAGCTGCCATTGCCGCAGGCTTTGACCGGGCACATAATCAAACAGGCTGTACAGCGCAGAGCGGGGTTGCTGCAATGCCGCAGCTTTTTGCAGATGCTGGCTTTGTACCCGGCGCGCTATCCATTCTTCTCTGAGCAGTTTATCCAGCAGTTGGGGCTGTTCGGCCAGTTCAGTCGAAGGTGCTTTCATCACGTAAAAAGCCCCTGTGGTTTGCTGCTGCACCAGATAGACAAAACTGCGGCTGTTTTGCTGCAACACCCGCACCACCTGTAAGGCATCGAGGCTGTCGTTGCAACTGAGCACGGGGGGAAGGGGCAGCTCATCATGCTGCTGATAGGGCTTCAGCGTATGCGAAGGCAACTGGTCAATACGGACCAGTTGCAGCGTAATGTTGTCATCTGTCCCGGCAGCGAGTGCCTGCGCCGCCAGTTGTGCCGCCAGCCTGTCCAGATCGTCGGTGGCTGTGTTTAAAGTCGCGGTTAAATCCTGAGGTTCCAGCCTGTCAAACAAACCGTCAGTGGCCAGTAGCAGCAAGTCGCCTTGCTGTAACATCAGGCTGTTTTGCTCCGGTTTCAGCACTGCATTCATACCAAGCGCCTGGCTCAGGTAAGACAGCTGGCCCTGCCAAATCCGGTGATCGCGGGTCAGCTGTTGCAGTTGCTGCTGACGGAATAAATACAGACGGCTGTCGCCTACATGAAGCCAAAACGCCTGATCCTGTCGCAGGATCAGTGCCGTAAAGGTGCTGACATAGCCTTTCTCTGGTTCGTGAGCAAACGCACTGTTCTGGTTTTGACCACGCAACCAGTGGTGACAAGCCTGAACGACCTGCAACGCACTGTGGGGGACAGACCAGGCGTCACTGGTGCAGTAGTAATCCTGCAAAAAGCTCTGCACCGCAGTTTCGCTCGCCACCTGACTGACACTACTACTGCTGATACCGTCAGCAACAGCAAGCACTATGCCTTTGGCTGACAAGGCGGCGCCTTGTGGGATGCAGGCGCCATAACAGTCCTGATTCTGCGCTTTCTGGCCAGCTGTTGAATACTGACCAAGCCGAACCTTTAAACTCATTTGGCACTCACCATGCCTGAGCTGGTCTGCAGGTTGCTTAAGTGGCGTTTGGGTGCCGTTTTATAGTGCGTGCTGTACAGCGTCAGCCCGGTAAAGGCCAGGCCGCCTACCAGGTTGCCTAATGCGGTAGGAATTTCATTCCAGATAAGGTAATCCATCACCGAAAAATCACCGCCCATCATCATGGCAAAAGGAAACAAAAACATATTGACAACAGAGTGTTCAAAACCCATAAAAAAGAACAACATAATAGGCATCCACATCGCAATGACCTTGCCGCTGACATGAGTGGACACCATGGCGCCAACCACGCCCATCGACACCATCCAGTTGCATAACATGCCTCGCAAGAAAATGGTCAGCCAACCGGCCGTGCCATGTTCGGCGTAACCCAAAGTACGGGCTTCACCGACGCCCGCCAGTTTTTCCCCTACAGGCCCGGCTTCGGTATGAAAGCCCATCGTCAGCACAAAGGCCATCATGGCCGCAACGGTCAGGGCGCCGGCAAAATTGCCACAAAACACCAGGCCCCAGTTGCGCAATATTGTCTGAACTGTCACACCAGGGCGACGATCCAACAAGGCCAGGGGCGTTAACATAAAGACACCGGTCAACAAGTCGAATCCCATCAGGTACAACATAATAAACCCAACAGGGAAGAGTACAGACCCCAATAAAAATGAGCCGGTCTGTACTGCGACTGTCACCGCAAAGACCGCCGCCAACGCCAGAATGGCACCGGCCATATAAGCGCGTATCAGGGTGTCACGGGTTGACATATAAATTTTACTTTCACCAGAATCGACCATTTTGGTGACGAATTCAGTTGGAATTAAATAAGCCATTGTTTGTTCCTCGCAGTTGCCTTTGCCCAGTTGCCGTTTTACGGGCATAAAAAAAGCGCCCGGACCTGCTGTGGCCAGCCGGTCTCGGACGCCTTTGTCCTGAAGCTTGTTGTGATGTCGTTCTCAGTTTTGCTTACGCTGTTTGATGCAGCAAATTTAAGGCCAATGATTACAGGTAATTGATAATTAACTAAATTACCAAAAAATAAGTGAAGGATAACTCAGATATAACCCAGGTTTTGAGCCATAACTGGGCATAACCTGCACCAGAATTGCCCAATAACAGCCCCGGGCCAGAACTATACATCGGTGCTTCGCTTTGCCACCGTTGGGCTTGGCTACTGTTTTGAACAAACTGGAACGGCCATTGCTTTGAGGTTGTGACGGATTAGGGCAGGGCACCATGATAAGTTCAGACACCTTTCAATTTTTACTGGCGGCAAAGCGGGCGGAAATTAAAGTATTACACCAGTTGGCCGCCAACTGTCAGCTGGTCACTTTTGTCAGCGAACTGGTGCATCAGCTGCAGCGCGAACGGGGGATGAGTAATGTCTACCTGGCGTCAGGTTCTGAACTGTTCCGGGCTGAACGCCAGGCTCAGCTGGTCCATGTAACACAACAAGAGCAGTTGCTGCGTCAGGCGTTGCAGCAGCATTATTTGCATAAACCCGAAGCACACAACAGCAGCCGTCTGCTCAGCGCCGTGTCTATGGCCTTGCTGGGCATGGATGATTTAGCCGAACTGCGTCAGCAAATCAGCCAGCAGAAGATCAGTGCGCTGGCGTCGACCCAAGCCTTCAGTCGACTGATCCATGCCTGGCAAACCCTGGTGTCTGAAGCAGCCGACATCGCCAGTGACGCTGACATCTGCCGTTTGTTGGTGGCGCTGCAACATTTGATGCAATGCAAGGAGCTGGCCGGACAAGAACGGGCCTGGGGCAGTATTGGTTTTGCCAAAGGCAGCTTCAGCGTTGACCTGATCCAACGGCTGACCGATCTGGAGCTCGCCCAGTTTCAGGCCGCAGAACAGTTTGTCAGTGCAGCCCCAGCAGCCTTAGCCCAAAGCTGGATAGCTCAGGAAAACACACAGGGAAGCCAGGATTTGGCGCATTTACGCGGAATGTTAAAACAGTTTACCGGTCACGACTGCACTGTGCCGGCTATAGCTGACATCTGGTACCAGTTAGCCACAGACCGCATGGACCACATGCAGCAACTGCAGGTGCAATTAACCACCCAATTGCAGCAGCAGGCTCAACACAAACTTGCAGACGCCAGACAGCAGCTGGACTTGTATCAGCAGAAGGTCACCGCCAGGCAACAACATAACAAAGCGCAGATCCGCAGTATTTTATTCGATCCTTCAATGCCTGGTTTGTACGGCGATGCGTCAGCAATACAATGCCGGCTGGAACAAACGGGCTATTCATCTTTGTATCAACTGCTGAATGATCAGGCGGCTTACATCAACCGAATCCAGGCCGAACTGGCAGAAGTTAAAGCAAAAGCTGACGAACAGCACCTGCTTAAACGTGCCAAAATCTGGCTGATGCAACAACAGAAGCTGACCGAACCCGCAGCACATAAGTTATTGCAGCAACAAGCAATGAACCAGAACTGCACCGCAGTGGATATCGCCAGACAGCTGCTGCAAAAAACCAGACAGAAGGTGGGAGACTGAAGACGGCTTCCAAACAGATATACTCCCATAATGAATTTAACATAATGGAAATTAAGCGATATTAAATATACGCCTTAAAAAGTAGCACTTTTCCTGTTCCAGACCACGCACAACTCAGGCTGCCTAATCCAAACCCTATACATAGAGCTATAGCCAGTGCGGTGCTACTCAGCTTTTTTCCAGGCTACCCCAAGCTGATTTGATCTCAGGATGCTTGCTTCGTTCTTCATTCAGGTTTAGGAGAACCCATTGCGCGTTCAAATTACATGCCTTGGCTATCAGCAATGCTTGTTCGTCTGTCAGCTGACGTTTCAGTTCAGACAATCGTCCAGACGAAAGCGCTGGTATTTCTTTCGACGCTTTTTTGTCACTCCAGATTTTCAGTTTGTTCTTGTAAAAATTTCACGCTGCATCTCCGCACGCTGACCTATGAGGCTACTCCAGCTTTATTGTGAGTGACAACCCGATCATTACTGAATGATATCACTCAGAAAGCCGAACAAAAAGCCAATGCAGGCTAACCCGAAATGTTGCGTATGACGCACCACTTGGCTATGATGCGTATAGCGCAACACTGTTGCAACTCTAACAGCTGGCGTAATTTGGAATGATAAAGAGCTTTAAGCACAAAGGACTGAAGAAGTTTTTTGAAACGGGGTCCACCGCAGGGATTGACCCGAAGCAGGTTAAGAAACTCAGCACCCGCCTTGCGGTTCTGGACTTGGCGAAAGAAATTAACGACGTGGACCTGCCCGGCTTTTACCTGCACCCGCTGACAGGAGACCGCAAGGGCCTATGGTCCATCACGGTGACAGGTAACTGGCGCCTGACGTTCGAACTGATTGATGGCGATGTGTATATCGTGAACTATGAGGATTATCACTGATGGCAA
This sequence comes from Rheinheimera sp., assembly GCF_037442345.1. GTDB lineage: Bacteria > Pseudomonadota > Gammaproteobacteria > Enterobacterales > Alteromonadaceae > Pararheinheimera. The sequence continues at coordinate 1,647 of NZ_JBBIQL010000023.1, read as the reverse complement.
CCATGTTTAATCCGCCGCACCCTGGGGAACTGATTGAAGAATCGCGTGAAGCCTTGGGGATCAGCATCCGCCGACTGGCACAGGCACTGGATGTGAACCCCTCTACCCTGACCCGATTAATTAACGGTCAGGCGAATATGTCGCCGGAAATGGCTATTCGCCTTTCTGCCGTGTTGGGCAGTTCAGAACGGGTCTGGATGGGAATGCAAGACGCCTATGACCTGTGGCATGCGAGGCAGAATGTAGACCTGAGCAGGCTACAGAAACTGAGCGTTGCCTGATAAATAAGCGGTTTGGTGGCAGCGGGAAAAGGGGCCCCTCTGGGGAAAAGGGTCCCGATGCTGCCAAACCAGTGCTTGTGGCCCAGAAAGGCCACGGAAGCGCAGCGACCCACCAAGGGGCGACCGCCCCGCCGAAGGCGTAGCCTTCATCCTGCCGAACCGCTCTTTTCCAAAAGTGAAACTTTAGTGTAGGATGGTCCCGACTTCAAAAAGGAATTTTGACGATGCGCCTTACTACTTTCCTGCTTTTCATCAGCGCCTCAGTTTGGGCACAAGAACCATACCTTCGGATTGAAAAAATAGACCCTGACGGTAAGAGAACAGTGAGGGAAACCCCGAAAAAAAAATCTACAAAGCCTACTCCATTGGTAACAATGACTCCGCGTGAGCGCGAATTATGGGAAGAAAACCAACGTCTAAAAGCTCATATCCAGAAACTGGATAAACAACCCTTAGACACATCCAGCCCTTACATTACCGAAAAACAACGCTACTTAGCGCTGATTGTTGCGAAAATTCAGAAAAACTGGACTGTAGATGATGCAATGCGTGGTCACGAATGCAGCGTGAATATGCAACTGTCTCCAACAGGCGATCTTGAAAGCGTAACGCCTCTTTCAGGAGACCAGCGGTTGTGTGATTCTGCTGTTAATGCCATCAAAAAAGGCAGCCCATTCCCAATGTCATCAAACCCAGAAGTCTATGATGCTCTGCGCAACTTAACGCCAATTCTTAAACCTGAGCTTAGATAACTAATATTTCTGAAGGATTTGCGATGAATAACTTGGTGAGTAAACATTACACAGTTTTTTGCGAGTCATTTGCGGATTTGAATCTTATGCAGAGGGTGATTCATAGTTCTTTCAAACGTGAATTTGAAGTGCTTTCAGAACACGAAAAAAGAAATGGTCCATCAGACATTATGAGTACTGACGCGTTTTTTTTCCAAAACCCATTCTCGGGAAACACTGAAAAGTACGCATTCAGAAAGACATCCATAAGAAAACTAATAGAATTAACCGCCATCCACAAAAATACACAGTATTGTTTGTAAACGCTGTCTATGTAGATGTTTTTCCGGGAGAAGAAAATCAACATTTACATTTAAAGCTGAAGCATTTTCATAAGATCTATCCCACCATGCTGGAATACGTAAAAAAAAATGCCTTTGATGTCCATCTTTTATTTGCTGTATTACTTGCAGAGCGGCTTAGACACGTCATTGTTCATAAACAAGGCTTAATAGGTGACTTAGAGTTTTTTACAAAGGAAGTATTCAAAAAATCGGGGTTATCTGACAGATGTCAAAAAGAGACTATAAAATTTTCTGTGTAAGTGGCTGTTTATCATAACGATATACGGTCAC
>NZ_JBBIQL010000022.1:0-79722 GCF_037442345.1 Rheinheimera sp. | reverse complement strand
TGACCGTATATCGTTATGATAAACAGCCACTTACACAGAAAATTTTATAGTCTCAGTTTAATATGAGTTCAGCCTCCCTTTTAGCCAATGCAATGTCGCCAAATCGCCCAGATGGATCTGGCGATACTCTTACAAAATAATGCTTTTCTTCCTCGTCATCATACTTAGCTGCATACATTTCCAAGCTGTAAGAACCATCACATGGACCTACAATTTTTATATAAAAATTTCCATTACTTGCTTCTATTCGTATCAATTCAGTCATACATAAATCTCTAGCAGTTAATTTTTTTCTTGAACGAGGCTATAACTTAAAGAAAAGCCCACTCAGTCACAGACTGAGTGGGCCAAGCAAGGGTAAGAACTGCCCCATATGGCTTATAAAGCTATCTTTCCTTTACTTGTTGCAGCAATGCCTCGAAGTACAGAAACAATATATCTTTCCCGTTCTGACTGCTCGCTTTGACAGGCGGTATATAAGGAATGAATTCTTTCAATTTCAGTATTCGTTGCTTTGTTTGCTTCTATTAAAAGCGCTGTGATGTTTGTCTTCTGTCCAATTTCATCAAGTTCCCTTGAAGATATGTCTTTTCCTTCATGGAAGAATGAATAATACGCAAACCAAAATTGAGCTTCAGCGCTGCTTGATTCTGAAGTAAATCGGTAGTCAGCATAGATTTTTTTAAAAAGATGATGGTACTCCTCCTGCAATGTGGGTGAGATGCTATGGCTCTGAGCAAAGCCATAATCCTGAGTTTCAAACAATATCACCAAAAGGTTTAATACCTTCAGATCATCACAAGTACCTTTTGCGTAATCATGAAGATGGCTCTTAAGCTCGTGGACAACAGTTTTTCCAGGATTATTCATTTTACTTCCCTTTCAGTTTCAACGACTCTAACCGGCTATTGACTCTGACTTCGCCAGTTACCCGCACTACACCTGCATTTTGTATTTCCCCATTTTTGGTCTGCACCCATACCTTCCCTTTGCGAAACTCTTTGCTGAAACCAGTGAATGAGCCATCAGACTTCTGGTGGTTGGTCAAAACTTCGTTATCAATATTCGATAGCGACGTCACATCTTCGAACAGATCCGCCATTCTTTTTCGAGAAGAGTCGGTTGCTGGTTTTATATGTCCAGAAGCCTCCCTGAATATGTGGCCGCCGCGTTTCCAGCTAAACGTAGCTAAACCCGTTACAGATGCAGAAAGGTTGAGGGTTGCTAATCCAATAGCCGTTCCTGCTAAGGCACCAACCCCTCTTGCTGTCAAATGCTCAGAATATTCTTCTTTGGAGAGTTCGCCTGACGCCAAAGCTCGAATATCACGTTCCATAGCCATTAAGCCCAATGACTCTTGGCCACTCGGATCCACCTTATTCATCGGATCATTGCCGACATAGGCGTACCAGTTAATGCCGTCTTTGTAGCCCAGCGGGTCGGTTTGTAGAAATCGGCCTAACTTTGGATGGTACACCCGGGCTTTGTAATGGTACAGCTCGGTGCCCGGCAGCAGAATTTGCCCTGTATACCGAAAACGCGCTCCGCTACTATTTATCGGCTCGCCATAAGGGCCGTACTGATGGGTGGTCGTCACTGTGCCTGAAGCGTTTGTTTCAGCAATCACACTGCCGCGTTCGTCGGTTAACAGGTACGAAGGCGAGCCTGTTCCAGACCCTTCAAACCACACCAGCGGGTCGTCACTGCCTGCACCGTGCACATAACGGCGTAATACAGTGCCGCTGCTGTTGTACTCCGCCACCAGCTCATTGCCATCGTAGAGGAAGGTGGTGGCGGTGCCGTTTAAGGTGCTGCTGTTGAGGCGCCCGGTGGCGTCGTAACCCAGGCTTAAGGTGCTGCCGGTTTTAACGGCCGAGGTTAAGCGGTTATGGGCGTTGTAGCTGTAAGTCCAGCCGTCATGGGTGCGCAGGTTGCCGTTATTGTCATAGGTCAGGCTGTTGCTGCCAATATAGCTGTATTGGTTCAGCTCGTTGGCGGTGTAGTAGCTGATTTGCGCCTGAGTGGGAATAACCGTTTGCCAGGCACTGTTGTCCACAGTGCGGTGGTTCAGTTGACCTGCCGGGTTGTAGTTAAAAGCCGTGGTGTTGATGCTGGCATGGTTAAGGTTTTCCAACTGGCCTTTAGGGGTATAGCTCAGGCTGGAGCTCCGGCCATTGCCACGGGTGATGCTGCTTAACTGCCCAAATTCGTTGTAGCCATAGCTGACCAGGGTGGAGGAACCATTCAGTTGAATGGCGGTTTGGGCCCCATCCGGGGCGTAGCTGTAGCTGAGATAGATGCCATCCGGAAAGGTTAGTCGCGTGCGCTGGTTGGTCAAGGCGTTGTACTGGTAACTCAGGCTACGGCCATTGGTGGTGCTTTGTGCCACACGGCCAGCCAGGTCGTACGCTGTGGCTACGGTCTGGCTGCCGCGGCTGACCAGCGTCTGGCGGCCCAGGCCGTCGTAGTCATAGACAATATCGCTTTCACCGCCGACATAAGTACGGGTGACATTCAGCAGGCCGTCGTACTCATGGCTGATTAACACACCGTCCCGTTTACGCAGGCTGTACAGGGTGCCGTTGGCGTTGTAGCTGTTTTCTTCATAGCTGCCGTCGGCAAAGGTGGTGCGTTTGAGGCGGTCAAAACCGTCGTAGCTGTAGCTGGTGGTGTTGCCACGGCCGTCAGTACGACTTTGCACCTGACCGTTCGGGGTGTACGACATGGCGACATCCACCGCTTCGGCGCTGGTGTTAAAGGCGGTGAGAATTTGGGTTTCCCGCGACAGTACGTCGTAGCTGGTTTTCACCACCCGGTCGTCACCAAAGTTGCCCGAGATATACAGGCTGCAGGCGTCATTCGGCAGGGCGGCGAAGTAGTCTTTGTTCATGCGGGTGGCGCTGCATGCCAGGCGGTTGCGGCTGTCGTAGCTAAATTGCTGCACCGTTAAAGCGGTGCTGCCGACAATTTGACTGATTTTGGTCACCAGGCCATTGCTGTTAAAGTCTTTGCTTTCAATCAGGCGTTGGTCTTCAAACACAGGATTGGCAGCACCGTCCACATAACCCGTGACAGTTTGGTAGACCTGGTCATCCTGGTTGCGGTAGCTGAAGTAGTTAGCAACACGTTTACCTGCTTGGTTTTTTTTGCCGACTTCCAAGGTTTTACGGCCAATGCTGTCGTAATAGAAATACACCGCATCGTCGGTGCCTGTGGCAGGGCCATCGGCAACCGTCTGGCGGCCAGCGTTGTCGTAGGAATAACTGGTGACCTGGCTGAAACTATTCACCCCATTGCTTTTTGTTTCTGTCGCCACCAGGGCGGTGTTGTTCCAATAGGTGTATTTGGTGACCTGTTCATGCTGGGTGCCGCAGGTGCTTGGGGTGCAAACCGACACTTTGGTCAGGCGCTTGAAGCCTGCCAGATTTTCATAAGTGTAAGTGGTCAGGCGGCGCTCGCCATTGTCCCCTACAGGTTCGCGTTTGGTGTGAACAGCTCCGGTGTCGGCATAATAAGTGTAGTCAGTGGTATTGCCTGAGCCGTCGGTGATGCTGCTGGGGCGAAAGCAGAGAATATCAAGGCAGGCACTGGCGCCAGGGTAAATAGCGGTTTCCACAATATCCGCCTGACCAGACCCTGGTTTGGCCACCTGACGTTTTTGTGTGATATTGCCAAATTCGTCGTAGCTAAACTCCAGCCGGTTTTGTTCCGGGTAGGTTACTTTCTGTAACCTGTCCCCGGCGGTGTATTCGTACAAGGTGCTTTGGCCCAAGCCATTGGTGTCTTTGGTAATTCGGGCTCTTTGGCTTTTCACGTCACCATAAATTTGCAGGTCCAGCATCCGGCTGTAGCTGGCCGGGCCGCTAATGGTCACTTTGGTGAAAAATTTGCGTGGGTCTGGGCTGCCCGTGGTGGTGTAGCTGTAACTGTAACTCAGGCCATTGTTGGTGACCGAAGTGGCAAACAGGTTATGGCTTTGGCCTGAGTAAGTCAGTGTGGCGGATGAAACTTGTTGGCTGCTGCTGCCATTGCCGGGCAATGTCAGGCTGAAATTGCCACTGGTTTCATTGCCTCCCGAGGCGCTGGCGTAACCGCTGTAGGTCCAGCTGCGGCCAGATAAATCGGTCACTGTGCCATTGGTGCCATAGGTGTATTTGGCCAGAGCAACGCCTGGAGTTGAGGTTGTGCTGAGGGTGGCGGTTTGCAATCTGCTCCAGCCATTTGTACCCGTAGCCAGGTCATTCGACATATAGGTCAGCGCAATTTGGTACCCCAGGTTTGACGTGATAAGGGTTGGGCGATGAAAGGTGATCAGCGAGTTGACACTGGCGTCAAAGCCTTTGTCGTAACTGATGTTAATGGTTTCGCCGTCCGGATAATAAATGGCGGTGGCGTACCAGGTTCCTTCTCTGTCTTTTGCCACAGCTGGGTTGTTGGCGTAGCTGATAAAGGATGAATTGGAGTTATATTGCACCCTAATGCCTGTACTGCCTTGGGTGTAGATAAAGCTGGACGAGGCGTTGGTTACAACTCCGGAAATTTTTGAGCCCGTAGTAACAGTGGATTCACAGATGTCCATTTTACAACTGAACTGCTCTGAGGTATTGCCACCAAAAGTCACCGAAAAGGTTTGAAAGCGTTCGGTGTAGCCGCTGAAAAAGGCGCCGCTTTTATACAAAACTCCGGTCATTCTGGAATCAAAGCGTTGCAGCGACTCCAGAGAAAGCCGTGGTGCTGCCGGTACACTGAGTACCGGCATTTGAGGGTGAAACTTGCCGGACAATAAATCAATTTGGTTAATGTCTTTTTCAACGCTTAAGGGTTTTAACAATGGCAGCGCTTCTTCGGCCTGAGTTAAAAAGGCGCTGGCCAGGCAGCATAACGCCAGGCCCGTTCGAATTCTAAACATGGTGAGTATTCCTTTCACTTCATTCCTGGGATCAGTTTTGAATGCCGTTGACCTGGATGATTCGGCCATTGGACGTAGATAAACCGTTGTTATGGCACCAGACCACTACGGCCGTGGTTTCTGGCATCAGTACGGCCTGGCTGCCAGATGTTGGCAGGTTTGGATAGGCGTTCGGATCGCCACCGACAGCAATAGAGCAGTGGGTGGAGTTGGTTGACGTCCATTTAATGGTGGCTGGAGCCCATTGTTTGGCCACTGACGCTGGGGCACTGAATGACGAAATCACCGGGGTATCAGGGATTGGCGTATTGGATGTGGCAATGCGGTTATTGGCTTTGTCCAGTTTGTAATACACAGTCGCCGCCGCAGATGCGTTGGAAACCTCAATCAACCGCCCTCTGGCGTCATAAATATGTTGGGTTGTATTGGCATAGGCTGCTGTGCTGAAGACACAAAGTGCGGGTAGCCAAAAGTGTCGAATGGTTTTAAAGCAAAACATAGGGGCTCATTCCTCCTTGAACCTTATATCGGGAAGAATGATTTTGCGTTGAAAATTTTTTATTGTAAATGGATTTTTTACAGGAACATCAGGGCTGCTTTGCAGCCCTGTCAAGTCGTTATTAAGGCAGTGTCGCTTCCAGCGTCAGGGTTAAGCCTTCGTTTTGTTGGTCGGCTTTGGCGCTGGCGGTTTTGTTGCTGTAATGGGCTTCAATCAGGAATACACCGGCTTTGGGTGGGGTGTAGCTGAACTGGCCTGAGGCGTCGGTTTTAAACTCGATGCGGCCGGCCTCGTCGCGGTAACGTTCGCCTTCAGTGGAGACATCCAGTTCGACCCCTGCAGCAGGTTTGCCGTCAACCAGAAAGGTAAAGGTCACAGCTTCACCGGCCACTATGTCGGCCGGGTGCACAGAACTCTTAAACTCCAGGCCCTGGTTGCTCAGCTCCAGCACTTTATTGCTTGGCTTATTCACGGTAATAAAAGACACAGAGCGGTTGCGGCTTTGCATGGTCACCACGTCAGTGGCATCGGCTGGCAGCTCTTTGGCGCGGCTTTCTTTGTCGGCCATCAGGCGCTTGCGTTCGCCCTTTACTTTATAGGCGGTGAAATAACGGGCCGGGCCTGCCAGTTCCAGCCGGTAGGTGCCTTCCTGCGTCAGCTCTACATCCACCTGGGATTTACGCTTGCCCTGGTATTTGTGCGCAATGGTTTCCACCTGGCCTTGTGGGTTCACCAGCCGCACATGGTCTGGTGACACGCCTTTGTCGGCGACAAAGGTCATGTTGGCGGCAGACAAGTCGGCCGACACCCAGCTGCCGGTTTTAGACAAGACGAAATGGCTTGGTACCAGCCATAAAGTGTGGGCTGAAACCGCAGTTGAGGCGAGCAGCAACGACGCCAGAGCAAAATTTTTCATGGGCTTAATCCTTGTTGAGTTGAATGGTTCCCAGCTCGATGCTGGCAGGAATTTCGAGTTTTACCGGCTGACCATTCCAGTCAAATTCCTGTTTGGCCAGGTTACGTCCGCCTTGTTCGCGGGCCGCCTCGACCAATAACAGGTATTTACCTGGTGCCACTGCATGGCCTTTGTCGTCTTTGCCGTCCCAGCTCAGCTTGTACTGGCCTGGGCCTTTGGTGGCGCCGGTGTTGGCGTCAACCAGGGCTTTGTCTGAGCGGCCTATTTTGCGCCAGAAGCGGCGTAAATCTTTGATCCAGTCTGGTTTTTCCACCCAGGTCTGGATCAGCCGTACCGGCTGCTGCTGTTCGTTTTCAATCCAGACTGCCACATAAGGTCTGTGGTAGGTCCCGGTGTCGATGGCCGGAATTTCCAGCTGAATTTGCAGTTCGTTCGCGCTTGCCAGGCCAGCGCTTAACGCCAGAGCCAGCAGCAAAGGTTTGAGTTTCATAGCATATTCCTAGTTCTTTAAGTGCGAGTTAATGCAAAGAGGCGATATAGGCCACCAGTGCCAGTACCACACCCGCCACGGCCGTGGCATTACCAAAATCACGTTGCGATGGCTGACGCCACAGCAGATAAAAACCCGATAGCGCAAATAAAATGCAGGCCACGGCGGTCAGGTCAATCAGCCATTTCCAGCTGTCCCCGGCGTAGCGGCCTTTGTGTAAATCGTTGGCCAGCGCCAGATAACCGCCAAATTCAGTGTCAATTTCGGCGCTGCGGTTTTCCAGGTCGACCACCACTGAGGCATAACCGGCCGGGCGTTTAAAATCCAGCTCCAGCACAGCGTCGTCCGGCATCAGGTTCAGGCTGTAACCGCCTTTGAGCTGATACTCAGTGCGCAGCCAGTTCACATAAGCCGCTACTGCGCTGGCTTGTTCGGCTTCATTCAGCGCCAACAGATCCGGCAGGGTATCCGGTAGTTCCACGTTGAGTGATTCTGTGGTTTTGCCCGCGTTCAGGGTCCAGTTTGGGTGGTTCAGGGTAATGCCTGTGATGGCAAAAAACAGCATCAGTACCAACACCAGCATGGCACTGTAGCTGTGTAACCAGCGCATCCAACGGGCCCAGCTTGAGGTTCTCAACAGCATTCTCCAAAAAAATTTGTTTGCATGTTAATGAGAACGGTTCTCAATGACAAGCAGGGGGCGGCAAAATCCAGCGGATTTACGTCAAATTTACACAACAGCCATAGCTATTTGAAAATAGTTATCAAATGCGGTTGATCTTGAAATAAGAATGGTTATCATTGTGCGCCTTTACATAACTTAACTCAAATAAACCCAAACCCTACGGATAGGAGTCCGCTGTGCTGCAATACCGCCCTGCCAAACTTACGTTAGCGCTTCAACTTGCCTTTACCTCTGCTGCTGTTTTGGCTGATAACACCAGCAAAACGGCCGAACCTGTTGAAGTGATAGTAGTGACTGCGTCTGGTTTTGAGCAAAAGCTGGTGGATGCACCGGCCTCTATTTCTGTGATCAGCAACGAAGAGTTGAAGAACAAACCCTACACCACCCTGCTGGATGCAGTGCGTGAACTGGAAGGGGTGGATATAGGTGAAACCCGTGACAAAACCGGCCAGGGCACCATCAGTATGCGTGGCATGGGTGCGGATTACACTCTGATTCTGGTGGACGGCAAACGACAAAATAACCACGGCGACATTTACCCGAATAACTTTGGTGGCAACCAGTTTGGCCATATGCCGCCGCTGGAAGCCGTGGAGCGTATTGAAGTGATCCGTGGCCCTGCCTCGACCTTGTATGGGGCAGACGCTATGGGTGGGGTGATTAACATTATCACCAAAAAAGTAACAGACGAGTGGGCTGGCTCGGTGGGACACAGCCGTACCCTGCAAACTGATGATCAGTACGGCGAAGACATTACCACTGACTTTAATGTCGCTGGCCCGTTGATCCCTGGTGTGCTGGGAATGTCCGTCCGTGGCAGTGCCTATAACCGTATGGCATCCAGCCCGGCTTATGCGTCAGTGGCGTACCCCAATGGGGAAGTGCGTGAGCGTTCTCTGGGCTTTGGTGCCGGTGGCAAAACTGTCGATAACGACAACGAAGTATTGGGTGGCCGGTTAAGCTGGACGCCAACAGACAACCAAAGCATTTGGTTTGACATTGAAAGCTCCAATCAACAATACGACAACACCCCTATTATCAACGACAACGGCAGCCGCGAGTACCCGGTGGGCACAGTGGATAACATTACCAGTATCTGGCAGGCCGGTAATTTCTGCCTGGGCGCTGCTGGCAACAACCAAAACGCCTGTCGCACCAATGGTGGCGTCTGGTCACGCCGGGCCAACCCTCAGGTGGGGTACAGTGAAACGCAGGAATTCAGCCGGGATACCTGGTCACTGAGCCACGAAGGTAAGTGGGATTTTGGTAACAGCTTTGTGTCTTTGGCTTATGTCGACACGCAAAACCATGGCCGTACCATGCCATTTACCACGGCAGAACGGACCTTGCTGCTCAGCATGTTTGACGGCACAGGCCCGTACGCCGGCATGTCAGCAGAGGATCGTCGAGCTTTGGCGGAAGACACCTTCCTGCCACGGCCAAAACGGAAAATGTCCAGCAACCAATATACGCTGGATGCCAAGCTGGATATGCCTTTCGAGCTTGCAGGCCAGCATGTGCTGGTGACCGGTGCTCAGCTGATCCGTGGAGAACTGGAAGACGGTGTGTTCGGCATGGAAAGCGGGACTCCGGGCCAGGTGCAGGAACACAATATGTGGGCTGTGTTTGCCGAAGATACCTGGGACCTGACGGAAGCCTTTTCATTAACCACAGGGTTGCGGCATGACGACCACCAGATCTTTGGCAGTCAGTTAAGCCCGCGTTTGTATGGCGTCTATACGCTGAGCGACGCCTGGACCCTGAAAGGTGGCGTGGCCACCGGCTACAAAACACCAAAAACCTCGCAGCTGTACCCTGGTATTGTTGGTTTTGGTGGCCAGGGGACATCGCCGCAGTTTGGTAACCCGGACTTACAGCCCGAAACCAGTGTGTCGAAAGAAATTGCGCTGTACTGGAATGGCACCGGCAACCACAACCTGAATGTCACCATCTTCCAGAACGACTTTGATGACAAAATTGATTCGCAGCCATGCGGCCCGACCACCAGCATCACCTGTGCCAGCACAGGGGACTACGCCGATCTCGGGTATGCGACCAGCAGCAAAACCGTCAATATCGACAAAGTGACTATTCAGGGCGCGGAGTTAGCCGGCCGCTGGCAGATGATCGATGTGTTGGCCCTGCGTGGTAACTACACCTACACCGACAGCGAACAAAAAAGCGGTGCGGAGAAAGGGTTGCCTTTAGGGAACAGCGCCAAACATATGGCCAACCTGACGCTGGACTGGGCGGCCACAGATTTACTGAATGTCTTCCTGACGGCTGAGTACCGGACTAAACGTTACCTGTCGTGGGACGCAGTGGCGCAGCAAGAGCGTTATTACAAAGCCTACGAAGTGGTTCACTTAGGGGCGTCCTACCGCGCCAGCGACGCGGTCACTTTAACGGCCCGCATCAACAACCTGTTTGATCAGGAGTTTACCGGCTACGACATCAGCTTTACGGAGTGTGATTCCGGTTCCAGCTGTGTGCTGGACAGCACGGGTGAAAATGGCTATCAGGCCACCTTTACCGACCACTTTAATAACAAAGACAAAGCCCGTAACCTCTGGTTCAGTGTGAATGTCACCTTCTGATCTGCTGTTCTCGCAATAAAAAAGCCGGGGGTTCCCGGCTTTTTCATTGGTGCTTCCGTTATGATTTTTCACTAAGGCCATGCTTCGGTATCAGGGCCATAGACCCGCAGGCAAGGGGCTTGTTAAGCTGGGGCAACATTAGCCAGGGACAATTCCAGATGAAGACGTTGATTTCGCTCCTACTCAGCCTGACCGCCAGCGCCGCGCTGGCGACCCCGATACCGCAAAACCCCGTGCAGGTGAATGACAAAGCCATGTTGCAGATTGTGGCGGCCGACGCCCAGTTTGAACTGCTGGCGGAGGGGTTTCGCTGGGCTGAAGGGCCTGTGGTGGACCCCAAAACCGGCGACCTACTGTTTTCTGACGTGCCGGAAAACAAAGTGTGGCGCTGGAGTGAGCGGCCAGAGCACCGGGGGCTCAGCCTGTATCTGCAGCCTTCAGGTTACAGCCAACTGACTGACGAGCCTAACCTGGGTGAGGGGTCCAATGGTCTGATGTTTAACCAGCAGGGGCAACTGGTGCTGGCACAACATGGTGACAGACGGCTGGCGCTGCTGACCGGTGTGAACAACGGCAAACCCCAGTACCGCACGCTGGTGACCAGCTACCAGCAGCAATTGCTGAACAGCCCCAATGATGTCGTGCAGCATCAAAGCGGGGCTTATTACTTTACCGACCCACCTTATGGCTTAAAAAATGGCGATGACTCGGCGCAAAAACAGCTGAAATTCAACGGGGTTTACCGTTACCAGTCCGGAGAACCGCTGCAGCTGTTAAGCGACGCGCTGACCCGGCCCAATGGCCTGGCCTTCTCCCCGGACCAGCAGTTTCTGTATGTGGCGAATTCAGACCCGCAGGCGGCGCAGTGGTGGCGTTTTGCGCTGAAGCCAGACGGCTTTGCCGGAGCGGCGGAACTGTTTTTCGATGCAACAGCCAAAGTAGCCACTGAAGCCGGTCTGCCGGATGGCTTAAAAGTGCTGAAATCGGGCCACTTGCTGGCGACAGGGCCAGGTGGGGTGTGGGTGTTTGACCCTCAGGCCCGTCATTTGGGCACCATTCGCACTGGTGTGGCGGCAGCCAATGTGGCCCTGAGCCCGGACCAGCGCTGGCTTTATGTGACGGCAAGCAGCTATCTGCTGCGGATCCGGCTGCAAGCGCAGTAAAAATGTTTAGTTATGTAAATCTGTTCAAGGCTTGTACCGCACAGCATTAAACTTGGCAGATGATGAAAGAGGGAGTCCGCTGTTGCACCATATTTTATTAATTGACGATGACCGTGAACTGACCTCCATGCTCAGTACTTATCTGCAGCGCGAAGGTTTTCAGGTGGAAGTAGCCAATGACAGCCAGTTGGGTCTGCAGCGGGCAACAGTACCAGGTATTGAGCTGGTGGTACTGGATGTGATGATGCCGGGGCTGGATGGTATTTCCTTGCTGAAACAGCTGCGTCAGACCAGCCAGTTGCCCGTGCTGATGCTGACCGCTAAAGGGGATGACATTGACAAAGTACTGGGGCTGGAGCTGGGAGCGGATGACTATGTGGCCAAGCCCTGTTTACCACGTGAGCTGATGGCGCGTATCCGGGCTATTTTGCGCCGGGTGCAGCAACAACAAAGCAGCGGCTCAGAAGAGCTGAAAGTGGGGCCTTTGCAGTTGGATTCGGGTAACCGCCAGGCGCGGCTGCATGGCGAGCTGCTGAACCTGACCGGTGCCGAATTCAGCGTGTTGTGGGCTTTGGCTGCGCAGGTGGGCAAAGTGGTCAGCAAGGCCGAATTATCACAGGCCGCGCTTGGCAAAGTGCTGACACAGTACGACCGCAGCCTGGACGTGCATATCAGCAATATCCGCCAGAAACTGGGAAAAAGGCAGGATGACCAGCATTGGATCAGTGCTGTGCGTGGCAAGGGTTACCAGCTGATGCGGCACGACTGAAATGGGGCAAATTTTCTGGAAGTTTCTGCTGGCCTTTTGGGTGGCTTTGCTGCTGGCCGGGGCTTTGGTCTGGGGCGCCGGGCAGGCCAGCCAGTACTACTCTGAGCAGACCACCGGCAGCCAGCCTATTGTGGTGACACCACCGATGCGGATAGTGCTGGAGTCGATGCAAATTTTGTTGCAGGAGCAGGACTTCCGGGCACTGGAAGTGGTCATGACCCGCTGGGACCAGGAGCCGATGGCGAGGGACAGGGTGTTGCTGGTGAATGCGCAGGGACAGGATTATCTGAACCGTGCTGTGCCGGACAACTGGCAGGCATTATTGCAGGCGCAGCGCAAACTGATCCCTCAGGATGAAAAGAATGACTGGCTGTTTTTACTGGAGCCGCGGCATGACTCGGTACTGGAGTGGTTTAAAACCATTCGTTCGGCTGTCGAGCGGGAAGGGGGACCGATGCACCGGCCACCACCCACTGCCGGCATGCCCATTGAACGGCCTGGTTTGGGGGCCGGATCCGGCCGGTTACCGCCAAACCCGGATGAACGTATCCCATTTAAACCGCCTTTCTGGTGGCACCCACTGTTTCTGGTGGCGGCTGTGGCTCTGACCAGTCTGGGCGTCAGCCTGGCGCTGGCCTGGTATTTTGCTTCCCCGGTATTGCAGCTGAAGCTGGCGTTGCGCTCTTTGGCGAAAGACCGCTGGCTGACCCAGCTGGGGCCCAAAGTGACAGGACGGCGCGATGAATTTGGTGCCCTGGCCCGCAGTTTTAACCTGATGGCGCAAAGTGTGGAGCAGGCTATCAGCGGTCAGCAACGGCTGATGCACGACGTGTCGCATGAACTGCGTTCACCGCTGGCCAGGCTGCAGCTGCTGGTGGCGCTGGGCAAGCAAACGCCGGAGGAAACACCGGCTTTGCTGGATAAAGTGGAAGCCGAGACCCTGAAGCTGGACCGGTTGGTCGGTGAAATTCTGACCTTCTCCCGGTTGGACAGTGGTGCCATGCCAGTACAGCCCTATGAGCTGGACTTCGTTGAGCTGGTGGAGTCGGTGGTGGAAGATACCCAGCTGGAAGCGCAGGCCAAACAGGTGCGCTTCACCACCGACTTGCCTCAAACATTGTTACTGACCAGTGATGGCGATCTGCTGGCCAGGGCGCTGGAAAACCTGCTGCGTAATGCAGTGAAATTCAGCGCTGAAGCGGGCCGGGTGGATGTCTTGCTGTATCAGGACGGGCCTTGGGTGGTGCTGGAGGTGCTGGACCAGGGCCCCGGCGTTGCTGAGGCTGATCTGCTGAAGTTATGCCAGCCGTTTTTCCGCGCGGACAACCAACACCCTGGAGTTGGCCTGGGCTTGTCGATTGCCCGCCGTGCCATTGAAAGCTGCGGTGGTCAGCTGGAACTGCGCAACAGGCTGGACGCCGCTGGCCACAGATGCGGGTTTTGCGCCTGCATCCGTTTGCCGCTGCGCACTTAGTCGGTCACCCTGGGGATAGTGACAGTCAACTGCAGGCTGGCATCGCCGGCAGTTAAGGTCACAGTGGCAGAATCCTCCGGGGCCCCACCTGAGACGTTGATATCCAGCGTACAGCGGCCTGCACTGTTGGTTCTGCGATCGGCGCGGCCTGCGCAGTTGGCGCCAACAGAAACCTGCAAATTGGCCAGGTTTCGGGTGTAAGTCACCACATCAGTGAGTTCCATAAAGGGCAAGGCAATCTGATTGGCGTCCTCCAGCTGCAGCTGTATGGTGCTGGTTTTACTCAGTGTGGTGGCGTCAGACGCTAAAGATGCAGGCATCAGGTAGCTGAAACAGGCCTGATTATCTATGGTCGTTGCCCCTGTACCGCTGGCTTCGGCCACTATCCAAACCTGTGAAGACGCCGCAGGTTGTTGTCGTACATCAACACTGGCGGGCAGGCAGCCATGCAAAATGCTGTTGCTGTTCGCCGGGTATGTCAGATAAAAGCTGGCGTTGCCATCCACTGTTACCGCCTGACCACTGACCAGGGTGCCTGAGTTGCCGGTCTGTCCGGACACCTGGGCACCCAATAAAGACGCACCAATCACATACTGCAAACCGTTGCTGCTGTGCTGGAAGGCTTTATTCACCTGAATTCTGCTGCTTTCTGTCGGCGCTGCGCTGACAAAGCGGCTTTTATCTTCGGCCTGGGCATTGAGCACCAACACCCTGTCCTGCGCCTGAATATAACGGCTGGTGTTGTTGCGGTTGATCACTGCGCTTTGGAACAAGGCATTACTTAAGTCGGTCAGGCTGGCCTGGCCCTGAACTGTACTGGCCTGTCCGTCTGCCACGCTGGTGCTGAAGCCGTAGTGAATCACCGGGTCGCGGTTAGACAGCAATACGCTGTCAATGACGCCAAGGTTGACCACTGTGCCATCGGCCACAGGGTTGCCATAGCGGTCAGTCACCAATAAGCCACCCTGACGGCGATAAATGCCATTGCCAAGGTTCTGCCCTCCGGCATTGACCGGATAACTGAACACAATACTGTGCGCTGGTCCCGAGGCAATACTGATGGCCGGCAAGGTGGCGTCTATCGCCGGGCTATAGGGCTGGCCCTGATCGTTGAGTGCTTCCGCCTTCAGTTCAATAACACCGGGTAAACGCCCGGAATTCAGCGTCACAGTGGCAATACCGCTTTGTGTGGCCAGTTCCAGGGTATTGGCATGCCGCACCACTTCACCTGATGCCTGCCGGCCCGATAAAGTTTCGCCACCATTGGGTGAGGTGACCAGAGTGACCCGCACATTATTGATACCTGCAGGTGCATCTTTGGCGGCCGCTCCGGAGGAGGTCAGCAAGCGGATAGTGATAGCGGCACTTTCTGTCTGGCTGACGCCACTGACAAAAAGAGCGGTTTCTGAACTGCTGATGGTCAGGGCGGTCGGGGCTGGTAACTCTGGTTGTACGGCCTGCCCTTGAATGGTGACTGTTGCTGTCTGTTGCACGCCATTGACATAGGCGGTGACTGTGGCTGTACCGGGCTGATTGCCTGGGTACAGTTTCACCGAAGCCTGGCCGCGTTGACTGCCATTGTCTGTTTTGATGGTGGTTTGGGTCAGGTTGCTACCCGGACTGAAGCTGCCCAGTGTGGTGGAGAACTGCACAGCGGCATTCGACAGAGCGTTACCGTCCGAATCGGACACAGTGACTGTGAGTGTGACAAAGCGGTCAGGGTAGCTGGTATCAAGACTGCCTGAAGACAACGTCAGGCTGGAGACTGTAGAGGCTTCGTCCGTGCGATCCGAAGAACAGGCGACTAACAGACAACTTATAGCCAGGCACAACAGCCAGTGGCGCCAGCGGGAACTCAACATCATCATAGTCCTTTGAATGGATGGGTAAATTGATCAAATGCCGCCAATTAGTTTACTGAGCTTGTTCCGGTTTGTATATGCAGTTGCAGACCGGTTACGCCCCTGTCAGCTGGTATTTTTCCAGCCGGTATAAAAAGGCTTTATAGGGCAAATACAGCAGTTTTGCGGCCTGGGTTCTGTTGCCGCCACAGCGCTGCAGGGCCTGTGCCAGGCAGTTGCGTTCAAATTCTTCCCAGTTCAGCCCCTGGTCCGGCAACACAAAACCACTGGTGGCTGTGGTGCTCCACTGCAAGCCCGCCACCAGCTCGGCTTCGTCCTGCAACAGCACAAAACGTTCAATGCAGTTACTCAGTTCCCTTACATTGCCCGGCCAGTCATAGGCCATCAGCTGGCGCAGGGTGGCTGGGCTCAGGCCTATACCGGCTTGCTGATAACGCTGTTGGTGCAGTTGCAGGAAATGCTGGATCAGCCGCGGAATATCTTCTTTGCGTTCACGCAATGCTGGCATATGCACTGGCACCACATTGAGCCGGTAATACAGATCCTGACGGAACAGTCCTTTGGCCACCGCGTCGGCCAGATGACGGTGGCTGGCGGCAATCAGCCGGACATCCAACTGAATTTCCTGATGGCTGCCCAGCCGTGTCACCCTGCCCTCCTGCAGCACCCGCAATAACTTCGCCTGCAGCGGCAATGCCAGTTCGGCTATTTCATCGAGAAATAAAGTGCCGCCAGCCGCGGCTTCAAATTTACCGCTTTTGCTCTGGGTGGCACCGGTGAAGGCCCCTTTTTCGGTGCCAAACAACTCCGCTTCGGCCAGTTGTTCCGGAATAGCCGCACAGTTCAGCGCAATAAAAGGGCCATTGGCTCTGGGCGATAACTGGTGCAATGCCCGGGCGGCCAGCTCTTTGCCTGTGCCACTTTCGCCACTGATCAGCACTGTGACGTCACTGCCGGAAACCCGCTGGATGCGCTGAAACAGCTGTTGCATACAGGGGGCCATGCCCACCAGTTCAACCAGTTGCCTTTGTTCTGACAATTGGGATTGCAGAGTGCTGTTCTGCTGGCGCAGGGTTTTGGCCCTCAGCCCCTTGTCGACCGCCAGCAATAACTCCTGCCGTTTAAAGGGTTTGGCCAGGTAATCATCGGCGCCGGCCTGCACTGCTTCAACGGCATGGCTGACCGAACCGTAAGCGGTGGCAACGACGAAACCAATGTCAGGCTGGTAACGCCGCACATACTGCAACAACGTCAGCCCGGTCAGAGAGCCAAGCTTCCAGTCACTGAATACCAAATCAACCTTGTGCTGTTTCAGCTGCAGGATCGCGCTTTCCACAGAATCAGCTTCCAGTACCTGATACTGTTCGGCCTGCAGCAACTGGCAGAGCAGGCTCAGTTGTTGTGGGTCATCTTCGACCAGCAGCACCACTGCATGTTTCATAACTGTGCTCCACGGCCAAACCACAGCTGGGCGCAGCAGCCGCCTCCGGCTTTGTTGTGTAAGGCCAGATCGCCCTGATAATAACGGCGTAATAACCGCTGGCAAATATACAGGCCCATACCTGCACCTTCCGCTTTGCTGCTGACATGAGGCTGAAACAGACGTGATGCGATATCCGGGCTCAGGCCGGCACCCTGATCGTCAATAAAGAGGGTCAGCTGAGTGGCACTGGTCTGCGCGTAAACCCGCACCTGCCCCGCAGGCGGGCTGGCTTCGACCGCATTGCTGACCACTGCATGCAGCAGGCTACGCAGTTCAGTCTCTGCACCTGTCAGCTGCAGCTCTGGAGCCAGCTCCAGTTCGAAGCGGACACCGGACGCGGAAAATTCCAGGGCTAAATCCTGCATCAAGGCCAGCAGCGATACCGGCTGACTGCGGTCAATCTGGCCACAGCTCAGGGTGAGCAGGGCTGTCAGAGTACGGTTGATATGCTGCACTTTTTGTTCTGCCAGTACCGCCAGTTTTTGCGTCTGGCTGTCGGGGTGTTGTTCGGCCAGCTGTTCAATGGACAGGGCCAAGGTATGCAATGGATTACGCAGGGCATGCACCAGACCCCGGCTGATTTCACCCAGCTCAATCAGGTGTTGCTGGGCTTGATGCAGTTCGGCCTGAGCAGCGGCTGCCGCCAGTTGCTGGCTGGTCAGGTTAAACTGTTGCTGCACATAGCGGTAATCGGCCAGGCCCTGCACTGGCAGCTGTACGCCCAGTTCACCGGCTGCCAGTTGGCGGAAACCTGTGATCAACTGCTGCAGCGGCGCGATAAACTTGTGGGCCAGCCATAACGCCAGTAGCAATGCCACCAGGCTGCAGGCCAGGATCATAGCGATGCTGCTGTGAAACAAGGTCTGAGTCAGCGGTGTGGTCCGCAATTCTTTGTGCAGTACCCTGAATTCAGCCGGGCCGCCATTTTTTTGCACCTGGGCCAGTTGTTGCTCCATTTTTTGTTGCAACTCGTGCAGATCGACGGGGTCGGCCTGTGTGGTCACCACCCGGATGTTTTTTTCCTGTTCAGTCCACTGGGCTTCGGTGGGAGGGCTGGCCGCAGCAGGGGGGCCGAATTGCTTGGAGGTGGCCCGCAGCACCACTCGGGTCAGCTCCTGGCTTTGTTGCAGAATTTCGCGTTCTATCCGATCGTTTGACCAGTAGATCAGCCCAATCTGACAAAGGGCCATCAGGCCGAACAAACCGGCAATTCCCAGACTCAGTACCCAACGAATCGACATAACTTTTTCCTGCAACAGCCTTCAGAACACAGACCGGATTCAAGCTTTATGCCAGCTTAGAGTATGACTATTTGCAAGCAAAGCAATATGTTAGGGCTGGGCTTCTGAAGTGCTGCTGTCGGATTTCCTTAAATCAGCAAACCTCTGTGCTGATTTCGGCATTAGTGCCGGTGGGTTGTGGACGTTAATCTGGTTA
Organism: Rheinheimera sp.; assembly: GCF_037442345.1. Taxonomy (GTDB): domain Bacteria; phylum Pseudomonadota; class Gammaproteobacteria; order Enterobacterales; family Alteromonadaceae; genus Pararheinheimera. Next base: position 61,438 of record NZ_JBBIQL010000022.1, on the reverse strand, counting down.
ACTTTATGAATATAAACAATTTTTATCTGTGGCATGGATCTTTAATAACCCAGAGCCCAACCAAAGGAGAACGACAATGAAACTGATCTATGCCCTGATGACCAGCGCTGTGCTGGCCAGTACTGTTGCTGCCGCTGACCAACAAAAACTGCAGGTGACCCGCCAGGCCGACACGGCCAGGGTGATATGGCTGCAGGATGGTCAAAGTCAGACCATTGAACTGAGCAAAGAGGATCTGGCCGACAAAAACCGGCTGGCGGAGAAACTGGCGGTTTTGCCTGCCAACAAAAGGGAGGAGCTGGTGCAGATGCTCAGTGGTGATGGGCTGACTGCCATGCAATGGTCACCGGAACTGGCCGGAAAAGGCGCTCACAAAGTGCTGGTTAAAAAACTGGATGCTGAAGGCCAGTCAGAAAAACGGGTGATCAAAGTGATTGATGCAGGCGACCATGCAGACGTTGAATTTGAGGTGCTCAAACAGCTGCTGCAGGACAGCCAACTGAGCAAAGAGCAGTTGCTTGAACTGCAAAAGCTGCTGGATAAAAAGTTCTGAACTGTCAGTTTGCCTGCAGTGGTAAGGACGTCATCAGTGCAGGCAAAAAACGTTTCGGGTCCTGCGGCACACTGCCCAGCCAGATCTCAAAATGCAGGTGGGGTCCAGTGGCCCTGCCTGTTGTTCCGACCAGACCAATTTGCTGGCCCGCCTGCACAAAATCACCCATTCGCACATCCAGACGGGATAAATGGGCGGACAGGCTGGTCAGTTTGTCACCATGTTCAATCAGCACCGCATTGCCAAAAGCCTCATTCAGGCTGTAGTTGTCGGCGCTTAACACCACGCCGGAGCCGGCTGCATACACCGGAGTGCCCGCAGGTGCGGAAAAATCCAGGCCATGGTGTTTGCGGCCACGGGTTTTCACCACATAGTTGGCAAAACCTGAACTGATACGGGCTCCTGGCAACGGATGGACAAACACTACAGGGCCGCGGTCTGGTAACAGTGATGGTGCCTCAGGCACTGCCAGCTCAGGTGGTGTTGGGCTACTGCAGGCGGCCAGCATCACTGCGGCCGCCAGGCCCGAATACCGCACGAATTTCAACGCTGTCACTCCAGGTTAATTTTGCTGCGGAGCTGTTGGGCTCTGTCGGGTGGCATAACGGTTTTTCCCGGCCGTCTTGGCCTGGTACAGAGCTTCATCGGCCAGTTGCAGCAGTGACACAGCGTCCTGCTCCTGATCCGGCTGAATACAGGCGATGCCGGCAGAAACCGTGACCACACTGCCAGCTTTAGGTTTGACATGAGGTATGGCGATGTCCTGCACCTGCTGGCGGATTTTTTCCGCCACCAAACAGGCACCAGTGGCGTCGGTGTTTGGCAACACCACCACAAATTCTTCGCCCCCATAGCGGGCCCCCAAATCGGCCGGCCTGAAACAGTTGGCCTGAATGATCTGAGCTATTTTCTGCAACGTGACGTCGCCTGCCACATGACCAAAGGTGTCGTTGTAGTGCTTAAAGTAGTCCACATCAATCATCAGCAGCGACAAGGGGGTTTGTTCCCTGGCGGCGCGTTTCCATTCAGTTTCAATGTATTCATCGAAATGCCTGCGGTTAAACAGGCCGGTCAGCGCATCGGAGCGCATCAGCTTTTCCAGCTGCAGATTGGTTTCGAGCAGTTGCTGCTGACTGCTGCGCAGCGCTTTAAACATCTCGTCCCGCTGTTTTAAGGCCAGATAGGCTTTGGAGTGGTACCGCAGTCTGGCCAGCAATTCAACGGCATCAGGCAGTTTAACCAGGTAGTCATTGGCACCGGCGGCAAACGCTGAGCACTTGACGGCTGGTTCATCCTTGGCCGACAGCACAATCACTGGGACATCTTTCAGCTCGTCCTGGATCTTGTAACGCCTCACCAGATCCAGGCCATCCACTCCCGGCATCACCAGGTCCTGCAGAATCACAGTGGGTTTAATTAACAACGCAGTTTCCATCGCTTTGTCGGCGTCAGAACAAAAGTGGAAGTCGATGCCGTCCTGGTTCAGCAACATCCGGCGAATAATTTCACCAACCAGCGCCTGATCGTCAACCAGCAGCACCATGGCGTTGCTGGTTACATCGACAGATGGAAGGGGCGTTCGGCTATCAGTAGGCACTGCTTTGGTCTCCTCTGGGCTCACTTCGAGCACAATTGAATCAATCGGGCGGCTATTTTGTCGAGAGCTAACACTTCACTTGCGGCTTTAATGTGGACTGCCGCTTTGGGCATACCATACACCACACTGCTGGCCTGATCCTGAGCTATAGTTGGCCAGCCCCGCTCTTTCATTTGCTTTAATCCTAAAGCACCATCTTGTCCCATGCCAGTCAGTAACACACCAATGGCGCGTCCTTGCCATTCTTTACTCAGACTGGAGAAAAATACATCAATGGAGGGCTTAAACAAACTGTCTTCCGGTTGCTGGCTGAGTTGCAGCCGGCCCTCTTTCGACATCAGCAAATGAGCTTCTGCTCCTGCCACGTAAATCACGCCGGCAGCTAATTTTTCGTTGGACCGGATCAGCTTTACTTTGAGCGAGGTGGCGTTTTCCAGCCATTCTGCCATTCCGGCACTAAAGCGGCCGTCTATATGTTGAATAATGACCACAGCGGCGTTGAAATCCTGTGGCAAGGCTTTGATCAGTTCAAACAAACTGCTGGGCCCGCCGGTGGATGCACCTATGGCGATCAGCACCGGTGACTCCGATGCTGGCTGTTGAGGCTTTTGTCTTTGAGGATGCAACACACCGAACTGACGGATTTTTTTCAGCAGCAGGCCGCTGTTCTGACCACCCGGCTCGAGCGCCACATAGTCTTTGGCCCCAGCACCCAGGGCGGCAAACACTGCCTTGGTATGGTCCGCACCGTCGGTCGAAAATAACAGGACCGGGCATGGCAGGCTCTGTAACAACTGCTCCAGCTGGGACGGCAGCCAGGGTTGATGCAGTTCCAGCAGCAGCAGGTCCACCGGGTCGGATGCACAACGCTCAATTGCTTCAGCACAATCTCTGGTGTGCCAGGCGACCAGATACAAACCGGCCAGAGTGCGTTCCAGCCGGGCATTTTCTTTGCTGTGTTCGACCAACAATCCGAGTTTCATTCTTTGGCAGCACCAATCAGCAGCCGGACCGCTTCAATTAAGGATTCATCATGGAAGCTGGATTTGGCCAGATAATAATCGGCTCCGGCTTCCAGACCCCGGTTTTTGTCTTCTTCCCGGTCTTTATAAGACACCACAATGACTGGCAGGCGGTTTAGGCGGGCGTCCGCACGGACCAGTTTCACCAGTTCAATGCCGTCCATTTTCGGCATATCAATATCCGTTACCAGCAGGTCAAAAGGTTCGGCCCGCAGCATGGTCCAGCCTTCGAGACCGTCCACCGCAACGTTTACCTGATAGCCCTGGTTACTCAACAGTTTACGCTCCAGCTCCCTCACTGTCAGTGAGTCATCCACCACCAGAATTTTTTTGCTGCTCTGTTCTGCGGCTTTCTGGCTGAAGCGTAAATTCTGGCCTTGCTTCAGTTCAGTCTGGGCACTGACCAGCACATCGTCGACATCCAGGATCAGGGTGGGGGAGCCATCGGACAACACGGCGCCTGCCATGACGCCTGAGATCCGGCCCAGCCGGGGGTCCATATGCAACACGACCAGGTTTTGTTCACCCAGCAGTTTGTCTGCTACCAGGCCAATTTTCCGCCCTTTGTCCTGCAGGATCAGCACAGCCAGGTTGTCGGACTCTGTTGGGGTTGTGCTGAAACCAAGCAACTGGGATAACGGCAGCAGCGCCACGGCATCGCCCTGCCACCATAAGTGTGGCCGGCCTTCCAGCAGGCTGATGTCGTCCGGGCTCAGATGCAGCATGGTTTCAATCCTGGGCAGCGGCACGGCATACAACTCGTGTTGCAGCTGCACTATCACTGAACGGATCACAGACACTGTGACAGGCAGACGCAACAGGAATGTGCAGCCTTGCCCAGGGTTGTTCTGCAGTTCAATATCGCCGCCCAAGGCTTTGATATCGTGCTGCACTGCGTCCAGACCCACTCCCCGGCCAGAGACGGCGCTGACCTGTTTGGCCAGGCTGAAGTCCGGTAAAAATAAAAAGGCCAGCAGCTCTTCTTCATTCATCTGCGCAACAGCGTCCGCGTTGGACAAGCCGCGGCTGAGGACCCGTTGTTTAATTTGTTCTGTATCGACTCCGCGGCCATCGTCACTGATTTCCATAAACAGAAATCCGGCAGAGTGCCAGGCCTTCAGTGCAATGGTGGCCAGCTCAGCTTTGCCTTTTTCCTTGCGTTGCTGCGGTGTTTCAATACCGTGATCGACGGCATTACGCAACAGATGAACCAGCGGTGCCTCCAGTTTTTCCAGCATGTCCCGGTCGACCGAGGTGGTTTCTCCGGACAGCTGCAACTGCACTTGTTTGCCCATAGCGGAGGACAGCTCATACACCATGCGGGCTTTGCCCTGGAACAGGTCACTGAAGGGCCGCATCCGGCAGGCCAAAGCGGCGTCGTACAGGTTCTGGTTCAGTAACAGGCTTTGCCAGCTGTTTTCATCGTAGTGTTGCAGGCTGCTGTTGACCTGAGCGGCGGTGTCGGACAGCAACTGGCCCAGATCGGCCAATGCCGTATTGAAATAATCAGGCAGTTGCTGCTCCACCAGTTTATCGCGTACGGCCTCCAGCATGCGTTTAGCCTGTTGCTGTTTTTTCTTCAGCCGCATCAATTGCTGGGTAAAGTGCTGTGAGTTTTTCGATAACACCAGAGAACGGCTGGCTAAATCCAGCAGCAAATCCAGCCGGTCTGAAGACACCCGTACTGTGCCGGACCGTTTCTGTTCGTCCGCCTGAGTCTGCCTGGGGGGCTCAGCACAGTCCAACGGAGGCAACTGCACAGCCGCTGTTTCAGGCTCGGCCACCGGCTGTAGCGTCTTTTCGATGGGGTGCAGGCAGTCTTTCAGTTGCTGGATAAGGCTCGCCAAACCTGGGACTGTGCTGCCCTGAGCCAATTGCAACAAAGCCGCTGAACCCTGCATCAGCAATTGGATCTGCTGCGGGTTCAGCAGCACCTGGCCACGCATGGCCAGCACCAGTAATTCTTCCATTTCATGGGCCAGATCGGCCGCTGCATCCACACCGACCAGACGGGCCGCTCCTTTAATGGAATGTGCGGCCCGCATGCAGCTTTCCAGCTCGGCCGGGCTGGCCGGGTGCGTGGATAAGCGGATCAGGCCCTGGTCCAGGGATTGGGTCTGAGCCTGGGCTTCGAGCAAAAACAGTTCAAGTAACGAGGCATTCTGAAACTGATCGTTCATTGCAGTTCCTCCAGCATGGCCTGCATCAGGGCCTGGGAATCCAGCAGGGTCAGGTCCAGCTGTTGGTAACGTCCTAAGCCCAGCGTCAGCTGGCTCAGCAATTGGTCGGAGCTATTTGGTTTCGTCAGCCAGAAACCGGGTTCCAGTTTATGAATACCGAGGATCTCGTCTGCCTGGCTGACCAGGTGGCCGGAGCTGTGATTCAGCACCAATAAACGGGCCTTGGCAGCATCAGTGCCTGTTTCGTCTATCTTCAGCATTTTATGCAGCGACACCCAGGGCAACAGCTGGCCCCTGACATTACAGACCCCAAGCAAAGTGGCGCTGTGGCGGTTGGGAACTTTGCGCACCGGCACAGGCGAAATAATGAAATCCAGAACGCGGCTGGGCAGCGCAAACCACTGGGCGCCGAGCCGGAACAGCAGATGCTGTGTGGCATCCGGGTTCTGCTGGTTCACCTCAGGCGCTTCGGCCTCTGGCGCATCAAACCAGGACAATGGCTGAAACTGATCACGCAGCCGGGCCGCTGCGTCGGCAAAGACTTCGCAATTGCGGCAATGGGTATGACGCCGCAGTTTGTCGCAGCTGCGATCGCCCTGAATTCCTATGGTTTTCCAGCACGGATCCAAAACGTTTTCCTGTTCGGTGGAGAAAAAGGCGTCCATGGTTATTTCCTTGGGGTCAGGCGCTGTTCAAAACGTTCCGCCGCCGCATGATCGTTTTGGGCGCGTAATAAGGCGGTCAGTTGTTTCAGTGCCTGCGTATGTAAGGGTTCAATATACAGAGCTTTGCGGTAATACATCTCTGCATTGCCTTTTTGATCCAGACTGTCTGACAACAGACCCCATAAATAAAACAGCCGGGCCGACGGGCCGAGCTCTGTCAGAGCCTGTTGGCACAACGCCAGGGCTTGGGCCAGTTGCCCCTGATTGGCCTGTTGTTCAATGTCCTCCAGCAGACCGGTACTTTTCTTCACTGGCACGGCTTGAGGTAACACCTCAGTACGGCCAGGTGTCTGTCTGCTGCCAGCTGGTTTCGCAGCAGTTCTGGCGCTTTTATTCAGCACGGAGGCGCTGACAGCCACCGGCAAGGGTTTGGCAACTGCGGCCTGCCGGTTTTTTTCCTGCGGGTTGGCAAAGGCAAAACTGTCGCGTTGTGTCAGGCTGGTCATACCGGCTTTGAGAAAAGCACCGGTTTCGGCCGGACCGGAAAACAGGTAACCGTCAGGCAGCATCAGTTGCCTTAACTGCCGGACTGCTGACTGCTGAGTATACGGATCGAAATAAATTAACAGGTTGCGGCAAAACACCAGATGGTATTTTTTCTGCGGCAGAGTGCTGCTGTCCAATAAGTTGCCATAACGGAAGCTGACGCTTTGGCGGAGATCCGGATGGATCTGATACTGACCACCCCGAGCGGTAAAATAGCGCTCTTTCAGACCCGCCGGGCAACCACGGAACGAATAATCCCGAAACAGCCCCTGCTCAGCCTGCGCCAGCACTTTGGTGTTGATATCCAGGGCATCAATCTGAAACTGTTGCGGCTGATAGCCCTGCTGCATCAGGGTGATCGCCAGTGAATAGGGTTCTTCGCCTGTGGAACAGGGTAAACACAACACAGACAACCTGGCTGGCGACTGGCGGGTCAGCAGATGAGAGGCCAGCTCAGCAACCAGACGAAACGATTCGGGGTAACGGAAAAACCAGGTTTCAGGCACCACCATGGCTTCTACCAGCGAGGTCCACATCGGCTCTGACACTGGCAATTGTTGTTGGTAGTCTGCCAGATTACAGCTGAATTTTTGCAATTCAGCTGACAGCACCCGCTGCAGGGTCTGCCGCCCGACAGAGCGGATATCCATGCCAATGCGTTGTTGCAACAGTTGTTCAATCAGCACTGTCATGGCCACAACCTCAGCGCTGAGCTGGTGGGAATAGCACCTGCTGGACATCAACAGGCAGCAGATCAGCCAGCCGCACCTGCTGGATCAGCCCCAGCCCTTCATGCTGCTGCACCTGTCCCAGATACTGGTGGTCCGGCAGCAGCAGCCTGCTGTCCTGCCACAGTTGGTCCGTCAGACGCTCAAAACGATGCACCTGCTCCAGCAGCAAGCCTAACAACTGCTGCTTGTAATGCACTAACACCAGCCGGGTGCTGGTTTGCCAGCCTGCTTCCCGCTGCAGCAGCCGCTGGTACAGGTCCAGTACTGGCACAGTACTGCCCTGATAATGCAGCAGTCCGGCCACCCAGTGTGGTGCCGCCGGGCATTGTTTCAGCGCAGGCCGGCGCAACACCACCTTGATCTGCGCGGCTTCAATGGCATACAGGTCATGCTGCAGACGAAATAACAAATGCAGGCTGCTGCTTGTTGCCGCAGGGGGGATCATGAATCACACCTTAAATCTGTTGACGCCGGAGCGTAATTTGCTGGCAATGTCGGTCATATTGTCGACCGTGGCCGAGGTCTGTACCAGAGATTCCACGGTTTGCGACGTGGCATCTGTCAGTTGGCTCAGCGCCAGGTTAATTTGCTCTGCCCCTTCGGTTTGCTGGCTCATGCCTTCATTCACCTGCTGGATGTGGGGGGCCAGTTCCTGTACCTGTTCAATAATCCGCGACAGCTGTTCACTGATATGCACCATGTCCGCGGACCCCCGGCGTACTTCTTCCGAAAATTTGTCGATACCCATCACCCCCGCGGCCACCGCAGACTGAATTTCACGCACCATCTGTTCAATATCAAAGGTGGCTATGGCGGTCTGGTCGGCCAGGCGCCGGATCTCGTTGGCCACCACGGTAAAACCTTTGCCATACTCGCCGGCTTTTTCAGCTTCAATAGCCGCATTCAGTGACAGCAGGTTGGTCTGGTCTGCCACTTTCATAATGGTGATGACCACCTGATTAATGCCGGTAGCCCGTTCGTTCAGCAGTGCCAGTTTGCCGGAGACCATCTCTGCGGCAGACGATAACTGGCGCATCACATCATCCATATTGCTGACGGAGGTCTGGCTGGTTTGCGCCAGCCGGGCTGTCTGATCCGCGGTTTCGGCGGTTTCATTCACTGTTTGCAGCAACTGTTTGGCGGTCGCGGCAATTTGTTTAGACGTGGCGCCAATCTCCGCTGTGGTGGCGGCGGTTTCGGTGACAGTGGCCTGTTGTTGTTTCGACGTGGCAGCCAGCTCGGTAATGGAGGTGGCCAGTTGTACCGCCGAACCCTGGGTTTGCAGTACCAGCTCTTTCAGCGATTCGGCCATTGAATTAAAGCCTTTGATGATGGTGCCAAATTCGTCGTTGTTGTGCTCTGCAATACGGTGAGTTAACTCGCCTTCCCCCATTTTCTGCATACCGGACAACACAGAGGCGATAGGGGCCATAATGGCGCGGCGCAGGAAAAAGCCACAGGCTAAGGCGATCAGTATGGCGACAACTATGCCGCTGAACACCACATACACATTACGTGCTATGCCTGCCTGCAACAAATCCACATTGGTGTTAAAACTGTCTTCATTCAGCTGCACCATGTCGTTCAGCGTGTCACGCACCTGAAACCAGGCAGTCTGCTGTGTGTCCAGAGCTAACGCGCTTTGTTGGCTGGTTCCGTTATCGGCCAGTTGCAAGGTCATATCGCTGAGTTCAAAGTAACGCTCCAGCTGGGTTTGCAGTGTCTTATACAACTGGGCGTTTTTTTCCTGCGATATGGTGGCAGCATACTCTTGATAGCTGGCAAGAATGTTTTTTTGCTCAGACGACAACTGATTACGCCCTTTCTCCAGCAACTCTCGGTGCAGTTCCGGGGTCAGTTTCAGCGAGAGCAATAAATGATTCACCTCAAGCCAGTGCTCTGCGGTTTCCCAACGAATATCCCTGGCCATATCCATGCCTTTAAAATCAGATTTTTCAATGGAGGTGACATTGGCTTCGTTAATTTGTGCTCTTTGGTAAAACAAAGCGCCACAGAGCATAATGGCACCCACAATGAAGAAAAAACTCAGGTAAATACGTTGGCTCAAACTGACATTTTTCATCTGTATTTCCTTTCACAACCGATGTGAATACTCTAAGCAGTTCAACCTGTGATTTCCACATTTATCAGATTAGTGGTTGCAACTTGGGCAAAGAATAGACTGTTCCCGTGCAGGTAACACAGATTTGACCAGGGCGTGCTGTCCGGCACATACTGGACTGAAGGAATAAAAACCGGGAGTCTACTGTGCCACTTAAACTTCTGATCACTGATTTAACTCAGGAAAATTCTTGTTCAGAGGTGGAAGCCAAGCTGCAATCCGCCGGTTATAAAACCACCTTGGCCACCAGCCTGACTCAGGGAGTGGAGTTGGCGCTGGTGAGTCATTTTGATGCCATGCTGTGCCTGGCGGATGGGCCCCTGCCAACCCTGAACGAAAATCTGCACCTGATCCAGCAGGCCGGTTACGATATTCCGCTGGCGATCTTGTGTTGGGAACCCTGCCATGTGCCTGCGGCCACCCAGCATTATATGGCGCCTTGGAACTGGGCTGAGATCCACGCGTGGCTGGGGTCGTTGACCCGGATTAAACTGCGGAAGATGTCGGTACCAGACGATTTGCATCATCTGTTTTTGAAATCGCTGACTCAGGCGGGCATTGAGCTGGAAACGGCCCTGGTGGCCGACGACTGGCTGAGCATCAAACATATTGTGCACCGGCTCAAAGGCAATGCGGCCTGTTTTGGTGAGGGCGAGGTGACTGCTCTGGCCAACGAACTTCAGCTGTTATGGGAAGAACAAAAAATTCAGCCGCAGGCTGAACAGCTCGGGCCTTTGCTTGCCGCCCTGAAGGCCAGAGGCACTGTATGAGGCGTGAGACCCACACCGTTTTACTGGTGGATGATCAGGAGTTTACCCGCCAGCTGTTGCAGAATAATCTGACGCATCTGAAGCTTGAAGCCCGGCTGGAACAGTACATCTGGAGTTTTCAGCATGCGCATACGGCTAATCTGGCACTGAAGCTGTTTCATATGCATCAGCCGGAGCTGGTGTTTCTGGATATAGAATTGCCCGATCAGTCCGGCTTGTATCTGTTACGCCGTTTTAAAGAGCTGAACCCGGATTGTTTTGTGGTGATGGTCAGTGGCTTCAGTACGCTTAACAATGTGAAAGAAAGTATTCACAGTGGTGCGTCCTCTTTTATTGTGAAGCCATTTTCCGGTGAAAAAATACTGTCGGTGCTGAGCAAATTTAAACAGCGCTGCGTCAGGACCTGACCGCCTTCACGACTTTCGCCAAAGCGCTCTATACTCGTTTTACAGTGGATGCGGAGGTGGTTATGTTAGTCACTTTTTATTCAAAAAATTCAGCCCCTGTTACCATGTTTGGCCAGGTTGCTGTCCAGTTGCTGCATATGATGGGGCACAGTGGCAAAGTGCCGGGCGCGTTTTACGCTGAAGATGTGGCCGCTCATTTAGCCAGCCTGCGAGACAAACTGCAGCACTGGCCGGAAGAAAGTGCTATCGCCAAAACCGGTCATGAACCGGATGCACCGGTCAGCTTACGCCACCGTGCTGTGCCTTTGATTGAACTGCTGCAAGGCGCTGTGCAGGGCGGCAATAATGTCAGCTGGGAGTAGACAAAGGTAACGGAAGGTAACTTTTTGTTGATACTAGCATCAATTTACCTACAATAGTGCGCAACAACACCCCTCCCGCTACCCGTCAGATCAGCGCCCTGTGAGGGGTTACTTTTTTGGTGAGCCGCAAAAGGAATGCAGTTCACAAAACCTCCTCTCCTGAATGAAGAACTTAGCCTGCCTGGTCCATCGCCAGGTAGGTCCTTTTCCTTTTTTTACGATCTCTTTACGCCCAGAACCCAAAGCCATCTGGAGACTTTACGGCCGGTTTTTTTAAGCTTGATGTGATGTTGTTTAACTAAGGATCAGGCTTATGAGCTGGCTGTTATTGTTGTTGGTGGTAGTGCTGGGTGCGCTGCTGAGTTACGCCATGATGGCTCCTGAAAAGTTTTAAGGAGCCATCATGGAAATTCTGTTGATTCTGACGCTGGCGTTACTGCTGGCCTGGCCTTTGGGCCTGTATATGACCGGGATTTTTTCCGGCCAGGCGCATTGGTCGGACCGGTTGTTTTTACCGCTGGAAAACGCCCTGTTTAAGTTGCTGGGCGTCAACCCGCTGCAGGGAATGAACTGGAAACAGTATGGGGTCGCTTTTTTGCTGACCAACCTGGTGCTGGGCCTGATTGCCTTTGTGCTGTTGCTGGTGCAACACCAGTTACCGCTGAACCCGGATGGTGTGGGCCCGCTGAGCTGGGATTTAGCGCTGCATACGGCGGTGTCCTTTTTAACCAATACCAACCAGCAGCACTATTCAGGCCAGGCGCAACTGACCCTGTTCAGCCAGTCGGTGGTACTGGTCACTTTGCAATTTGTCACTCCTGCTTTTGGTCTGGCGATTTGCCTGGCGGTGCTGCGAGGTTTAACGGGCGGCCGCAATAAAGAGCAGGCCAAAGAAGGTGATGAGCGGGACCTTGGCAACTTCTATCAGGACACAGTGCGTTCTGTGCTGCGCCTGTTGTTGCCTTTGGCCGCTGTGTTGGCTTTGGCTTTAGCCAGTCAGGGGGTGCCTACCAGTTACAGCAAAGCGCAACAGGTGGAGTTACTGCAGCCCACCGAGCAAATGCAGCAGCAAACCATTCCGCTTGGCCCTGTGTCGGCTATGGTGGCTATTAAACAGCTGGGCACCAATGGTGGCGGCTGGTATGGCCCGAACAGCGCCAACCCGCTGGAAAACCCGACACCGGTCAGTAACGCGCTGCAAAGCATTGCGATAGTGCTGATCCCGATGGCCGTGGTCTTTATGGCCGGAGGCTTGCTGCGTAACCATGGTTTTGCCCGGATGAGCCTTGGTGTGATGGGGCTGCTGTGTGTGATGGGTATTGGTGCTGCCGTCTGGAGCGAACAACAGCCCAATGCAGCCTTTGAGGGGCTGGCGGCTGCACAGGGCAATATGGAAGGCAAAGAAGTGCGTTTTGGCACGGATTTGTCGGCACTTTGGGCCAACCTGACCACCCAGACTTCCAATGGCTCAGTCAATGCAATGCATGACTCACTGAACCCTGTGGCCGGGTTGGTGACCCGCGCCAATATGCTGATCAATGCCATTTGGGGAGGGATTGGCTGTGGTTTCGTCAACTTTATGGTGTATGTCTGGCTGGCGGTGTTTTTGGCGGGCCTGATGATTGGCCGTACGCCGGAAATCTTTGGCCGTAAGCTGGAAAAAACTGAAATCAGCTGGCTGGGCGTGCTGTTGGTGTTGCCCAGCCTGGTGATCCTGACCTTTACCGCTATCACTGTGGCTATTCCTGCGATCACCGGCAACAGCAATCCTGGCCTGCATGGCATCAGCCAGGTGTTTTATGAGTACACCTCTGCTTTTGCCAACAACGGGTCTGGTTTTGAAGGTTTGGGCGACAACACTTTATGGTGGAACCTGAGCACAGTGATCACCCTGATCCTGGGCCGTTACCTGCCGCTGATGATCCCGCTGCTGGTGGCTGGTCGTCTGGCCAGTAAACGTCTGGTTCCGCAAAGCGCGGCGACCTTACCGCTGAACAGTCTGGTGTTTGCGGTCACCCTGGTCACAGTGATCCTGGTGCTGAATTTCCTGTCGTTTTTACCTTCTATGGTGCTTGGCCCAATCGGCGAAGCGCTGCAATAACGCGGAGTTATCTATGAGTACTGCAGTTTTAGTCAGTAAAGATCAGCTGAAACAGGCCAGTCGGGATGCCTGGGTACGGTTGCACCCCAAATGGGCAGCACGCAATCCTGTGATGTTGCTGGTCTGGGTGGGCACCCTGGTTGCTTTGTTATTAACGGGCAAAACGCTGGTACAGGGCGGCAACGCTGGCTTTGAGCTGGTGTCCAGTCTGGTGCTGCTATTTACCCTGTGGTTTGCCAATTTTGCCGAGGCTATTGCTGAAGCCCGAGGCCGGGCTCAGGCGTCCAGCCTCAAAGCCACCCGCCGCGATTTAATAGCACTGCGCCTGCTGGACAATGGTCAAATCCATCAGCAAAGCGCCAGCCAGCTGAAAGCTGGTGATCTGGTGCTGGTCCGGGCTGGTCAGCTGGTACCGGCCGACGGCGAAATTATTCATGGTGTGGCCACCATCAATGAATCGGCCCTGACCGGGGAGTCTGCCCCTGTGTTGCGTGAAGCCGGAACCGATCACTCAGGGGTGATCGCCGGCACCACAGTGTTGACTGGTGAAATCAAGGTACAGGTGACGGCAGAAGCCGGTCATAGCTTTCTTGACAAAATGATCAGCCTGGTCGAAGGCAGTAACAGACAAAAAACACCGAACGAGCTGGCGCTGACTGTGTTACTGGCGGCACTGACGCTGGTGTTTCTGATTGCCGTAGCGACTCTGCCTGCTCTGGCTGGTTTTGTTGGTATTGAACTGGACCTGCTGATGCTGATTGCGCTTTTGGTCTGTTTAATTCCAACCACCATCGCCGGTTTATTGCCCGCTATTGGTATTGCCGGGATGAACAGAGCGCTGTCAGCCAATGTGCTGGCCAAATCCGGTAAAGCGGTGGAAGTGGCGGGTGACATCGATACGCTGCTGCTGGACAAAACCGGCACCATTACCTTTGGTGACCGTCAGGCCACGGCCTTTTTAGCCTTGCCTGGCATCAGTCAGCTGGAACTGATGCAGGCGGCCCAGCTGTGCTCACTGCAAGACCCGACCCCTGAAGGTAAATCTGTGGTGCGGTTGGCGCAGGAGCTGGGGGTGGCAGCGCAGAGTCTGCCGGACAATGCCGAGTTTATTCCGTTCAGTGCCCAGACCCGCTTGTCCGGCGTGCAGCTGGACAATGGCGACGCCGTGATGAAAGGTGCCGCAGACGCAGCCAAAAAATGGGCACAAAGCCGGGGGTTGGCAGTGCCAAATGCACTGGAGCCGCTGGTCAGCAAAGTAGCCCGTCAGGGTGCCACTCCCTTGGTGGTGGTGAATCAACGCCAGGTTCTGGGGGTGATCCAGCTGTCGGACGTGATTAAGCCTGGGGTGGCCGAACGTTTTGCCAAACTGCGGGCTATGGGGGTGCGCACTGTGATGGTCACAGGCGACAACCCGGTGACAGCAGGCGCTATTGCGGCTGTGGCCGGGGTGGATGACTTTATCGCTGAAGCCAAACCCGAAGACAAGCTGGCGCTGATCCGCAAAGAGCAAGCGGCAGGCAGGTTAGTGGCCATGGTTGGGGATGGCACCAACGACGCGCCGGCGCTGGCTCAGGCGGACGTGGGTCTGGCGATGAACAGCGGCACTCAGGCCGCCAAAGAAGCCGGCAATATGGTGGATTTGGATTCCGACCCGACCAAACTGCTGGCTGTGGTGGAAGTGGGCAAACAATTGCTGGTGACCCGTGGCGCTTTAACCACCTTTTCGTTAGCCAACGATATTGCCAAGTACTTTGTGATTGTGCCGGCGGTATTTGCCAGTGCGCTACCGGGTATTGGCGCCCTGAATATTATGCAGTTGCCCGACCCTGAACTGGCGGTGCTGTCGGCACTGATTTTTAACGCGTTGATTATTCCGGCCTTAATACCGCTGGCGTTAAAAGGCGTGACGATAAAGGCGAAGTCAGCCGCACAGCTGCTGCGCAACAATATGCTGGTGTTTGGTCTGGGCGGTATTCTGCTGCCTTTTGTGGCGATCAAACTGATTGATATGTTCCTGAATGTTCTCTGGTGATGGTCATGACAAACTCAATGAAAACGGCGCAAATCAGCCAATCTTTTCAAAGCACACACTCTGCTTCCAACTGGCGGCCGGCACTGACCTTATCTGCACTGATGTTATGGATTTGTGGTGGTCTGTACAGCGCCAGCCTGACTTCTGTGGCAGGGCTGCTGTTTCCACAGCAGGCGACGGGCTCCATACTGCAGCACAATGGCAAAGCCGTGGGGTCGGTTCAGGTGGCACAGCCCTTTACTGCGGCCACTTATCTGCACAGCCGACCCAGCAGTGTGGGTTATGACCCTATGGCTACGGGGGGCAGCAATATGGCGCCTGACAATCCGGCGTTGCGTGAACGGGTGGCGGCAGAATCGGCCCGCCTGCAGGCACTGTATCAGGTGCCTGCACAGGAGTTGCCGGTGGATTTATTGGCCAGCTCCGGTGCTGGCCTGGACCCGCACATCAGCCCCGAAGCGGCCCGGTTGCAGCTGGCCCGGATTGCCACAGCCCGGGGTGTGCAACTTTCCCTGTTACAGGCTCTGCTGCTCCAGCAGACAGAGCAGAAACAGTGGGGTCTTTTTGGTCAGCCCAGGGTCAATGTTCTGCAATTTAACCTGGCATTGGATCAGCAGTTTCCGCTCGCGGCCAGCCAACCCTAACCCGGTTTTCGCTGCAGGGTAACGGGAAGCTGCAGCGCTGCCTGGTCTTGTGCTGGTCTGGTACAAGGCCGGGCAGGTTTTTCCCGGCAATCAAGGATAAATCATGATGTTGAAATCAATGTTGGCAGCCGCTTTCTGTTCTGTGCTGCCTGTTGCTGTGTCGGCAGCCACTGTGCAGAGTTCTGGCAACCTGACACTGGTGTCGGACTATCTGTACCGCGGTATTTCGCAGACCAATGAAGGTCCGGCGTTACAGGGGCAACTGACCCTGAATCAGCAGGATGGCTGGTACCTGACAGCCTGGGGCTCCAATATTAAATTTGGTGACGGCAGCCTGGAGCTGGACCTGTCAGCTGGCCGCACTTTTGCACTGAATGACGACTGGAGTCTGGATCTGGGGCTGATGAAATACTTCTATCCCAAAGGCCATAACAGCAGCAATGGCTATAACTTTGTGGAGGCCTATGGCAAGCTGATTTATGGTCAGGCCAGTCTGATGCTGGCGGTGACAGACGACTATTTTGGCACCGGCGTGTCGTCTTTCGCTTACCTGAGTGGAGATTACTCTCAGGATTTAACTGACAATCTGCAGCTGGTCTGGCACCTTGGCTACAACCACTTTGACGGCGCTGAAGATTTTCAGCTGTTTTTAGGCGCGGCCCAACCTGACCAGTCTGCTTACACCGACTGGAGTCTGAAGCTGCAAAGCAGCTGGGCTGACATTCAGTGGGCTGTGGGTTATGCCGACACCTCGGTCAGTTCAGCGGCCTGCAGCGCGCTTTGCGATAAGCGCTGGGTACTCAGCGCCAGTAAAAGTTTTTAGTCCGGAGAACACCAGATGAATGCCGATCCGCGCCGCCAGCAAGCCGACGCGCTGCTGAAAAACCTGCAGCAGACACAAGGCGGGCAACTGAAGATTTTTTTGGGTGCAGCGCCTGGTGTAGGAAAAACCTGCGCCATGCTGAATGCGGCGCGTGAGCGGCAACAACAAGGTTGCAAGGTGGTGGTGGGGCTGGTGGAAACCCATGGCCGTGCCGACACTGAACAGATGTTGCAAGGCTTTGAATTATTGCCACGGCGTGAGCTGAATTATCAGGGCCAAAGCCTGACAGAATTTGATCTCGATGCGGCGCTGGCACAAAAGCCGCAACTGCTGCTGGTGGATGAACTGGCGCATACCAATGTGCCGGGCAGCCGGCATAAACGCCGTTATCAGGACATTGCCGAATTACTGGCTGCGGGCATCGATGTGTACACCACATTAAACGTGCAGCATATTGCCAGCCTGAACGACTTGTTATTGCAAATTACTGGTATCCGGGTACGGGAAACGGTGCCGGATGCCTTTATCGACAGTGCCCAGCAACTGGTGTTTGTTGATTTGGCACCCAACCATTTGCTGGAGCGCTTAGCTCAGGGCAAAGTCTATCTTGCTTCTGTGGCGGCTCAGGCGCAGCAGCAGTTTTTCCAGCTGGAAAGCCTGACCGCGTTGCGTGAACTGGCGATGAAACGGGTGATGAACCATGTGGACAGCCAGCTGAAAACTGAACAGCAGGCGAAAGCCCGCCATAACGATTACCTGCTGCAGGACAAGCTGCTGGTGCTGATCTCCAACCGGCGTGACCATGAGTATCTGATCCGGGCCGGGCGGCGGGTGGCGGAAAAACGCCAAATTCCCTGGCTGGTGGTTTGGGTGGATACCGGCGCCTTGCAAACCCCTCAGGCTCAGCAGCGGCTGCAATCGGCTTTTGAGCTGGCACGGGAGCTGGGAGCCGAAACGGACATTTTGCGAGGTCCTTCCACCTACCAGATGGTGTTGCCTTATATTTCTGACCAGCGCATCAATACCGTCTTGGTTGGCGCCGGTCAGAAAAGACGTTGGTTGCCCTGGCGTCTGCCTTTGTATCAGCAACTGATCCGCAGTGGTTTGCCACTGGAGGTATCGGTGTTTCGTGCCACTGAACGTGATAAATCGGCAGTGACGCCACCTGTGGTACCGCTGTTCGGCCAAAAGGCCGGTTACATCTTTGGTGTATTGACCACAGCGCTGGCCAGTGTGGTCAGTGTCGGACTGCAGACTGTGTTGCCCAGCGGCAACCTGGTGCTGATTTATGTGCTGGCTGTGGTCAGCTGTGGCTTGAAATACGGCGCCCGGCCAGCGCTTTTTACTGCCTTATTGGGTTTTGTCAGCTTTAACTTCTTTTTGACAGAGCCTTATTTCACCCTGAATGTCAACAAAGGCGACGACGTAGCCACCCTGGTATTTATGTTGCTGATTGGCCTGGTCTGTGGTCCGGCGGCATCGCGTATCCGCCAGCAGTTGTTGTTGCTGAACGCCGCCAACAGGCGCAGTGAACTGCAACGGGATTTTGCCCGTCAGCTGACGCTGGTGCATCAGCAACAGGATTTATGGCGTTGCCTGGCCAGTCAATTGAAACAGGCGCTGGGCTGCCCTGTTCACCTGCTGTACTGGCCGGATGAAAGCGCTGCTATTCAGCCGGTGCCGGAGCACCCTCTGCAGGCGCTGGACTGGGCTGTGGTGGACTGGTGCCGTCGCCATCAGCAAACAGCTGGCCGTTTTAGTCAGACGCTGAACGCCAGCCGCTGGACAGCCTTGCCACTGCAATCTGAACAGCAAACGGTTGCGGTGATGTTAGTTGAGTTTCCGGCTTCTGTAGCGGTTCTGCGGCCAGATGAGCAGGATTTAATGCAGAGCTTTTGCCAGCAGGCGGTGCAGGTCTGGCAGCGCCTGCAAATCAGCTCCGAGCTGGAAAGCTCCAGAGTCAAAGCGGAAATGGAGCAACTACGCTCCGCCTTATTGTCGTCGGTGTCCCACGATTTGCGGTCACCGCTGGCGGCTATGATGGGCTCAGCAGAAAGCCTGCAAATGCTGGATGGGCAGTTATCCCCCGAAGACCGGCATGAACTGCTGCAGACTATTTTGCTGGAGAGTCAGCGGCTGGACCGCTATATCCAGAACCTGCTGGATATGACCCGCCTGGGCCATGGTGGTCTCAAGCTGCAACGGGACTGGGTGGCACTGGATGATATTATTGCCAGCGCCCGGCAGCGGCTGAAACGTTTTTTTCCGCAGCAGGAGTTGTGGTACCAGACAGAAACCGCTTTGCCACTGCTGTATGTGCATGCCGCGTTGTTGGAGCAGGCACTGTTTAATATTCTGGAAAACGCGGCCAAATACAGCCCGCCGGACCAGGCCATCAAAATCTGGGCCCGTGCCAACAGTGAACAGCTGTGCATTGAAATTGAAGACAGCGGCCCGGGTATCCCGGCGGCACTCAGGGAAAAAGTCTTTGATATGTTTTATGTGGTGGCTGACGGCGACAGCAAAAGGCACAATACCGGCATGGGGCTGGCGATTTGCCGTGGTATGGTGGGCGCTCACGGCGGCTCCGTGGTGGCCACTGCGGCCCGTTCCGGCAGCGGTTCGCGTTTTGTGATTGAACTGCCGCTTTCCAGTAACAGTAAGAGTATGGACTAGTTGAACGCACGAATTCTGATCATCGATGATGAAGCGCAAATCCGAAAAATGCTGCGTATTGCACTGAAAAGTGTTGGATATGATGTGATTGAGGCTGAAACGGCCGAAGCCGGCCTGACCGCTTTAGTGCGGCAGCAGCCGGAGCTGGTGATCCTGGATTTAGGCTTGCCGGACGGCGATGGTCAGCAGTTGCTGGCCGAGATCCGTACTTTCAGTCAGGTGCCGGTGATGGTGCTGTCGGTGCGTCAGTCTGATACCGATAAAGTCAAGGCGTTGGACCATGGCGCGCAGGACTATGTGACTAAACCCTTCAGTATGGAAGAGCTGCTGGCGCGGGTACGGGCTCTGTTGCGGGACCGACAGCCCGCCCAGGCGCAGAAAAGCCTGACGGACGGCGCGCTGGAGATTGATTTAAGCCGGCGTTTGGTGATGCTGCACCAACAGCAGGTTGAACTGACCCCAAAAGAATATGCGGTGTTGGCCATGTTGGCCCGGCATCCGAATTGTGTGATTACCCAGACACAGCTGCTGGAGCAGGTCTGGGGCCCCAGCCACAGAGAAGACAGCCATTATCTGCGGATAGTGATTAGCCATTTACGGCAAAAACTGGGGGATGACCCGACTGAACCCCATTACCTCAAGACCGAAGCCGGTATTGGTTACCGGCTGGTGCTGGGTTAAGTTTGCGCCTGCGGATACAGCGGAAACCATAAAATAAAGGTGGTGCCGACACCGATTTCAGATTCGAAATCGATGCGGCCCTGCATCATTTCCACCAGGGTTTTGCTGATATTCAGCCCAAGGCCAGAGCCCTGATTACTGCGGCTGTCGGAGCTGTCAGCCTGGGCAAATTTGTCGAATATTTTGCTGCGAAAGGATTCGGCAATACCACAACCTTTGTCCTGCACCCGGATTTCAATGCCTTGCCCCGCCCGCTGATAACTTAACCACACAGTGGCATGGCTGGGAGAAAATTTTACCGCATTGGAAATCAGGTTCGACAGCACCTGCAACAACCTGAATTTGTCCAGATACAGGTGGGATCTGTGTAATTCCGGGCCTGTTTTCAGGCTTAGCTGCACCTGATACTGGTCGGCATAGGCCTGATTTTGCTGCAATGCTTCACGCATCAGCTCGCTAATATCCACTGCAGTGGTTTGCAGCTTTAACTGACCAAACTCCAGTTTTTCAATATCCAGAATGTCGTTGACCAGCCGGGTCAGCCGGTCGGTATTCAGCTTGGCGATTTGTACCAGTTGTGCGGCCTGAGGCGGCAAGGTACCGGTGACGCCGCCAGCCAGCAAGCCCAATGAGCCTTTGATGGAGGTCAGTGGAGTACGCAGTTCGTGGCTGACGGTGGAGATAAAATCGTTTTTCATCCGTTCCACTTTTTTGCGCTCACGCAGGTCGTGCAACATCAGAGTGAACAGATGTTTATCGGCCAGATCGACCCGGCTTAACCCGAGCTCTAACGGCAGCTGATTGCCATTCTGATGCAGGCCTGTCAGCTCATGCATCTGCCCCACCCACTGCTGCAATTGCTCCAGGCGCAAGGGTTGCAGCAACTGATGATCGTTGTGCTCGGGTAAGGTGGCCAGCAGCTTACTGACCGGAGCCTTAAGCAGTTCGGCAGCCGGATAACCAAATAAAGCCGATGTTTCTTTATTGACGCGCTCAATCAGGCCCTGATGGTCGACGATAATGATTGACTCGTTGGCATTGTCCAGAATAGAGCTCAGCTCTTTGGTACGCTGCGCGATCAGATGTTCTGTGCGGGCAGAACGACCGGTCAGGATCAATAAAAACACCCCCAATAAACTGCACAGTACCAGGCCGCCCGCCAGCACATACCAGCTGTGCATGCCGGAGTGCCGGTCCAGAAAGTGCTGGCTGGGTTGCAGCCGCAGTTCCACCGAACGTCCGGCAAAGGACCAAATCTGATTCCAGTCCAGGTAACGGGCATAAGCGGGCAGGGTTGCGGGCTGGTTGTGGTACGAAAGGTGACTGGCTAATTCTTTGATCGTCAGATGAAAGTTGTCGGTGTCAAATTGCTTCAGGCTGGCATCCACCAGTAAATCGGTACGAAAAACCCCGCAGATAAATCCAGACAGCTGCTGCCAGCGCTGCTCCGGGGTGTGCAGTGGACGGCCAGCTTTGAATATCGGGATAAAGATCAGTGCTGCAGGTTCGCCGGTCAGCAACTGAACCGGTGTGGTCATGCTGACCTGCCCTGAGATCACTGCGTAGTCCATGGCTTCACGGCGTTGGGATTCTGACCACATATTCAGGCCTATCCTGGTGGTGTCTCCTGTGATTGTGGCCGTCAGCCGGATAACAGCGGCATAAGGCTGGGAAGCATCCGCACTGAAATGACGCAGCACAATGGATGCGGGTAACTGATGGAGCTGGTCCTGACGCAGCCACTGCAGATAATCAAACGACAGCACCCCGGATTCACTCCAATTGTATTCGGCTAAAAACTGACTGAACTGCTGTTGGGTCAGCTGCGGGTTTAATGTCAGCAAGGACGACAGGGCCTGCATTTGCTGCAGTACCTTGCTGACTCTGAACTGAAACGAGCTGCTCACCTGCTTGGCCTGTTCAAAGAATTGCTGCTGGGTATTGTCCAGATGCTGTTGTTGCACCCTGCTGAACAACGCCGTCACCAGCAACATGCTGATGAGCAGAGGCAGGCCGAGATTCAGCATGCGGGGTTGCCAGATACTGCGGGGTTTAGCCAGCAGGACAAAAACCAAAGGGACAAACAGCGTGACACCAAGCGCGTCACCGATCCACCAGGTCAGCCAGGTGATACTGAGCTGGCCCGCACTGATTTGGCCTGTATACAGCAACAACAGTGTGGACAGGCTGGCGCTGAGCAAACAACTGACCGGGCCTGCCAATACCACCAGTCCGAGAATGCTGCGCTCAAAGGTCAGGGCCGGGTGGAAACTGGCATAACGCCGCACCAAAAAGACGGCAAGGGCCACTGTCAGGCTGGTGCTGCAGGCGATGCCACAGGGGATCCACCACTGCAGTGCCGGTGCCGTGCTGAGGTTTAACAAAAAGGAGCCGAGCCAGACGGCTGGCAGAATGCGATAGCCCCATAATAACGTCAGAGCCACGGCTACACCCACAGGTGGAAAAATCGCAGTGGCAAAACCTGGAGCAATAGCCAGCACTAAAGCCGCGTGCCCCAGCGCCAGATAACTCAGCACCATGGCGGCAACCTGGCCACAGGCACGCAATAAATTGGAGTTCAGCAAAGGCAAGGTCATCAGGCGAAGGTGCTATCTGGGTTGATCGGACTGCAGTTTTCAGCTTACTCCGCTTTCTCAGGAACACAATATGGGTCAGGTAAAAGGTATTGAACGAAGGCCGACTTTTATCAATTTTTCAATAGCAAACAACTCTGGCTGGAACCAAGCATCGTTCCAACTTTTTGAGTCGTGCTCATGTAGTTAATGGTCACTTGTTAAAAATTGTTACAAGTTGCTAACGAGCACTTATATTTATTTTTTCTACTTGATATATTTAAATTTTAAGAAAAGGAGTGATTTCAGGTATGAATTTTTTGAAGTATTTTTTTACGTTTTCATTATTTATTTTACCGTTTTTCTCTTCATCACAAGTGATTATCCTTCCTGAGGACCCTCTTCCAGAATCAGGTTTTTTTCCAAGTAAAGTAAAAGATGGTGTCCCTGTACAGTTTAGACATTACCCTGGTTCCGTGATGAATAATTGCACAGTGTCTGGGCTGCCTGGTTATAGCAGTGATCGAAGAATTGGTGATATTGTTTTCAATTTTAATGCAAGCAGCAGTTTGAATGTGAAAGTTAGTTGTATTTCTGGCATGGGACCTCTACCACCAGATGGTGGGGCAAAAGTGGAAACCGAACATAGATTTATTGTGGAGCCTGTAATAACAATTGATTTTCCTTCCGGAATATTTACTACAGGTGAGTATTGGCTGCGCATAACTCACAAAAACACTCAATCATGTGCGCTTTATATCAGTGATAATAAATACGCTATCGTAGCATCAGTCCCATCATCATACTCGGGTAAATACTCATGGACCAATGGTGCAGGCACTGAGCAAGCTTTTCATTTAAAATGCATTGGTGATGACGGAGTCAACATAACACAAAGTCATCGATTTACGGTAACAGCAAGCCCCATAGATTACCAAGCTCCAAATATTAGGAGCTTTATTCATGGAGATATAGTAATGGGGCGGACACACCTGTTTTGGATGGCTGAAAATGTTTCGACGTGCAAATTAAGTGGCATGGGGAAATCAGCAAATGTTGGAATTGTTGAGTACGTCGGATACCCTGTCGACGTTCCTGTAGGGGATACGCAGTTCACTTTGGCATGCTCGAAAGAATCAAAAACAGTTACAAAAAATGTAATTGTATACAGAATGCAGTTTCCTGGAGGTAGTGAACCCAGTCCTTGTATTGATTGCAATGTAGAACCGCTGTCTACGAATGATGATGTGAAATCCTTTGTGGCAAAAAATGTTGGTTTTGATACTGAACAGTTTGTATCTTCTGTGAAAGATAAAAAACAAATTACCCATTTTGATGTCGCAAATGAAAACTATATAGGTTTTCTTGTTGTGGATAGAGTTGAAAACGTAACCAAGGCTTATATTGCTAACAAGCAAGATAAATCTATAGAGCAAATATCAACAATTTTTGGAGTCCTTGATATTCGCGATATAGATAGCATTACTTACAATGGAAATGAAAATTCATTAACAATAATTGTTTCTTTGTGAAGTGTTTATCATATAATAAATTGAATGTTTTTCCTTATTTCTAATAATGGATACTGTTATTTAAATTAATCGCTCTAATTTATTTACGTATTCTTGGTGGTCGTTTTATTGACTAGCCGTCGTTAAATGCTGAACCAGCAGCTGGCCTGCCTGCGCTATATGTGAGTGCAGCAGTGCCAGCGCCTGATCGTTTTGCCCCTCACGTAACAGTTTAAGCAGCTGCCAGTGTTCTGCGGCGCTGGTGTCGGCATAGTTCAGCGCCAGCTCCTGAAAGCCCAGATAACGCTCGACCTGTTGATGCACTCTGTGCAGCAGTTGCATCAGCTGTGGGTTTTGCCCGCCCGCCTGATACAACAACGCATGAAACTGCCAGTTCATGGCGCCACGGTCGGCGGCGGATAAATGCTGTTGTTGCTCTATTTGCTGCAACAAATCTTCAGCCCGGCCTAATTGATGAAAGCTCAGTGCTGGCAGGGCGCGCTCCAACGCCAATGGCTCCAGGGCTAAGCGGATCTGGTACAGCTCTTCGGCTTCGGCTGCAGAAAGCTCCGGCACTTTCAGGCTGGCTTTGCCCGCCATCACCAACAGACCTTCGGCTTTCAGTTGTTGCAGCGCGTCCCGCACCGGAATGCGGCTGACCTGGTAATGGTCTGACAATTTTTGTTGATTCATCAGCTGACCCGCGGGCCAGATGCCCTGACGGATATCCTGACGCAAGCGCTGATAAAGGCTTAATGATTTCACGCTGGTTTTCCCTTTTGGAGCAATTGCTGCAGTGTATAGACCGCCAAGCCAGCAATTAAACCCCAAAAGGCTGAATTTATGCCAAAGAAATTGACGCCGGACACCGTCAGCAGCAAGGTAATTAAGCCGGCTTCCCGGGCTGGACCAGGCTGCAGGCTGGCGCCCAGATTGCTGTTGATGGTGCCAAGTAAGGCCAGGCCGGCAATAGCGCTGACCAGCACGGCAGGCAGCGCCAGAAATAAAGCAACCACCGCAGCGCCACATAGGCCACTGAGCAGATAAAATATGCCGGCTGCAATGGCGGCTTTGTAGCGCTGTGCCGGGTCCGGGTTGGCCTCCGGGCTGGCGCAAATGGCGGCGGTAATGGCAGCCAGGTTCACTGAAAAGGCGCCTAAAGGGGCCAACAGCAGGTTGCTTAGCGCACAACCGGCCAATACAGGCCGGGCTGGCACCTGATACCCGGCACTTTGCAATACCGCCAGGCCAGGAATATTTTGCGACGTCATGGTGACGATACAAAGTGGAATGGCCACCCCCATCAATGCGGCCAGTGACCACTCTGGGCTGACCCAAACAGGTTTTGGCCAACTCAGGCTCAGCTCACCGGGCTGAAACTGGCCGGTCAGACTGACATAAATTAATGCGACGACGAGCGTCAGCACTGTGGCATAACGCGGCCAGTACTCTTTGCTGATTAAAAAACACAACAGCATGCCCAACACCAGCAGAAAATCCTGCTGCAAACCGCTAAACAGCGCGACACCGAAGTTAAACAAAATACCAGCCAGCATGGCGCTGGCGACAGGCAGCGGAATACGGCGCGACAGACTGTCAAACCAGCCGGTCAGCGCCAGCACCAGGCTGATAGCCGCGCTGAGCATAAAGGCCCCTGTGGCTTCTGCCAGGCTAAAACCCTGCAGGCTGCTGACCAGCAGCGCGGCGCCTGGCGTTGACCAGGCGGTCAGCACCGGCATACGAAAATACCAGGACAGGCTGATCCCACTCAAACCCAACGCCACCCCCAAAGCCAGCAGCCAGGAATTCAGCACAGCCTGGTCGGCACCGGCGCTGGCAGCGGCCTGAAACACAATAGCCACCGAACTGGCAAATCCCACTAAAACAGCGACAAAACCGGCACTGATGGCCGGTAAACTTTTGAGCAGCATGCTCACCTCGAAATAGTCACCTCGAAATTGTTTGTACACATTAATTAAAAATGTATACAAAAATCAAGGTTGAGAGCTGAAAGCAGGACTTTTTCCGGTGATGGCTTGAACCCGCTACCGAAATCGAATATCTAGAAGGGAGCTTTGAAAGGGAAATCCGATGAAACCCACTGTACTGTTGATTGAAGATGATGAGCTGATAGGTAAATTGTTGCAGTTTATTCTGCAGCGTGAAGGTTATCAGGTGGAGTGGCTGAAAGACGGTATTGCGGCGGAACAGCGTATTGCCGAGCCAGGGTTTTCTGCGGTAATTCTGGACCTGATGCTGCCTTTTCTGGACGGCGTGTATTTGCTGGAGCAGCTCCGTAAACAGCCGCACGGCCAGAAAGTTCCTGTGCTGATACTGACCGCCAAAATGGGCGAATCGGACATTGCCTCGGCCTTGAAAAAAGGTGCCGATGATTATCTGGTGAAACCCTTTCAGCCTCATGAGTTCAGTGCCCGTTTAAAACGGCTGATGGAGAGGCGCTGATGAGAATGTTATGCGTGGCTGCGTTGATGCTGGCCCCTGGGCTTGCTGGTGCGACGCAATTGGAAATAGGCTCGGGACAAGAGCAATTGACGAATGGTCTGGCCGACGGCTGGTTTTATTTTGCCGGTCTTCGTCAGCAGCAAGGCAGCTATGGTTGGGGTGGCCGTTATCAGCGCAGCGAGCGTTTTGGCTTGCAGGACCAGGAATGGTTGTTTGATGGTAACTACAAACTCAATAATGAACTGACCTGGTTGTGGCAGGCTGCCTATAGCCCGCAAAACCGGGTGCGACCTGAGTTGAATTACGGCTCGCAGCTGGCCTGGTCCTGGGCGCCTGGTTGGGTGGTGACTCCCGGCGTGATGCTGAGTCAGGATGATGAGCAGGACAGCCGTAGTTACAGCCTGATGAACGAACATTATATGGGCGCTTACCGGCTGGCCTATACCTTTTATCATTCAAGGCCAGAAGACGCTGGGACGGCCAACACCCATTTACTGCAACTGAGTTACTACTTCAATGACACGGACTCCATCACACTGCTGGCAGTCAGAGGCAAGGAACTGGAACGTTTGCCCAACCGGGTGCTGGTGATGGATGTCAGCCGTTATGGTTTTTTTGGTCAGCTCGGGCTGAGCCCGAATTGGCAATTGCTCTACAACGCCAGTTGGTCTGAACAGGACGTATTGTATGAGAAAACGGAGTACGGTCTGAGTGTCCGCTACAGTTTCTGATCCGCTGTTGCAATTAGTCTGGTACAGCACTGCTGCGTTGTTGGTGCTGACCTTGCTGTTGCTGGTGCTGGCATTGGTGATGCACAAGGAGCGGGATAAGCGTAACTTGCACCGCAAAACGGCGACCGAGCAATGGACCCCTCTGCTGTTCAGCTGGATTTATGATACTGAACAGACAGAGGGGCCGCTGCCATCCTTAGACGCTGCTGGTTTTGGTGTGGTGGTGCAGTTGTGGTTGCAGCTGGAGCAAACGGTGCGGGGCTCTGCGTCGGAGCGGCTGGCCGATTTGGCGCAACGCTTGGGTTTTGTGCCCGTGATGCACCAATGGTTGGATAGCTTTGACAATGAAAAAAAGCTGACCGCGATTATGACACTCGGTTTGGTGCAGGACAAAAAAGCCTTCGCCAAATTAATGCCTTATGTGATTGATTCCAGAACACTGTTTTCGCTGGTAGCCGCCCGCTCTTTATTATCCATCGACCCCTGGCTGGGGCTACCTGTGGTGCTGTCACAGCTGCACAGAGAAGACTGGTCGGTCAGCCGGTTGGCCGGGTTATTGGTGCGTTTGCCTTCGGAGTTAGTCGTCCGGGCCTTAACGGAAAGCGCTGAACGCGCCACAGTAAAAGAGCTGGGCCGCCTGATCAAACTGATGTCCTTGTTGTCGCCGCTCGATTGTCAGCCGCTGGTGCTGCTGGCGCTGGAGAAATACCCGGACCAGATGGAACTGATGACCACAGCCTGCTCCAGTGCCATTTCGCCCGATCTGTTACCTGCGCTGCGTTTGTTGCATAACTCGCCGCACTGGCAAGTCAGAGTTCAATTGGCCAAAGCGCTGGGACGCTTGGGTAGCAAAGAAGATGTGCCTTTGTTGCTGATCCTGTTGCAGGATAAAAGCTGGTGGGTGCGGTATCGTGCTGCGCAGTCGCTATTGCAGTTACCGGATGTCAGTGCGCAAGAGCAGCAACATTGGTTGCAGCTGGATGACCCCTTCGCCCGGGATATTTTGCATCAGGTACTGGATGAAACAGAACGCATGAAGAGGACAGCATGGACTGGTTAACCCAGTGGCAGCAGGAGCTGCAGTTTGGCCTGGGCAGCCCAGTGGTGGCTGCTCTGCAATGGCTGTTTATTGGTTATTTCGTATTGCTGTCTTTAGGGTATCTGGCGCTGAACCTGATTGCGCTCTGGGTGATGCGTGGGCAGATCCAGTCGGCCCGCACTGAATTGATGCCAGCCAGTTATGCCAGCTTTTTACCGCCTATCTCAGTGCTGGTGCCGGCCTATAACGAAGAAGCGACCATTTCTGGGTCTATCCACTCGCTGTTGCAGTTAACCTACCCAGAATACGAAGTCATAGTGGTCAACGATGGCTCAAAAGATTTAACTATGCAGGTGCTAAAAGAACAGTTTCAGCTGGTGCCTTCTTCGGCCACTTGCCCGCTGCATCTGGCTTGCCAGCCGATATTGGGTATTTATCAGTCCAGCCGTTATCCAAACCTGAAAGTCATCGACAAACAAAACGGTGGTAAAGCCGACGCTTTAAACGCGGGCATTAATTTGTCCAGGTTTCCGTTGTTTTGTGGGGTGGACGCCGATTCTATTTTGCAACGCGACAGTTTGCAGCGCATTATCCGGCCTTTTCTGGATGATCCCTATGCGATTGCTGCCGGTGGCACGGTGCGCATTGCCAATGGCTGCGAAGTGAAAGATGGCTTACTGCTCAAGGCCGCATTGCCGGAAAAATTGTTGCCTCAGTTACAGATCATCGAATACCTGCGCGGTTTTCTGTTCGGAAGGCTAGGCTGGTCACCGCTGAACTGTTTATTGATTATCAGTGGTGCCTTTGGGGTGTTCCGTAAATCAGCGGTTATAGAAGCAGGTGGCTACCGGCATAACACCATTGGTGAAGATATGGAGCTGGTGGTGCGGCTGCATAAGTTGTTCCGTTTAACGCAGAAGCCGTACCGGGTTTACTTTATTCCAGACCCGGTGTGTTGGACAGAAGCGCCGGAAGACCTGGCGACACTGAGCAACCAGCGGGTACGCTGGCAGCGCGGTTTGCTGGAAAGTCTGATGGCCAACCGTTCCTTGTTATTTCACCGCAAAGCTGGCGCTGTCGGTTGGCTGGCTTATCCGTTTTCATTAATTTTTGAAGCTTTTGGTCCTGCCATTGAAGTGGCTGGTTACCTGTTTATGTTGACTGCATGGCTGGCCGGCTGGCTGGATCCTGTGGCGATGCTGGCGTTTCTGGTGGCCACCATAGGCTTTGGCGTGCTGATCTCAGTGGTCGCTTTAGTGCTGGAAGAAATGTCGTACCCGGTGTACCCCGGACGGCGCAGCATTTTGCGGCTATTTAGCCTGGCGATTATTGAAAACTTTGGTTATCGCCAGCTGAACTCCTGGTGGCGGCTGAAGGGGTTGTGGCGTTGGATGCGCAACAGCAAAAGCAGTTGGGGCGCAATGAAGCGTTCAGGCCAGTGGCAACAAGCGGCCGCCCAAACCGCTAAAGCTGACGATAAATCCGACCCGCCTCAGGGCTGAACCGGCTGATAAATTTGCGGCTGTGCGTCGGCTTGTTGCTGCAGTTGCCGCAGGCAGCGCTCGCAGTAACACTGGCTGCTTTCAGGCAATTGGTCCTTTAAGGTTGCTGACAACGTCAGCTGCATACACCAGCAGTCTTGTGGCCTGTCAGTTTGCGCCATACAGGCATTGGACTGGCCACAACGCGGGCATAATTTTATGTTCATTCAAAGCACTCTTACTTTTTTGCGCAGACTATAGCCCAGTGGCCGGAAAAAGTCGGCCTCTGCGGGCAAGTTTTGTTATGCTCTGCGCAATTAAATTTCAGGAGCCGGACATGAGCCGAATCGGAACACCAGGGGCTGCCAATGCCCATAAAGTATTGCTGTTGGGCAGCGGTGAGCTGGGAAAAGAAGTCTGTATTGAATTAAAACGTTTAGGCTGTGAAGTGATAGCGGTGGACAGGTACGCCAATGCACCGGCGATGCAGGTGGCTGACCGTCATTATGTGATTTCGATGCTGGACCCTTCTGCGCTGCGCCAGATTGTGATTAAAGAAAAACCGGCACTGATTGTGCCTGAGCTGGAAGCTGTCGCCACCAGTACTCTGGTCGAACTGGAGCAACAAGGCTTTACCGTGGTGCCGACCGCCAAAGCTGCTCATCTGACGATGAACCGCGAAGGCATTCGCCGTTTGGCCGCAGAAGAACTGGGGTTACCGACGTCGAAGTATCAGTTTGCCGATGACAAAGCCAGTTATCTGGCGGCGGTGGCGGCTGTGGGTTACCCCTGTGTGGTCAAACCTATTATGTCATCGTCCGGCAAAGGCCAGTCGGTGCTGAAGTCTGCTGCGGATCTGGAAAGCGCCTGGGCTTATGCACAGGAAGGCGGCCGCACCGGCAAAGGCCGGGTGATAGTCGAAGGTTTTATTGATTTTGACTACGAAATTACCCTGCTGACTGTGCGTTCCATATCCGGCACCCAGTTTTGCGAACCAGTCGGCCATCGCCAGGAAAAAGGGGACTACCGCGAATCCTGGCAGCCGCAGGCCATGTCACCCAAAGCGCTGGAGCTGGCGCAGCAGTATGCAGCCAAAGTGACTGAAGCTTTGGGCGGTCGTGGCTTGTTTGGTGTGGAGCTGTTTGTCAAAGGCGACCAGGTCTGGTTCAGTGAAGTGTCGCCACGGCCGCATGACACCGGCATGGTGACCATGATTTCGCAAAACTACAGCCAATTTGCCTTGCATGCCCGTGCCATTCTTGGTCTGCCGATCCCACAAATCCGTCAGTATGGCCCTGCCGCTTCGGCCGTGTTGCTGGTGGCCGGTCAATCGCGCGAAATTGGGTATGGCAACCTGGCACAGGCCCTGATGCAGCCCGACACCGACCTGCGGATTTTCGGTAAACCTGAAGTGCAGGGGGAGCGCCGGATGGGGGTCGCACTGGCTTTGGGTGACAGTACCGGCCATGCCAAACAAAAAGCGCTGGATGTCGTGGCAAAAATTCAGCTGACGCTGGGTTAATGTTTTATGTAGGGGAGCGTTTTAACGCTCCCGGTTATCCGATCTAGATATACGCAAAGGCATCGGCAAACATCTGCTCGCGTTTGCCACCTTGTTCCAAAAAGGCTGACCTTACCACACCGGCCATGGCAAAGGGCCCGGCCAGGTAGATGTCGTAAGCTTCCAACGAGACAAAATCCGCCAGCACGGCTTCATGCACCAAACCAGAACGGCCCTGCCAGTCAGTGTCCGGGTTTTGCACCACAGGAATAAAACGGTAATGTGCATCGGTGTCAGCCCATTGCTGCAATTCTGCCAGATGATAGAGGGCTGACTGGTCCCGCACGCCCCAATACAAAAATACCGGGCGTTTGACCGCCGCCGCTGCTATCGCCTGCGCAATGCTGTACACATAAGAAAAACCTGTGCCACCGGCCAGCAGAATAATAGGGTTCTGGCTGTCTTCGCGCCAGAACGCCTGACCTAAGCCGACTTCTGCAGTAATTTCTGCATGCTGTTGCAGATGCGCCAGCGCCTGACTGGCGTACGGGTCGGTCACAGCACCGCCAATATGTAACTCCAGCTGGGCTTGTGCCGGAGTGGACGCAATAGAAAAGGGCCGCTTGTCGTCGTCGCTCAGCCAGATTTGCAGGTACTGACCCGGCTGGTAAGGCACCGGGTGTTCCGGGGTCAACAAGACCCGGGTGACCCCTGAGGTCAGTGGGGATAACTGGTCAACGGTACAACGTATTTTGCTCATGAATAACCCTGTGGCTTAACCACGAATAAAAGGATGATGTAACACCAGATCGCTGCTGGCAAAGGCCAGACAACAATAGGTAAAGTTCATGGATTTGTCCTGTGTACTCAAAGGCTCAGGCGGCAGGTAAGTCACAGTACCGGAGCGCAGACGACAAACGCAGGCCGTGCAGACACCTTGCTGGCAGCGGTGCGGAAAATCAATGCCCTGGCGCAGGGCGGCCTGCAGCACGGTTTCCGTTGGCCCGACCCTGAAGGTCAGGCCGCTGGGCTCAATGGTGACCTGATAATCCGCCTGCTGCTGGCTCATTTGGGCACCGGCAGTATATTCAGTTTGTCCCACAGGGCATCGACCCGCTGTTTGACTTCCGGCGTCATCACGATCGGCTCACCCCATTCGCGGTTGGTTTCCCCTGGCCACTTATTGGTCGCGTCCATGCCCATTTTGGAGCCTAACCCGGACACAGGCGAGGCAAAGTCCAGGTAATCGATGGGGGTGTTTTCAATCAGCGTGGTGTCGCGTGCCGGGTCCATCCGGGTGGTAATGGCCCACATCACGTCTTTCCAGTCGCGGGCGTTGATGTCGTCGTCACAGACAATGACAAACTTGGTGTACATAAACTGGCGCAGGAAAGACCAGACCCCCATCATTACCCGCTTGGCATGGCCAGGGTATTGTTTTTTCATGGTGACCACCGCCATCCGGTAGGAACAGCCTTCCGGCGGCAGGTAGAAATCGACAATCTCCGGAAACTGCTTTTGTAAAATAGGCACGAAGACTTCGTTTAAGGCCACCCCCAGCACTGCAGGTTCATCCGGTGGCCGGCCTGTGTAGGTGCTGTGGTAAATCGGCTTTTCTCTGTGGGTGAGGTGGGTCACGGTAAAAACCGGGAACTGATCCACTTCATTGTAATAGCCGGTATGGTCGCCATAAGGGCCTTCAGGCGCCATTTCGCCCGGCATAATGTAACCTTCCAGCACAAATTCGGCGCTGGCGGGCACCTGCAAGTCGTTGCTGAGGCATTTCACCACTTCGGTGTTATCACCCCGCAATAAGCCAGCGAAGGCGTATTCCGACAAAGTGTCCGGCACTGGGGTGACTGCGCCCAAAATAGTGGCTGGATCGGCGCCTAAGGCCACTGACACTGGAAATGGCTCCCCTGGATGGGCCTTTTGCCATTCAAAAAAATCCAGCGCGCCACCGCGGTGCGACAACCAACGCATAATGACTTTGTTTTTCCCCAGCACCTGCTGGCGGTAAATGCCCAGATTCTGCCGCTCTTTGTGTGGGCCACGGGTGACTGTTAACCCCCAGGTGATCAGTGGGGCCGCATCGCCAGGCCAGCAGGTCATCACTGGCAGTTGGGTTAAATCCACCTGGTCGCCCGTCAGCACCACCTGCTGACAAGGTGCTTTACGTACCTGTTTGGCCGGCATATTCAGCACCTGCTTAAACACAGGTAATTTGTCCCAGGCGTCTTTAAAACCTTTTGGTGGCTCTGGCTCTTTTAAAAAGGCCAGCAGTTTGCCGACTTCGCGCAGCGCCGACACATCGGTCTGACCCATGCCCAACGCCACCCGCTCCGGCGTGCCGAATAAATTCACCAGCACCGGAATGTCAAAACCCTTGGGGTTTTCAAACAACAAAGCCGGACCTTCAGCGCGTAGCGTGCGGTCAGCAATTTCCGTCATTTCCAGATAAGGGTCGACTTCCATCCGGATGCGTTTGAGTAAACCCCGCTGTTCCAGCTGGTCGATAAAGTCACGCAGATCGTTGTATTTCATAAAACATGGCCCGCAGAAGATTGGGCTTATTATACATGGCTGCCCGGCGTGGACCAGTCTGGGCTTGCCTGACTGGTCTTTCTGCAGCGTTAGCACTCGTTTATGTAGAATCGCTACACTGCTCTCGCGCTGCCTTGCATAAAAACCCGCCAGACTACTGCAAAAGTAACCTTGGGATGCCAACAGGCCTTATAATGACGCCAGCAAGAAAGTGGGGGCACAGGCCGATGCATGAACAGGAAGGGGTGATTAAATTTCAGCTGAATTTTCAGCACGGTGCTGCGTTATCGGCCGGGCAAGTCAGTGAAATCAATGCCTGGCGTACCCTGTTGCATCAATTGGGCATGCTGGGCCAGCACCCGCAGCGTTATGACAATTATGGCTTTGGCAACCTGAGTCAGCGCCATGGCCGGAATGAATTTATTATCAGTGGTAGCCAGACCGGCGGGCCTTTGCAATTGCGGGCGGCCGACTACGCGTTGGTCACCGGGGTTGATATTCAGCAAAATCAGCTGTGGGCCCGCGGCGAAACGGCGCCTTCGTCTGAGTCGATGACTCATGCCGCCTTGTATCAGGCGGATCCACGTATTGGGGTAGTGGTGCATGCGCATTGCCCGGCAATTTGGCAACAAACGGCGGCGCTGCAGCTGCCACATACAGCCGCCGACATTCCTTATGGGACTGTGGAGATGGCGTTGGCGGTGCAGCAATTGGTGCGCCGACTCGGTGACGGGCCAGCACTTTTTGCCATGTTGGGTCATGACGATGGTGTGGTCAGTTACGGCCACTGTTTCAACGAGGCGGTCAGTTTGGTGAGCCTGTATTATGCAAAAGCACTTGCCCTAGGGGCTCAACCTAACCTAAGGTAAAGTCAGTCCCAATTTTTTTATCATGCCTTATGGATTTCCCCACGCAAATCAAACAACAAAGTTGTATGGATTGCCTCAGCGGCAACTCTCTTGGTTTTGACATCAGGATGGCATTTCAGCCCATAGTGGACTGGGCCGCACAAGACATAGTGGGTTATGAAGCCTTGGTGCGAGGGCCTGAAGGTCAAAGTGCTGGCTGGGTGTTTGAGCACATCAACGACAACAACAAATATTATTTTGATCAGGCCTGTCGGGTCAAAGCCATTGAAACGGCATCCAGGCTGGGGCTGGAAAAAGTGCTGAGCATTAACTTTTTGCCCAATGCGGTGTATAACCCGGAAACCTGCATTCGCGCGACCATTGAGGCGGCGGATCTGTTTGGTTTTGATATCAGACAGATTATGTTTGAAGTGACCGAAGGTGAACAAATTATCGACCAGGGCAAGCTGAAACGGATTTTTGAAAGCTATGCCAAACGGGGCTTTATTACCGCCATTGACGATTTTGGGGCTGGTTATGCCGGACTCGCCTGGCTCACTGCGCTGACGCCTGCGGTGCTGAAACTGGATATGGGGCTGATCCGAAATATCGATCAGGACCCGTTAAAGCAAGCGGTGTTAAAAGGCATACTGACGGTTTGCCAGCAGCTGCAAACCAGGGTTCTGGCGGAAGGTATTGAATCGGAAGCTGAGCTGGATTATCTGTTCGCCCAAGGCATCCACTGGTTTCAGGGGTATTACTTTGCGAAGCCCGTCCTTGAGCAACTGATACAAAAAGATCAGATCCCTGTCTGGCTCTGATTTGTGAAATCAGGTAGCTTAATCAGACATCTGGATGTCTGGAGTCTTCTGTGAAAAAAGCAACGCAACTGATCCACGCTGGCCGTGGTAAAAAATGGACGGGCTCGGCGGTTAACCCGCCTGTGGTCCGGGCTTCCACCATAGTGTTTGACACGATGGACGAGCTGAAGCACGCCACTGCCAAACGCGGTGAAAGGGTGCCTTATTATGGCCGCCGCGGCACTGCCACTCACTTTGCATTGCAGGAAGCGATTTGTGAACTGGAAGGCTCAGCCGGCTGCGCTTTATACCCATGTGGCGCTGCTGCTATTAATGCGGCGTTATTGTCGGTGTTAAAGCAGGGAGACCATCTGTTGATGGTGGACACGGCCTACGAACCCACCCGCGCGATTTGCGACAAACTGCTGGCGGGCCTTGGCATTGAAACCACCTATTACGACCCGCTCTTGGGTGCTGAAATTGCCAGCCTGATCCGTCCCAATACCACAGCTATTTTTCTGGAATCGCCGGGCTCACTGACCATGGAAATACAGGACATTCCGGCTATAGCAGCGGTGGCCAAAGACAGAGGCATTTGCCTGCTGCTGGACAATACCTGGGGCACCCCTTTGCTGCTGGATGCGTATGGGCTGGGCGTCGATATCTGTATTCAGTCGGCGACCAAGTACATTATTGGCCACTCCGATGCCATGCTGGGCATTGCCACCGCCAACAGCCGTTACTGGCCGCAACTGCGTGAGCACAGTTACCTGATGGGCTATTGCGCCTCTGCGGACGATGCCTATCTGGCAAGCCGCGGCCTGCGCACTTTAAAAATCCGGCTGGAACAACACCAGACCAATGCACTGAAAGTGGCACATTGGTTAGCGCAACAAGAGTGGGTGGAAACAGTGCGGCACCCGGCTTTACCGGACAACCCTGGCCATCCGTTATTTTTGCGGGATTTCAGTGGCAGCAATGGCTTGTTTTCTTTTGTGTTAAAACAAGGCGATGCCAAAACAATGCAGGCCTTTATCGAAGGGATGGCGCACTTCAAAATGGGGTTTTCCTGGGGCGGCTTTGAAAGCCTGATTATGCCTAATTTAAGCATTCAGAAACTGCGCACCGCCAGTCAGTGGCCTTACGCGGGTCCGCTGCTGCGGTTGCATATAGGCCTGGAAGATCCGGATGATTTAATTGCCGATTTAGCTGCTGCTTATCAGCGCATGCAGTCGCTGCTTTAACGCGGCGGCTATTGGCGCAAAAAGTGTTCGACCGACTCGCCCGTCACTTTACCAATCTGGTGGAACAGATAAAAAATGGCCAGCATCAGCATCACCATCACAGGTAAGGCGATCACCGGGTAACTCAGCGCTGTCATTTGTGCCAGCTCTTCATTAAAGGCCGGCGTGCCTGGCTGGCTGACCAGCAGGTATTTGGCCAGGCCATAATTCATGGCCGATGAAAACACAAAAGCGGCACTGACCAGGTATGCGCAGTGTTTCAGCTTCTGCTCAAACAGGCCCTCGGCTTGTTTTTGCTGCAGGCTGTGCTGCAGTTTGTGCAGGTCCAGCAACTCATCATTCAGCAAAATTTTTTTCACCAGTGGGTACCTGGTGTATTGACTGACAAACACCGCCAGCGCAATGACACCCGGTACAGCCGCTTCTTTAATGGCGATATAAGCCGGGTCGAGCTGCAATAAACTGATACCGCCGGTCAGCAGTACACTGACAATCCCCAACACTGAGAACAGGTTCACTTTCCGGCTTTGTTTCAGCTCATAAAGGCCAAAACAGACAGGAAAAGCC
This sequence comes from Rheinheimera sp., assembly GCF_037442345.1. Lineage (GTDB taxonomy): Bacteria > Pseudomonadota > Gammaproteobacteria > Enterobacterales > Alteromonadaceae > Pararheinheimera. The sequence continues at coordinate 24,224 of NZ_JBBIQL010000022.1, read as the reverse complement.
AAAGCGGCCACAAGAGCCCAAACCGGACCCAACTGCTGCTCTTCGCTGAGTTTGCTCAGGATCAGCGTTGGAATCACAATGTTAAACAGTAAATTCAGCAGAAAACCCGGTGATTTTTTTGGGGTTGGTGCAGACATAAGACAGCAGCTCCGCAAGTCAGATGTGGCCGAGTATACCCAGTTTCGCTGGCAGGCCATAGCCGTTACGAAGAGCTGAAGATCGAAACTTAGCAAGAACTCTGGTATTAAAGCGAAGCGTTATCAATTACATGTTGTTGATTTTATTCATGTTTTTTGTGTGTTTTGATTGATTTTATTTGTTTTTTGACTAAAATTGCTGCTATTGATGAAACAGCAGGAACTTGCGATGAAAGGCCAACCTTTGGTGCTTGCCAAACTGAACGAAGTACTGACCAGTGAACTGACGTCCATTAACCAGTACTTTCTGCATGCCCGTATTTATAAGAACTGGGGTTTGGCTCAGTTAAATACTGTTTGCTACAAAAAGTCGATCAAAGACATGAAGCAGGCAGACGCACTGATCGAACGTATTCTGTTCCTGGAAGGGTTACCCAATCTGCAGGCGCTGGGTAAGTTGCGTATTGGTGAAGACACGGAAGAAATGCTGCAATGTGATCTGGCGTTCCAGCATGATCAACTGCCGCTGCTGCGTGACGCTATTCAGCTGTGTGAGCAGCAGCAGGACTACGTCAGCCGCGAGTTGCTGCAGGACATTCTGGAGTATGAAGAAGAGCATGTGGACTGGATTGACACCCAGCAACAACAAATTCAACTGGTAGGCCTGGAAAACTACCTGCAAACTCAAATGGGGTCAGGAGATTAATATGAAAGGCCATCCTCAGATTATTGCTGCCTTAAACGAGCTGTTAGCCAATGAGCTGACTGCCATGGATCAATACTTTATTCACTCGCGTATGTACCACGACTGGGGCCTGCATAAGCTGTTTGAACGTATTGACCATGAAGTGACAGACGAAAAAGCCCATGCCTCTGCGCTGATTGAACGCATTCTGTTTTTGGAAGGCACGCCTGATCTCAGCAAACGTGATCCGCTGCAGGTTGGCCAGGATGTGCCTTCAATGCTGCAAAATGACTTAAATGTGGAATACACAGTAGGCGCCTTGCTGAAGAAGACCATCGCACTCTGTGAACAACAGCAGGATTATGTGACCCGCGATATGCTGATGACGTTACTGGATGACACGGAAAATGATCATGCCCATTGGCTGGAGCAGCAACTGCGGCTGATTAAACTGATTGGCTTACCCAATTACCTGCAGTCGCAAATGTAAAAAAAAGCGCGTTAAGCGCTTTTTTCTTTTGGATCTGGAGCGGGTGATGGGAATCGAACCCACGGCACCAGCTTGGGAAGCTGGGGTATTACCATTATACGACACCCGCAATGGCTGCCAAAATAATGGGCCTTGGGCCGCTTGTCAAATGTCCTGAGTGGAATGGATGCATCCAAAGCGAATGCAACGACTCAGTGACATTTTCTAGGAATTGCCGTTTAATTTCAGTTATTCCTCACTTTTCAGACCTCATCTTTATGCACCATGCATCAGAAAATACAGTACAACAAGCGGCGGCAGAGCTGGCCCGTTACCGCCTGGCAAAGCAACAGGCCGCGGTTTTACCCCATGAGTTAAGACCTGCCACCTCACTGGCAGCTATTCAGATCCAGCTGCAGTTATTACACCAACTGATGCAGCCCGTCTGGGGCTGGAAAGCGGGTTTACCTTCGGAAAAAGGCTGGGTGATGGCCCCTATTGGCCGGCTTGAACAAGGACACCAATGCCGCTTTGAATGGCCGGCATCCGACTACAGCATTGAGCCTGAATTTGCTTTTGTACTGGGGCAGGATTTACCACCAAGGGACGACCCGTACAGCGAGGCCGAGATTGATGCGGCAGTTGCTGCTACACATCTGGCACTGGAGCTGATTATCCGGCCTTATGCCAGTGATGCCGGTGCGGAGTTTCTGGATAACCTGGCGGCAGGTTTGTTTAACCAGGGCCTGTACCTGGGGCCGGAGGTGGCTGCCTCACCAGTTGAAGTGGCCTTGACCTTAACAGTCGAAGGGCAAGCGCCCCAGCAGTTTGCCGGTAAGCATCCCAATGCGGATGCCAAAGCACCACTGTACTGGCTGGTGAATCAGCTGTCGCAGCTTGGAATTGGCCTGTTTCAGGGGCAGGCGATCATTACAGGCTCTTATGCCGGTGTCTGGACTATTCCGGCGGCAACCCCGGTCCGGATTGACTATCAACAGCTGGGCAGCATGCAGCTGAGTCTCTTGCCCTAAAATTATTTTCGGATTTCCAGACTTCTAAACTTCCATTTTGTTGTCGATTTTGTAATCTATCAGTGTTGAGTACTTTTGTTTTCCCAGTTAGGGTTGAGATAACAACGCAGAAAAGCACAAAAAATCACGACAGGCAGTGGAACGAGGAGAGTGGGATATGTCGGAATATGCTGCCTTGAGGGCAAATGTGGGTTTGTTGGGCACCCAGCTGGGTGACACCATCCGCAATCAGCTGGGTGATTCGGTTCTGGAGCGAATCGAGCAAATTAGAGCGTTAGCGAAACAGGCCCGCCAGGGCACTCAGTTGCAGGATCAGCAGCTGAAACAAATGCTGGTGAATCTGAGTGACGCAGAAATTCTGCCGGTAGCCCGGGCTTTTGCCCAGTTTCTTAACCTGGCGAACCTGGCAGAACAGCACCATACCATCAGTAAAGCCGGTCGTTTAACCATTGAAAAGCCTCAGCCTATCCAGGAACTGCTGAATTTGCTGCAACAACAGCAAGTGGATAAAACCAAAATTGAAGCTGCAGTGAAAAACCTGTCGATTGAGCTGGTGCTGACGGCGCACCCAACCGAAGTGACCCGCCGCACCCTGATCCATAAACTGACGGAGATTGCGGCGGCTCTGGCGCAGCTGGAGCAGGATTTGTCTGCCGCCGAGCGTCAGGTGCTGGAAACCCGTTTGTCAGAACTGATCACCCAAGCCTGGCATACCAATGAAATCCGCGAACAACGCCCGACCCCGGTTGATGAAGCCAAGTCGGGTTTTGCCGTCATTGAAACCTCGTTATGGCAGGCGGTGCCGGCTTTTATCCGCGAACTGGAGCAGGAACTGCAACCTGTGCTCGGCCATGGTCTGCCACTGGATGCAGCGCCGGTGCGTTTTTCATCCTGGATGGGAGGGGACAGGGACGGTAACCCTTTTGTCACGGCAAAAGTGACCCGTCAGGTGTTATTACTCAGCCGTTGGAAAGCCGCTGACCTATTCAGCCGCGATTTGGACACGCTCGCCAATGAGCTGTCGATGAGCCAGGCCAATGATGCGTTGCGTGCTCAGGTGGGTGATGATTCCGAGCCGTACCGCAGGCTGTTAAAGGACGTACGACAAAAACTGATTTACACCCGCGACTGGCTCAGTGAAGCCTTGAAACACGACCGGCTGCAACGACCAGACGACTTGATTTGGGAAAACCAGCAACTGCTGGCCCCTTTGTTACTCTGCTACCAGTCCTTACTGGATTGCAAAATGCAGGTGATTGCCAATGGTTTGCTACGCGATACGATCCGCCGGGCTTATGCCTTTGGCCTGACCTTATTAAAGCTGGATGTGCGGCAGGAATCGGGCCGTCATACTCAGGTGTTCAGTGAATTTACCCGTTATCTCGGTATTGGCGATTACGCTGATTGGGACGAAAGCAGCCGTCAGGCCTTCCTGCTCAATGAGCTGGCCAGCAAACGGCCTTTATTTCCGCGCAATTGGCAACCCAGCCCCGAAGTCAAAGAGGTGTTGGATACCTGCGATATTGTTGCCCGTCATGGCCCGGAGGCACTGTCCACTTATGTGATTTCGATGGCTGGCAAGCCGTCAGATGTGCTAGCGGTTCAGCTGCTGCTCAAAGAAGCCGGTATCAGGTTCCCGATGCGGGTGGCACCATTGTTTGAAACTCTGGCTGACCTGACCAATGCGCCGGACTGTATCCGTAAACTGCTGGCGATTGACTGGTATCGCGGTTATATCCAGGGCAAGCAGGAAGTGATGATTGGTTATTCCGACTCCGCCAAAGATGCCGGCGCTTTCGCTGCCGCCTGGGCGCAGTACAGCGCTCAGGAAGCCCTGGTGCAGATTTGTCAGGAAGCCCAGGTGCAACTGACCTTGTTCCATGGCCGTGGTGGTACCATAGGCCGTGGTGGCGGCCCGGCTCATGCGGCCATTTTGTCGCAGCCACCAGGCTCGCTGGTTGGCGGTCTGCGGGTTACAGAGCAGGGTGAAATGATCCGCTTTAAATTTGGGTTAAGCGGTCTGGCGCAGCGCAGTCTGGCGTTATACGCCAGTGCGGTGTTGGAGGGCTTATTATTGCCTCCGCCTGTACCACAGCAACCCTGGCGCGAATTAATGCAGCAGTTGTCGGATATTTCCTGTCAGGCCTATAGGGCGATCGTGCGGCAACACCCTGATTTCGTGCCTTATTTCAGAGCGGCTACCCCGGAGCTGGAATTGGGCCAGTTGCCGTTAGGCAGCCGGCCACCGAAGCGAAACCCCAATGGGGGGGTGGAAAGCTTACGGGCTATTCCATGGATCTTTGCCTGGTCACAAAACCGCTTGATGTTACCGGCCTGGCTGGGAGCAGGCAGTGCGCTGGCGGCTGTGGTGCAAGCAGGTAAAACCGAAGTACTTCAGCAAATGCGTGCGCAATGGCCGTTTTTCGCCACCCGTTTGTCGATGCTGGAAATGGTGTACTTAAAAGCGGACCCGGAAATTGCCGCCTATTATGACGAGAAGCTGGTGCCTGAAGCGCTGCTGCCACTGGGCCTGCAGCTCCGATCACAGCTGGAGGCAGACAAAAACCTGCTGCTCAAGTTGATCCACAGTGACACCCTGATGGCCAACGAAGCCTGGATCCGCGAATCCATTATGCTGCGCAATACCTATGTCGACCCGCTGCATATTTTGCAGGTGGAGTTGTTAGATCGGGTGCGGCACGCGCCTGAAACCGTGAACGACAGCATCAAGCGGGCATTGATGGTGACTATTGCCGGTATTGCTGCCGGTATGCGTAATTCGGGCTAAATTTCGAAGAAAATAAAAAAGGGCGTGTGAATCACACGCCCTTTTATTTTTGCAGTTATCGATTAATAAAAGCTTTTCTTAAACTCAATACCGTAAATACGCGGTTCGTTGACGAAACCAGTCAGGTTAGCAAAGTCGATCGCCCCTTTCAGGTTGTCCTGATCGGTAATATTGCGGCCAAACAGTGCCAGCTCGTATTCGTTATCGAAGTTCAGGTAACCAATGCGCAGGCCGGCTTCGTAGTTACCGTCGGTGTAGAACTCTGCTGATTCATACAGGAACAGATTGGTTTTACCCTGGTAGGCCACATCGGTGTAGACGTAGATTTCACCGCTGGGTACCGGAATATCGTACCGGGCATTGATGGTAGCGATAGTTTCAGGCGCTTGCGGGAAGGGGTTGCCATCGGCGTAGGCAAAAAGTTTATCACCTGAAGGCGTTGGCAACGAGACTGTTGGACTGGTGACAGTACACATACCTGAACCACAGGTGCCGACCAGCAAACTGGCATCAGACAGTTCGGTATGGTTGTAACTGAAGCCACCACCTAACACCAGATTTTTAGTGGCGCGCCACTCCGCATCCACTTCAAAGCCATAACCTGTGCCTTTGTCAGCGTTCACCAGGGTATTGCCGTTGTTTACACCACCGATAGCAGATAACTGCATATCATCGATCTGGTAATAAAATACCGCTCCGTTCAGACGCAAAGAATTGTCTAAAAGGTCTGATTTTCCACCTACTTCAAAGGAAGTGATGGTTTCTGAGTCGGCAGTGGTTGGATCTTCCTCAAATGCGACATTGCGCCCCTGAATAGACTGGGCGCGGAAACCTTCGGCGATACGTGCATAGACACTGGTTGTATCCGTCAGACGGTAGTTGGTCGCTAATTCCCAGCTGACCTGCCCATCGTCTACATTGATTGGATCGTAATCCTGGATAGCGGCAGCACCAATCACTAAAGCAAAACCATCGACGTTCTGCTGACCCACCCAGAAATCTTTTTCATCGTAGGTGTAACGGATACCGGCGGTCACATCCCAGCGATCGTTCAGGTCATAAGTGGTTTGGCCAAACACCGCCCAGCTGTTGTTTTCATGGTACACAGAAGTGGCACCGAAAAAGCCGTCAATACTGGTGACGCCAAAGCTGGAGTCAAAGTAAAACGCGCCAACCTGCCAGTTCATGGGACCGTCGGTGTCGCTGGCTAAGCGAATTTCCTGAGTAAATTGTTCCAGGTCGTTCAATTGGTCTTCAGTGACGGCAGGATCAACGGTACTTGGACCCGGACCTGAAGTGTTACCACCGTCAATATCACCAATGCCATGCCCGTCTGCGTTCTCCTGAGCAGTGACAGACGTCAGTGTCATGCCGTTAAAGGCGTATTCCAGGGTTAACGAACCACCATTGTTCTCATACTTCTGGTAGTTGCCTTCACCACCGTCGTAATACACGGTATCGCGGTCATAGTTTTCATTCAGCTCGTTGCTGCCTTTGGTCAGCACGTTACGGCGGAAAATGGACGAGGTACCGTCCAGGTCGCGGCCATGCACGTTTAATAAGGCTTTGAAATCACCAGATTCGTACTGCAGTTGCAGACGGGCGGCTTTTTCTTCATGACCACCGGTAAAGTCTTTTTCGCCGGTAAAACCGTTGTCGATATAGTCGTCACGGTTCTGGCTCATCACAGACAAACGGGCCGAAATTTCGTCGGTTAAACCGCCACTGGCCGCACCTTCGAAATTCAGTGTGCCCAGGTTACCTACGCCCAGTTTGGTATAAGCTTCGAAATCCTGAGTAGGGCGGGCTGTGGTGAACTTCACCATACCAGCTGTGGTGTTACGGCCAAACAGCGTGCCTTGCGGGCCACGGATCACTTCAGCCTGAGCGATGTCGAACAACGGGAAACTTTTCAGGATCACGTTTTCCATCACCACGTCATCCATGATGACAGAAACCGGCTGAGAAGCGGCCAGGTCAAAGTCGGTGTTGCCTAAACCACGAATATAAAAACGTGGGGCAGCACGGCCATTCGATGATTCGGCATACAAACCTGGGATCTTATTCGCCAGCGCCTGAATGTCTTCGCCACCGGAAAACAGGGCGTCGAATTTTTCGCCACTTAAGGTTGCAATTGAAATAGGCACTTCCTGAGTGCTTTGCACCCGGCGCTGCGCCGTCACCATAATACGTTCCAGTTTGGCTTCTTCTTGTGCCTGGTCTTTGTCACTTTCCTGCGCCAGCAGCGCGGGAGAAAGACCCATGGCAGCAGCAAACAGGCTGGCCTGAATACCCAGAGCCAGAACCGACTTTTTGCATGTTTTCATTAAGTTATACCTTAGTGTTGAGGCTTTAATAGCTGTTATGACGCGTCCTGCATTTTTGTGTGAAACAGGCCCACCCAAACAAAACCTGGAGTGACCACAGGTTTTGTTGTTTCACGGCGCTACTATAGCATTTTGTCGCTTAAAATGCTGTTTTGGCCGCTCAATTGCCGGAGATTGCCGGATGTTCAGACCTTAAAGAAAGAATGAAGGCACGACAAATGAAAGATTTTGCGCTGTAACAGTTGCGCACGGCCAGTCGAAAAATCCGACTGGCCGGCAAGGGTTAAATCAGTTCGATTAACTGGGTGAGGCTCAGGCTGGAGCGCTGCATAATCAACTGACGGCCCAACGTCAGGGCTGCAGTTTCTGCTTTAGTTTTCTGACTCTGATCCGCTATTTTTTCCAGGTCAGCAACGTGCGCCAGACCGACAGTACGGCGGATCAACTCACAGCCAGCATAACCCAGGCTATCCTGCCAGATCTGGGTTAAAAAGCGTTGCTGAAACAGCTTATTCTGAAAAGAGATATCAGCGGTTTCCTGCTGCATAAGGTGGCTGAACTCGTCGGAGAAGGTGGTCCAGAACAGCACAATTTGGCCTTGCAGGTAAGACTGCCGGTCTAACGCTGTGGCTGGGTCCTGACATAAGCCGGGTTGTGCCAGAGCACAGAGCAGCAGGTTGCCGATAAAACTGCCGCAGTCAAAACCTATAGGGCCAAAGAAGCCAAATTCGGCGTCTATCACTTTGCTGCTGTCTGCTTTCACAAAAATGCTGCCGCTGTGCATATCGCCATGCAATAACGCCTGAGGTTTACTGAGGAAATCAGCCTTCAGCTGTGCCACTTCGGCCTGCAGTTCAGTGTCCAGCCACAGTTGTTGCGCTTGGGGCAAAATAGCCGGACTGATGGTGTTGCGTTCGTGGTTGCTGTACGGGTCGGTAAAAAATAAATCTTCGGTGATCAGACAGAGCTCAGGATTATTAAACTGCAGCTGCTGGGCTTTTTTCACTGGCCCTGTCAACACAAAGTCGCTGGTGTGGAACAGAACCTGCGCCAGATAGTGGCCAATGTGTTGGCCTAACAGTGGGAAACGTTTGCCCTGAATTAACGCACTGCGGGCAATTTCGTACTGATGCAAGTCTTCCATCAGAATAGCGGCCAGGCTCTGATCAAAATGGTAAACCTCCACCACATGGTCAGGGCATAGTTTGGCGTGCTGTCGCAGCACTTGCGCTTCAATACGGGCTCTGTCCAGTGTCAGAGGCCAGGATTCACCGACGCAGCGCGCATAAGGCAAAGCCTGTTTCACGATCAGGCTGGTGCTTCTGTTGTTTTTCACCCGGAACACCAGATTCAGATTGCCGTCACCAAACTCCTGTGCAGTCAATTGGCTGTGATCACCAAATAAATCGCTGTGCAGATCGGCAAAGTGGGCGGCCTGATCCGGGGTGAATGGGTGGTAGTCCGACATCTGAGGTTCCGTTTCTTGTGTTCAGCATAAGAGGGCCGCATAATCGCAAACCCGCATTTTCAGTGCAATGCCTTTCTCAGCAGGAGTTGTTCATGGTCAATCTGCAGGCCACCAGTCTGAAAGTTTTGAATAATCAGTTATATGTTTTGGATCAGACAGTGCTGCCGCAGCAGGAAGTCTGGCTGCATTGCCAGTCAGTGCCGCAAATGGTGCAGATGATCCAACGCTTGCAGCTGCGTGGTGCTCCCGCTATCGGCATTGGAGCTTGCCTGTTACTGGCTGTTCTGGCTGAGGCTGGTGAAAGCCAGGCCGGACTGCAGCAGGCGGCGCTGACGTTGCGGGCGGCCCGGCCCACCGCCGTGAATCTGATGAACGCTATTGATGTGATGCTGGCCGCGTTAGGTCAGGCTGATTACCGGCAGGCCTGTATTGCGGCCGCTGTGGGTCTTTTTGCTGAAGATGTCGCACTTTGTCAGCGTATGGCTGAACTGGGGGCCGGGTTGGTGCATCAGGGCGACCGCATTCTGACCCATTGCAATACCGGCGGCCTGGCGACGGTTGGTATTGGGACTGCTTTAGGGGTGATCCGTACCGCGCATCAGCAAGGCAAAAACATTCAGGTGTGGGTCGACGAAACCCGGCCTTTGTTACAGGGCGGACGTTTAACGGCCTGGGAACTGGAGCAGCAGCACATTCCCTATCACCTGATTTGTGACAATATGGCGGCCATGCTGATGGCTCAGGGACGGGTAGATAAAATTTTTGTGGGCTCAGACCGCATTGCAGCCAACGGTGATTTTGCCAATAAGATAGGCACTTATAACCTGGCGGTTCTGGCACATTACCATAAGGTACCGTTTTATGTAGTGGCGCCTTATACCACTGTGGATCCTGATTGTGCCACTGGTGCCGATATCCCTATTGAGCAACGTGCTGCTGCCGAGGTGAAAGGGGTGTCAGGTGCTTTTGGTCAGGTGTGCTGGGCGCCTGCAGCGGCCGCTGTGTATAACCCGGCTTTTGATGTGACCCCAGCCAGTCTGGTTACGGGCTGGGTATTGGACATCGGGGTGTTCAGCCAGCAGCAGATAGCCGCCGGTGCATTAAATCGCCAGCCAGGTTAAGGTTGGCATTGCAGAGGTCAAGTGGACGAATCCAACGCGGTAAACTTCAGCAAAGCCGCTGTGCGGGCTTTATAGAAGGCCAGTTCGTTGCCGTTAACGCTAAAGTTATCAATGCCTTGTAAAACTTGCAGGAACTGACTTTCCAGTTCGTCTCCAGCGCAGGCTTTCTGTGTGGTCGCCAGCGGCAAAAAGCGCAGGCGTAATCCTTCGGTTTCATAACCCCCGGTAAACTGATTACAGCCGGAAAAACCACTGATCCGGCCGTCGGTGCCGAATTCAATATAAGGCCGCTGTGCCGGGGGGCTCTGTACCGGCTGGCCCGCCAGCTCTTGCAACTGCCAGCGCACGCCGGTCAGGCTGGGGGCCGAGTCATCGCTGCTACCGGCCAGCATCTGCAACTCCGGGTTTTGTTTGGTTAACTGGTAATGCGCTGCCAGTGCGCCGTCAATGGGGTTACCTGCCATATCCAATTGGAGCAACAGGTTTTCCTGCACCAGGTACTGACTGGGGCCATCCTGCTCGGCCAATAAACGGATCTGCCGGCCTGTGCTGTCCCATTCAAACTGACCTGTGCTCTGGAACAACTCGTCACTTTCTCCAAGATACACCCGACTCAGCTGGTAAGTCTGGTCTGGGTGCAGTTCCAGGGTGGTCCGGATCCCTTCACAATCGGCGCAAGGCAATACCCCAAGGTAGCTGCCTGCCCAGTCCAGTGCATTCTGGCTGTTGTGTGCTGTATCCGTCGCTGCTGTGGCCGCTTTGGTGGGGCCGCTTTCTGTCACTGGGCCACAGGCGGCCAGCGTCAGCAAGGCAACAACGGCTATGCTGAATTGAATGGTCATGGCTTATCTCCTTAGGCTGAGGGCAATGTGGTTCTACTGTAAAACCGCCTGGCTGTACCTTAACTGAACCAGAACTCTGGGCTGCCCGGCCCTGTATTCACCCCCACTAATCCCAGCCGGATGGCACAAAGCAGTGTAGTAGGTACAGTGCTATCGAGATTGAACTTGGAGTATTTTTTATGGATTTGACCCGGCTCAGTGTGAAAAGCCCGGCTGCAGTGGTGGTGGTCAGTCTGATTATGTTGGTCTTTGGTGCCCTGGCGGTGCTGAAATTGCCCATCCAGTTATTGCCGTCCATTGAGCAGCCACAGATTTTTATTCAGAACGGCTGGCGGGCCGCTGCTCCTGAAGAAATGGAATCCACCATTATCGAACCCCAGGAGTCGGCGCTGCGTACCGTGCCTGGTGTTATTGAGAGCAGCAGTTTTATTGGCGCTGGTTTTGGTTTTATTACCCTGACCTTTGAGGTTGGTCAGGATATGCAGCAGGCCATGCTGAATGTCATTAACGCCCTGAACCAGGCCCCACCGCGACCAAGGGAAGCGGCCGAACCTGTGGTCACTATTAACAGTGGGGCCGGCCCTGTCGCCAGCCTGCTGATCCGCAAGCTGGATGAGCAGGCCGATGGTGATTTCACCGCGTTGCAACCCCTGATCGACGATGTGGTGTACCCCAAACTGAAAGCCATTTCCGGTGTGTCTCAGGTCGATCTGGCCAGCCGCCGGGCTAAAGAGTTGCATATAGTGTTCGACCCGTACCGGCTGGCTGCGCTGGGACTGACGGTGGATCAACTGAGCAGCCGCATCAGCAGAGCCAGCAATGTGTCTGGTGGTTTTGCGGAAGTGGGGCGGCGCGAATATACAGTGCGTTTTGTTGGCCAGTATGACCCGTCGCATTACCAGCAGATGGTCGTGACCTATCAGAACGACCGGCCTGTGTACCTGCATGAAGTGGCGGAAGTCAGTGTGGGTTATGCCGAACAGGGCGGCTTTACCAAACGCAATGGTTTCCCGGCCTTTTATGTGACGCTGCAGCGCAGTAGTGACTCCAATACGGTCGCGATTCTGGATGAGCTGAACCGGGTCATTGCGGCGTTGAACCAGCAGGAGCTCAAAGCTGCCGGTATTGAAATTGTGCTGAGTTTTGATGCCTCTGTGCATATCAAACGGGCCATTGAGTTGGTGAACGGTAATCTGCTGCTTGGCATTGCGATGTCGCTGGCCATTCTGTATCTGTTTTTGCGTGGCTGGCAGGCGACGGTGCTGATTGGCCTGACCATTCCGGTGTCTCTGATGACCTCCATTGTCATTCTGGAGCTTTGTGGCCGGACTCTGAACGTGGTGTCGCTGGCTGGGCTGGCCTTTGCGGTTGGAATGGTGCTGGATGCGGCCATCATAGTGCAGGAAACCATAGTCCGGCTCAGTCAGCAGGGGCTTGCCCTGGCGCAGGCGGTGAAAAAAGGCTGCCGTGAAGTCAGTGCGGCGCTCTGGGCGTCCACTGCGACAACAGTGGCTATTTTTCTGCCCGTGCTCTTTATGCAGGGGGTGGCCGGGCAGATGTTTTATGATCTGGCATTAACCCTGGCGGTGGCGGTCACGGCCTCGTTGTTTGTGGCGTTAACTGTATTACCGGTGGCCTCTTTGTATTGGCTGAAGCCCAAAGCAGCGGCACCTGAACAAGTGCATTTCTGGCAGAGGCTGGCAACCCGGCTGACGCAACTGACCAGCTCCCGCACTAAAGCCTGGCTTTGGTGTATGGCTCTGGTGCCAGGGGCCGCTTTGTTGGTGGTGGCGTTGTTGCCCAAAGCGGACTTTTTACCTCAGGCTTCTATTGATACCGTCTTTTCCGGTTTTTCCTTGCCACCAGGGGCCAATATGCAGGTGCTGGAACAGGAAGTGGGCGACCTGTTAGTGGAGCGGCTGCGGCCTTATTACCAGGATAAAAAGTATCCTTCGATCAAAGGTTATAACCTGTCGATTAACCGCGGTTTTAATGTGCTTTTTGTTTATGTGGACGACCCTGACAGCATTGACGACATGATTAAATTGCTGCGTGAAGAGATTCTGGTGGGCCTGCCGGACACCAGGGCGTTCAGTGTGCAGGGCTCGTTATTTAACTTTGGTTTTGGCAGCGGCCGCGAACTGAACCTGGATTTCCAGGGGCCGGATGTGCCGGTGCTGATGCAGCAAGCGGCGGCGGTGATGCCTAAAGTCGAAGCTTTGCTGACAGGCGCCACAGTACGACCTGTACCGGACTTGGCCTTGGCCCAGCCCGAATTGCGCTTACTGCCGGATGAAGATCGTATTGCACAAAGCGGTATTGACCGCTTTACCGTCGCCAATATGGTGCGGGCTGTCACAGATGGTATCTACATTGGTGAGTATTTTGACGGCAATGAACGGATGGACATTATCCTGAAAGGCCAGAGCTGGGAGACGCCTGAACAATTGTCGGCGACGCCTTTGCATACGCCTGCAGCTGGCAGCCAGACCTTGAGTCAGCTCAGTCAGTTGAGTTACACCACAGGGCCAACGTCGTTGCAGCGTATCAACGGCTTACGCACCATCAGTCTGCAAATTACTCCGCCAGCGACCATGCCGCTGGATGAGGCGATGCAACTGCTGCAGCAGCAGTTGCTGACCCCGCTGCGCACGGAGTTGCCGTCAGGCGTCTCAGTGCAGTTTCGCGGTAATTCCGACCGTTTAGCCGGAGCTATGCAGGAGATGGGAACTAACTTTGTGGTGGCCATTTTTATTTTGTTCCTGCTGATGGCGGCGCTGTTCCGCAGCGCCAAAGACAGTGTGTTGGTCGTGTTGACCATGCCGATGGCCGTGGCCGGTGGGGTTCTCGCACTGCGAGGCCTGAATCTGGTGAGTTTTCAGTCGCTGGACTTACTGACCATGATAGGGTTTGTCATTCTGCTGGGGCTGGTGGTCAATAACGCCATTTTGCTGGTGGATCAATGCCGTCAGGCCGAACAGGCCGGCGCCAGCATTGATGACGCTTTGTACCAGGCGGTGCTGACCCGGGCCCGGCCAATTTTTATGAGCACCCTGACCAGTATTTTCGGTATGTTGCCACTGGTGCTGGTGCCTGGTGTAGGTTCAGAGATTTACCGGGGCCTGGCGGCGGTAATAGTGGGGGGGATGGTGTTTAGTATGTGTTTTAGTTTAGTGCTGATGCCAGCACTGCTCAGGCTGACCAGCGGTCTGCAGCTGGCAGGCTGGTTGCAGAACAAGCAGGAGGTGTCCCATGCGGGCTAAAGTTGCGATAGTGGTGGGATTGTGCAGTGCTGTGCTCTTGCATTCGTCATTGGCTCAGGCGCAGCAGGCGCCAGAAAAAGTGGTCAGTGTCGCCTTGGTCGAGCAGCAGGTAGTGGTGCCTCAGACCACAGTATCGGCCCAGGTGCAAAGCCGGTATCAGGCCGATGTGACCAGCGGTGTCGAAGGACGGCTGCTGTGGTTGGCGGAACCCGGTACTGTGGTCAAACAGAATGACGTGATAGCCAGGCTGGACACAACGCCATTGCAACTGCGCGGAGATGAAATGCAGGCCCGCATCAGCAGGGCAGAAATCCAGTGGCAACGGTTGCAAAAAGATGCTGAACGTTTACTGGCCTTAAGTAAAAACAACAGTGTCGCTTTAACCCAGCTCGATCAGGTCGCGGCAGAGCGGGACAGCGCGGCGGCTGAACTGCGTTTATTGCAGGCGCAAATGGCGCAATTGCAGGATCAGATCAATCGCAGCACAGTCAAAGCGCCTTTTGCCGGCGTGGTCGCGCAGCGTTTTCACCAATACGGTGAAGACATCAGCAGAACGGACGCCTTGTTGCGGCTGGTCAATGTCAGTGATTTGGAGGTGGTGGTATTTGCCCCGCTGAAATACGCTGCTTTTATGCAAAGCCAGCAGCAGCTGCAGGTGTTTCACAGCGCCGGTCAGGCGCAGCTGGAAGTGCGTACCGTGATCCCGCTGTCGGACAGCCGTTCCCAAACTTTTGAAGCCAGGCTCAAAGTACCAGCCGAATTGCTGGAACACTTTCAGGTTGGGCAGCTGGTATCGGTCGCCGTGCCCACAGCGCTGGCGCGACAGCAGTTGCTGGTGCCACGGGATGCACTGGTCGTGAAAAGCGATGGTCAGTTTGTATTTGTGGTAGGGGCCGATCAAAAGGCCCGGCAGGAGCAGGTGCAACTGGGGCAAGGCGTTGGCAAACTGATTGCGGTGGATGCGGCTATTCAAGCCGGAGAGCAAGTGGTGATCCGGGGTGGGGACACCCTGACGTCCGGAGACAAAGTCAGGGTGCTGAGCAGCGACCAGTTTAAAGTCAAAACCTGATCAGGGTGCCTTCACTGGCGCCTGCCAGGCTTGCGTGCCCCACAAAGGCACTGTGCTGAGCGCATGTTTGTAACTGCCAGTGCTTTCTTTGGTGCTGTACGACAGATACATCAGGGTCTGATGGTTGGCATCATAAATCCGGCGGATTTTCAGATGTTTAAACAGAATGCTTTTGGATGTAGTAAAAATCACTTCGCCGTTTTTAGAACGGTCGATACCACTGAGCATTTCGGCAGTAATAGGGCCGGTCTGACGGCAGGCAATCGACATATCGGACGGGTCGGCTAAATCCAGGTCAGCTTCAACATGGCTGATATGGCAGGTGACGCCACTGATTTTCGGGTCAGTAAAACTCTGAACCTTAATATCTTTGGTGGTAAAAAGCCCCAGACTGACGTCGCCGACTTCCTGTTTGGAGCAGGCGCTCAGCAGCATTGCCACTGCAGCTACAGCAATCACTCGCAGCATGTTTTCCTCCTTAAAAAAACAAAACGGAGCCGCAGGCTCCGTTGGTGTATTAGTGACCGGCGTGGCCATCCAGACCATGCACATGGCCGTGGTCCAGCTCTTCCGGAGTGGCATCACGCACCAGTACAATTTCCACATCAAAGCACAGATCCATGCCAGACAGCGGGTGATTGCCGTCCACCACCACTTCTTCGTCTGTCACGTCCAGCACGATCACCGATTGCTCACGACCGTCCGGGCCCGCAGCGCGAAAACGCATGCCCACCTGCACGTCCATACCGTTAAACATTTCGCGGGGAACTGCCTGTGTCAGTTCGTCATGGCGTTCGCCATAGGCTTCGGCCGCAGCCACTTCCACCTGGAATTTATCGCCCACCTGTTTGCCCAACAGCGCGTTTTCCAGGCCCTGAATCAAGGAACCTGTGCCGTGAATAAACACCAGCGGCTCGCCACCGGCTGAACTGTCCAGTTCATTGCCGTTTTTGTCGGCCACTGTGTAATGAATAGCAACTACTTTGTGCGCTGCAACGCTCATAAAAAACCTCGTTAAGTCAGTGAATAGGGCAAAGGCGCTGCCTGCAGGGCCGATGCTTCCGGAGTTGCCAATCGCAGCGGATCAGCAGGGTCGAGATCGTTTGGTAACACCGCCAACACCCAAAGTTGCCCCTGAATATTCACCGCATTAATTACCTGGCCTACCCGCCGCCAGTTGTCTGACCATTGTACTTCAATATCGGTGCCGCTGGCCGGAGTTTCTGTACTGGGGCCCTTGAGGATATAAGCGGCTCTTTTGTTTTTCCCCAGATACTTCATACGCGCGACCGTTTCCTGGCCTATGTAACAGCCTTTGGTAAAACTGATGGCGTTCAGGCTTTGTAAGTTCAGCATTTGTGGCACATATTCGCCAATCACCGCCTGCTCCAGATATGGCAACCCGGCCTGAATATGCCGGGCCAGCCAGACGGTGGGAGCAGCCCAGGGTAAATCGCTGCGGCTGGCCAGTGCCTGGGCTTCGGCTACTGGCAGCACCACTAAATAATGCTCTGCTGCCAGTGCCAGAATTTTGCCGCCTGACCAGTGGCTGCTTTGGCCTTCGGCCGGAGCTGTAGCGCCGAGCCGCTCTAACAGTGTTGTTGCGCCGGCGCCGCTGACACCCAGGGTCGCCAGGCTGTCATGGGCCAGCTCGAAACTGATTTTGGAAAACACCCCAAATTTCTTCAGTTGCAGCATCGAGGCCTGCAGCTCATCCCGAAAGGCGGTGTACCACAACTCCTCGTGGTGCTGGCTCAGATGAAACACCGCCCACATTTTGCCTTTGGCGTCACAATGGGCGCCCCGCAGAAAATTATCTGCAGTCAGTTGATTCAGATCGCAGGTGGTTTGTCCCTGCAAAAATTTACGTTGATCCGGCCCGCTGATCCGCAGGGTTTCAAAGGCAGGGAGAGGGCTCAGGCTGGCGCCTGTATGTTGGGTTGATAAGGCCGCCAGTTGTTCGGCACTGATCCAGCTTGCTTGCATTGGGGTCACTTCAGTTCAATGGTTCTCTGGCGATCATTGGGCGAAATCGGCAAAAGCTCAACCCCTGAAGGGGTTTTTTGTTAGAATCCGCCAGTTCTCAGGTGGATCGGATAATGAAATGGCAGA
This sequence comes from Rheinheimera sp., assembly GCF_037442345.1. Taxonomy (GTDB): domain Bacteria; phylum Pseudomonadota; class Gammaproteobacteria; order Enterobacterales; family Alteromonadaceae; genus Pararheinheimera. Next base: position 6,912 of record NZ_JBBIQL010000022.1, on the reverse strand, counting down.
GTTAATGAGTAAGGCCCGGTTACGTTGGGCTTGTCGTCGCGGTATGCTGGAACTGGATGTGCTGCTGGCGCCTTTTGTCGAGCAGGGGTATGACGGCCTGACAGAGCAGCAAAAGGCAGAATTTGAACAACTGCTGGCCTGCGATGACCCGGATTTGTTTGCCTGGTTTATGGGCCATGCCAAATCTGAGAAGCCTGAACTGCAGGCATTGGTGAACCTGATTGTTCAACGGGTACGGGTATAACTTAAAAATTCAGCCAAGCCGCTGGCGGCGCTGGTGGTGCCGGGGTCAGCTACTGGCGGTGTTGCTGTTGTTTGCCGTGCACCCGGTGTATGGCTGGTGGTGGCTGCTGCTCTGGCCCGCGCTGTTTTTCTGCTTTTATCAGTTATTGCAACAATGGCGCCAGCCAGTCCCGGCTGAGCAATGCTGGCTGACTGAACATGGCCAGATCCGCTGGGCGGATGACGCATTGGCCGCAGGGCAAATTCAGTCACACAGTTTAATCAGCCAGTATGGGGTGTTACTGCGCTGGCAAGACTCACAGCAGCAACAGCACCAACTCTGGTTATACCGGGATAATTTCAATGAGGCCGACTTTCGGGCCTTGTGCCGGGTCTGCCAGACCGTGCAGTGGCAAGGCCAGAGTTCAGAACCCCGGCGTTAGTACGGTAGGGTGGGGGGCCTCCAGCAAGGCCGGATGATCCAGGTTGTAATGCAGGCCGCGGCTTTCTTTACGGGCCATAGCGCTGCGGATAATCAGCTCCGCCACCATGGTCAGATTACGCAGTTCCAGCAGGTTATGGCTGACACGGAAGTTGCGGTAATAATCCTGGATCTCCTGCTGTAAAAGCTCTACCCGGTGCAAGGCCCGCTCCAGCCTTTTGTCGGTGCGCACTATGCCAACATAATCCCACATAAACATCCGAAGCTCATGCCAGTTGTGGGTAATGACAATTTCTTCGTCCGAATCTGTCACCCGGCTTTCATCCCAAACAGGTAATTCCGGTGGCTCACAGGCCTTTGCCAGTTCGGCCTTAATTTCTCTGGCGGCGGCCTGGGCAAAGACCACACATTCCAGCAGCGAGTTGCTGGCCATCCGGTTGGCGCCATGCAGGCCGGTGTAAGCCACTTCACCTATTGCAAACAGGTTAGGAATATCGGTCTGGCCTTTGAGGTTGGTCATCACGCCGCCGCAGGTGTAATGAGCGGCCGGTACCACAGGTATGGGCTGTTTGGTAATGTCGATGCCCACACCCAGGCATTTGGCATAAATGGTCGGAAAGTGTTCAATAATAAAGTCTTTCGGCTTATGGCTGATGTCCAGATACACACAATGGGCACCCAGTTTTTTCATTTCAAAGTCGATGGCGCGGGCGACAATATCCCGCGGTGCCAGTTCGGCCCGTTCATCAAAATCTGGCATAAAGCGGCTGCCATCCGGCCGTTTCAAATAAGCGCCTTCCCCACGCATGGCTTCAGTGATTAAAAAATTCTGGGCATCCGGGTGGTACAGGCTGGTTGGGTGGAACTGGTTAAACTCCATATTGGCGACCCGGCAACCGGCGCGCCAGGCCATGGCAATGCCGTCACCGCTGGCCACGTCCGGGTTGGAGGTGTACAAATACACTTTGCTGGCGCCGCCTGTGGCCAGCGCAATAAACTTGGCACCTATCACTTCCACCTGTTCAGACTGCAGGTTCCAGACATAAGCACCATGGCATTTTTCGGTATGCCCCCCCAGTTTGCGTGCTGTAATGAGGTCTATAGCGTTGTAGTTTTCCAGTAAGCGGATATTCGGGTGGTTTTTGACCTGATCGACCAACGTGATCTGCACAGCACGGCCTGTGGCGTCGGCGGCGTGCAATATACGGCGGTGGCTATGACCGCCTTCGCGGGTCAGGTGGTATTTCAGCACACCGTCTTCGTCACGGTACTGATCAAAAGGCACTCCCTGCTCAATCAACCATTGCATCGCGGATTTGGCGTTTTCTGCGGTGAACTGCACAGCGGCCTGTTCGCACAAACCTGCTCCTGCAATCAGAGTGTCATCGACATGAGAGGCGATACTGTCGTTTTCATCAAAGACGGCTGCAATGCCACCTTGGGCATAGAGGGTCGACCCTTCACGTAATGCGCCTTTACTGAGCACGATCACCTGCGCAGCGTCAGCCAGATGCAATGCCAGCGACAAACCAGCGGCACCACTGCCAATGATCAGTACGTCACAAAGATGTTTTTTTTGTTCAGGCATCAGATACACTAACTCCGGAAAACACAGTGAACTGTCAGAAATTTGGGTCTTTATACACTTCTAACCGCCGGCACGCCGGGTAAATCGTCGCAATTGTAACTTTTTTTTGCAAAGTTACAGAACTATTTACCGGAAGGCGCGTCTCAAGGGTACGCCTGATGAGTGCCAGTGCAAAAAGAAGTAGTAGTTAGCTTTAGGGGAAAAGCTCGGATGAGCGAGCAGGAATTGGACTGGCAAATTGTCCAGCGGGTACAACAAGGGGATAAAGCAGCCTTTAATCTGCTGGTGCGCAAATATCAGCATCGCATCGCCAACCTGGTGTCACGTTATGTGTCAAACCATGGCGATGTCGCTGATGTCGCCCAAGAAGCTTTTATTAAAGCCTATCGTGCTATCCCTGGGTTTCGGGGGGAAAGTGCCTTTTATACCTGGTTGTACCGTATCGCTGTGAACAGCGCTAAGAATTACCTGGTGGCGACTGGCCGTAAACCGCCGTCAACAGATGTGGATGCCGACGATGCCGAATTCTTTGAAGGCTCTGACGCATTAAAAGAACAGGACTCACCGGAAAAGCTGTTGTTGTCCGAGGAGATCCGTGAAGTTGTATTTACGACCATTGAAAAACTGCCGGACGAACTGCGTACCGCAATAACCTTGCGTGAACTGGATGGTCTGAGCTATGAAGAAATTGCGGAAGTGATGGGCTGTCCAATAGGCACAGTCAGAAGTCGAATCTTCCGTGCGCGTGAAGCTATTGATGCGCAGTTGAAACCGCTCATTAGCTGACCCATAAGTGAACAGGAATCAGTATGTCGTTAGAAAAATCAGATTGGCTGTCGGCGGCGGGTGATAATCAGGCGATAGCTCCGGAGCAATTGGATACATTGCTGCAAGACGCTGAATTGCAACAAAGCTTTGCGCGTTACCACCTGATTGGCGCAGCCATTCGCAATGAATTACCGGCGCAGATTGATCTGGATTTCGCGGATCGTTTTGCGGCTGTACTGGAACAGGAAACTACCTATCAGTTAACGCCTGTGACGCCTTCAGTCGTGAACAGCAGTTTATGGCAAAAACTGGCAGACGCAGCCAATAACAGCTGGGCCCGCATGGGCATGCAAGGGGCTGTCGCTGCGGCGGTAGCCCTGATGGCTGTGGTGGGTGTGCAGCAGTTTCAGGCGGCAGGTCCGGATGCGGATTTGAACACGCCACTGCCCGTACTGCAGACTCAACCTGTTGCTGGTTTTGCCACTCCGGTCAGCTTAAGCCAGACCTCGGTGGATTCCCGCTTTGAGCAGGAACAGCGTCAGGCGATGCTGGAACAACAAAAACGTTTGCAACAACTGTTGCAGGCGCATCATCAGCAAATTCGCGTGATGGAAACCGCGCAGCATCAGGCGCCAAAAGCGCCGGTTGAGGCTGAAAAACAAGAGAACTAATCATGCATTGGCAAGGCGTTTGTTGTGCCTTCATTCTTCTGACCTTTTCCGGTCTGAGTCAGGCAGATGACTCAGGCTGGACTTGGTTTCAGCGCTGTCAGCAGGCCGTCCGGCAATACAATTTCGAAGCTTCTTTTGTGGTGATCAAACCCAACCAGGTGGACAGCTATCGCTGGCTGCATGGCGTACAGGGGGACGATGAACTGGAACAACTGATGCCATTGGAGCAGGCCGGACTGGAAATTCTCCGTCGCAATGACAAGGTGTATTATTTTGCGCCTGAGCGTTCGGCGATGGCGACCAATAACCAAAGTATTAAAGAGCTGCCGGCGCTGTTGTATCAGGACTTGGACCGTATCCAGCAGTTATACGATGCAGTGGCCGGTGGTGTGACTCAACTGTCCGGTCGCAATGCCCAATTGCTGCGGCTGACTGCTTTTGATAACGACAGGCCTGGTTACTGGTTGTGGCTGGATGCACAAACAGGTTTTCCACTGAAAATAGACACCATTGGCCAACAAAAGGACCCGCTGGAGCGTTGGGTGGTGACCCATATTCAGCCGCTTGAACAATTTCCGGCCGCACTCACGCCGGCCTTGACTGCACAATTACCGCAAAACATCCCGCCGTTGCCGGACCAGCAAGTGCCACAAAGTCCGCTGGAACTAGCCTGGTTACCTGCAGGTTATCAGGCGTTGCCTGTCGCTTCTGTCGCTCAGCCAAATCAGGTGATGGAGCAATGGTTGCTGTCAGATGGGTTGCATCAGGTGTCCGTTTTTGTGCAGCCGACGGCTCAGTTGCCGGCCCAGGCGTATCGGGATGGTGCCACCACTATTTTTGTGATGCCAAAAAACCAGTTTGACGTCACAGTGATTGGTCCTGTGTCCATTGAAGTGGCACGGCAGATTGCTGAATCGGTGCAATAAATGCTGGAAGAAATTGCTGTTGTAGTCAAGACGGATGCGACCGGAGTCTGGCTAAAAACCCAGGCCAAAACCAGCTGCAATGCCTGCCAGGCTCATGACAACTGTGGCACAGGTGTGGTGGCTAAAGCCTTAACGCCAAAAGAGAATGTTTTTTTCGTCTCTGGCCATACCGAGTTGCTGGCCGGTCAGACAGTGCAAATCGCTGTCACCGAACAGCAGTTGCTGGAGGCTGCTGCTCTGGTGTACCTCTGGCCTCTGGCCTGCCTGATCCTGATGGCGTTGTTATTGCAGCATCTGCAGTTCCCCGATGGAACTGTGGCTTTGGGGTCTTTGTCGGCTATGGGCCTGGCGTTTGCCCTGATCCGGCTGCGCCGGCAGCAGCATGCCGCTGAACCTGTGCAAATCCTGAAGGTGTTACCGCAAATCAGTCTGCAGCATCACTGAAACCGCTTGTTCTGTTACAACTGCATACGTAGCAACCAAAGCTGAGATCGAGTACAATCCGCGCCAAATTGTTCTGAATTAACCATCAGGCCGTCTTCCCCGCCATGCTGTGGGGCGCCTTAGCAGCTTTAACGGAAAAAATGCCAAAATTAACTCATATTCGTAACTTCTCGATCATTGCTCACATTGACCATGGTAAATCGACCCTGTCTGACCGGTTGATCCAACACTGTGGTGGCCTGAGCGACCGTGAAATGCAACAACAGGTGCTGGACTCCATGGACCTGGAGCGTGAGCGTGGCATCACCATTAAAGCGCAGTCGGTGACCTTGCACTACAAAGCCAAAGATGGTGAAACTTACCAACTGAACTTTATCGATACGCCAGGCCATGTCGACTTCACCTATGAAGTATCGCGTTCGCTGGCAGCCTGTGAAGGGGCGCTGCTGGTGGTAGACGCCGGTCAGGGTGTAGAGGCGCAGACGGTCGCTAACTGCTACACGGCACTGGAGCTGAATCTGGAAGTGCTGCCTATTCTGAACAAAATCGATTTGCCTCAGGCGGACCCTGATCGGGTGGCGCAGGAAATTGAAGACATTATCGGTATTGAAGCCATAGGTGCTGTGCAGTGTTCTGCCAAAACCGGTATTGGGATTGAAGATGTGCTGGAGACCATTGTTGCGAATATTCCATGCCCGGAAGGGGATGTGGATGCACCCACTCAGGCGCTGATTATCGATTCCTGGTTTGACCCCTATCAGGGTGTTGTGTCGTTGGTGCGGGTCAAACATGGTGCTATCCGCGCCAAAGACAAAATCAAAGTGATGTCGACCGGCCAGACGTATGAAGTGGACAAAGTGGGTATTTTTACGCCCAAGGCCAATAACACCGGCATTCTGAGCGCCGGTGAAGTAGGTTTTGTCATCGCGGGTATTAAAGAAATCAAAGGTGCGCCGGTAGGCGACACCCTGACGCTGGCACGGAACTCAGCCACTCAGGCGCTGCCTGGTTTTAAACGTATTAAACCTCAGGTCTATGCCGGTGTGTTCCCGGTGTCCACCGACGACTACGAAGATTTCCGTGACGCGCTGGAAAAACTCAGCCTGAATGACTCTTCATTATTTTATGAACCAGAAAACTCCACAGCGCTGGGTTTTGGTTTCCGTATTGGCTTCCTGGGTATGCTGCATATGGAAATTATTCAGGAGCGTCTGGAGCGGGAATACGACCTGGATTTGATCACCACGGCACCAACAGTAGTCTACGAAGTGGTGCAGAAAAACGGTGAAATCGTGATGGTCGACAACCCGTCTGATTTACCGCCAGTCGGCAATATTGATGAAATCCGTGAACCTATTGTTGAGGCCCATATTCTGGTGCCGCAGGAATATCTGGGCAACGTGATCAACCTCTGTATTGAAAAACGTGGTGTGCAGATCAATATGACCTATCACGGCCGTCAGGTGGCTGTGGTGTATGAACTGCCAATGGCCGAAGTGGTGATGGACTTCTTTGACCGCCTGAAATCGACCAGCCGTGGTTATGCATCGCTGGATTACAGCTTTAAACGCTTCCAGGTGTCAGATATGTCGCGGGTCGATATTCTGATCAACGGTGAGCGGGTCGACGCGCTGGCCATTATCAGTCACCGTGACTTCGCCCAAAGCCGCGGCCGTGAGCTGGCCGAAGCGCTGAAAGAGCTGATCCCGCGCCAGATGTTTGATATCGCCATTCAGGCGGCTATTGGTGCGCACGTGATCGCCCGGACCACGGTAAAACAGTTACGTAAGAACGTACTGGCCAAGTGTTATGGCGGTGACGTCAGCCGGAAGAAAAAGCTGTTGCAGAAAC
>NZ_JBBIQL010000021.1:0-82022 GCF_037442345.1 Rheinheimera sp. | reverse complement strand
GTCCTTTCAAATACATAGGTAGAATGCCACTTACACAGATTTTTTTACACTCTCGAATAACGACTAACGGGACTTATAGGTTCAAGTCACCGAGCCCCTAAACCCAAGCCTCACTCAACCACCAAATGAGTGGGGCTTTTTCTTCTGAATTTATTAAGTTACCACCAACGGCAACCTGCGTACCCATGACGGCTGGACCTACAGCTACAACGCGCATAACCGCTTAACCTCGGCCGTTAAAACCGGCAGCACCTTAAACCTGGGCTATGACGCCAGCGGGCGTTTAAACAGCAGCACACTCAATGGCACGGCGACCACCTTTTTGTACGATGGCAACGAACTGGTGGCGGAGTACAACAGCAGCGGCACTCTATTACGCCGTTATGTGCATGGCGCAGGCAGTGACGACCCGCTGGTGTGGTTTGAAGGTTCAGGCACTGGTTCGCCCAGCTATTTACTGGCCGATGAACGCGGCAGTGTGATTGCCGAAACCAACAGCGCTGGCGCAGTAACTACCACCCATCAGTACGGCCCTTATGGCGAACCGATAAACAGCAGTGCGTCGCGTTTTCGGTATACGGGGCAGATTCTGCTGCCGGGCACGGAGTTGTACCATTACAAAGCACGGGTGTACCATCCTAAACTCGGAAGGTTCTTACAAACCGACCCATTGGGTTACAAAGACGGCATCAACTGGTACGCCTATGTCGGCAATGATCCGATGAATAAAGCAGACCCAACAGGCGAGTTTGCATGGGTACTACCTGTAATTAACTTTGCAATAGGATTCAATACAGCTTATCAAGCAGCAAATGAAGTCGAAGGTGCAACAACCAGTGAAAAAGTGGTCGCTGGGCTTGGTGGTGGCTTACTCGGACTTGTCCCTGGAAAAGTAGGGACTTTAGCAGTAAACGCGGTTAAGAATGTAACTGCAAAGACGGTTGCAACAGTGGCAGTTGGAACTATATCTGGCGGGGTTACCGGAGCGGCGACTCAAGCCACCGCAGACGTAGTGACCAAAGGAAGTGCAGAAAGCTCAACCGCTTTAGACAAAGGTTTGCAAGGCGCTGCTGCAGGTCTGGCAGGAACGATTTTACCTGCCTCAACATTAGGCAATGTAGCAAAAGCTACACAGGTAGTGGCTGAAGCAGCTGGAGTCGGTGTATCTGAGGCCGTCTCGAGCATTGACCCTAATCTGCAGGAGAAAAAGAAATGACCAAATCAAGGGATGACTCGACGATAGAAAGGTATATTGAACAATTTAGAAAAATTGCTCGTATTATTGTTCCGTATATTTTCATCAGCATGTCACTAGCAATTATATTGGGCGAAATTCGATTATATGAACCAATCCCAGAGTATAGCTTACTCAAAAAAAGCAACGGCAATGTCACCTGGTCTTTTTATGATAACAATTCTGTGATATTTAAAATTAAAGGTGACGAGCATGGATATTTAGTCAACTCAACAATAGTCAAACCGGGTGATTTAGGACCAAAATTAGAAGGGGCAATTGGTGAGATTATCAACTTTTCATACTCTCCTAAAAAGACGGCCTCAACAAAGAACAAAGAGAACTTCCAATATTTTTACAATGTTTATGAAGTTAAAAAATTAGAAGAAACTCTATTGAGTTATGAAGATGCCTACGATCAGCAAAGCCTAATTAGCTCATACTACAACTATATTGGAGGATTCTTTTTACTCATTGGTATAATATTAATTGTTCGCACCAGAAAGATTAATTGAACCAAATAGCTTGGGGTATTAGCCTCGATTAGTAAAAATCTACCTCCTTAGGAAATGGTTTTAGAGCAGCAACCCAAAAGCCTCACCCAAGTGGGGCTTTTTCTTCTGAATTTATTAAGTCACCACCAACGGCAACCTGCGCACCCATGACGGCTGGACTTACAGCTACAACGCCCATAACCGCTTAACCTCGGCCGTTAAAACCGGCTCAACCTTAAACCTGGGCTATGACGCCAGCGGGCGTTTAAACAGCAGCACACTCAATGGCACGGCGACCACCTTTTTGTACGATGGCAACGAACTGGTGGCGGAGTACAACAGCAGCGGCACTCTATTACGCCGTTATGTGCATGGCGCAGGCAGTGACGACCCGCTGGTGTGGTTTGAAGGTTCAGGCACTGGTTCGCCCAGCTATTTACTGGCCGATGAACGCGGCAGTGTGATTGCCGAAACCAACAGCGCTGGCGCAGTAACTACCACCCATCAGTACGGCCCTTATGGCGAACCGATAAACAGTAGTGGAGCGCGTTTTCGGTATACGGGGCAAATTCTGCTGCCGGGCACCGAGCTGTACCATTACAAAGCCCGGGTGTACCATCCAAAGTTAGGCCGATTTCTACAAACCGACCCGCTGGGCTACAAAGACGGCATTAACTGGTACGCCTATGTCGGCAATGACCCGATGAATGGGGTAGATCCAACTGGTGAAACCAAGCTGATCTTATCTGCATATAAAATTGTGAAACGCGCGTCCTCTAACGGCTGGAACTTTAAACAAGCAGGCAAACAAGAAATTGCCGACTTTGTCGATAACACAATGACGCTGGCGGATGGCAAATTCACAGCTGATGATGTATTTGCTGCTATCGACATACTGACTGGGTTTGGTGATGATCTTGGTGTTATCTACAAAATTGCCGGTAGTAAATTAGATTCAGGCAAGGATTACATAGGCCGGGCAGACAATTTGGGCGAGCGGGCATTAAACGCCAAAGATGGCCGAGACCGCGATGGCGCTGACATCATCGGCCTTTATAAAAAAGGGGATACCGATGGCGCGCGCGTTAGTGAACAAAATCAGATGAATAAGCGTGGTGGAGTAAAAAACCTGGATAATAAGCGCAATGAAATAGCTGAAAGCAAATGGGCCAGTAAGGGAGTGACCTGTATTGGCAGTCGCATCAAACGCTCCAGTTGTTAAAGACTAACCAGTTCTCTGGCAGGTTGATAAGACCCGCCAGAGAGCTTCCAGAGAAATAGACTATGCATAACGAATCAGCTGAATCTTTAGATATTCAACCGATACCATTTCCCGGCTTCACATTTCCTATCGGGGGGCGGGTCGCCATCGTGCGTGACGAGCCCGTTGAGCAAATAGTGAACACGATTAACGAACAAGGTGTTGAGGCAGTCACTTTAAATTGCGCCTTGGGTTGGCAGCGCGAAGATGTTTCATTTCTGGCACAACTGCCGGGTGTGAAAAACCTGAGTATTATCACGTCGGATATATCAGGCCTATCTGCCCTGGAACAGATGGCATCATTGGAAGAACTAAACCTGACGGCGCAGACCAAAGAGATAATAGATTTTACCCAACTCACCAAACTTCGGGACTTTTATCTGTATTGGTGGCCAGGCGCAGCAAGCATCTTTCAATGTTATTGGGTAACGTCAGCTTATTTTGATAAATTAAAACTAAACGATTACTCCCCTTTGGGGCAACTGCAGCAGTTAGAGCAGTTAACTATTGCAAACAGCCCTATACCTTCCTTGGACTGGCTGACCCACTTACCTCAGCTGAAGGAGCTTTATTTATTTAATTGCCGGAATTTGTCAGACTTTACTCCGATATCCCAATTAAAACAGCTGCGGAAAATTCATATTGAAGGCTGCAAACAATTGCATGATCTAACGTTCATATCTTCAATCCAAGCACTAGAGGAATGCAACATCTCTGGCAACGGAGAATTGCTCTCCGTTAGCCCGTTAATCACCTTAAAAAATCTGAAGGTTTTGTTTATTGAACGCTCAAGCACGATAACAGATGGCGACTTGACTCCCATAACCCAGTTGCCCAAGCTGGCGATTTTATCGTTCCGCCCCAAAAAACATTACAGCCATAAACTAGTTAAAAAGTGGAAATGGGCAGATTTGGAACACCCAGACGTGCTATTAAAACCATCATCAAAGTAAATCTCATGTCTAAGGATTAAGATGAGTACTCAATGGAACTTTTACCCTTGCCAGATCAACAACAACCCCGCTTCCATCTATGTTGATTTAGCACTTCGCGCTCAGGCGCCATTGCAAAATTATCCTGTGCTATTTCGTATGCGTATTGAATTGTTAACCCCCTCTGACGCAGGCTTATCAAGCCAGGAAGAATTTGATGATTTAATGGCTCTCGAAGACTTGGTCGTCGCCGCAGCCACCAAAAATGGGCATATGAAATACGTCGGCCGAGGCACCACCAATGGCCGCAGGGAATTTTTCTTTTATGCACAAAATGACGAATTGGACGAAGCAGGCTTAGAGCAAGCCATGGCAGCATTTCCATCCTACCAATGGGATGGTGAATTAAGCGATGACCCTGATTGGGAAGCTTATCAGCAATTTCTGCTACCTAATGCTCTTGAGCTTGAGCAAATTAAAAACCGCAATCTATGCAATGCGTTAGCAGAACATGGTGATGCGCTAACAGCGGTCCGCCCTATCTATCATTGGGCCTATTTTGATACTAACGACGCTGCCCAAGCATTTGCCAGCCATATTGCAAACTTGGGATACCAAGTACTGGACCTTACAGCGCCTGATGCCGAAACATCTCATTATTGTGTGAAGCTGTCAGCTCTTGGTGTTCCGTCCCATGAAAACATAGACACTATTACTCTCCCTGTATTTACAGCAGCCAATGAGTATGGTGGCAACTACGATGGCTGGGAAACAGAGATAATCGTTGAATAGAAAGCAACTTATTTTCTGATGAATAGATAGGCTGATTGCCAAATAGATTAGGGCATTCAGACTGTAGCCACAGCGTACGACCTGGCTGGCCGGGTGGCACAAAGCACCACCAATGGCCGCAGCCTGAGTTACCAGTACAACGCCTTGACCAACCAGCGCACCCGGCTAACCTTTCCGGATGGGGTGTATCTCACCTACAGCTACGCCCCGGATGGGGCCCAAACCGCCATTCAACTGAATGGTTCCTCCACCCTGGTCAGCTATGGCTACAACGAATTTGGGCAGTTAAGCAGCATCACCCGTGGCAATGGCCGGAGCTCCAGCCTGAGCTATACCCCTAAAGGCCAGTTGGAAAACCTTAACCATGCCAGCATCAACACCACGGCTTTTAACTACAACCCGGCAGGTCAACTGAACCACCGCACTGTGGACAACAGTGCCTGGCAAACGGTTATTCCCACTCAGGCGCAAATCAGCTACTACACCGCCAACGAGCTGAACCAATACAGCTATATTGGCAGCAACAGCCTGACCTATGACAATAACGGCAACCTGCGCACCCATGACGGCTGGACTTACAGCTACAACGCCCATAACCGCTTAACCTCGGCCGTTAAAACCGGCAGCACCTTAAGCCTGGGTTACGACGCCACCGGGCGCCTCAACAGCAGCACCTTAAACGGCACCGCCACCACCTTCCTCTACGATGGCAATGAGCTGGTGGCGGAGTACAACAGCAGCGGCACTGTATTACGCCGTTATGTGCACGGTGCAGGCAGTGACGACCCGCTGGTGTGGTTTGAAGGGTCTGGAACAGGCTCGCCTTCGTACCTGTTAACCGACGAACGCGGCAGTGTGATTGCTGAAACAAACGCTTCAGGCACAGTGACGACCACCCATCAGTACGGCCCTTATGGCGAGCCGATAAATAGTAGCGGAGCGCGTTTTCGGTATACAGGGCAAATTCTGCTGCCGGGCACCGAGCTGTACCATTACAAAGCCCGGGTGTACCATCCAAAGTTAGGCCGATTTCTACAAACCGACCCGCTGGGCTACAAAGACGGCATTAACTGGTACGCCTATGTCGGCAATGACCCGATGAATGGGGTTGATCCATTCGGCTTAGCTTGCTCAAAAATCAAAGGAGTTACTGCCGCAGATTGTACAGTTACCCATTTCAAAACTTCCTCTGAATGGAAGCCAACAGGTAATCAGAAGCAGGTCAAGGTAGATACTAGAGGTGAATCACGCGATGATATCAACATGGCTATCGAAACCGCCACTGCTGGAATAGGAAAAGTAATGAAAGAGGGTTTGAAAAAAATTGTTGTTGAGTCAGTGAAATTTCCAACTGTTTATACTGAATATGGCGTTTATCAGCAAATAATTGAAGTGGAGCGCTATGTTATTGAATCCCGCGTCGACTATATAAATGATGACCCTTACACAGCGCAAGAAAGCATCCTAAAGATGACGCCAACAGGTGAACTAAAATGGGTTGAAGGAAAAAACAAAGAAACTCAATTAAAAGAAATAGGTTTAAGAGTGTGTGCGGGATATAGCTGCCCACAAGGAGTCGAATAAATGAAATATTTAATCTTCGGTTGCATATTAACCATTTTTCTATCAGTTTTTGTTTCTGAACTATTTGGAACCTCATATTCCGAACATTTGGATGCACTTGTTGGAATAAATTTACCGGAAATATATAACAATTGCGCAAAGTTCTCACCTACTCAAGATGCGCATTTATGTGCAATTCAACAACTTGAACCCAGACACTACCTGACCAGATGGCCTTATGTAGCAGCGTATGCAGTTCTAATTTTCCTGTCGTTTTTCAGGAAAGATGTTTTTGCATACACAGCTGCAATGTCAGTTGTGCTGGCTCTCTACCAGTTCATATCCATGGGTGCCAACACAGTGGCAGGCTGGTTTAACCTTACCGTAGTGATGGTTTATGTTACTTATGCGTTGAAGGATTTACTGCTACTTATACGACTCAAATAGCCTGAAGTTGCAGACGAAACAATCAACCGAACCAATGACACGCAAGCTCCCTCAGTCAGTGACTGAGGGAGCTTAAACAGCACAGCGACCACCTTCCTCTACGATGGCAATGAGCTGGTGGCGGAGTACAACAGCAGCGGCACTCTATTACGCCGTTATGTACATGGCGCTGGCAGTGACGACCCGCTGGTGTGGTTTGAAGGTTCAGGCACCGGTTCGCCTTCGTACCTGTTAACCGATGAACGTGGCAGTGTGATTGCCGAAACCAATGCCTCAGGCACAGTGACGACCCCCCATCAGTACGGCCCTTATGGCGAGCCGATAAACAGCAGTGCGTCACGTTTTCGGTATACGGGGCAAATTCTGCTGCCGGGCACGGAGTTGTACCATTACAAAGCCCGGGTGTACCATCCGAAGCTTGGAAGGTTCTTACAAACCGACCCATTGGGCTACAAAGACGGTATCAACTGGTACGCCTATGTCGGCAATGACCCGATGAATATGGTGGATGCAAGCGGTCTGTGTGGAACCAGAATTAAAGGCGAGTCTGCTGTTGGATGTGAAACAATTAATTTTAAAACGGTACTCACAGAGTCCCCTGTTGGGCAAGCATGGCAAGGGGCGGTGGATGCAATGAGGAATGCAGAACAATCAGCAGTAGATACGGCGGTTGATACGGTAGGGGCTCCATTGGAAGATGGGCAAGCAGTTAAGGTTGAAGGATGTGCAGCCTTTTATCTTGGTGCATGCGGTGCAATTTCAGTGACGAATGATTCCGTCATTATGTCTGGCGGATTCGGTCGGGGTTATGGTGCAAGCGTGGGCGGAGCCTTTGTACCAATGAATGCAGATAAAATCGATGGTTCAGTTTCTTGGTCGACGAGCATGTCCTATTTCATAGGAAGTGGAGGATTTGAATTGGATTACTCAAAAGGCAGCAAGCCTCAAATTGATGTCTCCATTGGTCCCGTTGGAGGTTTTTCAATAAACCACACCCTCATGCACCACTCTGTATATAAGGCCAGCGGACAATGATTTACTATCTTTACGTCAGTGTTTTTATGAGTTTTTTGATTGGCTTTTGGTATGACTGGTCTCTTGAGGATGAACTGGCAAGAAACAAAAACTTAAGTGATATAGAGAAGTTATGTATTGATGGCCTGATTATGAAGCGAGCAAAGCCTCAGTTCTTTTTGCGGAAAAATATGTTCCGGCGAGATTGCTGGAATATAAATAGCCGAGTACGGAGGTGTCTAGTTGTTCATTTTTTCACAGTAATCCATATATATGCAGTGACTATACTTTATTTCACTGTCTTTGACTGACAAACCAGCGAGCGCAAGCCTTGCACCGCGCCTAAAACCAAGCCCCACTCAACCACCAAATGAGTGGGGCTTTTCATTTCATTAGGCTTAGGCCAACGGCAACCTGCGCAGCCATGACGGCTGGACTTACAGCTACAACGCCCATAACCGCTTAACCTCGGCCACAAAAACGGTAGCAAACTACTGGAAAACTCTCACCATCTGAACTATACGGTAACAAACTACTGTTACATTAAGTTTTTCGGTAATAAACTACCGAAACAATCTTTGCGTGGAAAACTCACAGATGATACTTCAACTCTACTTTAATGGTACCTGGCACGATGCTGCGGCATTACGCGTTACAGGACCAGGTAAGGATGCTGCTGTACAGATTGATTATTTAATGGACTATTTGCGACAACCAGGCGTGCATTACGACTCCTGCGCGGAGCACGCTGTGACCGTCAATGCTCCTGTGTCAGCTGTAGCCACAGAATATCCAAACTGGCCAGGCTTGTTAGATGATCTACTTCCCGCAGGAAAAAGCAGGCAATGGTGGCTGACTAAACTGGATCTAACGCATTTACCAGTCTTCGATGCCGATTGCGCTTTATTGCGGCATACCTGTATGGCCCCTGTGGGTAATCTGCGAGTGAAAGATGCCGTCCCGCAGACAGCCGGGCCAGCACTGGAATTTTCGCAGCATCAAGTATGTGAGTTGCAACATGACTTCCTGGAGCATGCCAACAGTCAGGGCGCGGCTGTTGGCGGCGCCACCGGAGCAACAGGAGTGGCACCGAAACTGTTGCTGATGCTCAGTGGCGACAGCGTCTTTATTGACGGGGACTTTGCTGGCAAACCGCGCACGGCCACCCCTTATCTGGTAAAGTTTGCCCGTAATTTCCGCAGTCCCCGTGACAATCAGGTACTAAAAGCCGAAGGGGCTTATTACAAGGTACTGACCCAGGTACTGGAACACACCTCGATACAAACTATGGATACCCAACTGATGCAAACCCATGAAGCAGATGGGCAAGTCAGTTTATGGTTGCCACGATTTGACGTCGTCGAACAGCAAGGCGTGATGCACCGGCTTGGCATGGAAAGTGTGTATTCAGTGCTCAATGCCGGCCCAGGCAGTGCCTGGGACCATTTCGATGTAGTACGTATTCTGTGGCGCAAGTTGCAAGGCGTACTGACGCAAAATTGCCAGCAGTTTGTCACTGAATACCTGATGCGGGATTTACTGAATCTGGTCTTTGGCAATTCAGATAACCATGGCCGGAATCAATCCTTTCTGAAACAGAATGGTCGCCTGAGTTTTGCGCCTATTTACGACTTTGCACCCATGAAAGCCGATCCGGAGCAAGTCACCCGACTGTTTAAATGGGGGCATGGAACGGAAATAGGCGCAGAGGTTAACTTTGCTTTAGTGGCAGAGCGGCTGGCTGACCTGATTGACCCAAATACCCTGCTGCAGGAGCTTCGAACCTTGGCGCAGCAGCTTATACAGGTACCACAGTTGCTGGAAGAAGCAGGCTGTCCTGAGGAAATACTACAGTTCCCAGCTATAGGCTTTGCCCACTTACCCGAGAAACTGCAAAAGATGAAACTAGTATGACTCCTTTAGAAAAAACGCAGTGGCAACTGCAGTTGGTGGACCAACTGAGCAAAGGCAACCTGAGCCTCGGTCAGGCAGTGCAGCAAATACGCACTCGCCTGTATCAAATGACACAGGCGGATTATGCCAGGTTATGCCAGGTGTCGGAAAAGACCTTGCGGGAAGTTGAAAAAGGCAAAACCGACCCCCGGATTTCTATTGTGGAATCCTTATTACGCCCTGGAGGTCTGACGCTAAGTGCACGATTGCAGGTCAACAGGGTTGCCACTATGGCCGAATTGGCGGGTCGTTAAGTACCACGGAACCTGCTATGGAGCCGGAGCCCCGCACCGGCCCGGGCTTAATTTTTCTGAATCGCCGAATTGCGCACCACCAGTTGCGGCACAAAGACGGAATCCACCTGCACCTCTTTTTTTTAAAGGTGCTTGAGCAGCCAAAGCGCTGCCATTTTGCCACCTCAGGGATCAAGTCCTGAATATTAAATTGCTTACACTGCCGCCATTTCACATTATCAACGCAATACCGCTGTTATCAAAGAAAGTGCTGAGGTACAGTCAGTGTTAAACCGACAGGCAGTCTCACGTATAAGTTCAATCAAATGACACCACGCCTCAGAAAACTTCTAGCCAGACTAGCAGGTCTGGCACTGTTCATTGTCATACTCGGGTTGCTGTTCGACCTTGCGTTCGGAACCCTGGATGCATGCCTGGATAACGGTGGCGCATGGGATTACCAAAATGACAGCTGTATTCGTCGCGAATAACCAGACCAAGGAGCACTGGACGTAACCCATGATTTACTACCTCTATATATCTGGCATTTTCAGCATGTGTGTTTGTTTTTGGTACGACGTCTCGCTGGAGGATGAATTTCTCAGAAACAAAGCATTAAGTGAGTCGGACAGAGAGCTTATTTGTGGCTTGATGACAAAAAACGCCAAACCGAGATTTTTCTTGCGACGAGCCATGTTTTTAAAACGAAGCTGGTCATTTAATAACAGAGTACGTTTTTGGCTGTTGCTGTATTTCGGCACAATAACGCATCTGTACGCGGTGACCATTTTATATTTCACCCTGTTTGATTGACCTTCCAGCGGGCGGTGTAATCACTTATCGGCAAAATAATGTAAATGAAGAAAATAACACCATTTAATCCAGCCCTTGGGGTGTACTGCTGTCCCCATGTATTTGCGAACACCAGTGCAATCCAGTTGGTGATCCACGACGACGACTGGCAGTTTTTATGTGGAGAGCCGCATGAGGATGAGCAATGCCACTTGGTCGGGATAGGCCATTTGCTCGAACGTGACGCCAGCCTTCAACAACTGGCAGCGCTTGGCAATGGCTGCGGCGCCATGCGGATCCATGCACAAGCAGACTGGGAGCTGTTTACCATTACCGACTGAGGCTGGTCAGGATCAGTATCGCTTTGTACAACACTATATCTACTCACTATTTACCCTGAAATTGAAACTGACACTGCATATATAAGCTGCTATGTTGGCGTTGCCATCAACTTTCACAGGCAGGAGCGCAAAGTGAACTGGGATTTCTACCAATGTCTTGTTAATGATAAACCGGCATCCATCTCGCTTGATTTGGATTTCATGCATCTAGCACCACTGGCAGACTACCCAGAGTTGTTTTACCTTCGCATCCCCATGTGCCAGCCTCGGGATGACGGTCTTTCCAGTCAGCAGGAATTTGATACCTTGGCTCAAATGGAAGACGCAGTGGTCGAAGTTCTCACGGCCACCAATCAGATGCTCTATGTCGGGCGGCTCACATCCGATGGCCACCGGGACTTGTTTTTCTATAGCAGGGATACACAGATTAATGAAGCAGCACTGGAACACTGCCTGAACGATTTTCCCGATTACGCCTGGCAGGGCGGCGTCAATACAGACCCGGAGTGGGAAGCCTATATCCAGTTGTTGATGCCTTCAGATGAACAGCTCGAGCGTATGAAAAACCGCAGTGTATGTGATGCGCTGGTTGAACAGGGAGACAACTTCACCACTACGCGGGACATTATGCACTGGGCCTACTTTTGCACTCAAAATGCAGCGGATAACTATGCAACTTTCGCGCAAAGTAGTGGCTATAAGTTAGAAGAGGTTGCCGCAACGGACGATACAGAAGAACCGTTTTCAGTGCGCGTTAGCATTCGGGGTATTCCAGATTATTCCGAAATTGATGCCCTTACCTTACCCTTGTTTCACGCTGCTAAAAATGAAGGCGGCCGCTACGATGGTTGGGAGTGCGAGCTTATCCACTAACCACAAGTCGGGATTAGAACTTTGGCTCCCACCAATCAGACGTAAGGCAACCAGACCGAACCCAAACCGGTGCTATCCGTCGTCTCTGATCAGACTTTCTGAATCGCCGAATTGCGCACCACCAGTTGCGGCACAAAGACGGAATCCACCTGCACCTCTTTTTTGTACAGGTGCTTGAGCAGCCAGAGCGCCGCCATTTTGCCCATTTCGTGAATGGGGTTGTTGACGGTGGTCAGCTTTGGCACTGCATAACGGGCAAACGGAATGTTGTCGTAGCCAACAAAGGACATTTCCTGCGGTATTTTCATGCCCCGCTCCAGGCAGGCAGAGATAGCACCGGACGCCATCTGGTCATTGGCGCACACCACTGCAGTAAATACCTTGCCACTGCGCAACAATTGCTCCATGCAGGCCACGCCACTGTCTTCTTTGTAATCGCCAACCACACATAGAGCCGGGTCAAAGCGGGCGCCGAATTCTGCCAAGGCCCGTTGGTGCCCTGTCAGGCGTTCCTGAGCATCGTGTTTTTTTGCCGGGCCTGAAATATAGGCAATATCCCTGTGGCCCAGCTCCAGTAAATGCCGGGTGGCCAGGTAACCACCCAATTCGTTTTCCAGGTAAATACAGCGCTCTTTAATGGGTTCGATATAACGGTTAATCAGCACTATAGGCGTAGGGCCGCGGCTCAGTTCAATCAGGTACTCGTCTGACACCGCTTCCACGTCGAGGATCAGCGCGTCCACACCGCGGCCAAGCAGAAACTCCACACTGTCCATTTCCTGCCCGGCATTGCTGTGGCCGACCGCAATAATGACGTGTTTGTTGTCGAGCCGCAGCGACTCTTCAATTTCTGCCATCATAGGGCCGTAATAAGGACCATCCAGTTGCGACACCAGCACACCAATACTGTTCGAGCAGTTGGACGCCAGCGACTGAGCAAAAGTGTTGGGCTTGTAACCCAGTTTGTCCATCGCTTCCAGCACCTTTTTACGGGTTTTGTCGCTGACGCTGTCGCTTTTGTTCATCACCCGCGACACTGTGGCTAAAGACACACCGGCCAGCTGTGAGACGTCATAAATGGTTGCCATAAAGTCGCTGTTATTCCTTATCCGGCGTTATCGCCAAGCTGACCACGTTGTTGTAAATCCTGATGTATTTCAGCCACTTTTTTATTGTTGAGCAAGTAGTTTCTCATCACCAGCGCCACCAGCACAGAGCCTATAGCAGGTAGCAGAGTGAAGGACAGCAGTATGCCATGTTTGGCCTGTTCTGTTTGATCAACATCCGCCTGGTAACCAAAACCAGACAATAACCAGCCAGC
Organism: Rheinheimera sp.; assembly: GCF_037442345.1. Lineage (GTDB taxonomy): Bacteria > Pseudomonadota > Gammaproteobacteria > Enterobacterales > Alteromonadaceae > Pararheinheimera. Next base: position 68,772 of record NZ_JBBIQL010000021.1, on the reverse strand, counting down.
CGCTGCACCGCCCAACGCCAGGCCCAGCTTGATAAAGAAGATAATGGAGGAATACACCATGCCGGTGGTGCGCACGCCGGTTTTCCACTGACCGTAGTCGACGGTGTCGGCCATTTTCGCCCACAACAGCGGCGTGGCCGCATTAAAGCAGAAGTTCCAGGCCATAAAGGCGGCAAAGGCCAACCACAGCTGATCAGGTGCAATCCAGTAGGCCACAGCGCAGAACGCAGCGGCGGCCAGTTGCAGGCCAATATAGGCTTTCACTTTGCAGACCTTTTGTGCCAGTGGCTGCGCCAGCATACAACCGAGCATACTGCTCAGCATACCCAGGGTGATAAAGAGCGTAATGCTGTCGGGCTGCTCAAGGTAATACTTCACGTAATAAATGGCGATGGTGTTTTTCAGCACATTGCCGGTCAGCAGGAAAATAGCCGCCAGCGACAACACCCGCCACTGGTCGTTTTGCCAAAGCGCTTTAAAGTCGTCTTTAAAAGGCCGTTTGGCTTCAATCTGGGTTTGAATCCGTTCTTTGGTGCCGGCAAAACAAAGTAAAAACATGCCAACGCCCAGAATGCTCATCACCAGAATGGTCAGCTGGTAGCCTTTGGCTTTGTCACCGTCGCCCAAATAATCCACCAATGGCAGCGTCAGGCTGGACACCAGTAAACCACCAATGAACGCACACACAAAGCGGTAGGACTGCACCGACACCCGCTCTTTCGGGTCTGCTGTCAGTACGCCACCCAAGGCGCAATAAGGAATATTCACGGCGGTGTACACCAGCATCAGCAGGGTGTAAGTGACAAAGGCGTAAATCATTTTGCCTTCGGCAGAGAAATCCGGCGTGGTAAACGCCATCACGCTGATCACGCCAAAAGGCAGGGCGCCGTACAGAATAAAAGGCCTGAACTTGCCATGTTTGCTGTGGGTTCTGTCGGCAAATGCGCCCATCAGCGGATCGGTCACCGCATCAATAATACGCACCGCCAGAAACATAAAACCGACAAAAGCCGGTGATAAGCCATAAATATCTGTGTAAAAGAACGCCAGAAACATCATCACTGTCTGAAACACGATGTTGCTGGCGGTGTCCCCTAAGCCATAGGCTATTTTTTCCCGCACCTTTAACATAAATCTGTTTACCCTGTTTTTTGATTTTTATTCTGTGGCTACCCCGTCTGCTGCGGGGTAGCTGCGCGCGTTAAACCCGGCTTTGCAGCAGCTGGCGGTAGGCATGGCCGCTTTGTTTGATGGTTCGCTGCTGTGTGTTGTAGTCAACATACACAATTCCGAAGCGTTTCGAATAGCCCTCAGCCCATTCAAAGTTGTCCATCAGGCTCCAGGCAAAGTAGCCCTGCACATTCACCCCGGCTTCCACCGCCTGATGCAGCGCATTTAAATGCAGCTGGTAGTACCGCTGACGCTGTTCGTCCTGCACCTGGCCGTTTTCCAGCTTGTCCGCACCGGCCGCACCGTTTTCGGTGATGTAGATGGGCGGTAATTTGTACTTCTGATGCATAGAGGTCAGCAGGTCATAAAAAGCCTGCGGGTAAATTTCCCAGCCAATATCGGTTTTTTCGGCATCTTTTATCTCCACCACGGCAAACTCATGGTCGGCATTGGCAGTGTAGACATGACGGGTGTAGAAATTCACGCCAAGAAAATCCAGCGGCTGACTGATCAGCGCCATATCACCGGCTTCAATCACCGGCTTTTCCTCGTCTGTTAACCTGTTGAAATACTCCGGGTACTGGCCTGTCATCACCGGCTGCAGGTACCACTGGTTGTAGTACTGGTCGGCCTGCTCGGCCACGGCTTTGTCGGCCGGGCTGTCGGTGTGCGGGTAACAAGGGGTAAAGTTCAGTACCAGGCCATTTAAGCTGTGTGGCGCCGTGCGGCGCAGTACCTGCAGGCCTAAGCCATGCGCCAGCAATAAATGGTGCGCCGATTTACGGCCGTTGCCACGGCCTGTTAAACCCGGCGCATGAATACCGGCTTCGTAGCCTAAAAACGAGCTGCAGAATGGCTCGTTTAAGGTGGCGTAACTGTATACCCGGTCACCCAAAGCGGTGCTGACTTTTTCCACATAATCGGCAAACTTGTAGGCGGTATCGCGGTTGAGCCAGCCGCCTTTATCTTCCAGGTGTTGTGGTAAATCCCAGTGGTACAAAGTGACAAAGGACTTAATATTGCGCGCCTTCAGCTCGTCCAGCAGATCGATGTAAAACTGCAGACCGGCCGGATTCAGCTCGCCATCCAGCTGGATCAGCCGGGGCCAGGACAACGACAAGCGGTAAGCGTCTACGCCCAGGGATTCGATCAGATCTAAATCGTCCCGCCATAACCGCAGATGGTCACAGGCGGTTTTGCCGTCTGATCCGTCTTTAATTTTGCCGGCCGTGGCACAAAACGTATCCCAGATACAGGGCAGCCGGGAGTCAGCCGCCCCTTCAATCTGGAATGACGCAGTGGCCACGCCGTACAAAAACTGTTTTTTGCGCAGCAGTGAATGCTCTGGTAGTTGGTACATGCTCATCGTTGTTCACTTTTCTGTTGTTTGTCTGTCAGTGTGGTCTATTTGACCAAATGTAATCGCTTTCATTTTTGCTTCAGCTGTTATGAAATCTGGTAGCCAGGCTCCTGAATCTATTCACTGAAGCGGATAAACAGATTGGCGGTCAGCCGACCACCGGGAATAGCTGCCGAGATGTCTGTGGCCGGGTTGACCAGCCCACTGTGCAGCAAATTACCTGGGTACAGCAGCAGGCGGTTGGGCTGGTAGTCCAAAGCCTGGTACAGCTCGAAATGTTCATTGCCTTGCTGGAAATAACCTTCCGTCAGCCCTCTGGTGTCAACAAACTGCTGCAGGCTGTTGAAATACACCTCTTTGTTGGCGTCGCTGACCCTGTCTATGCCGGTGCTGCGCTGGCGGAAAAACCCGGTGCCGCCATGCTCGCCCCCATCCAGATAATGCAGCAGCGCAAATACATAAGGCTCTGTGGTGTCAAAATGCGGCAACCGCTGCATTGGCTTTAACTCAGCCGGAGCTTTGGTAATTAACGAAAAACTGCAGTCACCCGCCTGCACCTTCAACTCGGGCGGGATCTGGTACAACTGGCGGACCAAAGGCGCCAGTGCCTGCAGCAATTCCAGCACATAGGCTTTTGGCAGCGGCGCACGCACACCTGGGTAGAGGTAACTGCGCACATCACTGAACTGACTTTGCCTGGCCTGTTGCACTAAAGCCGAAGTGTCAGCCAGCAGCTGGTCCAGCACCAGCACAGGGCACTGCTCAGCGCCCAGTTGCAGAATTTGCGGCTGCAGCTGCGGGTTCAGTGCATAAGGCGAGGCGGCAGCGACGGAGCTCATTGCACCGCCGTCTGGCAGTAATGCCGGATAAAGTCGTTCACGTCCGGGTAGCCAGACACTGTTTTGCGCACATTGGCTTTGATTTTATCGAGAAAATCACGCAGCTCTTCCTGGCTCATCGCATCCACTATCGGGTGGTATTGCTGCGGCATCAGGCCCTGACCAATCATCACCTGCAACCAGGACGCTTCGCCAAACAGCTCCAGGCCAATTTTGTACACCCGGCCTGTTTGTTCGAATAAGTCCAGCCGGTGCTGCAGCGATTCCGGCACCGGCATCGACTGGCAATAACGCCAGAAGGGGCTGTCACTGCGTTCGGTTTGTTTGTAGTGCAGAATAATAAAGTCGCGGATATTCTCCATTTCCTGCTGCGCCTGGCGGTTAAACTCGGCAATGTCGGCCGGTTGAATGCCATAAGACGGGAACATCTGCAGCAGACGGATGATATTGCGCTGGATCAGGTGAATACTGGTCGATTCCAACGGCTCCAAAAAGCCGCTGGACAGGCCAATGGCCACCACGTTTTTGTTCCAGTGTTTGCGCCGGGTTCCGGTACGGAACTTCAGCACTTTGGGCGTCATCAGCGGCTCGCCCTGCAAATTTTCCAGCAGTTTTTGTTTGGCGAACTCATCGCTCCAGTATTTAGAACAAAACACCATGCCATTGCCAACCCGGCTTTGCAGCGGAATACGCCATTGCCAGCCCGAGTCGTGGGCAATAGAGCGGGTATAAGCCACAGGGGCCGACACCGTTTTGGTCTGCACCGCCACCGCACTGTCGCACGGCAGCCAGTGGCTCCAGTCGTCGTAGCCGGTGTGCAGCGTCTGTTCAATCAGCAGGCCACGAAAGCCAGTGCAGTCGAGAAACAGATCGCCTTCAATCAACTGGCCGTTTTGCAGCTGCAGCGCCTTAATGCGGCCGTCGTCATGCTGCAGCACCTGGTCAATTTTGCCTTCAATGCGTTTCAGGCCATGTTGCTCGGCCAGCTGGCGCAGGAATTTGGCGTATAAGCCAGCGTCCATATGGTAAGCATGGTTTAAGTCCTGGTTCGGCAACACCGCAAAACGGCCTTCGCGGGCCGCCAGGTGTTCCACACAATAATCGCCAATCTGACTGGCCACGCCCAGTTGCACACCACGACGCCAGAAATGCTGAAAACCACAGGCCCAGCAGTCTTTGCCTAAAAAACCAAAAGAATGGATATAGTGTTTGTCGAGGTCGTGCCAGTGCTCAAAGGCAATCCCCAGCTTAAAGGTGGCATTGGTGGCCGCCATAAATTCGGCCTCTTTAATGCCAAGCAAACGGTGGAAAATATGCAGGGTAGGGATAGTGGCTTCACCGACGCCCACAGTGCCGATTTCTTCGGATTCCACCAGGGTGATTTGCAGGTTTTTGCCCAGCATTTTCGCCAGCGCCGCTCCGGCCATCCAGCCTGCGGTACCGCCTCCGGCAATTACCACCTTTTGCACTTTGGGTTGCATTCTTTGCTCTCCGAACGCTTCAGCGTTTCAGTTTATTCTGTAAGTCAGCCCGCAGTTTGCGTGCTTCCAGTTCGGGTAAGGGTTTTTCCAGCATGCCCAGCGCCTGCGGGCTGATCTGTTGCTGGTCCACCTCGTCGTGTTCAAAAACGTAATACTCAAACAGCGCCTGCCAGGCCTGCCGCTGCGCCTTGGGCAAACTGCGAATACCCAGTACGGCCGCCAGCAGCGCATTGTTTGGCCGGCCTAAATAGCCCGGCGTGTCGCGCCACCAATGGGTCAGCAGTACATTAACATCAGCCTTGCCTGTCACCTGATGCCACCACATGCTGGGAATAAACAACAGGTCGCCCGGTTCCAGCCGTGCCAGCTGCGCCGCTTGCAGCGCTTCACGCGCTTTGGGAAAACGCTCAAAGTCGGGCTGGTTAAAATCCACCATGCTGATGTCCTGCCCCCCGGGGGCAAACTCCATAGGGCCAGGGTATAAATTCGCCACCTGCTGCGGCGGAAACAGCAGAAACTCGCGTTGCCCCACCAGGTTGCAGGCCAGGTTATGCGGAAAGTCATAATGCGCCGCAATCTGGGCCTGATTGCCAATCCACAGGCTGGTCAGCGGCTGCCAGTCGCTCAGTGGCAGCTGGTGCTGTGCCAGCACGCCCGGAAACCAGCGGCTGACTTCGGTCGAGCCCATATAGAGGCAGCGGCCATCCGGCGCTGCGGCCAGCGCCAGCAACTGCTGACAAAATTCGTGAAAACTAACCCGGCCACCGCTGTAGTTAAAACCTGTCTGGTCGGCGTTATAAAACACCCGGCCCTGCGCTTCTTTGGCCAGCGCCGCCACCGCCACTGGCTCACCACTGCTGCAGCCTGCAATAAAACCCAGCGCCGCCTCTGCCGACTGCAGCCCTAACTGCACCAGCGGCCAGTGGGCGCAAAAGCCAGCCAGCACCAGAGGTTCGCTGGCGTCCTGCAACAAAGCACTCAGCTCGTCCGCTGAAACGCCTGCAATGCGCCGGACCGGCCTGATGCTCATGCGGCCTGCCCGTTGTTTTTCTGCTGCAGGTTTTTCAGCTTTAACAGCTTCATCACCTGGGTCTGAGACGCCAGCGCCATGTAAATGGCCTGCAGGTACCCCTGCTGTTGCAGCGCCGCCAGTTGCTCAGCACTCAGCGCGGCCAGCTTTTCTTCATGAATGGTGTAGAAGCCGACCAATTGGCGGGGTTGACCGTCGTCCAGCTTCACTTCCATGGTAAATGGCTCCAGCAATTGCAGCGCCAGCAGCTGGTCAACAAAACGGCGGGCGTCGTCCATGCCCAGATGCAGGGTTTCCATCAGGCTGGCCATTTCATCCAGGTAAGCCGAATTGCCACCATAAGGCAGGAACAGCGCTTCGCCTTCGGTCTGGCTGACGCGCGGATGATCCAGGTCGATATGCAGCACCCGGTGAATTTGCTCCACACCCTCTTCCGTCACTTTCTGCTGCCCAATTAAAAAGGGCTGGCGACGCACACTGAGCGGAATGTAGCTGTCCTGCCAGTTGTTGTGTTGTAAAAACAGGTTTTCCTGGTGCTGAAAGCCAAATAACGCCACAGGGAAAAACTGACCTGTGTGTGGGTCTTTATGGAAAAAAATCGGGTAATAGCCCTGCACAGTGCGGAATTCTTTCGGGAAAGTCAGCGCAAACCACTGGTTGTCGCCATAGGCGGCACCGCGGTCTTTAATCACTTTTAAGTCTTTATGATCGACACTGCTCAGTAATACATGATTTGGCATCAAAATCTCCTGTTGTTCTGCTCTGCGGCTGGCTTAAAGGGTTGGTAAGCCGTACCTGTGAATTTTTTCTAATAGTTCTCTGTTGCCGGGCAGCGCCTGACGCATGGCGGCGGTTTTTTTCTGATTGTCCTGAAAATACTGCCGCGCCTTTTGCTGCATCGAGATTTTGTCATTGGCATAGTGGCAGTCCAGCCCCATGCCCATCACCACATACTGATAACTGGCGGCCGGAAACAGCTGATCAGCCTGACGGATATCGGCAGGCATAGGCGGCTGGTGTTTCCACAGCTGCAGCAGCTGTTGCAGCGAGTCCGGAATACTGTGGCGTTCGCGGTGCATCAACCAGTAGTCATGGTCGGCCCGGCGGCTCAGTACATAGTGCAATTTGAGGAATTCGACAATTTGCTGCCAATGCTGGCTGAAACCTGCATTCAGCCGCGCCGCCATCACCGGCAACAGGCCGATATCCCCCGGCAGCAAGGCCGCCAGGCTTTTGGCTGTCCACTCCACCAACGCCAGCGCTGACGCTTCCAGCGGTTCGATAAAACCGGCGGCCATACCAATGGCGACACAGTTTTTCTCAAAACAACGGGCGCGGTAACCCGGCTCAAAACGCAGTAAACGCGCGTCCTCTGCGTTGGCGGCGGCCAAATCCGGCTGTGCCGCCAAATACGAGTTTAAATGCTGCCGCGCCTGAGCTTCGCTGCAGTGCGCTGATGAAAACACATGGCCGATGCCACGGCGGCTTGGCAGCGCAATATCCCACACCCAGCCCGCTGGCTGGGCTGTGGCTTTGGTGCAACTGGCCATTGGGCTGTCTGGTTGGGCATAAGGCACCTGAATAGCCAAAGCACTGTCATTAAACAGAATATGCTGCTGGCTGATCCAGGGCACCTGCAAATGTTGCCCCAGCAACAAAGACGGCTGACCCGAACAATCGACAAATAAATCCCCGGCAATACGCTCGCCGTTGGACCCCACCACAGCGGCAATCCGGCCATCGGCGTGGTTTTCCACCGCTTCAATATGCAATGGCCTGTACACCACACCCAGCTTGCTGGTGGCATGCTGTTGCAACAATTGGGTGAATTTGCCGGCATTTAAGTGGTAGCCGTAATTGTTGATAAAGCTGTATTGGGCCGTGCTGATTTGTTTGGGCGCCAGCCCCAATCTGACCAGCTGTTGCTGCGGACAGACAGCTTCGGCAAAACTGACTTCGCTGGCAAAGGGCAGCCAATAAGGCGCCAGATTGATCTCAGGGTAGCCGGCTGGCAAGGTAAAGGGGTGCAGGTAATAACCCTGCCCGGCGCCATGCCAGTCATAAAATTCGGAGCCTTGCTTAAAGCTGGCTTCACAGGCGATTAAAAATTCGGTTTCGGACAGGCCGATTTTTTCTAAGGTATGGCGCATTGAAGGCCAGGTGCCTTCACCCACACCAATAATTTGCACGTCCGGTGATTCAATCAAGCTGATCTGAACTTTGGCCTGCGCCAAAGGTTTGCCCTGATCATAATTCAGCTCAGCTGCCAATAACGAAGCCGTCAGCCAGCCTGCGGCGCCGCCTCCGACAATGACAATCTGTTGTAGTGCTGTATTCATAGCAGAGCCTGTTGAACAACAAAACCGGATCCCGGCAGGATGAATAAGAGGGTGGCGTTTTTACCACCCTCTGTCCACCTTCAGTGATTAGAAGGTATAGCGGGCACCAAAGCTGTAGCGCGGGCCTGTTTCCACCAGGCTCAGCACTTGCTCTTTGGCACGACCATGCACCCTGGTGTACTCGTCCGTGATATTCAGAGCTTCCAGATACAGAGTCAAGCCATCCACCTGAGGAATGTCGTAGCTGACAGAAGCGTCAATCTGCGAATAAGCCTCAGTGTACCGTGGGTTCGCGCCAGTGTCCTGACCACGCGAGTTCAGGAACTCGTCACGCCAGTTGTACGCCACCCGGGCCTGGAAGCCGTAGTTTTCATAGAAAACCACCAGGTTGGCGGTGTCGCTCAGACCGATCAGGGCTGGCTGGTCAACCAACAGGTAGTTGTCATAGGTACGGCCACTGTCCACCATGGTGTAGTTGGCTAACACACCAAAACCGGTTTCACCAAAAGCGTGCTGAACCGCAAATTCCAGACCGTCGATTACTTCAGAATCAGCACCGTTGGACGGTGTATTAATTTTGAAGATCATCAGCTCGTCTTCACCGGCCACACCGGAGATCACTTTGCCCGCCACGTCCACACTTGGATCTGAGCCATAGTTGGCAAAAATCCAGTTACGGATAGCCGCCGCATCCGGGCCTACCGCAGCCAGGGCTTCACGGTATTTTTTACCGTCCGCAGGGTTTGGAATGCTGTAAATGGTCGAATCCACCACTGTGTTGCTGATAAAGTTTTTGGTGTCTTTGCGGAAATAACCGACAGACGCATAACTCGACGGTGCGTAGTACCATTCCAGCGACAGATCGATGTTTTCCGATTCCAGCGGTAACAGGCTTGGGTTGCCTGAAGAGCCGCTACCACCGGCACGGTTGGCCAGCGTACCAACCACTGTCCCCCCCTGAATGGACACATAGTCCGGACGGCCTATGGTTTCGCTATAAGCGAAACGCGCCATCACGTCATCCACCACTTCAATATTAAAATTGAAGTTAGGCAGCACATAGTCGTAGTCCCCTGTTTGGGTCTGGAACTCACGCTCACCGGTTGCGACCAGTGCAATTTCAGTATCGGCAATCCAGTTGGCGCCGTCGTAAGACGACACAGCTGAGGTGGACGTCACATCAGTTTTTTCATAACGCACACCGACATGCACATCGTAAGGACGGCCTGCCCACTCGTTTTCATAGTTGTACTGCAGGTACAAGGCCTGTGACTCTTCCATGGTGTAGCGGTCGGTATCACGGGCATAGTCAGTGGACGGGCAGAAATCGGTGCCACAATCACCGCCACCTGTGTAACCGGCTGGCGTGTACAGCTGCTCGGCTCTGTTACGGACGTTGTTGAAATCCCAGAAGAACATTTTGTTCAGCACTTCAAAGCTGCGGCCAGAGGCAATGGAGAAATCGCCACCATTGGCTTTGAATTTGTCGTGAATGGTTTCAACCGGGAACCAGGAATCTTCGAAATCGCCAGCGGCGCCTACGCCACCCCAGTCATTCCGTTGCACGTTGACGGATTGGGAGTGGTTATCGACGTCTGTCAGCGCTATACCGAAATCGATACTGCCAGCATCGTCCAGCACGTATTCACCGCGCAGCTGGTACTGGTCAATTTCCGATCTGTTGCGGGCGTTACCAAATACACTGCCTGTGACGCGCATATCGGACGGCTGCACTGAGTTACCACCACCCACCGCCAGAATGGGCAGATCACCGGTAAAGTCGGTCCCCGCACTGGTACGGACGAAACCGGCCATACTCAGGGTGTTGTTGGAACCAAACTCGTGGTTGGGTTTAAATTCAGCACTGGATTTGTGCGCGTCGAAGGTCAGATTCAGGTTGTCCGTGGCCTGCCAGTCCAGATTAAAGCCCACTGAGTTGCTTTGATTGCGTACACCGAAGTCGCCAGCCCCCATGGATAAATCCTGTGGTGTGGCATAGGTTTCAGAGTACAACAGTGGAGAAGACACCGGACCGTCCGTCCAGATGTTCTGTGACGGCACAAAGGTAAACCAGGCAGAGACATCGTGATACTGGGTATCGATGTCATTGCGCATATAGGTGTAATCCAGGCTGGCGGTCAGATTGTCGGTAGGCGCATATTGCAGCACCAACTGGCCGTTGGTCCGTTCACGTTGCTGTTCTTCAAATTTGTAGATGGTGGTTTGTGGGACTGAGTACACATCATCCGGACCAGGACGGTTGACCTGACCGCCCTGAGGCACGCCCCCCCAGGCACCGGTGCCACCGGCCCAGTCATCGTCTGCTGTACCGGCAAAACTGCGCCAGCCAGTACCCACATTGGCCTGCTGGTTGCCACTTTCACGTTCCTGGTAACTGGCGGCAATCAGCACACCAAATTTGCCATCGTCGGTACGGCTGGAATACAAACCCGACAATTCAGGGGTGGCTGAGCCTGTTTCCGTGGACTGATCATCCACCATAGCCACATTGACTGTGGCTTTTTGTGAACCCACAGTCAGAGGTTTTAAGGTCAGGATATCGATGGTTGAACCAATACCCCCAGTGGCGTGTTTGGCCTGACTGGTTTTGTTCACTTCCACGCCGCTGATCAGATCAGAAGCAATATTGGCGAAATCAAAAGAGCGGGAGCCTGTGGTGACCGGCATCTGACGGCCATTTAAGGTGACCAGGTTAAAATCCGGCCCAAAACCGCGGACCGACACTTTACTGCCTTCGCCGTTAACGCGGTCAATCGATACACCACTGATCCGCTGCAAGGATTCCGCTAAGTTGGTATCCGGAAATTTACCTATATCTTCGGCCGAAATGGCATCCACAATGCCTGTGGATGACCGTTTGGTGTCCATAGATTTAATCAGACTGCCACGGATCCCCGTGACAGCTATAACTTCTACGTTTTCATCTTTTTTGGACGCAGCCTGATCATCAGCTGCATAGGCAGGTGCCAATGCCCCAACACCGAGCACCAAAGACAAGCTGGTCGCCAGCCTGGTTTTGGTAAAGGTTTTCGAGTTCATGAATGTTTCCCTGTCGACTGTGCTTAGTTTCGTTGTTTGTCGGGTTTGCACAGGTGCTTGCACCATTAGCAAACAGCGCACTTCTGAAAGCGCTTTCAGAAATTAGGTTAAATTTTCTAAACCGTCAATATAATAAAAATAAATTGATTAAAAAATAACATAAAACAATCAGGAAAATTCCTGAATTATTGATGTTTTTCATAAAGATACCATTAACACACCCAGTAGTAACCAGCCTGTATTGCAGAGGATTCCAACAAGATCCGCCAGACAGAATTTTCTCCCCTCCAGCAGGACTGTGGAAAAAATCATTGGCACAACGACAGTTTTCAGCTATTTATGAAAGCGTTTTCAAAAACTAAAAGCTGGCAGAGAAGGCACAGCACCTTCACCGGCGGATCAGATCAATGGTCAGCTCCCCACTGATCAGGACAACAGGACAGCAAAAGATGCACCGACTTTATCCTTTAGCCGCAGCTGTAGCTTTGGCTCTGACGGCCTGCACACCACCACAGGGCGGCCCGGAACAGGCCGCAGCGGCTGGCTCCGGCTCCTTATGGCCAGAACTGCAAAGCCCTCTGCCCGTTGTGGCCGAAAAAGAACAGCAACTCAGTCAGTTGCTCCAGAACATGACCATAGAGCAAAAGGTAGCGCAGCTGATCCAGCCAGATATCCGCTGGATGACGCTGGAGGATATGCGCACTTATGGCTTTGGTTCTTACCTGAATGGCGGTGGCGCTTACCCGAACGACAACAAAGCGGCCAGCGCCTCCGACTGGCTGGCCTTAGCTCAGCAGCTGCATGAAGCTGGTGTCGATGCCAGCCAGGATGGCAGCAGCATTCCACCGATCTGGGGGACGGATGCGGTGCATGGCCATAACAATGTGCGCGGTGCCACAGTGTTTCCGCACAATATTGGTCTGGGTGCCGCCAATAACCCGGCCCTGGTCGAAGCTATTGGTAAAGCCACAGCCGAAGAAGTGGCCGCCACCGGTATTCACTGGGTGTTTGCCCCCACTGTGGCCGTTGCCCGTGATGACCGCTGGGGCCGCAGCTATGAAAGTTATTCGGAAGACCCGGCCATTGTAAAAAGCCTGGGCGCTGCCCTGGTCAAAGGTTTGCAGGGGCCTGTCGGGCCTGAGTTTCTGGCGCCGGGCCGTGTCATTGCCACCGCCAAACATTATCTGGCCGACGGCGGCACCAGCGGTGGTAAGGATCAGGGCAATGCAGAGATCACCGAACAACAACTGATTGACCTGCATGCGCAGGGTTATTTCAGCAGCCTGGACGCTGGCGTACAAACCGTGATGGCATCGTTCAGCAGCTGGAATGGCGAAAAAATGCATGGCAATGGCTACCTGCTGACCGAGGTGCTGAAAAAACGTTTGGGTTTTGATGGTGTGGTGGTGGGCGACTGGAACGGTCACGGCCAGGTGCCAGGCTGCACCAACCAAAGCTGTGCCGCCGCCATTAACGCCGGTGTCGATATTCTGATGGTGCCAGAGCACTGGAAAGACTTGTACCACAACACCCTGGCGCAGGCCAAAGCCGGTGACATCAGTGCAGAACGGCTGGACGATGCAGTGCGCCGTATCTTGCGGGTGAAACAACGGGCTGGCCTGCTGGATAACTATCAGGGCCCGGCTGGCAACCCATTTGCAGGCAAACAAGAAGTGATCGGAGCCGCTGAGCATCAGGCATTGGCTGCTCAGGCGGTGCGGGAGTCGCTGGTGCTGCTGAAAAATAATGGACAGCTGTTACCTCTGAACCCGAAACAACGCATTCTGGTCACAGGTGACGGCGCCGATTCTATTGCCAAACAAAGCGGCGGCTGGACCGTGACCTGGCAAGGCACTGGCACCAGCAATGCCGACTTCCCACAAGGCCAGAGTATTTATGCCGGTATTGCTGCCCAGGTGCAGGCCGCTGGTGGCTCGGTCGAGCACAGTAGCGACGGCCGCTTTAAAGACAAGCCGGACGTGGCCGTGGTGGTGATAGGCGAAAACCCTTATGCCGAGTTTGACGGCGACACGCCAAGCCTGGATTACCAGGCCGGTAAAAACAGCGACGAAGCGCTGCTGAAACGACTGAAAGCCGCCGGTATTCCGGTGGTGACTGTGTTTTTGTCCGGCCGCCCGCTGTGGGTAAACCCGGAACTGAATGCGTCTGATGCCTTTGTCGCCGCCTGGCTGCCTGGCACCTCAGCCGGAGCTATGGCCGACCTGTTACTGCGGGATGCCGAAGGCAAAGTGCAGCAGGACTTCAAAGGTAAACTGTCGTTCTCCTGGCCCAAAACAGCCGACTCGCAGCCACTGAACCAGGGTGATGCCGGTTATGATCCCTTGTTTGCTTTGGGTTATGGCCTGAGCGTACTGGACAAGGTGCTGGTGCCGGAATTGCCAGAGCAGGCAGCAGGTCAGCAGTCAGCTCAAGGCAGCTTCGCCCTGTTTGAACGCCGGGCTGCCAATGGCCTGAATCTGCATCTGGCCGATGCCACCGCGTCCGTGCTGGTCAATGCCAACAAAGTGCAAAGTGCCGATGGCAGCCTGAAGCTGGCCGCGGTGAACTGGCAAAAACAGGAAGATGCGCTGCAACTCAATTGGTCGGAAGGCTCCAAAGCCGCTTTGGTGTTGCAAGCTGCCCGCCCCTTTGATGCCTCAGGCTACCAGCAGCTGCAGTTTCATTTGAATTGGGCTGCAGCACCAACGGCCCCGGTGATGCTGGGCGCTTCTTGTGGCAGTGGCTGTGGTGGCGCCGTGGATTTAGTGCCGCAACTGAGCAGTCAAACGGCCGGTGAATGGCACAGCATCACAGTGAATTTAGCCTGCCTGGCAGACGCCGGTGCCGCGCTGAATCACCTGGAGCAGCCGTTTAGCCTGCAAAGCAGCGGAGCATGGCAAGCCAAAATTGCCAATATCCGCCTGGTTCCTGCGGCCGCAACAGACTGCACAGCCAAGTAACTAAACCCCTGAACGGGCGGCCTGGCCGCCCCTTTTATTGAGTACATTGGGATGAACACAGTATCGACCACGGCCAGCCAGACTGGCCAGCCAAACCTGAGCAGCTGGGCTTTACCCAGCCTGACCTTTTTATTTTTTATCTGGGGCTTTATTACCTGCCTGAACGATATTTTGATCCCGCATTTAAAAGCGGTGTTTGACCTGAACTACACCCAGGCCATGCTGATCCAGTTTTGTTTTTTTACCGCCTATTTTCTGGTGTCGTTACCGGCTGGTGCGCTGATTAACAAAGTGGGTTACCAAAAAGGCATAGTGCTTGGCTTACTCATTGCCGGTGTGGGCACGCTGAATTTTATTCCGGCCGCACAGTTTCACAGCTACCCCTGGTTTCTGGCCGCACTTTTTGTGATGGCGTCCGGTATCACCATTTTGCAGGTGGCCGCCAACCCTTACGTAACCATTCTGGGCCCTGAACGTACGGCGTCCAGCCGCCTGACCATGACCCAGGCCTTTAACTCACTGGGCACCACGCTGGCGCCACTGTTTGGCGCTTCACTGATCTTAGGCACGCTGGACAGCAGCGACACCGCGCATTCAGTGCAACTGCCTTATTTGCTGCTGACCGGCGCCCTCTTTGTGGTGGCGTTGGTCTTTTCGCGGCTGAACCTGCCTGTGGTGCAGCAGGAAAAAGCAGCGGATTCTGTGTCGTTGTCAGCGCTGAAACCCTACCGGCATTTATGGTTGGGGGCGGTTGGCATTTTTATGTATGTGGGTGCCGAAGTCGCTATCGGCTCCACTTTGGTGAATTTTATTGGCAGCGAACATGTGCTGGCTTTGGCTGAGGCTGATGCCGCCCATTATGTGGCCTGGTACTGGGGAGGCGCCATGCTTGGCCGCTTTATCGGTGCTGCCCTGATGCAACGTATTTCGGCCGGTTTGTTGCTGGCTGTGCATGCAGTCGCTGCCTCAGCGCTGATTTTGCTGGCGATGGGCAGCACAGGGCAACTGGCACTCTGGGCCATTCTGGCGGTGGGCCTGGCCAATTCCATTATGTTTCCGACCATTTTCAGTCTGGCTTTGCAAGGCCTGAAACAACACACCAGCCAAGGTGCCGGTTTGTTATGTCTGGCCATAGTGGGAGGTGCCATAGTGCCCGTGGCTCAGGGGATGCTGGCCGATCAGTTTGGTCTGACCTTGTCCTTCCTGTTACCGGCCGCCTGCTACGGCTATATCGCCTGGTTTGGTCTGAAAGGCAGCAGAGTGGAATAATGTGATTGGGGTCAGAGTACTACTCTGACCCCAATCTGGAGGCAGGCCTGAACCTTGCCAGCGCCAGGTACACAGCCGGAGTGCTGTACAGCGTCAGTAACTGACTGACCACCAGGCCCCCCACTATGGTAATACCCAGCGGCTGGCGCAGCTCTGAGCCTTCGCCCATGCCAAACAACAAAGGCACAGCACCCAGAATGGCGGCAAAGTTGGTCATCAGAATAGGCCTTAAGCGCTGGGCTGCCGCCTGAACCACCGCCTGTTGCGGGCTCAGCCCCTGCTGACGCTCTGCCTGCAACGCAAAATCGACCAGCAATATTGCATTTTTCACCACAATACCAATCAGCAAAAACAGCCCCAGCAATGCAATCAGGCTGAGGTCTGTGTTGCTGAAGTACAACGCCAGCAAGGCGCCTAAACCGGCACAAGGCAAGGTGGACAGAATGATCAGCGGCTGAATGGTGCTTTCATACAAGACCCCCAGCAGCAGATATACCGTCAGCACCACTGCCACTATCAGCCAGGCCGGGCTACCGGTGCTGAACATGGCGTTATTCTGACTGGCACCGTTTTGGGTGATCACTTCGGTTGGCACCATCACTTCAGCCAGCACCCGCTCAATAGCCGCATCCGCCTGCTGTGCTGACACACCGGGCGCCAGGGCATAGCCTATCCCCTGCGAAGCAAACTGACCGTCATGGCGGATGCGGTCATTCGACATGCCGTACTGGTAACTGGCAATAGCCGCCAGTGGCACCCGTTCCCCGGCAGCGGTGATGAGCTGCAGCTGCTGCAACACTTCAGGCTGGGCTGTATAGCCCGGCGTCAGCTCCATCACCACTTTGTACTGGTTCAGCTCGTCATACATAGTGGCCACCTGGCGCTGCGAAAAACTGTTATTCAGCAAGGTGGCCACAGTGCGCATATCGACCCCCAACCGCTGTGCCGCTTCACGGTCAATGGTCAGCTCAATTTGCTGGGTGTCGTCGCCACTTGGGGTGTCGACATCCGTCAGTTCCGGCAGCTCCTGCAGCCGTTCTGCCACCTTTTTACTCCAGGTTTTCAGCAGCTTGATATCGTCGGCCAGCAACAACACTTCATAGTCGCTGCGACTGAAGGGGGACGACAAACGGATATCCTGATCGACGCCCATAAACATGATGCCCCCCGGTACCTTGGGGGCGGTCATCCGCAGCCGGTCCACCACAGCCTGAGCCGAAATTTTCCGCTCGGCCAAAGGTTTGAGCCGCACCCGCATCCAGCTGTTGCTGATGCCCATATCGCCGCCGCTGGACCCTGTCACATCGGCCACGGCCGGGTCTTTCAGAATATGCTGACGGAAGGCTTCAATCTTCGGCTGCATGATCTGGAATGACATGCCGTCATCGCCGCGGACAAAGCCATTCAGCTGGCCTGTGTCCTGCTCAGGTAACAAACCGGTCGGCACTTTGCTGTAGAGCCAGCCGGTGGCCGCCATCAGCAATGCCAGCACCAGCAATACCCAGCGGTAATGCTGCAGACTCCAGGCCACACTGGACTGGTACTGCTGCTGCATCCGGTCAAAAAAGCCGGGTTGGGCTGGGTCTGCCCGGTCCGCTTTCAGGATCAGCGCCGACAAACTGGGGGTTAAGGTCAGCGACACCAGCAGGCTGATCACCATAGCGGCGGCCAGCGTAATAGAGAACTCGCGGAACAGCCGTTCGACCAGGCCGCCCATAAAGAGCAGGGACAGGAAAATCACCACCAGCGCCAGGTTCATTGCCAGCAGAGTGGCGCTGACTTCGGCAGCCCCCTGGCGGGCCGCTGCCAGTGGCGACAAACCACGTTCAATATGGCGCTTGATGTTTTCCACCACCACTATGGCGTCATCCACCACCAGGCCAGTGGCCACAATCAGCGCCATCACCGACAGGTTATTCAGCGAAAAATCGCACAAATACATCACAGCAAAAGCACCGATTAACGACACCGGAATGGCCAGGCTGGGGATCAGGGCACTGCGCAGCTGGCCCAAAAACAGCCAGACCACCAGCACCACCAGGCCCACGGCAATCAACAGCGTGAACTGGGCTTCATTTAAGGTGGCGCGAATGCCAGGGCTGCGGTCCATCACCACCGTCAGGCTGGCGCCATCCGGCACCAGCGCCTGCAATTGCGGCATCTGGCTGTAAATCAGGTCGATGGTTTCGACAATATTGGCACCACTGCGGCGGCTGACCAGCAGGATCACCGCATCTTTGTCATTGTGAAAGCCTGCGCTGTAGCGGTTTTCGGTGGAATCTGTCACCAGCGCAATATCCGACAAACGAATAGGTGCGTCATTGACATACTTCACCACTAAGTCGGTGTAATCTTTGGCTCGACGCATGGTTTCGCTGGTCGCAATCTGCCAGCGCAGATCGCCTTGTTCCAGCACGCCCAACGGCACATTGGCATTGGCACTGCTCAGTGCACTGCGCACTTCATCCAGCGCCACCCCATACTGCGCCAGCATACCGGGGTTCAGCTGCACCCGCACTGCAGGCAAAGACGAACCGGAGACGGCCACTTCCCCCACCCCCTGAATAGTTGCCAGTTTTTGCGCCAGTATGGTCGACGCTGTGTCGTATAACTGACTGCCAGGCACCGTATTGGAGCTCAATGCCAGCGCCATCACAGGTGCGGACGAGGGGTTCATTTTGCGGTAGGTCGGGTTGCTGGTCATGCCCGAGGGCAGCTGGCTGCGCGCCGAGTTAATGGCCGCCTGCACTTCACGGGCGGCTTCATCCACATTGCGATCCAGCTCAAACTCCAGCCGGATCTGCGTCGAGCCCTGGTTGCTGCTTGACCCCATGCGCTGCACCCCGGCAATACTGCCCAAAGCCCGCTCCAGTGGCGTCGCCACAGTAGCCGCCATACTCTCAGGGCTGGCGCCCGGCAGGTTGGCGGTCACCACGATCATCGGGAAATCCACCGCAGGCAGGGGGGCAACCGGCAATAAACGCCAGCAGAGCAAACCCAGCAGTAAAATGGCGGTGGCGATCAGGCCGCTGGCGACCGGGCGTTCGATAAAAGGGGCGGCCAGACTCATGCTTCAGCCGTCCTCTGCTGCACTTTGGCATCGCGGCTGAAATGACGGTCAAACCAAAGGTAAACCACAGGGGTGGTGAACAACGTCAGCACCTGGCTGACCAGCAGACCACCCACCATCACCAGGCCCAAAGGCTGACGCAGCTCCGCACCTGAGCCACTGGCCAACAGTAATGGAATGGCACCAAACAGCGCGGCCAGAGTCGTCATCAGAATAGGCCGGAACCGCAGCAGCGCCGCCTGATAAATGGCATCCCGCGGACTCATGCCCTGATTACGCTGCGCGTCCAGCGCGAAATCGACCATCATAATGCCGTTTTTCTTCACCAGACCAATCAGCAGCACTATGCCTATCACCGCAATTAAATCCAGCGGTTGCCCGGTCAGCAGCAAAGCCGCCAAAGCCCCCACAGTGGCTGAAGGCAAAGTCGACAGAATGGTCACAGGGTGGATCAGGCTTTCGTACAGAATACCCAGCACAATGTACATGGTCAGCACCGCGGCCAGGATCAGCCATAAGGTATTGCTCAATGAGGCGCGGAAAGCTTCAGCAGCCCCCTGGAAAGTCAGTTCCACTTCGGCTGGCATCTGCAGTTGTTGCTGCACTTCTTCAATAGCCGCCACAGCTTCGCCCAATGAATAGCCTTCGCCCAGGTTGAACGACAAAGTGACCGACGGGAACTGACCCTGATGGTTAATCAGCAGTTTGGCTGGCCGCTGCGACACTGTGGCCACAGCCGACAGTGGCACCGAAACGCCGGATGCGGACGTCAGGTACAGCTTGTCAAAGGCGTCCAGACCATGCACCTGGGCCGGGTCTACTTCCAGAATAATGCGGTACTGGTTGGCCTGGGTAAACAAGGTGCTGATCTGACGCTGGCTGTAAGCACTTTGCAGCACAGCGCTGATATCCGACACATCAATACCCAGGCGCGCCGCCGCGGTACGGTCAATGTCGATATAGGCCTGCAGCCCCTGTTGCTGCAGGTCGTGCGCCACTTCCGACAGCTCTGGCCGCTGTTGCAGCGCCGAGACGAGATCCGGCAACCAGCTGTTCAGAGTGTCCTGCTCAGGTGTGGTCAGGCTGAACTGGTATTGGGTACGGCTGACGCGGTCTTCAATGCTGATTTCCTGCACCGGCTGGAACCAGCCTTTAATGCCCGGCACCGCCGTCACCTGCTGCTCCAGCTGGCGGATAATCTCCAGCGCCGACAGCTTGCGTTCGTCATGCGATTTCAGATTCACCAGAATACGGCCGCTGTTGATGCTGCTATTGCTGCCGTCGACCCCAATAAATGACGACAGGCTGGCCACATCCGGGTGCTGCAGAATACGGTCCGCCAGTTGCTGCTGGCGTTTTGCCATGGCCTGGAAAGAAATATCCTGCGGCGCTTCGGTGACCACCTGGATCACCCCACTGTCCTGCACCGGGAAAAAGCCTTTGGGTACGGCCAGATACATCAGCGCCGTCAGCGCCACTGTGCCCAGCATCGCCAGCATTGCCAGCCGCTGGTGCTGCAGCACCCACTGCAGCCACTCCCCGTAGCGGCGGATCACTTTGTCCATCAGGCCATTTTGCTCCTCATGTTTGGGCAGGCTTTTCAGCAGGCGGGCACAAAGCATTGGGGTCAGAGTCAAAGACACCACCAGCGAGATGGCAATAGCCACCGCCAGGGTCACGGCAAACTCAAAGAATAAGCGACCAACCACATCGGCCATAAACAGCAGCGGGATCAATACCGCAATCAGTGACACGGTCAGCGACACCAGGGTAAAACCAATTTCTTTGGCACCTTTGAGTGCGGCTTCCAGCGCCGAATCCCCTTCTTCCCGGTGGCGCGCAATGTTTTCCAGCATGACGATGGCGTCGTCCACCACAAAACCTGTGGCAATGGTCAGCGCCATCAACGTCAGGTTGTTCACCGAGAAATCGAGAAACACCATCACCGCAAAAGTGCCGACCAGCGACAGCGGCACCGCTAAACTCGGGATAATAGTGGCCGGAACTGTGCGTAAAAACAGGAAGGTGACAAAGACCACCAGGCCAATTGCAAACACCAGCTCTTCCTGCACATCGCGCACCGAAGCCCGGATGCTTTGGGTACGGTCAGTCAGCACCTGCACATTCACGGCGGCTGGCAAGGTCGCCGTCAGCTGGGGCAACAGTTCCTGAACCCGGTCTGCGACGTCTATCACATTGGCTCCGGGCTGGCGCTGAATATTCACCAGCACAGCCGGGCTGCTATTGGCCCAGGCCGCTAAAAAGCGGTCTTCCGCGCCATTTTCCACGCTTGCCACATCCTGCAGCCGTACCGGCGCCCCATTGCGGTAGGCCACAATCAGCTCACGGTATTCGGCAATGTCACGGATTTGGTCATTGGCATCGAGCATGGTGGAACGGAAGGGGCCGTCAAAACTGCCTTTCGGCTGGTTGGTGTTGGCCGAAGCGATGGCGCTGCGTAAGGTTTCCATACTCAGGTTTAAATTCGCCAGCGCCGCCGGGTTAGCTTTCACCCGGATGGCGGGCCTTTGACCGCCGGCCAGGCTGACCATACCGACCCCGGACAACTGCGCCAGTTTCTGCGCCATACGGGTGTCGACCAGATCATAGACTGTCGGCAGTGGCAGGGTGTCAGAGCTGATGGCCAAGGTCAGAATAGGCGCGTCGGCCGGGTTCACCTTGCGGTAAATGGGCGGTGTCGGTAAGTCGTTGGGCAACAGGGAGGACGCGGTATTTATAGCCGCCTGCACTTCCTGCTCCGCCACGCCCATGTCCACCACCAGCGCAAACTGCAGCGTGATCACCGAGCTGCCGGCCGCACTGTTGGATGACATTTGTTTCAGGCCGGGAATTTGCCCCAGCCGCCGTTCCAGCGGTGCTGTGACGGTGCGGGCCATAATGTCCGGACTGGCACCGGGGTTAAAGGTAAAGACCTGAATAATGGGGTAATCCACCTGCGGCAGAGCAGCCACCGGCAACAAACGCCAGCTCAGAATACCAGCCACCAGTATCGCCAGCATCAGCAAGGATGTGGCGACAGGGCGCAGAATAAAGGGTTTGGACAGGTTCATCGCTTAAGCCTTTGGTCGTTGCGCGGGCTGTTGTGGTGCTTTGTTCTCCGGCTCCACCGCTTGCTGATCCCGCACCAGCACTTCCACTTCGCGGCCAGGGCGCAAACGGTCTAAACCTTCCAGTACCACCTGCTCACCGGCTTGCAGGCCCTGCCTGATTTCAATCAGGCCATTGTCGACAGCCCCCAGCACCAGGTTGCGCACCTGCGCTTTGTTCTCTTCAATCATATAAACATAAGTGCCTGCAGAACCGTATTGCACAGCGTCCTGCGGGATAGTGACGGCACCTTTGCGTTCAGCCACATTCAGCCGCACATTGACAAACTGGTTCGGGAACAGCTCCTGGGCACTGTTGCTGAATTCAGCTTTCAGTTTCAGGGTACCAGTGCTGGTATCAATCTGGTTGTCCAGCGTGGTCAGGCTGCCTTTGGCCAGCATCAGTTGTTCAGCTCTGTCCCAGGCTTCAACACTGAGAATTTCACCGGCTCGCACGGCGTCCAGCACCATCTGCAACTGGGTTTCAGGAATGGTAAAAACCACAGCTATAGGGGAAGTCTGGGTAATGCTGACCAGCCCTGTGCTGCTGTTGGCCTGCACCAGGTTACCGGCGTCCACCTGGCGCAGACCCAGACGGCCACTGATGGGGGCATGAATGTGGGTGTACGACAACTGTAACCGCGCCGCATCAATAGAGGCCTGGTTTGATTTCAACGCCCCTTTCAACTGATTCACCAACGCCTGCTGCTGGTTGTATTGCTGCTGGGCTATGGTGTTTTGTTCTTTTAGTTTGGCGAAGCGCGCTAAATCCTGTTCGGCACTTTTTAACTGCGCCAGGTTCTGTTCTTTCTGGCCTATGGCCTGATCCAATGCCACCTGGTATTCGGCCGGGTCAATCTTCGCCAACAGCTGGCCCTTTTCGACAAACTGGCCTTCCCTAAACAGCACTTCAGCCAAAGGACCAGCCACCCGGCTTTGTACCAGCACTGTGTTCAGCGGTGTCACCGTACCAATGGCTTTCAGTTGTACTTTTAAATCGCTGCTTTGTGCTGTAACCACCCGCACCGGCACCGGCATAGTCCAGGGATTCATCGCGGCAGCAGGGCCTCCGGCACGCGGACCTCCAGCTGGACGTTGGCCGCCAGGGCCTGGTCGTTGTCCGGCCTGAGCTCCCGCCGCGTTGTCGGCCGCAGGCCAGAAGTAATACGCAGCACCTGCGGCTAAAGCGACCACTACGGCCAGCACCAAAGGCTTTTTCCCGTTGAACATAATTTGATTCCTGTAAAGCGGCTTAAATTTTTCTGAGCGTACTCTAATGCAGAGTGCTGGCAGCCTCAACGAAGCAAGTGTCAATATTAAGTAAAGATGTACTGACATTCGGCCAGACGCTTTTCTGTAGCGACCAAAAGCCGCTCTCCCTGCCAGCGCAGGCCATCAAGCCGGCGCTGAGTGACTGAAAAATAACAGCTGTTACTCTTTTCCTCCTGACATAAGGTTGTCAGTCTGCTGCCTTATGCTGCCTCTGATTTACGATGCAGGAGAGCACAATGATCAGCCTGAACCCCACTATTGCCAATTACTGGCAAGCCTTCAGCCGTCACGATACCGAAGCACTGTTGTCGTGTTTTGATCCCGAAGCCGTATTGTTGTATCAGAACCAAATCTGGGTCGGCTGTGCCGATATTCAGCGCTGGCAACTGCAACACCCACTTGAGCTGCAACTGATTGCCGCAGCAGAGCAGGCCGGCCAGACCCTGGTGCAGGCCAAAGCCGGTCAGCAGTTGTGGCGCTATGTGTTTGCGCTGCAGGATGGCAAAATCAGCAGGTTGATTATCGAAGCAGGAGCCACCGCTTGAATCGTGTTGACCGCCTGTTGGCGCTTATCCTGTTTTTACAAAGCCGCCGCAGTGCCACAGCCGAGCTGATGGCGGAGCATTTTGGCCTCAGTGTGCGCACCATTTACCGCGATATGGCGGCGCTGGCCGAAGCTGGTGTGCCGGTGCTGGCCGAAGCTGGCTGCGGCTACCGGCTGATGAAAGGTTATCTGCTGCCGCCGGTCAATTTCTCCGAGCAGGAAGCCATGGCACTGAGCACAGGTTTGCTGCTGGCGCAGCGTATGACCAGCCCGGGCTACACCCAGCTGATGCAAAGTGCATTGGATAAAATCAAAGCCGTATTGCCCAATGACAGCAAAGACAGATTGCAGCATCTGGTTCGTGCCATGGCGGCCCCTCTGAGCACTCAGCCAGCCGCCGCCGATCTGACCTTATTGCAACGGGCCATTACCCATCAGCAGCTGGTACGGCTGCAGTATCAGGATGCCAGCTGGCAACAGAGTGAACGTGAGGTAGAACCGGCCGGACTGATTTATTACCTCGGCCGCTGGCACTTTATTGGCTGGTGCAGGTTGCGGCAGGACTGGCGGGATTTTCGCACAGACCGGATTGGTCAGCTGGAATTGTTACCGGAAAAAATAGCCACCCGACCCGACTTCTCGGCGCAGCAGTTTTTGCAAAGCTGTGTACCGGCACCAGAGTTGTGTGCCCTGATCCGGTTCGAACCTGCCGCCGCTGACCGCGCCAAACGTGAATGGTGGCAGGGTTTTGGTACGGAAAGCCAGCAGGCCGATCATATGCTGCTGGAACTGCACAGCAGCGACTGGCGCAGCCTTGCCAGCTGGTTATTGTCGTTCGGCACCAGCGCCACAGTGCAGCAACCTCAACAACTGATCGACGAAATCCGTCAGCAAAGCCAGCAGTTGCTACAGCTTTATTCTGGATAACGCTGCCGGGTCTGCTGCATCGAATAGCGGATTAATTGCTCCAGTACCGCCAGGTCTATATCGGCCAGCTTTTTAATGTAGATGCAAGCCACCGTTTTGCGAAACTTGCCGAGTTGACTTAACAGCAGCTCCTGCTGTGGGTCTGTCTCGCCACAGCTCAGCACATAGAGGCTGATTTCGGCCTGTCGGTTGGCAAAACCAATCAGACACATATCGCCTTCACGGCCTGAGGCGTATTTGTAATGGTAACGGCCAAAGCCAACAATGCTGGGGCCCCACATGACCGGGGCTTCGCCAACAACCTGCTGCATCAGTTGCACCAGCTGCCCGCAGTCGGCACGTCGGGCTGGTTTTTCAATAGCGGCCAGGTAATCAGCCACCGCCACATCGGTCGGCTGTGTTTTATTTTCTGCCATAGATAACTCATGGTTATTCAGGTGATTAGGGCTTGTTGACGTTTCGAGATTACATGTTGTTCGCTCTGGCGGCGTTCTGAACGCGAAACGGGGAGCGAAGTTCAACACGCCCTGATTACCATAGCATTAATGGCGCTGAATAATCTGGAAAACAAAAAAATGGCTGCCGGAACAGGCAGCCAAAGGCAATTTATACAGAGGATACCACTGCCTGTCGCCAGACCTGCAGTGAACCCGTATTCAGCATAAGCCGCCAGTGTGCAAGACGCGATGTGACATATTGTCGCAACCAGACCCCATCCCGGCAAAAAGACTCTGCAGGTCGCACTTTATCCTGCACTGGTGGCTTTCAACTCAGGCTGATGATGCACCAGCCGTTTTTTTACGTTACTTTAGAACACTCAAAGAAGCCTCAAGACCGGAGTAGCTATGCTGCGTCTTTGTTGTTGGCCATTGGTGTTTATCCTTGTGTTGTGTAGCCAGCCGGCCACAGCAGCGCCGCAATTAATGTTATTGCTGGAAAATCATCTGCCGCAGTCTGATGCAGAGCGCATCAATGTGGAAACTTTAATACTGAAGCGGCTGAGCCAGAGTGCCGCGCCTGAACTGCAGATTCAACCGATGCAGCTCAGTGACTTACGCACCTGGCAAATGCTGAAACAACCTGGCAATTACTGTGCACTGAGCAAAATCAGAACACCACAACGCGAGCAATTTTTGTATTTCGCCCGCTTACCCACCACCATTTATCCGCCACTGCAACTGATTAGCGCCCGGCAGCTGGGTCAGCCTCCGGTGGATTTAGCCGTATTGCTGCAACAACAGCCAGAGCTGAAAATAGGGGTGATCAGCGGCCGTAGTTATGGCGCCGGATTGGACCGGCTGATTGCTCAGCACCCCACACAGTTTTTTCTGCGCAGTGGCAACGAAGCAGCCCAGAGCCTGGCTCTGATGCTCAGTAAGAAGCGACTGGATGCCGTCCTGGAATTTGCCGCCATCACCCTGCGTAGCCTGCAGAACGTGCCGGATGCACCTAAACTCTACACCCATGAATTGACTGACCAGCCATTGGTGCGTGGTTACCTGGCCTGCAATAAAAGTGCGCTTGGCCTGCAAATGATTCAGTGGATAGACCAGAAAATGGCCGACGCCTCGTATCAGGCCGATGTGCTGGCATTGCACCGGCAGTTTTTCAGCCCGGACGATTTTGCGCTGTTGCAACCTGAACTTCTGAAGGTATTTTCGCAGGCCATGCCGCAGACAGACTAACCAAACAATGAACTGCACTTGAGCGGCTTCTGTTGTAGTTTCGTCATGCCGGACTAGGCGGCAGATGACATCTTGCTGTATAAAAAACAGCCACCCATTCACAGCAGGAAGACATCATGGCTGACCAACCCAAAACCCGTAAAACCGCTGCCGATTTTTCACCTCAGACGTTAAAACTCTTTGATCAGTATGTGCATGGCGATATCAGCCGCCGCGATTTTCTCAGTGGCGTGGCGCGCTATGCAGTGGCGGGTGTTACAGCGCTGAGCATACTGGAAGCGCTGCAGCCCGATTATGCCTTTGGTCAGCAAATCAGTCCGGACGACCCGGCGCTGTCCTGCCGTTACCTGGAGCTGCCTTCACCCGCCGGCTACGGCACTGTGCGCGGTTATCTGGCTCAGCCGAAAGCGGCCGACAAGGATGGCGCAAAACGCCCGCTGGTGCTGGTGGTGCATGAAAACCGGGGCTTAAACCCCCATATTGAAGATGTCACCCGCCGGCTGGCGCTGGAAGGTTTTATTGCCTTTGCACCGGATGCCTTGTTTCCACTGGGGGGGTACCCAGGCGACGAAGACAAAGCCAGAGGCATGTTTGGCACGCTGGATCAGGACAAAACCAAACAAGACTTTATTGCGGTGGCCAAGGCGATGCAAAGCTGGCCGCAGGGCAATGGCAAACTGGGCGTAACCGGCTTTTGTTATGGCGGCGGTATGGCCAATTACCTGGCCACCCAGTTGCCAGAACTGAAAGCCGCAGTGCCTTTTTATGGCCGCCAGGCCGACGCCGACCAGGTCGCCGCCATTCAGGCACCCTTGTTAATTCACTATGCCGAACAGGATGAACGGGTGAATGCCGGGGCAGCCGCTTATGATGCAGCGCTGAAAGCGGCCGGCAAAAATGCGGTCAGCTACACCTACCCGGACACCCAACACGGCTTTCATAACGACACCACACCTCGTTACCACCAGGCCGCAGCCGAACTGGCCTGGCAGCGCACCCTCGCCTTTTTTAAACAGCATTTAAGCTGAAGTTGCAGGAACACCGATGTTTAGTGTGCGGCACTGTGAATTTTTACTGGGTAAAGACTACCGGATGCAGCTGCAGCAGTTGACGATCGCCCCCGGCCAGCACACAGTGCTGCTGGGGCTAAATGGCAGTGGCAAATCCGCCCTGGCGGCCATTCTGGCCGGCGAAGGCCAGTGCCTGCGCGGCGAGTTTCAGCGGCCAGCCGCTGCCAGCCTTAAAGTGGCCTGGGTCAGCACTGAGCAACAAAAAGCGCTGATTGACGCCGAAAAACGCAAAGACGACGCCGATATTCTGGACGTACTGCCCACCCCCAGCAGTGCCCGCGAACTGATCCAACGCGAATTCAGCCCGTGGACCAGGGAACTGGAGCAGCAGTTGGATCAACTGGCGGCTGTGCTGCAGTTCAGCCCTCGGCTCGACACCGCCTTTTTAGCCTTGTCGACTGGGGAAAGCCGTAAGGTGCTGTTATTGCGTGCTTTGTTGCAGCGGCCGGACTATTTGATTCTGGATGAACCTTATAACGGCCTGGACGCCGCCAGCGAAAGCGCCTTGCGCCACTGGCTGGCACAGCACCAGCAGCAGTTCACCCTGATCCTGGTAACCAACCGCCACAGTGAAATTCCGTCCTTTACCCGGCAGTTGCTGTATCTGAACCAAGGGGAGCTGGTGTGGCAAAACCAGAGTGATGGCCTGAACCCGGCCGATCTGGCTGAGCTGAACAAACTCAGCCGCTTACAAAACCCACCCAAACAGCTACCAGCCAAAGATCAGGACCGTTTTACACCGCCTTTACCGGATGGGCAGCAGCGGCTGGTGCGGCTGCTTAACGGCAAAGTGCACTACGATGACCGGGTGGTATTTCAGGGCCTGAACTGGCAGGTAAACCGTGGCGAACACTGGCAGATTGTCGGCCCCAATGGCTCCGGCAAAACCTGCCTGTTGTCGATGGTAACGGGCGACAACCCGCATTGTTACACCAATGACCTGGAAGTGGTGGGTTACCAGCGTGGTCAGGGCGAAAGCATCTGGGATATTAAAAAACATATAGGGCTGATCTCCAACAGCCTGCAACTGCAATACCGCGTCAGTTGCCCGGTGCTGCATGTGGTGCTCTCCGGTTTTTACGACAGCATCGGCCTGTACGAACAACCCACGCTGCATCAGACGCAGCTGGCGCAGCAATGGCTGGAATTGATTGCGCTGGCCGATCAGGCGCAGCAGTCGTTTCAGCAGTTGTCTTTTGGTGATCAGCGGCTGGTGCTGATAGCCCGCGCTATGGTGAAGCACCCCAGCCTGTTGATTCTGGATGAGCCCTGCAATGGGCTGGACCCGCTGAACCGGCTGAAAGTGCTGGCGCTGCTGGGCATTTTAACCCGGCAGGGCGAAACCACCTTGTTGTATGTCAACCATCACCCGGATGACAAAATTGCGGGCATAGAGCGGGTATTGGATATGGCGCACTATCAGGCGCAGACTTAATCCGCACCAGCGGCATCATCCGGCACCGCCAGAGGGCCCAGCACACTCAGCACATCGTCAACTTTGGCTTCGGTAAACCAGTAGTGCTGTAACGCGCTGTCACTGTGCCGCGCCAGCCGCAGTTGAATTTGGCGTTGCTCGGGCAATACAGCCGCCACCTGGTAAGTGCCGGAAACGCCCGCTGCACTGAGCACACAAAGGCGCTGACCGGGCTGATAACGGGTTCTGCACACCAAAGGCAATTGCAGGCTGACCAGCAGCCCGTCCGGGCCATGGTCAGCCAGCTGACGGATCACACAAGGCAGTTTCACCGCTTTGGCCATTCGCATCGGCTGGCCGGAAGCTAAGTCAAGCTGAACATCCGACAGCGCGCTGCGGCTGCAGGTCAGGATCCAAGAGCCCTGACTCAAAGCTGCAGGCAACGCCTCGCGCCGGTAACATTGGGTGTCGCCCGCCACCAGTTTGGCTTTGCATAAACCGCAACGGCCAGAGCGGCAGCTATGCAAAATGGGGTAACCCGCCGCAATGCTGGCATCCAGAATGCTTTGCCCATGCTGCTGCACAAACTCAAGCCCTTGGCTGGTCGAGATTTTTATCACCTTAGCGCACTCAAAAAACCGGGGAATGACCATCTTGGCCAATCGGGCACTGAATTACAAGCAATAAAAAAGCTGGAAAAATCCAGCCTTTTTATTTTCAAAACAACAACTTATTCAACAGTCACCGACTTGGCCAGGTTGCGTGGCTGGTCGACGTCTGTGCCTTTGATAATGGCGACGTAGTAGCTCAGCAACTGCAGCGGAATGGTGTAGACGATAGGCGCGATCAGCGGGTGCACGTGAGGTACGTTCAGTACCCGCTGAGTGGCGTCCGATTTAAAGTGGGCATCCACGTCGGCGAATACGTACAAAATACCACCACGGGCCCGCACTTCTTCCACGTTGCTCTGCAGTTTTTCCAGCAGGTCGTTGTTTGGCGCCACCACAATAATGGGCATGTCGGCGTCAATCAGCGCCAGCGGGCCGTGTTTCAGCTCGCCAGCCGCATAAGCTTCAGCGTGAATGTAAGAAATTTCTTTGAGCTTCAGCGCGCCTTCCATTGCAATGGGGTACTGGTCGCCACGGCCAAGGAACAGCGAGTGGTGTTTATCGGCAAACTCGGTGGCCAGCACTTCAATTTTTGGTGCCAGGGTTAAGGTTTCTTCCAGTTTGGCAGGCAGTGATTTCAGTGCCTGCACCATGTCCTGCTGCTGGGCAGCCGTCAGGCCGTTGTATTTACCAATGGCCAACGTCAGCATGGCTAAACCCACCAACTGAGTGGTAAAGGCTTTGGTTGAGGCCACACCAATTTCCGCACCAGCACGTGTCATAAAGGCCAGGTCTGATTCACGCACCAAAGATGAACCCGCGACGTTACAAATAGTCAGGCTGCCTAAATAACCCGCTTCTTTGGCTAAGCGCAGTGCGGCCAGGGTGTCGGCGGTTTCGCCAGACTGCGAAATACTGACCAGCAGGCTGCCCGGCTGGACAAAAGATTTGCGGTAACGGAATTCAGAGGCAATTTCAACGTTACAGGAAATACCGCCTAAAGACTCCAGCCAGTAACGGGCCACCATACCGGAGTGGTACGAGGTACCACAGGCAACAATTTGCACATGGCGAACTTGTTTGAACAGCTCAGCCGCGCCGTTACCAAAGGTTTCGTCCAACACAGAGTCGCTGCCTAAACGGCCTTCCAGCGTGTTGATAATGGCACTTGGCTGCTCGTAAATTTCTTTCAGCATAAAGTGGCGGTACTGGCCTTTGTCACCGGCGTCATAGCTGGCGGTAGACTCCGTTACAGTACGCTCTACCTGAACGCCGTTTTTGTCGTACACAGTGACGCTGTGGCGGGTGACTTCGGCCACGTCGCCTTCTTCCAGAAACATAAAACGACGGGTCACAGGCAATAAGGCCAGCTGGTCAGAGGCAATAAAGTTTTCGCCAATACCAAAACCAATCACCAGCGGGCTGCCTGAACGTGCCACCACTAAATGGCTTGGGTCGGTTTTGTCCATCAGCACAGTGCCATAGGCCCCCGTGAATTGCTTGACGGCGGTTTGCACTGCTTTTAATAAAGAACCGGTGTTTTTCAGCTCTTCTTCCACCAGGTGGGCGATCACTTCAGTGTCGGTGTCGGAGTTAAACACATAACCCTTGGCTTTCAGCATTTCACGCAGCGGGCCGTGGTTTTCAATAATGCCGTTGTGCACCACAGAGATGTTGTCAGACACATGAGGGTGGGCATTGCGCTCTGAAGGCTCACCGTGGGTGGCCCAACGGGTGTGCGCAATACCGGTGCCGCCCGGGATGGGCTGCGCTTTAATGGCGTCAGACAGCTCTTTGACCTTGCCTAAACGGCGCACGCGCTGCAGCTCACCGGCCGCCCCCAACACCGCCACACCAGCGGAGTCATAACCACGGTATTCCAGGCGGCGTAAGCCTTCGACCAGAATTTCGACCACGTCACGTTGTGCTACTGCACCTACAATTCCACACATTTGTTCTACTCCGGTTAAACAAGGGGGGCGCAAATCACTTTGACGCCATGCGCTGTTATGGCCTGTTTCGCCTCGAGGCTGAGTTGGTCGTCGGTGACGAGCACACTGACCACAGACCAGGGCAATTCCAGGTTATGAATTTTCCGACCGATTTTGTCGGATTCGACCATCACTATCACCTCGCGGGCCACATCGGCCATCACCCGGCTTAAGCTGGTCAGTTCGTTAAACGTGGTGGTGCCACGCTGCAGATCTATGCCGTCGGCACCAATAAACAACTGGTCAAAATCATAGGCGCGCAGCATCTGCTCTGCCAGCTGGCCCTGAAAGGATTCGGACTGCGCGTCCCAGCTGCCCCCCGTCATCAGCAATGTCGGCTCGTTTTCCAGTTCGCGCAGCGCATTGGCAATGGCCAGCGAGTTGGTCATCACCACCAGGCCGGTTTTATGCGACAACTCAGGCAACAGCGCAGCTGTAGTGCTGCCACTGTCGAGAATAATGCGGTTATGGTCACGGATCAGCGCGGCGGCTGCTTTGGCCAGCTGTAACTTTCGTTGTGAAACTTGTTCGACCGCCGCTTCATGGATCAGTTCTTGTGGCACCAGCACGGCGCCGCCATAACGACGCAGCAACAGGCCAATGTCTTCCATGGCGGTTAAGTCTTTACGAATAGTGACTTCAGAGGTATCAAAATGGGCAGCCAGCTGCTCCACACTGACTTCGCCCTGTTGGTTTAACAGGTCGAGGATCAGACGGCGGCGTTGCTGGGTATTACGTTTGTTCATCTGCCATTCACTTAAGTTTCGTTTCGAAAGTTATTTTACACAAACGAAACTTAAATAAAAAGGGGGCAGCTAAAATTGCAGGTGAAATAACAACAGATCAGTGTTGGTGGCTATGCTCAGGCCCCATCAGCAGCCACATCAGCAGCACACCCAGCAGCATAAACAGCGGTTGTAGCAGGTTATTATTTTGCTGTTGTTGCCGCAGCAAGGGCAGTAAATCGGCACTGGCCAGGTAGATAAAAGCACCGGCGGTAACCGCCAGCAAGTAACTCAGGTTGGGAGTCATCCAATGGCTGATCAGCAGAGTGACCACCACGCCCACCAGGCAGGCACTGGCCGACAGCAAATTAAACAATAAGGCTTTTTTACGGCTGAAGCCGGCATGCAGCAATACGGCCACATCGGAGATTTCCTGCGGCAGTTCATGGATCAAAATAGCCACTGTGGTGGTGACTCCCAGCAGAGGGTCAACCAGGAAACTGCCGGCAATCAACACGCCATCAATAAAGTTATGCACGCCGTCAGCCACCAGGTTCACCTTGCCATAACTTTGTGGCCCCGGCAGTTCAGGGTGGTTATGTTTCAGCAACCGCTCCAGCAGGTAAAAGCCCAATAACCCGGCCAGCACCCAGGCCAGTACAGGGCGGCTTTCGTGCTGGTGTGACAGAGCATCCGGCAACAAATGCAAAAAGGCGTTGGCCAACAGCACCCCCACGGCCAGGCTGAGGATCAGTGGCAGAAAGGCCTGCAAGCGTCGTTCTGGCAATAAAAACAACACAGCACCGGATAACGACACCAGCATTACCAGGGCCGCGGCGCACAGGCTGTACAACTCAATCATGACTGGGAAACCGGCAGTAAAACAGATGTGACATTATAACTTTGATCTGAGGGTGATGGCAGCTTAAACGAAAAAAACCACCTGCCAGGCAGGTGGTTGAGCAAAGGCCCAGACAAGGAGGGCTAAAAACTGTAGCTGATGCTGGCGCGCAGGGTGCGGCCAGGTTCGCTGTACCGCTGGATGCCGTCGGCACTGATATTGTTACGGCTGCTGGCGGCGTAGCGAATGCGCTCCCAACGGTAGTATTCACGGTCCAGCAGGTTATAGACGCCCAGACTGGCCTGCCAGCTGTCACCGATTTGGAAGTTACTGACCAGATCCAGCACCACAGAGCTGCCCGGCAGGTATGTCACCAGCGGCGTCTGTTCGCCGTCTTCATCCGTTTCATAAGCATCTTTGGCCTCCACTTTGGCGGTATAAGACAAATTGCTGTGCAGATGCCACCAGGTGGTCAGCTGATACTGAGCCCCCAGCACCAGGTTGTCCGGGCTGGCGGTGATCAGCGGGTCACCATTGCCTTCTTCACCGTCCAGGTGACTGTAAGCCAGCCGCAGTTCCAGCTCCGGGCTCAGCCGCCAGCTGCCTTCCAGTTCCAGCCCTTTGACTGTGGCTTCACCTACGTTTTCGTTAATGGTGTACGGGTTGCCTTGTGTCACAGTGCAACCAAAGCTGGAACAGCTTTCGTACACTGTGTCTGGGTTTTGCACTTTGGTCACCTGGGTGATCAGGTTGTCGTACTTATCATGGAATACCCCCACACGAACCCGGCCTTGTTCACCTTGCCACAGGTAACTCAGTTCCAGATTGGTGCTGTATTCTGCTTCCAGATCCGGATTCGACAGCGCACTGTTTAAGCCGTCTACCACTACGCCGGTGGCCTGCTCAGTGCGACTGACATTGGCGGTCTGGAAATACAGCTCTTCGGTACTCGGTGCACGGAAACCACGGCCGACCTGCGCTTCAAACCGCTGCTTTGCATCCAGCTGGTAACGGCCGGTCAGCTGGCCGGTCAGGGCACTGAAGGATAAATCGCGCACTGAACCCGTGCTGTCGTTAAAACCTTCACCCACTGTCGGGCTGTAGCTAACATGGTCATAACGGGCGCCTGTCAGCAGGCTGAATTTGCTTTGTGCAAACTGAATATGGTCACGCAGATAAAATGCCAGTGAGTCGGCGTCTGTCTCCGGCACAAAATCCGGGTCTATGTCCTGGCGGGCAATTTCATCGGTTTGCCCGACATAGCTGGTGTCGATGGCTGAGAAGTCGACAGAACGTTGCTCAAAGCTGCCGCCATATAACAACTGCTGGTTCACTTCGCCAGCCAGCTCTTTGTCGAACGCAAAGGCAAACTTGGTTAAGTCCTGCTGATAATCCCGGTCTTCACTGCGGTAGCAAGGGCCAGGCGAGCAAAGCCGCGCTGTGCTGGCCGGGGCCAGCATCAGGGTATAGGCGTTGTTTTCTGTGGTCTGAAAATCCAGGCTGGAACTGGCGCTGTCAAACCAGGCAGTTTCAGCCAGCCACTGGTGGTTAATACCTACACGCTGGCGCTTCACCTGGTCATCACTGTTGCGGGTCAGATAGCTGCGGCTTAACCAGGACAGATTATTGGTGTCCGTATCCGCTTTGTAAGATTCAACCGTTAACCCCAGCTCGTGACGGGCTGAAGCCTGGTACTTCACTTTGGCCAGAATATTGTGGCTTTGATTGTCCAGCGGGTCGGCCACAGGGCGGCCTGAACCGGTCATGGCTTGCTTCTCTGCTGAATCGTCGTAGTTTTCCATTTCATGCCCATTGCGCAGGGTGCCCACCAGCAGGGCTTCCCAGGCACCAGCACGACCAGCAGCGGTCAGTGTGGTGGCCAGCTCGTCATTGGCACCGTTGTAGGCGGCTTTCAGTTTCAGCGCCGCGTCATCACCTTCGGGTGTTAAGAAATCGGCCGGGTCTTTGGTCACAAAAAGCACAGCCCCCCCCAAAGAGCCACTGCCGGCGGCAATGGCGTCTGCGCCCTTGACCACTTCAATTTGTTTGACCAGATCCGGGTCGACGCCACCACGGCCCGCCGCGAAAAAGTCATAGAAGGCATAAGATGCCGGGTTTAAGGTTTCGCCCGCCGACAAACCATCCACTGTGATGGCAACCTGATTGCCTTCCAGGCCACGAATATTAAAACCTGAGGAGCCAAAACGGCCCTGGTCAGTCAGGCTGACGCCTGGAATATACCGCACTAAATCCTGCAGCTGCTGCGCCTGTTCTTTTTCAAGCTCGTCGGCTTTTTTCACTACAGTGGCTGCAGTGCTGGATTTTTTGCTGTCCAGCGCGTCAGCAGAAACTGTCACGGCTTCCAGTTCAGTCGGGGTCGTTTCGGCGTACACAGGGCTCAGTACAGCAGTACTGATGGCCAGCGCCAGCAGAGATTTTTTTGTCAGCATAGGTAGGTCCTTCGTGTTCAGAAATGACTCTGAATGTGTTTTTGTTGGCGGCAAGATTAGATCAAATAAGAATTACTCTCAACAAAATTATTTAATATTTATTGAATAAAATCAGTAACTTAATCATGGGAATGCGGAATGCTCCGCCTTACTCAGGCGGAGGTTTGTGGTCACGGAAACCAGAGCTTTAATCAGCTAATTGCCATGTGATGGCACTGAGTTCTCCGCTGATTTTGTGTTGTTGTGGCGCCAATGACGGCTGCCAGTCGAGTGGCCATTTCAGATGCTGATGCCCACCCTGTTCTCTGGCGATCTCCAGGTGCAACCAGTAGCGCCCGGCCGGTACCACAGCCCCTAGCTGGTCACGGCCATCCCACTTGAGTTGCTGCCAGCCCGCTTTATGGGTGGCACCGGCCAGGCTGTCAAATTGCTCCGGAGCCTGGCGCGCCTGCTTGCGCCACCAATGCCGCAGTTCCTGCCACCAGCGCTGCTGCGCACCCGAGACTTCCAGCTGCCGTACCAGTTGTTGCTGCTCATCTGCCAGCCAGAGCGACAGATAAGGCCGCCGGGCGTCACCCGGTAATTCGGGCAGCAAATACCGGATTTGCATATGTTGGCTGTGTTGCTGGCGTGTATCCGCCAGCAAGGCATACCAGAGGTCTGACGCCTGCAGCTGACCTTGTTCTGTTTGCAGCAAGGCCGCGCTTTGCTGTCGGTTTGCCAGTTGTAAACCTTGTTGCGGTGCAAGTACCGCCAGGCTTTGTGCCAGAGCCCAGGCCAGCACCAGATCGGCGGTGGCCACTGTCGCCGTGGGTCCATACTCCACCGGCCAGCCATCAGCCGGGTTCAGTACGGCGCTGTAAGTCCGGTGCGCCACTTGATAACCAGGGCTTTGCTCTGTCTGCGCCAGTGACAACTGCGTCACTTTTAGCTGCTGTAATGCGGACTCTCCAAGCTGCAGTGGTTGCGCCGGGCCGCTGTACCAATACAGACCCGCCAGAGTCAGACGGTAACTGCTGGCTTGTGGCCACAGCTGTTTCAGCTTTGCTGTCAGTTGCTGAGCCATTGCCGCTCTGGCCATCCCCTGAAAGTCCCACTGGATCTGAGTATCTGACGCCAACAATTGATTCAGTTGCCTGCTTTGCTGGCGCAACGCGACCCGATCTGGCAGTTGCTTCTGTAGCACCGCCTGTTGCCACTGCTGTGTTGCCGCCCCCAAACGACAACTCACTGCATTATGCAGCTGCTGGCGCAGCTGTTCGCAGCGTTGCCGCCACTGTTGCTGAACAGACAGGCCGGGCTTGTCATAGGTCTGCTGTTGCGTTTTCAGCCAGAGCTGCAGCTCTGGCAGCTTCTGCTGCCATTGCCGGTCAGCGATGCCGGTTAGCTCGAGTGACAACTCAGCGTCCAGCCATGGCTGCCGGTAAGGCTCTGCCTGCAATTGCCCGGCAAAACCCAACACCAGCATCAGAACCAATGCACGCATCAATCCGCCCGCTGCGAAGGTTCAATAGCAGGCAAGGCTTCTTTCATACTGACAGCTCTGTCAGCGTTCGTGTCCCAGCGTGCAAAGATGCGGTCGCCCGATGCGTTGTATTCTGCGCCACTGATCTGCTGGTTGTTGTCTTTATCCAACGCAGCAAAACGCACTTCGGCTTGTTTCAGTTGTGACGCACGGGTTTTAGCCACCTGACGGTCCAACCGGTCAACAAATTCATTCAGGTATTCCTCTGCACTTAAGTCACCGTTGCCATCCAGATCGGTACGTTGAAAAGCTGCCGTGCGCTCAGCCAGGTATTCTTCTTTGGTAACCAGCCCATCGGCATTTTTGTCATACATCGCCAGCATGCCCACCACACTGTGGGTGGTTGGCATCACCAATGCCGGGCGGGCCCGCACTGGCTCAGGTTTTTGTGTGTTTTCACGCTTTGGGGCAGGGTCTGCTTTGGAAATCACACCGTCTTTATTGGTATCGATAAAACCAAAAGCGCGATCCCCTGAGCCCTGGTACTCCGCCAGGCTGATGCTGCCGGATTTATCTTTGTCCAACGCACCAATACGGGTATGGGTTTGTTTCACCTGACCTTCTCGCTCGGCATGCAGGCGTTTATCCAGCCG
Organism: Rheinheimera sp.; assembly: GCF_037442345.1. Lineage (GTDB taxonomy): Bacteria > Pseudomonadota > Gammaproteobacteria > Enterobacterales > Alteromonadaceae > Pararheinheimera. The sequence goes on along the minus strand of NZ_JBBIQL010000021.1, from coordinate 31,442 downwards.
GTTGGCGTACTCATTGACGTATTCGTCCAGTTGCAGCACGCCATCCTTGTTTTCATCCCCAGCGCTGAAACGCTGCTGGCGGACCTGGGCAAATTCTTCCGCGCTGACCACACCGTCTTTGTCCAGATCATAGTCACGGATAAAACTGGCTTTGCTTTCAGGGGTTGGCTGGTGGCCTTTGGTTTTAGCCGGCTCGGCCGCCATCAGGTAGCAGCTGCTGATGGCCAGAAACAGACTCAGGGCTTTGTTCGTTGTTTTCATGGGGATGTCCTATTCAGTGATTTCAACCACAGCGGTGTAGCTGTAGCTATAAGTCGGCGCTTTGGCGCCATCCGGCGCGTCGGTGCGGTAACGGTTCAGCAGCAGATAGCTGCCTTTGTTTTTCACGCTGAATTCAATATCACCCTGGGCATTGCTGGTCAGTTGTTGCACTGCTTTGCTTTCAGGCTCGGTCTGACCCGCCTGAAACAACTCTACTTTCTGGCCAGCCAGACCTTTGCCATTAAACAGCAGCCGGGCACGCACCGGGGTGTCGATATACAAATCATTCGGATGGCTGATAAATTCCAGTTCCAGACCCTGGCCACTGGGTTTTAATGCGGCTTTATCCGGAGCTCCTTTGCTGACATAGGTTTCAGCCAGAGTCACCGACTGGAAATGCGCCAGCAGCCTGGCACCTGCGGGCACAGCTTCATTGGGGTCACGGCTGTTTTTCACTTTGCCATCTTGTTGCCAGCTGCGAAATACAGCGCCATACCGCTGGCCTGTGCTGAAACGGTAGGTTCCTTCGGCTTTAACTTCATGCGCCAGCATGGTACGGGTTTTACCTACAAACAGTTCGCTGGGTTTGACCTTCTGACCATCCGGTTGTGTGACGCTGAATTCGCTCTGATCAAACTTCACTTCAGGCAAAAAGAATTTTTCAGCAAAGGCAGCATCCAAGGTGACCCAGTTGTTCACTGGTTCAAAACTCTCCGGTGCCAGATAAGGGGTATGGGCGACAGCAGCTGCACTTGCCAGCAGCAGTGCGGCCATGCAGCTGGTTTTCAGTTTCAGCATAACGGCTCCTTAATTGAGATTTATTCTCATTTATCTTAGGGCCGACATTCTTGATCAAATGATAACTATTTGCAACTAGATCTTATCTTACTGATCTATCTTTACATTTCATGCGGGCATTTTTGCGTTTTATGACTGTCTAAAAAAAATTGCGGTGAGTTCCAACTATTTTTAGCCACAACGCGACTAATCCATAGTTCTGAGCAGGAGAGCATCGCATGAAAACCAAAGACCCCTTCCAGTTACCAGGCTTCAGACAACTGGCCCAAACTTTCGTTTTGCTGGTGGTGTTGATGACAGCTTTTGATGCTGCCTTGCAGTGGCTCAGTCTGAGTCTGCATCACCAGGCTTTGCTGGTACCGGAACTGATTTTCCCGATGAGCCTGCTGACGGCGTTATTTTAACCAGAGTTTCATAGGGAACCCTGATCACACCGCCTTCGCTTTATATTCCGCCATTCTTCAGCCATCTTCAGCAAAACTTCAGGCGAGTCAGCGCCATTTCACGCAAGCTGACCGGGTCACATATCAGGAGACCCGGTAATGAAACCACTACTACAAAAACTCATCTTCAGCATCACGTTAGGCCTGAGCCCTTGGCTTCAGGCCGCAGAACCTCTGGCTATTCAGGCGGACATTGAAGCACTGAAGCTGCAAAAGATGGCTGGCATTTTAGTGCAGCAACACAACCAGCTGCTGTACGAGCAGTATTTTAACGGCAGCTCTGCCAGAGCGTTGCATGACATTCGCTCGGCAAGTAAGTCTGTCACCAGCCTGCTGTTTGGTATGGCGCTGCAGCAACAGCTGTTTACATCAGAACAGGATCTGGTGTTGCCGGTATTTGCCGATTACCAGCCATTGTTGTTTGCCACTAAAGCCAAAACAGCCATGACTTTTTTTCAGCTGCTCAGTATGACCAACCCATTGGAATGCAACGACTGGACAGAGTATTCGGCTGGCAATGAAGAACGTATGTATCTGCAGGCCGACTGGCTGTCCTTTGTACTCAACCTGCCTGAACGGGGCCACGCGCCCTGGGAAAAAGCGCCCGCAGACCAGCCTTACGGCCGGGATTTTGCTTACTGCACTGCCGGTGTGTTTCTGACCGGTGCGGCCATCGAACGCAAAACAAAAATGAAGCTGTCGGATTACGCTCAGCAGCAGTTGTTCACGCCTTTAGGTATTCACGAAGTCAGTTGGCCTTATAGCCCCAAAGGGCTGACTCAGGGCGGTGGAGGCCTGAAAATCAAAGCCCCTGACTTACTGAAAATCGGCCAGCTGATGTTGAATAAAGGCCAATGGCAAGGCAAGTCGCTGGTCAGTGCCGATTGGCTGCAAAAGAGTTTTACGCCGTATTCAGAAGCTATGTCTGAAATGCACGCCGATTATGGCTTAACCTGGTGGATATTTAGCTATCCGATCAATGGCAAGACCATTAAAGCCTATGCGGCAGCTGGCAATGGCGGCAACTACCTGTTTGTCATTCCGGCCTACAATGCCACGGTGGTCACCACCAGCAGCGCCTACAACACCCACTACATGCACCGGCAAATTCACCAGCTGATGCAGACGGTTATTTTGCCGGCACTATCAGCCCGTTCAGTTTAGGCAACACGTAGATTTCTATTTTGGCGCGTTCGCTGTCGGCAGCACGCGCCATTGCCTGCAACGTGCTCTGATAGGCCGCGTCGTCATCAAGCTGATGAAACACGGGCAACTGCTGAATAAAACGATAGTCCAGGTAGCCATTGAGCTGTGCCTGCTGCAGCGCCTCGACAGCGTCCTGCCGCTGCCGGCTGGCCAACAGGCCGATGGCGCGGTACACCCATAAATCAGGCCAATCTTCGACGGTAACCTGGATCTGGTTCAGGCGCTGATCGTCGCCATTAAGCCAGCTCAGCCAGGCCCTGGTGTAATCTGACGCTGGCCTCAACCCGGCCGCTTGCTGCAGTAAATTCTTCGCGTGTTCCGGCTGCTGCTTGCGCAGCGCCAGAATAGCGGCAGTTTCATAACTTTGCACCGAGCCCATACCTTTGGCATGCAAAGCAGTGAGCAGCGCTTCAGCTTTGCCATCATTGCCTTGAGTCAGTTCAAACCTGGCCAGCGCAGAAATCACCACAGCAGAATCCGGCGCCAGTTGATACGCACGCTGGTGCCATCCCCGGGCCAGGTCAGTTAAACCCGCCAGTGCCAGACACTCGGCCACCTGCAGAAACTGGTAGTGCAGCGCGCTGCCGATAATATCCATGTTTAAATGCAACGCTTCATGCAGCCGGCCTTTTTGCCGGTAGAGGTAAGCCAGCCCGCCTTTGGCTTCGGTTAAATTCGCATCCTGCACCAGCGCCTGTTCATAGAGTGCCGTCGCACTGTTGATCTGGCCAAGCACGTCAAAATAAAAAGCGCGTAACCAAAGCCGCTTCGCGTTGGCCGGTTGTGCCGCCAGCAGATCGGCCGACAGCCGATCGGTTTCCTGCAGCAACAACTGCTCGCCGTTAAATTTAGAAACCTGGTGTAATAAGGCCACCGCCAGTCCGAACTTCGCGCTTTCCGAGCCAGGGTCCAGCGCCAGCACATCACGGAACAATTGAATGGCATGAGGGTTGGCGGCGGCATTAAACTGAGCGGCGTAAGCTTTGGCTTTTTGCAACAGCAGATCATGATCCGATAGCGGCTGACTTGGCTTGCCGCTGGTTTCAGTGCTGGCCGGTTGTAGCAGTACCACTGCAGTCGCGAGCAACGCGACCATTCCAGCCACTGCCAACAACAGTTTTTTTGCTGTTGTCGTCCAATGGCCATCAGGCGGCGATCCGGGTTTGCTGACCAGGCTGTCCAGCAAAACAACATCGGCCACCCAACGGTAACCTGTCCCCCGCACCGTTTCAAAGTAACGATCAGCTGTGTCTTCCAGCGCTTTGCGTAACAACGAGGCGCGCTGGCTGATGGTTTCGTCGCTGACATAATTTTTTTGCCAGACTTTTTCAGCCAGTTCATCCGTACTGACCACCTGGCCCCGGGCAGCCACCAGCACCAGCAAAAACTTATAGGACAAAGGTGGGAGCGCTATTGCCTGGCCATCACGGCGAACACTGTGACGGCTGCTGTCGATCAGCAGGTTGGCGGTTTGAAAATACAGGGGCGGTATCGAATTCATCTTGGTCCTTGGCATGGCTACGCATTCGCAGCCTCACTGCGATACAAAAACCTGTACCCCAGTATACATAGGTCCATCAACAAAAAATCCCCGGTGTTAGCGGGGACTTTTGCAGACAATGATCCTGGGCCACACAGGGCGGATGACAGGTGCTATTTTTTGAGTTTGACCGGGCGCTTCCAGCCACTGATATGACGCTGCTTCGAACGCGCGACCACCAGTTCATCGGCCGCCACGCTGGCAGTGACCACGGAGCCAGCCCCTACGGTACTGTTTTGCCCCAGGGTGATTGGCGCCACCAACGAACTGTTCGAACCAACAAAAACGCCGTCTTCAATGGTGGTGACAAACTTATTGGCGCCATCGTAGTTACAGGTAATGGTACCGGCGCCAATATTCACTTTGCTGCCAATCACGGCATCGCCCAAATAGGTCAGATGGTTAGCTTTGGAGCCTTGGCCCAACTGAGCCTTTTTCAGCTCGACAAAGTTACCGACATGGCTGTCGTCGGCCAGCACAGAATCCGGCCGGATGCGGGCATAAGGACCAACAGAACAGCCGGCACCAATGACTGACGAATCCACCATGGTATTTGGTTTGATTTCCGTGTTATCGCCAATAGTGCAGTCTTTCAGGATGCTGTTGGCACCAATCACCACACCATTGCCCAGAACCACTTTGCCTTCGAAAATCACATTCACGTCAATCATCACGTCACTGCCCACTGTCACCTCACCACGTACATCAATGCGGGCCGGGTCACGCAGATTGGCGCCGTTCAGCATCAGCTCTTCGGCTTTACGTGCCTGATAAGCCCGCTCCAGCTGCGCCAGCTGTACGCGGTTATTCGCGCCTTCGGTTTCAATTGGATTGGCCGGATGCGCTGTGGCAATAGCCACACCATCCGCATGCGCCATCGCGATGATGTCCGTCAGGTAGAACTCGCCCTGCGCATTGTTGTTTTGCAGCTTCCCTAACCACTGCTTCAACTGTTTACCTGGCAGGGCCATAATGCCGCTGTTCACTTCATTAATCAGTAATTGTTCCGGCGTGGCGTCTTTCTGCTCAACAATACCCACCACCTGGCCGCTCTCGCGCATAATGCGGCCATAACCGGTCGGGTTAGTCAGCTTGACGGTCAGAATGGCCAGCCCCTCCGCAGGACGGGCAGCTAACAAGGCTTCCAGTGTTTCTTTACGGGTCAGTGGTACATCACCGTAGAGCACCAGCACCACATCGCTGTCAGCGATATGAGGCACCGCCTGTTGCACCGCATGGCCTGTGCCTAACTGCTCAGCCTGCAACACCCAGTTCAGTGGCTGATCACCCAAAGCAGCCTGCAACTGTTCAGCGCCATAACCGTACACCAGATTAACCGCTCCGGCACCCAATGAGCGCGCCGTATCAATCACATGCTGCACCATAGAGCGTTCCGCTACTTTATGCAGCACCTTGGGTAACGCAGATTTCATCCGGGTGCCTTTACCAGCCGCCAGGATCACAACATTTAAAGCCATAACCTTTCCTTACGCAGGGTGTAATGTTCGGATTCTAACGAATTCAAACTGAAATTTCAGTGAATAGATGATCCGTCGGGAACAATGTTGAACATCGAAGCGCAGCGACGATGGCCTCTGGGTGAAAGGCAGGATGCCTGGAATAATAATCCGTCGGGAACGGATTGTAACAACCGCAGGTTGGCCCTTTGGGTGGAGGACAGGAAGTCCGGAATAAAAAAGCCACCCGAAGGTGGCTTTTCAAATGCTTGGTGTAGCAATTACTTCTTGCGCATTTTCTGGATCAGACGTAACTGGGCGATAGCTTCGGCCAGTTGGGCAGCGGCTTCAGCATAGTTGAAGTCAGCCCCCGCATGTTGCATCGCTTCTTCTGCACGTTTCTGCGCAGCTAAAGCGGCCTGCTCGTCTAAGTCCTCGGCGCGTACAGCCACGTCCGCCAGCACAGTGACAGTATGAGGCTGAACTTCCAGCACTCCGCCAGCTACATACAGCAGCTGCTCTTCACCGAACTGTTTGACGATACGTACCATACCTGGCTTGATGCCAGTCAGAAGCGGAATGTGACCAGGCAGAATACCCAGCTCACCTTCGCTACCTGTAACCTGAATGGATTCCACCAGACCAGAAAAGATCCGCTCTTCGGCGCTTACCACATCCAGTTGTACTGTCATTGCCATTTCGCTCTCCTAAAGCTGTATATTACAGCTTCTTCGCTTTTTCGATCGCTTCGTCGATAGAACCAACCATGTAGAAGGCTTGCTCTGGCAGGTGGTCAAACTCACCGTCCAGGATGCCTTTGAAACCACGGATAGTTTCTTTCAGCGGAACGTATTTACCTGGTGAGCCAGTGAATACTTCAGCAACGAAGAATGGCTGTGACAGGAAACGTTGGATCTTACGAGCGCGGAATACGGTGGTGCGGTCAGCGTCTGACAGCTCGTCCATACCCAGGATCGCGATGATGTCTTTCAGTTCTTTGTAACGTTGCAGAACGGACTGAACACCACGGGCCACTTCATAGTGCTCTTTACCGATTACCAGTGGGTCCAACTGACGTGACGTTGAATCCAGAGGGTCGATGGCTGGGTAGATACCCAGAGCAGCAATGTTACGGCTCAGTACCACTGTCGCATCCAAGTGCGAGAAGGTGGTTGCTGGTGACGGGTCAGTCAAGTCGTCCGCAGGAACGTAAACGGCCTGGATAGAGGTGATAGAACCCGTTTTGGTTGAAGTGATACGCTCTTGCAGAACGCCCATCTCTTCCGCCAGTGTTGGCTGGTAACCTACGGCTGAAGGCATACGGCCTAACAGTGCAGATACCTCGGTTCCCGCGAGCGTGTAACGGTAGATGTTGTCCACGAAGAACAGAACATCACGGCCTTCGTCACGGAACTTCTCAGCCATGGTCAAACCGGTCAGAGCAACGCGCAGACGGTTGCCTGGTGGTTCGTTCATCTGACCGTACACCAGTGATACTTTGTCCAGAACGTTTGAATCGTTCATTTCGTGGTAGAAGTCGTTACCTTCACGGGTACGCTCACCTACACCGGCGAATACAGAATAACCGCTGTGCTCGATCGCGATGTTACGGATCAGCTCCATCATGTTGACGGTTTTACCAACACCCGCACCACCGAACAGACCTACTTTACCGCCTTTGGCGAACGGACATACCAGGTCGATAACCTTAATGCCTGTTTCTAACAGCGCGTTAGAAGCGGCCTGATCTTCGTAGCTTGGAGCAGAACGGTGGATGGCCCAACGCTCTTCTTCACCAATTGGGCCCGCTTCATCGATTGGCTCACCCAACACGTTCATGATACGACCCAGTGTGGCTTTACCTACTGGAACTTCAATTGGCTTGCCTGTGTTAGCTACTTCAGTACCACGACGCAGACCGTCGGTGGAACCTAACGCGATAGCACGCACAGTACCGCCACCCAACTGCTGTTGTACTTCAAGTACTAAGCCAGCCAGGTCGCCGCTTGTGACGTTCAAAGCGGCGTAGATACCAGGTACCGCATCTTGTGGAAAGTCGATATCCACAACGGCGCCAATGATTTGGACTACCTTACCTTGACTCATGTTAATTCCTCTAATTTCTCAAACCTGTATACCTAAGCCTTAGACCGCAGCGGCACCAGCGACGATTTCGCTGAGTTCCTGGGTAATAGCTGCCTGACGAGCTTTGTTGTAAACCAGTTTCAGGTCGTCCATTAAGTTACCGGCGTTATCGGTAGCAGCTTTCATCGCTACCATACGGGCCGCTTGTTCGCTGGCCGCATTTTCTACAACGCCCTGGTACACCTGAGACTCTACGTAACGGTCCAGTAATTTATCTAAAATCACTTTTGGATCCGGCTCGTAGATGTAATCCCAACTGTGGCTTTTCGCCGCTACGTCTGCTTTTGGCAAAGGTAAGAGTTGTTCGATCACCGGCTCTTGCTTCATGGTATTGACAAAACGGTTAAATACCAGGAACAAGCGGTCAATACGGCCTTCTTCGTACGCGGTTAACATCACGCGTACAGAGCCAATTACGTCAGCCAGACGTGGGTTATCACCCGGGCCGGTTTGTTGTGCCAGCACTTTGCCGCCGAAACGTTTGAAAAACGCCGTGGCTTTGTTACCGATCACTGCAACCTGAGCTTGTACGCCCTGGTCTTTCCAGCCTTTCATGTCATTGGCAATACGTTTGAACTCGTTGGTATTCAAGCCGCCGCAAAGGCCACGGTCTGTCGATATCACGATGTAGCCGACATTTTTTACCGGACGTTCAGTTAAGAACGGGTGACGGTATTCAATGTTGCCATTCGCGATATTGCCGATCACTTTGCGCATACCTTCCGCATATGGACGAGAGTGTGCAACCCGCTCCTGCGCTTTGCGCATTTTGCTGACTGCCACCTTTTCCATAGCGCTGGTGATCTTACGAGTATTGTTAATACTCCCGATCTTACTTTTTATCTCTTTTGCGCCGGCCATGACTAATCTCCGAATATTTCAACGGTCGGGCAGGGCAAGCCCCACCCAACAGGCTTACCAGGTCTGAGTCGCTTTAAACTTCTCAATAGCGCCTTTTAAGGTCGCTTCGATCTGGTCGTTGTAGTTACCGGTTTTGTTCAGATCAGCCATGAACTGAGCGTGTTCAGCGTGCATGTAAGCGATCAGAGCAGCTTCGAAATCCAGGATTTTCGCCACTTCGATGTCTTTCATGTAGCCTTTTTCAATCGCGAAAATAGACACACCCATATCAGCGACGCCCATTGGAGCGTATTGCAGCTGTTTCATCAGCTCTGTCACTTTCTGACCGTGTTCTAACTGAGCACGGGTCGCGTCATCCAGATCTGAAGCGAACTGAGCGAATGCTGCCAGTTCGTTGTACTGAGCCAAGGCCAGACGGATACCGCCACCCAGCTTCTTGATGATCTTGGTCTGAGCAGCACCACCCACACGGGATACCGAAATACCAGCGTTAACGGCTGGACGGATACCGGCGTTGAACAGGCCTGATTCCAGGAAGATCTGACCGTCAGTGATCGAAATTACGTTGGTTGGTACGAACGCAGATACGTCACCAGCCTGAGTTTCGATAATTGGCAGCGCAGTTAAAGAACCGGTTTTGCCTTTCACTTCACCGTTAGTTAAACGCTCAACATAGTGCTCGTTTACGCGTGATGCACGCTCTAACAGACGGCTGTGTAAATAGAATACGTCACCTGGGTAGGCTTCACGGCCTGGTGGACGACGTAACAGCAGAGAGATTTGACGGTAAGCAACAGCCTGCTTCGACAGGTCATCGTAGACGATCAGTGCATCTTCACCGCGGTCACGGAAGTATTCACCCATGGTACAGCCAGAGTACGGCGCCAGGAATTGCAGAGCGGCCGCTTCAGAAGCTGATGCAACCACAACAATAGTGTGGGCCAGAGCGCCGTGCTCTTCCAGCTTACGCACTACGTTCGCAATGGTCGAAGCTTTCTGACCGATAGCGACATAGATACATTTTACGCCAGACGCTTTCTGGTTGATGATGGCGTCGATGGCCAGTGCCGTTTTACCGGTCTGACGGTCACCGATCAGCAATTCACGCTGACCACGACCGATTGGGATCATCGAGTCAACAGATTTGTAACCAGTTTGCAGAGGTTGGTCGACTGAACGACGATCGATTACGCCCGGAGCAATTTTTTCTACCGGAGCGAAACCAGCCGCATCAATTGGACCTTTACCATCGATTGGTTCACCCAGAGTGTTGACCACTCGGCCTAACAGGCCTGGACCAACCGGAACTTCCAGGATACGGCCAGTGGCTTTTACTTTGGTACCTTCGCGCAGGTCCGCATAGGGACCCATCACTACGGCACCTACAGAGCTGCGCTCTAAGTTCAGTGCGATAGCGTAGCGGTTGCCAGGAAGCTCAATCATTTCGCCTTGCATACAATCGGCCAGGCCGTTGATGCGGATAATACCGTCGGTTACAGCGACGATAGTACCTTCGTTGCGAGCTTCACTGACAACTTCAAACTGCTCAATACGTTTTTTGATCAGTTCAGAGATTTCAGTGGAATTCAGTTGCATGCTCTAATCCCCAATTATGACTGCAGTGCAGTAGCTAAACGGTCTAACTTGCCACGAACCGAGCCGTCGATCACCATATCACCGGCTTTGATCAACATGCCGCCAACGACGGTCGGGTCTACACTACAATTCAATTTTACTTTGCGTGCTAAACGTTGCGATAAAGCCGCAGCCAGTTTGTCCTGTTGTGCTGCATTGAGCGCAGACGCAGAAACCACCTCGACGGTCGCTTCTTTTTCGTACTCTGCTTTTAATGCAACATAGGCATCAAACACGGCTGGCAGCGCCAGCAGGCGATGATTTTCCGCCATGACTTTAATAAAGTTCTGGCCATGAGCATCTAATTGCTCGCCACAAACCTGAATAAAGAACGCAGCCTGTTGTTCTGCCGCAGCACCATTGTGCAGTTGCTCAGCAACGTAGCCGTTTTTCGCTACTTCCGCAGCGAAAAACAACATACCTTGCCAGGCATCCAGCGCTTTGTGTTCTACCGCAAACTCAAACGCAGCTTTGGCGTACGGACGAGCTAAATTAGTCAGTTCAGACATGGCTCATCCTCATTAAAGTTCTGCGACCAGCTTTTCCAGGATGTCGCTGTGTGCAGCTTCATCAATAGAACGCTGCAGAATCTTCTCAGCACCAGCCACTGCCAGGGCAGCCACTTGTTTGCGGAGTTCTTCTTTCGCTCTGATCCGTTCAGCTTCAACCTCGGCTTTGGCCTGAGCCAGGATTTTGTCCCGCTCTGCCTGAGCTTTCACCGCAGCTTCGTCGATAATCTGCTGTTCACGCTTTTTCGCCTGGTCGATTAACGCAGAAGCCTGGGCTTTTGCTTCAGTCAACTGCTGTTTCGCTTTCTCTTGCGCCAGACGCAGGTCCTGTTCAGCGCGATCTGTCGCGGCTAAACCGTCTGCAATTTTCTGCTGGCGGGCTTCAATCGCACCGATGATTGGTGGCCATACGTACTTCATACAGAACAGTACGAACACCAGGAACGCGATTAATTCACCAATGAGAGTGGCGTTAATATTCACGGCCGCTTCTCCTTAATTTGCTAGTAAAAGTTGTGTTGTCGCGTCCAATTACATTGCGAACAGCATGTACAGACCGATAGCAACACCGATCATCGCGATGGCGTCGATCAGACCAGCAACGATGAACATTTTACCTTGTAAAGAACCAGCCAGTTCTGGTTGACGGGCTGCAGACTCCAGGAATTTACCGCCCAGAGTACCGAAGCCGATTGCAGTGCCCAGAGCACCTAAACCGATTAATAAGGCAACTGCGATCAGTTTTAAACCTAATACCATTTCCATGATTTTCTCCAAGTTTCTAAGTTAAAGTTAAAACGAAATTTTTATAACGAAATCAGTGTTTTTCGTGCGCCATGCTCAGGTAAACCACGGTCAGGATTGTGAAAATAAATGCCTGCAGTGGAATAACCAATAAGTGGAATGCAGCCCAGACGAAATGCATAGGTAACTGGAATATGCCCACCATAGCGATCAGGATAAAAATCAGCTCGCCAGCGTACATGTTACCGAACAAACGCAGTGCCAGAGACAGCGGCTTGGCCAACAGGGCAACAACCTCCAGAATAAAGTTGAACCAGTATAACCAAGGGGTGTTAAATGGCTGAGTGGTTAACTCTTTGATAAAGCCGCCCACGCCTTTAATTTTGATGGAGTAGTAAATCATCAGAATAAACACACCCAGCGCCAGTGCGATGGTCATGTTCAGATCTGTGGTGGGCACTACTTTCATATAGACATGATGCGGATCATATCCCATGGCAGCACCAATCTGCTGGGCAGTCCACGGCAGGAAATCCACAGGAATCAAATCCATAAAGTTCATCAACAGAACCCAGACAAAAATGGTCAGAGCCAATGGCGCGATGACCGGACTTTTACCGTGGAAGGTACTTTTGACAGTACTGTCGATAAATTCAACCACCATTTCAACCGCACATTGCCATTTGGTTGGCACGCCAGTAGTGGCTTTTTTGGCTACTGCTCTGAAAGAGAACAGAAAAACCAGACCCAAGAGAACAGACCATGCCAGAGTGTCGACGTGTACGGACCAGAAGCCCTCGCCAATTCTCCAGTTGGTCAAGTGGTGAGTAATATACTCTTTGCTTGTAAGCTCAGCACCTGATGCCATTTTCATTCCCAATTATCGTTGTTAATCAAAAGCGGTAACAAAACCTGTAGCAGCAGCGCGACACAAAATGCAGTGAAAAAAATCCAAGGCACTATTGCTACAGTTTTCAGTACTGCCGTCACCAGCAGCACAATAAACAGAAACTTGATGGCTTCGCCCCGGTAGATTGACTTCAGGATAATTTGCACCTGATCAGCACCGTGAAAGCGGAACACATACCAGGCAAAGATGGCGTGGGGAAGCATGCCACACAGCAGTCCCAACAAAGCAGATTTTGCGGATCGTCCATCCATTGCCAGCCAAACTATTGCTGTGATCGCAGCAGCAGCCACAAATTGGCTGAGCAACAACTTCAGGATTAGCGATAAAGGGCTTTTTTTATGCGTTATAACCACTTTTTATCGCTCGTTGAACCCGTCAATATTGAATAGTTTTAGGCCAGCGCAAGTATACTTATCTGCCTTATTTTTGCAAGAAAAAGCGGCCTTACTGCAACTTTTGTCTGAGAGATTGAAAAACTACAGTTTAACTTTCAGCCGAGCCGGCCTGTAATTTCTGCAGTATGCCATCCAGCTCATCCAGACTGGTGTAGGAAATGACCAGGTTGCCTTTGCCTTTTTTGTTGTAATTGATGAGCACTGGCGCGGAAAAACGTTCACTTAAGCGCTGCTCAAGTGACGCAACGTCCGGGTCTTTGGCTTTAGGCTCTGGTTGTGGAGTAGGTTCTAACAGTTTACGTACCAGGTTCTCCGTATCACGCACTGTCATTTGTTTGGCCGCAACAGTACGGGCAGCATCTGATTGCATCAGGCCGTCCAGCGCCAGCAAGGCCCTCGCATGCCCCATTTCAATGTCACCGTGTTCCAGCAGCAGTTTGACATCGTCATTCAGCGCATTCAGACGTAACAGGTTGGTCACTGTGGTGCGGGATTTACCTACCGCATCAGCCACTTGCTGATGCGTTAGTTCAAATTCATCCAATAAACGCTGCAGCGCCACCGCTTCTTCCATTGCATTGAGGTCTTCCCGCTGAATGTTTTCAATCAGCGCAATCGCAACTGCAGCTTCATCCGGTACGTCTTTGACAATACAAGGAATTTCAGACAGCTGAGCCAGTTGGCTGGCACGCCAGCGGCGCTCGCCGGCAATGATTTCATACGACTCAGTGGCTAACTGACGCACCACAATGGGCTGAATAACGCCCTGAGCCCGAATCGAATTGGCTAAATCGTCTAAAGCGTCCTGCGACATGTCTTTACGTGGTTGATACTTACCTGGCTTTAGCCATTCGATCGGCAACTTCTTCAGCTCATTGGCGCTGAGCGAATTCTCAGTCTGAGCTTGCTGTTCCAATGCTGGCTTAGTGGTCAGTAATGCATCCAGGCCACGGCCCAGGCCACGTTTCTTTAACGACATCTTGAATTCATTCCTTGCTTAGGAAGCGGCTTTGACCACTTTTTTGTCCGCCCGACGTAAAATTTCGCCGGCCAGTGCCAGATAGGCCTTGGCTCCAGTGGAGCTTTTATCGTAATACATTACGGGCGTGCCGAAACTCGGCGCTTCCGCCAGGCGAATGTTACGGGGGATCACTGCCCGGTAAACTTTGTCGCCAAAATGTTGCTTCAGCTGTTCTGAAACGTCATTGGCCAGGCGGTTTCTCGGGTCGTACATTGTGCGAAGAATACCTTCGATTTTCAGGTCAGCATTCACGACTGCTGCCAGTTTATTGATGGTATCCATCAGTGCGGTCAGACCTTCCAGTGCGTAATACTCGCACTGCATAGGTACCAGCACTGAATCGGCCGCAGCCATAGCATTCACAGTCAGCATGTTCAGTGAAGGCGGGCAGTCAATAAAAATAAAATCGTAGTGACTGCGCGCATCTTTCAGAGCGGTGCGCAGGCGCAGCTCACGGGCGAACACGTCAAGCAACCGGACTTCGGCCGCGGTGACATCTGAATTGGATGCCACCAGGTGGTAACCACCAGCGGTCTCCTTGACGACCACTTCAGCTAAGGGTTTTTCTTCCACCAGCAGTTCATAAGCCGTGGCATGAACTGCGTATTTATCAACACCACTGCCCATAGTGGCATTGCCTTGCGGATCCAAATCTATCAGCAACACTTTTCGTTTGGTGGCTGCCATGGACGCAGCCAGATTGACCGCAGTCGTGGTCTTACCCACGCCCCCTTTCTGGTTGGCAATCGCAATGACTTTTCCCACAAGAACCCCAATAAGCGTCTGATTAGTTTTGATTTTTCTCCAATACCACCAGGTAACGCTCAGCGTTGAGTGTTGGTACGGACAGCGGATAACTGCCGACAACTTTAACAAAATTCGGCAAAGCTGCAATTTCTTCTTGCACCAGAGCACCTTTCATGGCCAAAAACTGGCCTGTTTGGTGTGGCAGATGCTGACACCAATTCACCATATCGGTCATGGAAGCGAAAGCGCGTGACAATACAGCATCATAACCCCCTTGTGGATCATGATCTTCCACCCGGCTTTGCAGAGGTTCAATGTTGCTCAGTTTCAGTTGCAGTTTTACCTGATTGAGAAAGCGGATACGTTTGCCAAGACTATCCAGCAACACAAAGTTTTTCTCCGGCAAAGCAATGGCCAAAGGCACGCCCGGCAAACCAGGGCCAGTTCCGACATCGATGATCTTTTTCCCCTGAACATGGGGAACAACCGCCAGACTGTCCATGATGTGCTTCACCAGCATTTCTTTCGGATCGCGTACAGAGGTCAGGTTGTAGGCACTGTTCCATTTGTCCAGCAGCTGAACATAGGTGATCAATTGCTGCAGCTGCAGCTCAGATAAGTTCAGGCTGGTTTGTGCAACCAGCCCTTTCAGTATTTCCAGCATGGGGATCCTGTGATTAAGCAGACTTGCGTAGCAAACCTTGTTTTTTCAGGTAAACCAGCAACAGCGATATTGCTGCGGGGGTAATACCGGATATCCGCGACGCCTGGCCGACCGTTTGTGGCTGAGCCTGGTTAAGCTTCAGCACCACCTCGTTGGACAACCCCTTCACCGCTTTGTAATCAAAACCTTGGGGTAACAGGGTGGTTTCGTTGCGTTCCTGCTTGGCGATTTCATCCTGCTGACGGTTGATATAACCTTCGTATTTTATTTGGATTTCAACCTGTTCAGCAGCCGCAGCCTGCTCCAAGCCTGGGCCCACTTGCTCAATCCGCATCAGATCCGCGTAGCTTACTTCAGGGCGACGGATCAGTTCTTCCAGACTGGCTTCACGGCTCAGTGGCGTTTTCAGCAAGCTGTTCACTTCTGTCAACGCTGGGTGCTGCGGGTGGATCCATTGTTGCTTCAGGCGCTGACGTTCCAGCTCGATCTGTTCCATTTTCTGGTTAAAGGCAGCCCAACGCTCATCGTCGACTAACCCCAGCTCACGGCCTTTGGCTGTCAAACGACTGTCAGCATTGTCTTCACGCAGCATCAGACGGTATTCAGCGCGGCTGGTGAACATACGGTACGGCTCTTTGGTGCCCATGGTCGTCAAGTCGTCCACCAACACACCGACATAAGCCTGATCACGACTTGGTGTCCAGGATTCTTTGCCTTGCGCCAGCAGCGCAGCATTCATCCCGGCAATCAACCCCTGAGCACCGGCCTCTTCGTAGCCTGTGGTGCCGTTAATCTGGCCAGCAAAAAATAACCCACTGATAAATTTGGTTTCCAGTGAAGTTTTCAGATCCCGGGGATCGAAGAAGTCGTATTCAATGGCATAACCAGGCCGGGTAATATGGGCGTTTTCCAGGCCTTTAATTGAATGCACCAGGTTTAACTGCACGTCAAAAGGCAGGCTGGTAGAAATACCATTGGGATACAGCTCGTGAGTGGTTAAACCTTCAGGTTCAATAAAAATCTGGTGCTTATCTTTGTCAGCAAAGCGGGTGATTTTGTCTTCAATAGACGGGCAATAACGTGGCCCAACCCCCTCAATCACCCCTGTGTACATAGGCGACCGATCCAGGCCATTGCGAATAATGTCATGGGTTTGTTCGTTGGTGTATGTGATGTAACAGGGGATCTGTGTCGGATGATCGGCACGAGTCCCTAAAAAAGAAAATACCGGGGTCGGGTTGTCACCTGGCTGAGGCTGCATCACTGAAAAATCTACCGAACGCGCGTCAATACGGGGTGGTGTGCCTGTTTTCAGGCGTCCGACCCGGAAAGGCAATTCACGTAAACGTCGGGCTAATGCGATCGACGGAGGATCCCCGGCACGGCCACCACTGAAATTTTGCAAACCAATATGGATCTGACCACCAAGGAAAGTACCCACGGTCAACACCACGGCTTTGGCACGGAAACTCAGACCCATTTGAGTGACTACACCGCAGACTTTATCGTTTTCAACAATCAGATCGTCACAGGCTTGCTGGAATATTTTCAGATTGGGCTGGTTTTCCAATACATGGCGAACAGCTGCACGGTACAAAGCACGGTCGGCCTGAGCGCGGGTTGCACGTACTGCGGGGCCTTTTGAGCTGTTCAGTGTGCGAAACTGAATACCAGCTTTATCTGCAGCCTGGGCCATTAAACCACCCAACGCGTCAATTTCTTTGACCAGATGACCCTTGCCTATACCACCTATGGCAGGGTTGCAGGACATTTGGCCTAAAGTTTCTACGTTGTGGCTGAGTAATAAAGTTTGCATGCCCATACGGGCAGCGGCTAATGCGGCTTCTGTGCCAGCATGACCACCGCCGACTATGATCACGTCAAAATTTTCCTGAAACAGCATAGTTGCCTCGATCTTACTCAGCCTGAAAAAGGGCGCGTATTGTAACCGGATCTGAGAGCCGTGTGAACGTTTTCCGATGGATCAGGATCGGTATCGGATCTCTTATATAAGAAAGGATCTTTAAAGAGATCTTTTTATTATTTTTATACTTATAGGACCTGTTTTGTGTGGGTAACTCAAATAGATTAAATTAGATCAACAGTTTAGGCTGGATCAGATCATGTGATCAAGCTTGGATCCTGCACGATGTTTCCGGTGATCAACTAGGTGTTTTATCCACAGTACTGAAAAGGATTTTTTTTATTCAGAGGATAAATTTAGGTTTTACCTTGTTTTTCCATAGACTTTTCCACATGAGATCATGATAAATTCAATTCATGTGGATAATCTATGTGTAACAGGATCCTAAGCTGGGGTTAAGATCAGCTCAGGCCGATCCTGTCTGTTATTCAGAGAGTCGAATAACACGAAAGCCGGTCAGAACCGGCTTTCTTCAGAACGAGTAGCTGCTACAGCTTTTGAATGAATTGTGGTAACCAGTTTAAGGCTTGATCCTCAGGTAAATCTGCTTGCAGCACATCAATTTCCAGATTAGGCAGCAGTGAATTAGCGCCATTCTGAGTTAATAATGCGGCCATCGTGCGACCTGCCATGCAAAAAGTATCGTAACTGGTATCACCTAAAGTGATCACGGCAAACGAAACTGTGGTAAGATCGCCGCCGTTTTGTGCTAACTGATCCGCAAAGGGTTGGATATTATCGGGCAGATCCCCTGCGCCATACGTCGAGGTGACGACTAACCAGACAGAATTTCTGGTCAGCTGTGTCAATTCAGGGGTGAGATGAAGCTTGACTTCATAACCCGCTTTTTCCAAAGCTTCAGCTACTTGTTCTGCTGTGTATTCAGCAGCGCCCATTTGGCTGCCAACAAGGATCTCAATCATACTGCAACTCATGTAGGTAAATGATTGGTTATACTACTGGAATTAAAAAGAGCAAAGCCAAGGCTTTCTGCTCTTTTTGGGTATTTTTACTGCTGTGCAGGCTCAGTAAAACTACAATAGCACAACCCCCTTGGCCTGCGTGTTATTGAGGTTTTTACAATTTATGTCTGAGTCCATGTCTTTTTCCCAGCTGGCCTTGCCAGAACCAATTCTGCGTGCTGTGACAGAATTAGGTTATGAGCATCCGTCACCTATCCAGGAAGCGGCTATCCCTAAATTGCTGGCTGGTGAAGACTTGTTAGGTCAAGCCCAGACCGGTACAGGTAAAACTGCGGCTTTTGCGTTGCCGCTGTTAGCCCGCCTGGATCCAAAGCAATCTGAACCACAGATCCTGGTTCTGGCACCCACCCGCGAGCTGGCAATTCAGGTGGCCGAAGCCTTTCAGGCTTATGCCCGTTACATGCCAGAATTTCACGTGCTGCCGTTATACGGCGGTCAGAACTACTCCACACAGCTGCGTTCATTAAAACGCGGCTCTCAGGTGATCGTCGGTACCCCAGGTCGTATTCTGGATCACCTGGATCGTGGCACTTTAGTGCTGGATAAGCTTCGCGCTATCGTACTGGATGAAGCCGATGAAATGTTGCGTATGGGTTTTATCGACGATGTGCAGACCATTATGGATGCGACGCCTGAAGGCCGTCAGGTCGCCATGTTCTCTGCCACTATGCCGCCACAAATCCGTGCTATCGCGCAGAAGCATCTGGGTGGCGCTCAGGAAGTGAAGATTGAATCCAAAACCAGCACTGTTGAGCGTATTCAGCAGCGTTATGTGATGCTGGATGGTAATCAGAAACTGGATGCATTAACCCGTGTACTGGAAGGCGAAGAGTACGATGCGGCGATTATTTTCGTTCGTACCAAAAGCGCCACTGAAGAAATCTCCGAAAAACTGGGTGCCCGTGGTTATGCCGTGGCATGCCTGAACGGTGATATGAATCAGGCGCACCGTGAGCAGACCATTCGCCGTTTGAAAGCCGATCAGCTGGATGTGATTGTCGCAACAGACGTAGCGGCCCGCGGTCTGGATGTCGAGCGCATCAGCCTGGTGGTCAACTACGATATTCCGTACGACAGCGAAGCTTATGTGCACCGTATAGGTCGTACCGGTCGTGCTGGCCGTGAAGGGAAAGCGATTCTGTTTGTATCGCCACGCGAGCGTCGCTTATTGCGCACCATTGAACATGCCACCCGTCAGCCGATTGAAAAAATGTCGCTGCCGTCTGGCCAGGTCATTGAACAGCGTCGGATAGAATCCTTCCGTGCGACCCTGGCACAAACCATCGAAACGCAGAACCTGAGTTTCTTCCAGGATCTGATCAACGAATGGCGCGACTCGATGGAAACCACGGATGCAGATTTAGCAGCAGCACTGCTGTATCTGGCACAAAAAGATCAACCATTAAATGTGGCTTCTCAGTTCCCTGAAATTCGTGAACCGCACAGCCGTGATCGTGACAGTGCTGAACGTCCTCGCCGCGAGCGGTTTGAGCGTGGTGACAGGCCTGAGCGCAGTGGTGATCGGTCAGAACGGGGTCCGCGCCCGCCACGTCGTGAAATGAAAGGGGATTACACCACGTACCGCATCGAAGTGGGTAAAGAGCACGGCGTTCGCGCTGGCGATATTGTTGGTGCTATTGCCAATGAAGCCAATATCGACAGCCAGTTTATCGGCAACATTAAACTGTTCGACCATTTCAGTACTGTAGAACTGCCAGCCAGTATGCCAAATGAAATCTTCCAGCATTTGAAGAAGGTGTATGTGCGTAAGCAGAAGCTGAATATCAGTGTTGATACCGGTGCTCCGGCGTCTGCGTCAGGTGAACGTCGTCCGGCCGGACCAGGGCCTCGTCCTGGTGCGGCTCCACGCCCACCGCGTAAACCACGTGATTAATAAGTGAAAAAGCCCGGCATGCCGGGCTTTTTTTCGGCTTGAGTTTGTGATCTTTAGCCCCATATTGAATGGAAATTGCCTGAAGGGGTAGTCCATGATCCTTGCTTGTCCCAGCTGTTCCACCCTTAACCGCATTGATCCGGCTAAAATCGCCGATAAACCCAACTGTGGCCGCTGCAAACAAAGTTTGTTTCAGGGCAAAGCCATAGAGCTGACGGCTGATAACTTTGTGAATCAAGTGCAGAAATCCGAGCTTCCTGTGGTGATCGACTTTTGGGCCAGCTGGTGTGGGCCTTGTTTGAGTTTTGCACCTGTGTTCAGCCAGGCCGCCGCTGAACTGGAGCCGCGTTTTCGTTTTGCTAAGGTCAATACCGAACAACAGCAGCAACTGGCGGCGCAATTTCAGATCCGCTCTATTCCAACTTTGATGGTATTTAAGCAGGGAAAACAGGTTGCACAGCAGTCGGGAGCCATGCCAAAACAGATGTTTTATCAATGGCTGCAGCAGCATAGCTGACAGTCCACTTAAAAAAGGAATGACCTATGAGCCAATTTCAGTTAACCAGCCCGGATATTAAAGAAGGCCATTTTATGGCCAAAACCTTTGAGTTTAATGGTTTTGGCTGTGACGGCCCTAATAAATCGCCAGCTTTGGTATGGTCAGGTGCACCAGCGGGCACCAAAAGTTTTGCGGTGACAGTGTTTGATCCGGATGCGCCGACTGGGTCAGGGTTTTGGCACTGGTTGGTGTTGGATATTCCGGCGACAGTCACTGCGTTGGTGCAAGGGGCCGGCAATGGAGAGTTGCCAGTGGGGGCCCGTACTTTGCGCAACGACTATGGTTTATATGAATTTGGCGGTGCTTGCCCGCCACCAGGCCATGGGATGCACCGCTATCAGTTTACAGTCTGGGCACTCCCCACAGAAACTCTGGCTGTGCCCGACGAAGCAAGCGCTGCGGTGGTAGGTTTTATGCTGAATGCCAATGCTTTAGGCAAAGCTACAATCACGGCGACCTATGCCCGATAAACCAATCCATGGAAGCTCCGCCACTCCCTGAGTGAGGGGCTTCCGTTTTTATTCCCCGGTTTATTTGCCAATACAGAATGTGAAAAGAGTATAAAAAACAATTGTTTATATGTTTCATGGTGGGCCTACAATGGGCCTTTTCATGATTAGAAAAAATCATATAGGGGGGGCGAACCCCCCTTTAGTTATTTACTAGGCGGGCTGCGAAAGTGCTTGCAAACATCTTCCCAACGCCCAAACCTAAAGCGTTTGTACTGAGTAACAAACACGGTTTTACGTTTTGTGAAATGCCTTAGCATTGCTAAATCCTCACAATAATTGCTGAGGGATGAGTAGCCAAGACCTACGAAAACATCTATACTTTTAGTCGCCAAACTTAGGATAGAGTTTTTGTGAGGTGAACATGGGGACATCCCACCACCCATGAAGCTTAATTCTTATCTTTCTAAAGAAGTAGCAGGCCTTAGGTTTGCTACTTTTTTATTTTGCCGAATCTGACCTCCGCTGCTTTGTGAGATACTCCAAATCTCTTCATTACTTCTTCCACAGATCTGCACATCATCACTTCTTCGTAAGGCATGAGAAATTCTGCGGCGAAGCAATCAGCTTGCCATTCAGAATCTTCAAAAAGTTTATGATTGGTCGAAGTGTTGCTGCGGGCGTAGGAAGATATGTTTCTGTGTAAAAACAGATGACCAAGCTCATGAGCGAGGGTAAAAATATCTCTTCCTAACCCTTTACGGGCTCCCTCGTAAACTGACTCTTTTACCTTTATTAGTAGTCTATCAGGGAAGGTTTGAGCGTGATCTTCGCCTAGCTCGCTATCAGGGACTACATCCAGTACGAAGTCGGGGAGGATTCCAGGTAGGGCGCAGTCAAGAATATCAATTATATCGACTCTTCCTGACCTCGGAGCGCCAAGTTCCGCAAAAACTTCGCGGAACTTGTTCGCTAAAAGCCTAATCTTTAGTGTGCTTGAAGGGGGGACGCGTCGCCCTCTTTTTCTTATCACTTACTTCATCCTTTATTACCTAAAATTTCTAAAATACGTTTCGCCTTTTCTTCTGTAAGGGCGGATGATTCAATATTTCTGGCAAACATAGCTACGGCTTCATTTGCTAGGCCTGTTTGTGATTTAGTATTGATCACATGCTCAGTGCGTGACCTCGCAGCACAATCTCTCAACTGTTCTGCCTCATCTGATGGCAATTTAAGAAAAGCGATTACTTTTTCTACTAACTCGTTGGTCAACTTTTTCTTATTGTTTTCGACAGCAGACAGATATGCAGGGGTGACTGACAACCCTTGGGCCATTTCACCAAGCTTTAGACGCAAATCAATCCGATACTTTCGGACTTTTTGACCAAATTCGCTCAGCATTTTTTTCTCCAATTTCATGAAACGAACAGTTTTCCCACCATTCGTATAAATAATTATGTACTGATTTGGTTAATAATGCAATGTGTTTTAGGGAATTATTTTGCTCTGTTTAGTCTGTTTGCCAATGTTGTTGCAAGTTGGCCCTCCTCACGTTGGGTGCAGACCCTGTTTGATGAGAGCCATGCGTCTAACTCTTCTCTCTGGAAGTAAACTTTCTTTCCATTGGGCTTAAAATGTGGAATCAGACGATTGTGGGTAAGTTTGTAGAGATAATGCTTGGATAAGCCGGTGTAGTCTGCGCATTCGTCCATGGTCAGTACCGACTTATGTACTAGGTAATTCATATACAGTAACTTTTCTAAGTCGTAGCCCTGACGGCTTTGGTCTTTGGGGTAGTTTGTATCTTTGCTCATAGCTGTACTTCTTCTAATTCGTTGGGAAAAGGGGAAACTGGGAAAATTCAAGTATTACAGTTAGTTAACTTGGGAAAGTTGTGTGGGAAAGCTGGATATCCAGTTTCAACTCCTCAATGATCCTGTTCGGCAGCAATTTGAAGTATCTGCCACCACGCAGGCCACCCTCTATCTGTTTTTTGAAGGTTCCCCTATCCTCATTTTGTATCAGCCAGCCTCTTTCTTTCAGATACTGAACGCACTGAGATAGCTGGTTCTTGTAAGGCAGGTTCAGCCCTTTGACAAAGGCCTCGCGCGTTAACAACCAAGAGACTTCGTTATCTTCTTTTATCCAATATCCAGAATGACTCGATGAGAGAGTGGTTCCTGGCTGAACTAACTGGAGCCTCCAGCGTTTTAGGGCGATAGGTAGTTGCCTAGCCAACTTTTCGTCCTCAGAGTCTGCCGAAGAGCCTCTTGCCTCTAACCAGGCCTCAAATGCGATTCTGACCGATTTTTCTGCTTCTCCTGTTGGCCAGGGTAATAGACCAGACTTGATTGCAAGTTCTCCGGCAACAGCAAGCAGAGCAAATCGCTTGATTGCCTCTTTTACCTGATTGCCTTCATTGGTAGAGCTCCAAAGAATCTGGTAGCGAGAAATGGCATTTTCCAGGAACTCACTCAACGCTTCTATTTCACTCAGCATTCGGATCCAGGCAGGCATAACACTGCCATGATTTTGGTCTATGCCACGCCAGATAGTGCGGGAGAAAGACTGAATGGAATCATGGCCATGCAGATCATCAAAGATTCCAAACTGACGAGAAGCAGGTACTTCCAGAAAGCGGATTTCCTGACCAGCTTTTACACTCTTTTGAATAGCAGAGAGCTTTTCTTCCAGTCCTACCTCTCCTGTACTGAAGTAGAGTAGGCGCCATGAACGTTTATTACCCAATGAACCATCCTGATTACTGCGGATCTTGGACATGCCATTGGCAAGCATATAAATGGCTTGGTCAACGTCTTCAGCTTGGGCTTGGTGCAATTCATCCAGGCAAAGGAGCATATCATTGTGAGAAGACGCTATTACCTCAAGCCCATTGGCTGTAGAACGCCAGCTATAGGCATAACTTGAGTCAGAATAAAGGCTTGCGGCGAGATTCAGTACCGTCGTTTTAGCTATCTTAGATTTACCATATAGGTGAATGCCGCAACTTGGCCACTTGAGCCAATGCAGAAGGGGTGCCGCAATCCCAGCGCATACCGCGAATACCAGCATCGGATTATTGATACATAATGGCGCAACTGATTGCTGCCAATCGCTGACGCTACCGCTTTGTATCAGCATGTCAGAAACATCACCTGCATAGATCACTTGTTCGGTTTCTCTGCCAACACACCAATCTGGCGTTACAAAGCTTCTGTTAACCCAACCAGTCTGAGTTGCACTGATGTATCGTTCGGCAGGATTGGCATGATTCAAATAAGTAATGATTTGATCCCAAGTTTTTGGGCGATTGGATACGGACAATCCTGTATCGATCAGAACCTCTTTCAACTGGCGGCCATAGTCATTGATAATCTGGCGGCGAGGAAAGACGTGCTGTAGTTTCACTCCATCCAGGTTTACCCATTCGATTAACATTCCATAGTTACGTTTGTTTTCACCATCCCGAGTGATGGCTAATACCCGGATTGGGCCACACAGAAACTTGGGTTCGGCATCTTGGTGGGTAATGAACAGACCTTCCTCACGTAGCTCATACATAGTGGTTGGTTTCCTTTGTTTGTCATTGCTAGACAGGAAACTACCGGAGTCTTAACGCGAGTGTTCTTGAAAAACTAGGGTAACTTTGAACCCCCTTTTTTATGTACAGTATGTATGCAAGTACAGTTATCAATTTGGCATGCCAAATTGTGTAGGTGAAATGACAGGGACATTGGTTACTTAGAGCGATCTGCCTCTCGCTTGAGGGCAACATGAAAGCTTACAGCAAAGAAAGCCACTATACCGAGTATCAAACTGCAGCCGACAAGCACTGGTCCCATATTAGGCCCCTTCTCTTAAAGCGTTGAAAAGATCATTCTTGAGTCTGTTGTAACGTCTGGTAGCCCGAATCGCTAAAACCATCAAAACCCACATCTGAAACCATTCATATGCTGACATCACACCTCCTATTGGGTTTAGTGCCTGGTAATGCCGGACAATACTCCGCCTTCCCAGTTACATAGCTCGATGATCCAGATGCTGATTTGCTGCTGCTTATCTGGATTATAGCCAGTAAACGGGAAGGATATCCGGGTACTGCGAGCCTTAAATTCTGAAAATGGCTCTAATATTACATCCCAAATAGTGCCATGTTCGTTCGTGATATCGAATGCAAACGCTTTTTGGGATATTAAAGCGACCAACATTTCCTCTTCCGTACTGATTTCTTTATCAAAAGAAAGACCAAGCGGCTCACATTCACTCTCGATTCCGCTGAGGCGACGTTTTATCTCGGCCAGCGCAGGTATAAATGGCCATAGCTCTCTGTTCGCAATCAGTTCGTTTTCGGTCATAAAAAGCTCTTCCCAATTTGGCATGCCAAATTGACTTTAGTAATAAGTATCGTATAGCTCACCTCGGGCCTGGGCATCCTCGGCTTCTGCTCGGGTCATATGTTCGCCATCAGCAATAACATTGCCCATACCATCATCCATCTGGTCTAACTGATCATTTTTCTCTGCTGACTGGCCATCAGCGTTAAAAACGCTAGCTATCAAGTAGATAACTACTACCAACACGCACACAAGAGTCTCAAGCATAGTCATTTTCTCCCGGCTCAATTTGGCATGCCAAATTGAAAGCTAAGTATTCCTTAGTATCTAGGCTTCATTAAAGCTAAGAAAATCTTAGTTTTCAATAGCGGATGTCTTACACCAGTTGAAAACTAATGATGGTTCGCCGTTTCCAGCACGGCTAAAGCAGGCAAGAACAAGATTAGGTCTATCCCAAAAACAATTAGGAATAATGGCGGGGATGGATAAGTTTGTTGCGTCTGCACGTATGAACCAATATGAACGCGGTGTTCACACCCCAGACTTCAAAACGGTTGTAGCTCTAAGTCACGTTCTCAAAGTGCCAACCGCCTTCCTCTTTTGTATTGAAAACGAGTTGGCAGAGGAGATTCTGAACTGGTCTGCCAAATTTTTAGCTGAATAGGTTGAATGCTCTTACACCAATTCAACTGCTATCAAAGCAAGAAGCAGCATTCCTGCATTGAGTAGCAGGCATTGACTTAGAATTCTGTTCCAAGGCGTTGGATAGTTTGGCCTGTTTTTTAGAATCCTTCTATACTCCCCCCCTTCAGACATGCACCAAAACATGATTAGTACATAGGTAATCCATGCGATGATAGGTCTTCCATCCATTGTGAGAACCCCAATTCCCACACTGATACTCAGAGGACCGGCAACTCGGTTTATTTCACGGAAATAACGAGTTGAGACTTCTTCTGCTGGATCACTGTAAATAGTCATTCATTATTTCTCCTAACCTAAGTTTTTTCAGGGAAATATTACATCAATAATGTCTCAGGTAAGCATAGTAGAGGTGCCTTTTTTGAGGTTCTAATATATTTAGCTGCCAAGATATGTGTAGGTAATACTAAAGCGCTCATGTCCTAACTCTCTACTGATTATCATCCTGGCTTCAACATCTTGCTTGCGTAACTCCCCGCTTAACTCAGCCCGTTTAGGCCCTCCGTCAGCGGGGCATTTCCATCCCGTCAGGGCATAGTAACGCTCTCTGGCATAATGATGCCTCAGTCCGTGATTTTTGCTAAGACCAACTCTCGTGGTTTGGTATATGTAGTTGTCGAGTTGTTGCTTATAGTTTTTTTCTGCCGGAATCATTGAAGCTCCTTTGTTGAATGCCCGGATGTCGTCGAGAAGCTTCTTCTGAGAGTCTGTTCTAATTGGTATTTGTCGAGGCTTTCCGCCCTTTGTCCAAGAGCCTTTGAGGCGCAAGTGATCCTGCTGGTCAGCATAAGACAGGGTGAACTTGATGCATTCCTCTCTTCTCAACCCAAATTCCTGCTGTAGCCGCAGGGACAGTTTCAGGTGGTCATCGGTAATTTTGGAGTGCTTTTCAAGGTCCAAGGATTTCGATTTGCCAATAGGACTCGAAAAAACCCGCGCAATTCCGTATTCCTCATTGGTTTTATGAACGATGTTACGCTTGCCTACTTTGTCGGCCCACCATCTGAGCGCTGACATTCTATTTTTTATTGTTTTGGTAGCTAGTGACTGCTCTTTCCAATGGTTTACCAGAAAAGTCACATGCTTCTCCTTAAGACCTTTAGGATCTCTAAGGTTGAATCCGGCATCCCGCAACTGTTTCGCCATTTGATTCAGAATATCGCCACGACTGCCGCGTGTTGAGTAACCATCTTCTTTGTGTGTTTTATGCACCAGTTGATTTAGCTTGTAGCCTAACTGACTCATAGCCATTTCCTCATAGATTTTGATTGTTGGACAATAGGAGAAACCAAAACCAGAGATCAGGGGGGCAAATGCCGAAAGTTAGGTGAGTTTTAAAGCCACATAAATGGTCTTAACCGATATATGTCATTCCAGCGGAACGCAGGGGCTAACTGATCTCCAAGCATACAAGCTGAGCCGGACATCGTCTGTAGAGGATGGTACGGACTACTAAGGTCTTGGTTGAATTATATGGTCTGCTTTCCAGACCAAGTTCATACAGGTACAAGGGTGTACCCACCTCAGTATTTACGTGTTGAGGGCAGCAGAAGCGCCCGTTTTCTTCATTGCCCGTGAGGGCTAATGCGAGTTCAGGATACCAAACTGATCGGTTGGTGCAAGCAGAATGTTACCCGTCCCTTGACTGTCCCTTCCTTCTCTTTTCCCTGAATTGCTCCAAGGCATCATGAGCAATATGCCTTGAAGCGCGACTCTGCGAGTCGTCCCTACCGTAACGCTAGGGACGACTCACTCTGTTTCTGAACTTAGATCTGTGGTTGCTTCATAACTTGAAACTGTATAGATATACAGTATATTTTCTATATGTCATGGGTGTTAATATATAGTCAATAAATCAATGTTCATTAAATGTTCATGAATCTAACGATTGGCTATGCGAAGCCATCCTCTGATGACAAGGATATGAAGCGTCAACTGGAAGTTCTTAAAGGCACCGGTTGCCAGTCTGTTTTTGAAGATAGGGGGGGAGGCTTTAACGAGTGCTTAAAGCTATTAAGTAGCGGTGACGTCTTGATTATATGGAGACTAGAAAGGATTGCTAAGAATCTTTCTGGGCTTGTTAAAGTCTTGTGCTCACTCCAACAGATAGGTGCGGAATTATACAGCGTTACTGAAGATTTTAAGGTAAGTCCAGAATCGTATTGCTGCACATTAGATGTGTTTGGAGTGCTTTCAGAATTTGAACTGCAGGTGAGTAAGGAGCGTTCACGGACAACGCTTGAGTTATCCCGAGCCAGGGGACGGAATGGAGGGAGAAAACCTAAGCTATCCCCGAAGGAAATATTAAAAATCAATCAGATACTAAGAGACCCTAACGCGAGTGTTAGTAAAGTTGCTGAGCAATATGGGGTTTCAAGAACAACTATCTATAAACATTGTGGCGTGGTTCAGCCATGTCGCCAGTGAGGACTAAGAAATGGAAAAGGTTGCATTAAAGCTAAAGCTACCTAATGTTGAAAAAATTCAACGTGATGGAGCGCTTGCCGTTGGTGGCTCAACTATTTTTGAAGGTGATGCTCTGACCGTATTGAGGCGGTTGCCAAATAATTCTGTGCGTTGTGTTGTTACATCGCCGCCATACTGGGGTTTAAGAGATTATGGTATTGATGACCAAATAGGCTTGGAACAGACTATGCCGCAGTTTATACAAAGGCTTGTGGCCATTTTCTCAGAAGTGAAAAGAGTCTTAACTGAAGATGGCTCCTTGTGGGTCAATATTGGAGATGGTTACACAAGTGGCAATAGAGGTTATCGAGCTCCAGATAAGAAAAATCCTGCTAGAGCGATGGGTGTTCGCCCAGATACGCCAGACGGGTTGAAGCCAAAAGATCTGCTGGGTATTCCCTGGAGGTTGGCCTTTGCACTGCAAGATGATGGCTGGTATCTGAGAAGTGATATAGTTTGGCACAAGCCAAATGCTATGCCAGAAAGTGTTAAGGATAGACCTTCTAGATCTCACGAATATCTATTTTTGTTCACAAAATCAGAGAAATATTACTACGATTGGGAATCTGTAAGAGAACAAACAGAAAACGGTGGGCTAAGGAACAGGCGTTCAGTTTGGAATATTAAAACAAAAGGATTTGCGGGAGCTCACTTTGCAACTTTTCCCGCGGACTTAATTCGGCCATGTATTCTGGCATCCTCCGAACCTGGAGATTTTGTATTAGATCCCTTTTTTGGATCAGGAACAGTTGGGGTAGTCTGTCAAGACGAAGATAGACAGTATGTAGGGATCGAACTTAACCCGGATTACGTATCTATCGCTGTAGACAGATTAAAGGGAGTAGAGAGTAACGTTGTAAGGATATCAGTTGGATGAGTATGAAATTCAATTTTCCGTCACCAGATTTACAGATTGGATTTGCATTAGAGCTGAAAAAATTTAGGTCTGTATATTTACAAGGAGCATTACTTGAAACCATTCAAAATTTGGACGTTACTGAGATAGATAGACAACTCGCAGAATATGTTTGCAAGGATGATTTATCTACGTTGGCTAAGTTTGGCCTGAGAGGGGAATTACTCTTCCCTGTTCCTATTGTTCTCAGAGAGAATCCTTATCTACTTGGATACTATAGACTGTTGCTTGGTTATAGTCAGAAAGAGTTTTATGGGCGAGATAAAGGATTTGGAGTTGGCCATTTCAAATCCATGGAAGTGAATGGACGCATTGGGAAAGTGGCAGCAAGTGACATTGAGGATTTATGTCTAGCTTTTAGTGCCGCAGCTTCGGCTCTGTTAAAGGGAGTAGGCCCCCTTAGAGTTTCGAGAGAATTACTTGATGATCTCACGCTGTTAACAGTGGGACCACAGTTTAGGGGAGGGGCAAACAATGCTCGAGGGGCTGCTGGAATTATTCAGGTATTCGAAATAATTAAAGAAATAGTTGAGCACTCTGTGGAGAATTTGGGGGAAAACTCGATGGAGGTCAGGAGTGCTACAGGTAGACTGTTTGCTATCGAGTTTGCCCCCGACCCAGATATCATTATTAAGGAGGAGATGTCTGTTGGACATGATAGGAATGTGGTTGCTATAGAAGTAAAGAGCGGAACTGATGTATCTAATATCCACAACCGAATTGGTGAGGCTGAAAAGAGTCATCAGAAAGCTAGAAAAGACGGATTTACAGAGTGCTGGACGGTTGTGAATGTAAATCAATTGGACATGGAAAAAGCAAAGAGTGAATCTCCGTCTACAGACAGATTTTATTCAATAGCTAATTTATCATTAAGATGTGGTGATGAGTATGAAGACTTTAAAAGAAGGATCATGTCGCTAACCGCTATACCTGCTGCAAGAAATTAATTAGCCCTAAACCACTCCGTCCAAATCCAGTCAAGCAATAAATCGGAACCCCGCATACGGGGCCCCCTTGCTGCGCAACCCTTCGGGCGATTTATAGCTTGACTGGCTTTGAACTCCGCAGTGCATGTAGCCCATGTGGTATGGCGCGCCTTTAGGCGACGAGCGCCTAAAAACTCACCAACCACATAAGCAAAAGGGGCTAACATGACGAAGAATGAGTTTATTGCCAGAGCAAGAATCGTTGAGTATCGCGAGATTAAACGCACCAGAGCACCTATCGAGAGATTGGTTCTATCAGCTGTAACGAGGGAGGATGAATGTTTTCTGGTTCGTTCCGGTAGCAGGCTGCAATTCTGGATCACCAGAAGAGGTAGCCTTATGTCTGTAAATCAGTCTGCTAATTCTTGCTTTTGTGTGACAGTAGCGGCCGGGTAGCCCCGGCCCAGGGAAGAGGGGGAGGGAAAAAGGGAAGTTGGAGGCGTATTAATTTGTTGAAATACATATACTTTCCCAGTTTCCCAATATTCCCAGTCTATCCATTTCACTGCAGAATACTTGGAAGCGACATCATCGCTTCTTTGCGCTTACTCTCAATGATATCCGCATACACTTGGGTTGTTTTCAGCTCTGAGTGTCCCAAAAGCCTGGATACAGTGTATATGTCTGCCCCATGGGTCAGCATCCTTACTGCAAAGGTGTGCCGGGCGCTGTGAAAAGTAATGTGTTTGGTAATGCCTGCCCGCATCACCCACTGAGCCAATGCAACGTTACTATAGGATGAATACTTCAGACCTTTGAATACCCGTTCGCTTAGTCCGGCTTTTTCACCCATCAATGTAACGGAGTCTGGCGGTAGGTCCAGATACTGATTGTATTGGTGTAAACATCCCTTAAAATCGGTGCATTCCTGATTAGAGTTCTCCGGCGTACAC
>NZ_JBBIQL010000020.1:77234-95723 GCF_037442345.1 Rheinheimera sp. | reverse complement strand
GTCCTTTCAAATACATAGGTAGAATGCCACTTACACAGATTTTTTTACACTCTCGGGACATTCGAGGCTGCGGGGAAAATGCGGTCTTCATAGTCATGAAGGCTATCCACAACAATAATTGGGCGATCATATCGCTTTGCACATAAGACTTCACGTTGACACCAATATCTGGAAGAATATGCGTCACTTTCAATGGCGACAAGTGTTGATGTCTTGATACTATTCTCAATTTCCTGACTGAATAAAAAACCAGGGGAAATATCTGTTGAATCAAAAAAACGATTCATATTTGTATTGTCTATAAACCTTCTAATTTCTTCAGAATGTAACCGACCTGTGTCACCAGCCTTTGCATGACTTAAGAAAATTGTTATTGAAGAGAATTTTCCAGTGTCTTTATCTTCACTGGAAACGCAGCTATAGCGATAAATTTCATGTGCAAGTGCCACAACTGCATAAATGTCCCTATTTTCAGATGGCCAGTCATTAACTCGAATACAGTTTAGTCCCGCAAGAGCGCCTTCATGCCTTAAGCCTTCTCTACTTATGGCAATTGGTACAATGTGCATGTTTGGCAATACAGGAAGCTCTTCCAAATATCTCTTCCAAGGTTCTATTCCGAGCGTGTTTACACTGGTAAACACGAAGATAATGTTATTACTTGCACAAAATTCTGGCTTTTTATCCGGTATTTCAGTTGGGTTCAGAGAACTGAAATAGAACAGAGGTACATTGAGCCCACGTGAGAATGGCTTATCTCTGTCGCGAGCAAAGCATTTTCTTACAGTATCTATTATTGGGTAAACAGCTGAATAATCGGCGAAGTTCCATAAAAAGTTTATAGCTAAAGGAGGTTTGTATTGAGTAGACACTAATGAGTCTCCCCACAATTTTTGCACTTTGAGTTGTAAATCATCATTGGTGCAGAGTTAACTATATATTTAGCTCGTGAAGTTCGCGCGTGAAATGCATCTTCAATCCATTCACTCAATTGGTGATGAGTCGATGGATATCTCCAATACCTTGCATAGCAGTTCTGATGATCGATGTTCCAGTTATCTTTAAGCCTCGAAGGCAAAAATGTAGAACCATCTTGACTCGGGAGTGAAATTCCAATCAAACCATTGGGTAATGTCTGTCCCTGTCGTAAGGAACTTTTTATCTCCCAATCAATATATCTGCGGCTGTGGGTACAAGATCCCAAAAGCACTATTGTTACAGTACTATCTCCAAGGTATTTATCCCTAATGCACTGCATTACATAATCAGTGTTTGTACTATTTATGAACTCATCGTTACCATTTGCACCAAGAACCCTAGGAATAAAAACATGACCAAATTGCTCTATGAATCTATCAACCTCTGTTCTGTCTCCCCTGTAGTGGGATACAAACACTTTCCTTTTGATTAAAGTCATATGGACTCCACTAAGTTATCTTCCCGGTGCCTTGGTCTACCCGTTGGTGGGAATTCATAAATTGACAAGGATCGGCAATCACAAGATTTATATTCTTTCGATTCTCACGGCAGAGAGTTTCAATTATTTTCCTTCCTTCTGATGACTCTGAAAGAGCAGTTTTCTTGAAATCTCTAATCCTTTTATATCCGATAGAGTCCAAATCAACTTGCACTGATTGACTACCAAAATAAAAAAAACAATTTGAAATAAGCACTTGATCAGTACAACCAGTATCTCTTGTTAAATTTATAAAATTTGGAGAACCATCAGGATTGCTGTGATGTGAATCTTCTTGAACCCAATTTTTATCGACATCTCTGTGATACAAATTGTCGCCAACCATTTGGACCAGACTTCCGTTACGCAAAGGCTTTTTTAATGAAAATCGTAAGTCATCCCAATAGTTTTGAAATCCTAACTTTTCTGATACCTTCATCAAGAAAATACACTGCCCCTTTCTGGAACCCAAACTACTACCACCAACACCCATAATCCAATCATTGACATTTGCGGCCTTACGGATACGAGGCTTACATGTGGCCAAAGTACAAAATCCATGAAAGGGGTTTGGAGCAAATCCAAAGTCTCTTGTGATCGCATAGGTATACAAATACGAAGATGGAATAATCAACACACTATATTCCCACCGCTATTTTTAAGAGAAGGTGTACCATCAGGATTCTGAAACTGGCTGTGTCCTGCCAAGGCATCAATCACAGAATCTGGCTTCCAGCCTACAACTGCAGTTGCATATTTTTTAAGATTCTCAGGAAGCTCGACTTTTTCTTTTAGACCGTGCTCATAAACACCAATTATTGGTTTTCCTAATTGATGCGCTACTTTGATTTCCCAATTAACCCACGCTCTAGCATGTGTCTCTTTACCAATAATGACTATAACCTGACCAGCCCATCGCATCTTCATACGCAAAAGACGTTCTATAGTTTTATCACTCACCATTTTCTTATCGAGTCTGGCTTGATTTTCTGGCTTGGCTCTGATTGAACTATTTCTCAACTGAACATTTTTGCCGGAAAGCATTTTGGCGAGATTGTCTACACTTGCGTCATCTTTGTGATGATGGCTTACAAAGACATTTTTTACTGTTTCTGACATCCATATCCCTCGACTATTGGTCCATTAATTAACACTAAAAAGGCTTAGCCTTATACCAACCCATAAAAAAGAACTGTACTAATTAGCTTAAAACTGCAGAGAACGGTAACATCGCACAAAATACACACTCAGCTTATTAAGCTAATTCAAATCATTAGAGCTGACAACTGGATTGTATTGAAATCAGGGATAATTTTAGTCACTTGTGAGTTATTTCTAAAAGAAAGTTCGTTTCAAAATAGTTCATTTCAGAATAAAACATGTGTCAAAGTTAAAAAAACACCTCGAACGGCAGTTATCAAAGTAAATCAATCACTAACCAGCTACCACTTTCAATCAGCTAAACCCGATCGCAGTTGGCAAACTGGGGTCAGAGCCAAATCGCTGCGCTGAAGTTATTAGATATTCGGCTAAGCATGGAGAATGCGGGCGGGGACAAGCCCACGCCCCTACAGTTGAATATCAACAGGTAATAAAAAACCCGCCGGGTGGCGGGTTTCTTTATTACCGATAATCTTCCGGGCTTGGGCAAGCACACATCAGGTTGCGGTCGCCGTATACGTCGTCGATACGGGTGACTGTTGGCCAGAATTTGTTTTCTGCCACGTACTGTGCAGGGAATGCAGCGTACTGACGCTCGTATGGGCGGTCCCAGCTTGGGTCGAAAATATCTTCCATGGTGTGAGGTGCGAAGTGCAGTGGGTTGTTGTCTGCAGTCCACTCCCCTGCTTCTACTTTGGCAATTTCATTGCGGATAGAAGTCATGGCGGTGATAAATTTGTCCAGTTCCACTTTGCTTTCAGACTCAGTAGGCTCGATCATCAGTGTGCCGGCTACCGGGAATGACATAGTTGGGGCGTGGAAGCCGTAGTCCATTAAGCGTTTGGCGATGTCCATTTCTGTGACGCCGGTTTTTTCTTTCAGTGGACGCATGTCGATAATACATTCGTGCGCTACGCGGCCATTGGTACCTACGTACAACACAGGGAACAGGCTACCCAGTTTTTTCGCCATGTAGTTGGCGTTTAAAATCGCCATTTCAGTGGCTTGACGTAAACCGTCGCCGCCCATCATTTTGATGTACATCCAGCTGATTGGCAGAATGCCTGCGCTACCAAATGGTGCTGCAGATACTGCGCCGTTGTTTGCGCCAGTGCCTTCAATTTTTACCACAGCGTGGTTTGGCATAAAGGGAGCTAATTGTTTCTTCACACCTATTGGACCCATGCCCGGGCCGCCACCGCCGTGAGGAATACAGAAGGTTTTGTGCAGGTTTAAATGCGATACGTCAGCACCGATAAAGCCAGGAGAAGTAATACCTACCTGAGCGTTCATGTTGGCGCCGTCCATATACACCTGGCCACCGTGCGCGTGCACTATGTCACACAGCTCGCGGATAGACTCTTCAAACACACCGTGCGTAGATGGGTAAGTCACCATGATGGCGGCTAACTTGTCGGATACGGCTTCGGCTTTGGCTTTTAAATCGGCCATGTCGATGTTACCGCTCTTGTCGCAATCGACCAGTACCACTTCAAAGCAAGCCATCGCTGCTGTGGCAGGGTTAGTACCATGCGCCGACACCGGAATTAAACACACGTTACGGTGTGAATCGCCGCGGCTTTCGTGGTATTTACGAATGGCGATCATGCCAGCGTATTCGCCTTGCGCGCCTGAGTTTGGTTGCATAGACACAGCGTCGTAGCCTGTGATTTCTACCAACCAGTTGGCCAGCTCGCCAATCATGTCGTAGTAACCTTCGGCCTGATCGCGTGGCACAAACGGGTGCAGCGAACCAAATTCTGGCCATGTTACCGGGATCATTTCGGCTGTGGCGTTTAACTTCATGGTGCACGAACCTAAAGAAATCATGGAGTGGTTCAGTGCTAAGTCTTTGTTTTCCAGCTTTTTGATATAACGCAGCATTTCAGTTTCGCTGTGGTACTGGTTAAATACCGGGTGCGTTAAGTACTTAGACGTGCGAACCAGGTCAGCAGGAATAGAGTTCGAGCCTTTAGCTACGATTTCAGCGTCTAAGGTAGTGACGTCTAAGCCATGGCCAGCGCCTAATACGATGTCAAACAACTGAGCGATGTCAGAAGCTGAAGTCAGTTCGTTAAAGCTTACGCTTAAGCTGTCCGCGATATCAGTACGTAAGTTCACTTCAGCGGCTATAGCACGGGCTATAACAGCAGAGCGTGCAGCGCCGTCAGCCACTTTAAAAGTAACAGTGTCGAACCAGGTGTTATGAACTAATGAAACACCTTTGGCTTGCAGGCCAGCTGCAAATACG
Source organism: Rheinheimera sp. (assembly GCF_037442345.1). Lineage (GTDB taxonomy): Bacteria > Pseudomonadota > Gammaproteobacteria > Enterobacterales > Alteromonadaceae > Pararheinheimera. The sequence continues at coordinate 90,855 of NZ_JBBIQL010000020.1, read as the reverse complement.
TCGGCAGAACGGTGAATACGCTCTGCGATGTTTTTCAGGCCTTCCGGACCGTGGTACACAGCGAAGAAAGACGCCATGTTCGCCAGTAACACCTGTGCAGTACAGATGTTGGAGTTGGCTTTTTCACGACGGATATGCTGTTCACGGGTTTGCATTGCCATACGCAGCGCCTGATTACCACGGCGGTCTTTCGACACACCAATGATACGGCCTGGCATAGAACGTTTGTAATCGTCACGGGTTGCGAAGAATGCTGAGTGTGGGCCACCAAAAGCCATAGGCACACCAAAACGCTGGGCAGAACCTAAAACTACGTCTGCGCCTAATTCGCCTGGAGATTTTAATAACAGTAAGCTCATCATGTCGGCTGCGACGGCGACTACAGCTTTTTTCGCCTGCAGCGCTGCAATTAAACCGCTGTCATCACGCACTTCACCCGTAGTAGACGGGTACTGTAATAAAGCACCAAAGACGTCGTGGTTTACCGCATCAGTGGCTTTGCCAATGATCACGTCAAAACCAAACATTTCCGCACGGGTGCGCACTACGTCAATCGTCTGTGGGTGCACGTCGTCAGCAATAAAGTAGGTATTGGCTTTGCTTTTTGCGACACGTTTGGCCAGCGCCATAGCTTCAGCAGCGGCAGTGGCTTCGTCCAGTAATGACGCTGATGCCAGCTCCATACCTGTTAAATCTAATGAAATTTGTTGGAAGTTCAGCAGCGCTTCTAAACGGCCCTGAGCAATTTCCGGCTGGTATGGGGTGTAGGCTGTGTACCAGCCCGGGTTTTCCAACACGTTACGTAAAATCACGTTAGGTGTCAGTGTTGGGTGGTAGCCCATACCAATGTAGCTTTTGAATAGTTTGTTTTTGTTCGCAGCCGCTTTTAAGTACGCCAGAGCGTCCGCTTCAGTTGTGGCTTCACCAGTTGCCAATGGCTTTGGCAGGCGAATGGAAGCAGGCACAGTTTGTGCGATCAGCTCTTCCATGCTGCTTACGCCTAATTCAGCCAGCATAGCTGCTGTTTCGTTAGCGTCCGGGCCTATATGGCGTTGAATAAATTCCTGATGGTTCGCAAGTTGCGACAGGGTTTTCACAGCTGAAGTGGTCATGCCTTGAAGTTCCTAAAGCGTTTATAACATCTGTTGTTGCCCGCAGTGGGCGTTTATTTCACCGTAGGGGCGTAGCTTGCTGCGCCCTTACCCAATCAATGCACCGGGTCTGGTTTTGTCGGGCGCGGTAAACCACACCCCTACATTTTTCGGTTGATGCGGGTAGGTGAAAACCCGCCTCTACAAAATTTTTCCGGTTTCACCGGCAAAACAAAAACCCCGTGTGGTCACGGGGTTTGGCGGCCGGTTTATTCGGCGTCGATCACGGCCTGGTAACCAGCGGCGTCTAACAGGCTGGCCAGCTCAGATTCGTCAGAAATTTTGATTTTGAACATCCAGCCGTCGCCGAATGGTGCGCTGTTTACCAGCTCTGGTGCGTCGTTCAGTGCGTCGTTTGCTTCAACAATTTCGCCAGACAGAGGTGCATAAATGTCTGAAGCCGCTTTCACCGACTCAGCCACAGCCACGTCGTCGCCTTTCGTCACAGTTTCGCCAACTTCTGGTAATTCAACGAACACCATGTCACCCAGTAAGTCCTGGGCGTGTTCAGTAATACCCACTGTGTACACACCGTTGCCTTCGTCACGAACCCACTCGTGTGATGAAACATATTTTAAATTAGTTGGAATAGAGCTCATCTTTTGTTCCTCAGACCTTAAAGCTGTTTTTATTGGGGCCAGTTCACTGGCGTCGGCAACCACCATAGCCAAGGCTTGGGGTTGCCGCAAGGCGCGCTTCAGTGCGGTAGCTGATTATTTTTCAGCCACAGCCAGGCGCACCTTTAAATGACTTTTTTACCCATGCGGACAAAGTTCGGTTTTACCACTTTGACCGGCACCAGTTTACCGCGAATATCCACTTCTGCACTGTCACCAGTCGCAGCTGGCACGCGGGCCATTGCAATACTGAAACCTAAAGTGGGTGAGAAGGTACCAGAGGTAATCACACCTTCACCTGCTGCAGTCACCACTTTCTGGCCATGACGTAATACGCCTTTGGCTTCCATCACCAGGCCGACCAGTTTTTCAGTGCCTGCCGCTTTTTGCTGTTCCAGCACGGCGCGGCCGATAAAGTTGCGGTCGCTTGGTTCCCAGGCAATGGTCCAGCCCATATTGGCGGCCAGTGGCGAGACGCTTTCGTCCATATCCTGACCGTACAGGTTCATACCGGCTTCTAAACGTAAGGTGTCACGTGCGCCTAAACCAGCAGGTTTTACACCAGCGTCCAGCAGTTTTTGCCAGAAGTCAGCGGCTTCTTCGTTTGGCAAAGAAATTTCGTAACCGTCTTCGCCTGTGTAACCCGTGGTGGCAATAAACAGGGAACCGGCCTGCACACCGAAGAATGGCTTCATGCCCGCCACAGCGGCTTGTTGCTCAGCCGACAGAATAGTGGCCACTTTGGCTTTGGCATTCGGGCCTTGCACCGCAATCATCGCAAACTCAGGGCGTTCGGTCACAGTGACATTAAAGGCTGCAGCTTGTTGGTTGATCCAGGCTAAGTCTTTTTCGCGGGTCGCAGAGTTGACGACTAAGCGGAAGAAATCTTCGGTCAGGAAGTACACAATCAAATCGTCAATCACGCCGCCCGCTTCGTTTAACATGCCGCTGTATAAGGCTTTGCCTGAGACGGTCAGTTTGTTGACGTCGTTGGCGAGTAAATAACGCAGGAAGTTGCGGGTGTTTGGCCCTTTCAGGTCAACGATAGTCATGTGCGACACGTCGAACATACCGGCGTCCTGACGCACAGCGTGGTGTTCTTCGATTTGTGAACCATAGTTCAACGGCATATCCCAGCCGTGAAAGTCCACCATCTTGGCGCCAGCTTCGAGGTGCTTGGCGAATAATACGGTTTGTTGGGCCATCGGTACTTTTTCCATTGTTGTATGCTGCGTACGGCGCGGCAGAGGTAAGGCATCAGCGTCGCTGTTCAACAGGGTGGGCTGACACCATTGAAAAAGTTAGATTGCAGTCATCAGCTGGTCACACAACTGTGCATATAACCAAAGCTGCAATTCAGGATGAGCCTGATTATAACCGATGCCCCAAGGGGCCAACAGCCCCCAGTTCATTAGATTTATTTATGTGGAAAAATAACAAGCTGAAAGGTTGTTGCGCTGTTGTCAGTCGGTTGTAAATTCTGGCCTGGCGCGTTTGGGTAAATCACCGCTGTTGCCAAGCGCCGCCGCCATAATGCTTTTTTTCAGCGGGCCAGCCTTGTCAATCAGCCGCATTCCCAGGCCCCGCACCAGTTTCAACGCGGGGTGACTGCTGCCAAAACCACGTTTAAAGGCTTCCATCGCCACAATCAGGGTTTGAGCTTCGGCCTTGCGCCAGCGTTCATAGCGGCGCAATAAGCGCTCTTCGTGCAACGGCTTGCGGACTTTTAACTGCTCTGAAATTAGTTCTGCTAATGCGACTACGTCCATTAAACCTAAATTCATGCCCTGGCCTGCCAACGGATGAATGGTGTGGGCCGCGTCGGCCACCAGCACCACTTTATTCAGCAGCCACTCGCTGGCGTAACGCATTTTCAGCGGATGCGCGCTCAGCGCGCTGGCACGGCTTAACAACCCCAGCACATTGCCGCTGGCAACCGTCAGGGCTTTGTTAAAGTCGGCTTCAGTCAGGGCCAGCAACTCTGCAGCCTGTTCAGGTGGCACACTCCAGACAATGGAAAGCAGATGCGGATCAGCCAAGGGCAATAAGGCCAGCGGGCCATGGGGTAAAAACACCTGCCGGGCGCACTGGCCATGCGGCTCTGTGCTGCGAATTTGGCACACCAGCGCCTGATGGTCGTAATCCCAGAACGCAATCGGCATGTTCAGCTGCTGACGTACAAAAGAGTTAGCGCCATCGGCCGCCACCAGCAATTTGCACAGCACTGGCCCCTGCCCGCTTAAGCTAAGCAAGGTTTGCTCTTCACCGGCATTGATACTGTCAATCTGGCAGTTAAACAGGCCGCGCACATTGGCTTTGTCGGCCAGTTGCTGGAACAGGCACTGGCGCAGCTCTTCGTTGTCCACCAGGTACCCCAAAGCGTCCACTTGCTGCTCGGCGGCGTCAAAGGCAATCCGGGCAAAGCTGTCGGCTTCCCAGACTTCCATTTTCTGAAACCCGGCTTTGCTGGAAAGCTGCTGCCAGGCGCCTAATTGTTGCAACACCCGGCGTGACGCCTGGTTCAGCGCACTGACCCGCTGCAGGCTGGGCGCTGCGCCAATCTGCGGCGCATCACCTTTATCCAGCAGCGCAATTTTCAGCGGCAGCTCGCTTAACAGCAGCGCCAGCGTAAGGCCTGCACTGCCGGCACCAACAATGGCGATATCCAAATCCAGCATCTTAAGCTCCTTCGGTCTGGCGCACTGGCACTGCGGATCCAGGCTGTTTCAGTTGCTGCTCGATCTGCTGCAAAGGCGTCAGCCCCATTGCAAAATGCGCCAGCTGAGATTTCAGTGCCTTGCAGTTATTCAGCCCGCTCAGGCCCAGATTGCGGCCAAGCGCAACCAGCCGCGACGAGTTGGAAAACAGCCGCACTAAAGCGTCTGTGTACAAAATCAATTGCTGCATATCCGGCTCCCGCAACTTTTGGTACGCGCGGCTAAAGGCGTAATCGCCCAGTTGAGCCGGCATCGACTGGGTTGCCTGCACCCGTTGCACCAGCAGCACCAGGGAATAAATATCGCGCAGCGCCAGGTTAAAGCCCTGGCCGGCAATAGGGTGCAAGTTATGCAAGGAGTTGCCAAGCAAAACGACTCTGTGGCGGGCCGCTTCACTGGCACGGCGCAGCGTAAGCGGATAAAGCGCCCGTTGACCGGCTTTGTGGAACACCCCGGCCCGGTAACCGGCTTCGGCCTGCAGCGCGGCCAGAAAATCGGCGTCGTCACACTGCATCAGCTCTGCGGCCCGCTCTGGTGCCAAGGTCCAGACCAGCGAATAACGCTGCCCGGTCAAAGGCAACAAGGCCAGTGGGCCTGTGGGCGTAAAGCGTTCAAAGGCTTTGCCCTGATGCGGTTGTTGCAGGCCAATATTGGCAATCAGCGCCGTCTGGCCATAATCGTCGCTTTGCAGCGTAAACCCGGCCAGTTCGCGGCTGGGCGACACACCACCTTCGGCAATCACCAGCAAACGGCAGCTGACGCTTAGGCCTGATTTCAGCTCAATCTGCTGAACCTCTGATGACGGCGTAATGGCACTGATGGCATCCGGCCGGAACCAGACCAGACGGCCTTGTGCTTCATAAGGTTGCAGCTTTTGATGCAGCACTGTGCCTATATGCTCCACTTCGATCACCTGACCCAGTGCGTCCAGCTGATAGTCGCTGCTTTGCAGGTAAGTCTTACCGAAATGGCCTTTGTCTGACACCGCAATGGTTTTAATAGGGCTGGCGCAGGACGCCAGCAGAGGCCAGAGCCCCCAGCGGTTCAGCAGGCGGATGCTGCCTTCAGATAACGCAATGCTGCGGCTGTCAAAACTGCTTTTTGACGGGCTGGCGTCAGCCTGTTGCTCCACCACCGCCACCTTCAGGCTGCCTTGCTGCAATAACTGATGCGCCAGCATGGCTCCTGCCATACCGCCACCCGAAATCAGAATATCAAAAGGCTCTGTCAATGCATCCTCGCTTGTGCTGAGCCCGCTTACCGGGCGGCCATCAGCGCTTCTATCTGTGCAATTTCTTTCGGCACTGCCTCGGTCAGGTTGTCATGCCCTGTGGCTGTCACCAGTAAATTGTCTTCTATCCGAACTGCCAGACCCCACCATTTTTTATCGCAGGCGGAGCCAGACGGAATATAGAGGCCGGGTTCAATGGTCAGCACCATGCCGGGTTCAAAAGGCCGCGCTGTGCCGTTTAACTGATAAGCGCCAACGTCATGCACGTCCAGCCCCAGCCAGTGGCCCAGGCCATGAATAAAATACTGCTTGCAGGCATTGTCCTGCAGCAACAGCTCCAGCTCGCCCTGCAAAATACCCAGCTCCAGCAAACCTTTGGTCAGCTCCAGCTGCGCCGCCGCCACTGCATCATTCATGCTGTTGCCCGGTTTTACCGCGGCACAGGCAGCGTACTGGGCATTTAACACCACCTGATACAGCGCCGCCTGTTCGGTGCTGAACCGGCCATTGACCGGGAAAGTGCGGGTAATGTCGCCCGTGTAGCCCTGGTATTCTGCACCTGCGTCTATCAGCACCAAATCACCGTCTTTTAAAAGGTCGTTGTTGTCGGTGTAATGCAAAATACAGCCGTTTTCACCGCCGCCTACTATGGTGTTATACCCCACCCGGCGCGCGCCGTGCATGGCAAATTCATGCACAATCTCTGCTTCCAGCTGGTATTCAAAGAGCCCGGCTTTGGCGGCCCGCATCGCCCTGCAATGGCCCAAGGCACTGATAGAGCCCGCTTTTCGCATCAGCTCTTGCTCGGCTTCGTCTTTCAACAGCCGTTGTCGGGCAATTAAAGGCCGTAAGTCCTGCCGCACTGTGGGTGCCAGATAACCACGTTTTGGGTAGAGCCTTAAGGTTTTCAGCGTCTCGGCCACTTTGCTGTCAAAAGCCGCATAAGTGCCTTCGGAGTACACCAACGTCTGCTTTTGATTCAGGGCGTCTAACAGCACTGTCTCCAGTTCATCAATACAGGCGGTGTCCAGACCAAAGCGGGTTTTGGCCGCTTCAGGCCCAAAACGCCGGCCCTGCCAGACTTCAGCCAGCGCGTCTTTGGCGCGGCAGAGCAGAAGATGCCTGGTTTCGCCGTTCTGCGCTTTGCTTAAGATCAATAAGCTGTCAGGTTCAGGGAAACCAGTCAGATACGTCAGGTCGCTGTCCTGGCGAAACGGAAATTCGGTATCCCGGCTGCGGGTCAGCTCTTGCGCTGACGGAATAAGGGCAACCGAGTTGAGCGGCATCTGCGCCAGCAAAGCGTCGCGGCGTTGTTGGTAAATGGTTGTATTCATTAATGCAGTGTCTTGTTCTGAACTTCGGCTTTGGCAAACTTCTGGCCCACTTCGTTAAAACAGGTCAGCACCAGTAAACGGATATGCTCCAGCACCAGGAAATAGGACTCTTCGTTGTCTTCGCTGCTGTTGTCATCCAGCGCAAACACGTCAATATGGGTGATTTCGGTCAGTTGCTTGACTGCATCACGCACGTCTTCTGAACAAAGTGACAAATCGTTTTGCTGAATGGCAAAACCAACCAAAAAGGACTGCGTCCACTCCACCATGGCTTCCAGCCGCTCCGGCAACGAATCGTCGTCGGAGGGCAGCAATAACGCAAAGGAGTAGTCGGTTTGTGCCAAAGATGCAGACGTTTGCGCAATTAATTCAGAAATTTCTGTTTTTGCTGCATTAGATAAGGCTTGTCCGTCATTTAAGAAGTCATACAGAACTGGTAAGATCTGCGCTGCTTCGGCATTGACACCGGCAGACAGCAAACCGGCAATTAAGCCATGAACTTCGGCGGCAGACGCCATCAGGTGAGATTGATCCAGCAGGCTGGTCCAGTAGTCGTACGAACGTAAGGCATCCTGATTCATAAATTTTTCGGCCCAAGCGACTTTTCAAGGCGTGTATCCTACCATCTGAGCGTTAAGCCCGCCAACAGATGGCGCCCAACTCGCAGGCCCAGGCGGTAACTATGCAACTTCGTAAATTTCGTCCTGTTCCACCCCCACCGGCCGACGCTGTGGTGAAAAAACCTGTCGCCGCCAAAAGCAAAACTGACAAACCCAAACAACTGACCATTTCGGTATTGGGCCGGGTGCTGAAAGTGGCTTGCCCTGTCGGTGAAGAGCAACGCCTGCAGGCCGCCATTACCGAATTGGAGACCCGGGTGGCCACCACCAAATACAAACCCGGTGTGCATATGAATGAAGATGTGCTGCTGATGATAGCGCTGAATTTATGCAATGAGCTGGTGGATTTAAAAGCCAAAGCGGTTGTCGATTCCAACTAAGTTGTGAATAAAAACACCAACTTGCGGCAAAACTACGCAACTAAACGCTAAAAATGAAATTCGGGGCTGAACAGCCCCGGAGCCGGTGTTATACTTGAGGCGTTCTCTGAGTTGTTTGTGATTGGGTAGACGTCCCTGAGCCGATATTCTTTTTAACCAGGGGCTCTTCTGTGTTGCTAGTGTGCAAGCTCAGCCCGTACTGAGAAGCCTGAGGCAACCATTGGACTCCCGCCTTGAACCTTGGGTTCAAGGGCTATCGCCTGACACGGCAACTTGGAGAACGACCCTCTGCTTTTGTTTATTCCCTCTTTGTTTTAAGCTCTGTGCATTCTGTGTTGTGGTTAGCTTTTTATGTCTTCCAGCCGTGCTGAATTACGAACCCTGACCCGTCAGCGGCGCCGCGCTTTGTCGGATGCCGAACAGCAACAAGCCGCAACCGCCCTGGTTCAACAACTGCTGTGCTGGCCCGAACTTGCATCTTGCCAGCATATTGCTCTGTACCTGACCAATGATGGTGAAATATCCACGCAGCCTCTGATCTCGGCGTTGTGGGCGCGTGAAAAAAACCTGTATTTACCCCTGTTGCACCCGCTGGTGCCTGGTTACTTGCTGTTTCAGCAATTTACCCCGGATACCCCCCTCACCCTCAATCAATTTGGTATTGGCGAACCGGTGCTCAATTGCAGCCAGATTTGCCCTGTGCAGCAGCTGGACTTAATTTTGACCCCGCTGGTGGCCTTTGATGCGCAAGGCCACCGCCTGGGGATGGGCGGCGGCTTTTATGACCGGACTTTATCGCAGTTACCTTCAGACAGAACAACGCCTGTGCTGATGGGCCTGGCACATCAATGCCAGCAGGTTGAGCATGTGCCGGTTGAAGCCTGGGACCAGCCGCTGCGTTTTATCGCCACCCCTGAACAAGTCTGGCAATTTGATTAAGCGCTGGGCTGGTCAGAGCGGCCTGCTTTCTTTTTTAGCAAAGACCTTTTTCGCCTCCCTGCTTTCAGGGTAATATCCATCTGTATGGCTAAACGCTTTTTGGACCCTCTGATGACTCAGGATCAACTGAAAAAAAATGCGGCATGGACCGCATTGGATTATGTGCCCCGCAATACCATTGTCGGTGTCGGCACCGGCTCTACCGTCAACCACTTTATTGACGCCTTAGCAACCATCAAAGATGAGATCCTGGGCGCGGTGTCCTCTTCAGTGGCTTCCACGGAAAAAATGCAGGCGTTGGGCATTAAGGTGCTGGACCTGAACGAGGTGGAAAGTTTTAGCGTCTATGTGGACGGCGCCGACGAAATTACCCCCCGCAAACACATGATTAAAGGCGGTGGTGCGGCCCTGACCCGGGAAAAAATTGTCGCTGCGGTGGCAGAGCAATTTATCTGCATCGTCGACCAGAGCAAGCAGGTCGGGGTTCTCGGCAAATTCCCACTGCCGGTGGAAGTGATTCCGATGGCGCGTGCTTATGTGGCCCGCGAGCTGGTGAAACTGGGTGGCACCCCGGTGTGGCGCGAAGGTGTCGTCACGGACAACGGTAACATTATTCTCGATGTGCATGGCCTGTCGATCACAGAGCCAGAAGTCTTAGAACAACAAATAAACAACCTGGTTGGCGTTGTGACAAACGGCATTTTTGCCCGCCGCGCCGCCAATCTGGTGCTGGTGGGAACCCCACAAGGCACCTTAGTGCTGAACTGATTTTTGCAAATAACAAGAGTGAAGTAACCATGACTAAGTTTTCGTTGCCGAAGGACAAGATCAAAATTCTGCTGCTCGAAGGCCTGCACCAGAGTGCGGTGCAGACCTTTAAGAAACAGGGCTACACCAATATCGAATACCTGAAAACCTCGTTGGAGGAAGATGAGCTGATTGAAAAAATCCGCGACGTGCATTTTATCGGTATTCGCTCCCGTACTCAGCTGAATGAAAAAGTGCTGGATGCAGCAACGAAACTGACGGCTATCGGCTGTTTTTGTATTGGCACCAACCAGGTGAACCTGGATGCGGCCATGGCCCGCGGCATTGCCGTATTTAACGCGCCGTTTTCTAACACCCGTTCAGTGGCCGAACTGGTGTTAGGCCAGCTGATTATGCTGCTGCGTGGCATTCCGGCCCGCAACGCCGCCGCTCACCGCGGTGAATGGCAAAAAACCGCCACTCAGTCCTTTGAAGCCCGTGGTAAAACTCTGGGTATTATAGGTTACGGTCATATCGGTACTCAGCTGTCGATCATGGCGGAAAACATTGGTATGCGGGTGCAGTTTTACGATATCGAAGACAAACTGGTGCTGGGAAACGCCACACAGGTGGATTTAGGCAGTCTGCTGAAAACGTCCGACGTGGTCACCTTGCATGTGCCTGAAACGGCCTCCACCAAAAATATGATCGGTGAAGCTGAGCTGGACCTGATGAAACCAGGTGCCATTTTAATCAACGCTTCACGCGGTACTGTGGTGGACATTGACGCCCTGGCGTCCGCCCTCAAAACCAACAAGCTGGCCGGTGCAGCCATTGACGTGTTCCCTGAGGAACCCACCAGCAATGACGAAGAATTTGTCTCGCCACTGCGCGAATTTGACAATGTGATCCTGACGCCACACATTGGGGGTTCCACCCAGGAAGCACAGGAAAACATTGGTTTTGAAGTGGCCGGTAAACTGGTGAAGTACAGCGACAATGGTTCGACCCTGTCGGCGGTCAACTTCCCGGAAGTGTCGCTGCCAGAGCACAAAGGCCGTTCACGCCTGCTGCATATTCACAAAAACCAACCCGGCGTACTTGGCAAAATCAACGAAGCTTTTGCCAAACACGGCATCAACATTTCAGGTCAGTACCTGCAAACCAACGCCGAAATTGGTTATGTGGTGATTGATGTGGATTCAGAAGACCACGAACTGGCATTGAATGAGTTAAAAGCCATCCCAGGCACCTTGCGTGCCCGCGTGCTGCACTAAAAATTTGGGGTCAGAGTAGTACTCTGACCCCATTCATTTTTAGACCCGTTAAAACGAGTACACCACTGTGGCTGCGGTTTCGCTGTCCGTACTTTTCTTGTCTGCGGCTACGTCGGAATCGTATTTCACATTGACACTTAAACGCAGCGCCAGCTGGTTATTAATTTGTGCGGTAATAGCACTGCGGCTGACATAACTGGTGTTGTGGCCATCCAAAGACACGTTGTATTCCAGCGTCTGTTTAAATTTACTGGTGGCGGAGAAATGGTATTCAAAGTTCGCCGCTGCGTACCAGATTAAACCTGAATTGCTTTCACCTTCCGAAGGTTTGTCATACGCCATACCGGGACCAGTTTCAAAATCCAGGTAGTTTTCACCTTCAGAATACAGACGGTTGGCATAACCGGCTGCCACCGACATTTGCTCCCGGAAGGCACCAAAACGGTCATTCAGGTAATGTGCCCGGCCGAACAGACTGCTGTCAGATTGCCAGAACTTGTAGTTGCTCTGGCCGGTCAGGCCAATACGCTGGCCTGTGGTGTAATCGTTTTTTTCACCAGTAACAGAGTCTTCGGTGCTGTTGCGCTGAAACAGCGTCTGAATAAAGTATTTGTTACGAAAACGTTCCAACTCCTGATTCAGCTCAGCGTTGCTGCGCACCGCAGTGGATTCTGTATTACCGCGGCTTAAAGCGACACCCACCTCCACATCACCAGACCAGGGTTTAATTTCAGCGTCAGCAAAACCGACTTCTGCTTGTTGCGCCAGACTACTGGCGGATAACACCATCAACGATGCGACAACAGCACGCATAACAACTTTACCTTTCTTGTTTAATTCATGGTTCGGATAAAGAAAAACCAGGCTGAGCCTGGCTTTTCTGGCCATGCTGAAGCGAATTACTCCGCGTCAGCAGCCCGGTTTTGGATATACTCCAACGCCATCTCGATGCGGGCCAGACAACGGGCTTTGCCAATCAGCGTCAGCGTCAGGTCCAGCGATGGCGAGTTGCCGCCGCCAGTGACAGCGACACGCAATGGCATGCCCACTTTGCCCATCCCTAAACCCAGGCTTTCGGCTGCCGCGTTAATAGCGCCATGCACCGCTTCGGCAGTCCAGTCGGTTAATTCGGCCAGTTTGCTTTTTACAGCAGCCAAAGGTTCTGCGGCCACAGGGCGTAAATGCTTTTTCGCTGCCGCTTCGTCGAATTCGGCAAAGTCTTCATAGAAATAGCGACTGACTTCCACCATTTCTTTTAAGGTTTTTACCCGCTCTGCCTGCACTTTCACCAGTTCAGCCAGCTCAGGGCCGTTGCTGGTATCCAGTTTCTGATCGGCCACATGCCATGCCAGGTGTTTAGCCACATAAGCTGGCTCCAGCGTTTTCATATAGTGCTGGTTCAGCCACACCAGTTTGTCGGTGTTAAAAGCCGAAGGCGCACGGTTACAGTTGGCTAAATCAAACAGCTCCACCAGTTCAGCTTTGCTGAAAATTTCCTGATCGCCGTGGGACCAGCCTAAACGCACCAGGTAGTTCAGCAGTGCTTCTGGCAGGAAACCGTTGTCACGGTACTGCATGACCCCCACAGCGCCATGGCGTTTGGACAGACGTTTGCCGTCATCCCCCAGGATCATTGGCACATGGGCATATTTAGGAATGTCGGCGCCTAATGCCGCCAGAATATTCATCTGACGCGGTGTATTGTTGACATGGTCATCGCCACGGATCACATGGGTAATGCCCATTTTCCAGTCGTCCACCACCACAGTCAGGTTGTAGGTTGGTGTGCCATCACTGCGGGCGATAATCAGGTCATCCAGCTCCGCATTGGCAATTTCAATGCGGCCTTTAATTAAGTCGTCAATCACCACCACACCGTCCAGCGGGTTTTTAAAGCGGATCACATAAGGGGTGTTTTCCGGGTGATCGGTGCGGTCGCGCCACATGCCGTTGTACTTCGGCTTCAAGCCCGCGGCCATCTGCTCTTCACGCATTTTGTCGACTTCTTCTACGGTACAGAAGCACTTATAAGCCTTGCCTTCAGCCAGCAGCTGCGCCACTACTTCTTTATACAGGTCAAACCTTTGGGTCTGAAAATACGGGCCTTCATCGTAATCCAGATCCAGCCAGTGCATGCCTTCCATAATGGCATCCACCGATTCCTGGGTGGAACGCTCTAAATCTGTATCTTCTATACGCAGAATAAACTTGCCGCCGGTTTTGCGGGCATATAACCAGCTGTATAACGCCGTTCTGGCGCCACCAACGTGCAGATAACCTGTCGGGCTTGGCGCAAAGCGAGTAACAATCGACATAATAAATCCATCAGGGCCAAAAAATCGGCCGCTATTGTAGCGCTGTTAACCGTTGAATGCACGGCCGATACTCGCTCTGACCGCGATAAAGCGGTTACTTTTACAGCAGACGAATACGCAAACCGAAAATAGTGTTGACACAAAAAGTCCGCCCCCTATAATGACGGCCGAACGTTACGCCGGATGGTTAGCTCAGCCGGGAGAGCACCGCCCTTACAAGGCGGGGGTCACTGGTTCGAACCCAGTACCATCCACCATAATTTGTTGTAACAGTTGAAGGTCGGTGAAGCACC
>NZ_JBBIQL010000020.1:0-77134 GCF_037442345.1 Rheinheimera sp. | reverse complement strand
CACCGCCCTTACAAGGCGGGGGTCACTGGTTCGAACCCAGTACCATCCACCATAACTTCCTGTAAAAAATTCCAGAAGCCTTGTCAGTGCGCTGAACGCACCGCCCGCTTTCTATGACAACACGGTTGCCACTGGTTCGAACCCAGTACCATCCACCATAACTCCATAAAAATTCCAGAAGCCTTGTCAGTGCGCTGATTGCACCGCCACTCCAAAACTTTTTACAATTCACTAACCTCAATCCCCAAATTAGCAAAATTTTCAAATTTCGCCGAATTTTACTGGCCTTGCTGCATCAATTAGCGCTTTAATATCTATATTTGATAGAAATGATAAAAACCCTTAAAGACGCATGACTGATCAGCTGAGCCGCGATATCCGCATTCTGATTGTGGATGAGCAACCCATTTTACAGAACTACCTGCGCTTTGCGCTGGAGACGCTCGGCTTTCTGAGTTTCAGTCATGCGGAAAATGCCAGCAATGCGCTGGCTTTGTATCAGGACAAGTTTTTTGACTTGGTGATCTGCTCTTTTAATCTGGATGGCAAAGATGGCTATCAGCTGTATCAGGAGCTCAAAGCCCGCAATCTGTACCGGCACAGCACGGGTTTTATCTTTATCAGTGCCGACACTGACCCGTCACTGGTACACAGCGTACTGGAGCTGCAGCCAGACGAATTTATGGTGAAGCCGTTTTCCATCAAGGATTTAAAAACCCGCATTGAACGAACCATGCTGCGTAAGCAGCAGTTGAAACCCCTGTACGAACTGCTGGACCAAAACAAGACTGTAGGGGCCATTCAACAGATTGATCAGTGGCTAAAACAAAATTCTTTGCCAAAGTACGCTCCGCTGCTCAGGAAAACCCGCGGTGAAATTCTGATCAGCAGCAACAGGTGGGCAGAAGCCGAACAGTTTTACGATGCTATTCTGGACAGAGAGCCCCTCCCCTGGGCCCGGCTTGGGCTGGCCCGCTGCCTGGTCGAGCGGGGGGAATTCAGCCAGGCCATTTCTCTGCTGCAGCTGCTGCTGAAAAAGTCAGATTACAAACTGATGGCGCTGGACCTGTTATCCAGCATTTATCTGCAGCAACATCTGTTTGATAAAGCCCAGGCCGAACTGAAGCAGGCCGCATCGCTGGCCCCACGTAATCTGCTACGCCAGCAAAAACTGCTCAACCTGTCACGCCTGAACCACGACTATGAGAACCAGTACAAAGCAGCCAGGGATCTGGTGAAGTTCGCCCGTTATTCCGTGTTTGAACAGCCGGATCTGTATCTGAACCTGGCGCGTTCCTGCATAGATTATGCGCTGACCACCAGCGAAGAAGAACAAAGCAGCCGACTGTCCAAAGTGGCCAATGAAACCTTAAGCAGTATGCGTAAAGCTTTTCCTGATCAACCAAAAGAAGAGCAGCAACTGGTGTTACAGGCCCGACTGCTTTACCTGAAGGAACAAATTGATAAAGCTAAAACCTTATTGCTGGAGCTGCAAAAATCGCCTCAGCCAGAGCGACTGGAAGATGCGTTGGATAAAGCCAAAGCCTTGCATGAAGTGGGCTTACTAAGTGCCTCGCGTCAGCTCCTGAGCCAGTTGACACTGGACAGCCAGCAAGAGCACGGGGTGGACCCGGTGTTTGTCCGCTATCTGCAGCAGGAGCAAAAAGAACGCGCCGCTTTACCTATGGGGCCGCGCGAATTTAATAACAACGCCGTCGCCATGTACGAGCAAGGGCGCTGGCAGGACGCACTGCAGGCTTTTATACAGGCATTTCAGGTTATGCCGTCCAATGCAGGTATTGCGCTCAATCTGCTGCAGGCATTGCGTTCAGGGAAAGCGCAGCTCGACAATGAACTGGCATCCCGTCTGGAGCGGCAATGTGAAATGCTGCTGGTCAACTCCAGGCTGAGTAAAGACCAGCAACAACGCTGGCAGCAGTTGCAAGGTCGGGAATCTATTGCAATTTAGCCGCTGAAGCGGGTGGTTCAGGCCATTCGCTGAGTACCAGCTTAAGCCGGTAACTGCGCAGCAGCCAGACGGAGCCAATACCCAGCGCTATTGGAGCCAGCAGAAGCCAGGGCGCGGTGACCGTGACAAAGGCAGGTAAATGCGTCAGGCTGTGGCCCAGGTCCAGCAACGCCGTCGCAATCAGCGGCCATCTGCAGTGACGCCACAGCACAAAACACCCTCGCCAGCCTTTGTCTTTGCGTTGTGACAACACCAGTGTCAGCACCAATGCAGGCAGCGCTATCAGACAAGCCAGCAAGAAATCTTCTGAATCTGGATAAACCAGCTTCATCATGCTGTCGCCGCCTTCCCGCATGGTCAGCACAACCACCCAAAGCAGATAGGGCCGCAACAACACCAGCAACAGGGCATAAAACATCCAGGGAATACGCACCAGCCCATGCTCATCCAGTTCAAAATAACGTTTCATTTAATTGAGGCCATGCGCAGTGAATAAATCCAGCATTTGTTGTTCTGTCCAGACCGGTACATTTAGCTCTGTGGCTTTGGCCAGTTTGGAGCCAGCATTGTCCCCTGCGATCACCGCATAGGTTTTGGCCGACACTGACCCCGACACCTTAGCCCCCAGCCGCTGCAATTTATCTTTGGCTTCATCCCGGCCCATCGCCAGCAAGGTGCCGGTCAGCACCAGCGTCAAACCCGCCAAAGGCTGCTCACTTTGCTGCTTCTGTTCAATCACAGGCCAGTGCAGACCCAGTTCAAGCAGCTCTGCAATCACTGCCTGGTTGTGGGGTTCGGCAAAAAAGCGCTGAATTTGCCCGGCCACCACAGCGCCGACATCATTGACGGCCAGCAGTTGTTCCAGGCTGGCCTGCTGCACTGCGTCCAGCGTCGTAAAGTGATTCGCCAGGTTCAGGGCCGTGGCCTCCCCCACTTCGCGAATACCCAATGCATAAATAAAACGTGGCAAGGTGGTTTGTTTGGCCTGCTCTATAGCCGCCAGCAGTTTCAGCGCCAGCTTCTCGCCCATCCGCTCCAGCCCCACCAACGCACTGAACTCCAGCCGGAAAATATCAGCCGGTGTTTTTACCAGTTGCTGCTCCACTAACTGGTCAATCAGCTTGTCGCCCAGGCCTTCGATATCCAGCGCTTTACGGGCCACAAAATGTTTCAGCGCTTCTTTTTGCTGGGCCGCACAGAACAAGCCGCCAGTGCAGCGGGCGACCGCTTCGCCTTCAACCCGCTCTACGGCCGAATCACAGACAGGGCAACGCTGCGGGAACAGGATTTCTTTGGCGTCCACAGGACGCTCTTCCAGCACCACGGCGACAATTTGTGGAATGACGTCACCGGCCCGACGAACAATCACTTTGTCGCCCACCTGCACGCCCAACCGGTTAATTTCATCCTGATTATGCAAGGTGGCATTGCTGACGGTGACGCCACCAACCACCACAGGCTCCAGCCGTGCCACTGGCGTAATAGAGCCGGTGCGCCCGACCTGAAACTCGACATCCAGCAAAGTGGTGGTTTTTTCCTGGGCCGGAAATTTAAAAGCCACAGCCCAGCGTGGTGCCCGCGAGACAAAGCCCAACGCCTGCTGCTGCGCCAGACTGTCGACTTTCAGCACCACGCCGTCAATTTCATAAGGCAGTTGTGCCCGCTTGGTCAGGATCTGTTGCTGATAGGCCAACGCAGCGGCCAGCCCATGCACCTGCTGCACTTCAGGGCAGACAGGTAAGCCCCAGGCTTTCAGCTGCATTAAACGCTGAAAATGGCTTTGGTGGTTGAGCAACCCGCTTTCATCTTCCAGCGCGCCAATGGCATAGGCATAAAACATTAAAGGCCGGGTGGCTGTGACTTTCGGGTCCAACTGACGCAAGCTGCCAGCCGCTGCGTTTCGTGGGTTGGCAAACACCTTGTCACCGCTTTGCCGCGCTTTGGCGTTCATCTGCTCAAAACCCGCCAGCGGCATAAAGACTTCGCCACGGACTTCCAGTACGGCGGGCACCTCCCCCAGGAGTTTCAGTGGAATGGCCCGGATGGTGCGGATATTGGCAGTGATATCTTCGCCGGTAAAACCATCCCCCCGGGTCGCGGCCTGCACCAACTGACCATGTTCATAGCGGATACTGACAGCCAGACCGTCCAGTTTAGGCTCAGCTGAAAAACTGAAGTCGCCGTTAAAATCGATGCGATCTGCCATCCGTTTGTAAAAAGCACTGAAATCATCAGCGTCAAAGGCATTGTCCAGCGACAACATTGGAATTTGATGCGTCACCTGGCCGAATTTACTTAAAGGCGCCGCCCCCACCCGCTGGGTTGGGGAGTCGGCGGTTACCAGCTCTGGAAACTGCTGTTCCAGCTGCTGCAATTCACGAAACAAGGCATCGTAATCCGCATCCGGAATGGACGGGTTGTCCAGCACATAATACTGGTAGTTATGGTGGGCCAGCAGCTCACGTAACTGCTGCGCCCGTGCGGCAGAAGTTAAAGTCATAGTTAACTCTTTGTAGACAAAAGGCCAACAGGCCAGATAAACAAACAGGCCCCATAACGGGGCCTGTGCAATTCAAAGGTCAATGCGGGATTAACCGTGGATCAGCTGCTTGCGCTGAAATTCACGGATTTTCTCCACGTAATGACGCACCGTCTGCACTGTCAGCACAGAACGCTGGCCGTCCAGCACCTGGCCTCCAAACTCATCGGCCAGCTTTTTCGCCGCACTGTGCATCAGGTTAAAGTTTTGCAGTGCTTCGCCTGGTCCTGGCAGCGTCATAAACAGGCTTAAACCACGGGTATTCATCTTGTCGATGTCTTCCAGGTCAAAGGTGCCTGGGTTAAACATGTTCGCCAAAGAGAACAACACGTCGCCTGAACCGGCATTGTCCTGGAAGCGGTGGAAAATATTCATTTCACCGTATTTAAAACCCAAGGTCAGCAGGCTTGGCAGCAACAGCGAACCATTGATTTCTTCACCTTCCGGCAGCAGCACATAGAGGATCAGCACTTCGTTGGCTGGCGCCTGTGGCGCTTCGTCCTGCACTGCGTCGTAATCCGCCTGCTCTTCAGCAGCAAAATCCAGCTCGTCAGTTGCAGAAAAACTGCCCAGATCCAGCGAAGGTTCCGACAGATCAGGTTCACGCCGCACTTTCACAGGTTCACGTAATTTATTGCTTTTCGGCGGTACGGCAGGAGCAGGTTTTGGCTGCGGCTTTTCACCCGGTGCCAGTACCCGCTTTTTACCCACGCCAAATTCATCAAAGCCATCGGCTTTTTCTTCCGGCGTTTCAGGTTCGTAATTCAGTTTATCCTGATTGTTTTTCCGCACCGTCCACCAGCCATGCAACGCCAGCGCCGTAATACCGGTCACACCCAGAATAATTAATACATAACGTAATTCTTCAGCCATCTCTTTTACCTTTTAGTTCTCAGGCCTGTGCCATTTTCACGGCATCTTCCACATCCACTGCCACAACACGTGAGACTCCGGGTTCTTGCATCGTCACCCCCATCAGCTGTGCTGCCATTTCCATCGCAATTTTGTTATGGCTGATATAAATAAACTGCACCGTCTCAGACATTTCCCGTACCAGGTTACAAAACCTGCCGGTATTGGCGTCGTCCAGCGGCGCATCCACCTCATCCAACATACAAAAAGGTGCCGGATTTAACCGGAAAATTGAAAACACCAATGATAAAGCTGTCAGCGCTTTTTCACCACCCGATAACAAGTGAATTGTACTGTTTTTTTTCCCCGGCGGCCTTGCCATGATAGTTACTCCTGTTTCTAACAGATCTTCTTCAGTTAAATCAAGGTAGGCACTGCCGCCACCAAAAACTTTTGGAAACAGATTTTGCAGCCCTTCATTGACCTGCTCAAAGGTCTCTTTAAACTTCTGGCGGGTTTCCCGGTCAATTTTGCGAATGGCGGTTTCCAGCGTATCCAGCGCATCGGTTAAATCCTGATGCTGCGCATCCAGGTATTTTTTCCGTTCGTCCTGCTGTTCAAATTCGTCGATAGCCGCCAGGTTAATAGGCCCTAAGCGGCTGATGCTGTCCTGGGTTTTCTCCAGTTGCTGTTGCCATTGCACTTCATCCGCTTCGGCAGGCAGGCTTTCGGACAGCTCTTTAAAGTTCACCTGCAGTTCCGTCAGTTGTTCGAGCATATTGTTGGCCCGCACCCGGTAGCCTTCGGCAGACAACTGTAAATCAGCCAGTTCACGTTGTTTTTGTGTCAGTAACTGGTTTAGTCCGTGTTGCCCTTGTTCCAGTTGCCGCAGTTGTTCGTCCAGGTGTTGTAATTGTTGACTTTGGGCGGCCAGCAAAAGTTCCTGTTCTGCGCGCTGCTCTAACAACAGCTGTAACTCTTCCTGCGGGTCAGTGTCGGGTTCAGCCAGTTCTTCCAGTTGATCAGCGACCACTTGAGCCCGTTGCTGTAATTGTTGTTGTTGCGCCTTCCCCCGCTCCAGACTTTGCTGCTGAAACTCCAGCTGCTTTTGCGCCGATTGTTGCTCCAGCCTCAGTTGCTGCACCTGTTGGCGGCAGGCATCGTACTGCTGCCGCAACTGCTGAACCTGCTGCTGAGTGCGCTGTACCTGCTGCTCCAGGGGGGACTGCCGCTCAGTCAGTTGCTCCAGTGCCAGCTGCAGTTCATCCTGTTGCTGGTGCAATAATTCCAGCTGTGCTGTGGTGTGCTGCAGTTGCTGCTGTGTTTTGTTCAGTTCCAGTTCTGCCTGCAGCAACTGCTGCTGACTTAAACGTTGCTGCTGCTCTGCCAGCAGACACGAGGTGGTCAGCTGCTGCACTTTCGTCTGGTGTGCTTCTTTCTGTTGTTGCTGCTGTAGCAGCTGTTGTTTTTGTTGCTGCCTTTGTGCGTCCAGCTGCTGCAACTCTTGCTGTTGCTGTCGCAGTTCAGGGGCCAGTTGCTGCAATTCCTGCTGCAGCTGGCTGAGCTCATGCTGTAAAACCAGGCTGTTGTCTTGTTGATCCTGCGCCAGTTGGCCCCAGTTCGAACCAAACCAGCGACCATCCTGGCAAATCAGCGACTGGCCCGGCGCCAGTGTAGGCAGTTGCGCCAGCGCCTGTTCTGCACTCTGGGCCAGCCTGATTTGATTAAAGTAATCCGGCACCAGTCCTTTGACCACCGCAGCCAGGCTGCCCTGCTGTTTATCCGCACTCTGCCGCACCACATAGGCCTGGCTTGGTGCCGCCTGATGCTGATCTGACACCGTCGCCTGCTGCAAACCGGACAAGGCTGTGGCTACCGCCAGCGCCCAAGCTGGCTCTGGTTCCAGCTGCGCCAGCAAGCCGGCGTTTTGCTGTTGCCGTTGCTGCCACTTTTGTTCCAGCCTGTGATGCTGCTGTTGCAGGTTTTGCTCCGCACTTTCCAGCCGCAGCACCAGAGTCCGCTGCTGCTGCCATTGCAGTTCTGTCTGGTCATAGTCTGACTGAAGCTGCGTGATGTCTGTGCTCAATTGCAACAAGGTGGCCTGCTCCAGTTCCAGTTTCTGCTGCAGCTCTGCCAGTTCGTCTGGGTGTTGCTGCTCAGACAACAGCTGTAACTGAACTGCCAGCTCTGTGGCTCTGGTGGTTGCGGCCTGTTGCTGCTCCAATTCATGGCGCTGCTGAAACTGATTTTGCTGCACTTGCTGCTGCAATTGCAGGCGCTGATGCAGCTGCTGCTGTTGCCCCTGTTGCTGTTCGGCCAGCAGCTCAGTGGCCTGTTCCAGTTGTTCGGTCAGTTGCTCCAGCTGGTCTTCGTTGAGGGCCAACTGAGGGCCAAAACCAGACAATTGCTCCTGCAGCTCCTGCTGCTGTGCCAGTTGCAGCGCCAGATGCTCGTCAGCGTCCGCCAGCGTCAGCTGCAGGCTGCGTAATTCGTCACTTAAACGCTGGCGCTGCTGGCGTTGATGCATCAGGTTTTGCTCTAACCTGGTAATTTGATTGCCCAGCTGGTAATACCGCGCCTGCGTCTGCTGATGGCTGTCCCGTTGCGCCTGCTGCTGTTGTTTTAACTGCAGCACCTGCAGCTCGTCACCAGACTGGCTGGCCTGAAATTTTTCAATCTCAGTTTGTTTGGCCAGGATCTCCTGTTCGCTCTGCTGCTGCAGCCCATGAAAATGCAGCCATTTCAGACAAGCCAGCTCGGCTTTGAGTTTACGTTCCTGCGTTTTCAGCTCTTTAAACCGGGCTGCCGCCGACGCCTGACGTTTCAGCTTATCGAGGTTTTTGCCAAGCTCTTCACGCACATCACTTAAGCGGTCCAGGTTTTCGCGGGTGTGTTTGATGCGGTTTTCAGTGTCACGCCGCCGCTCTTTGTATTTGGAAATACCGGCGGCCTCTTCGATAAAAATGCGCAGTTCAGCTGGCTTGGACTCAATCAGCCGCGAAATCATGCCCTGTTCGATGATGGCATAACTGCGCGGGCCCAGGCCTGTGCCTAAGAAAATGTCGGTGATATCACGCCGGCGGCATTTGCTGCCATTCAGAAAATAACTGGACTGGGCGTCGCGGGTAACCAGGCGTTTAATGGAAATTTCACTGCGGTCGGCCAGGCTGCCCTGCAAGCGGCCCTGGGTGTTTTCAAACACCAGCTCCACCGAGGCCTGTGACACAGGTTTGCGTTGGGTGGAGCCATTAAAGATCACGTCTGTCATGGCGTCGCCACGCAGATTTTTGGCCGAGCTTTCACCCAGCACCCAACGCACGGCATCAATCACATTGGATTTACCACAGCCATTGGGCCCGACCACAGCGGTCATCTGGGCGGGAAAGCCCACAGCTGTTGGGTCAACAAAGGATTTAAACCCTGCCAGTTTTATTTGCTTTAGACGCATCAGTCCCTGGATCACAGCACAGCATCATCGTTCTGCCGAAACTGTAACAGAAGCACCTTTGCGCTGTCATTACTGAAACTTGCAGTTACGATTTGTATTTGCCTGTATTGGCTGCATTTTTTATGCTTTGCATCAGAGAATTCAGCTGGAGTCCGAAAATGCAGTATCTGATGCGGGGCTTGTCTTTGATTAAAACCAAAGGCTTAAAGCGTTATGTGGTGGTACCTTTGACCATCAATCTGGTGTTATTTGCCAGTGCCTTTTTTTACCTGATGAGCCAACTGGGGGCCTGGGTGGACCAGGTGGCGGCGACTTTACCGGACTGGCTGAGCTTTTTGCAGTACCTGATCTGGCCCTTGGCGCTGTTTTCTATCGTGATGACGATGGCGCTGACCTTTACCATGATCGCCAACTTTATTGCTGCGCCTTTTAATGGTCTGCTGGCCGAAAAAACCGAACTTTACCTGACAGGTCAGCCATTACCTGCTCAAGGGTTATGGGCTTTTACCAAAGACATTCCGCGATTGTTGGGGCGCGAATGGCAAAAGCTGCTGTATTTGCTGCCACGTGCCATAGGTTTCTTGTTGTTGTTCTGGGTGTTGCCAGGTATTGGCCAGTTACTCTGGTTTTTATTCTCCAGCTGGATGCTGGCGGTGCAGTACTGCGATTACCCCTTTGATAACCACAAAATTCCTTTTGCCACCATGCGTAAAGAGTTACGTGACCAGTGGCAGCTCAGTATGGGCTTTGGTATGAGTGTGTACCTGCTGAGCCTGGTGCCACTGATTAACCTGCTGATTATGCCCGTCGCCGTCTGCGGCGCCACCGCCATGTGGGTTGATCACTACCGCTATAAACCACTGCGCAGCCAGCATTTGCGTAAAAGCTGATTGGAAAGATGGTGCTGTGGCAGCGGAAAAGGCAAAAGGTTTGGGGTCAGAGTCAGACTCTGACCCCAAGTTTAGATCCCCGGTTTACGCCGCCAGCGTGCATCCAGTTTGGCTTTCGGCTGCATACTGCACTGCTGCTGCACCACCACAGGCCGGGACACAATCAGGTTATTCGGGTAAACCACCTGCTCGTTGTGTTTGGTCAAAAGCACGGTGCTGAACAGGTTAATCTCCAGTATCCGCCCTTCAATATGGTTGCCTCCGTCGATAATTTTTACCTCTGCCCCCGGGGCGAAATTACGTTGTCCGAGCATAATAAAAAACGCCGTGATATTGGAGATCAGTGACCAGGCGGCAAACAACGCCACCCCAATTACGGCGATCATTGACGATGCAAGAACCAGCAACCCTTTGATATCAATGCCCCAGACCACACTGAGTATCACCACCAGCAGCAAAAACAGCAGAATATGGAACACCACCAAAGCGCGGCGGTTCATTTCTTCTTTCAGCACACTGGCTGCGATGGTTTTGTACAGAAAAGGCGCAATACGCCGGCTCAGCACAATGTAAAACAGAATAATCACCAGGCTGATAATGGCCTGAACCAGAGCCGGGCTGAAATGGGCAAACACGGCCTTCAACTCAGCCAGCCATTGCATCACTTGTTGCACCTTTACTCGTCCTTTTTAGTTAATCCAAATCGTTCAGCGCCCAGCTGACGATATAATCTTCAAACTTGTCCATATCCACCGCATCTTCCGAAATAGTTTTATTGCGTACCGACATCTGTTTTTTATGCATCAGACTCTTTTTTCCGCCATTGAGCAGAGGATGCCAGGACGGCAACCCCCTGCCTTCGTACAATCGGCGGTAGCTGCAGCTGGTTGGCATAAAGAAAATGTCTTTTAAATTTTCTTTGGTCAGCTTGACGCAGTCCGGCACCAGCACGGTACGCTGGTCATAGACGGTACATTCACATTTGTGGCTGTTCAGGTAACGGCAGGCGATATTGGTGTAATACACCGTTTCTTCATCGTCGATGTAATCCGTCGGGCCTTCCTGCTCTTCATCGTCAATAAATTTGTTCAGGCAGCATTTGGCACAGCCATCACAGAGGGCTTCCCATTCCTGGGTGCTCATCTCTTCCAGGGATTTCTGTTCCCAGAATTTCTCAGTTAACACAGTAGGCCTTACGCAGACACGCTGGTCTGCACTATAAAAAAGTCATTCAGTTCGATACGTAAGTGGTCACCAGGCAACAAAGGCCCGACGCCGGCTGGTGTGCCGGTCAGCACCAGGTCGCCCGGCAGCAGGGTGAAATGCTGCGACAGCTCCGCCAGTATCCGCGCCACTGAGCGAATCATCATGCCGGTATGTCCAGCTTGCCGTGGCTGGCCGTTGACCTGCAATGAAAACTCCAGCTGCTGTGGGTCTGCAATGTGGGCAGCCGCAACAAAACCCGACACAGGACAAGCCCGGTCAAAACCTTTGGCAATGTCCCAGGGCCGGCCCAGTTCCTTTAAACGTTTTTGCACATCGCGCAGCGTTAAATCCAGCGCCAGGCCATAACCCCAGACGGCTGACAAGGTTTCATCTTCAGACGCCTTACTCAGTGGGCTTTGGATCAGCACCGCCAGCTCGGTTTCATTATGCACCTCGCCTTGTCCCTGCGGCAGTAACAGTGGCTGTTGCAAATGACACAAAGCGGTGGAGGCTTTCATAAAAAACAGAGCTTCAGGCGCTGTTTTGCTGTTCATCTCAGCAATATGATCCTGATAATTCTGGCCTATACACAAAACTTTGCCGGGCGGCAGCGCTATCGGCTGGCCATGCTGGTCCAGATGGTGGTAATTCATCCTCAGCCCTCGCTGATAATCAGGTCGGCCAGATAGCCCACACTGGTGACAAAATAATAAGAGCGGTTCCAGTGCATCAAGGTCTGGTAGTTGCTGTAGGCGAGATAAACCCGGCCATGTTCGTCGTCTGGCATCACCATAGCGGCACGGATATCGCGTTTGGGTAAGGCGCCTCCTGTAACGGTGCGTACCCCCAGCGCCTGCCAGTCAGCCAGGCTACGCTCCGATTGCGCCCACCACTCTAACCACTGCGCCCTGTCTTTACTGCCTTTTGGGATCACCAGGCTGAAATCAAATTGTTTCGGCACTGTCACTTGCCGTCCCCAGGTCAGACTCTGGTCCCAGCCTTCGGTTTTCAGATAATTTGCCATTGAGGCCCAGGCATCCAGCCGGCTTTGCCAGATATTGATATGGCCGTCACCATCGCCATCCTGCGCATAGGCCATAAAGGCGCTTGGCATAAACTGGCTTTGCCCCATAGCCCCGGCCCAGGACCCTTTCATATCGGCGAGCTTGACATGGCCTGCCGCCAGAATATCCAGCGCCAGGAAAAACTCTTTGCGGAAAAACGCTTCGCGCCGGCCATCGTACGCCAGGGTGGCTAAGGCTGAAGGCACTGCGTAGTTGCCCATTATTTTGCCGAAGCTGCTTTCCAATGCCCACAACGCCATAATAAAACGCGGCTGCACGCCATATTTAGCGCCAATAGCGGCCAGCTCAGCCTGATGCTCTTTGTAAAATTTACGGGCCAGTGCAATACGTTGTTTACTGACTCGTTTCGGCAAATAAGTGTCCAGTGTCTCGACAAATTCGGGTTGTTTTTTATCTGCAACCACGGCCGATTTGTAATGTTGCAGGCTGTCAAACACCTGCTTTACCAGCTCAGGCGAGTAGCCTCGTTCAATTGCTTCTTTTTTTAAACTGGCCGCATACTGCGCGAAACTTGGTTTGTTGTCCGGCGCGGTGGCCGCAGGCACCGGTGTTGCCGCATTTTTGGTGACTACTGTGCCATTGGCTGCTGACTGGCTACACGCCAGTAAACCGGCCGACAACAGCACAGGCACATACCAGCTCAACTTCATTGGTGCTCCTTGTGCAGCCAGTCTTTATGCTCCGCTAACCAGTCTTCCTGCTGCGGTGGCATTTGCAGATAAAACCCCTGTTCATTTAATAAATGCCGCACTTTTTCAATGTCGGCATTGGCCAGTTGGTCACGGCTGTCCAGGTTCAGCAACGTCACCAGTTGGGGGGAACCAAAGCTGTTTAACAAAGCGTCCGGCACCGCAGAGAAATCATCACGGCGCAAAACATACAAAAAGGTCTGGTCTTTTTTTGGGCTTTTATAGATAGCGCATAACATAGGGCAAAAACTACTCTGACTAACTTGCCTTGGGGGTGCGCAAACTATAACATGAAGCACCAGCCTTGCGTATCAGAGCGTGCAAGGGCTGCAAAGAATTTTGCCTTAACAAATCAAAGAAAAATAAGCGCTATTTCATCTATGTCAGATCATTCCTTTGAACTAAAAGGGAGTTTATTCCCTCTGTCTGTGTTGTATTGCCAGGATTTATCTGCCAGCGCATTAAAAACTCAGCTGGAACAAAAACTGTCCCAGGCTCCGGCTTTTTTCTACCGTGCTCCCGTGGTGATTAATATTGAAAGCATGCAGGACGTGCCGGATTTTGCCGCCATTAAGCAGGTATTTGCTGAGTTGGAGCTGGTGCTGGTTGGCGTCTGTGGCGCCAGTGCTGAACTGAAAAAAGCGGCTCAGGCGGCTGGTTTGGCGTCGTTGCAACTAAGCAAAAACAAAACACCTGCCAAAGAAAACAAAGAAGAAAAAACCGCACCGACACCCACAGCCCCTGTACTGATGGACACCAAAATTGTCGAACAGAACATCCGCTCTGGTCAGCAAATTTATGCCAAAGGTGCAGATCTGGTGATTCGTGGTACTGTAGGTGCCGGTGCCGAAGTCATTGCCGATGGCAATATTCATGTGTACGGTGCCTTGCGTGGTAAAGCCATTGCCGGTGCCGCAGGAGACAGCAGTAAACGGGTGTTCTGCCATAAGTTAGCCGCAGAATTAATATCAATCGCCGGCAGTTACTGGCTTAGTGACAGTCTGCAGGGTGAATACTGGGAGAAATCGGCCTGCATCAGTTTGCAGGACGATAAATTGGTTTTAGCAGATTTGCTTTAAGGATCTTTTGCGATGGCAAAAATCATTGTTGTAACGTCAGGAAAAGGCGGTGTTGGTAAAACTACTTCCAGTGCTGCCATTGGTACAGGTATAGCGATGCGCGGTTTTAAAACCGTGATTATCGATTTTGATATTGGCTTGCGTAACCTGGATTTGATCATGGGTTGCGAACGCCGCGTGGTGTATGACTTTGTCAATGTCATCAATAATGAAGCCAACTTAAATCAGGCACTGATTAAAGATAAACGCATTGACACCCTGTTTATTCTGCCTGCGTCGCAAACCCGCGATAAAGATGCGTTGAGCAAAGAAGGCGTCGAGCGTGTGCTCAACGATCTGAGCAAAGATTTTGATTACATTATTTGTGATTCACCGGCCGGTATTGAATCCGGCGCCATGATGGCGTTGTATTTTGCCGACGAAGCTGTGGTGGTCACCAACCCTGAAGTGTCGTCCGTGCGTGACTCTGACCGGATCCTCGGTATGTTGAGCAGCAAATCCCGTCGGGCCGAACAAGGCCTGTCTGGTATTAAAGAGCACCTGTTGCTGACCCGCTATAACCCGGAACGGGTGGAAAAGGGGGAAATGCTCAGTGTGGAAGATGTCGGTGAAATTCTGGCCATCAAGTTACTGGGCGTGATCCCAGAATCTCAGGCGGTGCTCAATGCATCGAACTCAGGTACACCGGTCATTCTGGATGAAGAAAGTGATGCAGGCCAGGCCTATCTGGACACAGTAGCCCGTTTATTGGGTGAAGATGTGCCTTTCCGTTTCCTGAATGTGGAGAAAAAAGGTTTACTGAAACGTCTGTTTGGAGGCTAACCAATGTCGTTATTGGACTATTTTCGCTCGTCGAAAAAGAATACTGCCTCGACTGCCAAGGAGCGGTTGCAAATTATTGTGGCCCATGAGCGCCGTCGTCGCAGCAGCCCGGATTATCTGCCGCAACTGGAGCGCGATATTCTGGAAGTGATCCGCAAGTATGTCGATATCGCCGACGACCAGGTATCAGTTTCACTGGAGAAAAGTTCTGACGAGCTCTCTGTACTGGAACTGAACGTGACCTTCCCGGAAGAAAAGAAGGGCAGCTGAGCTGCCTTTTTCCAGTCAGAAAAAAGGCCCTTTCGGGCCTTTTTTGTCAGTTAACAAAGTCGTCCAGTAAAATCAGGCCAACATCCGCCCCTAGCCCTGCCCCGTCCCGGGCGACGGCGGTATAAATTTTATTGGCCATCAGCTCTACAGCCACAGGGCCAATGGCAGCAGTTTTATTGCCCGCAGCTGTGACTGTGACAAAATAGTCCCCGGCCGGCACCTGCAGATACCCGGAATCCGCTTTAAAAGGCAGGTTTGTCAACGTGGGGGTTGCACCACTGATATCGGCTGTGGCCGTCAGATACAGATCCACAGCACCAGCCAGTGTCGAACCATGCACCACCCGCAGCTGCGCTGCAGTTGCGATACGACGGGGATGATCTTCCAGTACCAGAGCTTCAATGCTGTTGTTGCCAAACGATCCCAGCGCATGCACTGAATAAAACTTGCCTTTTTCCAGAGGTAAATCGGCATCAATCACCACTAAGCTGTTGTCCGCAGCCGCCGCAACCTGCACCTTGTAGGTGTCCGGAGCCAGGCCGGCATAACCGGTAAATTCAGGAAATGCCAGATTGCTGAATGCTTTGGCACCATCGACCAGCACGTCCACTGCCGGTGCATCAGACACATCGTGTACTGCCCGCACCGAAGCCGTGGTGCCTGCATCCATAATATCCAGCCTGTCCCCGCCATTCTCTATCGCCAGTAAAGAGACGGGAGACGGGCCGGAGAAGCGGTTATCAATGGCTGCCACGGTAAAATTGGCGCCAGCCGGTAAGGCGATGGTACCTGAGTCAAATACAGGCGCCAGCTGACCAGGTAAGGTGATCCGCACCCTGTAGTTGCCTGCGGGCACATCCACACTGCCAGTGTCTTCTTTAAACGCCAGCGTTGCAGTGACAGTACCGGCACCGATCGCAGCATCAGGTGCCGTCAGATGCACGTCCACAGTGGGCGCACCAGCAGCGGCATGCAGTACCTGCAGGCGCAGATTGCCCGACGCGATACCACGGTCTGATGTACTGATCACCACAGGGCTGATACTGGCGTCCGCCGCTTTACCTGTTGCAAAGACCAGATAATCGTTGTCCTGCTCCAGCGTCAGGTTTGTGCCAGGGATCACTGTGGCCAG
This sequence comes from Rheinheimera sp., assembly GCF_037442345.1. Classification (GTDB taxonomy): domain Bacteria; phylum Pseudomonadota; class Gammaproteobacteria; order Enterobacterales; family Alteromonadaceae; genus Pararheinheimera. Next base: position 61,153 of record NZ_JBBIQL010000020.1, on the reverse strand, counting down.
CGCACCGCCCGGTAACCTGGCATCTACCTTGGCAGCCACCACGCCCGGAGCCAGCGACAGTGGACCGGCTGCAGCACCATAGCCCAGATCCTGCACTGCAACAGCACCGTTGGCCGACACCTGTACATCAGGCGCGTCGGATACAGCATGCACCACCAACAGATCCGCATTGACTACGGCTGGCGGGGTTGCCACAGTGGCTGGAGCCTCATCATTGTCATCGCAGGCGCTCAGTCCAAGCACCAGGAAAGTCACGGCAAAAAGCTTAGTTTTCCATCTCATGGTTATGTCACCCTGTGTTGCGTTGTTTGCACAGGGAGTACGCCATCAGACCGACTGTGGTTCAGTCGGAATTATGTGAAAAATTGGTAGAATATGTTGCATTTAATTCATTGATCTGGCCGCACTGTCGCAACGTAAAGCTGCCGCTGTTCACAGAGTTCAGGGCCACTGAATATGGGCAACAGCGGGCAGATAAGGTTTTAACAGCGGCAAACGCCAGTTGCGTAACAACTCCGGTACAGGCACCACAGAGCGCTCATCGTCACTGATCCGCCATATCCAGTTAAACAACTCATTTACCTGTTTACGTACTGCCAGTAATTCGGACGGAATGCCTGCCTGTCTGGCGGCCTGTTTAATCGCATCCAGCAGTTTTTGCTGCTCTTCTTTTTGCCCGCCAAACACATCACGGTGATAAAAGGTGTGAGGGCATTGCTCTGCCGGTAAGGCCTTGGCTTTTTCAATCAGCATAAGCACTGTTTTGCCGTGACGGCGGACTTCACGCTGCGGGATCTCAGGAATATTCAGCATCGATTCAATGCTGCCTGGCCGACGTTTGGCAATATCCAGCAAATGGAAATCTTTAAAGATCAGGCCCAACGCCATGTCTTTCTGTTCAGCGTATTGCTGCCGCCAGACTACCAGCTCCCGCAATACCGCAAGCTCTCTTGGGTTCAGCAAAAAGCTGTTTTTCACTTCCAGATGTTTAAAGGCATCTGGCCAGGACACATGGCGGCGTTCAATCAGATGCCGGCCTTCTGCCAGCAACAGGTCCAGCTGGTTTTTCTGTTGCAACTCGGTCAGCAGTTGCTGGTACACCGGCAGTAAATACTCCACATCATGGGCCGCATAACGCAATTGCAGTGGGCTTAAAGGCCGGGCCAGCCAGTCGGTGCGGGATTCGCTTTTGTCCAGCTCTTTGCCTGTTACCTTATGCACCAGCTTGGCATAGCCCAGGCTGCTGCCCCAGCCCACCAGTTCAGCGGCCAGCTGGGTATCAAATAAAGGTTCAATCCGGATCAGGTTTTTGGTGGCCAGTGCTTCCAAATCTTCGGTGCAGGAATGAATAACCTTGACCACAGCAGGGTTGACCAACAAGGTTCGCAGACTGCTCCAGTCCAGATCGGCCAGAGGATCGACCAACGCCAGCCTGTGGCCATCAAACAGCTGAATTAACCCCAGTTTAGGGTAAAGCGTACTTTGCCGGATAAACTCGGTGTCCAACGCCAGGCAAGCGGCTTTGCTGGCCTGTGCACAAAAATCGTCAAGTTCGGTCTGGCTGCTGATTAACTGGTCGCTCATGCTCTGTCCTGTGTCCGGCGTTACGTGCCCCTGAAAAAAACAAACCGGCGAATTCGCCGGTTTGTCAGAGTCAGCTTTTCAGCTCACGTCGCAGGATTTTTCCTACATTGGTTTTTGGCAATTCGGTGCGGAATTCTACCAGCTTCGGTACCTTATAGCCCGTTAAACGTTCTTTGCAGTGTTTAATCAGCTCGGCATCGGTCAGGCTTTGGTCTTTTTTCACCACAAAAATTTTGACCGCTTCGCCTGTGGCTTCGTTTGGCACACCCACAGCAGCCACTTCCAGCACTTTGTCGTGCATGGCCACCACTTCTTCAATTTCATTGGGGTAGACATTAAAACCAGACACCAGGATCATGTCTTTTTTGCGGTCCACTATATAGAAGAAGCCTTCGGCATCCACTTTGGCAATATCGCCGGTGGCCAGCCAGCCTTCGTCGTTCAGTACTTTGGCCGTTTCTTCAGGACGGTTGAAATAACCTTTCATCACCTGCGGGCCTTTGACCCACATCTCGCCCGCTTCGCCTGCGACCACTTCTTCCCCTTGGTCGTTCACCAGTTTGATATCGGTCGACGGCGCCGGTAAACCAATGCTGCCATTGTACGCAGGCAGATTGTAAGGACTGACGGTGACCAGAGGAGCGCACTCTGTCAGACCATAACCTTCCACCAGACGGGTATGAGTGACTTTCTGCCAACGTTCAGCGACTGGACGTTGGACCGCCATACCACCACCCAGCGCCAGTTTCAGTTTACTGAAATCCAATTGGGCAAATCCCGGCGTATTCAACAAACCATTAAACAGCGTATTCACCCCAGTCAGCGCGGTGAAGGGGTACTTGGCCAACTCTTTGACAAAATTGGGCATGTCACGCGGGTTGGTGATCAGCAGGTTAGTCCCACCGTACTTCATAAAAACCAGGAAGTTCGCGGTGAGTGCAAAGATATGGTACAGCGGCAGTGCCGTCACAATCAGCTCTTTGCCTTTGCTCAGCAGCGGGTCCAGACAACCGGCCGCCTGTTCCAGGTTGGCAATCATATTACGATGGGTCAGCATGGCGCCTTTGGAAACACCAGTGGTACCACCTGTGTACTGCAAAAAGGCCAGGTCGTCCCCGACCACCGCAGGTTTCTGATAACGGCTGGCATCCCCCTGCGCTATCACAGTTTTGTAGGTGGTGCTGTGTTTCAGCTTGTGCGCCGGGATCAGCTTTTTCACATGCTTGACCACCAGATTGACAATACTGCCTTTGAGCAGGCCAAGCATGTCACCCATTTGAGTCAGGATCACATGGTCAACCCCAACTTTGTCCTGCACATCCGCCAGCGTATGGGCAAAGTTTTCCACGATCACTATGGCTTTGGCTTTGGAGTCATTCAGCTGGTGTTCCAGCTCACGTGGGGTGTACAGCGGGTTTACATTCACCACCACACAGCCAGCACGCAGAATACCCAGAATACATACAGGGTATTGCAGCAGGTTAGGCATCATCACGGCAACGGCGTCGCCTTTTTGCAGTTTCAGCTGATGTTGCAGGTAAGCAGCGAATTTCAGGCTCAGCTCGTCCAATTGACGGTAGGTAATGCTTTTGCCCATATTGATGTACGCTGTTTTGTCAGCGTAGTCTTGAATGCTTTCGGAAAAAACCTCTAACAATGACGGATAATGATCGGCATTGATCTCAGCTGGTACACCAGCCGGATAACTTTGTAACCAGACTCTGTCCACTGTCCTCTCCTCGTGGTATTGGCAGTTTTATAATTATTTTAGTGAGCTTTTTGCCTTGTTCAGGACAGTGTTGACGGCCCGCAAAGCAAACATCGAGTTTTTACTCTAATCCAGCATCATCCCATAATTGCTTTATTTGTACAATTGTTCGCTGAATCATCCATTTTTATAATCACTATAACAGCAGAAAATTTCAGCTGACCAGCAAAAACTGCTCTATCTGCTCAGCCAGCACTGCCACCTCTGTCATATGACAGTGATGCCCACCAGCCACGTCAATCACCTCAAGCCTGGCATAGCAAGGAGCAAAACGTTGCCTGGCCTGTTGCATCAGCGCCATCCCCTCTTTGGCCATCAACGCAACCACAGGGCACTCGATGGCACGCAACAGCTGGTCGGCCTGCTCTGGCAGTAGCCGATACATGGAGGATTCCCGCAGCCGCAAGTCGGAACGCCAGCGGTACCCATCAGCAAGCCGTTCAGTTCCCCGCTCTGCCAGCAAAACCGCACTTGTGAGGTCTAAATCGCCTTGCTGCAGGCGGGCCTTTGCAGCAGCGGCCAGATCCGGATACAGTGGCTTTTGTTTACGCTCACTTTGCCAGCGGCTTTGGCTGGCGCTGCGCAGTTGCTGCACCACCTGGCTGGCATCTCCCACCACCAGCCCAATCGCATCAATCAGGATGAGCTGTTTCACCAGTTCAGGATGCACAGCGGCCAGCACAGAGGCGATCATGCCTCCCATTGAATGGCCTATCAAAGTGACCGGCCCCCACTGCTGCTGGCGCAACAGACCGGCCACCTCATGCACGTAGTCGAGAAAGTGGTAACTGGCGTCCGGGCTTCTGTGCGACGACCAGCCGTGGCCAGGCAGATCCAGCGCCAATAAAGAATAAGAAGGAAGTTGCTGCGCCAAAGGCGCAAAGCTGTTGGCATTGTCCAACCAGCCATGCAGACAGAGAGCGTCAGGTTGTGCTTTCGGAGCAGATTGCCAGGCGGCCAGCGTCAGGCCACCGGGTAACAGATACCGATGTTGCAGCAATGGCGCACCACCGGTCATTTTATTGCAATGTGGGTTTAACAAATTTCAGCGTCATCCTGTCGCTTTCACCTATGGCCAGGTATTTGCTGCGATCGACCAGCCCCATAGCCAAGGTAGGCGGCAAGGCATAGACCCCTTTCGGGTGGTCTTTGGTATCTTTTGGGTTGGCATTGATTTCTGACTGAGCCACCAGCTGAAAGCCAGCCAGCTCGGCCACATGAATCACATAGGACTCATCCAGATAGCCTTCAACTGCTGAGCTGGAGATCTCCGAAACTTTGCTGGCTCGGTGATCCACCAGGCCAAAAACCCCACCGGGTTTAAGCACATCAAACACAGCCCGGAACACATCCAGCAGGTACCCCTGCTCATTCCAAATGTGGCTGTTGCGGAAAGACAGCACCATGTCATAGTGGTTGACTGGTCCCATATACATATAAGCTGGCGGGTCAAACTCCAGCTGTTGTACGGGCCCAAAATGGGAGGCATTTTGGGCCAGGTGCTGGTTCAGCTTCTCGGTAATACGGCTCCAGAAAATCTTGCGATCATCGGTCATACTGCCATCGTCACTGCGAAAGGTTGCCAGAGTCAGCTTGCCCTGACCTTTCAGATAAGGCGCCAGAATTTCGGTGTACCAGCCTCGGGCAGGCCATATTTCCAGCACCTTCATATCAGGCCGTAAACCAAAAAAACTTAAGGTTTCTACCGGATGACGGTAAGGATCCCTGGCTCTGTCTTCCGCACTGCGGATTGGGTGTTCAACCCATTGCTGCAAATCAGCAGACTGCGGTGTTGCCGCAGTCGCCATTGATGCAGTGAACTGAAAAAGGCAAACAAAACTAAGGCTGTACTTTATTCCTGTTATTATCGACATGAACCGGACCTTGTGTGGTTGTAGTTTGTTTTGTGATGGTTTTCACCCGGATACCAGGCCCATAAAGGCCCCAATAAGGGTAAGGGCGGTAATAAGGCCATGGATCCACATACTCAATACGGGTGTCCTGCAATTTAGGCCAGACGTACACTTTCGCTTCTTTGATCACCGGATACAGATACTCATATTCATCCACCTTGCCTTGTTCCTTGCGGCTCAGCTCCCCCAATACAGTGACTGACTTGCCCTGCTGATACACCATAGGGTCAAGGAAACCTTTGACATAAGCAACGAAACGGCCTTGTGTTTGATCCGAAACCTGAGGACGGCCATTGGAACCAGAGGGAAAATACACCACCTCCAGGCGGGTACTGTCTTTCTGATTGCTAACCTGCGCAATGACACCGCTCCAGCGTGCTGTGCCAAAATCGGTACCAGCCTGAACTGCTGTATCGTAATTCACTAAGGCCACGTTATCGGCGATCCGGACCTGCTCCGGGTAACTGGCACAACCCACCATCACCACCAAACTTAACAGAATGGTAACAGATTGTTTTATCATGATAATTTTTACCTCTTGGCGTGATACTACTTAGATATCCAGCAGGTGCGTTAGTTCCGTTTTACTCTATGCGAAGGGCGCATCCGGTGCAAGCTCCGGCTGCACTTTCGCTTTTCCGGGCTTTCGTCTGAGCCAGGCACCCGCTGGGCGTGTTTATCATTTTGTCAAACAAGCTTAGTACTTTAAGATGAACGCTCGCTGAGCCTCCCCTTGCCTGAATACGGGTAATTTGTCGAAAAAGGTCAAAAGATGTTAAAGAAAACCGCATTAATGGTCTGTGCAGCACTGTCCGCCGCACCAGCACTGGCTGCACCAAAAAATATCATTTATATGATTGGAGACGGTATGGGCCCGGCTTACCTGTCGGCATACAGGTACTATATGGATGACCCGGCCACCAAAGCTGTGGAACGCACCATATTCGATGAACTCTGGGTTGGTGTGGCCACCACTTACCCAGATGACGACACTGTTGTCACCGACTCCGCCGCGGCAGCCACCGCGCTGGCCACCACCCATAAAACCTATAACGGTGCTATTTCCGTCGATCATCAGCACAATCATCTGACGACCATGCTGGAAATTGCCAAAGCCAAAGGCAAAATCACCGGGGTTGTAGCGACAGCCCAGATTAACCATGCCACCCCTGCCAGTTTTATTGCTCATGACCCGGCACGCCGAAATTATGACGCCATCGCCGACGACTTTTTTGATAACAGAGTCAATGGCAAAGCTGTAGCCGACCTGATGCTGGGCGGCGGCACCCAGTACTTTATCCGCAAAGACCGCAACCTGGTTGAGCAGTTTAAAGCCGAAGGCTACCAGTATGCTGATGGCTGGGACGGATTACGTCAGCTGACGAAGTTACCCGCCATGGCCTTGCTGGCACCGGAAGGTTTTGTCAGCACCATCGACAACCCGGAACCGGCTCCACTGAAGCAAATGACCGAAAAAGCGCTGCAGCTGATGACGGGCAGCGACCAAGGCTTTGTGGTGATGATTGAAGGCAGTCAGATTGACTGGTGTGGCCATGCCAACGACGTGGCCTGTGCCATGGCTGAAATGCACGATTTTGCCGAGTCCATCAAAGTGGCAAAAGCTTATGTCGACAGTCACCCGGATACCCTGCTGGTGATCACGGCCGACCATGAAACCGGTGGTTTGTCTTTGGGGGCCAATGGCCAGTACGCCTGGAAACGGGACGTCATTAAACAGGTGAAGCATAGCGGCGACTATATTGCCGGTCAGCTGCTGCCTTTAAAAGATGCCTCCACTTTGTATCAGGCCTGGCTGAGCTTTACATCATTGCCGCTGTCCGCCGACGAGCAACAGTTGCTGGTGACCGCCCGTGCCCAAGGGCACAAGGCGCTGGCCAAAGCGGTGAAACAGCGGATTGATCACCACTCACTAACCGGCTGGACCAGTGGCGCCCACACCGCCATTGACGTGCCTGTGCTGGCTTACGGTACTGACAAAGCTGCCTTTGCCGGTTTTCAGGACAACACCGAGATTGCAGCCAAATTGATTGCGTTTATTCAGCAGTCAAACTGAGGGGTTAAGCGAACAAATCCACACTGAAGAGTTGTTGGATTTGTTCGCGTTTTTCCTGATCCTCCAGGCTCTGGTAGAGCTGCAGTGCCTGACGGTTTTTATTGGTGGGCTGGTCATAACTGGTACGGCGTTTTTCCTGTTGCTCGTCCAGCAGGCTGATCACCTGAGCGCTGGTTTTAACACCACTGCCTTCAGGCAACACCACTTTTTCTGCAGCAGTTTTGACAGGGACCGGCAACGACGCCAGCCCCTGGAACACCTGGGCCACATTCGGGTTCTGTGGAATGTCACGACTGACAGTCACACTCATAACTACGGATCCGCCTGTTTAATTCAATTCAGTCTTTACCGGCCCGGCAATTTTTGCCAGGTGACTTCGTCCCGCACATAAGTCGGCTCTGCCCGTTCAGCGGCAAAAAATTGCCCCAAACGGCAAGCCATTGCCGCATGCGGCAACATATCCTGTGCCGAAGGGTACAGAATTGTTGGGCTGTGCAGCACGACAGAAAATTCTTCTTCACCTGAATTGCCAGTTTTGTGCCAGTCTGTCAGCTCCGCCAGATAGGTTTGCCAGCCGGTGCCTACAGCACAGACTGGACCTTTGAGTACAGGAGCGGGTAACAAGGCCGGTTGGCAGGCGATCTCTTCGGTGATGGCCTGCATCAGACCAAAATCGTCCAGTGAAAAACTGGCGAGATAAACTTCGCTCATGCGCGCATCAATAGCCGCCACCACCTGATGCGCCTGGTGTTGCCGCTGTGCGGCCTGCGCCATCGCAGTCAGGGTGGAAACCCCAAACACAGGTATATCCGCACCAAACGCCAGCCCCTGGGCCACCCCCACCCCAATACGCACACCGGTAAAGCTGCCCGGGCCTTTGCCAAACACCAGGCCATCCAACTGCTGCAGACTGATACCTGCGTCGCTCAGCAGTTGCTGAACCATCGGCAATACCCGTTTACTGTGTTGCTGCGGACAGACTTCATCCAGCGTCAGCAGTTGATCATTCAGTTGTAACGCCACTGAACAGGCTTCAGTGGACGTATCTAAGGCCAGTAATTTCACCAGCGCTCCTTAATCTTGTAGTTGCTGCAGAAATTCTACCGCAGAGTGTAGATCCCGGCTACGGCGCATTGGCGGTAAACTTTTTAAAAACACCGCGCCATAAGGCTTGGTCACCAGCCTGTTATCGCCAATCACCAGCACGCCCTGGTCAGACACATCCCGAATTAAGCGACCCACCCCTTGCTTTAAGGTGATGACGGCCTGAGGTAACTGCACCAGCGCAAAAGGGTCCTGCCCTTTGAGCTGGCAGTCTTCATGCCGGGCCTGCAATAACGGGTCGTCGGGCGAGGCAAAAGGCAATTTATCGATGATCACGCAGCTTAAGGTGTCGCCACGCACATCCACCCCCTCCCAGAAGCTGCCGGTGCCAAGCAATACGGCATGGCGGGTTTCAACAAACTGCTCCAGCAATAACCTTTTGCTGGTACTGCCCTGCACCAGCACTGGCAGGCTTAAATGGTGTGGCAGCTCATTCGCCATCCATTGCAGCATTCGGTGGCTGGTAAACAGAAAAAAGCAGCGGCCCCTGTTAGCTTCAATCAAAGGCACCGCCATTTTCAGCAGCGCCTGACCAAAACGTGGGTCGCTGGGTTCAGGTAAATAACGTGGCACCAGCAACATAGCCTGCCGCTGGTAATCAAAAGGGCTGTCAAGTAATAAAGTGGCGGCGGTTTGCAGGCCCATTTGCGCTGTGTAGTGAGCAAAGCCGTTGTCAACCGATAAGGTGGCAGAGGTAAAGATCCAGGCGCGTTTTTGGCCAAACACCAGCTCATTAAATTTATCAGCAATACTGAGCGGCGTTAAATGCAGGCTTAAGTGCTGCCGGCTGGTTTCATACCAAAAGCTGACGCCGGTTTTTTGCACATCCTGTAGTTTTTCCAGCTGGTTTTTACTCTGGGTCAGCCGCTCAAACACATGATCCACCACCTCATTGCGGCCCAAGCTGCTTTTCAGCACCTGATACAACATACCCATGGCGTCAGCAACCCGGGTCAGTGCCAGCTGCACTTCAGGCCGCCGACAGGCTTCCCGCCAATTACCACGCTGGGGTTCATCCGGCCAGAGCAGCCGTAAGTCACGGGTCAGCATCGCCAGTTTGTCAGCTGTTTTGCTCAGTTGCGGATGATCACGCAGCTGGGTTTTGCAGACCAAATCCAGCTCCTTGCAGAGATCCAGCACAGTGCGGGTGGACAGCGACTCACCAAAGTATTCAGACGCAATATCGGGAATCTGGTGAGCTTCATCAAAAATCACCACGTCCATTTGTGGCAGCAGTTCACCAAAGCCAGTGTCTTTCAGGGCCATATCGGCAAAAAACAAGTGATGGTTGACCACCACTAAATCGGCCTGCTGCGCCTTTTTACGCGCTTTCAGCAAATGACAATCGTCGAAACTCGGACAATCTTTGCCCAGGCAGTTGTCTGTGGTGCTGGTGACCAGTGGCAAGGCTTTTGAATCTTCCGCTATGTAGGTCAGCTCGCCAATATCACCGCTTTGGGTTTCCACCGACCACTTTTTAATCAGCGCCAAATCATTCAGCACCGCAGGCTCCATGCTGGGGGCATGGCCATAATGCTGCTCCAGCCGGAACAGGCACAGGTAGTTCGAACGGCCTTTGAGCAGGCTGGTCTGCACTGGCACCGCCAGCGCTTTTTGCACTGTGGGTAAATCGCGAAAATACAGCTGCTCCTGCAGGTTTTTGGTCCCAGTGGACAAAATCACCTTTTTGCCGGACAGCAGTGCAGGCACCAGATAAGCAAAGGTTTTACCTGTGCCTGTGCCTGCCTCCACCACTAAAGCTGAGCCCTGTTCTATGGCGGTGCTGACGGCCAACGCCATTTGCTTTTGCGGCTCGCGGGCGCGAAAGCCTGCAATGGTTTTGGATAATGCCCCCTGTTCGGCAAAAGCGGAGCCAACGCGCTGATGAATCATCCGCGACAGCCTTGTGGCATGAAAACTGTGAAATGGTACAAATCCGGCAACCTGCTCTGATAACAAGCCGCCATTATGCCTTTGTCAGACAAAAATATCTAAATGACCGTCGGCGTCGGTATGCTGGTCTGCTTCAGGGGTGGTGTGTGGTGTTACAGCTGGCTGAGGCGGGGTTTCAGACCTGGCCTGGCCATGCTGTTTTTTTTGTTGTTCCTTTAAAAGAATCAGAAAGCGCTTTTCATTTCTGTCATACGCACTGATCCGGGCGTCTTTAAAAACCGGCGTGATCATAGGTCCACCCGGCGACGTCGGTGTGCCAGGCGGGCGCTGTAAATACGGAAACAAAATGTCCATGCGAGCCTCCTTTTTCCTGTTATCGGCAGAGCACCAGACAACTTTATCTATACAAGCTGACCAAATAACAAGCAACACCACTGACTTTTTTGTGGTGTTAAGTTTGACACTTGCTAAACAAAAGAATTCATAAACCACACAAATATAAATACAATCAAATGCTTAATGTAAAAACCCTGGTTTTATCCGCAAAAAAAACAGCAAACTTTTTGCTTGCCTGTGCTACACAAATCCGTTAGCTTGTATACAACCTAAGCAGGAGATACCTATGAACTTGTTCAACAGCTGGCACCATCATCACCATCATTTATCCGACTAGCCAGTCCTTGTTGACCATGGAGGCTAGTGTGTACTTGGCCTTCGATGGGAACTCTGCACCAAATGCAAACCAAAACCCCGGGGCCAGAACCCCGGGGTTTTGGTTTTTAACGCTTTAGAGAAACAGACGAGACAGCATATGACTATAGACGGCAAAAGATTACGCATCGCCATTCAGAAATCCGGCCGCTTATCGCAGGACTCCCAGGCCCTGCTGACCAGTTGTGGCCTGAAAATCAATTTGCGGGAACAGCGCCTGATCGCCCATGTCGAGAATATGGACATTGATTTGCTGCGGGTGCGGGATGATGACATCCCCGGTCTGGTAATGGATGGCGTCTGTGATTTGGGTATTGTCGGTGAAAACGTACTGGAAGAACTGTCGCTGCAGCGCCAGATTGACAACGAAGCCTACGATTACCAGGTACTGAGCCGGCTGGACTTTGGAGGCTGCCGTTTATCCATTGCGGTCCCGCAGGAAGAAAACTACCAGTCCGTCAGAGATTTGGAAGGCCGCACCATCGCCACCACCTACCCTCGCCTGCTCAACCGTTACCTGAAACAACATGGCGTCAATGCGCGGGTTGTCACCTTAAAAGGCTCAGTGGAAGTGGCGCCACGTGCCGGTTTGGCCAGTGCCATCTGCGATTTAGTCTCTACCGGTGCCACGCTCGAAGCCAATGGCCTGAAAGAAGTGGAAGTGATTTACCGCTCCAAAGCCGTGCTGATCCAGCGCCGAGATCTGGATGAAAAGAACAAACTCAATATCATTAACAAGCTGATGCCACGTATCGCCGGTGTGATGCAAGCCAATGAAAGCAAGTACATTATGCTGCACGCACCACGGGCTCAGCTTGACCAGGTGATTGCGCTGTTACCCGGCGCGGAAAACCCAACCCTGCTGCCACTGGCAGGCAATGACGCCATGGTTGCCATCCACGTGGTCAGCAGTGAAACCCTGTTTTGGGAAACCATGGAAAAGCTCAAGGCCCTTGGCGCCAGCTCCATTCTGGTGCTGCCTATTGAAAAGATGATGGAGTAAGGTCATGCAGATCCAACGCTGGCCACAGGATGCAAAAGCACAGCAAGAGTTGCTGGCACGGCCGCTGCAACAACAATCGCAGGTGCTGACGGAAGCGGTGCGGGGCATAATTCAGGCCGTTAAAGCCGAAGGGGATGCCGCACTGCGCCGTTTCAGCCTGGAATTTGACCGGGTGGCTGACAACCCGCTGCGGTTATCCAACGAGCGGCAGCAGCAGCTGATTGCCGGTTTATCGGATGAACTCAAACAAGCCATTCAAACGGCGTATGGCAATATCCGCCGTTTTCACGCCGCCCAGTTGCCGCAGGATATTGAACTGGACACCCAACCCGGCGTGACCTGCCAGCTGAAATACCAGGCCATTGCCAGCGTCGGCTTGTATGTACCAGGCGGCAGCGCGCCGCTGCCTTCGACGGTATTAATGCTGGGTATTCCAGCACAACTGGCCGGTTGCTCCCGAGTGGTGCTGGTCACGCCGCCAGGTCAGCCGAAAGCCGGTGATATTGCCGCTGAAATTGTCTATGCAGCGTCGCTCTGCGGCATCAGCGAAATTTACACCTTAGGCGGCGCTCAGGCCATTGCCGCTTTAGCCTATGGCACTGACACTATTGCGCCTGTCGATAAAATTTTTGGCCCCGGCAACCGTTATGTCACCGAAGCCAAACAACAGGTCAGTCAGGATGCCCGCGGCGCTGCCATCGATATGCCAGCGGGCCCCTCTGAGGTGCTGGTGATTGCCGATGAGAGCGCCAACCCGGTCTTTGTTGCCGCCGATTTATTGTCTCAGGCCGAACATGGCCCGGATTCGCAGGTGGTACTGGTCAGCCCATCTGAAGCCTTGCTGGATGCCGTGGTGGTGGAGCTGGAGCGTCAAACCACACTCTTACCCCGTGGCGCTATTGCAGAGAAAGCCCTTGCCAACAGCCGGCTGATTTTAACGGCGGATCTCGCCACAGCTGTGCAGGTCAGTAATGTGTATGCACCTGAGCACCTGATTATTCAAACCCGTGATGACGACCGACTGCTGGGCAAGCTGACCAACGCTGCCAGTATATTTGTCGGGCCTTTTACGCCTGAATCGGCCGGAGACTACGCCAGCGGCACCAACCATGTGTTACCCACTTACGGCTACAGCCGCAATCACAGCAGTTTGAGCCTGGCCGATTTTTATCGCCGTTATACAGTGCAAAAACTCAGTGCCGAAGGTATGCGGGCTTTGGGCCCGACCATTGTCAGACTGGCGAAGGCCGAGGGTCTGGATGCTCACGCCAATGCCGTATTGTTCCGTTTAGATGTATTAAAAAACCAGGCCAGCCAAGAGGATGTTCCGGCATGAGTATCAGTGAATTAGCCCGCGATAAAGTCAAAAACCTGGTGCCTTATGCTTCCGCCAGGCTCAGCATGAGCGGCGGCTCGGTCTGGCTCAATGCCAATGAAAATGCGCTGAGTACCCAGTATCAGCTGAGTGGTGACTACAACAGATACCCGGATTGCCAGCCGCCCGCCTTAATTCAGGCTTATGCCACTTATGCCGGAGTGCCTGCCAACATGGTGCTGACCAGCCGCGGTGCCGATGAAGGCATTGAGCTGTTGATCAAAAGCTTTTGTGAACCCGGTAAAGACAGAGTCACCATTTGCCCGCCCACTTACGGCATGTACAAAATCAGTGCTCACAGCCAGGATGTGGAGGTCAATACAGTGCCACTGACGGCCGAGCTGACGCTGGACCTGCCAGCGCTCTTTGCCGCGCCCGCCACCAAGCTGGTATTTATCTGCAGCCCGAATAACCCGACTGGCGATCTTATTCCGCGTCAGCAAATTATTGAAGTGTTGGAGTTTTTTGCCGGTAAAGCCCTGGTGGTTTTGGACGAAGCTTATATCGAGTTTGCGCCTGAAGCTTCTGTGGTGAATTTACTGGCCGACTACCCGCACCTGGTGATCCTGCGTACTTTATCCAAAGCCTTTGCGTTGGCCGGCCTGCGCTGTGGCTTTACTCTGGCGCAGCCGCCTGTGATTGCCGCACTGAAACAGATGATAGCGCCCTACCCTGTGCCGGCGCCTGTCGCAGACATTGCGGTGCAGGCACTGTCCAAAGAAGGCCAGCAGCAGATGCGCAGCAGAGTACAGACCATCTTGCGAGAACGCGACCATTTCAGTCGCTTCGCTGCCGATTTGCCTTATGTCAGTCAGGTGTACAGCACAGCCGCCAACTATGTGCTGCTCAGCGTGCCAGACGCCGCTGCTGTGGTCAGTGCCATTGCCGCCAAAGGCATTTTAATTCGCAACCAGTCCAGCCAGCTTGGCCTGGGCCAGGTAGTTCGGGTGTCCATTGGCAGCCCGGCCGAGATGCAACAGTTAAAAGCCGTAATGGCTGACCTGTCGTTTTCCTGAAAAATTGACCAGCTGAGGTTTGAAATGACCGCTTTGCCTATTTTATTTATCGACCGTGACGGCACTATGGTGGAAGAACCCCCCATCGACAAACAACTGGATAGCCTGGAAAAACTGGCCTACGAGCCGGATTTAGTACCCAGCCTGCTGAAGTTGCAGGCCGCCGGTTACCGCCTGGTGATGGTGACCAATCAGGATGGCCTGGGCACCGCCAGCTTCCCGCGCGCCAGCTTTGATGCGCCACAGAACAAACTGATGCAGTTGCTGAACTCTCAGGGCATTCGCTTTGACGACATTCTGATTTGCCCGCATTTTGAGCACGACCACTGCAGCTGCCGCAAACCCAAGCTGGGCCTGGTAAAAGATTACCTGCAACAGGGCAAAATCGATTTTACCAATTCCTTTGTGATTGGCGACCGCCAGACTGACGTGCAGCTGGCAGAGAATATGGGCCTGCGCAGTTTCCGTTATGAGCGCGAAACCTTAGGCTGGAACGCCATTACTCAGGCCTTGCTAAGCAAAGGCCGCAGCGCCAGCGTCAGCCGGGTGACCCGCGAAACCGACATTCAGGTGACGGTGGATTTAGACCAGAGCGGACCGAACCAGATCAACACAGGGGTCGGCTTCTTTGACCATATGCTGGACCAGATTGCCACTCATGGCGGCTTCCTGCTCAAGCTCAGGGTGCAAGGCGATTTGCATATTGATGACCACCACAGTGTGGAAGACGCAGCTTTGGCGCTGGGTCAGGCGCTGAAACAGGCGCTTGGCAATAAAAAAGGTATTCAGCGCTTTGGTTTTGTATTGCCAATGGACGAATGCCGCGCTGAATGTGTGCTGGATTTATCCGGCAGGCCGCTGCTGAAATTTGACGCTGAGTTGGGCCAGGGCCAGGTTGGTAGCCTGAACCTGGACATGGTGCCACACTTTTTCAGAAGCTTAAGTGACGCCATGCTGATGACTTTGCACCTGTCGGTCAGCCCTGGCAACAAACACCATATGGTGGAAGGTTTGTTTAAAGCCTTTGGCCGCGCCTTGGGTCAGGCCATAAAAGTCAGTGGCGATGCACTGCCCAGCAGTAAAGGAGTGCTTTGATGAGCCTGGTGATTGTCGATACCGGCTGCGCCAATATCAGCTCGGTCTATTGCGCTTTCAAACGCCTCGGCGTGGAGGCCAAAGTCAGCCGTGAGCTGACCGACATTAAAAACGCCGGCAAGCTGCTGCTGCCCGGTGTAGGTGCGGCCCGTCAGGCGATGAGCAATTTGCAGCAACGGGATTTAATCGACACTTTAAAAGCCGCGCCACAGCCATTGCTTGGCATTTGCTTAGGTATGCAGCTTTTGACCGACCACAGCGAAGAAGGCGATGTCGACTGTTTAGGCATTCTGCCAGGTGAGGTTAAACGCATGCAGGTCGGAGCTTTGCGCCTGCCGCATATGGGCTGGAATACGCTGACAACAACCGAAAACGGCGCCAGTCACCCGCTACTCGAAGGCATTGGCGCCCAGGATTATGTCTACTTTGTGCATAGCTTTGCGGTGGCCCCTTCGGCCATTACGCTGGCCAGTTGCGACTATGGCCAGCCCTTTGCTGCCGTGATTGGTCAGGGCAATAAATTTGGCGCCCAGTTTCACCCGGAACGCTCCGGCAAAGTGGGCGCGCAACTGCTGCAAAATTTTTTAAGCCTGAAAGGCGATTGAGGACAGTGTGTGATTATTCCTGCAATTGATTTGATTCACGGTAAAACAGTGCGGCTCTATCAGGGCAGTTACGACCAGACGACTGAATATAGCCAAAGCCCGCTGCAGTTACGGGATTTGTACGCCGAAGCAGGCGCAGGCCTGCTGCATTTGGTGGATTTAACAGGCGCTAAAAATGCCGCCGACCGCCAGTTGCCGCTGCTAAAACAACTGATGCAAAACGCGCCTTTGCCGGTTCAGGTCGGTGGTGGCGTGCGTTCTGAAGCCGACGTGGAGCAACTGCTCGAAGCCGGTGCTTCGCGGGTCGTGGTCGGTAGTGTCGCTATTCGCCAGCCGGAACTGGTCAGTGACTGGTTACGCCAGTACGGCGGTGAGCGTATTGTGCTGGCGCTGGACGTGGTCATTCGCGCCGATGGCGCCAAAACCCTGCCCAGTCACGGCTGGATTGAACAAAGCGAGCTCACACTGGAGCAGTTATTGGACTGCTACTTAAGCTCTGGTGCCCGCCATGTGCTCTGTACCGATATCAGCAAAGATGGCACCCTGCAAGGCCCAAACCTGGCCTTGTACAGCGAAGTGGCGGCCCGTTATCCGCACATTGTCTGGCAGGCCTCTGGCGGTGTCGGCGCTTTGTCAGATATCAGCGCCTTGAAGCCAACAGGGGTCGGCGGCGTGATTTTAGGCCGGGCCTTGCTGGAAGGTAAATTCACTGTGCAGGAGGCCATTCAATGCTGGCAAGACGCATAATTCCTTGTTTGGATGTACGGGATGGCAAAGTGGTGAAAGGCGTGCAGTTTCGCAACCACGAAATTATTGGCGATATAGTGCCGCTCGCCCAAGCCTACGCCGAACAAGGCGCCGACGAGCTGGTGTTTTACGACATTACCGCCTCCAGCGATGGCCGCACTGTCGACAAAAGCTGGGTGCGCCGTATTGCTGAAGTGATCGACATCCCCTTTTGTGTCGCCGGCGGTATTAAATCGGTGGCCGACGCAGGCCTGATTTTAGAAATGGGTGCTGACAAAATTTCGGTCAACAGCCCGGCGCTGGCCCGGCCACAGCTGATCAGCGAGCTGGAACACAGCTTTGGTCAGCAATGTGTGGTGGTCGGCATTGACAGCTTTTTTGACCAACACAGCGGCCAGTATCAGGTGTATCAGTTTACCGGCGATGAAAGCCGCACCCAGAAAACCAGCTGGTTAACCCTGGACTGGGTGAGAGAGGTGCAGCAGTTAGGCGCCGGTGAAATTGTGCTTAACTGCATGAACCAGGACGGGGTGCGCCAGGGCTATGACATTGCCCAGCTCAAAGCGGTGCGGGAGATTTGTACTGTGCCGCTGATAGCCAGCGGTGGCGCCGGTGCTATGACGCATTTTGCAGAGGTTTTTCAACAAGCCGATGTGGACGGCGCTTTGGCGGCGTCGGTGTTTCACAAAGGGGTGATCGCCATTCCTGAACTTAAACAGTATTTGCTGGCACAGCAGTTGGAGATCCGGCCATGAAACTGAGCTTAGAGAATTTAGATCAACTGGATTTTGCCAAAGGCGACGGCCTGCTGCCGGTCATAGTGCAGCATGCCCGCTCCGGCAAAATTCTGATGCAAGGTTATGCCAACCGTGAGGCGCTGGAAAAAAGCCTGCAAACTGGTGCTGTCACCTTTTTCAGCCGCAGTAAAAACCGGCTCTGGACCAAAGGCGAAAGCTCAGGCCACACCCTGAAGCTGCACAGCCTCTGTGCCGACTGTGACCTCGACAGCATACTGGCATTGGCGCTGCCACAAGGCCCCACTTGCCACACTGGCAGTGAAACCTGCTGGTTTGACACCGACGCCAACAGCCCCAGCCTGAGTTTTATTGATGAGCTGGAGCAAGTGATCCACAGCCGCTACGGCGCCGACCCCAGCACCAGCTATACCGCCAGTTTATTTGCCAAAGGCGTGAAACGCATTGCGCAAAAAGTGGGGGAAGAAGGGGTAGAAACGGCACTGGCTGCCACTGTGGGTGACAAAGAAGAGCTGAAAAACGAAGCCGCCGATCTGTTGTACCACCTGCTGGTGTTATTACGCAGCCAGGACCTGGCGCTGGATGATGTGGTGCAGGTGTTAAAACAGCGGCATAAATAGCCGCTGTTTTAAGCTAATGAATTAATTGAACTACTTTTATGCTTAGAGAAACATCCTACACTCGTCCGATATCGCTTGTGCAAAAGTATCTGGGCATATGTTGTCAACATCCCCCACAATTGAAGTGCAAAGAACTTCCGCCAAATCTAGCGAATCAGAGAGTATAATTCCATGGTTTTTAGCTTCATCCGCCGTACCAGTTTGGAATCCTGAATGTGCAATAATCCAACCAACTATTGGTCCTCGTGATTCAGAGAACCACGACGGAATATGTTTTCTAACTCTATCACTACGATGCCTAACATTTTGTAATGTACTAATAAACTGATCCAGCCGGTCAACTTGAACTGGCGCTTTATATTTCTTACATTGACCAACGATTCGAACTTCTGACCCTATGGCAGAAAAAATATGGGACGCATTTTTTACCGAAATCGTCGCAAAAAAATCAATCCCACCTTCATTCCCAGGCGGGGTCAATTTGACTTTAATACTTCCAATTTTTGAACATACAACACAAGAAAGAGCCTCATACTCACGTTCAGTCAAGGAATCTATTTGATTTAACGTGGAGGGCCTTAACGAGACGAGCTTCCCAAGCTTTTTATTGCTTTGACATGAAGAAGATAACAAATCGTAAGTTATTGAAGAAAAAGAATAACCACCGTTATCCGCGAAGGTGAAAAATGGAACAATCCCTCTCGAGGATTGTAAGTCAATTTCTTTGGTTATCCAATTCCAATATCTTCTTATATTTGCATCCGCAAAAGATTCAGCATCTAATTTAGACTTCCCTAATTTACGCTCCGCGAGTGAACTTAACACCGCCCTAAAGTCTACATTATTTCTTATATTTTCTCTCAGTAAGGCGGCTAACAATAATTTTTTTTCACTCATAATTATGCAGGTGTGGTGATGTCATTTATTGCATCTTTTAGCTTTCTTAATTCTTCAAGAATTTCGCCACGCGTACTTTGATTCATCATAGCTTTATAAGGTACATTTCCAATGCATTTTACACAAAGTTCGACAGCATTAAAAAGGTCTAATACAGGGTCTGCTTTTTTCTTGTTTTCTTCTTCATACTGCCGAGTTAACAGATGAGAATAACAAGCTTCTAGCTCGACCCCATTACGAAACTGCTCAAACAATTCTTTAGTATTGACAAGTAAGGTTGAAAGTTGTCTTAGATCATCTCGCCTCGCTAGACGACGGTTTCCAAAATTCCCTTTTTTTGATCCGCCATTGTCGGCATCATCTTTCGGTCTTGGGTATAACCAAGAAATAAATTCATCAAAATTTAATTTATCGGTAAATTCGTAGGCGTTTTCATCCCAACCTAACCACTCACGGATTGGCGCTGAGCTCCTACCAAACAACTCTTGGAAATATGGATAAGAATTTTCATCTACTTCATTGATGTAGTCAGAAGACTGACGGGCTTGATGGAAAGCACTATATCCTCTAACCCATTGCCCTGCTCCATGCGGGGTTAGCCCAAAACGCTTACCAACTTCTGTTAAACTGAGATTGTCTTTCTCCATCTGTTCCACCAGGAGCTTAGCCTTATTGAAAGCAGACCATTCAACTACACCTGAAATGTGCCGAAGCCCCTGAAAAACCCAAGCAGCGTCATCATCCGTCCCTGTGTATTGAAGGCAAGGGATAAGTGCAAGTGATTCCAATACAGCAGGAGAAACATTCGAACCATCCATGGCTATGGAACCAATAAGTTTCGCCGCACATATTCGACGGTTACCTTCTAAAACAACATACTTCCCTTCAGCAAATTTCTTAACAATCACTCGGTCAATTGGAAGAAATCCGTTAACCTCCATGCTCATTCTTAACTTTTCAACATCGAAGTCTGCTAACAACCGCCGCTGCGCTACCTCCTGAATATCATCCTTATCCCATTGTTCCATTGGAATATACGTCCAATCTGCAACAGTAAATCGAGGATTATTCGGATCAAGAAATATTTGGTTTAGGGGGATGTCTTCAGGGGTTAAAGATTGATGTAACGGAGTAATCGAAGTATTCATATAATTTCCATTGCCTAATGACTAAATCATTCATACTTACACTTAATTTGCATGATACACCAACAAAACATTTTTTCGGAGTCCTTTTCAGAACAGCTAAACTGAGAGCTTAAATCACATTCCAACCTTGCAATCGTTAGTCGATAATGCTCTACATTATTTGTGGCATAGTCATTTAGGATATGTAAAATTACCTAGCTTCATCCAAACCCCCTTGAGCAGCCCTAAGGCAATTGCCTACAATAACGCACTTTTTTTAACTGACAGGCCAACGCCATGAACGATACTGTAGCCCGCCCGGATTTACCGGACCGCCTTTCTGTCCACCCACGCAGCCCACATTACAATGCCGCTGTTTTTGAACATGATATTGGCATTCGCTTAAACGGCAAAGAACGCTTTGATGTGGAAGAGTACTGCATCAGTGAAGGCTGGGTCAAAGTGCCGGCCGGCAAAGCGGTGGACCGCCGTGGCAATGCACTGCTGATCAGCATTAAAGGCACAGTCGAGGCCTACTACCGCTGAACATGATTCAGGCAGGCTGCCTGACAGCCTGCTTTACCTGCCCTGTTGCAGTCTTTTTTTTCCGTCACTGCGTTACTTCACTTTTTGCAGCTATGCTGAAATTATCTTTTCCTTTCAAGCATAGTGAATGCCTTTTATGAGCTCTGGGGTTGTCACCTTTTGCGCCGCTGTCGTTTTCCTCTGTAGCCCCGCCTTTGCTGATTCAAGTCCATGCAGCCTGACCGTTCCTGTCACTGAGCAACCGCATCAGAGCACAACGACTGAGCCCAGCCGCTGGTTTGCGCTACAGCAGGAATTGCTCCAGTTGCTGGCTGAAAGTGCTGATTGCAGTATTCAACTTATCAAGGTGCCCTGGGCCCGTGGATTGTTGATGTTGCAAGAGGGCGAGCTGGATTTGGTGATGACCTTATCCAAAACACCGGAGCGCGAAACCTATGCCGATTTTATTGGCAGCCACTATATGGAAGAAATGGTGCTGGTACTGCGGCGGGATTATCAACCCCTGGTCAGAACACTGAATGACCTGTTGCAGCTGCCTGGTAAAATCGCCGTACTACGCGACGGATTTTATGGCGAAGATTATCGGCAATTAAGGCAAAATCCCGCTTTTGAACGCAAACTGCAACTGGCGCAAACCATCAGCCATCAACTGGCGTTTCTGCAACATCAACGAGTGCTTGGCATCATTGGTGAAAAAGCCCAATACGAGCGATGGGCCAGCAGCCATCCAGAACAGGCGGCTGACTATGTTGAACAGCTGCTGGTCAACCGCAACCCAGTGTATTTTGCGGCCAGCCGCAAAGCGCTGAGCCAGCAACAACGTGATCACCTGCGGCAAAGTTGGGCCAAAGTTTATGGCTCAAGTGCCCATAAAGCCATTTTGCAAAAATATGGCTGGAGTACGGTGCTGCAATAAGTCTCAGATCTTACTTGCCAAACTCAGGTTAAGACAGCTACGCTGCCCCCGTTACAAAAAAGTTAAAAATCATTATTTCCCATCACACCGCGGATAAGGAATTTTATGAAAAAGTCGCTAGTCACAGCACTGATAGTAGTGTGTTGTTGGTCCTCTCAGACGATGGCTGCAGGTTTAGGCCTGGTAGGAGATGTCAGCGTCAGCGGTATGTTCAGCCCAGAAGTACAAGAATTTAAAATTAAACAGGTTCATCCCGGCTCTTTGGCCGAAAAAGCCGGATTGCTTGCAGGACAGCGTATTGTCTCTATTGATGACTGCAAAATCCCTGGCTGTCCAGCCGACAAAGCACGCAAATTGATGAAAAAATCTGCTGGTGAAACACTGCAGCTGCAGGTCACCAATCCTGATGGGACGGAGCAACTGGTCAGCATCCTCTTCGAATAAGACAGCTCAGGCGTGCCAACGCCCGCCCGAGCGGCCTTTGCCACCGGTCAGTTGTACGTGAGCTTCAGCGATTTAATATCCACCCACTGGGCCTGACCTTTGAGTAAATCGCCAGCCGGGTCCGTCATCCGTTGGTCGACAAAGGTGTTCGGTATCAAAGTTCCCGACTCAGGCAGCACATCAACATGTTCTGCGTCGCTCCACTTCCAGGGGCCATCGGCATAACCTGGCAGAACAGTAGTTTCCGGCTGCGAGTATCGGATAAAAGCCTGAGCTCTTACTGGCGTGTCCTCGGATAACCTCATCAGCGCCGCATGTTGTGGGACTTGCGCAACAAAGGTCAAGGTGTTGCCCTGTTGCTGCAGACCTATAGCCATGGTTGAAAAGAGACTAGTGGACAATAGACGACCCGTGCCATTTTCAGGAATGTTGGTCCAAATCTGAGCCCCTAAATCGACCAGTGGCAACGAATGATTGGCCGGGAAAAACTGTGGATTGTTAAAATGCAGGATCTGGAAAGCAATATCGCCCTCATCGGTTTTGCCATTTTTATTCAGGTCGAACGAAATCGCGTAGTTGTATTCAATTTGGCTAAGTTGCGAAGCAGTTCTGTTGATAGTGACTGAAGGAGGTAAATAAGCCAATTCCAGCTCCGCTTTCACAGTGGTCAGATTTTGCGGATTGGCGCAGCCCGGTGTCGGCCAAAAGCTTTGCAGCGCAGGCAGTTCCAGCTCGTCTTTGCCTTCTTTGAGTTTCAGCGCCGCGCCAGCCAGGCTGAACGACGTTGTACTTTGCTCGCCTGTGGTCACGTCTTTACTGGTTACCGAATTGGCCGTGCTGGCCACCACATTAAAAAAGTCCGCTTCGTAACAACCCTTGCTGTCATCAAACACATAAGTGCTGATACTGCTTTGGGAAACCATGACTACTGCCAGTCCGTCGATACCCCACACCCCGGTATAAGCCACTGATAACGGCGCTGGCACGTCCTCGGTACCGTCGCCAGAACCACCGCCACAGCCAGCCAACGCCAAAGCGAACACCGACACATATCCATATTTCATCAAACAACTCCTTATTTACAAAGGTATAACAATACCGTACACCCCCCCCAAATTGAAAACAAATTGCGAGACTACCCGACAAAATTCCAGCTCAGAACTTATTTCCCCCTCGCCTACCCCTGGCTGCACTTTTGTTTTATGCTGGGGCAAACCAATAAAAACAGGGAATTCCATGAAATTCAAAACACTGAGCCTGCTCACTATGCTGGCCTGCTCCACCTCCGTTTTTGCCGCTGAACAACTGAACTACCAAATTCTGGTGGATAAAGGCAACAAAGCCGGTGAGCAACTGGTCACTATTGGCGACAATGGCGATATCAAAGTCCGTTACATCTTTAAAGACAATGGCCGGGGCCCAGAGCTGGATGAAGTGATTAAACTCAATGCCGCAGGTTTGATCAGTGACTACCAGGCCAAAGGCAATACCACTTTTGGTTCGGTGATTAACGAACAATTTAAGCTCGACGGCAGCACGGCCAGCTGGAGTACAGGCAAAGAACAACAGCAGGCAAAAACCGATGGCAAGGCACTTTATCTGCCTGTCGACGGCTCACCTTTCCTGGCATCCATTGCCATCAGCGCCATGGCGAAAAACAAAACCAACAGCCTGCCGCTGTTGCCAAGCGGCACCTTAAAGCAGGAAGTGGTCAGCGAGCTGATTGTTGATAAAGGTGGCGAAAAACAACAGGTGCAGTTACTGGTGCAAACCGGTGTAGGTTTTGAGCCCAGTTTTGTCTGGGCGACCAAAGGCGAGAATGCACGGCTATTTGCTTACCTGGCCCCGGGTTACCTGACCCTGATTGAAGAAGGCTGGCAGGACAATGCCAAAGCCATGATGGAGATCCAGCAAAAAGCCGAAACTCAGCTGCTGGAAAAAGTGGCCACTGAGCTGCCCAAAGAATTGCACGGTCTGACCGTGGTGCGTAATGCCAGGGTGTTTGACTCTGTCACCATGCAGCTGAGCCACCCCAGTGATATTTACCTGCTGCGTGGCAAAATCACCACCATAGTGCCCGCAGGCAGCCTGCAAAGTGCCGTACAGCATGAGATCGACGCGGCCAACCGCATTGTGCTGCCGGGCCTGTTTGATATGCATGGCCATATTTCCCGCTGGGAAGGCTTATTGCATCTTGCGGCCGGGGTCACCACCTTACGCGATATGGGCAATGACAACGCCACGCTGCAGCAGATGATGGATGAAATTGAGCAGGGCCAGTTGCTGGCGCCCACTATAGTGCCAACAGGCTTTTTAGAAGGTGAAAGCGCCTTTTCCGCCCGCAACGGTTTTGTGATCAGCACGCTGGATGAAGCCAAAGCAGCCATCGACTGGTACGCTGCACACGGCTACCCGCAGCTGAAAATTTACAACTCCTTCCCGAAAGACATTCTGAAACAGACGGTTGCTTATGCACACAGCCGTGGCCTGCGGGTCAGCGGCCATGTGCCTGCCTTTTTGAAAGCAGAAGATGCCGTGCATGCAGGCTTTGACGAAATTCAGCACATTAACCAGCTGATGCTGAATTTCCTGGTGAAGCCGGACACTGACACCCGCACGCTGGACCGTTTTTACCTGCCGGCTCAACAGGTGGCTGATTTGGACCTGAACGGCAAAGCAGTGCAGGACTTTATCAAGCTGTTAAAAGACCATAACCTGAGTGTGGACCCGACGCTGGCGACTTTTGATTTTCTGAAAAAAGTGGACGGCACTGTCGGTGAGCCCTGGCGCGCCATTGTCAAACACCTGCCGCCAGATATTCAGCGGGCTTATGCCCGTGCCGAACTGGATATTCCGGATGAGGCCACAGCGGAGCGTTATGCCAGGTCGTACGCCAAGATGGTGGAATTTACCGGCATGATGTACAGAGCCGGTATTCCGGTGGTGGCTGGCACTGACGAGCTGGCTGGTTTTACCTTACAGGGTGAACTGGAATTGCTGGTCAAAGCGGGCCTGACGCCGTCAGAAGCGCTGCAGGTGGCAACCTTAAATGGAGCCCGCTTCAGCCGGGTGGAGCAGCACAAAGGCCAGATCAAAGCCGGCTATGACGCTGATTTATTGCTGGTGGACGGCGATCCGACGAAAAACATTGGCGATATCCGTCAGTTGGCGCTGGTGATCACCCAAAACAAAGCTATCCGCCCAACCACGTTGTACCGCCAGCTGGGCGTTGAACCTTTTGTCAAAACAGAAGTGACCATCCGTGATTTTGCCGAACCCGCTGGCCACAGTGGGGGGAAAGCCAGGCACGGTCACCGCCATCTGCACTGACACTGAAGCCCCGCAGTGACGGGGCTTTTTGATCTGTGCTATTGACCCTCTGTGTAACGGGAAAAACGCCGATGAAATACCAAATTAAACAAAAAATTTTCAGCCTGACTGACAGCTTTGAGATTGCAGATGAAAACGGCCGCAGCGCGTTCAGTGCCAAAGGCAAGTTGTTCAGTATCTCCAGCAGCCAGACCCTGTTTGATACGTCAGGCCGGGAAGTGCTGAAAATTAAACGCAAATACCTGACCTTGTTACCAGCCTGCCGCCTGCTCTGTGCCGATGGCAGTGAATGGCTGATCCGCAAACGTTTCTGGCCCTTCTGGACCAGCCGCTTTACCATTACAGGCCCGGCGGGTGAGCTGCAGATCAACGGCAATTTATGGCAGCACGATTATGAAATCCTGCAACAGGGGCGCTTGCTGGCGAAAATTTCCAAAGCCTGGTTCAGCTGGTCCGATACCTATGGAGTGGATATTTACGCGCCGGAATGGACAGCCCAGTTGCTGGCAGCCGTGATAGTCATTGACCGGATCCAGCACTCAGGGAAAAACTCTGTGGTGGATGACGACTGATACAGGTTCGACGCCGTGCCAATTATTTATTCAATAACACAGGACTTTTCATGGATTTAAGCAGTTATCTTGCGCTGGTGGCCATTGCCTTTATGGGGGCGGTCAGCCCAGGCCCCAGCCTGGCCTTGATCATTCGTAATACAGTACAGGGAGGTAAAGGGTATGGTGTGGCCACCGCACTCGGGCATGGCTTTGGCGTTGGGGTTTATGCACTGCTGACTGCGGTCGGCTTGTCGCTGCTGTTAAGCAGCTCCCCCTTGCTGTTTGACCTTATTCGTTACACAGGCGCGGCTTTTCTGGCCTACCTGGGTGTGAAATCGCTGATGGCGAAACCGGCCGATCCCAATGCGCCACTGCTGCTGCACCAAAGCAAAGGCCATAAAGGCGCCGCCGAAGGCTTTCTGATCGCCTTTCTGAACCCGCACCTGGCACTGTTTTTTATCGCCCTGTTCAGTCAGTTTGTCCACAGCGACACCGATCTGGGCCAGGCCCTGCTGATGATGTTTACCGTCGGCACCATAGACGCACTCTGGTATTGCCTGGTGGCGGTGCTGTTATCCACTGGCCCTGTGCTGGCCTGGTTGCGGCTAAAGGGCCACTGGATCGACAGGATCAGTGGTGTGGTGCTGCTGGCACTGGCCATCAAGGCAATACTCTAGCCTTTGGTTTCATCCGGAGGCCGAACCAACGGGCAGCTTGAGCCGGGCGACTGCCCCGCCTTCATCCCGGTTCAGCCGGATAAAATCGCCGCCATGCTGGCGAGCCACCCGCTGCACTATGGCCAGCCCCAGACCATGGTGCGACAAGCCATCGGTATTGTGTTCTCTGCCGCTGTGCCAGCCTTCACCATCGTCACAGACATCAATATGGCAATCCTGCTGCACCAGACAAATCTCAATCCAGACGCTGGTCTGGCAATAACGCAACGCATTGCTGAGCAGATTGGATAAGGCCCGTTGCAGCAGTTTTTGATCAGCCTGAATCACCAAAGGCTCAGTACTCTGTAATCTAATCTGGTGTTCTGTATTGGTGGAAAATTTGTCAATCAGCTCCTGCAATACCCGGTCAAGCCGAACTTCACTCAATGTCAGTTCAGAGCGGAAATTTTGTTGCGCCAACCGCAGGTAGTCATACACATTGTCTTCAATTTCCTGCAAATTGCGGCTGATTTGCGCCGATTGCTCTGCACTTAAGCGCTGCTCCAGATTCAGCAGAACAAAACGCAGGCGGGCCAGCGGGGTTTTTATATCGTGACAAACCGTGTCAGCCATTTCGCGCTGCAGGGAGTTCAGATCCGCAATAGTCTGGTTCATCCGGCTTAACGACCTGGCTAACGGCTGCAAATAGGACTGGTCACTCAATTGAAAAGCTGGCAGGTGGCCGAGTTTAATTTCCTGCAGCGCACTGCGTCTTAACGTATCCACATCCCGGAATAAATTACGGCTCAGCCAGAACAGGCACAGCAGTAACAGCAACAAAAATACATGGGCTAAATCGATGCTGAAGTCGGCACCATCGGGCAAATTCAGCTGACTTAAACAAATCAGCTCACCCCCTGGCATTTCACTGCACATGGATGCATTGCCCTCGTTGTCCCGCATCACTTCGACGCCATAGACCACATCAGGCTGAGGTTGCCAATAACCCCGTGGATAGGTGATATACAGACTGTCGGTGCAGTCTTCACTGTCAGACAAACGGCAATGCAGCCGCTGTTGCTCGCTGTGGTAATACACCTGATGCAACATACTGCGGGCCGCTTCCACCGTTTCGTCGCCCTGATAAAACCAGTTGTACAGCTGGTTCAGACTGAAAAATAACAGCAGCACCAACAGCACAATACCAAGGTAAAACCGCAATAAAGCCGACTTCATTGGTCGCCTCCGGCCGTATGGCTGATACGATAGCCCTGGCCCCAGACGACCTGCACATTCCAGTTCGGGTCCTGTTGCTGCAGCTTTTTACGCAGCCGTGACGCCCGGCCATCCATAGTGCGGTCTACCCCGTCGTATTCGCGGGTCAGTTGTTCACGAAACAAACGCTCGCGGCTGACGACACTGCCGTAGTTTTCCAGCAGGGTCTGCAACAGTTGCAATTCGGCGTTAGTCAGCCTTAATTCCTGTGCATTAAGAAACACCCGGCCCGCAACCTGATCAATCTTCAGGTTATGCCGCTGCAGATAAATGCTTTCAGAACCCACTGAGGGTAACGGCAAAAACACCCTGATTTTGGCCAGCAAAATACGGGGATCCAGAGGTTTGAGCAGGTAATCCTGAGCCCCCAGCTCCAACCCCTGCAATTGGGCCCCTACCGAGGTTTGTGCCGTCATGAAGAGCACCGGCCCTTTAAACTGCTGGCGGATTTGTTTGACTAAATCAAAACCGCTGCTGCCCGGCAGCATCACGTCGCAGACCAATAAATCAAAGCGCTGGGCCAGCAGCAGCTTTTTGGCTTTTTGTGCATTGCCACAACTGCTTACCTGATACCCTTCATTTTGCAGAAAATCTGCGACTAAACGGCACAATTCCGCGTCATCTTCCACCAACAGAATATGTTGCATCAGGGGGTGCCCCAATTGCGGCTGCGTTTAAGCAGTTGATCACCTGCATTGAGGTCTACCTGCACAACCCGGATCAGCCGCTGACTCTCCAACTCTCCGCTTGCCTGGCTGCGCAGTTCGAGACGACTGTGTTCCGTCAGCACCAGTTGCAGCTGTTGATCCACCGCGGTACCACACAACAAAGGTTCCGCTTTGGATTGCAGAAACAAACATAAAGAGTGTTGCTGCTGCCATTGCACCGACAACTGCAGTAAACAGGGTTCGCCAGGGTAATGCAGGCATAACCTGGGTTTCAGGCTGAACTGAAGGGGCTCCGCTTTGGCATGACCAGTCAGGGGGATAAAGGCAATCAGAAAAATAACCAGAGTGCGCATAACAAGGGGCCACTGAATCATTGAAGTGAGTACTCTGCCTGAAGGCACAGCACCAGGCAAGTCAGGGCCTGCCGGTGCTGTGCTGTTGATCAGAACTGATACCGCAGTTCCACTCCATAAGTCCGGGGTGGGTTCAGTGAGGTAATAGGCGTGCCCAATACATCAGCCGCCCAGCCACCAATCCCCCCCGTGGTGTCATGGTCAAGCAGGTTTTTGCCGTACAACGCCAACTCCCACTGATCATCAGTGCTGCTCCAGCTCAAGCGGGCATTCAGATCTTTGCGGTCGGCAAAATACGCCGGAATGCTGTACGCGATTGGCAGAATATCCGGATCGTCCGCTCTGGTGTTTTCTTCATAGACATAATCCAGATGCAGTTTGACATGGCCGTTTGCCCACTGGCCCGGTGCCGTCCAGTCTGCACTCAGGGTGTACGAGTCCGCCGTAGAGGCTTTTTCGGTGTCCGTCACCAAATCGCCATCGGCATTGTAGAACTGCTGCCATTTGGATTCGGTTTTACGGTACTCAGTCACCAGACCGAGCTTCAGGCTGTCGAGCGCCTGCCAGTCCAGGATCAGCTCAGCACCGCGGATCTGCTGGTCGCCATTAATCACAATGGGCACGGCCACACCAGACCCCGGCTCTTTGCTGTTCACCGATCGTTGCCTGTTGTCCAGATCCATGTGAAAGGCTCCCAGCTGCAGCCGGACTGTCTGCCACAGATCGGCTTTATAACCCAACTCCAGGTTGCTGACTTCTTCCGGGGCAAAAGGATTAAAAGCCGAGCGCGGGTCCAGCGAGTCATACCCACCGGATTTATAACCGGTCGAATACGACAGATACAGCATTTGCTGTTCGGTCAGGTTGTAACGGGCCACAGCCCGGCCTGTCCATTTACTCCAGCTGTTGCTGGCGTCCAGCCGTGGCATCACCGGAAATAAAAAGTCGGTTAAGCCTGTCATGGCGGCGCCAAAAGACCGCTCTTTAATTTCCCAACTGAAGTCTTTGTCATCTTTGCTGTAACGCAGGCCAGCCGTCAGGCCCCATTGCTCATTCAGCTGATAATCCACATCCGAATAAATACCGACCGACGTGAAGTCGCCGGTGTTGATAATATCTTCGCTCCACAACTGGCCTGCCGCTGAAGGACCAAAGATTTCGTTGACCCCTAAGCCTGCGCTGATGGCCTGATAAGTTAAATCACCTGTGGCCTGAATAGCAGCCACCAATTCAGGGCTGAACGGCTCTGCCCCCAGTTGTTGCAATAAACCGCCGACAGCCGGATCCACCATGGCCATCACACTCAGAATGCTGGCCCAGTCCTGTGGGTTCCATAGATGGTCAGCAGGCAGGCCCATCATTTCAATCATCTCGTCCGGAATACCGGCCCCTTGCAACGCCGGGATCAACATGGCGTTGATATCGGCCGTGGTCAGACGGGCTATGGTGTCTGCCATGATATTCAGACTGGTTATCTGGTAGACATTTTCTTTGCTGTAGGTTAAGCCACCGACATAACTCAGTTTGTCCTGTTGGTAGTTGATCTGCAGTTCGTTGTAGAAAATGTCGGAATCTTCAAAGTTAATGGTGTCGAGGTAACGGGTTTTGTCGGCGGTACCGTCTGAATCGTCACGACCAGACACTTCCCACTGGCGTTTGCTGCTAATGAATTTGCCTGACCATTCATCATTAAAGTCGTGCATGATTTTCAGGGAGACCGCACTCATGTCCCGACGTTCATGGCCGTCAATCACGTCATTTTCAATGGTTCGGTCGGCCACTTTCATGCTGTAGGCATAAGGACTGACGCCAATGGAAGGCGCATAGCCCTGGTTCAGATCGTCATAGTCGTAGCTCAACTGCACCCTGGTGCTGCTGGTCGGCTGCCACAAGGCGGCCAGTCGGGCGGCTTTATGGTTGGTGTTGCCCAGCTCCTCGCCCTGATAATCCGGGTAAACATTGTCAATATAGGAATCACGCTGGTTGCTCATCATATTGAGCCGCACCGCAAACTCGTCACTGAAGGCTTTATTGCCCATCAGTTCAAAACGTTTTTGGCTGTAATTCCCCAGTGTGGCTTTGATAAAAGCTTCATCATCCTGTGACGGTGCATTCGGGATCATATTGACCACACCAGCGGCGGCGTTTTTACCAAACAAGGTGCCTTGTGGCCCTTTTAAAATTTCAATGCGCTGGGTGTCAGAGAACATCACACTCTGCGCCGCCCGTGGCAGGTAAAAATCATCAAAGAAAATGGCGACAGAAGGGTCCCCCCCTGTGCTGATATTGCTGCTGGAAATGCCCCTCATACTGGCACTGGCCTGCACTACAGCATCTTTGCTGAAGCTGAAGCCCGGCGTGTAATCGGCGATATCGCCGAGCATCACTGAGTTGGTTTCTTTTAAATCTGTCGCTGAAATGCTGTCGATAGCAACCGGCACATCCATCAGGTTTTGCACCCGTTTTTGTGCGGTCACCGTCATCACTTCAATGGCTGGTTCGTCTTTTGTTTGTGCCTGCTGTGCCAGCAGGTTCTGGCTGCACAAGGCCAACACCACGCCAGCAGCCAATGGATGCAGGCCAAAGCGGTTGCGTTCACGCAATTGCTTAGATGACATATGTTTCTCCCCGTTCTTGTTGTTCTGTTTTTTGGGATCGTGCGCTCTGCATTGAACCTTCTACTGCGTCCTTTCAGAGGCGGATCTCGTCCACTTCGATACTACCTGTGCTCTGTTTGAAATTCAGCGAACTGGACAATTTTGTACACTTTTCGGTTTGAACCCGGAGCGCTGAAAACGCAAGCTTAAGCCAGACAATTCCAATGCAATATTTTACCAATGGCGCTGATATGTGGATAAAAAGCAGACTATTGCCGCTATTGGCTTTGATTGGCCTGAGTACTGCTCAGGCAACAGAGCCAACACTTTGCCTGAGCTGCCATGGCGAAAGCAGCCGGATCGCCTCAGGTGCACCTGTACTGGATGCCCAACTTAAACCTTACCTGCAAAAACAACTGCAACAATTTAAGGCGGGTGAACGGGGCGCCCAAGCCACCGATACAGCAGGCCAGCAAATGGCGGCTGTCGCAAAAAATTTATCCGATGCCGAGATAGAGCGACTGGCGGGTTATTTTGCCGCGTTGCCAAAAGCTGTGGCGGCGACAGAGCCTGCAGCGGCCAGTACACTCGATAAAGGCCGCCGAATTTACATTGGCAATTGTGGCACCTGCCATGGCGCTAAAGCTGAAGGCAATGTCGTCTTGCACGCTCCAGCCTTGTCGTCATTGAATACAGCTTACCTGCAACTGCAGTTACAGCATTTTCGCAGTGGCCAACGCGGCCAGCATAAAACCGACAAACCCGGCCGCCAGATGGCGATGATGGCCAGAACCTTGACCGAACAGGATGTGCTGGCCGTGGTGGCTTACATTGGGGCTGGCCTGCCATGATGCTGCCCCTGGTGTTTGAGCTGGCCCTGACCGGTCAGCCGCTGCAGCTTACTGAGCATTGCCCGCCCAGTTTTGAGCTGACAGAACAGAACCAGTGCAAACTGGTGACCCGTTATGATTTGTATGATTCTTTGCAGAATAAAGGGGTGGGTGGCACCAAAACAGCCTTACCCAAGGCCCGTGACGGCTTTAGCCCACAACAAATTGATTTAGGCCGGTTTTTATTTTTCGACCCGCTGCTCTCCAGCAATCATCAGCAAGCCTGCGCCAGCTGCCATCAGCCGGCGTTAGGTTTTAGCGACGGCAAAGCCCTGAGCACTGGCGCCCATGGCGACAGTGGCAACCGCAGCGCGCCGAGCTTATGGAATGTAGCCTACTTCACACAGCTGTTTTGGGATGGGCGCGCTAAAACACTGGAGCAACAGGCGCTGATTCCACTCTTTGCCAAACATGAAATGGCCAATACACCGGAGCAGCTGCTGGCGGAACTGTCCAGCAATGCGCAATACCCAGCGCTGTTTCGCCAGGCCTTTCCCGGCAAAGAACAGATAGATTTAACTCAGGTCGCCACTGCATTAACCGCCTTTCAAAGCTCGTTAATTTCGCTGAACAGCAAATACGATCACTACGCCCACGGATTTCACGACGCTCTGAATGATGAAGAAATTAAGGGCCTGAACGTGTTTCGCTCTTTTGTCGCACGTTGTTCGGAGTGCCACACCCCCCCCCTGTTTACCAACCAGCAAATAGCGGTGATCGGCACCCCAGAGCCCGACGGCATGCCGTTTGACCCGGGTGCAGGCAGTGAGCCTGGCAAAGAAAAATGGCGGGGTGGCTTTAAAGTGCCCAGCCTGCGCAATGTGGCCTTAACCGCGCCTTATATGCATTCGGGCCGTTTCGCCACTTTGGAAGAAGCCGCAGAGTTCTATACCAAAGGCCGGGGCCATGCCGTGCCTAAAGGTGAACAGCTGCAACTGCACTGGCATATCTGGGAGCCGAAGCTGAGCCCGGAAGAAATTAAACAACTGGCCATTTTTATGAATACCCTGACCGATCAAAGCCTGCTGCCTGTGATCCCTCAGGAGCTTCCGTCAGGCCTGCCGTTACCGGCAGAGCTGCAAACCACCAACGACAACAACAAAGGAATTTCGCCATGAAAAAAACCACTGTGGCATTAGCGCTGCTGGTTCCGGCCGCATTTATTGCCGGCAGTTACCTGTCGGGCTCTGGCCAGTCAGCTCCGGCTTACCAGCCTGACGTCAGCTATGGCGCCAGCGGTACGGCCAACCAGAAAAAATCGGTGATTAACGCCACAGCGCCTGGTGCTGTGCATCAGGTGAAGCCCGGCCAGCTGATTATGGATGCGGTAAAAGCAGCCAATCCTGGCGATATGATCCAGGTCTGGCCCGGTGATTACACTGAAACTGTCTATATCGACAAAGACAATATCCGTCTGTCGGGTGTGATTATCGAAGGCAAGCGGCCACGGCTCTTTGGTGACGGCCATTTAAACGATGCCATTTTGTATTCGGGCAACAACATAGTGGTGGAGAATTTTCTGATCACCAAATACAAAGGCAACGGCATTATGGGCCAGGCCGGGAATAACTTTGAGATCCGAAACAACATTATTGAAGACACCGGCGTGTACGGTATTTTCCCGCAGCTGGGTGACAACGGTATAGTCGAGCACAATGTGATTTCCGGCATAGAAGACGCAGCCATTTACATTGGCATGAGCGACCATATTCATGTGGCCAATAATGAGGTGTTCGACAGTGTGGCCGGTATTGAAATTGAAAACAGCCGCCATGCCGTGGTTGAAAACAACTTTGTGCACAACAACACTGGCGGCATTCTGGCCTTTGTCACCCCAGGTCTGCCGATTAAAGATACGGTGGATGTGATTATCCGTAACAACTGGGTCAGCAATAACAACACCAAAAACTTTGGTGCGCCGGGGTCCACTGTGGCTGGCATTCCGGCTGGTACCGGCATTCTGATTATGGCGGCCGACAAAGTGGTGGTGGAAGACAACCTGATTATCGGCAATAAAACGGCTGGTATCATTGTGACCGACCACCAGAATGCGCCAAACACGACGCTGGACCCGGAATCGGACCCCTACCCTGACGAGGTGATGATTTTAAATAACCTGATGTACAACAACGGCTACGACACCATTCCTGAAGCCAAGGTGCTGCTGGCCACTGAGCTGAAGCAAGGCAACCCGGATATAGTGCGTGTAGGTGACACTAAAAACAGCTGCATCAATAACCCGCAGCAGTACATTACTGTTGGCGTGGGCAGCTGGCCAGCCTGTGGTTTTACCAACACCGACAATGTGGTGAGTTACCTGCTGGATACCCCTGCCGCACCGCGTTCAGTCGACCCGAAAGACAAAGGTAAATACGCTTATTTAGGTATTTGCACCGGTTGCCACGCTTACACTGGCCGTTTAATTGGTCCGCCGGTTCAGGTGATCCAAAGCCTGTATCTGGACGACCCACAAGGCCTGGCCAACTACATTGCCAACCCGGTGAAAAAACGCGAAGACTTCCCGGCCATGCCCAAACAGGATTATCTGGACGAAGAAACCCGTTTAGCCGTGGCGGAATATATGTTGTCAGTAACGAAGTAACAGAGGGTCAGAGCTTCAGCTCTGACTTGTTATTTGATACGGGGCGTGGGTTGCTGCGCCCTTTTGCATCAAATCAGAACCCAGCCGAATGAACGACAGCCATTATGGCAAATAATCCGGCGGCTGGAGACTACTGCGTTCGCCCGCTCGCGCCTCCCGAGCTCACTTTTATATCGCTCACTACGCAGTCACCAACCACCGGCTTGTTGGTAGATTGACGCTTTTTCGCCAATGTTAAACAACTGTCAGCTGGCTTTGTTTGGTATATAACCCTTTAAGGAATTCAGGGGCAAAATCAGCGCCGTTTGGCCAGACCACAGTTGCAAGCTCAGGATCAACACAAAGCTTCCGGAACACCGCAATCTCTTTCAGAGGTTCAAAGACTGGTCCGTTGAGCTCCCCGCTCAAATCAACTTCGCCAGAAGTACCATCATCAAAAGCAACCCAAATTTTGTAATCAGTCAGGTACTTTGCAGATTTAATATGCAACATTATTTACTCCAGCGGTGCGATGTAATTGAGTGGTTCACCGGCTTTAGCCCGACGCCAGTTTTCTTCCAGCTCACTTTAATGTATTCCACTCCATTCCTGAACAAAGGCTGCTGCACGTTTAGGTAACTCTCCTTCCAGCATGGTTCCGTCAAATGCAAACAGCGCTTCATAACCCAAATATTTTGCATGAACATGCGGCGGATTGTGATCGTTAAAATGCATAGCAATCAAAACGCCGTAAAAGCGGCTAATAACTGGCATTGAAATCCTCACTACCGAAAGTACAGCATAAAATAACAGTCCAAATCACAGGTAAGCCAATGAAAATAGAAAGGATCACGGCAATTACAACTCCAACAAAAGTAATGGTAGTGTAGATACGAAAATTATTTAACGCACCAAGCAGAGTCTTTACTTCCACCCGTCCCCAAATTAAAAACATGACAAACACAGCAAAGCGACTCCAACGACTGCACTCATTGGAATCGCGCCATGAATTTCTAAAGCTAGAAAACAAATTCCAGAGGAAAATTTACCCACAATAAACCAACTTTCTGGGTTAAGGAGTAGGTATCAATAGGGTCGGTTGAAAAAGGTGGGGTTATTTCAGCTTCACCTTACGCTCTTTGCTATGGCGTAAAAACGCCAGTAACTGTTCGATTTGCTCGTCCTTTAAATGGCTAAAAGACGGCATTTTGCTTTTATAGCGAAAGCTGTTGGCGTCTTTGATAAAGGCGCGCAGGTTAGCCTCGCTCCAGTATTCAGTGACATTTTTCGGCGCATTCAGCTCAGGCCCGACTTCACCGCCCTGCAGGTTGATGGAATGGCAGCTTAAACACTGGCTTTTAAACAACAAAAAGCCTTGATACAGCGCAGAATCCTGCGCAACCCCGCCAGGGTAAAGTGCGGCGTACGTCTCGGCAAAACTGACCAGTTCAATTTTCACCAGCTGATAAGGCCAGGGCTGCTGTTTGGCGGCGGCGCCCTGGGTCCAGACCAGGTAAAAAGGGGCCGGTGATAACTTGGCTTTGCCTTGGGTGACAGGTTCAAACTCAAAATCGGCTTTGCCAGCTTCGGCAAAAGCCAGAACAGGTTCACCAGAGAGTAAACTCAGCGGCATGGCCGGGGCGTAACCGTCGCTGGCCACCAGCTTTAATTCATCGCCCTGCATAGCACTTTGGTAGCCTGCCAGCGTCAGCACATCCGTCAGTAAAAAGCCCTGATAGCTTTTTTGTTGTTCATAGACAGGGTCATACAACTGCACAGTTTTTAGCGGCAATTGCTGCTTCAGCTCCGCCAGACTGAATTCAGCCTGCTTACCCGGCAGACTGACAGTCAGGTCGGCAGAAAAAACGTCAAAGCAACAAAGCAAAACGCAGAACCTGATCAGATGGCGCATAAAGCATGACCCAAAGACAAAGACTGTCTGAGCTTACAACGAAAAAGGGAATTTACAAACCAGAGCGGCGGCTGAAGTTTTACGCAAATGTTGGGTGGCAACCTCACCAGCCGGCATCCCGGCACACACATTGTCTGCTTTGGCTGCTTCCTTCCGGACCTGACCAGGTGAACAAACTAGCATTGCGGGAGGACCGATGAGGTCACCATTGAAGGTACCGGTAAACCGGTGCGCGCATTATCCGTAAAAGCCCCCTGGATGGCAAGGCAGGAATGGCTGCTTCAGGCATTTTCCGGGTAACGGGCTGTTATTTGCTGAAAAAACGCACGATACAGTTGCATATCCTGCTCAAAAGTCTCGCCTGTCTTCAGGCAAGGACCAAAACGCACTTCACGGCTGGCATAATCCAGCCCAATCAACGCCACTGGCACATCGGCCTGTTTGGCAATGTGCCAGAAACCGGATTTCCACTGTATAACTTTTTTACGGGTACCTTCAGGCGCCAGCCCAAGCAACATGGCGTCGCTTTGCTCAAAGCGTTGCACCACCTGCCCTACCACACCATGGGCTGCGCTGCGGTCCACCGCAATCCCACCAAGACGGGTTAACAAACCGCGCACCGGCCAGACAAAAATACTGTGTTTGCCTAAAAACGACACTTTGATATCCAGCGCCAGTACGGCGGCAATACCAATGAAAAAGTCTTGATTGGCAGTATGAGGAGCCACAGCCAGCACCAGTTTGCTTTGCTGTGGCATGGGCCCGGTGATTTGCCAGCCGCCGAGCAACTTCAGCAGCAAGCGGCCAATGCAACGGCCAAAACGGCTATGGCGTTTTGGCCAGTTTTCAGGCGTCTGGCGATAAGGCATTAAGGCTGCGCCAGCACCAGTTGATGGGCCTGCAGCACTTTTTTCAGCCGCTGCTGATTCACTGGCCCTAGCCGAATCATCTGACGCTGTGCCAATGGCAACTCCTGCAAGGCGCTGTCCGCATAGGTGTAGTACACATTCGGCTGCTCCAGCGCTATAGGTGGCGCTACTTCCGGTGTTTCCAGCAGCACTTTAATGGCCTGCTGCACACGGTCGCGGAACTGAGCATCCGGGTAACCAAGCTCCTGATACGCCTGCTGCATCAGCGGGTAATACTTTTCAAACACCTGCTTCAGTTCTGTCACGGAAATACTTTCCAGCAATTGCAGGTAAGGCTCATAACGGACAAAGTTATTGGGGCTGAGCAGCACCTGGCCGTCCTGCCGCTCCACCATAAACTTCTCTGTCATCGGCTGAAACAATGGCTGATTCTTCGGTAAGGTGCCCTGCGCCACGTTGTCGACGTACACCACAAAGCGGCGGATCATATCTTCAGTCACAAATAAGGACGACAAACCTGGCGCCCATTTCATCGCCAGTACCGCTGCTTTTACTTCAGTGTCGGAATTATCCAGATTCGGCAGTGACGGAGTGGGTTCCACCTCTACCGCATCGGGCAGCGGCTGCTCCTGCAATGGGGTTTCATCTTCGGCCTGTACCGTCAGGCTGTCGACAGGCTCCTGCTGTGCGGTCAGTACATCAGCAGGTTCCGGCTGAGTCTGGGTCACCGGGGGCGCCACCGGCACAGGCTCTGCGTCCGCAGCGGTGTCT
The DNA here is from genome assembly GCF_037442345.1 of Rheinheimera sp. Taxonomy (GTDB): domain Bacteria; phylum Pseudomonadota; class Gammaproteobacteria; order Enterobacterales; family Alteromonadaceae; genus Pararheinheimera. Next base: position 22,504 of record NZ_JBBIQL010000020.1, on the reverse strand, counting down.
TCGCGTAGAAAAAACCAGGCCAGCACCGCAATAGTTACCAGGACCACAGCCAGACCAATATAGTATTGTTGTTGGCCTGAGCCAGGCGTTTTTTCTGTCATAACTCCCTTATCCTTCTTCACTGCCAGAGGCCGGTTGAAAACGGCTCTAGCGTTGCATTTATTTGGCTTTTCAGCAATATATATCAACAGACTGCGGTTTTGGTTAAGAAGTTTCGATGCAAACCAGCAAAACAGAAAAAAAATCAACGAAGAAAATAGCCTTGCTGCTGACCGGAGGTGGCGCCAGGGCGGCTTATCAGGTGGGGGTGCTCAAAGCCATAGCTCAGCACTATCCACGCACCAGCGCCATTCCCTTTGACATTATCTGCGGCACCTCGGCCGGCGCCATTAACGGTACCGGCATTGCCTGTTATGCCTCCTGTTTTCACCTGGGGGTGAAAAAAATTGAATTTGTCTGGCGCAACTTTCACACAGGTCAGGTGTATTTTTCCGATTACCTGCGTTTGGGCTGGCATTTATTACGGGGCTTTTTAAGTAATTTTCAGGCTGATTATGCCAATAAAAAACCTGTCAGTTTGTTTGATAACAAACCCCTTAAGCTGTTGCTGCATAACATAGTGGATTTGCAGCGCATCGACCGCAATATTCAGGGCGGTTACCTGTCCAGTGTGTCGGTCACGGCGTCCTGCTACAACACGGGCGATTCCATCACCTTTTTCCAGTCAGACCTGGCTCAGGAATGGCGCCGGGCCAAACGTTGGGGCCGCAAAACCCTGCTGGGCATTCAACACCTGATGGCGTCTGCCGCCATTCCTTTGGTATTTCCTTCGGTGCGTATTCACCAGCAGTACTTTGGTGACGGCTCAGTCAACCAACTGTCGCCGCTCAGCGCACCCATTCATCTGGGGGCGGACAAAATTCTGATTATTGGCCTGGAACCCCCACGACCGCCGGATTTCAGTCATCAGATGCCACATCACCCAGGCCTGGCGACAGTGGCAGGGCACTTGCTGGATACTATTTTTGCCGACACGTTAAATGCCGATCTGGAGCGGATGAACCGCATCAATAAAACCATTGATACGCTGAAACAACATGGTATTCAGAGCGACTTAAAAAAAGTGGAAAGTTACCTGATCAACCCCAGCGTCAACTTTAACCAGATTGCCAGCCAGTATTTTTTAAACCTGCCGCTGGCGGTCCGTACTTTATTGAAGTTCATTGGCATCAGCCAACATTCCGAGTCGAGCCTGACCAGTTACCTGCTGTTTGAAAAACCTTATACCAGGCGGTTGATTGAACTGGGTTACGAAGACGCGATGCGGCAAATGTCGGCCATTCTGGCTTTTTTACAGGATGAAGCGGCAACTTAAAGCCGTCAAAAAACCAACAGTTGTGCTCAGTGATTTGAAAATATCTGCAATATCATTCACTTACTAAACTGGCACAATCCCTGCTTATCCCGCTTATCTACAGCACTGCGGAGAAAAGTAGTGGAATTATTTGGCTTACAGGATATGGCGCTGTTTGGCGCCAGTTATGCGGGTGTGACTCAGCAACCGCAATGGACGTCCGATGATCCGGTATCTTTAACCGAACAATTACAAACCAGCCTGGACCTGGCCGAGCAGTTGGAGATTTTCTCCATGGCGGCCGGCAAAGTCTTGCCGCTGCGTTCGTTGCAATTACAGACTGCAGTGGGCAAATATCTGGCTTCGGGGTCGGAGCCGGCTGAATCGGAACACCGCAGTATGCTGATGCTGAACGACCAGTGTCTGGCCGAATTGTGTTATCAGTCGGAACATCCGGTCACCCCTATGCAACAACACCAGTTATGGCAACTGGAGCGGCAATGGTTGTACCCGCTGCGCAATACGCTGGTGGTCGCCCGCTTACAGCAGCTGGCGCTGCGCGACAGTCTGACCAGCCTGGGCAACAGACGGCATTTTGACGATCAGTTTGCCAAAGCGCTGCAGTTGGCGCACAGACGCAACGAAGACTGTGCCCTGATCCTGTTGGATCTGGATAACTTTAAGCACACCAACGACAATTATGGCCACCATGCTGGCGATGATGTGCTGTTGGCCGTAGCGGATGCCATGCGTCAGACCTTGCGTGCCAGCGACGGCCTGTTCCGTTTTGGTGGCGATGAGTTTGCGGTGGTCCTGAGTGCAGAAGATGCCGCCTGCGCAGAGCTGGTGGCGCACCGGCTGGTAAAAGCCATCAACCAGCACCATCAGTGTCAGCAGTTTGAAGTGACTGCCAGCGCTGGTTTAGCTCAGCTGACACCGGGTGAGCAAGCCGCCACCCTGTTTGCGCGCGCCGACGATGCGTTGGCACAGGCTAAACTGGCCGGTAAAAACGCCGTCAAAGTGTCACTGTTGAATCAGGCCTGATCCAGCCTTTGAATATCGGGCCCGTGTTGCCACAGCAGCCGGGCCTTCGCCTGATCGTCCGCACAGTTCCCTGTGATCCCAGCCACCGCCAGCACCTGTCCTGCCTGCACCAGCACCGGCAGTTGCGCTCTTTGCCAGGGCGGAATCTGCCAGAGTTTCAGCCATTGTTTCAGTGTTTTGTGATGCCGGGCTCCGGCAGGTAAAAATGGCCAGTGGTACTGACCAAAACACAGCTGCAGCGGCAGGCTGGTATCATAGAGCAGTGCCGTCCCTTCCCCCTCTGTGGTCAGTTGCACGCTGCCCAGCTCATGTGGTAAGTGCAGCAGGCTGCCGTCCCAAACCAGACTTTGCGCCTCGGGAGCAAACTGCGGCTCAAGCAGGTACACCCACTGCTGAAAGCGCCGTAGCTGGTATTGCTCCAGCTGCAACAATGGCTGCGCATCCTGCCTTGCCTGTACCAGCTCGGTAAAAAAAGTGCTCAGCCAGCCACTGGACGGGTTCAGTTGCCATTGGGCCAGCCAGTGCCGTACCAACAGCTGCTGTTCAATCAGTGGAAACTGCGCCAGCTCCTGCAAATTCAGCCGCTGCCCTTGCTGCACCTGAGACAGCACAGGTTCAATCTGTTGCTGCTGCCAATGCCACAGCTCCCGCACATGCTGCTGGCTGCGCAGTGCATTGCTGCGAAAACTCGGCCAGCGCTGTTGCAACAAAGGGATCACTTCGTTGCGCAGGAAGTTGCGGTCAAAGCGGCTGTTGCTGTTGCTGTCATCTTCGACAAAATCCAGTTGTTCTGCTGCCGCGAAGTCTTCCAGCTCGGCACGGCTAAATGCCAGTAAAGGCCGCAGCATATGGCCCTGCGCAAAAGGCTGCACTGCAGCAATACCGGCCAGGCCAGCCAGACCAGCGCCCCGTTTGAGCGCCAGCAACATAGACTCCAGCTGATCATCGGCATGATGGGCCGTCAGCAACACGGTATCGCTCTGCTGCACAAAAGCTGCCAGTGCGTCATAACGAGCTTGCCGGGCTTTGGCTTCGAGATTGGCCCCCCCATCCAGCTTCACCCTGACCGACTGAAAAGGCACGGCGCGCAGCAGACACTGCTCGGCACAGAAGGTGGCCCAGTCATTGGCGTATTGGCTTAAACCGTGGTGGATATAAACGGCTTCCAGTTCGAACTGATGTGCGCGACGCAGACGCACACAGAGCTCAAGCAGCACCATGGAATCCAGCCCACCAGACAAGGCCAGTACCAGCTTTTGTGGCGCCAGGGGTTTGAGTGACGCCATCAGCGCCTGCAGTAATTTAGAGGTCATAAAAAACCGCCTGGCGGCGGTTTTTCCTTAGCTTGTCAGCAATAACCAAACGACATCAGGCGTTTATAGCGTTTGTCGAGCAACTCTTCAAGGCTGAGTTTTTCCAGCCGGTTTAAGTCGCGGATTAACGCCTGTTTCAGACTCTGAGCCATCTGGTCATGCGCACGGTGCGCGCCGCCCAAAGGTTCGCTGATAATATCGTCAATCAGGTTCAGCTCTTTTAAACGTGGCGCCGTAATGCCCATCGCGTCTGCGGCTAACGGGGCTTTTTCGGCACTTTTCCACAAAATAGACGCACAGCCTTCAGGGGAGATCACCGAATAGGTGCTGTATTGCAGCATATTCACCTGATCACCCACACCAATGGCCAAGGCTCCACCCGAACCACCTTCACCTATCACGGTACAGATCACCGGCACTTTCAGGCCAGCCATCACTTTCAGGTTACGGGCAATAGCTTCACTCTGACCGCGTTCTTCTGCACCTACCCCTGGGTAAGCACCGGGGGTGTCAATAAAAGTAACGATGGGCAATTTAAACCGTTCGGCCATTTCCATCATGCGCAGTGCTTTGCGGTAGCCTTCAGGTTTCGGCATCCCGAAGTTACGTTTGATTTTTTCTGCGGTATCACGGCCTTTCTGGTGGCCAATCACCATCACAGTGCGGTCCCCCAAACGGGCGGTGCCGCAGACGATGGCCGGGTCATTGGCAAAAGTGCGGTCACCGGCAAACTCGTCAAAGTCCGTAAAAATATGCTTGATGTAGTCCAGCGTGTAAGGACGCAATGGATGACGGGCCAACTGCGCCACCTGCCATGGGCCCAGCTCAGAGAAGATCTTTTTGGTCAGAGTCAGACTTTTCTCTTTGAGTTTGGTGACCTCTTCTTCCAGGCCTATATCGTATTCACCGTTGCGGCTGACCTTGCGCAATTCTTCTATTTTGGCTTCAAGTTCCGCAATCGGTTGCTCAAACTCTAAATAATTCAGCATCATCGACTGTTACTACCTTAGTTAAAATCCAGTTGTATTGTTGCTAATTGCTTTAATTGATGCAACAAAGCGTCTGTGGGGGTCACCCACCATTCGGTTCCCAGTGCCAGCATCACTTCGCCTTCGTCGCGCTGGTAACGCAATCGAACCGGCACTGTCCCTTGTTTAAATTCGGTCATCGCCTGCTGCAAGTGCGCTAAATAATCACCCTGCATTTGCTGGCTTTTCACAGTTAAGGTCAGGGATTTTAAGCACTTTTCCCTGGCAGCTATAATGTCCGTCACTTCGCGGCCGGTCATTGTAAGGCCGCCACTGAAATCATCAAAGCTGACCTGTCCCGACACCACCAATATTTTGTCTTTTTGCAGCAGATGCTCATAAGTTTCAAAAGGTTCGGGGAAAAAGCGTACATCTAAACGCGCCGATTTGTCATCCAGCGTCACAATGGCCCAGCGCCGGCCCTTTTTATTGATCATGGTACGCACTGACAGCACCAGACCTGCCGCATGCACTGTCTGGTCACGCCGGGTCGGTTGCATGTCCACCAGCCGGCCCGACGCATAATGCGGCAGTTCAGCCAGATAACGGTTAATGGGGTGACCGGTTAAATACAGGCCCAGGGTTTCCCGCTCGCCTTCCAGCCAGACTTCATCCGGCCAGACCGGTACCTGCTTAAAGGCAGCCGCTGAATTCTCTGGCTCTGGCGCCATCAGGCCAAATAAATCGGTCTGGCCGACCGCTTCAGCTTTGGCCTGCTGCTCAGCCCCCCGCATGGCCTCTTCCAGAGTCGCCATCATCGCCGCTCTGTGTGGGCCTAACTTATCCATAGCGCCGGATAGAATCAGCTTTTCAATGACACGCCGGTTTAAGCGTTTTAAATCAACTTTGTTACAGAAATCGAACAGGTCAACAAATTTTCCATGCTGCTGCCGCGCTTCCAGTATCGCCTCGACCGGTCCCTCACCCACACCTTTGATGGCACCGATCCCATAGACGATATGTCCCTGTTCGTTGACGGTAAATTTGTACAGACCAGAGTTCACGTCGGGCGGGATCAGTTTGAGCTGCATGCGCTCACATTCATCGACCAGAGTGACGATTTTATCGGTGTTGTCCATATCGGCGGACATCACCGCCGCCATAAATTCCGCCGGGTAATGCGCCTTCATCCACAGCGTCTGGTAAGACACCAGAGCATAAGCAGCGGAGTGTGATTTGTTAAACCCGTAACCGGCAAATTTCTCTACCAGATCGAAGATTTTCATCGCGAGCTCGGCGTCCACACCATTTTTGACCGCCCCATCGCGGAAGGTGTCTCGCTGCTTGGCCATCTCTTCGGGTTTCTTTTTCCCCATAGCCCGGCGCAGCAAATCAGCGCCGCCCAGGGAATAGCCCGACAACACCTGGGCAATCTGCATCACCTGCTCCTGATACAGAATAATGCCGTAGGTGGGTTCCAGCGTGGCTTTTAAGGACTCATGCTGCCAGGTGGCATCCGGGTAGGAGATTTCTTCACGGCCACGTTTACGGTCGATAAAGTTGTCCACCATGCCTGACTGCAGCGGGCCTGGCCGGAACAAGGCCACCAATGCAATCATATCCTCGAAGCAGTCTGGCTGCAGACGACGGATCAGGTCTTTCATACCACGGGATTCCAGCTGGAACACCGCCGTGGTATCGGCCTTCATCAGCACGCTGTAACTTTTTTTGTCGTCCAGTGGAATGGTGTTGATATCCACCAGCGGCTTGCCTTCACGGCTCAGCCGCTCATTGGCCATATTGACGGCCCATTGCAAAATAGTCAGGGTGCGCAGACCCAGGAAGTCGAACTTGACCAGACCCGCATATTCCACATCGTTTTTATCAAACTGGGTAACGGGGTTTTTGCCTTCGTCGTCACAATACAGAGGTGCAAAATCAGTGATTTTAGTCGGCGCTATCACCACACCACCGGCATGTTTACCGGCGTTGCGGGTGACCCCTTCGAGCTGACGCGCCATATCAATCAGGTCTTTCACCTCGCTGTCCGACTCATACAGCTCAGGCAGGCGCGGCTCTTCGATAAAGGCCTGCTCCAGTGTCATGCCCGGTGTTGGTGGCACCAGCTTGGAAATACGATCAACAAAGCCGTAAGGATGGCCCAGCACCCGGCCCACATCGCGGATCACCGCTTTGGCCGCCATAGTACCGAAAGTAATAATTTGTGATACGGCTTCGCGGCCATACATGTCGGCCACATGCTCTATCACTTCGTCACGTCTGTCCATACAGAAGTCGACGTCAAAATCGGGCATCGACACCCGCTCAGGGTTCAGGAAACGTTCGAACAGCAGATCAAATTCCAGCGGGTCCAGGTCGGTAATTTTCAGCGCATAAGCGACCAGGGAGCCGGCGCCCGAGCCCCGGCCAGGCCCCACCGGAATGTCGTTGTCTTTACTCCACTGGATAAACTCCATCACGACCAGGAAGTAACCGGGGAAGCCCATCTGGTTAATCACGTCCAGTTCAACCTGCAGACGCTCATCGTATTCACCACGCCGCTCAGCTCGCACCGCAGGGTCCGGAAACAGCTGAACTAACCGATTTTCCAGGCCTTCCCGTGATTTCATTACCAAAAAGTCGGCGTCGGACATACCGCCGGTCGGAAAAGCCGGCAGGAAGTATTCGCCAAGCCGGATGGTGACGTTACAGCGTTTGGCAATTTCTACCGAGTTTTGCAGTGCTTCCGGGATGTCGGCGAACAGCTGCTGCATTTCTTCAGCGGAACGTAAATACTGCTGCTCACTGTAATTTTTTGGCCGACGCGAATCTTCCAGCGTGTAGCCATCATGAATAGCCACCCGGATTTCGTGGGCAGGAAAGTCATCCGGGCTCAGCATCACCACTTCGTTGGTGGCGACCACCGGCAGTTGCTCACGCTCCGCCAGCTCCACCGCCATCTGAATATAAGTTTCTTCATCGGCACGGCCGGTGCGGATCAGCTCAAGGAAAAAGCGGTTCGGAAAATGCTGCCGGTAAAACTGCACCAGCGTCTCAGCCGACTGCGCATTGCCCTTAAGTAAGGCCTTGCCCAGCGGGCCCTCTTTGCCACCCGACAGCAGGATCAAACCTGCGCTGTATTTTTCCAGCCAGTCGTGGTCAATTTGTGGTTTCCCCTGCACATGGCCGCGCAAATAGGCGTCAGACAACAACAGTGTCAGGTTGGCGTAGCCTTCGTTGTTGGCGGCAAGCACCAGTAAACGGCAGGCTTCATTCGGAAACAGCGGGTGTTGCACCCAAAAATCGGCCCCTACCAGAGGTTTGATCCCGGCCTCATGGGCGGTGCTGTAAAAACGCACCAGACCACACATATTCATCTGATCGGTCAGCGCCAGCGCTGGCATACCCAGCTTTTTCGCAGCGCCCACTATAGGTTTGATCTTTTTGATGCCGTCGACCATCGAAAAGTCGCTGTGCACCCTTAAATGAATAAAAGCCGGTTCAGCCATGCATGGCCTCCAGCACGTCTCTTACCGGTTTGAAACTGCGTCTGTGTTCACTGATCACTCCATGCTGACGAATGGCCGCCAAATGTTCGGCCGTTGGATAACCTTTGTGACCGGCAAACCCATAATGCGGGTAGCGCTCCGCCAGCAGGGTCATTTCCGTATCCCGTGCCACTTTCGCCAAAATAGAAGCGGCGCTGATTTCAGGCACCAGCGCATCACCTTTCACCACAGCACTGGCGGGCATCACTAAGCCCTGCGGTATGCGGTTACCATCCACCAGCACCCATTCAGGCTGAACGGATAATCCTTCAACAGCCCGGCGCATCGCCAGCATGGTGGCATGCAGAATATTCAGGCTGTCAATTTCATCGACTTCAGCGCGGCCCAGGCTCCAGCACAACGCCTTGGCTTTAATTTCATCGACCAGCAGCAGGCGTTTTTTTTCACTGAGCTTCTTTGAGTCGGTTAAACCGGCAATGGGCTGGTTCGGGTCCAGGATCACTGCAGCAGTGACCACAGCCCCCACCAAAGGGCCACGACCCACTTCATCGACCCCCGCAATCAGACTGACGGCCGGTCGTTGGTACAGCGCCGTCATGGTTTGCGCTCCAGCACAGTGGCGATGGCATTGGCCGCCTGGGCACTGGCGTCACAACGAATACGGTGATGCAAGGCAGTAAATGCCGATAACAGGGGCTGCCTCTGTTCTGGGTTCAGCCAGGGTTGCATTGCCTCTACCAGGTTTTGCACTGTGACCTGTTCCTGAAGTAATTCGGGTACCAGGGCTTGGTCTGAAAGCAAATTTGGCAAACTGAAAAATTTGAGTTTCACCAGGCGTTTCGCTATCTGGTGAGTCAGCCAGTTCAGCTTATAACCAACGACCATGGCTGTTTTTGCCAGCATGGCCTCCAGGGTTGCTGTTCCTGAAGCAATAAAGACCGCATCGGCAGCGGTCAGCACCCCGCGGGCTTTGCCAATTTCCAGCTGTACGTCAAGCTCTGGCGCGACCTGTGCTTTGATGGACTTAAAGAGTTCAGCTTTTTGTTCAGTCACCATATTACAGATCAGCTGTAACGCAGGCTGTTGCTGCTTCAGTTTGGCAGCCGCCCGCAGAAAGTCCGCCGCCAGCAGTTTAATTTCATTGCCGCGGCTGCCCGGCATTAAAGCCAGCACCGGCTGTGCCGAAGACAAACCCAGTTCGGTTTTAGCCGCAGCTTTATCCGGATCCACCGGCATTTGGTCAGCCAGAGTATGGCCAACAAAAGCACAAGGCACCTGATGCTGGTCATAAAAGGCCTTTTCAAAAGGCAGCAGCGCCAGCACCAGATCGGTGGCTTTGGCAATTTTAAAAATGCGTTTTTGCCGCCAGGCCCAGACCGACGGGCTGACGTAATGCACAGTTTTCAATCCGGCTTCTTTCAGCTTCAGCTCTACCGGAATATTAAAATCCGGCGCATCAATGCCAATAAACACATCCGGCTTTGCTGCCATCAGCCGCTGCAGTAGCTGTTTACGGACCTGCAATAAACGAGGTAAACGACCCAGCACCTCGACCAGCCCCATCACTGCCAGCTCTTCCATATCAAACCAGGCCGTAAACCCCTGAGCTTTCATCCGGGGGCCGCCGATGCCAAAAAATTCAGCATCCGGATACTGTTGTTTTAAAGCACGGATTAAATCGGCTCCGAGAATATCGCCTGAGTGTTCGCCGGCAACCAGAGCAATACGGCGCGGCGCTGTTGGTGGAAAAGAAATCTGTTCTGTCATGCGTTTGTCTGAGAAAGCAGTATTGGCTGCCTGTTCTGATCCTGATGAAAACTATCCTACCCTGATGCGCTGTGCTGGCGCCAGAGATTAAAAAGCCGGAGCAAGTCCGGCTTTTCTGCGCAGTGCAAACTAGCGGATAATACCGCGGCTGGAACTGGCAATAAAATCCGTGAATAACTTCACTTCAGCAAATTCTGCTGCTTTGTCTGCCAGGGCATCCAAGGCTTCCTGAACTGTTAAACCTTTGCGGTACACCTCTTTATAAGCCCGGCGTACTTCCAGAATGGCATCTGCACTGAACCCCCGGCGTTTCAGTCCTTCAACATTGAGGCCAGCCGGCACCGCGTGGGAGCCGTGCGCCATCAGATAAGGCGGAACATCTTTCACCACGATGGAACCACCGCCAATAAAGCTGTGCGCCCCAATATGACAAAACTGATGGATACCGCTCATGCCACCTAAAATCACCCAGTCGCCAACATGCACATGGCCCGCAGCCTGGGCACCGCTGGCGAAAATGACATGATCACCAATCACACAGTCGTGCGCCACGTGAGTGTTATTCATAAACAGGTTGTTCGAACCAATACGGGTTACGCCCTGATCCTGTACTGTGCCTCTGTGCACTGTGCAGTTTTCGCGGAACACGTTGTTATCGCCTATGACCAGCTCTGTTGGTTCACCTTTGTACTTCTTGTCCTGGCAGTCTTCACCAATGCTGCTGAACTGGTAAAAATGGTTGGCTTTGCCAATTTTGCTTGGCCCTTTGATGACCACATGGGATTCCAGCACAGTGTCATCGCCAATCTCGACATTGGCCCCAATCAGACAAAAAGGCCCGATTCTGACGTTGTTTCCTATACGGGCAGAAGCATCAATCACAGCGGTTGGATGGATCATATTAAAGCTCTCTTCGGGCACACATCAGTTCTGCAGTACAAACAACCTGACCGTCCACTTTGGCCTCACCATAAAACTTCCATAAATTGCGGCGTTCTTTTAAAAACTTCACTTCCAGAATCATCTGGTCACCCGGCGTCACCGGCTTTTTAAAGCGGGCTTCGTCAATAGCAGCAAATAAATACAGTTCGTTTTCTGCTCTTTCACTGACAGTTTTAAAACCCAGAATACCTGTAGCTTGCGCCAGAGCTTCCAGAATCAGTACGCCAGGGAAAATAGGCATGCCAGGGAAGTGCCCGGTAAAAACAGGCTCATTGATGGTGACGTTTTTGACAGCCGTTAAGGATTCACCCGGTGTGTAATCCAGCACCCGGTCAATCAGCAAAAAAGGATAACGGTGCGGCAGTAAAGCCATGATCTCCTGGATTTCCAGGCTGTTAAGTTGGTTAGCCAAAATGAACCTCTTGTGTAGTTATTCGTCCTGAGGCGGAGCTGAACTCAGACGTTGTACCTGTTGTTCCAGTTCCCGCAGCTTCTGATACATCTGATCCAGTTGGCGAAAACGTACGCTGTTTTTCCGCCACTCCAGATTGCTGCTGGCCGGTGTGCCTGAGGAATAGATACCTTTTTCAGTAATGGACTTAATAATCATCGACATGCCGGTGATTTGAACCCCATCACAGATGTCCATGTGACCATTAATAGCACAGGCCCCGCCGATAATGCAGTAACGCCCTATTTTAGTGCTACCGGCCACCACAGTACAGCCTGCAATAGCGGTATGGTCCCCAATCTGCACGTTATGGGCAATCTGCACCTGATTATCCAGGATCACATTATTGCCAATGAGGGTGTTTTCCAGAGCACCACGGTCAATAGTGGTATTGGCACCAATTTCACAGTCATCACCAATCACCACAGTGCCGGTTTGCGGTATTTTAACCCAGCGGCCACGTTCATTGGCAAAACCAAAGCCATCAGCGCCTATCACAGCGCCACTGTGCACCAGGCAGTTTTTCCCCAGTTGAACCCGGTGATAGAGCGTGACATTGGGCCAGATTTTACAGCCAGCGCCAATCACCGCACCTTCGCCGATAAAGCAACCTGCGCCTATCTGCACATCCTCACCAATCACGGCACCAGCCGCAATCACCACATTGGCACCAAGCTGCACTGAATCAGGGACGGTGGCGGTTGGGTCAATTTGAATGCTGGCAGCGCGGCCATAAGCCGCAGCCGGGGTTGAATCCAGCCACTGCGCAATACGGGCAAAAGCCACATAAGGGTCTTTGACCACTAAGGCATTCACCGGGCAGAATTCGAGATCCTCTTCTTTGATCAACACAGCTCCAGCTGTCGTTGCCTGCAGAAACTTGCGGTACTTGCTGTTGGATAAAAAACTGACTTGCCCAGAAGTGGCTTCTTCTAATGTGCCAACGGCACTTATCAGTGCCGTTGCATCCCCATTCAGCTGAGCGCCCAGGCGCTCAGCCAGTTCAGCCAGGGTAAAAGCTGTCATTATTTTGCTTTGCTCACCTGGTCGATCACCGCTTTAGAGATGTCGAATTCAGGTTTCACATGAACAGCAGCCTGAGAGCTTAAAATCAGGTCGTAACCATCTTTGGCGGCAATGCCATCAATGGCATTTTTCACCAGACCCATCAGCTTGTTACGCTCTTCGCCCTGACGACGACGGTAATCTTCGTCCAGAGGGCGAGCCAGTTGCTCGTAGTTCTTCATTTGCTTTTCCATTTCAGCCTGCAGAGTTTTCTTCTGCTGGTCATTCATGGTGGCGCCATCACGTTTCAGCTTTTCCTGATTAAAGGCAATGTCTTTTTCCAGTTTCTGAACGTCAGCGATACGGCCTTCAAATTCCGCTTTCAGTGTGTTCTGGATGGTGGTGGTCTGAGGTAAACCAGACAGGATAGACTGAACATCTACAACACCAATTTTCATTTCTTTCGCCGCCGCTGTGCCGGCCATCATCAAACCAGCCAGCAACACTACTGCAGTTTTGGCAACGTTTTGCTTGAACATCTTGTTTCTTTTCCCTTCAAAATTTTTAGAATGTTGTACCAATATTGAAACTAAAGTTTTCTTGATCGTCACCGTCGTACTTTTTAATGATTTTCGCCAGACTGAAGGTCAGCGGGCCCATTGGTGAAATCCACTGTAAAGATACACCAGCCGTAGCCCGAATTAAACCAGGATCTGAGTAATCCAGCAGCTCTGGTGTATAAGTTGAAGTGGCGTAACGACTTAAACCGATGTAACGGTTCATATCGAACTCGGTATCCCAGACGTTACCGGCATCCACAAACAGACTGGTGCGGATCTGGTTGACGTATTCCTCACCAACAAAAGGAGTTGGTGTGATCAGTTCCAGCGTCGCAATCGCCATGGCGTTACCGCCCATAGAGCGGGTCGACACATAATAACTGTCTTGCGACGGATCTGTCGGTAACCCAGAACCGCTGCCGCCCAGACTAGGCAAGCCAGGTACAGAATTCACCACACGATAAATTGCATGAGGGCCGATAATACGGGCTTCAAAACCTCGCAGGTTCTGTCCGCCGGCATAGAAGTTATCGGTAAATGGCAGCGTATAGTCGTAACCGTCTTTGTCACCATAACCATTGCCATACCCCAGTTCCAGCTTACTCAGGAAAGACCAGCGGTGGTCATTGCTGAGCGGAATGTATTTGCGGGCTTCGAAGGTGGTTTTGTAGTATTGCAGGTCCGAATTCGGTGTAGTCACGCGGCCTGTTAATACCATTTCATGACCTGCTGTCGGGAATAAACCACGGTTCAGCGTGCTTTGCACCCAGGACGCGATCAGCTCATAGTTGGTAAATTTAAAGCCACCATCCGGATCGGTTTTATCCAGCAACACAGCACGGAAATGACGGTACTGATCCACTTCTGTCAGTGAGTTAATTTCGTTCACGGCATAGTTGGTACCGAAATTCAGCCGGTTGTACTCGTTGATTGGGTAACCAATACTGGCACCAAAGCCGTAACGCTTCTGTTTATAGGCTTCCAGGTTCGACGACAGACTGGTGTAGTCGGTGTCTGAGTAGAACACCTGGCCACCCAAACTGACACCATCCAGGGTAAAGTATGGGTCTGTCACCGACAGACTGACCTGCTTGTTGTATCTGTTGGTACTCAGGTTAATACCAGCCGAGTTACCTGTACCAAAGAAGTTCTGTTGTTCGACGCCAATCTGGAACGACAAACCCTGGAAATCGCCGTAGGCAATACCGGCATTAAAACTACCGGCAGGCTGTTCTTTGATGGTGTATTTCACATCGACGTTATCGTCCACGCCAGCCAGTGGTGTGGTTTCAAACTCAACTTTTTCAATATAAGGCAGACGCTGGATACGCTCTTTTGACAGCTCCAGGGCATCGTTGGACAACCAGGCACCTTCCATCTGTCGCATTTCACGGCGCAGCACTTCGTCTTTGGTGGTGACGTTACCCGCCACGTTGATACGACGGACATAGACCCGTTTACCCGGGTCAACACTGATGGTCAACGCCACTTCTTTGGTATCGTCGTTGATCGTCGGAATAGTGCGGACTTTGGAATTGGCATACCCAAAACGGGCCAGCAGCTTGGCGATGCTTTCTTCGGTGTAAGTGACCAAAGCACCGTTGTACAGTTGTCCAGCTTTTAATGGCACCAGGGCTTTGATGAAGTCGTCCTGGCCTATTAAATCACCGACAAAATCGACACCGGTAATGGTGTACTTTTCACCTTCAGTGACATTCAGTGTTACGTACACAGAGGTTTTGTCTGTGCTAACCGACACCTGATTGGCATCAATGTTAAAGCGCAGGTAACCGCGGTCAAGGTAATAACTGCGGATCTTCTCAAAGTCGCCTTGCAGCGTTTGTTTCTGGTACCGGTCAGACGACAGGAAACGCCACCAGGGCAAGTCGTACATCGACTCGATATTGTTCAGTAACTCTTCGTCACTGAACACTTCATTACCGACGATGTTGATCTGACGAACTGAAGCCGCATCACCTTCTTCAAACTCAATCTTCAGGTTCACCCTGTTGCGAGGCAGGTAAGTGACGTTCATTTTCACTGTCGCGTTGTATTTACCCACGCCGTGATAGAACTCGGTCAGACCGTTTTCAACTTCTTTGATAATGGTTTTGTCGAGCGGTTCACCGACCACAATTTTCTGCCCGGTCAGGCTTTCGGTCAGTTGCTCTTCTTTGATGTCTTTGTTGCCATCAAATTCAATGTTATTGATGGTTGGACGCTCTTTCAGCCGGTAAATCACCGTATTGCCGTTGCGGTAAACCTGAATATCATCAAAATGACCTGCGGCATACAAGGTCTTGATACTACGGGATAACGTCGCTTCGGTGACAGTGTCACCAATGTTAAACGGCAAATTATTCAGTGCCGCCCCTAAAGCGACCCGTTGCAAACCTTCCACCTGAATGTCTTGCACGGTAAATGATTGTTCAGCGAGCACCGAGTTACTTAAGCCAGCAAGTAACATCGCAGCTACTAATCGTTTAATTGTCATTGTTTAGGACTACTTTTTGATTAGTTATTTACAAACGAGAAATATCGTTGAGCAGCGCAATTCCCATTAACGTCAGCAGTAACAGGCTTCCAATCCGGAAACCCAGTTCCTGCGCTTTCTCAGAGACAGGTTTACCCCGTATAAGTTCCAGCACAAGATACATTAAATGACCGCCATCCAAAATAGGCAGGGGCAGTAAATTTATCACCCCAAGGTTCACGCTAATCAGCGCCAGAAAAGATAAAAACGCAATAAAACCAATATCGGCGCTGCTGCCCGCCCCTTGTGCTATGGAAATGGGGCCACTTAAATGCTTCACAGAAATGTCGCCAAAAATGAATTTGCCGAGCATCGAAATGGTCAGTCGGATCAGTTGCCAGGTTTTCTCCATCCCTACCCAGACCGCCTCCAACGGGCCATACTGCTGCGTGAACTGCATATGCTCTGGCCACGGCAGCACTGTAGGGCTGACGCCTAAATACCCCTGATGAAAACCATCGGCCGTTTCCCGGCTTTGTGGGGTCACATCCAGGGTCAGATGTTCGCCATCCCGCTCCAGGGTAAATTGAAGTAATTTATCCGGGTTATTCTGTACCTGCTGCACCAGAGCCTGCCAACTGGCAACTGCTTGACCGTTAATGGCCAGAACAGTATCGCCCACTTGCATACCTGCCAGCTGCGCAGCAGAGCCAGGCTCCAGCTGACTGATTTTAGTCAGCACTTCAGGCCTTAATGGTTCAATACCCAAGCTGCCAAATACACTTTGTTTGTCCGGGTCAAACTGCCAGTGGGTTAAATCCAGTTGCACACTTTTCTGCTCGCCTTGTTCGGTTCGCACAGTCAGTTCAGCACTGCGTTTTCCAACGGCCTCAACCAGCAACAAGCTGACAGCACGCCAGTCTTCCGCGGTTTCGCCATTGACAGCAAGAATTTGCGATTTAGCCGGAACAGCGGCTGCGGCGGCCACGGAGTCCGGTGCCACCTGACCAATCACAGGGCGGATATTGGGTACACCTATCAGGTACATCAACCACAGCAAGGCAATGGCAAACAGGAAATTCGCCAGCGGGCCAGCCGCAATAATGGCCATACGCTGCCAGACCGTTTTGCTGTTATAGGTTAAATCCTGAAACTGGGGTAACACCGGGTCAGTGCGTTCATCCAGCATCCGCACATACCCCCCCAAAGGAATAGCCGCAATCACATATTCGGTGCCCTGGCGGTCACGCCAGCTGTACAGGGCTTTACCAAAACCTATGGAGAAACGTTTGACCAGTACACCATTCTTACGGGCAACCCAGAAGTGGCCAAATTCATGCACTGTCACCAGGAGGCCAATAGCCACCACAAAACTCAGCAAGTTCCACAACAAATCAGACATCAGGGGTTCTCTTTAATCTTTTGGCGCACAAAAGCACGGGCTTCGCCGTCCAGCTGCAAAATATGCTCCAGGCTGCAGGCTTTGACCGCAGCAAAGTGGTCCAGTGCCAGCGCATTAAAGCGGGCTATATCGGTAAAGCGGATTTGCCCGGCCAGAAAGGCCGCCACACTGATTTCATTGGCAGCATTCAGTGCTGTGGTCGCGCCCTGACCTGCCGCACAGGCCTGTTTGGCTAAATACAGACAAGGGTAACGTTGGTCACAGGGTTTAGCGAAACTAAATTCAGTCAAAGCAAAAAAATCCAACGCTTTGACCTGAGTGCTGATGCGCTGAGGAAAGGCCAGCGCATGCGCGATAGGGGTACGCATATCAGGTTGCCCCAACTGTGCCAGCACAGAGCCGTCGCTGTATTGCACCATAGAGTGAATAATGCTCTGCGGGTGGATCACCACCTGAATATCATCAGGTTGACAGTTAAACAACCAGCGGGCCTCAATAAACTCCAGCCCCTTATTCATCATGGTGGCGCTGTCGACTGAAATCTTCTGTCCCATGACCCAGTTCGGGTGCGCCACCGCCTGAGCCGGGGTAATGCTGTCAAATTCAGCCAAATCCTTATGCAAAAAAGGACCGCCACTTCCCGTCAACAGCAGTTTGCTGATGCCATAATCTGCCAGTCGCTGATTGGCCGTATCTTGCTGCAGGGCGGCCGGTAAACACTGGAATATCGCATTGTGTTCGCTGTCGACAGGCAACAAGGTAGCGCCATGTTGTTTTACTTTCTGGATAAACAGCTCACCCGTCATCACCAGCGCTTCTTTGTTGGCCAGCAATACAGTTTTACCCTGCTCCACCGCCGCTAAGGTCGGCAATAAGCCGGCCGCACCAACAATAGCGGCCATCACAATGTCAACTTGCGGGTGAGCAGCCAGTTCTGACAAAGCCGCAGTCCCACTCAGTACTTCAGTCGAAAGGCCTGCATCCGACACCGCCTGTTTCAGCAGAGTGGCTGCATTGACGTCCGTCATCACAGCATAAACAGGCTGAAACTGGCGGATTTGTTCAAACAGCTTTGGCCAGTTTTGGGCAGCTGTCAGGCCAAAGACTCTGTACTGCTCAGGGTAAGCCGCCAGCACATCCAGGGTGTTGCAACCTATTGAGCCTGTTGCGCCTAAGATCAGCACCGTGCGCATCAGGCAAAACCTCCGAGCAGTGCCAGCAATAAAGCATAAAGCGGCGCAGTGGCCGTCAGGCTGTCAATCCGGTCGAGAATGCCGCCATGGCCCGGAAAGATACTGCCGCTGTCTTTTAAACCTGCGACCCGTTTAAACATACTTTCCGACAAGTCACCAAACACGGAAAGCAGCGTCAGTAACAGCGCCGCCAGATACCAGGTCAGGGTTTGTTCCGGCCAGCCAAGGTAGGCAGCCACGCCAGTGACCAGCAACAGCACCATGGCAAAACCACCGGCCATACCTTCCAGGGTTTTACCCGGACTGACGGCGGGTAATAATTTGTGTTTGCCAAAAGGCTTACCGACCAGGTAGCCGCCTATATCAGCCGCCCAGACAATGCCGAGCAACAGAAAAATCAGCCAGGCACCTGTGTAGCTGTCCTGATAATAATTCACTGAACGTACCAGCAACACCGCAGTCCAGGCAGGCACCAGCGTAAACCAGCCCATCAGCGCACGCCGAAGATGGCCCTGGCTCCAACTGGTACTGCTTTTTGGAAAACTCAGCACCAATAACACTGCGACCAGCCACCAGAGCACCCCAAGGCCCAACATCAGCGAGCTCAGATTGTCCATCTGCACAGGCCAATAGGGGGTTGCAGGTAAGGCCAGATAAAGCCCCAGCATACTCAGAGCAATCAGGCTGCAATACAGCAACTGGCTGCTCAGCTTGCGGTAACCACAAAACAGGCTCCATTCCCAGGCACCAATCAGAAAGGCGGCAGAAATAAAGATGGCAAAATAAGGCAGGGGTAAAAAGAATACGGCACAAAGCGCCAGAGGCGCCAGCACCAGGGCAGTGATCACTCGTTGCTTAAACAAAGTTGTTATCCTTGTATCGAGCGCATAGCCAGCTCACGGATCTGGGCACCGGTGCAGCCAAAACGCCGTTCCCGGCAGGCAAAGGCTGCTAACGCCTCAGAAAACACCTGCTCATCAAAATCCGGCCACAAAGTGTCAGTGAACCAGAGCTCCGCATAAGCGGCCTGCCACAGCAAAAAATTGCTGATGCGGATGTCACCGCCAGTGCGGATCAACAAGTCCAACTCTGGCTGGTCAGCCATCTGAACGAATTGTCCCAACTGCTGCTCAGTGATTTGCTCCGGGTTCAATTGCCCTTCGGCGACCTGACGGGCCAGCTGCTGAGCCGCATTTACCATATCCCAGCGCCCGCCATAGTTGGCAGCCACATTCAGGGTTAAGGCGGTATTGCCGGCGGTAAGCTGTTGCGCTTCTTTAATATGTTGTTGTAATTTTTCGCTAAATGGTGACAAGTCACCAATAATGTTCAACCGGACATTGTTTTTGTGCAGGCTTTTGGCTTCCTGCTGCAGAACCAGTAAAAACAGCTGCATTAAACCCGACACTTCATCTTCCGGACGACGCCAGTTTTCGCTGCTGAAGGCAAATAAGGTCAAAGAGCGGATGCCCAGTTTACGGCAAAAGCTGACTGCCCGCCGCACCGCGTCCACCCCTTTTTTATGACCCCAGACCCGCGGTTTACCCTGCCGCTCTGCCCAGCGTCCGTTGCCGTCCATAATAATGGCAACATGTTGTGGCAAGGCATGTTCTAATGCCTGTTGCACCTCTGTCATTGAATACTGACCTTATAACCGCAATAAAAAACGCCGCGAAGTGTTGCTCCCACGGCGCTTATTTCACCAATTGGTCTATGACCAATTAAACTTCCATCAGTTCTTTTTCTTTTGCAGCCAGAACTTCATCGACCTTTTTTACCCACAGGTCGGTAATTTTCTGGATCTCGTCTGATGCACGACGCTCATCATCTTCACTGATTTCTTTGTCTTTTAACAGCGCTTTTAAATCTGCATTGGCATCACGGCGGATATTACGTACAGCAACACGGGCGCCTTCCGCTTCACCACGTACCACTTTCACCAGATCTTTGCGACGCTCTTCAGTCAGCGGCGGCAGAGGAATACGCATGGTGGTGCCAGCACTCACCGGGTTCAGGCCTAAATCAGACATCAGAATGGCTTTTTCTACCGCCTGGATCAGGCTTTTATCAAAGACGGTAATCATCAGGGTACGGGCGTCTTCCACTGAGACGTTGGCGCACTGGCGCAGTGGGGTATCAGCACCGTAATAAGACACCTGGATGCCATCCAGCAAGCTTGGGTGAGCACGACCGGTGCGAATTTTGGAAAGTTGATTCTTCAGCGCGTCCACGCTTTTTTCCATCCGGGTTTTGCTGTCTTGGAGAATATCGTTAATCACTTTGGCTATTCCTTAATTCTGCTTCACCAAAAAATGGCGGTCAGTTTACTGTAATTTTTCGGCGTGGTCGATCACTGTGCCTTCTTCTTCACCCAGTACCACACGTTTCAGTGCGCCCGGAGTGTTCATATTGAAGACCCGAATTTGCAGGTTATGGTCACGCGCCAGCGTAAAAGCAGCTAAATCCATCACTTTCAGCTCTTTTTCCAGAACTTCTGTATAAGTCAGCTTGCTGTACATAGTGGCGGCAGGGTCTTTCACCGGATCAGCCGAATACACACCATTGACCTTGGTCGCTTTTAATACGGCGTCGGCTTCAATTTCGATACCACGTAAACAAGCCGCAGAGTCTGTGGTAAAAAACGGGTTGCCGGTACCGGCAGAGAAAATCACCACCCGGCCGGATTTCAGCAGGCTGATGGCTTCGGCCCAGTTGTAGTCATCACAGACGCCATTCAGAGGAATAGCTGACATCAGGCGGGCGTTGACAAAAGCACGGTGCAGCGCATCACGCATCGCCAGACCGTTCATCACAGTGGCCAGCATACCCATATGGTCGCCCACCACCCGGTTCATGCCAGCTTTAGCCAGGCCTTCACCACGGAAAATATTACCACCACCGATCACAATGGCCACCTGAACACCCAACTCCACCAGTTCTTTAATTTCTGTGGCCATCCGGTCCAGCACTTTGGGGTCGATACCAAAGCCTTCTTCCCCCATCAGGGCTTCGCCGCTCAGCTTTAACAGTATTCTTCTATAGGCTGGTTTTGGATTGCTCATGGAGTCCTCTTCTTCTCTGTTGTTAGATATCCGGTGTCGGTTTTCAGCGCAGGCAGTGAGGGCCTGGCTTTTCTATCTTTGGATAAAAGAAAACCGCGACGGCGCTTGGCGCGGTCGCGGTTATTCTAGCTGGTTTCGAAGTATTGCTAAAGCAGCAATTACTTCTTGGCAGCAGCGATCTGAGCCGCTACTTCGGCAGCGAAGTCAGTTTCCTGCTTCTCGATACCTTCACCCACTTCCATACGGATGAAGCTGGTCGCTTTCGCGCCATTTTGCTTCAGGAATTCACCCGTAGTGATGGCTGGATCTTTCACGAACGGCTGACCGGTCAGAGAGACTTCGCCGGTGAACTTGGTCATACGACCAGCAACCATCTTCTCAGCGATTTCTTTTGGCTTGCCGCTGTTGATCGCGATTTCAATCTGAATTTCCTGCTCTTTGGCAACAACTTCAGCTGGCACGTCTTCTGGCGTCAGGTAAGACGGGTTGTTCGCAGCAACGTGCATAGCCACGTCTTTGGCGATCTCTTCGTTACCGCCTTCCAGTACAGTCAGAACACCGATACGGCCTGAGTGGATGTAAGAACCGATCACGGCGCCTTCAACCAGGTTGATACGACGGATGTTGATGTTCTCACCGATTTTAGCGACCAGAGTAGCGCGGGTTTCTTCCACAGTAGCTTCGCCTAAAGAAGCAGCGTTGATGGCGTCTACAGTCAGCAGTTTGTTGGCGTGAGCCAGATCTGACACTGCATTAGCGAACGCCAGGAAGCTGGCGTCACGGGCAACGAAGTCAGTTTCACAGTTGAATTCGATAGCAATACCGAAGCCGTTACCAACGCGGGTCAGTACCACACCTTCAGCAGCAATACGGCCAGCTTTCTTGGCAGCTTTAGCCTGACCATTTTTACGCATCAGTTCGATGGCCGCTTCGATATCACCAGCGGTTTCTTCCAATGCTTTTTTACAATCCATCATGCCAGCGGCGGTGCGCTCGCGTAATTCTTTTACTAAGGCAGCTGATACGGCCATGGGAATTCCTCGCAAAATTTGGGATAAACAAACAGGGGCTTGCGCCCCCGTGAGCATATAAATGCCAGATGCCGCCTTTATGACAAAGGCGGCAATTCACTGCAATTATTCAGCAGCGACGAAAGTTTCGGCTTCAGCCTGAACTTCGATGTTTTTGCTGCGACCTTCAGCGACGGCCTGGTTGACAGCACCCAGGTATAACTGGATAGCGCGGATCGCGTCATCGTTACCAGGGATTACAAAATCAACGCCTTTTGGATCTGAGTTGGTATCAACTACAGCAACGACAGGGATACCCAGGTTGTTGGCTTCTTTGATGGCGATGTGCTCGTGGTCAGCGTCGATCACGAACAGAACGTCAGGCAAACCGCCCATATCTTTGATACCGCCTAAGCTCTTTTCCAGCTTGTCCATCTCACGGGTACGGTCT
>NZ_JBBIQL010000019.1:0-101513 GCF_037442345.1 Rheinheimera sp. | reverse complement strand
CCGGCCTGTCACGCCGGGGGTCGCGGGTTCGAGTCCCGTCCGCTCCGCCACTTTACTGGGTTTGTGACTCAGTAATCAAAACAACCAGCCTGGAGCTGGTTTTTTTACGTCTTTTATTCGGCTGTCTGACGACAGCGGTTCAGCCGCTTCACCAGATAGCTGAAACGATCACTGCATTTTTATCTGGTGGCGCCTGCAAAAAGGGTGAACCAAATCTGCGTTGACTTCGTAATTCCACACACTGAAACAAAACATGCCCGTTACTGATACCGGCAGAGCGTGCGGAGCCAGAGCCAATGCGCCTTGTGCTGAATTCCTGTTTATTTAACCTGTGCTGGTTTGCTTGTGTCTATTGGGGCAACGGCGTGGCGGGCCTGGTGTTGGTCTGGGCCTGTATGCATTTGTGGTTGAGCCCGGCCGCCAAAACAGAAGCGGCCTTATTGTTTGGTGTGACCTGCACTGGGGTCTTGGTGGATTCATTGTGGATGCTGGGGTCTGTGTTGGTGTTCCCTGGGCAACCGACACTGCTGCCGTTTTGGCTGGTCATGCTCTGGCTGGCGTTTGCGATGACGCTGAATGGCTATTTAAGTCTGCTCAAAGGCAAAGTGCTGTTGCAAAGTCTGACTGGCGCTGTGGCTGGTCCTTTGAGTTATTGGGCAGGGCAGCAGCTTGGCGCTGTCGAGTTTGGCTTGCCGCTCAGTTGGGTATTGCCGCTGCTCGGGCTGGTTTGGGCCCTGCTGCTGCCGGCATTTTTCTGGTTGAATCAACGACTTTACGGAGATAAACATGAGCAAAATGCTGTCCGTGCTGGTTAAGGGGCTGACCACGCTTTTGCTGCTGACGCTTGTCGGTCAGGCCGTGGCAGAGCAAGCCAGGGATACCACCGGCAAAACCGGGCTTAAGCTGGTCGGGCAGGCCCAATTCAGTGTGCTCTTTTGGGACCTCTACCAAAGCTGGCTGTACAGTCCAAGCGGGCGGTTTACCGGTGTGGAGCCTGGGGTGCTGTTTGAAATCCGCTATTTGCGTGATATCAGCAAAGATCAGCTGATTGAGAATACGGTGAAACAGTGGCAGCACCTGAAGGTGTCACCGGCGCAGTATCAAGACTATCTGCCACAGTTGCAGCAGGTCTGGCCGGATATCCGTAAAGGGGACGTGCTGACACTGAAGGTGGAAGCCGGTCACACAGAGTTCTATTTTAATCAACAGCCTGCCGGGGTGATCGCCAGCCCTGACTTCGCCGCGCTGTTTCTGGATATCTGGTTATCACCACAGACGTCTGAACCCAAACTGCGTCAGCAATTATTAGGAGCACAAGATGCGTCAGAGTAAGTGGGTTTCCCTTGCCGCATGGTCTGGTGCCTGGTTGCTGTTAAGCAGCTGCAGTACCTCTGTTCAGCAGTACCAAAGCACTCAGCCTGAATTTGATCTGGCGGAGTATTTTGACGGTCCTGCCATTGCCTGGGGTATGGTTCAGGACTACAACCAGAAGGTAACCCGGCGTTTTTGTGTTGAGTTGCAGGGCCGCTGGCAACAGCAGCAGGGAACATTGGAGGAAACCTTCTACTTTGACGACGGCGAAACTGACCAGCGCACCTGGCGCCTGACCCGTCTGGCTGAGCATCAATACAGCGGCGAGGCCGATGATGTGATAGGTACCGCTGTGGGGGAGCAGCAGGGGTTTGCGTTGCAATGGCAGTATCAGCTGATGGTGACCATTGATGGTGAAGACTATCAGTTTGAGCTGGATGACTGGATGTTTCAACTGGATGAATACCGTCTGTTTAACCGCACCAAGATGAAAAAATTTGGGCTGACTGTGGCTGAAATTACGTTGTTTTTTGATAAAGAAAGCCCGTTACGGCAATGCCAGCCAAAAGCGCAGGCAACTGCTGGCGGCTGAGGTTAGGAGAGCAGTGTTGACAGAAACAATGCGGATCCCAGTATTTCCACTGCCAGTGTTTTTGCTGCCGGGTGGCATGACCCGGCTGAATATCTTTGAGCCGCGTTACCTGAAAATGGTGAAAGTGGCGAGTCAGGGGGATGGTTTTGTGATCCAGACCACTGGCACCGGGGGGGCTTTGTCTGAATTTGGCAGCTGGGTGCAGATCACCAACTTTGGTCAGAGCCAGAACGGGCTCTTGCAAATTGACGTGTTGTGCAAAGGCTTGGTGCTGCTCAGCCAGGCCGCCAGAGATCCGGATCAGCTACTCTGGGCGCAAGCCAGTCCGGTGGCGCATTGGCCGGCAGAGCTGACGGGGTCCGCGAGTCAGCTGTTTGCTGCTTCATTGCAGCAATGCCTGCAGCAGAATGAACAGCTCAGCTCGTTGTACTCTGCACCGCTGTTTGAGCAGGAGAGCTGGGTGGTGGCCCGTTGGCTGGAGCTTGCCCCTATTGCCAACAGCTATAAAGTGCTGTTTTACCTGCCAGACAGTTATCCCAAAGCCGTTGCTTTGCTTTCTGAGATTTTACTGAATAAAACAGACGCTCAGTGATCCGGGTCTGATTCTGTATCGTACTGACATTACGGAGTTCAACCGAGAGCTGAATATGTTGCAGGTGACAACAGAATTGCAAAAGGCCACAGGATGCATTACATCTAGGCTTATGAGCACAGATTCAGATAATCAGGAATTAAGTCAACTGCTTACTGCAGTTGCACTGAAAAGGGACAAACAGGCGTTTACTGCACTGTTTCGTTTTTTTGCGCCCAGGATTAAGCGGATGGCGGCAGCGAAACTGATCAATTCAGATCTGGCCAATGATGTGGTGCAGGAAACGATGAGCAACATCTGGCGTAAAGCTCATTTGTTTGATCCGGAAAAAGGCTCTGCAACCGTCTGGGTGTACCGGGTCATGCGCAATGTCACCTTCGATTTACTCCGCAAGATTAAAGCCAATCAGGAAGACAGCATCAGTGACGATTTCTGGCCTTTATTGGATGAGGCAGACAGCTCTGATCCTGCCATTGGCGATCACCTGGCCAAGGAAGCTATTTTAGCCGGTTTAGACTGCCTCTCTGAGCATCAGCGTCAGGTCGTGCATGGGGTGTATTTTATGGAACTGACCCAACAGCAGCTGGCTGAACAGCTGGGGGTGCCTTTGGGCACAGTGAAGTCCAGACTGCGGTTAGCACTGGCGAAGTTAAAGCAGCAACTGGGAGAAGGCCATGATTAACCATCACCCGACAGAAACAATGCTGGCCGCTTTTGTGGCCGGGGAATTGCCCGTTTCTCTGACAGCGGCTGTGGCTGTGCATGCACAAATGTGTCCTTGCTGCGCTGAACGTATTGAACAGCTGACCCAGGAACAGTCTGCGCTCTGGTTAGACGCAGAGCAAAACGGTGACCATGATTTTGCCTGGCAACCGCAACAACTGGACCCTGACCTTGAACAGATGCTGGGGTCTATGCAGTTGGATGATGAGCCGTTGCCCGTTGTTCAGAGCAAGACAAAATTTATTGCTGTGGCTGGTCAGCAGTACCCCTTGCCCCGTGCCTTGCAATCTTTGCCACTTGGGGCTTTCAGCCAGTTCGGCAAATTATCCAGAGCCCGCTTTGCACTGAATGAAGGATCATTACACAGCAGTTTATTGTATATCCAGCCGGGTGGAGGAGTGCCAGAGCACAGCCATAAAGGCTTTGAGCTGACTTTGTTGCTCAGCGGCGAATTTACCGACGCTCATGGCCGTTATGGTCCGGGTGATTTTATGATGTTGGACGGCAGCCATACCCACCAGCCGGTTTCCGAGGCAGGTTGTCTGTGTTTTACCGTGGCCGATGCTCCCCAGCGCTTTACGCAGGGGATGAACAGATTGCTCAACCCCATAGGTAATTTTATTTATTAGGTGATCCGGCGCTGAGATTTTGACGTATTGTTATGTTAATATCTCAATTTAAGAGCCTATGGAGTGACCATGCCAGCAGATGTT
Organism: Rheinheimera sp.; assembly: GCF_037442345.1. Lineage (GTDB taxonomy): Bacteria > Pseudomonadota > Gammaproteobacteria > Enterobacterales > Alteromonadaceae > Pararheinheimera. The sequence continues at coordinate 97,582 of NZ_JBBIQL010000019.1, read as the reverse complement.
CAGAAAAACCAGGTTTCAGACACTTCGGTTGCAGATTATCCTCTGTGGCTGAAGCGTTTTATCCTGACCTATCAGTCACTGGCGGTAGGTCCATTGGATCCCTTGGCCACTTTGTATCACCCACAGGTTCAGTTTCAGGATCCCTTGCACCAGGTGCAGGGGCTGGAATCGTTGCTGAGCTATTTTGCCGGGCTGTACAGTAAACTGACCCAATGCAAATTCCAGATTGAATCGGTGTTGTATCAAGGTAACAGTGCAGCGCTGTACTGGACCATGACCTACGCGCACCCGCAACTGAATCAGGGAAAACCCATTCGGGTGGAAGGGCATTCGCTGATCCGCGGTGAACAGGACAAGGTGGTGTATCACCGCGATTACCTCGACGCCGGGCAAATGCTGTACGAACATCTGCCAGTGGTCGGTGCCTTGATCCGCTGGGTAAAACGGCGGGCCAGCCAATGAAGCAGGTGCTGATTACGGGGGCCAGTTCTGGCATTGGTGAAGCGTTAGTTCACCAGTACCTGAAACAGGGCTGGCAGGTCGTTGCCTGTGGCCGCAATGACGCGAGGCTACAACAGCTGTCTGCCGTCTCACCGGCAGTTCAGCCACTGCGTTTTGACATCACAGATCCGGCTCAAATAGCGGCGGCAGCCCTTCAGGTGACGCAGCTGGATGTGCTGATCCTGAATGCCGGTGATTGCCGCTATATCGATGACGTGATGCAGTTTGACGGCGAACTTTTTGCCTCGGTAATTCAGACCAATCTGATTTCTGCCGGGTACCTGCTGCAGCACCTGCTGCCAAAGCTGAAGCGGGGGGGGCAACTGGTTGTGGTCAGTTCCAGCGCCACGTTGTTGCCTTTTACCAGGGCTCAGGCGTACGGGGCGTCCAAGGCGGGGTTGGACTATCTGGCCGCGAGTTTACGGCTGGACCTGCAACAGTACGACATTGGGGTCACTTTGGTGCACCCGGGCTTTATCAAAACCCCGCTGACCGATAAAAACGATTTTGCGATGCCCTTTCTGCAAAGTGCAGAGCAAGCGGCGCAGCGGATTTATCGCGGCGTGCAGCAAGGCCGCATGTACCTGCATTTTCCCAAACGCCTGACGCTGCTGCTCAAGGTTCTGGCTTTGTTGCCTGATCGGGTCTGGTACTGGCTGGCTGGGCGTATGGATCAGGCCTGAGCCAGATAAAAACAGCGGCAGGCGCGGCGCACTATTTATTAATTAATCTGGATGACTATGAAGACTATTGCCATTGTAGGTGCAGGAATTTCAGGCTTAACCGCTGCTTATCTGTTGTCAAAGAAACATCAGGTGCAGGTGTTTGAACAGGCACCAGTGATAGGCGGTCATACCGCCACAGTGGATATTGAGCTGGCTGGTCGCCGTTATGCCATAGACACAGGTTTTATTGTGTTTAATGACAAAACCTACCCGAATTTTCTGGCGTTGCTGGCTGAGCTTGGCGTCGGTCGCCAGCCCACAGAAATGAGCTTTTCAGTGAAAAATAGCCTGACTGGCCTGGAATACAATGGCCATAGCCTGTCGACTTTATTTGCGCAAAAACGCAATTGGCTGAATCCGAAGTTCTGGGGCTTGCTCAGCGAAATACTAAGATTCAACCGTTTATGCAAAGCCTTGTACCAAGGGCCGTCTCTGGAAGAGAGCGCCACACTCGGTAGTTTTTTGCAGCAGCAGGGGTTTTCACGTTTTTTTGCACAAAACTACATATTGCCAATGGGGGCGGCCATCTGGTCCAGTTCGTTAACGGCGATGGAGCTGTTTCCATTGCAGTTTTTTATCCGCTTTTTCCATAATCATGGGCTGTTGAATGTCACAGACAGGCCACAATGGTATGTGATCCCACAAGGCTCGCGCAGTTATCTGGGGCCTCTGACTCAGCCTTTTGCCGACCGCATTCAGTGCAATGCCGATATCCGGCAGATTGTCCGGGAGTCAGATAAAGTGCGTCTTTGTTTTGCCGACGGTTCAGAGCAGAGCTTTGATGAACTGGTGCTGGCGTGCCATTCCGATCAGGCCCTGGCCATGCTGGCCGACGCCTCGGCTGAGGAGCAGCGCATTCTGTCGGCTTTGCAGTACAGCCCCAATCAGGTGGTGCTGCATACGGACGAATCTTTATTGCCAAAACGGCGTAAAGCCTGGGCCAGCTGGAATTATCAGTTGGGTGCAGACCCAGACCGGCCAGCCTGCGTCACTTACAATATGAATATTCTGCAAGGCATTGAGTCAGAGCACACCTTTTGCGTCACGCTGAACCAGACGGAGCAGATTGCCCCCGAAAAAATTCTGCGTCGTTTTGTCTATCACCACCCGGTCTACTCGGTGCAGTCGCTGGCCGCAGCACAGCAGCGGGCACAGATTTGTGGCCAGCGCCACACCCATTTTGCCGGCGCTTACTGGTACAACGGTTTTCATGAAGATGGTGTGCGCAGTGCTTTGGATGTGGCGCAGCGTTTTGACTGTGATCTGGCTGCAGCGGGGCCTGCCGGTCATGGCTGAACTTCAGGACAAGCCTCCACTGTCCCCAGTGATTCACAGTGCCGTGTTTAGCGGACAGGTGCGGCATCGTCGCTTTAGCCCCAAACCACATCAGTTTACCTATCAGTTGCATATGGTGGCACTGGATCCGGATGAACTGGCTGCGCAGCGGGTGCCGGCTGACGTGCTCGGTACCGCCTGGTGGTCACCGCTGCGGTTTCGGCAGCAAGATTACCTGCCCGGTGATCCGGCCCCACTGAAGCAACGTATTACAGAAAAAGTCAGGGCGCTGGGCTGTGACGTCGAGATTGCCAGGGTATTGATGCTGGTGCAGGTGCGCAGTTTTGGTGTGTATTTCAGCCCGGCCAATTTTTTCTTTTGTTACGACAGCAATGAGTATTGCCACTCGGTGCTGGTGGAAGTCAGTAACACTCCCTGGCTGGAAAAACATTATTACCTGGTGTCATTGCAGCAGCTGGAAGCGGTGACTGTGAAAGCCTTTCATGTGTCGCCCTTTATGGACTTGCTGATGAACTACCACTGGCAGCTGAAACCACCAATGCCCGACAGCGACAGGTTATTTATTCATATTGAAAACAGAAGGGCGACAGCCGCGCAGCCGCACAGTGACGGGAAGTTATTTGACGCGACACTGACGATGCGAAAAGTGCCGTCAGGCCAGGCCAGCGCATGGCGCTTACGGCTGTCGATGTCACTGATGACGCTCAAAGTGGTGGCCGCCATTTACTGGCAGGCGCTGAAGTTGTTTGCCAAGCGGGTGCCCTTTGTACCTTATCAAAAACCAACACAAAGCTAAGTAGCAACGGAGAGTGACGGGTGGAACAGATCACAAATATGGCCACAGCACAGCCACTGAGCTGGTTTGAAAAGCGCTGCCGCAGTCTGGTGTTCAAGGCGCTGGAACAGATCCGTGACGGCAGCCTGCAGCTGGTTGAATCAGAGGGCAGTTTTTATTTTGGTCAAAGCGGCCATGTGCAGCCAGCGGATGAGGTGCTGCACGCCACACTGCTGGTGGATGATGCCAGTCTTTACAAAGATATTGTGCTCGGTGGCAGTATTGGCGCCGCTGAAGCTTTTATTGCGGGGAAGTGGCGCTCACCGGACTTAACGGCACTGATCCGCCTGTTTGCCAGAGCGCAACAGATGACTGATCAGCTGGAACAGCATAAAGGCTGGTGGGGCCGCCTGAAAGACGCCTGGTTTCACCGGGCCAACCGCAATACCAAAACCGGTTCCAAAGCCAATATTCAGGCGCATTATGATTTAGGCAACGAACTGTACAGTCGTTTTCTTGACCCCAGCATGATGTATTCGGCGGCTGTGTACCCGACGGCAGAGGCCAGCCTGGCGCAGGCTCAGCAACACAAGCTGCAGCTGATTTGTCAGAAATTGCAGTTAAGTCCGGCAGACCATCTGCTGGAAATCGGCACTGGCTGGGGAGGCCTGGCCCTGTTTGCAGCACAACATTTTGGCTGTAAGGTCACCACCACCACCATTTCTGAGCAGCAGTATCTGTACGCACAGCAACAAGTGATAGCTGCCGGGTTGCAGGATCGTATTACCCTACTGAAACAGGATTACCGTGATCTGACTGGGCAGTACGACAAGCTGGTGTCCATTGAGATGATTGAAGCCGTAGGAGAGGAATTTATGCCGGGCTTCTTTTCTCAATGCAACAGCCTGCTGAAACCCGGTGGCAAAATGCTGCTCCAGTCCATCACCATTGCCGACCAGCGGTTTGCGTATTACCGCGACAATGTCGACTTTATTCAGCGTTATATCTTTCCAGGGGGCTTTTTGCCCTCGGTAACTGAGCTGGCCAAAGCCTGCACGGCACACAGCAACATGGTGATTGAGGGGCTGCAGGATATAGGCCTGGATTACGCCCGCACCCTGGCGGACTGGCGCAGCAATTTTCTGGCAAACTGGTCTGAGTTACCGGCCTTTGGTTACGATGAGCGCTTTAAACGGCTCTGGCTTTATTACCTGGCCTATTGTGAAGGTGGTTTTCTCGAGCGCGCCACCAGCACAGTGCAGCTGGTGCTGCGCAAAGCCTGAACTGCGCTTTAAGCCGTCGTCAGGTGACGCAGCGCTGTTGCCAGGATCTCCATGGCTGCTTTGACTTTGGCCGGTTGAGACTGGCGGCTGCTGAATGGGCGTTACTGAGTACGCACACCGGACGCTAAATCCATAGTGCATTTGGCGTCGCCTTCATGGACCAGGTAAAAGCCGGCGCTGGGTGATAACCCCAATGCCAGGCCCAGTTCCTGCTGCCAGTTTTGCCTGTGTTGCTGCAGTTGTGGGCTGCGGATAGCCAGCGCAAAACGAGCCCTGGTATCCTCTATCAGGGCCTGACTGCTGCCGGGAGACAGTGCCAGGTAGTTGTAAGAGCAGCCAAGCTTGAGCACAGGTTTGAGTTTTTGTCCGGCAGGGCTGTGATTCCTTAACACCTGTTCTTCCAGTTCGGTCGACAACCAAAGCTGAGCCCGGTCTCTGGCCAGCATTTGCATGCCTTGCTCATAATCACCAACAGTTTCCAGTGCCACACCTTGTTCTTGCAGCCATTCGCTCAGCCAGCCCGCTCTCAGACCAACAATCAGCAACTTGCGGCTTTTTAAATGCTCAAGGCTGAGCAAGGGTTTGAAACCAGGCTCGGCACTGTACAGCCAGTGCTCCCGGCGCGATACCGGTCCGATAAAATGAAAGCCTTGCTGCTGACGCAGGGCCGTTTTACCCATGGTAAACAGCAGCACATTGGGTGTATGCAAGGCGGTGTGTAAAGCGCGGGGCCAGGGCATCAGTTCAACTGCCGCCGGCAACTGTTGTGGGTACATGGTATGCAGCAAATCAATGGTCAGGCCTGTCACTAACTGATGATTCAGATAGTTGTAAGGCCGTTTTTCGGACGTCAGCAACCGCTCCGGCACTGCAGAAGCCAGGCTTTGCAGCGCACAGAGAAAACCGATCAATACTAAGCTGTACTTCATCGCACAAAATTCACGGAGGCAGATGCCTTCATAGTAGCAAAATCACCGCTTATACCGCTATCCGGCGCTGCAAATCTGCGTTTTGTCTCAGGCGCTACGGTCTTTAGGCCATGGTAGCGTTACCAAAAAAAGCAAAAAGCTAACGTATTTTGGCAACTTCCTGCAGCGGTTTCCGCCACTACAATCAATGGCGGTCATTGCTGAACTGAGCCTCTGTAAGGGCTTACATTTGGTGGTGCCGCAGGCTCCAGGTAAAACCGGCGCACGCTATAAATACAAGCCGGCAAGCCTGGTAGTTGGTTGACTTAGCCAGCACAAATCAATAGGGATGGTACGAGAATGACAAATCAACGCAGGTTCACCCAAACTGCAGTAGCCAGAGCGTTATCTGTGTTACTCGGTGGTTCAGTGGTGACTCCGGTAATAGCACAACAGGCAAACACATCAGACACTCAGCAAGTCGAAGTTATCCAGGTGAAAGGCATACGCTCCAGTATGCAGGCTGCTACCGCCATTAAAAAAGAATCCATCGGGGTGGTGGACGCGATTTCCGCCGAAGACATAGGGAAATTCCCGGACACCAACCTGGCTGAATCCTTGCAGCGTATTACAGGGGTGTCGATCAGCCGCACCAATGGTGAAGGTGCTGAAGTCACAGTGCGTGGTTTTGGTGGTGACAACAATATGGTCACCTTAAACGGCCGCACCATGCCGGCGGCAACGACCTACGGTGCGGGTTCTGGTGCAGATGGCACCACCCGTGGCGGCAGTGCCCGGGCTTTTGACTTTTCCAACCTGGCCTCTGAAAGTATCAGCGGTGTGGAAGTATACAAAACCAGTAAAGCCAATATTGCCACCGGCGGTATGGGGGCAACCCTGAATATCAAAACGGCCCGTCCGCTGGAAAGCGATCAGGATGTGGCCAGCATAGGTGTGAAGGCTGCGCACGACACCACCAACAGAACCGGCGATGATGTCACGCCGGAAATCTCGGGTATTTTCAGTACTGTGACCGAAGACGATACGTTTGGTGTCAGTCTGTCTGCCAGCCATCAGCAGCGGGATTCAGGGTACACAGGGGCCACAGTCAATGACTGGCAGGTTTCTTATTGGGACGATATTGCCGATTTGGACCGCACCTGGAATAACGTCAATACCCAGGTGATCAACGCACCTTCACAGGGGCAGCTCTATGCCCGGCCCAACGATATTCGTTACGCCTTTTCCAACACAGAACGTGAACGTGACAATGCTCAGCTGACTTTGCAGTACCGGCCTAAAGAAAACTTTACCGTCACGGCAGACTACACCTTTGCGGAAAACAATCTGGCTGAACACCGCGGTGAAGTGACCAACTGGATGCAAAACGGCAGCAACACCAAAGTGGTGGAGTTTGACAATAACATTGTGAAAACCCCTGTCTATGTGCAGGAAACTTACAATGGCGCTGTGGACGAAGGTTATGAGCAGCAATGGCGCGAACAGACCAACACCTTAAAATCTGCCGGTCTGAACCTGGATTATGACATCAATGATGATCTCAGCCTGACGCTGGATGCGCATGATTCCAGTATGTTCAGCCGCGGCACAGGCCCACGCAACTCGGGTGAGCTGGCGGTTGGTTTAGGGGCGCCTATTGTCACCTCGCGTGAATGGTTCTGGGGCGCCGATTTGCCCACGTACCTCAATGTGTACGACGACACAGTGCCAGGCAAAGGCGCCAATGCCAATGGCATGGTCGACGCCGGTGATGTGGGTTCATCCATTGCCCGTATCCGCAATGCCAGCCAGCGCAGTGACATTACCCAAATCAAACTGGATGGCCGTTACCTGCTGGATGACGGGCATTTTGACTTTGGTATTGAAGCCCGCAATATGGAATCCCGCTCTATGCAAACGGCGGGTAACAATATAGCGCTGGGCAACTGGAACGTCGGTAACCCAGGCGAATTCGGTGATCTAATTCAGCCATTTGATCTGCCAGGTGAGTTTGACGATTACAGCGCTTTGGCTGGTGGTTATGGTTTTATCGCCGACCCCCGCGCTTTGTATGAAGCCGCGCTGGGTCTGTACCCAGGTATTCCGACCGCGTCAGAAACCAGTTTGTCCTTTGACAATATTGTGCAGGAAGACACCAGAGCGGCTTACTTCCAGGTATTTCTGCAAGGTGAAATTGGCAAAATGCCTTTTGATGTGTTGACCGGTTTACGTTATGAAGAAACCAAAACCGAGTCCAGCTCGCTGGTCAGCAGAGTCTACTTCCAGTGGGAAGACAACAACGACATCGTGTCTTATGTCGACGGCAGTGTGCCGGCGGCACCGTTCAGTGCCAATAACAAGTACGATTACCTGTTGCCAAGCCTGGATTTAACCTTGCACCTGTCGGATGAATTAATCAGCCGTTTCTCCTTCAGTAAAACCCTGGCCCGCGCTGGTTTAGGCAGCCTGGGGGTATCGGCGTCCAACTTTGGTGGCGGTGGTGGTTCCACCTTGTTTGGTGCGCAGCCGACAGCCAATGCGTCCAATCCAGGGTTGTTGCCACTGGAATCGTCCAACTACGACTTGTCGCTGGAGTATTACTACAAAGACGACAGTTATGCCGCTGTTGGCCTGTTCCAGAAAGACGTCATTAACTTTATCGGCAGCCGTCAGGTTGACCAGCCATTATTGGGGATTCAGGATGTCACTGCCGGTCCTCGCGCTTTGGCTGCGGTAGAAGACCTGCGAGCGGGTGGTTACCCGGTTGATGACACTTACCTCTATGCCATGATGGTCTTTAACGAATACCGCACTCATCCGGACATGATTGCAGAGTACGGCAGCAACCCTCAGTTTACCGGCAGTGCCGCTCAAATCGATTTCCTGGCCAACCATGCTGGCTTTGATTTGCGTGCCAATGCTGATGACCCAGAGGTGGTGTTCCGGACCAGCACACCGGATAACAACAGATCGGCGAAGATTTATGGGGCAGAGCTTGCGATGCAGCATTTCTTCGGCGACAGTGGTTTTGGTGTGCAGGCCAACTACACCATAGTGCGTGGTGATGTCGGCTTTGATGTGGCCGCAGACCCCAGCCAGTCGCAGTTTGCGTTGGTGGGCTTGAGTGACACCGCTAACCTGGTGGGTATTTATGAAAACGCTGGCTGGCAGGCCCGTCTGGCCTGGAACTGGCGGGATAAATACCTGGCGGAGGTCAACAAAGGTGGCTCTAACAACCCACGCTTTGAAGAAGCGTACTGGCAAATCGACGCCAGCATCAGCTACGCCTTTAATGAGAAGCTGACGGTGTCTTTTGAAGGCCTGAACCTGACCGGCGAAGACAGCCGCTCTCATGCCCGTAACGAAGCGATGATGTGGTATCTGACCGATCTGGATGCCCGTTATCAGATTGGTATGAGGTATAGTTTCTAACCTGGTCGGTCTGTAGTGAGCGAAGCTGCGTCATCAGGCGCAGCTTCGCTTTGACCTTTTTGGCAGTAACAGGACGAAATGTATGCACAGGCATGTATTACTGAATAATCTCGACCATCAGGATCTTCGCGTTCTGCCGCGTTTTTCTGCCGCTTTTGGCGACAACCAGGCCGTAGTGCCCGTTTATCCTTCTGAATTTCTGCAATTGCAAAAAGAATACCCAATTTTATTCCGCCAGCAGGACGGTGTGTTTTATGCCACAGCCTTGCTGGGGTTTGCGCCCGGTGAAAACCTTTACCTGAATGAGTCGCTGGCATCCGGCTGGGATGCCAGAGTGGTACCGGCCAGCCTTGAAAAAGGCCCCTTTCTGATTGGTTTTCAGCGCCAGCAGGGCGATGCACAGCCGACACCGGTGATCCATATTGATCCCGCGCACCCTAAAGTCAGTACAGAGCAGGGCCAGCCATTGTTTTTACCTCAGGGCGGCCACAGCGCCTATCTGGAGCATATGATTGATCTGCTGCAGCGTCTGCATCTGGGGCATCAGAGGCAACCGGATTTTTTTGCCGCTATTGAGCCTTTGGGCTTGCTGCGGCCCGTCAGCATTGAGTTCAGTCTGGACAATGGTGAAAAATACCGTCTGCTCGGCAACTACTGCATTGATCAGCAGCGGCTGGCCCAGTTAACAGGGAGTGAGCTGGCCGCATTAAACCAAACCGGTCTCCTGGCGTTGCTGTTTGCCCAGGTCAGCTCCATGAGCAATATTCAAGTGCTGATTGAACGCAAAAACCGGCAAAGTTCAGCGCCACAGACAGTGCGGGTTGCCGGATGAGTGCGTCGCCAGAGGTCGTTGCCGTGCGGCAGGTGCAATGCGACCCCGGCCAGGTGCCGGTCGATTTATTGGACGGCCAGGGCCCGGTACTGATCAAAGGTCTGCTGAGCCACTGGCCTTTGCTGCAGGCTGGCCAGCACAGCGCAGCTTCGGTGGCCGATTACCTGCTGACCCATTACAACGGCCGCACGACCCAGGTCTATTATGGCGAGCCGGGGCTGAATGGCCGCTACTTTTACAATGACGATTACACGGCATTAAACTTTGAAGCCCGTATTGGCAGGGTGGATGACGTACTGCACCAACTGTTGCAGTGGCAGCAGGAACCACAACCGCCATCGCTTTATATCGCCTCCAACCTGATCCAAAGTCATTTTCCGCTGTTGCTGCAACAAAACCAGCTGGACTGGCCAAAACAAGCCTTGCCGTATCCGACAGAAGCAGAGCGGATCAGCTTGTGGCTGGGCAACCGTTCATTGGCGGCCTGTCATTATGACTCGTCCGACAACCTGGCGTGCGTTATTGCCGGCAAGCGCCGTTTTACCTTGTTCCCGCCTGAGCAAATTGCCAATTTATACCCTGGGCCGCTTGAGCCCACACCGGGCGGGCAGGTGATTAGTCTGGTTGATGTTGCCAATCCGGACCTGCAGAAATTCCCCAACTTTGCAAAAGCACAGGCGGTAGCACAGGTGGTGGAGCTGGAGCCTGGTGACGCTTTGTATTTACCGGCCATGTGGTGGCATCAGGTCGAGGCACTGGGGTCCTTTAATGTGCTGCTTAATTACTGGTGGAGTGAGGCACCGCGTTACACAGGCGCAGGTTCCAACCTGCTGTACCACGCCTTGTTGACGTTAAAAGATAAACCCGTGCATGAACGCCGCGCCTGGCGCGCCATTCTCGACTATTACATTTTTGAACCAGAGCAGTCGGTAGCGCATTTGCCTGACGCTGCGCAGGGGCTGCTGGGTGGGCTGGACGAGCAAAAAGCCCGCCAGTTGCGCGCTATGTTGCTGCAACGCTTGAACCGATAAGCCAATCAATTGACAGGGATTTACACCATGCAAAACAAAGTAAAAAAAGTGGTGGTTGCAGGAGGTGGCACTGCCGGCTGGGTGGCGGCCGCAGCGCTGTCTAAACGCCTTCAGGGCCAGATTGAGCTGGTGCTGGTGGAGTCGGAAGACATAGGCACTGTGGGGGTTGGCGAGTCCACCATTCCGCCTGTCACTTTGTTTCATAATCTGCTGGGCATCGACGAGCAGGACTTTATGCGGGCGACTGACGCCACCTTTAAACTGGGCATCTCCTTTGAACACTGGGGAGCGCAGGGCGACCGTTATATTCACCCCTTTGGCACCACAGGCCGCGGCAGTTTTCTGGCTGATTTTCAGCATTATTACCTGCATGGCAAAACTTTGGGGGAGGACGCGCCATTCTCGGATTATTGTTACGAGCTGCAGGCCGCGCTGGCGCATAAGTTTGCCAAAAGCAGCCAGGGCGGCCTGAGCTACGCCTATCATCTGGACGCAGGCCGTTATGCCCGTTTTTTACGTCAGTTCAGTGAGGCCTTGGGCGCCAGTCGTATTGAAGGCAAAATTCAGCAGGTCGAGCAGCACCCCAATGGCGACATCAGTGCGTTAGTGCTGGCCGACGGCCAGCGCATTGATGGCGATTTATTTATCGACTGCACCGGCTTTCGTGCTCTGCTGATTGAACAGACGTTAAACACCGGTTTTGAACGCTGGGACCACTGGTTGCCCTGCAACAAAGCCGTGGTGGTGCAAACTGAGTCTGCAGCAACACTGCCGCCTTACACCAGAGCCATGGCCCATCAGGCCGGTTGGCAGTGGCGTATTCCGCTGCAAAGCCGGGTGGGCAATGGACTGGTGTATGCGGCTGATTACCTGTCGGATGAACAGGCCCGCCAGCAGTTGCTGGGGAATCTGGAAACCGCCCCTTTGATGGAGCCTCGGGTGTTGAGTTACCAGACCGGGCGGCGTAAAAAGTTCTGGCACCGCAACTGTGTGGCGCTCGGCTTGTCCAGTGGTTTTATTGAACCGCTGGAATCGACCAGCATTTACCTCTTTATGAATGGTGTCATTCGGTTATTGCGGCTGTTTCCATTTGCTGGTGTGACTGACGCTCTGGCCGGGGAATACAACCAGCAGTCCATTCGGGAGCTGGAGAAAATCCGCGACTTTATTATTTTGCATTACCATCAGACTGAACGCAGTGACAGCGCGTTCTGGAATTATTGCCGTACCATGTCGATTCCTGACAGCCTGGCGCATCGTATGGAATTGTTCCGTGACAGTGCTTTGGCCTTTCAAACCGGTGATGAAATGTTCCGGCTGGAATCCTGGACTCATGTAATGTTGGGTCAGCGGTTGGAGCCCAAGAGTTACCATCAGCTGGTGGCCAGCGTGCCGGAAGCCGAGATGAAAGCGCATCTGCAGCAAATCCGCAGCAGTATTCGTCGGGCGGTGGAACCTTTGCCGTCGCATCAGGACTTTATCCGTGCTTATTGTGCATCCGGCATTGCCTGCCCGTCGAAGATGATGGCCGGCGCATGTTAGGCCTGGCACCGTCCATGCAGCTCAAGGTACTGCCGCTGGGTCAGGAGCAGCAGCCGGTGCTGGTGGTGGATCATTTTTCTGCCCGGCCAGACCTGTGGGTGCAGGACGCCTGCAAACAAAGTTTTGTGGCCAATTCACCTTATTACCCTGGCGTGCGGGCGCTGGCACCAGAAGCCTACCGTCAGCGTTTTTTGCACAGCCTGCAAAGCACAATTTGCAAGGTGTTCGCGTTGCCATCGGAAAAACTGAGCTTTTCAGTCTGTCATTATTCCCTGGTGACCACTGCACCAGACCAGCTGAAGTTATTGCAGCGTATTCCGCATTTTGATACCACCGACCCCCATGCGCTGGCGGCAGTGCATTATCTGTTTCAGGGCAACCAGGGGGGCACGGCTTTTTACCGGCACCGCAAAACTGGCTTTGAGACCATTGATGAAAGCCGAACCCAGCTTTATTACCGCTCACTGGAAAGTGAAAACTCCGGCCCAGACATTCCTGGGACTGACGCGGGTTATATTCAGGGCGATACCCCACTGTTCTGCCAGCTGGGCGCAGTGGAGGGCTGTTTTAACCGTCTGGTGGTGTACCGCCGCACCTTGCTGCACAGCGCCCAAATAGGGCCAGACACCTGCTTATCAGCCGACCCTCGACAGGGACGGCTGACCATCAGCAGTTTTATTGATTGCCAGCCGTAAAGCAGCACCGCAGGCCACAGAGCAGTGTATTGTAGTGGCGTAGCTTGCTGCGCCACTTTTGCAGTTGAATGCTTACAAATCCACTTTGGCTTCAAAGGAGCTGGCGGGTAAGCCCAGGCCGTTGTAAAGAACGGCATCCGGGTTATCGGCCCAGCCGTAGCGCACCGACACTGGCTCAGACACTTCAGGGGAAGACAACAGTAACTGGTCGCCTTGTTGCTGCACCCTGGCCCAGACATAACGACCGTCTTTGCCGGCAATGGCAAAGGCCTGGTCACTGTGTGGCCCTTTCAGCACCAGGCCTTGGTCGGTAAAGTGAAAACTCAGCAGCAAGTGCTGACCTTTTGTTTTCACCGAGGCAATTTCCGGTCCGCGATACCCCAAGGGCTCCTGGTAAGCCACAGCGCGGGCAGCCAGCGCCAGACGTTGCCCTAAAGTACGTTTATCCACCGGGTGAATATCATTCCATTCGCCGGTATCCAGCGCCACCACCATGGCGGTGTGCGGTACCCGCTGTGTCAGGCGCTGCGCTTCACGCAGGCCTGCCCAACTGCTGTCTGTTGGTGTGGTGGTTTTCTCTAAAAAATTGGCCAGCTGCACATACAAAAACGGCAAATCCGGTTGCTGCCAGGCGCGGCGCCAGACGTGAATCATCTGTTCAAAACGTTGTTGGTACTGAGCACAAGCCCCCACATTGGACTCCCCCTGGTACCAGATCACCCCTTTGACCGGCAGCCAGGTTAAAGGCGCAGTCAGGCCGTTATAAAGCCCCAGCGGTTTCCAGCGGATAAAGGTATCGCCAGGCAGGGGGGAGGCGCTGGCGCCCAACTGCATTTTCCAGCTTTTACCAAGAGGCAGTTGCTGCTGATCGGTACCTATCCAATACGGCTTGTCCGGCATCAGGCCGGTTTTGCCTTGGGTGGAGGTAATACGGACCGCTAACAGGTTGGTTCCAGCCTTCAGTAAACCGGCCGGAATGTCGTAACGCCGTGGCGGATACTGATAAGTGGTTTCGGCAATTTTCTGGCCGTTTAAATAGGCTTCGTCGGCGTCCACTATGCTGCCAAGACGCAATACGGTGGCCCGTTTGGCCTGTTCAGCGGTTAATTCAATGCGCTGGCGTAACCACCAGACCCCGGTAAAAGCCTGGGGTAAAAAGCCAGGCAGCTCAATAGTTTTCCAGCCGGAGTCATTCAATTCTGGCTGATACCAGGGGGTTGGGGCCTGCAGCCCTTGATCGCGGGCCGCTAAATCACCATACCAGGCCTGGTTTTTCGCCGCATCCGCGGCGGTTACTTCGGCGATATAACCATCGTTTTTAAATTTTTTTGCTTCGGCCAGTGCCTCCGGGTAGGCCTGTAGTGCTTCTTCGCTCAGCCAGGCTTCCACCGGCGAACCGCCCAACGCGTTATTTAAGATACCAAGGGGCACCTTCATTTGTTGCTGCAGGTCGCGGGCAAAGTAATAGGCTAACGCAGAAAAATGCTGAATATCGGCGGCTGTAGCCTGCATCCAGCGGCCATCACTCAGATCCGTTTGGGGGGCTTTAAAGTTGTAGTGTTGCGGCACGCTGAACTGGCGGATCAGCGGAAAATGGGCAGCAGCCAGATCGGCCGGGTAAGCCTCGGCCAGCCGCGCCATTGGCATCTCCATATTGGACTGGCCCGATGCCACCCAGACGTCACCAAAATACAGGTCGTTCACCTGCACTTCATTCTGGCCTTTGACTCTGAGCTGATGCGGGCCGCCAGCGCTTTGAGCGGGCAGCTGGATTTGCCAGCGGCCAAGGCGGGTCACGGCTTTGCCAATCAGCTGGTTATTCAGATACAGCTCCACCGCTTCGCCATCACTGCCGTAACCCCAAAGCGGGATGCTTTTATCGCGTTGCAATACGGCGCCATCACTGATCAGGCGAGGCAGTTTCACTTCAGCCATCAGCTGGCCTGATACAACAGCAAGAACGAACAAGAGGATACGCATTGGAAGCAGCCCTGAGATGGTTTTTTCCCAGCCTACTGTGCATCTGCTCAGTCGCAAAGTGGGGTGCCAGTAAAGGTGAAGCCGATAATAAAAAACATAAGGCAAAACAATCTTAGTGTAGTTTTCATGGCGGCTGGTCATAGGTTAATGCCATAGGTGCCGGGCCTTTTCAATGCCGTGGTGACAACTCAATTTTTCTGGGATGCCAAACAGAACAGGCTCGCTTTTTCAGCACAAAGCGAGCCTGTTACCTCAATGCGACTGGATAGCTTTTGCTGCTTTTACAATAACTTCAGCAACATCTGCCGGAGCTGACGCCATTGGAACGTGTCCGGTAGCTAAAGTTGTCGTAGTGGCTTTAATTTTCTTGGCTAAAGCGCGCTGTGCATCAGGGTGGATCATCCGATCCTTGTCCGCAACAATGTACCAGCTCGGTTTGGTGGTCCAGGCGGCTGCAGAAACTTTTTGTTCAAAGTTGGCAACAC
Organism: Rheinheimera sp.; assembly: GCF_037442345.1. Lineage (GTDB taxonomy): Bacteria > Pseudomonadota > Gammaproteobacteria > Enterobacterales > Alteromonadaceae > Pararheinheimera. The sequence goes on along the minus strand of NZ_JBBIQL010000019.1, from coordinate 82,097 downwards.
GAACAGGGCCCTGCGTGGCCGCAATCAGGTTCGCCTCTTGGGCCGTGACATCCTGGGCAAAATCACTGGCAATAGCATGCGCAGGCAATGAAATAAAACCATCCGGACTTTGAATAAACTGAGCTACACCAGGTGGAGTTGGGAAAGGCTGCAAATCTTCGACAGAGGTCTGGCCTAAAGAAGGCGCAAAAGCCGCCACATAAACCAGGGCTTTTACTTTATCGTTGTCACCTGCCTGGGTAATAACAGTTCCTGCCCATGAGTGACCAACCAATACGACAGGCCCAGTCTGCGCATCGATCGCACGTTTAGCGGCCGTGACATCATCTTCCAGAGAAGTGAGCGGGTTCTGCACAGCAACAACATTTAAACCTTTTTCCTGCAAAAGTGGGATCACTTTGTTCCATGACGATCCATCTGCAAAAGCCCCGTGTACCATCACGACTGTGGTTTTATCCTGAGCTTCAGTTGTTGCAGCCGCAGAGCTGAACGTGACTAGAGTGGCCGCTAGTACCACAGCTGCTGTCAGTCGGTTGAGAACAATTTTCATGAGATGACTCCAATGTAAGTTAGTCTAATATAATTTATTTCGATAATAAGTATCGCGATACATAATGTGATTTGTTGGGTTTTGCTGTCAAGGATTTTCTTATCGTGATAAAATTTTATGTAGTATCTATTTTTGAGGTGTTTAAGTATGACCACAGATGCCTTGTATCCTCTGGATAGTCAGCTCTGCTTTTCTGTGTACGGGCTCTCTATTGCGATCAATCGCACTTACAAACCTCTGCTGGATAAGTTGGGTCTGACCTATCCGCAATATCTGGTGATGAGTGCTTTGTGGGAAGACGATGGCCTGACTGTCAGTGGTATAGGTGTCCGGCTGTCTCTTGAATCCAGTACTATTACTCCGCTGGTGAAGAGGCTGGAAGTCATGGGCTTGGTCCTAAGAAGACGGGGTACCCAGGATGAACGTCAGGTATTTGTTGATCTCACTGCAACTGGGCGCGCAGTCCGCGAGAAAACGGGCTGTCTGGCTAAAGCCCTGGCCGTCCATTCGGGAATGGAGCCGTCAGAGCTGGAAAACTTAAACAATCAGGTTTGCAAGTTAAGAGATGCTTTATCCGAAGCCCTGCTTTGACCGTTTTATCCTTCAACAAGCAGGGGATAGCGATGCATACAGATAGAATCAGTGAGGTGGTTTCGGCTTTGGCATGTTGAGGCGATAAAGTGGTCAGCACAAAGCATAATGCGCTTATCAGCTTTCAGAATTGTCGCGCTGCCTGGCTTGGGTATGCTGCAACACATTGTGTTTAAACGAGTATGCCCGGATGAAAATTACCTCTGCCCGCGTGATTGTCTGTAGCCCTGGCCGCAATTTTGTCACCTTAATCATTGAGACGGACCAGGGACTGACCGGTATTGGCGATGCCACTCTCAATGGCCGTGAACTGGCTGTCGCCAGTTACCTGACTGACCATATGATCCCTTGCCTGATTGGCAAAGACGCCTCGCAGATTGAAGATATCTGGCAGTTTTTTTACCGCGGTGCCTACTGGCGTCGCGGTCCTGTGGGGATGACGGCGCTGGCTGCTGTGGATATGGCGTTGTGGGACATCAAGGCCAAGGCAGCCGGCATGCCGCTCTATCAGTTATTGGGCGGGCGCAGCCGCTCCAGAGTTATGGTGTATGGCCATGCCAATGGCAAGGACATCGACGACACGGTCGAGGCGGTGCTGCGTTACAAAGAACAGGGCTATGTGGCCATTCGCGCGCAATCTGGTGTGCCGGGTCTGGCCTCGACTTACGGCGTGTCGAAAGACAAACTCTTCTACGAGCCGGCCGATGCCGACCTGCCGACGGAAAACCTCTGGTCCACCACCAAGTACCTGAATCATGTGCCGAAGTTATTTGCCAAAGTGCGCGACGCAGTGGGGGATGATATTCACCTGCTGCACGACGTGCACCACCGCCTGACACCTATAGAGGCCGCCCGGCTGGGCAAAGAGCTGGAGCCGTTTAAACTGTTCTGGCTGGAGGATGCGGTGACGGCCGAGTTGCAGGAAGGCTTCCGGCTGATCCGCCGGCACACCACCACGCCATTGGCGGTGGGGGAGGTGTTTTCGTCCATTTATGACTGCCAGCAGCTGATTAGCGAGCAGCTGATTGATTACATCCGCACCACCCTGGTGCATGGTGGTGGTATTACCCACTTGCGCCGTATTGCTGCTTTGGCCGAGTTGTACCATGTACGCACAGGCTTTCACGGCGCTACCGATTTATCGCCTGTCACTATGGGCGCGGCACTGCATTTCGACACCTGGGTGCCGAACTTCGGCATTCAGGAATACATGCGTCACACCGAAGCCACCGACGAAGTCTTTCCACACGACTACCACTTTGACACTGGTTTCCTGCACTGTGGTGAAACCCCGGGCCATGGGGTCACTATTGACGAGAAACTGGCGGCTAAATACCCCTACCAACGCGCTTACCTGCCGGTGAACCGGCTGGAAGATGGCACCTTGTTTAATTGGTAGTTTTGCGCGTTTCTGCAAACTTATGGGCGACGTCAAGTCGCCTTTTTCATAGCTCTATGGCTGCTGGAAAAACTTGAAACAGCAGCTCACGTTCTCCTGCAACTATACTTCTAACCTTTATTGCAGGATGCAATCTGTATCACTTGGTGGTATAGTTTTGAAAGGCGAGGACGCTATGCAGACCTATAAATCAAAATGGTTTAGTAAATGGGCTGAGCAAGAAGGGCTGACGGACTGCGATCTATACAATGCGGTGCAAGAAATTACAGCAGGACTGATGGATGCTGACCTCGGCGGCCATGTGATAAAAAAGCGGGTTGGGCTGCGAAGACAAGGTAAAAGGGGCGGGGCCCGCACTTTGCTAGCCGTTAAGCATGGTGACAAAGCCTTTTTTATCTTTGGTTGTGCAAAGAGCCAGCAAGACAATATCAGCCGAAAAGAACTGAACGCTTTAAAGTTATTGGCAAAAAATTTATTGGCTTACACTGCCGTGGAGTTAAATCGCGCCATACAAGCTGGCGAGCTTATAGAGGTGAAAATCGATGAGTAACAGCATCTTAGATGCAGTACACCAAACAGCTCAAGGGTTAAACAAGGCTGGCGTGATGGACGTGCAAACCATGCGCAAGTTCGATGCGCTCTGTTTGCCAGAGGTTGAGCATTTCGATGCCGCCCGCATCAAAGCCATCCGAGAAAGTGCCCGCGTCAGTCAGGCCGTATTTGCAGCCTACTTAAATACCAGCCCATCCACAGTGCGCGCCTGGGAGCAAGGCGGCAAAAGCCCCAAAGGTGCTTCGTTAAAGCTGCTGAATTTAGTGGCGCATAAGGGGCTGGGGGTTTTGGTGTATTAGATGCATCTCAAAGTTACAGCGACTAGTGGATTTTGGAACGAATCAGCTGATTCAGTTCCCAAACTGACTTTGATATCTCTTTAATGCTGAAAGGTTCACCTCTGAAAACATAAATAAAAGAGTAAGGATCGAAGAATCGCATGATGCTCTTTTCCTCAATACCGCCAAATGTCTTCCCCTGCGGTCCTATGGTGGCATCAGCAAACATAGTTGCGTTACTACCTTCTCTCCAGTTGTCTAGCCGCTCATCAAAGTGTTCTAAGTGATCCCATAATCTCCGATCGGCAACCACATGATGTTCGGTGAGCCCTAGATAGCTCCTTAAGTATTCAGCTCGATCTTTTGATTTCCCCTTTTTGTTTGGATGCCATAACAAGCGAGACACATTACTTGTATGTGTTAACAAGCTATGTAAGTTTCTGAAAACTTCATTTTGCAAAAATTGAGATGCATCGACTCTGTTTGCGTTGGGTAATTGTTTCAAAAAATGCATTACGCCATCGTTCGCTTGCAGGGCTGGTTGGCATTGAAAAGATATTTCACTTAGATAAATTTTTAGATGAAATTCGTTCATTTGTGTATTCATGGAATTGAATCACCTTTTTTAACTGATGTTTACGATAAATCATCATTTTGCAAATGACGTTTGCGATGTTGAGTATACATAGGCATAAGGGGAGTGATTAGGCTGAAATTTCAGCAATCAGCTCCCGGTGACTGCGTAGTGAGCGATATAAAAGTGAGCGCGGGAGGCGCGAACGGGCGAACGCAGTAGTCTCCGGGGGGCTGGGTTGCCTACCACTGTTTTTGTTCTGGAATTCCGCCAGAGGTTTGCTTACCGGCGAATTGGCTGTTGTCGATTAACCTTCTATCCAAACCAATATGCAGATTAAAACAAAAGGCGCACCAAGGTACGCCCCTGCCGTCATTTTGGGGCGCGGATTATGAACAAAATTGCATCCCACAGTTTCACGAACCTCTAATCCCGATAGGGCTGGATGGTGCGTATGCGGCCATCGGCTTCGTGCACCAGTTCGGTCATTTTCACAGAGCGCAGGTGCGTGACGCCTCCCGACAAAATGCTGTCGTGGTAAAACAGGTACCACTTGCCTTCGAACTGGCAAATGGAGTGGTGGGTGGTCCAGCCAATCACCGGCTCCAGGATGCGGCCCTGGTAGGTAAAAGGTCCGTACGGGTTGTCGCCTGTGGCGTAGCATAAGAAGTGGGTGTCGCCGGTGGAGTAAGAAAAGTAGTAGGTCCCGTTGTATTTATGCAGCCAGCTGGCTTCAAAAAAACGCCGGTCGTGGTCACCGGCCAGCAGTGGCTGGCCGTTGGTGTCCAGAATTTGCACTTCACGGGGGGCTTCAGCAAACTGCAGCATATCGTCGGAAAGACGCGCGACCCGGGGGCCCAGCGCCGGTTCACCGGCTGCAGGCTCCTGATAGGCGGCACTGTAGCTGTTGTGGCGGTAGCTTTGCAGCTGGCCACCCCAAATACCCCCAAAGTACAGGTAATAAGCGCCGTCATCGTCGGCAAAGACTGCCGGGTCTATCGAATAACTGCCTTCAATGGCCTGCGCTTCTGGCTTGAACGGGCCATAAGGGGTGTTGGCTGTGGCCACGCCAATGCGGAACAAGCCATCCGGTGCCTTGGCTGGAAAATAAAAAAAATAGCTGTCGCCTTTTTTCGCCGCGTCCGGCGCCCACATTTGCCGCTCAGCCCAGGGCACATCCGCCACATGCAAGGCCACACCGTGATCCGTGGCGGTGCCACCAGGCCGGTCCAGCGACAACACATGGTAGTCTTCCATACCAAAGTGGTCGCCATTGTCATTAAAGGGGATGCCTGCCTCAATGTCGTGTGACGGGTAAATATAAATGGTGCCGTCAAATACATGGGCGGACGGGTCCGCTGTGTAGATATGCTCCACCAAAGGCTGGGAAATGGCTTTGGCTTTTAACTCTTGATAGTTGGGTTCAGTCATCACTACTCCGCTTCGCTGACACCAGCTGCAATGCGGCGGCTTTGCAATTCCCGCTCAATTTGCAGCTCTTTTTGTTTGTTAATTTCGAACAGACACATCACCCCCACCGCCAGTAAAAACGGCAAGGCGGCGTAAAGGCTGACGGCGGTTTTAATACCTTCGGCGGTTTCGACTGTCTGCTGTGGCAGGTGAGTGTCATAGCCCAGGCTGGCCAGAATGGCTGCAACCAAAGCACCACCAATACTCAGGCCCAGCTTCAGGCCAAAAATCATCGCTGAGAAAATAATGGCGGTGGCCCGGCGGTGATTTTTCCACTCCGAAAAGTCCGCCACGTCGGCAATCATGGCCCATAGCAGTGGAATGGTGATGCCGTAGAAAAAACCGTGCAGAATTTGCGACAAAAACACCAGGCCAATAGCGTCCGCAGGAATGACATAAAACGCCAGTACAAACAGTGTGGCTACCAACAATGCCGCAGCAAACACATTGCGTTTGCCAAAGCGGTCAGCCAGCGGTTTGGAGAAGCCAATACCGAAAATCATACAGATAATGCCACCGGCATTAAACAGGCTAAAACCTGAGGTAGCCGCGTCTTCCGGCCAGCTGAAATTGGTCAGGCCCAGTGCATTTAAGCTTTGGTTTAACCCGGCAATAAAGTGGTTAAAACCAATGTCCTGTAAAAACAGCGCTATCTGCTGCTGGTCCAGATAATGCTCAAAATAATAAATGTAGGTGCCACCTTTCAGCGCCAGCGTAATAAACACCAGAATGGTCACGGCAAGCATCACAGCCCAGGGTTTGTTATGCAATAAGTCGGCAATGTCCTGGCGGATGCTGCCCTCTTTTTCGCAGCTTTTCACCCGCTCTTTGGTGGTGATAAAGGTGATCAGGAAAAACACAATGCCGACCCAGGCAAACAGCGTCATGGTTTTTTCAAAGCCGACGGCTTTGTCGCCATCGCCCATCAGCAGTACTAAAGGCAGTAGCAGCGCCTGAATAATAAACTGCGCCACCATCACAGCGACAAAACGGTAACTCGACAAACTGTTGCGCTCGGCCATATTACCGGTCAGCACGCCACTCAGCGCCGAGTAGGGCAGGTTATTGGCCGAATACACCAACACCAGCAGTACATAAGTGACAAAGGCATACACCAGTTTGCCATCCGGGCCAAAATCCGGCGTGCTGAAGGCTGCAAGCGCAATCACGCCAAAGGGCACTGCGGTCCAGAGTACCCAGGGGCGAAATTTACCAAAGCGGGTGTGGGTGCGGTCGGCAATCATGCCCATTATTGGGTTAAAGCAGGCGCCTAGTAAGCCACCGACAAAAATAATGCTGGCGGCCGCATCGGGCGGGATCTGATACACGTCGGTGTAAAAGAACGCCAGAAAGGTCATTAATGTCTGGAAGATCAGGTTGGCCGCCAGGTCGCCCAGGCTATAGCCGATTTTTTCGGTCACACTGAGTCGGGCACTGGTTTGTGGCATCGCCGGGCTTCCATTGGCAGAAAGGCTGTTGTTGCGGGTGAGAGTCGTCATACCTGTTGATTCATCTTTATGTTTTTTATGGCCTTACCATACTAGGTCTCTTGTTGTTTTGGGCTAACGGAATGTACAGAGCCAATTATTTTTTTTCATCGCCGCTGCCAAATTCCGTAATGGCGACAGCAGCAAAAGCTATACAGCAATCAGGAGTGGCCAGCTAGGCTATATCAGATAAAAAGCTTCAGGAACAAACAGATGCAGCAGTTTCAGCTGAAAAATGCACTCGGCGATCAGCTTCAGGTGTTGTCGTATGGCGCGACCTTGCAGCACTGGTCTGCCCGGTTGGGGAGCCAGCAGCGGGAGCTGATTTTGTCGTATCCACATGCGGAGCAGTACCAGAAAGACAGTTGTTATTTGGGGGCTGTAGCCGGGCCTTATGCCAACCGTATCGGTCGGTCGTCGTTTAAGCTGGAGCAGCAGCGTTATCAGCTGGAAGCCAACGAAGGCCAGCACCATTTGCACGGTGGCAGCCAGGGGCTGCATTGCCAGCACTGGCAGCTGAAAAAGCAGTACCAGGATGCAGTCGAACTGGTCTGCAGCAGGCCGGACGGCCTGGGGGGGTACCCCGGGCCTGTGCATTTCAGCCTGTTGTATCAGTTAACGCCCGATGGGGCGCTGGCGGCGACTTTTCAGGCCAAGACTGAACGGGTTACCTTGGTGGGGCCGACCTTGCACCCCTATTTTAATCTGGCGGCTGTGCCAGAGGGGAGAGCGAAGGCGGGCATTGATGCTCATCAGTTGCAGCTCAAAGCCGCCCATTATGCGGTGGTGGATAACGAATGCATTCCAACCGGCGAGCTGGCCAAAGTGCAGGGCACTGCTTTTGATTTTCAACAGCCGCGTCTGCTTGCCGGGGCTGTACTGGACCATAACTTTGTGGTGGCCGGTGATGTACGCCAGGCCTCAGCCGAACTGACCAGCCCGGACGGCCAGCTGAAACTGCGGGTCAGCTCCGATTACCCTGGCTTGCAGGTGTATACAGGCGAGCATTTAGCGGCGCCTTTTCAGGCCCGGCAAGGCATTTGCCTGGAGCCGCAGTTTTTTCCGGATTCGCCGAATCAGCCTTGTTTCCCTTTCCATTATACCCGCCCGGACCAAGCCTTTCGCGCCCAGATCCGTTATCAGCTGGAGCGGTAAGAGCCGCTGCAATTGGTCTGAACCAGACTGGTATTGTTAGCCCCTTGAGAGAGCCATTGTACTTGAGGCTGCAGCTTTGCGGCCTTCGCCATCTTGCCCCAGTCAGCCAGGCTGGCGATGCTCCTGGGGGGCCGCGACGTGTCGCCGCCCTGCAACTTCATGTTTCTTCGGTATATACTCCGCTGTACCCTTGATTTTCGGCGATAAAAAGGAGTTTTGTGATGAAGAACATGTGGCTGGTCATGGTTCTGTGCTGGGTTGCCGGTTGCGGCTCGTATAACCCCAATAAAACTGGTTATGAGAATCTGCAAAGAAATCATGAAGAGGAATGCCGTAAGGCACCTCCGGCCCAGTATCAGGACTGCATGAAAAATCAGGGCATGAGCTACGAAGACTACGAAAAGTTGCGTCAGGAAGCCTTGCAGCAGTAGCTGCCTTGCATAAGGCCACCCATAAAAAAGCCCGGCAAAAGCCGGGCAATACGTACCTCTACGAACATTACAGGACAAGGGTTCGGTTTAGCTGAACAGCACCAGGTTGACCTGGTTTTCCAGCAATTCCTGACGGCCACTGACGGGCTTCGGATCCAGTTGCTGCTGTTGGGTCAGCGCAGCCAGGCTTTCCAGTGATTGCTTGCCAGCCAGAATGCTTTGGCCTAAATCTGCATTCCAACCGGCGTAACGCTGCTGTTTGGCAGTGGCTAAAAAGTCATTTTCCACCAGGGCGGCGGCTTTTTTCAGCGCCAGCGCCAGATGATCCATACCACCGATATGGCCATGGAATAAATCGTAACGGTCCACGCTCTGGCGGCGCAGTTTGGCGTCGAAGTTAAAACCGCCCGTGCTGAAACCACCGGCTTTGAGAATTTCGTACATCACCAGGCTCAGTTCTTCCACACTGTTCGGAAACTGGTCGGTGTCCCAGCCGTTTTGTGCATCACCGCGGTTGGCGTCAATGCTGCCGAAAATATCCAGCGAAATGGCGGTGGCTACTTCATGGTGGAACGAATGACCGGCCAGTGTGGCGTGGTTGGCTTCGATATTGACCTTAAACTCTTTTTCCAGGCCGTATTGCTTCAAAAAGCCATACACAGTGGCCGAGTCATAATCGTACTGGTGTTTGGTTGGTTCCTGCGGCTTCGGCTCAATTAACAAGGTGCCGGTAAAGCCAATTTTATGTTTGTGCTCTACCACCATTTGCATAAAGCGGCCTAACTGCTCACGCTCATGGCGCAGGTCCGTGTTCAGCAGGGTTTCATAACCTTCACGGCCACCCCAGAGCACATAATTCTCACCGCCCAAACGTTTGGTGGCGTTCATTGCATGAAACACTTGCGTGGCGCCATAGCTGAACACTTCCGGATTCGGGTTGCTGGCGCCGCCTGCGGCATAACGCGGGTTAGAGAACAGGTTGGCGGTGCCCCACAGCAGTTTCACACCGGTTTCGGCTTGTTTTTGCTCCAGGACATCGACCATGGCGGCGAAGTTATTCACGTATTCCTGAATGGTACGGCCTTCCGGTGCCACATCCACGTCGTGAAAACAGTAATAAGGAATGGTCAGTTTGCTGAAAAACTCAAAGGCCACGTCGGCTTTGAATTTGGCCATTTCCATTGGGTCTCCGGCTTCCAGCCAGGGACGGCCAAAGGTGCCCTGACCAAACACATCCTGGCCGTTCCAGCAGAAGTTATGCCAGTAGCAGGCAGCCATCCGTAAATGTTCAGCCATGGTTTTACCCAGCACTTTTTCGCTGGCATTGTAATGTTTAAACGCCAGAGGGTTGCTGCTTTGCGCCCCTTCAAAGGCAATTTTCTGAAGTTGATCGAAATACTGAGCCACGCTGCTCTCCTGTTACTACGGCTTGTGATAAAGACAATGGCGTTAGTGTGGGTAGGGTTGCGGCTCCGGACAATTATGTTTTTTCAGAGCCAGTTTGTGCTTTTGCTTAAGGGGGCAAAAGTCTGCACTCAGGTACTACCCAGGTCATTGAAATGACAGGGAGGCGACAGGCCCGTCAGACCCCAGCAGCATAGTGACACTAGGTGACTGGGGTGTGAGGGCGCAGTCAACACAGCTGCAGCTTCAAGTCTGGCGGCTATTAAAACAGCGGCGAAACTGCGTGATACAACGCCATAAAACGCTGGTAGCGGCTGGTAAGCAGAGCATGGCGCTGTGCGTCTGGCTGATGCGTACTGACGACTGGCGGAGGTGGGCAGATAGCCGCCAACGGCTGGTCCGGGTTCATCGCCAGCTGCGCCAGCCGGGCAGCGCCCAAAGCTGGGCCTACTTCGCCACTTTCGCGGAAGGTCAGGGTTTTATTCAGCACATCGGCCAGTAACTGTCGCCAGTACGGACTGCGGGCACCGCCGCCAATCAGGTTGATTTCGTCCGGCACCAGGCCAGAATCGTGCAGCGCATCGGCCCCTTGTGCCAGGGCAAAGCTGACACCTTCCAGTACCGCATAGGTCATGGCGCGTTGGTCGGTGTTATGGGTGAGGCCAAACCAGAGCCCTTGGGCATTGGGGTTATTGTGTGGCGTGCGTTCGCCCGACAGATAAGGTAAAAACAGGGGGGCATCCGTGATTGGATCTGGCCCTTGTTCCAGCTGCTGCAGCAAGTCGGCGACCGGGGTTTTTACAATCTGTTCGGCGTACCACTGCAGGCAGCTGGCGGCACTTAAGGTAACAGCCATTAAATGCCAGCTGTCAGGCAACGCATGGCAAAAAGCATGCACAGCAGACTGCGGATTGGCTTTAAAGCCGTCACAGACGGCAAAATACACCCCTGACGTACCCAGTGACAACATGGCCTGACCGGGCCGGACTAAACCCGCCCCTACCGCACCGGCGGCATTATCGCCTCCACCGGCCACCAGTGGCACCTGCGGCATACCCCAGCGGCTGGCCAGCTCGGCCTTTAGCTGGCCGGTGATCTGGTTGCCTTCAAATAAAGCGGGCATCTGCGAGCGGTTCAGGCCACAGGCTTGTAGCAGTTCATCACTCCAGTCGCGTTTGCCGACGTCCAGCCATAAGGTGCCGGCAGAGTCCGACATATCTGACGCGTAATGGCCCGACAGGCAATAACGTAAATAGTCTTTGGGCAAGAGCACCATTGCCACCCGGGCAAACTGCTCTGGTTCATTCTGGTGCAGCCACAGCAGTTTTGGCGCGGTAAACCCCGGCATTGCTAAATTACCGGTCAGTGCATGCAATTGCGAAATTTCGTTTTCCATTTGCTGGCACTGGGTGAAGGATCGTCCATCGTTCCACAGAATGGCCGGGCGTATCGGCTGACCTTCAGGGTCCAGCAAGGTGGCGCCATGCATCTGGCCGGCCAGACCTATAGCTTTGACATCGGCCAGGCACTGTTTGGTTGCCAGTTCGTCCAGGCATTTTTGCAGTGCAAGCCACCAGTGTTCCGGGTTTTGCTCAGACCAGAGCGGTTGTGGCCGGCTGACCTGCAACTCAGCGCTGGCGCTGTCGGTGACTTTACCTTGTTCGTTGAGCACTATCACTTTAATGCCGGATGTGCCTAAATCTATGCCTAAATAACTCATGGGATGCCTTCTGTGTTGCGGCCGAATTGTGGATTCATCCTTGGTGACAGAGTGATGAAGCGGCAATTATGAAAATTCACTTTTCTGTGCTGAATTATGTTTTTTCGTTTCAGAAAAGCAGGGAACCGATCTAAGATTGAACAGATTTGATACAAGTTGGTGCATCAGAGAGGTGGCTTTGGACGACAGGGGCGAAGCTATTTCTGGTAGTCGCTACACCAAAACTAAAAAAACAACAATGGTGAAATCATGTTCAAAGCCAAACACAGCATCACACTGCTGTTTAACGCCAATAAAGTCTATGACCGTCAGGTGATTGAAGGCATAGGCCACTATCTGCAATCCTCCAAAGTCGACTGGGATATCTATCTGGAAGAAGATTTTTCCTGCCGGCTGGAACACATCCACGAATGGGGCGGTGACGGTATTATTGCCGACTTTGACGATATCAATATTCAGCAGGCGCTGGCGCTCTGGAATAAACCTGTGGTCGGCGTAGGCGGCTCTTATGCCAATGCGGAGGATTACCCGGCTGTGCCTTATGTGGCGACCAATAATTTTGCGCTGGTCGAAGCTGCTTATGAGCATTTAAAACGCAAGGGGCTGGACAGCTTTGCCTTTTATTCGGTGCCGGTAGACGACAACCACCGCTGGGCCCGAGAGCGGGAAAACGCCGTGCGGAAACTGACAGCTCAGGATGGTTTTGACTGCCAGATTTATCAGGGCCACTGCACCCGGCCTGAAACCTGGCAATACGCGATGAACAGGTTGACCGACTGGGTACAAAGCCTGCCCAAGCCAGTCGGCATTATAGCGGTGACTGACTCCAGAGCCCGGCATTTGCTGCAGGCCTGTGAGCATCTGGGCATTATTGTGCCGGATCAGGTGTCTATTATCGGCATTGATGATGACGACATAGCCCGTTTCTTAAGCCGCATCAGTTTAAGTTCAGTCACTCAGGGCTGTTTTGAAATGGGTTATCAGGCGGCCAAGCTGCTGCATACCCAGCTGAACAATATAGATGTCGGCAAAAAGCGCACCCTGGTGGCCCCTGTCGGTGTCGCGTCCCGCCAGTCCACCGACTACAAAGCGCTGCGTGATCCTTATGTGATCCAGGCCATGCATTACATTCGCCGCAACGCCAGCCGGGGAGTCAAAGTGGAGCAGGTGACGGACTATGTCGGTATTTCCCGCTCCAATCTGGAGCAGCGTTTCCGTGCCGAGCGTGGCCACTCTATTCATACGGAGCTGCACAACCAAAAACTGACCCGGGCCTGTAAAATGCTGCTGGAAACTCAGGTCAGCCCGACTGAAATTGCCAATATCTGTGGTTATCCGTCACTGCAATATATGTATGCCGTGTTTAAACGCCACTTCGGTCAGACACCCAAAGAGTTCCGCGAAGGTCAGGGTGCTGCGGTCAATGCGATGGCTGTCAACGAATAAGTCAGACGCCTTCCCCACACCACCCCGGCCAGCCAGGCGGGGTGGTTTTTGGCCTTTGTACCCAAGCCAGTGAGGCCGCAGGAGTATAGGTAACCTGTGTGACTGGGGCGAAAGGGCGCAGTCAACAAAGCTGCAGCTTCAGGGGCGACGGGGATATGCCAAAAAACGCACAGAGTCCCCCAGTTTTCATAAGTCTCAACCCATTGTCTTGCTGGGGATTTTTCTTTTTAATCCACTAAAAGCAAACAAGACAACAGGGGATCCAATGCGACATCTGTGGCCGTTATGCGCTGTGCTTTGCACGGTTTTTCAGGCCGTGTGGGCTGACGAAACCAACAGCGCCCGTTTTGACTGGTTTCAGTACCAGGGCGAGGATGACGTGTTTGCCCAACCTTTGCAGGCGGGGCACTACCGTAACCCTGTGTTGGCCGGTTTTTTCCCCGACCCCAGCATTACCCGCAAAGGTGATGATTTTTATCTGGTGAATTCGTCTTTCAGCTACTTGCCGGGTTTACCCATTTTGCACAGTAAAGACCTGGTGAACTGGCAACTGATTGGCCATGCGCTGACCAGACCCGGTCAGTTTGAATTTGCCGGTGCAGGGCTGTCGCGTGGTATTTTTGCGCCAACCCTGCGTTACCATAACGGCACTTTTTACCTCATTACCACTGTGGTGGATCAGGGGGGGAATTTTATTCTGACAGCGACCGATCCGGCCGGGCCCTGGTCGGATCCGATCTGGTTGCCGGAGGTGGGCGGCATAGACCCGGATTTATTCTTTGACGAGGATGGCAAGGTCTACATCAGTCACAATGACGCGCCGCCGGGTGAACCTTTGTACGAAGGGCACAGAGCTATCTGGTTGTGGGAATTTGACCCTGTGGCCAAAAAGGTAAAACCAGAGTCGAAACGTCTGTTGGTCAATGGTGGTGTCGATATCCGCCAGAAACCGATTTGGATTGAAGGCCCGCATTTGTATAAACACAATGGCTGGTACTATCTGCTCTGTGCCGAAGGCGGCACGGCCGACCAGCATTCTGCGGTCATTTTCCGCTCGCGCAGCCTGTCTGAGCCTTTTGTCCCTGCAAGCCAAAACCCAATTTTAACCCAACGTGATTTAGCCCCGGACAGACCGGACCCCATTACCACCGCAGGCCATGCCGATTTTATTCAGCTGGACGATGGCAGCTGGTGGGCCGTCTTTTTAGCCACCCGCACCTATCAGCAACGCCTTTCCAATCTGGGCCGCGAGACCTATTTACTGCCGGTGCACTGGCAGGATGGCTGGCCGCAGATACTGCCCAAAGGTCAGAGTATCCCCTATCAGCTGGCAGGCCCTGTCAGCCTGAAACCTCAGCCTGTTGCCGTGCCCCAAACTGGCAATCTGCAGTGGCGGGATGAGTTTTCAGCCACCCGTCTGGATCTGAACTGGCATTGGTTACGCCAGTTTGATCTGTCCTGGTTGCAGCTTAAGGAGGGGGTTCTGGCCCTGCAGGCCAAGGCCGACCGGCTGGAAGGCCAGGGGCAACCGGCTTTTATAGGCCGCAGACTGCAGCACATAAATTTCAATGCCAGTACCGGGTTCAGTTTGCCTGGCGCAGGCCGTTCGGCCGGGCTGGTGCTGCTGCAAAGTGAGTTGTACCACTACTATCTGGGAGCACGCCGGAACGGCACAGGGACAGAACTTTTTTTAGAACAGGCCAAAGGGGCCAAAGCGAAAGTGCTTAGTTCGCAAGAATTGGCGGGCCAGATCACCGGACTGCAGTTTAAAGTTGCAGGAGCCGGGGCCAGGCTGTGGTTTTATTACCGGCTGCCAGGCCAGGACTGGCAGCCACTGGGGCCGGTGCAGGATGGCACCCTGTTAAGCACTCAGGTGGCTGGCGGTTTTGTGGGCACCACCCTTGGGCTTTACAGCCGGCTGGAGCAGACGCCATGAAAAACCTGCTCCTTGGCCTGTGCCTGCTGCTGAGTGGCGGCCTGGCAGCGGCCGGTTATATCACAGAACAGAGCGAGCCGGGGGCTATGCTGCTGGTTAGCCAGGCACAGCAGGCGCAGATCCTGGTGGATCCCAAGGATCACCCTGGCCTGTTGCGGGCCGTGCAAAGTCTGCAGTTGAATATACAACAGGTCACTGGTGTGCAGCTGACGCCAGGGGCCGGGCCGTCGGCTCCGCTGGCGCTGATTATGGGCAGTCTGGACAAAAGCAGCCTGCTGCGTCAGCTGGAACAACGCGGGAAGCTGAACTTCAGCGCGTTGCGTGGCCGCTGGGATGGTTACCAGATTGAGCTGGTGCAACAGCCGCTGCCGGGCGTAGAGCAGGCGTTGGTGTTGGCAGGCAACGATAAACGCGGCGCTATTTATGCGGTGTTCGACCTGGCTGAGCAGATTGGCGTGTCACCCTGGGCCTGGTGGGCCGATGTGCCGGTGGCGAAAAAAAACGAGCTGTGGGTCCGGGCCGGTACCCGTGTGCTTGACGCGCCCAAAGTGAAATACCGCGGTATTTTCCTGAATGACGAAGCGCCGGCGTTAACGGGCTGGGTACAGGAAAAATTTGGTGGTTACAACCATCAATTCTATCTGCATGTGTTTGAACTGCTGCAGCGCCTCAAAGCCAACTTCTTATGGCCGGCCATGTGGAACAATGCTTTTGCTGACGATGACCCGCAAAACCCATTGCTGGCCGACGAGATGGGCATCGTGATGAGCAACAGCCATCATGAACCTATGCTGCGGGCCGACAAAGAATGGAACCGTTATGGCCAGGGGCCCTGGGAGTATTCCACCAACAAAGACGAGCTGTATAAATTCTGGCAGCAAGGCGCACAGCGGCATAAAAACCTGGAAAGCATTTTTACTCTGGGTATGCGCGGCCAGGAAGACGAGCCGATGAAAGAGGGCGAAAACATTGCTCTGCTGGAGCAGATTGTCGCGGATCAACGCCAGATCCTGGCCGACACCTTTGGTGCAGAACAGTTGCAGCAGGTGCCTCAGGTCTGGGCCCTGTACAAAGAAGTGCAGGGCTTCTACGAGCGTGGGATGCGGGTGCCGGAGGATGTCACTTTGTTGTGGGCAGACGACAACTTTGGCAATATCCGCCGTCTGCCTACTGCCGCAGAGCGCAACCGCTCAGGAGGCGCCGGGGTTTATTATCATTTTGATTACGTCGGCGAGCCACGCTCGTACCGCTGGATCAATACGGTGCCAATCAGCAAAATCTGGCAACAGATGGATTTAGCCTGGCGTTATGGTGCGGACCGCATCTGGATAGTCAATGTTGGTGATTTAAAACCTATGGAATTGCCAACCGACTTTTTCCTGCGCATGGCCTGGAACCCCGAGCGTTTTGCGGCGGACAAGCTGCAGCAATGGACAGTGCAGTGGGCGGCGCAGCAATTTGGCCCGGACCAGGCACAGGCCATAGCGCAGCTGCTGCAGGGCTACACCAAACACAATGGCCGGCGCAAACCTGAAGCGGTGGAGCCAGCGACTTACAGCCTGCTGCATTATGACGAAGCGGAGCGGGTCAGCCGCGAGCTCGCTGCGTTAGTGCAGCTGGCCGATCAGGTGCAGTCACAGCTGGGGGCTGCCTATCAGGATGCGTATGTTCAGTTGGTGGCGCACCCACTCAAAGCCAGCCAGGCGGTGTTTGAAATCAACCGGGCCGTGGCCATGAACCAGCTGCATGGCCAGCAAGGCCGTGCCAGCACCAATGATTGGGCTGCGCAGGCGCACTTCTGGTTTGCCCGCGATGCAGAGCTGACGGCGGCCTACCATGCGCTGGGGGATGGGCGCTGGAACCAGATGATGTCGCAGCCGCATTTGGGGTACAACTACTGGAACGACCCACCGCAAAATCAGTTACCGGCTTTATTGCAGCGCAATCCCCCCCGGGGGGCTGACATGGGGGTGATGGCTGAAGGCGCGGCTTATTATTGGCCTGAAAGTGAGTACCGCCATCAGCCATTGGCGCTGCCGCCTTTTTATCCGGACGGCCAAATCAGCAGGCGGATTGAGGTATTTAACCGCGGTTTAACCTCGTTTGACTTTAGTGCCAAAGCGTCATCGGATTGGATAGAGCTCAGTCACAGCTCGGGTACTGTCAGGCAGCAGCAAGTGATTCAGGTCAGGATTAACTGGGATAAAGCAGACGCAGGGCTGAATCAGGGCGAGGTGCATATTAAAGGCATTGGCTGGGGTGGGGCCAGGGTTAAAGTACAGGCGGTGAAAACCCAGGCGGCTGGCGAGGGCTATCTGGATACAGAGGGGTATATAGCGCTGGATGGCACCAGCGGCACCGCGATGCGGCCGCAGCCGGACGCGTTTTGGCAGGCCTTGCCTGGCCATGGCCGTGGCAGCGGAGCCATGGTGGCAACCACGGCTCCGGAGTACCGGCACCAAAGCCTGAACCAGGCGCCTTATCTGCAGTACCCACTGTATTTTCAGCGCTCAGGTGAGTTTGAACTGCAGCTGATGCTCGCACCCAGCCTGGATTTTGTGCCCGGCAGCACCCTGCGCCTCGCTGTCGCGCTGGATAACAACACGCCGGTGCTTGTGGATACCCTGACAGATCGCAGCAATCAGGCCTGGCAGCAGGGCGTACTGGACGGCATCCGGCTGGTAAAAAGCACACTGAAAGTACCGAACGCCGGCACCCATCAACTGAAAATTTACCTGGTCGACCCAGGTGTGGTGCTCGAACGTATTCTGATTAACACAGGTGGCCTGAAGCCCAGTTATCTGGGGCCGCCGGTCAGCCCCTACCGGGCGGCTCAACCACAAACGAAAAACAGGGAGACAGAACCATGAAATCAGTGATGGGCTTATTGGCTGGGGTGCTGCTGAGTCAGAGCGCCATGGCCGCCAGTGACATAAGTTTAAAACAGGCCTATGCACCGCATTTTTTAGTCGGTACCGCATTGAGCATGGCGCAGATTGAAGGCAAGGATCCGGCTGCCCTGGGGGTGGTGCAGCAGCACTTTAACGCGCTGACGGCTGAAAATGTGATGAAATGGGAAGAGTTGCAACCCAAAGAAGGCGACTTTCACTTTGGCCCGGCCGATGCACTGCTGAAGTTGGCTGAACAGCAGCAGGCGACGCTGATTGGCCATACCTTGTTGTGGCATCAACAAACCCCGGCCTGGGTCTTTACCGGGCCAGACGGCAAAACCGCCAGCAAAGCTCTGCTGTTGCAGCGGCTGACGACCCATATCAACACAGTGGTGGGTCGCTACAAAGGCAAAGTCAAAGGCTGGGATGTGGTCAACGAGGCGCTGAATGACGATGGCTCTTTGCGTGACAGCCCCTGGCGGAAAATTCTCGGCGATGACTATATTGTGACCGCTTTTCAGCTGGCTCAGGCGGCCGACCCGGCGGCAGAGCTGTATTACAACGACTACAACCTTTACAATCCGGAAAAACGGCAGGGGGCCGTGCGTATAGTGCAGCAGCTGCAAAAAGCCGGGGTTAAACTGACTGGCGTGGGGATGCAGGGCCATTATGGCCTGGATTACCCCGACCTGCAGCAGGTGGAAGACTCCATCGTGGCCTTTGCGGCCACCGGCGCTCAGGTGATGATCACAGAGCTGGATATCACAGTGTTGCCGCGGGTGGACGATAACGCCATAGGCGCAGATATTTCGCTGAACCAGAAGCTGCAGCAGCAATTGAACCCCTACAGCCAGGGCTTACCTGCGGCTATCGAGGCTCTGCAGCAGCAACGCTTTACTGGCCTGTTCCGTATTTTTTTGCGTCACAGCGACACCATCAGCCGGGTTACCCTTTGGGGGGTGAATGATCAGCAAAGCTGGCGCAATAACTGGCCTATGCAGGGGCGCACCGACTATGCGCTGCTGTTTGACCGGCAGAATCAACCCAAAGCCGTGGTCAAGGCGCTGCTGAACCTGGTTGACGAGGTGAAGCCATGATGCTGGTGACCGGGTGGGGGCGCAGTGCAGCCGCTTTGTTATTGGCTGTGGTGCTCAGCAGCTGCACTACAACCAAAACGACCTGCCCGACCCTGAGGTTGAATCAGTTGGGTTTTGCGCCAGAACAGCCCAAGCTGCTGGTGCTGGAAGGTTCATCGTCTGTGCTCTATCAGGTGCTGGACAGCGAGGGCACTGTTCTGCTGTCCGGTAAGTCAGACGCTCCGAAACTCTGGCCAGCCTCTGGCCGCAAAGCCAGTGTGCTGGATCTGTCCGCGCTGACCCAGGCTGGTGAATACCGCCTGGAACTTGAAGGCTGTGCCGCCCAGACAGTGCAGATCCACCCTGCGCCTTTTGCCGCTGCCCATGATGCGGCTGCCAAGGCTTATTATTTTAACCGCGCATCCATGGCCTTAACTGATCCGTTTGCCGGGCCTTGGGCCAGAGCGGCCGGACATCCGGATCATCAGGTGCGTATCCATAAGTCAGCCGCCTCTGCGGCGCGGCCTGAAGGCACAGTGCTGTCCTCTGCCCTGGGCTGGTACGACGCTGGTGATTACAACAAATACGTGGTGAATTCAGGGGTGACCTTGTTAACCCTGTTGCAGGCCTGGAGTGACTTCCCGGCATTTTACCGGCAACGTGACTGGGCTATCCCAGAGTCCGGTAATGCCTTACCAGACTTAGTGGATGAAGTGTTGTGGAATCTGCGCTGGCTGAGAACCATGCAGGACCCGTCTGACGGTGGGGTATACCACAAACTGACCAATCTGAACTTTGATGGCACTGTGATGCCGGACCAGGCCAACAGCCCCCGGTATCTGGTGCAAAAAACCACGGCGGCCGCGCTGAATTATGCCGCTGTGATGGCCAAAGCCAGTCAGATACTGCAGGAGTTTGATGCACAACTGCCGGGCCTGGCCAAGGAGTATGCCGACAGCGCAGTCAAGGCCTGGCAATGGGCCAAGGCGAACCCTGCGGTCATCTATCAGCAACCGGCCGATGTGTTTACCGGCGCTTATGGCGACAACACACTGGACGATGAATTTGCCACTGCGGCGGCTCAGCTGTTTTTACTGACCAGAGAGTCCGCCTATTTACAGTGGTTTGCCGCGCTGAAAGTGCCGCTGCAAGTGGCGTCCTGGGCCAACCCTGTGGCGCTGGCCTATTGGCAACTGCTGCGATCCGAAGCGGTGCCTGACAGGATCAAGCAGCCATTGAAAGATGCCTTGCTGGCAGAAGCCGAATTGTTTTTGCGCCAGGAGCAACAGTCGCCGTATCGGGTCGCAATGACCCAGCCAGACTTTATCTGGGGCAGCAATGCGGTGGCGGCCAATAAGGCGGTACTGCTGTATCAGGGTTACCTGCTAAGCGGCAAGCTGGCGTACCGGCAAGCGGCGCTGAACCTGCTGGATTACCTGTTTGGCCGCAACCCGACCGGCTATTCGTTTGTCACTGGTTTTGGCCGCCAGAGCCCGCAGCACATTCACCACAGGCCGTCTGAAGCCGATGCAGTCAACGCGCCTGTACCCGGCTGGTTGGCCGGCGGCCCCAACCAGGGGCAGCAGGACCAGTGTGTGTATCCCAGTAAGCTGCCCGCTTTGTCTTATCTGGATGAGTATTGCAGCTATGCCAGCAATGAAATCGCCATCAACTGGAATGCGCCACTGGTGTATTTGCTGGCGGCGTTTTCGGCAGAGCCACTCAGGTAACGGCCTGAGTTCAGTTCAAACCAGCGTCTGGAGGCAGGGGCTGGTTTTTCTTTATAAAACAGAAAGATATACTGGGCTTGTCGGACAAGTGAATTTTTCTCGTGTGAATTCTGTTTTTGCTATTCCGTTTTTTTTCAACGAGCTGGACCTGACGAATACTTCACTCCAGTATCTATACCGACAGCTTTCGCCGCTTCGCGTTTATGCGCCTTTTGTAGAGGCCCAGCTGCATCACAACAGACCCGGTTGCCATAACAACAGCAGGCCAAAGGCCGCAACTTGACCGGGATTCAACAACACAACGGGGAGATTATGATGGTTGCACGAGCTGCGAACCGTACCAGTGTTCGTTTACCTGCATTCAGGCCGTCTTTGCTGCTGATGGCCATGTTAGGCTGCTCTGCCGGTGCTTATGCGCAAGAGCAGGCGCAAGCGGAAAACACGGCAGACAAGAGCGACGAAAAAACCGAAGTTATTGAAGTCAGAGGCACCAGAGCCAACCTGCAAAGCGCACAGAATATCAAACGTCTGGCCGACACTGTGGTGGACGGTATTTCAGCCGAAGATATTGGGGTATTGCCAGACCGCAGTGTGCTGGAAGCCATTCAGCGGGTGCCCGGTGTGTCTGTGGAGCGTTTTGCTGGCCCGGACGACCCGGACCATTTCAGCGTCGAAGGCAGTGGGGCCATTATCCGGGGGATGACTCAGACCCGCAGTGAATTTAATGGCCGGGATTCATTTACTGCCAACTCAGGTCGGGGCTTGTCCTTTCAGGACGTGTCACCTGAACTGATGGGTGGTGTTGATATTTATAAAAACCAGACCGCCGATATGATTGAAGGCGGTATTGGTGGCACTGTCAGTTTGCGCACCCGTAAGCCCTTTGACTCGGCCGGTCGGGTGGTGGCCATCAGTGGTGACTGGTCTTATGGGGATATCGCTGAAAAAGGCAGCCCGACCATTTCTGGGTTATTCAGTGACCGTTATACGCTCGACAGCGGTGCGGAATTTGGCCTGTTGTTTAACCTGGCGCATTCACAGCTGTATGGCGAGTCGCATGGTATTCAGTCCGACGCTTATGTGCCGTTCTACGCCAATACGCTGGCCGGCGCCGAAGACTTTGTCGGTGAGGACGGTCAGGGGGTGGTCTGGATGCCCAATGCGGCCAACGCACTGCAGAAGTTTGATGATCGTGAACGCAATGGGGCTTCGGCCGCCTTCCAGTTTCAAAACGCCGACGACACCTTTCTTGGCACCTTCCAGTACATCCGCTCCGATGCACGTTTGTCCTGGCATGAACAGGCCATTAAATACCAGGGGGGGTACTACAATATCGATGGTCGTCGCTCCCGCCCGCTGGAAGGCACAGAGTTTGAGTTTGACGACAACGGCCTGTTTGAGTCCGGCATTATTACGCAGGGGGTGGATGGCTGGCGCGCTGCTGATGGCAACGTAGACCGCGTGGCCCGCGGTTGGGGCACCAATGCCCGTAATCAGTTTGGTTACGTCACTCAGTTTGACAGCAGGGTCAAAGACACCAACACCGAAGTGGAAGATTTTTCGTTAAACCTGGAGTGGAAAGCCACAGAGCAGTTGAAGCTGGTCGGCGATCTTCAGGTGGTCAGAGCCAACACTCAGGATGACGATGTGGTGGTGATGACCGGGGCTTTTGCCGGTCAGGACTACAATGTCACTGGCAGCACACCGACCATGACCTTGCTGGAGCCCTGGTTTGGCTCCCGGGACGCCAACCCGGATGATTTTGCCACAGGTTACCCAGGCTTCAGCGGCGACCCGGCCGGTGACAGCAATTACTTCCAGGACCCGACCTCTTATTTCCTGCGCAGTGCCATGGACCACTATGAGCGCTCCGAAGGCGACTCGGTTGCACTGCGACTTGATGGCACGTATCAGTTTGATGGGCAAGGGGTACTGACGTCCCTGCAGGCCGGTGTGCGTTATGCCAAACGTGAGCAGACGGTGCGGGCCACCAGCTGGAACTGGGGGGCTCTGGCCCCTGAATACACTGGGGCCGCGCCGGCTGGCTGGCTGGATACCCTGTCTGAGTTGGCTGGCGACTATGAACTGGTGGACTGGTCTGATTTCCACGATGGCGGCATTGTGAATATTCAGGGAGGCAAAACCATTGCCATGACCGAAGCTTATGTCCGCTCTATTATGGGCGCGAATCCGGCACGGCAGGTGTATAAGTCGGACGGCGGCACCTGGATCCCTTACCCAGAGCGGGACGGGGTTGACAGTGAGTTTGGCATTTTCCAGCCTGGCGAAATCAACGACACCACCGAAACCAATAAAGCGGTGTACCTGAAGCTGAACTTCGAAGGTCAGGGCGATTTACGTTACAGCGGCAATCTGGGCTTGCGTTATGTGAAACTGACCCGTGAAGCCAATGGTTATGTCAATTTCCCTGATCTGCTGCCTGATTTCCTGCCGCCGGCCGAACTGCAAAACCGTCAGTTGACCCCGCAACTGGTGTTGGATTATGTCGGTCAGCAGGTGGCTGCCGGCACTTACGCAACGGTAGAGGAGGCACTGCGGGCTCCGGAAAACCGCTGGATAGGGGATGCAGTCAATTACCTGCCTGATCATGACCGCGCTTTTGGTAATGACACCGACAGCCGGCTGGAAGCAGAAACGGATTTCAGCATGACGTTACCCAGCTTTAACATTAAGGTGGAATTGACGGATGAACTGATTGGCCGTTTTGCCGCTTCCAAAGCCGTGGCCTTGCCGGATATGGGCGATGTGATCAACAAAGTCTCTTTGGGGACTGAGCCTGTTATGGCCGTGCGGCCCATTACGGACATTGACGAAGACAATCCGCCATTGCCACAGGACAACCTGATCCAACGGGCTTATGTGCCTGTCTGGACCGGCAGCGGCGGCAACCCTTATCTGAAGCCGATGGAGTCGGTGCAGTATGACTTTGCGCTCGAATGGTACTTTGCCGATGTGGGGCAATTGAGTGCGACTTTATTCCATAAAGAGCTGAAAAACTACTTTGTGCAGGGGGCCTTTCCGCAAAGCTTTACCAACCCGGTGACCGGAGTCAGCCAGACGGCGTTGGTCACCACCACCACCAATGCGGGTGACGGCAAAATGGATGGTCTTGAAATTGCGTATCAGCAGTTTTACGACATGTTGCCAGAGCCCTGGAATGGCTTAGGCATGCAGGCGAGTTTTACTTACATTGACGCCAGTGGAGTCCCAAATAACCAGATCGATGCCGATGATGAAAGCTGGGTTGGGGATGATTTCACCGACACAGGTATTCGGGTCAGCCTGGACAATATTCCACTGCAGGGTCAGTCCGACCGCACCTTCAACCTGGTCGGTATGTACGAGAAAAACGGCTGGAGTGCCAGGGTCGCTTACAACTGGCGGTCGAAGTACCTGCTGACCACCCGCGATGTGATCAGTAAGGCACCGCTGTGGTACGACGACCATGGTCAGGTGGATGCGTCGCTGTTTTACAATGTCAGCGACAACTTCAGTGTGGGTTTACAGGGCACTAACCTGACCAACTCGCAGTCTGAAACCCTGATGATGCTCAACGACGAAGGAGTGGAAGCCGGACGTTCCTGGTTTGTCTCAGACCGTCGCCTGGCACTGGTGATGCGGGCCAATTTCTGACATCGTGGTGTGGCCACTAAGCCAAATGCGCTTTTGTGAAAACAAGAGCGCATTTTTCTATTGAAGACGTGCTGAGAAAACGGATGAATAAACTAAGAAAAATCATCGTATTAGGCGGCGGTTCAGCCGGCTGGATGACGGCAGCTGCACTGGGCAAGGTGCTGAAAAACCAGTTTTGCCACATTCAGCTGATTGAGTCTGAGCAGATAGGTACAGTCGGGGTCGGCGAAGCCACCATTCCGCAGATCATGTTGTATAACCAGCTGATAGGGCTGGATGAAGACGAGTTTATGCGCCGTACCCAGGCCACTTTTAAGCTGGGTATTCAGTTTAAAGACTGGTTAAAACCTGGCCACAGTTATTATCACGCTTTTGGCGAAGTGGGTAAAAACATGGAGGGCATCCAGTTTTACCATTATTGGCTGCGTCAGCATCTGCAAGGCAAAGCGGCTCCGCTGGATCAGTACACCTTAACCTCTCTGGCCTGTGACGAGCGGCGTTTTATGCGTTCCATTGACGCTGGCAATTCACCGTTATCCAACATTGCCTACGCCTTTCATTTTGACGCTGGTTTGTTTGCGCTGTATTTGCGTGAACTGGCACAGGGCTGGGGCGTGGAACGCACTGAAGGCAAGGTACAGTCGGTGCAACAATGGGACAATGGTTTTATCCGCTCTTTGCAGCTGGACGATGGCACTGTGCATGAGGCCGACTTTTTTATTGATTGCTCCGGCTTTCAGGGCCTGCTGATTGAAAAAACGCTCAAGGCCGGTTACGACGACTGGAGCCAGTGGTTGCCGTGCGACAGCGCCGTGGCCGTGCCTTGTGCCAAAGCGGGTGACCCCTGGCCATTTACCCGGGCCAGCGCACAAAAAGCCGGTTGGATCTGGCGTATTCCGCTGCAGCACCGTACCGGCAATGGCCATGTGTTCAGCAGCCGCTATATGTCGGTGGATGAAGCCACTTCTGTACTGATGCAGCAGCTGGATGGCGAGGCGCTGGCTGAGCCCCGTTTGTTGAACTTCACGACAGGCAAACGCAAAAAGTTCTGGTCGAAAAACTGCCTGGCTATTGGGCTCGCCAGTGGTTTTATGGAACCGCTGGAATCGACCAGTCTGCATTTGGTGCAGGCCGCTATTTCCAAGTTGTTCAGCTTTTTTCCGGACCGGCGTTTTGAGCAGGCCGACATTGATGAATTTAACCGTCAGATGGATTTTGACTACGAGCGCATCCGCGATTTTCTGATCCTGCATTACCATGCCACAGAGCGGGACGATTCCGCCTTCTGGCGATATTGCCGCGGCATGGAGGTGCCAAAGGAGCTGACCCAGAAAATTGAGCAATTTCGTGCTTCGGGCCGGATCTTCCGTTTTAACCAGGAAATGTTCAGCGACTTAAGCTGGTTTGAGGTGATGTTAGGGCAAGGCATTACGCCGGCCTCCTACCACCCGCTGGCGGACATGTTCAGTGATGAAGAACTGGGTAAACGGATGGACAGCATCCGTGCCGTGATCCGCAAATCGGTGGACTATATGCCTTCGCATCAGGATTTTATTAACCGGCACTGCAAAGCTGCAGCGATGAACTAACAGGAGATAGCTGTGAAGTGTCAGGCCATGCGTTTTGGTCAGGAGCAGCAGCCTTTGTTGCTGGTGGACGATTTTGTGCCAGAACCGGACTCGCTGATTGACTACGCCTTGACCCAACAGGATGTGCAGCAGGCCGCCGGCTTGTACCCAGGCTTGCGCTCAGCGGCCCCGCCTGGTTTTGCCCAGTGGATGCAGCAGCGACTGGCCACTGTGCTACAGCCGGTGTTTGACCTGCAACCCAGCCAGCTTCGTCAGCTGAACTGCTTTTATTCACTGGTTACCACAGCGGCTGAGCAGCTGAGCCTGCCGCAACGGCTGCCACACTTTGACCGGCCTGTGCAGCAGGAGCTGGCGGCTGTATTGTATTTATGTGGCGCCGAACATGGTGGTACCAGTTTCTACCGGCACCGAAGCTCAGGCTTTGAATATGTGGACCAGCAGCGGCTTGGGGCCTATCAGCAGCAGTTGGGCGCTGACGTGCAAAGGGTTGGTGAGCCTGAGGGCTATATTTGTGGCGATACCCTGTTATTTGAGCGGGTACTGCAAATACCGGCCCGTAAAAACCGCCTGCTGCTGTACCGCTGCTCCTCTTTGCATTCAGGGGATATCAGCGCTGATTACCGGTACGATGACAACCCCAGGACAGGCCGTTTTACCCTCACGGCGTTTTGGTGTTAAGCCGGCTCAGGATTGGCGCAGCCCCTTCCACAAAGTGCATATCAGTTGTTTAAAACTGACCGGTATTAACACCAGCAGGGCAATGCCCTGCTCAAAATGGGGGTTAAGCTGGCAATAAAAGGCAATTTCCGCTTTCTGGCTTTGTTTCAGTTGCTGCAGATCCGCAGCGCTGTAATTGCTGGAGCGGCCAACGGTTTTTAAACAGCCAAGGCCACGCCAGGGACTGGGTTCTGCATTGCCAACCAGGGCCCGATAGCGCGCTGTTTCCGCTGCATTCATGGCCGGGTTCGGGTAAATCAGTGCCACTTTTTTGCCAATGGCGCGGTACATGGCCGGGCTCAGCATTGTATCCAGGTAATACAAAGGCCGCAGTGGCTGGCGCAGCCAGGTGCGCAGTGCCCAGCGCAACGAAAACGCAAAGGTGCTGTTCTGGCCACGAAAGCCAGGTAAAAAGGCGGCGGACGCGCCCATCACTGTGGCTTTGCCGCTCTGTGTAAAGGTCAGCAGGCAATAGCCGGTCAGTTGTCCGTCCTGATAAAACAGCCGCAGCGCACAGCGCTGGTGCGCCGGATTGGCAAAATAACGCTGAAAATACGCCACACTGTCAACGCCTTTAAAGCAGGCTGCGATCAACGCAATCAGCTGCGCTTTTTCCTGCGCATTCAGCCAGTTTTTATGGGTGATTTTATCTTGATGGTCAGTCTGCATCGTCAGCGGCCGGGGTCAGGAAAAACACCAGCCTATCAGGCCCGGCCGTTTAGCGCGAGCCTCGGCTGTTGGCTGGTTGAGCTGTTAATCAGGTTACGAAAATTGGTATTGAGCCTGTTTGAGCTGTTATCCGGACCCTGTTGCTGGCAAAGTGACGTCAGTGTTTTCAAACCGGGAGCAAATTATGCGTCTGTTGATACTGAGTCTGACCTGTCTGTGCGCAACCGCATGGGCAGCTGAACCTGCGGCCTCTCAGACACCGAAGGCCATTGGGCAGCCTTCCGCGATCAAACAAGCCAGTGAGGCCAAAGCCGAGCACGGCAAAGGTTATGTGTTCAGCACCTATTTTTCCGGGGAAACCTTTGGCACTGTGGATGCCCTGACCGGCGTGGCGGTGATCGAACCTGGCCAGGAAATTCATCCGCCTCATGTGCATGCCGAAGAAGAATACCTGATGGTGATTGAAGGCAGCGGGGTTTGGTCTCTGCACGACAAAGAGCTGCCCGCCAAAGCCGGTGATATGTTGTATGCCGCGCCCTGGGATTCTCACGGCATCCGCAATACAGGCACAGTGCCGCTGAAGTTTGTCGTCATGAAATGGCAGAGTAAAGGTGTGCCTGTCCCGGCGCAGCCTCAGGTGTCTGGCCGCAATTGAGGGTCAGAGCTCCAGCTGTGAGGCCGGTGTTGGCCGGGCAAACAAATAACCCTGGCCTAAATCGCAACCGGCCTGCAGCAGAAACTCCAGTTGCTGCGGCGTTTCAATTCCTTCCGCCACCACCTGCAGCCCCAGAGCTTTCGCCATGGCCAGTATGGCACTGGTGATCTGGCAATCATTGAGATCCTCTGGCAGAGCACGGATAAAGCTGCGGTCTATTTTGATGCTGTCGATCGGCAAATGGCGTAAATAAGACAAGGACGAATAGCCGGTGCCAAAGTCATCAATCGCGATGCGGATCCCCATTTGTCGCAGCGCCCCAAGCAAACGTAAGGTCTGTTCCGCCTGCTCGGGCACCAGGCAGCTTTCGGTGATTTCCAGTTCCAGCTGGCCAGGCCTGATGCCATAGCGGTTCAGTAACTCCCGCACCATAGGCAGAAAGCTGCTGGCGCTCAGTTCTTTGGCCGAAATGTTGACCGCAACCCGGCAGTGTTTTGGCCACTGTGTAAGCTGAGCACAGACCTGTTGCAGCACATAGGCACCCAGTTGTTGGATCAGGCCGAGGTTTTCTGCCACAGGAATAAATAAATCAGGCGGGACAGCACCGCGTTGTGGATCTGTCCAGCGCACCAGCGCCTCCAGACTGTCGGTGCTGCCGTCGGCCAGACGGATTTTCGGCTGATAATGTACTTCCAGCCGCTGCTCTGCCATGGCGCGGCGCAGCGCCTGTTCCAGTTCCAGCGCTTCGCGGTGACGCTGGCCCAGGCTGTGGTGGTAAAAAGCGTAGTGGTTACGGCCGGATGATTTGGCCTGGTACATAGCGACATCGGCGCAGCGTAACAATTCATCGGCGCTGTCGGCGTCTTGTGGGTAAAATGCAATGCCAATGCTGGTGGTCAGCACCAGTTCCTGGTCGCCGATTAAAAAAGGCAGACTGAATTGTTGCACAATGCGGCGGGCCAGGTGTTCGGTATCCTGCACTGAGCTGCACTCAGGCATCAGCAGGGTAAATTCATCACCGCCCAGCCGGGCGACAGATTCGCCGGTTCGTACGACCTGGCTCAGGCGTTTGCCGACCTGGATCAGCACCTGGTCGCCCGCCTGATGCCCCAGCGTGTCGTTGATGCGTTTAAACAAATCCAGATCAAGGAAAAGCACGGCTAATAAATGCTGGTGCCGTTTGGCATTGGCCAGGCTGAGTTCGAGCCTGTCATGAAATAAACGTCGGTTGGCCAGGCCGGTCATTTCATCAAAAAAGGCCAGCTGATGGATTTTTTCTTCGCGCTTTTTCCGCTCCGTCATATCAGAGAAGATGGCGGCGTATTGGCTGACCATGCCGTCTTCACTGCGAATGGCACTGATCGACAGCCACTCCGGATACACTTCACCGTTTTTGCGTTTATTGTAAATTTCACCCTGCCAGTGGCCCTGTTGCTGCAACTGCTGCCACATCTGTTGGTAGAAGGTGCTGTTGTGCAGACCCGAGCTCAGTAATCTGGGCGTCTTGCCCAGTGCATCACTGACGCTGTAGCCGGTCAACTGACAAAAGGCCGGATTGACCGACTGGATCACCCCCTGACGATCCGTGATCATAATGGCGTCCTTGGACGCTTCAATCACCTGATAGGCCAGTTTCAGGTGTTCGGCGGAACTTCGCAGTGCCAGATTATGCGCTTCCAGTGCTGCCCGCAGTTCCCGGATATAGAGGTGCTCCATATTCAGCAACAAATGGCTGTAAGACAGCAGACCGCATAACTGGCCACTCGACGAGGTAACGCCCAGATGGCGGTAGCCATTGTGTTCCAGTGTCTGCACCGCCTGCATCAGACTGGTATGCGCAGGTAAGGTCAACAGCGGGAAGCTGGCCACTTGCTCCAGATTCAGTCGGGTGCGTTTGGCGGCAATTAACCGGACCAGATCACGTTCTGTCACTATGCCGTACTCCCCCGTTTCGAGCTGCACCAGCACAGCGTCAGTGCGGCTTTCGGCCATGGCGTAAGCGGCGGTAGACAAACTCTGATGCCCTTGCAGCACCAAAGGCGCTTCGTTGAGCAAAGAGGAGATATCACGCAGTACCAGATAATGCTCCAGCTGCTGTTGTCGGATCAGGTCAGTCTGGGTCAGGATCCCTAAGGCCTGTTCCTGCTCATCCACCACCAGCAAACGGCGGATCCCGGAGCCTTTCATCAGCTCTGTGGCGTCGGCTGCGCTGGCCATATGGCTGATGGTCATCACCGGGTGGCTCATCACCTGACGGATTGGCTGGTCCAGGTTATCGGAGTCGCTGCACAGCAGTCTTTTGCTGTCGGATTCAGTCCAGATCCCAATAATCTTGTGCTGTTCCTCCACCAGCACGCAGCTGATATTCCGACTGGCCATCATACAGGCGACTTGCTGCACCGACTGTTCTGGCTGGCAACAGACCAGGGCCTGCTGGCTGAGCAGTTCAGCTAAAGGTTGGCTGGAGCTGAGCTGGGTCAGATCCGGGGGCGGGGTTAGGGGCATAAAGGTCCTGTGGCATCCGGCGCTTTCGCCTGTCAGGCCCGCATCAGCGGGGGGCCGACTGGCTTTGGTGCGTAGTCAGTGTGCACAGACTACCGGATTTTATGCATCAGGCTTTGATCTGAAACAAGCTCAGAGTTGTCGGTGAGTTACCGGCAACCCGTCTTAGCCATCGGTGTGATGCTGGGCGGCTTTCACACTGGTATTGCGGCCGGCACCTTTGGCCTTATACATGGCTTTGTCGGCCAGTGTTAACAGCTGATCGACGGTCAGATCCGGATCGGCCCAGATATGACCAAGGCTGGCTGAGAGTTGCAGTTCCTGCTGCTGCCATTGCAGTGGCGATTGCCCGATAGCCTGACAGACCCGCTCTGCCACGGCGGCCACATAGGCTTCTGCACAATCCGGCAGCACCAGTAAAAACTCTTCTCCGCCGTAACGGCTCAGAATGTCGTTGGGCCGCACAGATTGACGTAAGGTCCTGGCACACTGCAATAACGCGGCGTCACCGGCATCGTGGCCATAGCTGTCGTTGATTTGTTTAAAGTGGTCCAGGTCGAGCAGGATCAAGCCATAAGGAATTTGTTGTTTTTGCAAATCGTCGTGACACTGATGCAGCTTTTTCAACACGGCCCGGCGGTTGTAAAGGCCTGTTAACTGATCATGCTCTGCCATTAAGCGGATTTTAGCGACCAGCCGGGCCAATGCGCCGCCAAAGACGGTCGCATTGACCGCCAGCACCAGCACCACATAAGTCCAGAGCATCGGCAGGCCTTGTTCTGAACTGTGGCTGAGGACCCCTTGGTGCTCAGCGGGCAGCACCACTAACGCTATGGCTCTGGCCACAAACAGCAGCGCGGTGAGCAGCAGTGGCAGCGCCATCAGGCTGGCGGCCAGGCTGTTGAAATTCTGGCGGATGGCAATAAATTTATGGTGGCTGGCCTGACCCAATAAATAGCTGGCCATCAGACAAAACAGCACACCTAATTCAGTGTTGATGGAGGCGGACAAATACATGGACAGCATCAAGGCGGCACAGCCGGCCAACAACAGACTGTCCCGCCGCGTGGTGGACTCTTGTTTAAATAAGTGCTGAAGACCCCAGCCCAAAAATGCAAAACTGGCCAGGATCAACAGATCAGACGCCAGCCAGATAGCCCAATAAGCGTGCGTTTGCCCCAGCAACAGCAGAAATACGCCCAAGGCTAACAGCAGATTGGTCACAAAAAAGCGGCCACTGGCTTTGGGGGCGACACGCAAAGGGCTGGTCATCAGAGCCCAGGCCACTCCTGCGACTATAGCCAGCAGGAAGACAAACCAAATCAATAATTGTGCTTGTGGGTTTGGGGTCATAACAAAACATCAGTGTGCTTTTCCCCTGCGGGCCTGCCAGGGACCAAAGCGATTAATTTTGCAGTCTGAATCCCTGGAACCTGCAACAATCGGCCGTTTTGTGTACAAAAAACGGCCGCGTATCATAACAAAGTGTGTTAACCGAAACAGCAGTTTTTTGTGCTGAGGTCTGACTTCTTTAATAAACGGCTGAAACTGAATAATTTATTTTTGTTGAACGTAATAACTGACCTGGGCTCTTGGGTTCAGGTAGCTGTAAACTTCTGGTGGCAGGCTCTTCGCGCGTAAGGCTTTTTCAATTTTCAGTCCATCCGCTGCCAGCGTGATCACTGGTGCTTCCAGCCGGGGCACGTCCGGGTCATAAATCAGAATGTTGGGATAGAGCATGGCCTCTTCGTTGACCGACAGGACTATGCCAATGCGCTGGTCGCTGAGTTGCACCACAGTGCCTGGTGGGTAGATGCCCATCATTTTAATCAGCAGCTTCATTTCGGTATCACCCAGTTTGCCTTTCATGCTTTTGTACATGGCTGACAATGCATGGTGTGGCGAGCGGGCTTTGGTGGGGTCTACCGGATGGCAGAGGTTGTCAAATTCGTTAACGACCGCCACCACCCGGGCCAGCCCGTCTATTTGTCCGGCTTTTAAGCCGGCCGGATAACCGGAGCCGTCCAGGTATTCATGATGCTGCTCGACTATGGTTTTGGCGGCTTCAGGAAACTGCTCACTGAGTTTCAGTAAATCCAGCCCCAGTTTGCCATGCAGTTTCAGAAAGTTTTGTTCAGGAGCCGTCAGCTCTGTGGTTTTACGCAGTATTTGAGCCGGTACTTTCAGCTTGCCAATGTCGTGAAATAAAGCACCAATACCCACCAGCCTGACCTGCTCGGCTCCTAAGTTCAGGTGTTTGGCCAGCATCATCGACAAAATAGAAACGTTCAGGGCGTGGTAATACAGCCCTTCCTGCTCTTTACCGGCCTGAGAGATCAGGTGCAATACCAGGGCGTCAGCACCTAAAATAGTGTCGGCCAACTGGCCCACCAGCATATCGGCGTCCTGAATGGCGTTCAGTGGCCGGCTGCCAATCTGGCTCATCAGCTGACGCACCTGCACCACCGACTGGGCAAAGGCTTTTTCAGTTTTCTGCAGTTCTCGGCGCTGGGCTTTGGCTTGTTCGATGCGGCGCATTTTTTCATGCTGCATTTCAGTTTTGGCCTGAATATCAGCCATATCCAGCGCGGGGCAGTCAGATGGTTCTTCTGGAGCATCCAGGGGCACTGAGCTGCGTTCAGGGTAAAAATACACATAGTCCAAATCCAACGACTGAATAATGCGCACCTGCTGCTGGTTTTCCACCACCAGCTTATTGGTCAGAAAGGGGTGTTTCATCCAGCCGACTGGTAATTTGATGGCATAACCGACTTTGACATCGGCCGGGCTGATTTTGACTGGCAATTCAATAAGCTCCAAAGCAGTAGTGGTGAAAGCGCTTTAGCTGCATTTTACTCTCTGCCGCAATAAAATGCAGTTTTTATCAAATGAAAGCCGGGAACTCTGCCTCAGAAAACGGGCTGTATTGCTATTTAATAGTGCAATGCCTATGATTTTCCTGTTTTTTACAAAAAGCTAATGAAATCTGGTCTTTATTCCACTTTGGCATTGAAAATCAGATATTATAACTATTATTGTAGTAGTAATTGTGCTCAGGCTGAGCGAAGTGCGCAGGGGAACTCCATGGCCAATCAGTTAAAAAGCCGGCCTCAAAGTATTCATGGTTGGGTGGCTGAAGAATTAGGTACCCGCATTGTCAGCGGTGTTTATGCGCCCGGAGAATACATTCCGAATGAAACCAGCATAGGTGAAGAGCTTGGTGTGTCCCGCACTGCGCTGCGCGAGGCGTTTAAGATCCTAACCTCCAAAGGGTTATTGGAATCCAGGCCCAAACTTGGTACCCGCATTCGCCCACGCAAGCACTGGAATATGTTCGACAGTGAAATTTTAAGCTGGTGTTTTGAATCCAAGCCTTCGCCGCAGTTTTTTATCTCGTTATTTGAAATTCGCGAAATTTTTGAACCGGCTGCCGCTGAACTGGCCGCCCGGAACCGCACCGAGGAACAGGTGCTGGTGCTGGCGAGAGCCTATGAAGCGATGGAGCAGGCTGAGCTTGGCACGGATGCGGTGTTTTCCAGTGACCTGGAATTTCATATGGCGGTACTGGATGCGACCAACAATGAGTTTATGATTTCCTTGGGCATGACCATTCAGACAGCCCTGATGGGCTTGTTCCGCTTAAGCAGCTCCATCAGCGAGGAATACACAGATTCATTACCAGGTCACAAAGGTGTGTATCAGGCGATTGCGGCCGGAGATGCCACCAAAGCTAAACTGGAAATGTTCCAGTTACTGGCCAAATCGAAAGAAAACCTGGAATACGCACTGAAAAACCTGGCGCGTCAGGATTAGAAGGCAGTCAGGTCTGGTATTTTGCATGGCAACACAAAATACCAGACCAGCCCCCATGGAAGTTATAGCGTCTTAACGGTACGAATGGGGCGCTGTTCCAGGCCCAGACTGTTTTGCAGCGGTGCGCCAAAAGCCGCTGATTCAATTTCAAATACATCCCCAGGCAGAGTCTCAATACCATCCCCAAAACTTAAGGTGGCAGTGCCGAAGTAATGCAAGTGGCCGTCGCCCGGGCGGCAGAACAAGGGGTATTTAAAGTGGTGATGTTCTAAATTCGCCACACTGTGCGACATATTGTCTTCACCGCTGACAAAGGCCTTTTGCCACAACAGCTCGCCATTGCGGTAAATCCGCGAGACGCCTTCAATATGAGCGGGCAGCTCACCCACTAATAATTCCGGACCAAAAGAGCAGGGGCGTAACTTCGAATGCGCCAGGTACAGGTAATTCAGCCGTTCGGTTTTATGGTCAGAAAACTCATTACCCAAGGCAAAACCAATACGCCAGGGCTGACCTTCGGCGTCATTGAGATAAACCCCGACAATTTCCGGCTCTTCGCCACCATCAAGCGCAAAAACAGGAGACGGCAGCGCAGCACCGGGGGGGACCACTATGCTGCCATCTCCTTTATAAAACCATTCCGGCTGCACACCCTGCTGGCCCGGTTGCGGTTTACCGCCTTCGACCCCCAATTTGAACATCTTCATGGTGTCGGTCAGCTCGGCCTGGGTTTTACCGCTGGTCTGAGCGTGCATGCTGGCGCGGGTGTCGGCACTGCCCAGGTGAGTCAGCCCTGTGCCTGTCACCAGCAAATGGGCCGGATCCGGATGATCAAAAGGTGTCAGCAAGCGGCCCTGGCTGCGAATGGCGGCATAGTCCGCTGTTTCACTGCTCAGCAGCTGGCTGACCAGGGTCTGAATTGGGGTTTGAGTGTTCAGGGCCTGTTGGGCCAACTGATAGACAGTGTTGACACCGCTTAGCAGCTGCACTTGTTGTCTGGAATTGACTAACGCGACAGCCCGGCTGCCTGCGCTGGTCAGAAATTGGATCAGTCGCATCTTTGTCCTTGCATCAAATATTTGTATTACAATAGGATTAATATGAAGCTGTTTGGTTGCACTGTCAAGGGGCAAAAGCCCCGACTCAGTGCAACCAGACAAAGGCCTGGATCAGGGAATGGCATCCAGCCCTTCGCTGGTCATCACAATGCGTTTCATACTGCCATCGGCGTTGTAATACAAAGGTTCAACAGCCACGCTGCGGCGAAACTCGCCACCATCAGGCTGTGCGGCGCCATTGTGATAAAAGAAATAATCTTTGCCTTTAAATTCAATAATGGCCTGATGATTGGTCGGTGAATTTCCGGCCACTTCATTCAGAATGCCACGGTACTGCCATGGCCCATGAATCGACTTGCTGGTGGCATAGACAATTTTCTCCGGAAAGCCGGACGCATAGGACAGGTAGTAAGTGTCGGCTTTTTTATGCACCCAGATGGCTTCGGTAAAATTCGGTAAATCCAGTTTCTGAATGGGGCCATCCAGTTCTGTCATACTGGCTTTGAGCTTGGCGTAACGCGGCTTGGTGTTGCCCCAGAACAAATAGGCCTGACCGTCATCGTCAATAAAAACCGACGGGTCTATATCATCCCAGTCAATTTCCGTGTCTGTGGTCATGTCATTGGTAATAAGCGCAGTACCCCGTGCATCTTTAAAAGGCCCCAGCGGTGAGTCGCCGACTGCGACCCCAATCGCAAAACCATTGATGCTGGCGTGGCGCACTGTGACGTACCAGTAAAACTTACCGCCTTTTTCAATCACCTGCGACGCCCAGGCATCCCCTTTGGCCCAGCTGAAATCTTTGGCTTTCAATAAAGGGCCATGCCGTTGCCAGCTTTTTAAATCTTTGCTGGAAAAGCCCAGCCACTGATGCATCGCAAAAAATGTTTTGTTGTCTTTGGCTTCATCCTGGCCTGCATACAGATACACCCTATCCCCGACCACCAAAGCGGCTGGATCGGCAGTGCGCACTTCCGGGAACAACGGGTTGGCAGCCAGCAGGCTTGTGCTGGTCAGCAGTAATACCGTAATAGCGAGATGTTTTTTCATCATTTTCCCCTGTCGAGATTTCACATAAATTATCTTATAGTATGAGTAATTTAACCAAAACGGGTCAGCTGTGCAAAAGTTGCACAACAGCAGGGCAAAGAAAAAATTCATGTAAATCAGTGCTTAAATTAAATTTCCGCACTGCTTTGGTGAAAATTTTTCTGCAGGGGCCTTGCTGAGTTCCGCTGTCTTGATGTATTAGTAATACAATATTATTTTATTAGTTGCTAGTGGATTCAGCTATGGCCAATGACGATAAGAAAAAAGTGCAGCTCCGTTCTGCCAGCTGGTTTGGAACCAACGACAAAAACGGTTTTATGTATCGCAGCTGGATGAAAAACCAGGGTATTCCGGATCACCACTTTCAGGGCAAACCTGTGATTGGCATCTGCAACACCTGGTCTGAACTGACGCCCTGTAATGCGCATTTCCGTCAGATTGCTGAGCGGGTAAAAAACGGTATCCGCGAAGCCGGGGGGATCCCGGTGGAATTCCCGGTGTTTTCCAACGGTGAGTCCAATCTGCGTCCGACCGCTATGCTGACCCGTAACCTGGCGGCTATGGATACCGAAGAAGCCATTCGTGGCAACCCTATTGATGGGGTGGTGTTGCTGGTGGGCTGTGATAAAACCACCCCTGCACTGCTGATGGGGGCCGCCAGCTGCGACCTGCCGACCATTGTGGTCACAGGCGGCCCTATGCTGAACGGCAAGCACCACGGCCAGGACGTCGGTTCTGGCACCCTGGTGTGGCAGGCGCATGAAGAATACAAAGCCGGCCGTATTTCGCTGGACGAATTTATGGCGATGGAAGGCAGCATGTCGCGTTCGGCCGGTACCTGTAACACCATGGGTACGGCTTCTACTATGGCCTGTATGGCTGAATCGCTCGGCACCAGTCTGCCGCACAATGCCGCCATTCCGGCTGTGGATGCACGCCGTTATGTGCTGGCGCATTTATCTGGTATGCGCATTGTCGATATGGTGCATGAAGACTTAAAACTGTCGAAAGTACTGACCCGCGACGCCTTTATTAACGCCATTCGCACCAACGCAGCCATTGGCGGCTCCACCAATGCGGTGATTCACCTCAAAGCCATTGCTGGCCGTATCGGCGTGGATTTGTCGCTGGACGACTGGAACCACGGCAAAGTGGTGCCGACTCTGGTGAATCTGCAGCCATCCGGCAAGTACCTGATGGAAGAATTCTACTACTCAGGCGGTTTACCGGCGGTGCTGCGCCGCCTGGGTGAAAACGACTGGCTGAATAAAGATGCGCTGACAGTAAACGGCCGCAGCATCTGGGACAATGTCAAAGAGGCGGCCTGCTACAACGATGATGTGATTCGCCCGGTCGACAATCCGCTGGTCGCCAGCGGTGGTATTTGTGTGCTGCGTGGCAATCTGGCGCCACGCGGCGCTGTGCTGAAGCCGTCTGCCGCCACTCCAGCCTTACTGAAACACCGTGGCCGGGCTGTGGTGTTTGAAAACTTTGACCATTACAAACAGCGGGTGAATGACCCGGAGCTGGATATCGATGCCAGCTGTGTGATGGTACTGAAAAACTGTGGTCCGAAAGGCTACCCAGGCATGGCTGAAGTCGGCAATATGGGCTTACCGCCTAAGTTATTGAAACAAGGCGTCAAAGACATGGTGCGTATTTCGGACGCCCGCATGAGCGGCACCGCCTTTGGCACTGTGGTGTTGCATGTGACCCCAGAAGCCATGGAGTTAGGTCCTCTGGCGGCGGTGCAGGACGGCGACATGATTCAGCTGGACGCCCACAATGGCATTTTGCAGCTGGAAGTGTCGGACGAAGAACTGGCGGCACGGCTGGAAAAACTGAAAGCCAGTCAGGTGATTTTCCGCACTGGCGGTTACCTGGAAATGTACCGGGAGCGGGTGTTGCAAGCCGATGAGGGCTGCGATTTTGATTTCCTGGTCGGCTGTCGCGGTGCGGCCGTACCGGCTCACTCGCACTAGGTCTGGCAAATATTTGTAAGGTTTAGGCAACGCTCTTCAGAGACCGGGCAGGTGGGTGGTGCCAGCCTGACCGGTTATTTTGTACGAGGCAAAACAATGAATTTAACCAATAACTACCCCAGTCTGGCCGGTAAAACAGTGTTTATTACCGGCGGGGGCTCTGGCATAGGTGCTGCGTTGGTTGAAGCCTTTGTCGCACAACAGGCCAAAGTGGCTTTTGTCGATATTCTTCAAGCCGAATCGGATGCACTGGTGCAAAAGCTGCTGGTGCAGTACCCGCAGGCACAGCTGAAATTTTATCTCTGTGATTTGCTGGATATTGCCGCCTTGAAAGCCGTCATTACCCGGGTTCGTGACGATTTAGGGCCTGTTGGTGTGCTGGTGAACAATGCTGCCAGCGACACCCGGCATGATTTTCGTGACGTGACTCCTGAGTACTGGGATCAGCGCATCAATGTGAACTTGCGCCATAAATTTTTCGCTATTCAGGCGGTGTACCCGCACATGCTGGAGTTGGGGGGCGGCTCGGTGATTAATTTTGGCTCGATGAGCTGGCATGAAAGTCAGGGCGGTATGCCGGGTTACACCAGTTCAAAGGCCGCAGTGCTTGGGTTAACCCGTGGCCTGGCCCGTGATTTGGGTGGCGACAATATCCGCGTCAATGCGCTGACGCCGGGCTGGGTGATGACAGAGCGCCAGCTGACTCATTGGGTGAATGAAGAAACGGCCAAAGATATTGAGAAAAACCAATGCCTGAAGCAGCGGCTGATGCCGGAGCATATTGCCGCTATGGCGCTGTTTCTGGCGTCGGACGACAGCGCCATGTGTTCGGCGCAGGATTTTATCGTGGATGGTGGCTGGATTTAAACCGGCTTCAGGGGCCCTGCTGGTCCCCATCTTTTTTGTTTTTAGCGAGTGTTGCAGGGGGAAAACATGGCAATCAGCGGTAAACAGTTAATTAGCGGGCAGTGGATACAGGGTGACGCTGGCAGTTATCAGGCGATCAACCCTGCCACAGCACAGGCGCTGGAACCCGTGATGAGTTATGCCAGCAAAGCTCAGGTGGCAGCAGCTGTGGCGGCAGCCGAAGCTGCTGCGCCGGTGTTTGCCGCCACGTCGCTCTCGGAGCGGGCTGCATTTTTACACCTTTGTGCCGATGAAATTATGGCGCTCGGCGATGAACTGCTGGAGCGCCTGTCGCTGGAAACTGGCTATCCGAAAGCGCGGGCGGAAGGCGAACGTGCCCGCACCTGCAATCAATTGCGTTTATTCGCAAGCTCCATTGTCAAAGGCGAGTACCTGAATATCCGTATCGATACCGCCTTGCCGGAGCGTCAGCCCGTGCCACGGCCGGATATCCGTTTTACCAATCAGCCACTAGGCCCAGTGGTCGTGTTTGGCGCCAGTAACTTTCCGTTGGCCTTTTCGGTGGCTGGCGGGGACACAGCTGCCGCACTGGCCGCAGGCTGTCCTGTGCTGGTCAAAGGCCATAACAGCCACCCTGGTACGTCCGAATTGGTCGCACAGGCGCTGGCGACCGCGGTGCAAAAAGCGGGCTTACCAGGTGGCGTGTTTTCATTGATTATGGGCTCGGGCCGTGAGGTGGGGGCTGAGCTGGTGCAGGCTCCTGCAGTCAAAGCTGTGGGGTTTACCGGTTCGCAAGCCGGAGGTATGGCACTGTTCCATTTAGCCAACAGCCGGCCTGAACCTATTCCGGTATTTGCTGAAATGGGCAGCGTCAATCCTGTGGTGTTGTTACCGGAAGCGCTGGCGGCCAATGCGCAGGGTATTGCCACGGGTTTTGTCGGTTCCCTGACGTTGGGGGTAGGTCAGTTTTGTGTGAACCCAGGGGTGGTGATCGCATTGCAAAGCCCTGCGCTGGATCGTTTTTGCAGTGCCGCCAGCGACGCCTTGGCCAAAGTGCCGGCCGGTGTGATGTTAAATGAAGGCATTGCGGCGGCCTATCACAAAGGTACAGCCCATCTGGCTGCTCAAACCGGGGTTGAACTGCTTGCGTCGGGTGAAGCGGTGGGCGACAAAGCGGGCTTCTGCTCGCAGGCTCAACTGTTTAAAGTGCAGGCGCAAACTTTTTTGACCAACCCGCATTTGCAGGAAGAAGTGTTTGGCCATGCATCGGTGCTGGTGGTCTGTCAGGATAAAACGGAATTACTGCAGGTGGTCAGTAACCTGAAAGGTCAACTGACCGGCACTATTCAGGCAGCGCCCGGCGAGCTGGCTGCTTACCCGGAACTGGTGCAGCTGCTGCGGCAGAAAGTCGGCCGCTTAGTGGTCAATAACTACCCGACCGGTGTGGAAGTCTGTGACGCCATGATGCATGGTGGGCCTTTCCCGGCCGCGACTGACGCCCGTTTTACCTCGGTAGGCACTGCATCCATTGCCCGTTTCGTCCGGCCTATCTGTTTCCAGAATTACCCGGCAGCGCTGCTGCCTGCAGAGCTGCAAAACAGCAACCCATGGCAGTTGCCTCGTTTGATCAATGGCGTCAAAACCACTGCGGCGGTTGAGGCCTGACCATGAGCTTTGTACTGCAGACTGAAACTTTGCAGGTGGCTGCGCTGAAGCAGCCACTGGAGCTGGCTTGGGTGGACACGCCGGCCGGTTACCGTTTTGGTTTCTCTAATCTCGGTGCAGGTTTTTGGTCGGCGCAAATGCCGTCATTTGATGGCAACAGCAAAGTTGAGTTGCTGCAGAACTACCAAAACCCGGCGGAGTTTGCCCGCAACCCGTATTTTTTTGCTGTCTGTATTGGCCGGGTCGCCAACAGGATCCGCCAGGCGCGTTATCCGGCAGAAACAGGCTGGGTCGAATTGCAGGCCAATGAAGGCGAAAAACAATTGCATGGCGGGCCCGATGGCTTTGGCTCGCGCTTTTGGTCATGCCAGACCACAGAGCTTCCGGATGCGGTGCTGGTGGACTACCGCCTGCATAGCCCGGACGGCGACCAGGGCTATCCTGGTGCTGTGGATGTTGTGGTGCAGTACAAAGTGCTGGCGAGTGAAGTGCAGCTGAGTTTCAGCGCTGTCAGTTCGGCCGACACACCTCTGAGCCTGACCAATCATGCCTACTGGAATTTGTCCGGTGCAGCGCAGAGTACAGTGTTAACTCAGCAACTCTGGCTCTCGGCTTCGCATTATCTGGCGCTCGACAGCGACCAGTTGCCGACAGGTGAGGTTCGTGCCGTTAGCGACGTGATGGATTTTCGTATCAGCAAAACCATAGGGCAGGACATTGGTTTAGTGCCTGGTGGTTACGATCATTATTTTGTGCTGAACCAAGGGCGCAGTGCCGAATTACCTGCCGCTATTTTGCGAGACCCGCAATCGGGGCGAACCTTGCAGTTGTTTACCGACCAGCCGGGGATTCAGTTTTACAGCGGAAACTTTCTTGACAGCAGGTTGCCAGGCCAGAATGGCCAGCTGATCCGGCAATACGCCGCCTTATGCCTGGAACCTCATGGCTACCCGGACGCGCCGAACCAGCCGGACTTTCCGTCTTTGCTGCTGCGCAAAGGCGAGACCTACCGGCATCTGACGAGGTTCCGTTTGGGTTACAGCTAAACAATTTAACATCGCACCGGCGCCGCCATAATCAGACTTACAGGCGCCGGTTTTAACAGGGGAGACTGTGATGAATTTTAAACTCGTACTGAGCGCTCTGGCGCTGTCTGTCTGTTCCGCCACGGCATGGGCTACCACTGTGGGTTTTGCTCAGGTGGGCTCTGAAAGTGGCTGGCGTACCCAGTTTTCTGAATCGGTCAAAGCCGAAGCCGCCAAGCGGGGCATTGAGCTGAAGTTTGCCGACGCCCAGCAAAAACAAGAAAACCAGATTAAAGCGGTCAGAAGCTTTATCGCACAGCGGGTGGACGCTATTTTGCTCGCTCCTGTGGTGGAGACCGGTTGGATGCCAGTGCTGCGTGAAGCCAAGCGGGCGCGTATTCCGGTGATTATTCTTGACCGCAATGTGGCGCTGAACGACGACTCCTTGTATGTCACCCGTATTGCCTCCGATTTTACCGAAGAGGGCCGCATCGCGGCGCGCTGGCTGATGCAGCAAAGCAAAGGCCAGTGCAGCATCATTGAATTGCAGGGCACTGTTGGGGCCACGGCGGCTATTGACCGCGCCAAAGGCTTTAACGAAGTGTTGGCGCAGTACCCTCAGTCAAAAATTGTGCGCAGCCAGACTGCGGAATTTACCCGTGCCAAAGGCAAAGAAGTGATGGAGTCCTTACTGAAAGCGGAAAACGGCGGCAAAGGCATTTGTGCCTTGTGGGCCCATAACGATGAAATGGCGCTCGGCGCTATTCAGGCCATTAAAGAAGCGGGCCTGGCGCCAGGCAAAGATATGTGGGTGGTGTCGGTGGACGGCGTGCCGGATTATTTTAAAGCCATGGCCGATGGCGACGCCAATGCCACAGTCGAGCTGAACCCGCATCTGGGCGGCCCGGCTTTTGATGTGGTGAGCAAAGTGCTGGACGGCGACAAAGCCATTCCTAAGCTTATCCGCACCACTGGTGGCCTGTTTACCCAGGACACTGCAGCTGCGGAATACGAAAAACGCCGGTTAAACTAAGGAGGCTGCAATGAGTCAGCCTCTGCTGGAACTCACCGCTATCTGCAAAAGTTTTCCCGGTGTCAAAGCACTGCAGGGTGCTGGCCTGCGGCTCTTTGCCGGGGAAGCCCATGCACTGCTGGGCGAAAATGGCGCCGGTAAATCCACGCTGGTAAAAGTGATGACAGGGGTGTATCGGCCGGACAGCGGTACTCTGCAGTTTGAGGGGCACAGCTGCAAATTTGCCACTCCTCTGGATGCACAGCAGGCAGGGATCGCCACTGTGTACCAGGAAGTGAATTTATTGCCGAATTTGTCGGTGGCCCATAACCTGTATTTAGGGGCAGAACCCAAACGCTGGGGCCTGATAGACCACACACAAATGGCCGCGCAGGCGCGTGATTTGCTGCAAAGTTTTGCGCTTGATATTGATGTGACGAAACCACTGGCCTGCTACTCGATGGCTGTGCAGCAACTGGTGGCGATAGCCCGTGGTGTGGCGCAAAAGGCTCGGGTACTGGTGCTGGATGAGCCCACCGCCAGTCTGGATGCCGGTGAAGTGCAGCAACTGTTCAGTCTGTTGGAGCAGTTGAAACAGCAGGGGGTGGCTATTGTGTTTATTACCCACTTTCTTGAGCAGGTCTACCGGCTCTGTGAGCGCATTACAGTACTGCGTAATGGTTCGCTGGTGGGGGAGTTCCTGACGGCAGACCTGCCACGGGCAGACTTAATTGCCGCTATGCTGGGGCGTGAGCTGGTGCCGCATCAGCCTTGTGCCGCCAAAGAAAAAGCCAGTTTAGGTATGCCGTTGCTACAAACCCAACAAGCCTGTGCTGCCGCTTCAGTACAGCAGCTGGATCTGGATTTACCTAAAGGTCAGGCGGTAGGGCTGGCGGGGCTGCTTGGCTCGGGCCGCACCGAAGTCTGCCGTTTATTGTTTGGGCTAGACCCACTGCAGCAAGGCCAAATTCGCTGGAAAGGACAGCCTCTCAGTCTGAAGCAACCTGCCGATGCGATCGCCGCAGGCATTGCGTTGTGCCCGGAAGACCGCAAAACCGAAGGTATTATTGCGCTTTTGTCGATTCGGGAAAATATTCAGCTGGCGCTGCA
This sequence comes from Rheinheimera sp., assembly GCF_037442345.1. GTDB lineage: Bacteria > Pseudomonadota > Gammaproteobacteria > Enterobacterales > Alteromonadaceae > Pararheinheimera. The sequence continues at coordinate 38,039 of NZ_JBBIQL010000019.1, read as the reverse complement.
GGCTAAACAAGGCTGGTGGCGCCCTATCAGTAAACACAAAGCGCAACAGCTCGCACAGCTGTATATCGACAAACTGCAGATTGCCACGCCGGACGCCGACAAGCCGATAGGCCAGCTGAGTGGCGGTAATCAGCAAAAAGTCATTCTGGCGCGTTGGTTGGCGGTGCAACCTGAGCTGTTGTTATTGGACGAACCCACCCGAGGCATTGATATAGGTGCCCACGCTGAAATTCTGCAGTTAATTCATGAGTTGTGCGAACAAGGCATGTCGTTGCTGGTGACCTCGTCCGAGCTGGAAGAACTGGTGGCTTTTGCCCATAAGGTGGTGGTGCTGCGTGACCGGCAAAAAGTCGCAGAGCTGACGGCTGAGCAAATCCGGCCCGACGCCATTATGGCGGCTATTGCCGGTATAGCACCGTCGGCGCGGACGTCGCCAGTTGGGCAGGGAGCGCAGGCATGAGCAGTGGAGAATGCCCCATGAATGAAACCAAAACGCCGCCGCTGGATGCTGCCAAAGCGGCCCGTTACAGCAAAGGCCACTCGACCCGAAGCTGGCAACAGTGGTTGTGGCCAGTCGCAGCCCTGGGCTTGCTGTTGTTGGTGAACTTAGTGATAGACCCGGCGTTTTTTAGCCTGCAGTGGCAGGATGGCCGGCTCTATGGGCCTTTGATTGATATTGTGAACCGGGCCGCTCCTGTGGCGCTGCTGGCGCTTGGGATGAGCCTGGTGATTGCCACAGGCGGCATTGATTTATCGGTCGGTGCTGTGATGGCGATTTGTGGTGCTGTCTGTGCCAACTTGTTGCTGGCCAGCGGTTGGTCTTTGCCGCTGGTGTTGCTGGCTGCGCTGGCGACGGGTCTGCTGTGTGGTGCACTGAATGGCGTGCTGGTGGCGTATCTGGGCATTCAGCCGATAGTGGCTACCTTGCTGCTGATGGTGGCCGGGCGCGGTGTGGCGCAGCTGTTGAACCAGGGCCAGATTGTCACCTTTCAGAACCCGGATTTTGCTGCGTTGGGCACAGGCGACTGGTTGGGTCTGCCCCTGCCTGTCTGGTTAGTGTTGCTGATGTTAGTGGTGCTGCAGGGGCTGACCCGCAAAACCGCCTTGGGGCTTTTTATTGAAGCCGTGGGCTGCAACAGCAAAGCCAGCCGTTATATGGGCCTGCCGGATCGGCAAATCAAACTGATGGTCTACCTGCTGGCCGGGGCCTGCGCTGCTGTGGCCGGTGTAGTGGCCACCGCCGATATTCAGGGCTCAGACGCCAATAACGCCGGTTTATGGCTGGAGCTGGATGCCATTCTGGCCGTCGTGATCGGTGGCGCGGCGCTGACCGGCGGCCGCTTTAGTTTGCCGCTTTCGGTACTCGGCGCTGTGATTATTCAATGCCTGAGTACCACCATTATTGTCAGTGGCTTGCCGGCCAAATTTAACTTGTTGATCAAAGCCCTGGTGATTTTGGTGGTGCTGTTGCTGCAATCGCCTTTATTCCGCGCTCAGCTCCGTGCCCTGACTGGCCGCTTCAAAGCCAAAGGAGCCTTGTGATGACCTCCCGTTATTTGCCTTTGTATGTCAGCTCTGTACTGTTGCTGCTGTTGTTTGCGGTAGGAGCCGCACAGTTTGATGGCTTTGCCAGCCTGGCCGTGCTGACCAACCTTATCAGCGACAATGCCTTTTTACTGGTGACAGCCCTTGGCATGACGCTGGTGATTTTATCCGGTGGTATCGATTTGTCGGTCGGCTCTGTGATAGCGCTATCCGGTGTGGCCGCTGCTTTGCTGATAGGGTCACTTGGCTGGCACCCGCTGCTGGCTTTTGCGCTGATTTTGCCCTGTGCTGCCTTGTTCGGTGCAGGCATGGGCGCACTTATCCACTATTACCAGCTGCAGCCTTTTATTGTCACGCTGGCGGGCATGTTTCTGGCCCGTGGTGTGGCGACCTTGCTTAGTGAAGAGTCGGTGGCGATTGAGCATCCTTTTTATGATCAGCTGTCTGAATTTGGCCTGAGCCTGCCCGATGGCGGCTGGTTAGGGGCTAGTTCCTTGCTGGCGTTACTGCTGGTGTTGCTGGTGGCGCTGCTGGCGCATAAAAGCCGCTTTGGTGGCCGCATTTATGCACTGGGTGGCAATGCGCAATCGGCCGCGTTAATGGGGGTGCCGGTGGCCCGTACCACTATCCAGCTTTACGCCTTGTCCAGTTTATTGGCGGCAACAGCAGGTTTGCTGTTAAGCCTGTACACCTATTCGGGGTATGCGCTGGCGGCAGTGGGCACTGAGCTGGACGCCATTGCCGCTGTGGTGATTGGCGGTACTTTATTAAGTGGCGGCGTCGGTTTTGTGCTGGGCACAGTGCTTGGCGTGCTGCTGATGGGGCTGATCCAAACCTACATCACCTTTGATGGCAGCTTAAGCAGCTGGTGGAGCAAAATTGTCATTGGCCTGCTGCTGTTTGGTTTTATTGCATTACAAAAAGTATTACAGCGGGGCAAAACACATGGCTGAGCTGAAGTTAATCGCCAGCTTTCAACTGGATAATCTGCTGGGTGAAGGCGTGGTCTGGCATCCGCTCAGCCAGAGCCTGTGGTGGACAGATATTCATGGCAAAGCCTTGTATCAGCTGGGCTGGCCGTCACAGCAACTGCAGAAATTTGAGCTGGACGAGCGCATCAGCTGTTTCGCTCACCTGCCAGAAAACGACAGCCTGGCTGCGGAGTTTCCGCTGCTGGTGGCTTTTGCCAGTGGTTTTGCCTTGTATCACCCTGTGACCAAAGCGCGGCGCTGGCTGGCGAGGCCAGAGCTTACGCTGCCAGACAACCGAATGAATGATGGCCGCGTCGACAGGCAGGGGCGGTTTTGGGCCGGTACTATGGTAGAGCAGGATCAGGGCCAGCGCGGTACTTTGTATTGTTTAACCGCAGAAGGCGCAAAGGCGGTCGTGACGGATCTGGCGATTCCCAATGCCTTATGCTGGAGCCCGGACAGCCGCTTTATATATCACGGTGATTCGCCGACCGGCCAGATACGCCGTTATGGTTTTGACGCTGCCTCAGGGGCTGTGACAGATGGCGAACTCTTTGCTCAAGTGCCACAAGGTGAGCCGGATGGCGCAGTGATAGACGCACAAGGCAACCTCTGGGTCGCACTTTGGGGTGGCGGCGCTCTGGCGCGCTACCATGCAAGTGGCGAACTGATGGAGCTCCACTCCTTACCGGTGTCGCAGCCAACTTGCCTGGCTTTTGGTGGGCCTGAGCTGGACCTTATTTTTGTCACTACAGCTCATGTCGGCTTCAGTGCAGAGCAGCGCGCTGCAGAGCCGCTGGCTGGCGCGTTGCTGGTGTACCAGAGCCAGAGCAAAGGCTTGCCTGAATCGGCATTGCAGTCACTGCATTGGCAGAAGCTAATGGCCCAGGTTGAGGAGGCTGCCAATGCCTAAGTTGTTTGCAGGGCTGATTGCCGTGTTGATGTTTGGCAGTGTTTTAGCCCAAGCTGCCGATGCACCAGTGCTGATCCTCAACCGGGCCGACCCCTGGGTGTACCGTGAGTCTGGCGATTCTTATTATTTCACCGCCTCAGTGCCAGAATTTGACCGTATTGAGCTGCGCCATGCCAGCTCAGTCTTGGGTCTGGCGCAGGCGATACCGCAGGTGGTGTGGCGGAAAAAAGCCAAAGGGCCTATGAGCCTGAATATCTGGGCACCTGAGCTGCACCGGATCGATGGGGCTTGGTATATTTACTTTGCTGCTGGCGAGGTGGACAAGCCTTTTCATATTCGCACCTATGTACTGAAAAATACCTCCGCCAGCCCACTGCAAGGCGAGTGGCGGGAGCTGGGGCCACTGCAATTGCCCTGGGATAGTTTTAATCTGGACGCCACCCATTTTGAGCACAATGGCCAACACTATCTGGTGTGGGCGCAGCAGGATAAATTAAAAAGCTACAACAGCGCGCTCTGGATAGCGCGGCTCAAAAGCCCGATTGAACTGGCCACAGCCCCTGTGCTGCTGACTGAACCCGTGCTGGACTGGGAGCGCATTGGCTACAAAGTGAATGAGGGCCCGGCTGTGCTGCAAAGCCATGGCAAGGTGTATATCAGCTATTCGGCCAGTGCTACCGACCACAACTATGCCATGGGCCTGTTAACGGCGTCAGCTGATGCCGACCTGCTCGACCCGAGCCACTGGCACAAAGCGGCGCAACCGGTGTTTTACAGCAATGAGCAACTGCAACGTTTTGGCCCAGGTCATAACAGCTTTGTGTTGGATGAAAGTGGTCAGCACTGGCTGATGCTTTACCACGCCCGCAATTACAAAGACATTCAAGGCAACCCACTGGCTGATGGCAATCGCCACACCCGGCTGCGCCAGTTACCCATTTCCGCAAACGGCGAATTGCAGTTTGGTCAGCAGTTACCGGACCGTTGGTGAGCTTCGTTTTGGGGTCAGGTCTTGAATTTTGCATTGAAACGCAAAATTCAAGACCTGACCCCTTTTGTTTATTTTTATTAAAATAGTATTGTAATACAAATAAGTTGATCTAATACTTACCCTGACTTTAATTGCAGGCTGCAGCATAGCGGCCGCGTCTTTGAAAACGACAGGGGATAGTATGAAAATGAAATTCCAACCTTTGGTGCTGGCGGTCAGCGCCTGCCTGATTATCGGCTGTGGTGGCGGTGGAGGTGGCTCGACCACACCCACCACGGGCGGCGGCAGCGGAACCCCAACGACACCCACCACACCAACAACTCCGACAGCACCGACAGATGCACCCGGCTTTACTGAAGTGTCGGTGCATGACCCGTCAGTGCTGAAAGTCGGCTCTGAGTTTTATATTTTTGGCTCCCACCTGGCGGCCGCGAAATCCTCGGATCTGATGAAATGGACCAAAGTGGCTGACGGCGTCAACAATACGAACCCGCTGATCAGCAAGGTGCTGACTGAATTAAAAGAAACCTTTGATTGGGCAGAAGCCACCACCTTGTGGGCGACCGATGTGATTCAACTGGCGGACGGCAAGTTTTATATGTACTACAACGCCTGCAAAGGCGATTCGCCGCGCTCGGCACTCGGTGTGGCAGTGGCCGATTCAGTGGAAGGGCCTTATAAAAACAAACAGATTTTGCTGAAATCCGGTATGTGGGGCGAAGCCAGCCCGGATGGCACTGTCTATGACGCGCAAAAGCACCCCAATGTGGTCGACCCGGATGTGTTTTTCGATAAAAACGGCCGGCTCTGGATGCTGTATGGCTCTTATTCCGGGGGCCTGTTTATTCTGGAGCTGGACAAAACCTCAGGCTTACCGCTGCCGGAGCAAGGGTACGGCACGCATCTGATGGGGGGAAATCACAGCCGGATAGAAGGCGGTTATGTGCTGTACAGTCCGGACACCGATTACTACTACCTCTTTGTCTCCTTTGGCGGACTGGATGCGGCCGGGGGCTACAATATCCGCGTTGCTCGCTCCAGCAATCCGGAAGGGCCCTATTTTGATGCACTCGGCAATGATATGGCGTCGGTGAAATCCGACCCGGCAAAAACCTTGTTTGATGACGCCAGTATTGCGCCTTATGCTGAAAAACTGATGGGTAATCATCAGTTTACTGCTCTGGCCGCTAAGGCAGCGGCGCCTGGTTATGTGTCGCCTGGCCATAACTCCGCCTGGTATGACGCCGAGAAAAAACAGTACTTCCTGATTTTTCACAGCCGTTTCCCTGGCCGGGGTGAGCAGCACGAAGTGCGGGTACATCAGATGTTTATCAACTCTGAAGGCTGGCCCGTGGTGGCCCCGCTGCGGTATGCGCCTCCAGCAGACAGCAGTGTCGCCAGCAGTGCGGTGGCCGGAACTTATCAGTTGATCGATCACGGCAAAGATATTTCTGCCACGGTAAAAACTGCCAGCACCATCACCTTGAGTGCAGATGGCAAGGTCAGTGGTGCTCAGACGGGTAGCTGGACCATGAGTGCAAATCAACAAATTAAATTGGTTTTGGATGGCGCTGGAGACTTTGATGGGGTGCTGTCGAAGCAATGGCACCAGGGCCGCACCAACTGGGCTGTGACCTTCTCGGTATTGTCTGATCAGGGCCGCAGTCTGTGGGCAGTGAAAAACCCTTAACCCTCTCAAGTCCGGGCGCAATCAGCTGCGCCCCGGTCATTTTTTTCGGAAAATACAAAGAAAAAACCCAGCCAAAGGCTGGGTTCTTAATGATGGCAGGGGTGCAGGGATTCGAACCCCAGAATGGCGGGATCAAAACCCGCTGCCTTACCGCTTGGCTACACCCCTGCAGCAAACTGCAGAAATCTTACTTGCTTGGTGCGGAAGAAGAGACTCGAACTCTTACGCCTCGCGGCGCTGGAACCTAAATCCAGTGCGTCTACCAATTTCGCCACTTCCGCATGCATGAGAAAAGTAAAGTGGTGGCTACAGCGGGAATCGAACCTGCGACCCCAGCATTATGAGTGCTGTGCTCTAACCAGCTGAGCTATGTAGCCACATTGTCTTAGTCGTCCTAAGCAAGTGGCGCGTATTATGCTCATGCGGTTTTTTTGCGTCAACCGTTTTTTTGCCTCAATCCGTGCCGAACGGCTCGTTTGCTGATTTTCTGCCCATGTTGCTGCCGTTGCAAGCAAAAATAGCTGGATTGAGCGCTTAACTTTTGGCGAATTGGCATTTTTCTTATAGCATCCGGTGCAGTAAAAATAAAAACCAAGACGCCTGACCGGCGCCAAAACGAGACGAGTCCATGAGTACCACGACAGCGCGCTGGCCGCGTTCCATCCCTTTTATTATCGCCAATGAGGCCTGTGAGCGGTTCAGCTTTTATGGCATGCGTAATATTCTGACGCCATTTTTAATGACTGCTCTGCTGTTGTCTGTACCCGAGCACCTGCGGGCCGGCGAAGCCAAAGATGTGTTTCACTCCTTTGTGATTGGGGTCTACTTCTTTCCTTTATTGGGCGGCTGGCTGGCCGACCGGTTATTGGGCAAATACCGTACTATTTTGTACCTGAGCATTGTTTATGTGATTGGCCATTTGTTTCTGGCGCTGTTTGAACACAGTAAAGAAGGGTTTTACACCGGCCTGTTTTTAATTGCGTTAGGGTCCGGTGGCATTAAACCGCTGGTGTCGGCTTTTATGGGCGACCAGTTTGATCAAAGCAATAAACAGCTGGCACAAAAGGCCTTTGATATTTTTTACTTCACCATCAACTTTGGCTCCTTCTTCGCTTCCTTACTCATGCCGCTGACGCTGAAGTATTTTGGCCCTGCCGTGGCCTTCGGCATTCCGGGGTTATTGATGGCGTTGGCGACTTTCTTCTTCTGGCTGGGACGCAAGAAGTATGTGCATGTGGCACCAGAACCAAAAGACCCACACAGCTTCTTGAAAGTGGTGAAGACGGCACTCACGGCGAAACAGCAGGGGCAGGCCAATCCTGGTTTGTATCTGGCGCTGGTGGGTCTTGCCCTGGCGTTATTTAGTTTAAGTCAGACGCCCGCTTTGGGTTTTGTGGCGGCTTTCTGTCTGGCTTTAGTGCTGCTGATGGGATTTGGTGGCGCTGGTGCAGCGCTGCAGCTGGAACGGGCCCGTGGTATGCACCCGGATGCCGCGGTCGATGGTGTGCGCTCTGTTTTGCGTATTCTGATCCTGTTTGCGCTGGTTACCCCCTTCTGGTCCTTGTTTGACCAAAAAGCCTCTACCTGGATTTTGCAGGCCAATGAGATGAGTAAACCGGACTGGTTTGAACCTGCAATGATGCAGGCGCTGAACCCCTTGTTGGTGATGTTGCTGATCCCTTTTAACCACCTGCTGTTATTCCCACTGCTGCAGCGCGCTGGCCTTAAAATTACCGCACTGCGCCGGATGGGCGCCGGTATTGCCTTTGCTGGTCTTGCCTGGATTGTGATTGGTTCTGTGCAGCTGATGATGGATGGCGGCACCGTGATGTCCATTGTCTGGCAGGTATTGCCTTATGCCTTACTGACCTTTGGGGAAGTACTGGTGTCGGCCACAGGCCTGGAATTTGCTTACAGCCAGGCTCCGGCCGCAATGAAAGGCACCATTACCAGCTTCTGGCAGCTGTCGGTCACAGTCGGTAACTTGTGGGTGCTTTTAGCCAATAACAGCATCCGCAGCGAAACGGTGCTGTCGCATGTGGCGGCCACAGGCTTGTCACAAACCGCATTTTTGATGTTCTTCTTCGCCGGTTTTGCATTGGTTGCTGCCGCAGTGTTTGCCTTGTATGCCCGCAGCTACACCATGTTGGATAACTACCGCTCCGCTTCGGCATAAAGGGTGGGTGGGGCCAATCACCGTAACTGCTGCATTGGTCCCATATTTCCTGCCGCTGAACCAGCCACTGCTGGTTGAATTTATTTGTGATAATGTAGCATTTTTTGATGTCTGAATTTCCCTCAAAGGAGCTCGCTGTTGAAGTTTGTTCTGAGCCTGATGGCATTAAGTATCAGCACTGCTGTGGCCGCCGCTGAAACTACAGGCGTTGCAGCCGCAGGAACCACCGCTGAAGCACAGGTGGAGCGTATTTCGGTCAGCGGGGTACGGGGGCGTTTATCGCAGCAGGGGCGTTTGCAGGATGTGCTGCTGAAGACCGAAAGTCTGGATGCCAGTTTTCTGCAAGATAAAAACGCCTTTAACCTGACCACCGCCTTGCAGGATGAACCCGGTGTACGGGTGTCGAATGAGTGTTCAATGTGTGGCGCCAAGCGGGTGATGCTGAACGGCATGCGGGGTGAACACACCACTATTCTGGTTGACGGTTTGCCGGTCTTTACCATGCTCTCCGGCTTTTATGCCCTCGATGCAGTGGCCACTGCCGGTTTAGATCGGATTGATGTCGCCCGGGGGGCTGGGGCTTCTTTATTGGCACCTGAGGCTATTGGTGGCACTGTGAACCTGGTCAGTAAAGAGGCATTGGAAGACAGCACCATGCTGGACGCCTCTTTTGGCAGCAAAGACTTACGCACAGTGCAGTTGCACCATTCCGGCATCAGTGACGACGACGCGACCGGCTGGACTTTCACAGGCCAGCATGACAGCCGCGATCAGTATGATGAAGACGACAATGGCGTGTCAGAAACCCCTTATTTGCGTAATAACAGCCTGACCGCGCGTTTAAGCCATGATCTGTCTGAACACACCAACACCGTATTTCGTGTCAGTACTGTCAGTTCCGAAGTGTTCGGCGGCCCAGTGCTTGGCCGCACCACCCAGTCCATCAGCGCCGCTTTGGATGGGTATGACGCAGAGCCTTCTGAGCAATTGTTTGAAGGCGGTACCATCAGAGGCCGTTACATAGGCAAGGCCTGGGAAACCACAGAGTGGGTCAAAACCGAACGCAGCGAGGCCTATAACAAATGGTTGCATGAGCTGAACCCGGACTGGTCGATGGAGGCGGCGGTCAGTTACGCCAAACATCAGCAGGATTCCTTTTACGAAGGCATTGACTATGCAGCCAACAACGACATGGTGTACGGTCGCCTGCAGTTTGACCAGCAGGTGAATGACCAGATCCAAATGACCTATGGCCTGGATCTGCGTGATGAACAGATGCGCTCTGACACGGACGCCTTGTCAGCCGTACCTGCTTTTGTGTCCGACAGCTTTGATTACCAAACCCAGGGCTTCTACAGCCAGCTGTACTGGCAGCCCAGTGATGTATTGGATTTAGCCCTGGCACTGCGTTACGACCAGGTAGAGGCCGATTTTACCGACCCGAAAAAACCAGGCACTGAAATTGACCAGCAGGTGCTGGCACCGCGGCTGGATATCCGTTATTACCATAATGAAAACTGGACTTCACGTTGGTCGGCAGGCCGTGGGTATCGTGCGCCTTTGTCTTTTTTCGAAAGTGAACACGGCATTCTGGATGCAGAAAAAGGTTTTCAGATTGGGGTGACAGAGCTGGAGCAGTCTGTGTCAGCCAACTACGCCTTAAGTTATGAAAGTGATGGTATAAACGCAACCTTGTCACATGCCTACACTTCAGTGAAGCACCTGGCCAGTCTGGAAGAAACAGACGATGGCACGCCTGTACTGAGCCAGCTGGACGACAAAGCCAGGGTGCAAACCACCGATCTGGTGTTCAGCCTGCCACTGACAGAGCAGCTGCGTTTCAGTGCGACCGCGGAGTACTTCAGTTACGATGACAACTTCCGCCAGAGTTATGCCATAGCACCGGTGGAACGCCGGGCCTCGCTGGATTTTGATTACCACACAGACCAACTGGAAGTGCATCTGGCCTGGGTCTGGTTTGGCAGCCGCGATTTAACCCGATACAGTTATCAAGGTTATGACGACCAGGCCGCGTTGTTGCTTAAACCACAGCGGGCGCCTGCTTATGGTCAGCTCGACAGCAAAATTCAGTGGCAGCTGCAACCGGACGTACAGCTGTATATAGGGGGCACTAACCTGCTGAATATCACCCAAACCCGCAAACACAGTTCGCCTTTGATGTTTGACAGCTCAGGTGGCTATGACGTGGCTTATATCTTCGGTCAGTTGCAGGGCCGCAGTGTGTATGCCGGTGCCCGTTGGACCTTTTAAACAATGAGCCGCCCGCTGGGATCACTATGGCGTTGTGCCGTGTTGTTAATGCCGCTCTGGTGTGCAGCGCCGCTCAGCGCAGCAGACGCCAGGGCGGATAACAGCCAGGCGGCTGTATTGCAGTATCAAAAGTTGCCCCGGCTGAACCAGGCCGCTGCAAGCAGCGGGCGGGCGGCTTTATTGTTACTGTTCGGTCCGGATTGCCGTTTTTGTAAACAACAGGCCCGACTGATGCAACAGCTGCAGCAGCAATGCCCGTCAGTGCAATTGGCCCTTATTGGTGTGCAGGGCTCCAAAGACGAATTACGTCAGGAGATCCGCCAGTTACAAACCAGCCTGCCTGCCTTTGCCGTGACGGCCGCCTTTTTGCGCGCTATTGACGGTGTGGACGCGGTGCCAACCAATTTAATTCTTGATCAGGAAGGCCGCTTGCTGGTCAAACATCGCGGCATGTTGGATGACAACAAACTGCGTCGGTTAAAGCATGGACTGCTGGCACCTGAATGCCAGTGATCAGCGCCCCCTGGCTGGCCCTGCCGGTATAGATCGAAATATTTTCTAAATTTTTCAGACGCTTGGTTATAGTTGTTAAACGACAGATGAATGAACGACTATCGGAGTACGGCCTATGTGGAATTGGTTTGGTCATAACGCATTGCAACGAGAAAATGAGCAGTTAAAGCAGCAAATCCACAAACTGCAGCAAGCGCAGTTGAATGTCAGCCAACAAACTTTGTGCCTGGAGCTGGACCGGCAGGGTAAAATCAGCCAGGCCAATCACAACTTCATGGCAGAACTTGAGTTCAGTCCGACTGAGTTAGTGGGGCGTGCCGTGATCGATCTGGTGCCGGCAGAGCTGCGCAACACAGAGCATTTCCAAAAATTGTCCCATGCGGTCAGTCACGGCAGCTTTTGGGTCGGTGCCTGGCAGGTCAGTAATTCGCAAAAGCAGCTGTTCTGGTTAAGGGCTGCGGTTTGTCCGATAAAAGACAGTCAGGGGCAAGTGGAATACTTTGATCTGTACGCCACCAACCTGACCCGCACTATTGAAAGCTCACAGCAACATGAAGCACTGATCCGTGCCATGCAGCGTTCGACAGCCGTTATTGAGTTTGACATGGGCGGCCATGTGCTGACGGCCAATGATTTGTTTCTGAAAGGCATGGGATACCGACTGGACGAAATTCAGGGGAAACACCACCGGATCTTTTGTTCGCCACAAATCAGCCAGAGTGCGGAGTATGCACAGTTTTGGAAGCAGCTGCAGCAAGGGCATTTTGTGGCGTCGCGTTTTCAGCGGGTGGATAAAGCCGGGCGGGAAGTCTGGCTGGAAGCCTCCTATAACCCGATTAAAGACGGCAGGGGGAAGCTGGTGAAGGTCGTCAAGTTCGCCACCCTGATCACTGAGCAGGTGCGGCAGGAGCAGGAAATTGCCAGCGCCGCTCATGTCGCCTATGAAACCTCGCAGGCAACGGACAGCAGTGCGCAACATGGCATGCAGGTGATGCAGCAAATGGCGGAGGTGATGGCGCAGCTGGAGTCGCAAATGCAAAAGGCGGTGGTGAATATCAACGATTTAGCCACTCAGTCTCAGCTGATTGGTTCCATCATCCAAAGCATCAGCAGTATTGCTGAACAGACGAATCTGCTGGCTCTGAATGCGGCCATTGAAGCGGCACGGGCTGGCGATCAGGGCCGGGGCTTTGCTGTGGTGGCCGATGAAGTGCGTCAGCTGGCTTCGCGTACCAGCGCCGCCACAGTGGAAATTGTCGATGTGGTCAGTAAAAACCAGCAGTTGTCCGGCAATGCGGTCAGCATTATTGAAGGCGGTCAGCAACAGGCGAAAGCGGTGAACGAGTTAGTTGTTCAGGCGCAACAAGGCATTCATCAAATACAGGATGCGGCCAAAAGAGTGGTGGATGCCGTGTCGCAGTTTGCTCACCGTATAGCAAAATGATGGCTCTGTGATGCGAAAGGCCGGCGTCACGCCAACCTTCACCTGAACATTAGGTAAAAAAAACCGGACTCAAAAGTCCGGTTTTTTCCAGGGCTGAAGACTTACACGTTAAACAAAAAGTGCATCACGTCGCCGTCTTTTACGACATAGCCTTTCCCTTCCACGCGCAGCTTACCGGCATCTTTGGCGCCGGCTTCGCCGTTGCAGGCGATAAAGTCGTCGAAGGAGACTACCTGGGCGCGGATAAAACCTTTTTCAAAGTCGGTGTGAATCACACCGGCCGCTTGTGGGGCTGTGGCGCCAACAGGGATGGTCCAGGCCCGTACTTCTTTGACACCGGCGGTGAAGTAGGTGTGCAGGTTCAGCAGTGAGTACCCGCCACGAATGACGCGGTTCAGGCCTGGCTCTGTTAAGCCCATAGACTCGAGGAATTCGGCTTTTTCGTCGTCTTCCAGTTCAGAAATTTCCGATTCAATAGCGGCACAGACCGGTACCACAATGGCGCCTTCTTTGGCGGCAATTTCACGCACGACGTCTAAATGCGGGTTGTTTTCAAAGCCATCTTCCAGCACGTTGGCAATGTACATGGTGGGCTTGATGGTCAGGAAGTTCATGTAGGACACCAGCGCTTTTTCTTCTGGTGACAGCTCCAGCTGGCGTAAGGTCAGGCCTTGTTCCAGGTGGGCTTTGACTTTTTCCAGCACGTCGATTTCAGCTTTGGCGTCTTTGTCACCGGCTTTGGCTTTTTTGCTGACCCGGAAAATGGCTTTTTCAGCACTGTCCATATCGGCCAGTACCAGTTCCATATTGATGGTGTCGATGTCATCCGCCGGGTCGACCTTGTTGGCAACGTGGATCACGTTGTCGTCTTCAAAACAGCGCACCACATGACCAATGGCGTCCGTTTCACGGATATTGGCCAGGAACTTGTTGCCTAAACCTTCACCTTTAGACGCGCCTTTGACTAAACCTGCAATGTCCACAAATTCCATGGTGGTGGGCAGAATACGCTGCGGGTTCACAATAGCGGCCAACTGATTCAGTCGTGGGTCCGGCACTGGTACTACGCCTGTGTTTGGTTCGATAGTACAAAACGGGAAGTTCGCTGCTTCAATGCCTGCTTTGGTCAAAGCATTAAACAGAGTGGATTTACCGACGTTGGGTAAACCAACGATGCCACATTTAAAACCCATGGACGTATTCCTTAAGTGCTGAGCCACAACTGAGTAGGCGCCGCAATGGCTGCGCCCTGTATGCCTTGGGCCCTCAGGCCGTGGCGGTAAAACTGTGTAAACGGTGCTGGGCTTTGACGAGGCCGTCTTTTTGCCACAGCTCAAGGCAGCGCAGGGATTCGTCCAGCGCGTCCTCTATTAATTTTTGTTCGGTTTGTGGGGCTTTGCCCAGCACATAACCTGTGACTAAATCTTTATGGCCCGGATGGCCAATACCCAGGCGCAACCGGTAGAAGTTGGCATTATTGCCTAATTTGCTGGTGATGTCTTTTAAACCATTGTGACCGGCATGGCCACCACCCAGTTTAAATTTGGCCAAACCCGGTGCTATTGCCATCTCGTCATGCGCCACCAGAATCTGCTCCGGATTGATCTTAAAAAACTGCGCCATCGCGGCCACGGCTTTTCCACTGACATTCATATAAGTGGTCGGGATCAATAACTTCACTTCCTGACCGTTCAGCAAAAATTTGCCAGTCAGGCCATGGTACTTCGGGTCGGCTTTTAACGGGGCGTTATAGCGGCGGGCCAGTTGTTCAACAAACCATTGGCCGGCATTGTGGCGGGTCTTCTCATACTCGGGGCCTGGATTACCCAGGCCCACGATCAGCTGAACAAAGTCAGACATTACTCAGCAGTTTCTTCCGCTTTACCAGCTGGTTTGTTTACAGAAACAACAGCCTGGTCATGGCCAGCGCCTTTAGCCAGTTCAGCGATAGTCACGCCGGCTGGAACTTTCAGGTCTGACAGGTGCAGAGTTTGACCTACTTCAACGTTGGCCAGGTCAACTTCGATGAACTCTGGCAGGTTCTGTGGCAGCACAGAAATTGCGATTTCGTTGATGTGGTGAGCAACGATACCACCTTTCTTCGCAGCAGCAGCTTCGTTGATGAAGTGTACTGGAACTACAGTGTGCAGTTCATGGCCAGCTTCAACGCGTTGGAAGTCAACGTGCATTACTTTTGGCTTGAACGGGTGACGCTGCATCGCTTTGACGATAGCTTTTACGTCTTCACCGCCCACTTTGATGGTCAGGATGTGAGTGTAGAAACCTTCGTTGGCTTGAGCCTGGATCAGCTTGTTGTGTTCCAGAGTGATCGACAGCGCTTCCTGGTGACCGCCATAGATGATGGCTGGTACTTTATCCGCATGACGCAGGCGGCGGCTCGCACCTTTCCCCAAGTCTGTACGGACTTCGGCATTTAATACATAAATGTCAGACATTTTAATCTCCAAAATAAAGGTAATCCCAAAACCCGCGACCTGGTTTTGGGGAGGGTTTTCTCGGCTGGCCTTTCGGCTGGCGGAAAAAAGCGCGCTATGGTAGCACCGGCGCCTTGCTCCCGCAAGTTTAACCTGGGGTCAGAGTAGTACTCTGACCCCAACTCTGATCCTTTACAGCAATTGCTTCCATTGATAGAGAAGCTCCAGCGCCTGACGGGCACTGAGCTGATCCGGGTCCAATGCCTGCAGCTGCTCCAGCACGGGGTGCGGTTCCGGTTCACTAAACAAGGTTTGTTGCACAGGCGCTGAGGCCGGGCTTATTGTGGTGGCTGAGCCTGCCGATTGTTGCTCCAGTTGCCGCAACTTTTGTTTGGCTTTTTGGATCACCACTTTGGGCACACCGGCCAGCTGGGCCACCTGCAAGCCATAACTTTTGCTGGCGGCACCGTCCTGCACCTGGTGCATAAACACAATGTGCTCGTCGTGCTCCACCGCATCCAGATGAATATTGGCCAGACCTGGTAATTGGGACGCCAGTTCGGTCAGTTCAAAATAATGGGTGGCAAATAAGGTCATGGCTTTCAGTTGCTGTGCCAGGTATTCAGCACAGGCCCAGGCCAATGACAAACCATCGTAAGTACTGGTGCCGCGGCCAATTTCGTCCATCAGCACCAGGCTCTGGGCCGTGGCATGGTGCAAAATGGTGGCGGTTTCGGTCATTTCCACCATAAAGGTGGAGCGGCCAGAGGCGAGATCGTCCGATGCACCAACCCGGGTAAAAATGCGGTCGACCGGGCCGAGTACAGCGTGTTGCGCCGGCACAAAGCAGCCGATATAGGCCATTAACACTATTAACGCAGTCTGGCGCATATAGGTGGATTTACCGCCCATATTGGGGCCTGTGATCATCAGCATACGCCGCTCTGGTGACAGCTGCAGCGGGTTGGCAATAAAAGGCTCTGCCATCACCTGTTCCACCACAGGGTGGCGGCCGGCCTGAATAGCAATACCTGCTTCTGTGCTCAATGTCGGCTGACTGTAGTTCAGCTGTTGTGCCCGCTCAGCAAAGTTGGCCAGCACATCCAGCTCGGCAATGGCCTGTGCCAGGTTTTGCAGCGCATCCAGATACACCGCCGTGTGTTCAAATAACTGCTCGTACAGCTGCTTCTCCAGTGCCAAGGCTTTGCTTTGGCTGCCCAGCACCTTGTCTTCGTATTCTTTCAGCTCAGGAATAATATAGCGTTCGTTATTCTTTAAGGTCTGGCGGCGCTGATAGTCAGCCGGCACCTGGTCGGATGCAGAGCGGCCGGTTTCAATGTAGTAGCCATGAATTTTGTTGTAACCCACTTTCAATGACGCAATGCCGGTGCGTTCACGTTCACGTAGCTCCAGCTGCTCCAAATAGTCGGTAGCGCCTGTGGCCAGCGCACGCCATTGGTCCAGTTCGCTGTGGTAGCCGTCGGCAATCACACCGCCATCACGGATCAGCACAGGCGGGTTTTCCACTATGGCACGTTCAAGCAAAGCGCACAGTTCAGGTTGCGGCACTGTGGCTTGTTTCATTTGACTCAACAGCGGGCTGCCAAGGGGCCGCAGGCTGTGGCTGAGCTCCGGCAATAACTGCAGGGTGGAACGCAGACGGGCAAAATCCCGTGGCCGGGCAGAGCGCAGTGCCAGTCGGGCGACTATACGTTCTAAATCACCCACTTGTTTAAGTTGCGGCTGCAGTTCGGCGTAATAGCTTTGCAGCTCAGCCACCGCCTGATGCCGCGCCTGCACACGGGACTGGTTGCGCAGCGGGGCGTGGATCCAGCGCTTTAATAAGCGGCTGCCCATGGCGGTCTGGCAGCGGTCCAGCACAGCCGCCAGCGTATGTTCGGTCTGGCCCGACAAACTTAAGGTCAGCTCCAGATTGCGGCGGGTGGCCGCGTCCAGAATAATGCTGTCCTGATGCCGTTCCAACGCAATAGCACGGATATGCGGTAACTGACTGCGTTGGGTGTCTTTCACATAGGTCATCAGACAACCGGCCGCCATTAAGGCCACCGGGGCTTCGTCCACACCGAAACTGGCTAAATCACGGGTGCCGAATTGTTGCGTCAGCAGGCGCTGTGCACTTTGCAGGTCAAACTCCCATTCCGGGCGGCGGCGGGTGCCTTTGCGCTGCAATACGGTATCAGGCCAGGGCTGGTCTTCACTGTACAACAGCTCGGCCGGGCTTAAGCGCTGCAGCAGCGCCAGTAGGTCGTCGATATGACCAACCTGATTGGTCAGGAAGCGGCCGCTGCCAAGGTCGAGCCAGGCCACACCGTACTGCTGTTTATGCTGGTAAATGGCCGCAATCAGATTGTCCTGCCGCTCTTGCAGCAGGGCTTCGTCAGTCACGGTGCCAGGGGTGACAATACGCACCACTTTGCGCTCGACCGGCCCTTTACTGGTCGCCGGGTCGCCTATCTGCTCACAGATGGCGGCGGATTCACCCAGTTGCACCAGTTTGGCCAGATAAGCTTCCACGGCATGATGAGGCACACCGGCCATCGGAATGGGCTGGCCAGCCGACTGGCCACGTTTGGTCAGTGAAATATCCAGCAGAGCCGCTGCTTTTTTAGCATCGTCGTAAAACAGCTCATAAAAATCACCCATCCGGTAAAACAATAAAATGTCCGGATGCTGGCTTTTCAGGCCCAGATACTGCTGCATCATCGGGGTGTGCGGACTGGCGGCTTGCCCGGCATAAATTTCTGACGGCATAATAGGTTTCTTATTCCTGTTGGGGTCCACAATGACTATTCCGGCTTCTACCTATCAACTGGCTGCGGATTTAGGAGCGCTATTATTACGGAAAAATCTGGCTATCACCACCGCCGAATCCTGCACTGGTGGCGGTATTGCCTATAGCCTGACTGAAGTGCCCGGCAGTTCGGGCTATCTGGACCGCAGCTTTGTCACCTACAGCAATAAAGCCAAACAGCAACTGTTGAATGTGAAAGCCGAAACCCTGTTGCAACACGGCGCCGTCAGTGAAGCCTGTGTGCTGGAGATGGCCGAAGGTGCAGCCCTGGCAGCTGGCTGTCCGGTGGCGGTGGCGGTATCCGGTATCGCAGGCCCGGGAGGCGGCACCCCAACCAAGCCGGTCGGCCTGGTCTGGTTTGCTTTTCATCTGCACGGGCATCAGGTCAGTGTGCAGCAGTTATTTGCCGGTGACCGAGCCGCGATAAGGCAGCAGGCCATCGATTTTGCTTTGGACCAACTGCTGTTGATGCTGGCCGATTAAATGCTGTTTAAATAACCAGGCCTGTTATTGACAGTCGAAATGAAAAAGACTACTGTATGAGCATACAGCACTTTGGTGCATTCACAGAATTCAGCGGAGACACAGATGGACGACAATAAACAAAAAGCATTGAGCGCAGCGTTAAGCCAAATCGAACGTCAATTTGGTAAAGGCTCCATTATGCGTCTTGGTGATACCCAGGCACTGGATATTGACGCAATTTCTACCGGTTCGTTGGGCCTGGACATTGCGTTGGGTATTGGCGGTTTGCCTTGTGGCCGTATTGTCGAAATTTATGGTCCTGAGTCGTCCGGTAAAACCACGTTAACTTTGCAAGTGGTGGCGGAAGCGCAAAAACTGGGCAAGACCTGTGCTTTTATCGACGCTGAGCACGCGTTAGACCCTGTGTATGCCGCCAAACTGGGTGTGAATGTCAGCGACCTGCTGGTCTCTCAGCCTGACACAGGTGAACAGGCGCTGGAGATCTGTGACATGCTGGTGCGCTCTGGTTCTGTGGATGTGATTATCGTCGACTCGGTAGCCGCTTTAACCCCTCGCGCTGAAATTGAAGGCGATATGGGCGACAGCCACGTGGGTTTGCAGGCGCGTTTAATGTCTCAGGCGCTGCGTAAGCTGACTGGTAATATCAAACGTTCCAACACTTTATGTATTTTCATTAACCAAATCCGCATGAAAATTGGTGTGATGTTCGGTAACCCTGAGACCACCACAGGTGGTAATGCGTTGAAGTTCTACGCTTCTGTGCGTCTGGATATTCGCCGCACCGGTTCCGTGAAAGACGGGGACGAAGTGACAGGGAACGAAACCCGCGTCAAAGTGGTGAAAAACAAAGTGGCGCCTCCGTTCAAACAGGCTGAATTTATCATTATGTATGGTGCTGGGATCAGCAAAACGGGTGAGCTGATTGACCTGGGCGTGCAGCAGAAACTGATTGATAAATCCGGTGCCTGGTATGCCTACCAAGGCAATAAGATTGGTCAGGGTAAAGCCAATGCAATGAAGTTTCTGGAAGAAAACCCAACGGTGGCCAAAGAAATTGAAGCGGAAATCCGTCGCCAGCTGCTGCTGGAACCAGGCAAAGGAGCTCCGACAGCCAGCGAAGATTTTGGCATGATGCCAGAAGATGCTGAGGTGGACCTGTAATTTTACTGGCAGCTCCCGGTCTCAATAAAACACAACACCCGGCAAGTCTGGGTGTTGTGTTTTTATGTCAGATGCAAACTGAACAAATCCTGCCTGCTGCGCCAGGTCTCTCCGTCTTTATGGAGGGTTTAAAATATGCACCTGTTTTTTATCAACCAAAAAAACCGGCCTGCCGGTACAACCTGTTGATCGTGCATTGTCGTTTCATTTGCTGCAAACCAAGGTTTAAGGCCGCAAAAGCTGCTGCACCTTCGGGGTGTTGACGGCTGATCACAAAATGACGGCTGTCATTCAATAACACCGCTATACCGGGAACTGCTTTTAATTCAATTTTTTCCAGAATGAAACTCTGATTTTCATTAGGAAAGAAAGGCATCAGCATAAAATCTGCCCACTGCAGATGCACCATTCTGGCCTGACTTAACCATTCATCTTGCCTGAACAATTGTTTCAGCGGCAACGCCGACAGGGTGGCCCAGTCAGTGTGCCATTTGGGCGTTGATACCGCAGTTAGCTGGCGCAATTGCTCCAGACTGCGCAGCTGAAAGACCTTTTCATTGGCGGGGCTGGCAAAAACACCGGCAAGGTAATCGCCTTTCGCGATAATGGGTTCGGTGATATACACCTGTCCGGCAAATTTTTCTGCATCACTTAGCCAGTAGGTGTCAAAGCTCAGCAGGGAATCGCCATTTTTCAGCATACTGGTGTTGCGGAAGTTGATCTTACCCGGCAGGTATTGAAATTGCCGCTTAAAGCCACCCAGAAGTAACGCCTGGTGCAATAACACCAGGTCAGCCACATCACGACGCATACCTGGGCCGCTGAAGTCATTGATGGCATCCGGAGCACGCCCAGCCAAAAACGTCAGATAGTCGGCATAGACATCATCCCGGATATAGACAGGTATTTTGTCTTCCAGCGCCTGGCATTGCAGCGCCAGGCAGAGCAGCAGCCCCCATACAGCACGCACGTTGATCACCCCGCAACCAGTTTCATTAAGAACAGCATAGGCCGCCTGGTGCAGGTTGTCGCCTGATAGGTTTCATTTGGCCGTCTAAACGTATAGAAGTTGACATATCCAAATCTGCAAGCCAGACTAACGACATTTAAGCACAGGCGTGGAGTAGCGAATGCCCATTAAAGTCATCGATCAATTACCGGCGGTAGAAGCCTTATCGGTGGAAAACGTCTTTGTGATGACGGAAAGCCGGGCGGCGTCGCAGGACATCCGGCCGCTGAAAATTGCCATTCTGAACCTGATGCCCAATAAAGTGGCCACCGAAATTCAATTATTGCGTTTATTGGCCAACAGTCCGTTGCAGGTGGACATTGAACTGATCCGGCTGGATAACCATGTCAGTAAGCACACACCAGAAAGTCATCTGAACTGTTTTTACCGCTATTTCTCTGATGTGCAGCAACAAAAATATGACGGTCTGATAATTACCGGTGCGCCTTTGGGCCTGGTGGATTATGAAGAGGTCAGCTATTGGCCGCAGCTGTCGGAAATTCTGGCCTGGGCCGATAACAACGTGACGTCAACCCTGTTTTTATGCTGGGCGGCGCATGCCGCTTTGTATTATTACTATGGCCTGCAACGGGAAATTCGCGGCGAAAAACTGTCTGGGGTGTACTGGCAGCAGGTGGTGCAACCTTTGTGTCCTTTGGTGCGGGGCTTTGACGATGAATTTCTGGTGCCGCATTCGCGTTATGCTCAGGTACCGAAACAAAAGTACCAGTCTCACCCCGATTTGCATGTGCTGGCTGAAGCGGATCAAACAGGGGCGTATTTGCTGCAAAACAGCACAGGCAGCCGGATTTTCGTCACAGGTCATCCTGAATATGACGTGGGTACACTAAACGACGAATACCAGCGTGATCTGGCTGCCGGACTGAACCCCAAAGTGCCGGAGAATTACTTTCGGCACAATGACCCACTGCAAGGCCCGCTGAAACTCTGGCAAAGCCATGCCTTTTTGTTATTCAGTAACTGGCTGAATTATTATGTCTATCAGGCGACACCTTTTGATCTGCAACAGATAGGACAAGCACAATAAATGAGTTATTCCACTGTCACGCCAGCTCAGCTGGCAGCACTGCTATCTGAACGTATTCTGGTACTGGATGGTGGTATGGGCACCATGATCCAGCAATACAAGTTGCAGGAAGCCGATTACCGCGGTGCTGAGTTTGCCGGCTGGCCTGTTGATGTCAAAGGCAATAATGATTTATTGGTGCTGACCAAACCTGAAGTGATCCTCGACATTCACCGCCAGTATCTGGCGGCTGGCGCTGATATTCTGGAAACCAACAGTTTTAACGCCACACCCATTGCGATGGCCGATTATGAGATGCAGGCCTTGTCGGCCCGAATTAATTATGAATCTGCCCGGCTGGCCCGGCAGGCCTGCGATCAATACAGTACCGCGGACAAACCACGTTTTGTTGCCGGTGTGTTAGGCCCCACGAACAGAACGGCATCCATTTCGCCCAATGTGAATGACCCGGGTTACCGCAATGTGGATTTTGATACCCTGGTCAGTGCCTATAAAGAGTCGACCCATGCACTGCTGAAAGGCGGCGCCGACATCATTATGCTGGAAACTATCTTTGATACCCTGAACGCCAAAGCTGCTGCTTTTGCCGTGCTGGCGGTGTTTGATGAACTGGGGCAGGAATGGCCTGTGATGATTTCCGGCACTATTACCGATGCCTCTGGCCGCACTTTGTCGGGCCAGACCACTGAAGCTTTTTATCATTCGCTGTCCCATGTCAACCCGCTCAGCTTTGGTCTGAACTGTGCGCTTGGCCCGGATTTGCTCCGGCCTTATGTGGAAACCTTGTCAGAGATGGCCGAATGTTATGTCTCTGTGCACCCGAATGCTGGCTTGCCCAATGAGTTTGGTGAGTACGACCTGACCGCCAATGAGATGGCGGCTGAAATTGCCGACTGGGCCAGACAAGGTTTTTTAAATATTGTCGGCGGGTGCTGTGGCAGTACACCGGCGCATATTCAGGCCATCAGTCAGGTGGTGGCGGGCGTCTCCCCCCGGCAGCCGAAGCTGCCGTCCCATCGTTTTTGTTTATCTGGCCTTGAAGCCTTTAGTCTGGAGTGGTAATGCAGCAAGTTCAGGCCCGTTTTATCAATGTTGGCGAACGCACCAACGTTACAGGTTCGGCCCGTTTTAAAAAGCTGATCCTCGAAGGTCAGTATGAAAAAGCGCTGGATGTTGCCCGTCAGCAAGTGGAAAACGGCGCGCAAATCATCGATATCAACATGGATGAGGCCATGCTGGACAGCAAGGCGGCCATGGTGCGTTATCTGAACCTGCTGGCGTCTGAACCGGATATTTCCCGGGTGCCCATTATGGTCGACTCGTCCAAATGGGACGTTATCGAAGCGGCGCTCAAATGCATTCAGGGTAAGCCGGTGGTGAACTCCATTTCACTGAAAGAAGGCGAAGCCATTTTCCTGCATCAGGCCAAACTGCTGCGTCGTTACGGTGCTGCCGTGGTGGTGATGGCCTTTGACGAAAAAGGCCAGGCTGACACCAAAGCCCGTAAAGTGGAAATTTGTCAACGTGCTTACAGGTTGCTGGTGGAGCAAGCCAAATTTCCGCCGCAGGACATTATTTTTGACCCCAATATTTTTGCGGTAGCCACCGGCATTGAAGAGCACAACAACTATGCAGTGGACTTTATTGAGGCCACCCGCGAAATCAAAGCCAGCTGCCCTTACGCCAAAATCTCCGGCGGTGTGTCCAACGTGTCTTTTTCGTTTCGTGGCAACGACCCGGTACGTGAAGCCATTCACTCGGTGTTTTTGTACCACGCCATTGCCGCAGGCATGGACATGGGCATCGTCAATGCCGGTCAACTGGCGGTGTATGACGATATTCCAGAACTGCTGCGTGAGCGGGTCGAGGATGTGATCCTCAACCGCCGGCCGGATGCAACTGAGCGGTTGCTGGAGATTGCCGCAGAGTTTAAAGGCGACGGTGCTGTGGTGGTCAAAGAAGATGAGGCCTGGCGCAGCTGGCCTGTCAGTAAACGGCTGGAACATGCGCTGGTCAAAGGCATTACGGACTTTATTGACGAGGATACGGAAGAAGCCCGCCAGCAGGCGGAGCGGCCTTTGCATGTGATTGAAGGCCCGCTGATGGATGGCATGAATGTGGTCGGCGACCTCTTTGGTGAAGGCAAAATGTTTTTGCCTCAGGTGGTGAAGTCGGCGCGGGTGATGAAGAAAGCGGTTGCTTACTTACAGCCTTATATCGAAGCAGAAAAAGCCGGTACAGGTGCCAGCAGCCAGGGCAAGGTACTGCTTGCTACAGTCAAAGGCGACGTACACGACATTGGCAAAAATATTGTTGGTGTGGTGTTGCAGTGCAATAACTTTGAAGTGATTGACTTGGGCGTGATGGTGCCCTGTGCTCAGCTGCTGCAGGTGGCGAAAGAACAGAATGTCGATGTCATTGGCCTGTCGGGCCTGATCACGCCGTCGCTTGATGAAATGGTGCATGTGGCCAAAGAAATGACCCGCCTGGGTTTTGACGTGCCACTGCTGATTGGTGGCGCCACCACCTCCAAAGCCCATACCGCCATTAAAATTGCCCAACATTACCAGCATGGTGTCGTCTATGTGCCCAATGCGTCGCGCAGTGTCTCCGTGGTGCAGGCGCTGATCAGCAAGGCGCAAAAGCCAGATTTTCTGGCCCGGGTGAATGATGAATACGACAGAGCCCGTGCCCAACATGCCCGCAGCCGCCCCGGTGAGCGCTTACTTACTTTTAGCGAAGCACAGCAGAATAAATTCCCGCTGGATTTAACCAAAGTGGCGCCAGCGCCGAAGCAGCCTGGTGTGCATCTGTGGGCGGAGGTGGATTTACAGACGTTGCGGGATTATATCGACTGGACGCCATTCTTCCTGACCTGGCAATTGTCCGGCAAATTCCCAGCCATTCTGAACCACCCGGACGTTGGGTTGGAAGCACGTAGGGTGTATCAGGACGCCAATGCGATGCTGGATTTGATGATCCAATCCGGCAAAGTCAAAGGCAAAGCCATCTTCGGTTTCTTCCCGGCCGCCAGTGATGGTGAAGATATAGTGGTGTACCGCGACGAGAGCCGCAGCGAGGAGCAGTGCCGTCTGTACAACCTGCGTCAGCAATTGCAGCTGCGCAACGACGCACCCAATTGCGCACTGGCAGACTTTATTGCGCCAGTGGGCAGTGGCGTCGCCGACTATATCGGCGCTTTTGCGGTCAGCACCGGCTTTGGCGCCGATGAACTGGCCGCAGACTTTGCTGCCGCCCATGACGACTACAACAGCATTATGGTGAAAGCGCTGGCCGACCGGTTGGCCGAAGCGCTGGCTGAATACCTGCACATGAAAGTCCGGCGTGACTACTGGGGGTATGCGCCGGATGAACAACTGGATAATGAGCAACTGATCCGTGAGTTGTACCAGGGCATTCGGCCAGCGCCCGGTTACCCGGCCTGCCCGGAGCACACGGAAAAAGGCACTTTGTGGCAGTTATTGGATGTTGAAGCCCGAACCGGCATCAAACTGACCGAAAGTTACGCCATGTGGCCGGGCGCGGCGGTTAGTGGCTGGTACTTCGCCCACCCGGACAGCAAGTACTTTGCGGTCAGCAAAATTGGTCAGGATCAATTGGCGGACTATGCGGGTAAAAAAGGCTGGAGCCAGCAAGAAGCGGAAAGCTGGCTGGCACCGAACTTGTCCTGAACCTGCCTTGATCCGCTCTGTCCGGCTCCGCTGTCAGCTTTACTTTGCTGCTTTGGTATCAGTGGTTGAGTCCGCGGGACGGATGGGGCGGGCTGCTGGTTAATTCAGCATTATACTCTCAGTACTACCTGTGCAATTGAGGTTGCTGTGATGTGTTTCCGGTATGGCGCTTTATTGCTTGTGCTGAGCTGCTGCCTGGCGGGGTGCAGCAGTTTAGCGACCTTCCATAAGGAATTGCCCGACCCAAGCCCGTTGTTTATTGATAACGCCTTTAATTTTCAACATCAGCCTGTCGAGACCGAAGCGGACATATTTGCGTTGCCTGACGATGTTGTCCGGGATATGGAGCTGACGGTCAGGCCGCTGCCGGGTACGAAAGAAAAAACCGATGCGCTGCTCAATTACATTTTCTTTTTAAAAGGTAAGCGGCTGAATTACGACAATGCCGCCACCCTGACCGCGAAAGAAACCCTGCAGATGCAGCAGGCCAATTGCCTGTCCCTGACGGTGTTGTCCTATAGCCTGGCCAAAGCAGCAGATTTAACTGTTACTTTCCAGGATGTACAAATCCCTGAATACTGGACACAGATCCGTGGCGCCAGTCTGCTCAATGGCCATGTAAACTTAAAAGTAAAAGAGCCGCAATCGCCCAGTACCTATGGTTCGACCTGGTTTAGAAACCCTGGCTATGTAATTGATTTTGATTTAGAAACCAATAAATCGCACTTTCCGGTCCGCACCATCAGTCAGCAAGAAATTGTGTCCATGTTCTATGCCAACAAAAGTGCCAAGGCGATGTTGGAGCAAAATTTTAATCTGGCTTATGCGTACCTGCGCCAGGCACTGACACTTTATAGTCTGGCTTCTGATGCGCTGAATAACCTGGCCATTTTGTACCGGCAGACTGGTTACCTGGAAGAAGCCGAAGCTGTCTATTTGCATGGCATTCGGTTACACCCGCGTTCCATTAATATGAAGGCCAACCTGGCGGTGTTGTACCGGTTCAGAGGTATGGAAGACAAAGCAAGGCAATACGAGCGGCAGGTCGAGGAATTGCGGCAGGCAAATCCTTATTATCACGTGATGTTAGCGCATGAAGCCATGAGGGATAAAAAACTGGCAAAGGCAGAGCAGCATTTTCACCATGCGCTGTCCCTGGAGCCAGCTCTCACTGAAGCCATGGCCGGTCTGGCTGGCCTGTATTTTCAGCAGGGAAAGTATCAGCAGTCTGAAAAATACTTCAAACTGGCCGGGCGTTATGCGCAAAGTTTCAGAGAGAAAGAACGCTTTAACGCCAAGCTCAATGCGCTGACGGCATTGCAGGCCAAACCGTGAGGCGATGGATTTTTCTTTTTGTCTGGGCAATCTGGTTTGTGGTTCCTCCGGCCTTTGGCAACGCCACTGACCAGTTGATGGCCGATATTCAGTATCTGGCCTCAGACAGGCTCGAAGGGCGTAAAACAGGTTCTGCCGGAGCGGCGCTGGCCCGGGACTATATCCGTCAACAGTTTGTCAATGCCGGCCTGCGGCCCTGGCAACAGGACTATGCGCAGCCATTTAACTACAGGGCGGGGTTTTCTGAGCGTCAGGGCATCAACCTGATTGCTGTGTTACCAGCCTGCCAGCCAAATGCGCCTGTGGTGCTGCTGAGCGCACATTATGATCATCTGGGGATAGTGGCGGGCAAAGTTTATAACGGGGCCGATGACAATGCTTCTGGCGTGGCCATGCTGCTTGCACTTGCCCGCTGGCTGGCGGTGAAATGCCGTCCTTATCAGTACTGGTTTGTGGCCACAGATGCGGAAGAAAGCGGACTTTACGGCGCCAGGCATCTGGTCAAATCGCGGCATTGGCAACCAGCGGAGCTGGCGCTGGTGATTAATCTGGATATGGTAGGGAGGTATCAGCGGGTGCCAAGGCTGTATTGGTTTGGTTCCACTCAGCTTGCCGGATTGAAAGACTGGATAGTCCAGCAACAACTGGCCTTACCGCTGCGTTGGCGCCGTACGGAAGAATCCCGTTATGTCAGGGGAAAGGTGGACTGGGCTGCGGCCAGTGACCACGCGCCTTTTTATCGTGCCGGGTACCCCGTGTTGTATTTTGCCACCGCAATGCACAAGGATTACCACAGCCCGACGGATGACTGGCAGGCCATCAAGCCGGAATTTATTCACCAGGTCTTTCAGACCTTACAACCTATAATCCTGCATCTGGAGCAGCAGCCGCCAGCCTGGTTTCTGGCGGCCCGACGCACGGACGACTAAAGGATCAGGGCGCTTCAATCCATTCCGGGTCGTCACTCAGGCGAGGGAAGCGGCCTTCATTCCAGTCGGTTTTGGCCTGTAACAGCCGCTCCGGGGTGCGGGCGACAAAGTTCCAGTTCAGTAACACCGGGTCTGGCACGGCTTCGCCGCCGAGCAGCATGAGCTGGGCGCCTTCATCGCCGGCTGTTACCTGAAGATCATCGGCCTGCACCAGCATCTGGCCAGCCTGAAGTTCTGGCTGTTTTAACGAGCCAGAGGCCAGATAAACAGCCTGTTGCTGCTCGGTCAAAGGCAAAGTCAACTGTGCGCAAGGGGCCAGCTTCAGCTCCACATAAAGACAACGCAGCGGGTATTTCACCACAGATTTTTGCGAGAAGTATTCGCCAAGAATCACCCGCACCGAACAGCCTGGTACCTGCATGATCGGAAATAAGGCAGCCGGGTAATGTTTAAAATCCGGGGCTGATTCCGCTTCGGCTGGCGGCAGCACCAGCCAGACCTGCATACCTTCCACCACCTGTTGCTGCTCACGGACATCGGCCGGGATCCGCTCGGAGTGAGCAATACCGGAGCCAGCCCGCATCAGGTTGACCGCACCTGGTTCAATACGTTGCCGGCTGCCTAAAGTGTCGCGGTGCATCATGGCGCCCTGAAACAGCCAGGTCAGGGTGGCAAGGCCAATATGAGGGTGCTGTCGCACATCGCCTTCTGTGGTGCCTGGCGCAAAGGTTGCCGGGCCCATATGATCGACAAAGATAAAAGGGCCCACCCGCCGCTGTGCTTTGGATGGCAGCAAGCGTTTGATATCAAAGCCAATGTTTCTGATCTGTGGTTCAATTAACAGCGGTGTGGCGGCAGCCGCAGGGGCAGGCTCTGCTTTCAGGCTGGTGCTGATCTGGATCTCCGCCTGAGTCATCAGTTTATGTACCGGGCATTTGTCGGCGATCTCCAACAGCTGCTGTTTTTGCTCAGCACTTAACGGTCCTTCCAATTCGAGTTCAATCTGTAGTGTATAAAGGCCTTTGCGCTCTTCGCTGTCATCCCGGCTCAGCAGCACATTGACGGCCTCCAGCGGTAACGCTTTGCGTTTGGCGTAAAGCTGCAACGTCATGGCTTTACAGGTGGCGACCGAAGCATCGAATAAATCGTGTGGGTCTGGGCCCAGACCTGTGCCGCCGGCCACCTGTTCCAGATCGGCAATAATCTGGTGTTCACGGATCCGGATCCGTTGACGCAACAGGCCTTTTTGATCCTGAGTCAGTTCGAGTTTCATCTGTAGGCTCCCTGATGGCAATGAAGTCCAGCATACCTCAGTTTGGTCCGGCTGCGCAGATTTTCACCTGTGCAGATACAGAGCCGCTGCATGCTGCGGTAGCAATCCAGGTCTAACGACAGAAAAAACAAGACGAGTGAGTGCTCGCCAGACAGATTGCAGTTGTTAAGATAACAGCATTAAGTGACCAAAGCGCGAACGAAGGAATACACAGATGAAAGGGGTCTCCACTGCCATACTGGCATGCTGCCTGATGGGCGCACCGGTTTTTGCTCAGCAGCCGCAGCACGACCATGACGAGGTGCCACAACCTCAGGCTGGCCATGAAAGTCATGGCAGCCATCAACATGGTTTGGCCACGCTGACCTTTGTGCTGGAAGGGAATGAGGTTGAGCTGGCCTTTGACAGCCCGGCAGCCAGTCTGGTTGGTTTTGAACATAAACCAAAAGATGCGGCCCAACAGCAAAAGTTGCAGCAAGTGCTGGATGGATTCAGGCAGGGCCACTGGTTCAGTTTTGATGCGGCAGCGGGTTGTGTGGTGAATTCCTCTGAGATCAGCTCTGAACTTGAACGTGAGGCTGAACATGGCCATGCCGATCTGAATGCCAGTTACAGCCTGTTGTGTCAGGATCCGGAGCAGCTGAAGCAGCTGAGCATTCAACTGGCAGAGCTGGGGCCGGGCGTAGAAAAAGTGTCGGTCCAGTGGATTGTCAATGGGGTACAGGGCGCGGCCGAATGGACGCCCGCACTGGGGCCCGTCAGTTTGCAGTAAGCTGGCGTAAAAAAAACCGGCGTGAAGCCGGTTTTTGTGCCAAAGTCTGCGTGCAGACTATTCGTACACATACTCTTCAATTTTATCTGCTTTCATTGAATAGGCCGAGTTGGCCAGGTCGTGGCGCATGCTGTCCGTGGTCAGGGTACCGCTGATCCAAAACGGCGAATAAATCATGTCGGCCTTAATTGGCTGCTTGTTGGTGACATAAATAATCTGGTTTGGCGGCGGTGGCGGCACATGGATACAGGCCCCGAAGTAGGGCACCAGGAAAAATGCGGTAACATTCTGTTCTGCGTCGTACTCCACAGGCACAATAAAGCCGGGAACTTTGACTTTCTTCTTGTTCAGCTCTGCTTTGACATTGGCCGATTGCAACACCTCGTTCCAGGCTGCTGCCGCCGGGTCCTGATTGGAATAGCCCTGGTTCAGCGGGCTGCTGGCTGCCATTTCGCCACCTTCATGGCTGATTTCCGGCAAGGCTTCCATCTTTTTCAAATCTTCTTCCGGCAGCAGATCCGTCCATTCCAGTGCCTTGTAATCTTCTGCAACAGCAGCCGGGGCCGCAAATGCGATTAATGCCGAAAATAACGCTATGTATAACGCTCGTACCATTGGAGACAGGCCCTTTGCTTGTGTTATAAGGTCACAACTTTTGCCGGTTATCATAACACGAGCCTTTTGATGACAATGCACACCAACCCGAAATTTCCTGCGCTTGAACTCAAAAACCTGCGCTTTGCCTGGCCTGGCCAGGCACCGCTGCTTGATATCCCTCATTTAGTACTGCAGCCTGGCCAGCATCTTTTTGTGTATGGCCCGTCTGGCTCAGGTAAAACCACCTTGCTGAACCTGCTTTGTGGTATTTATCGCAACCAACAGGGGGAGATCTGGCTGAAGGGCACAGAAGCCAGTGCTTTGTCTGATCGTAAAAGGGACGCGCTGCGGGCCACGGCCATTGGGGTGGTGTTTCAACAGCTGAACCTGATCCCTTACCTGACAGTGCTGCAAAATGTGCTGCTGATCAGTACTTTTGCTGGCAAACCGGCCGATGCAGAGCAACGTGCTAAAGAGTTGCTTGGCCGGCTTGGTTTACCTGAACACAGCTGGCAGCAAAAGGCCACAGAGCTGAGTGTCGGGCAGCAGCAACGGGTGGCTATAGCCAGAGCCTTGCTGAATCAGCCAGCGCTGCTGATTGCCGATGAGCCCACCTCGGCGCTGGATCACAAACACCGGGATGCCTTTATGCAACTGATGCTCAGTGAAGCTGAGCAGGCTGGCACCACGGTGATTTTTGTCAGCCATGATCCAACACTCAAAGCGCATTTCCGGTTGCAGCTGGATATGGAGCAGTTAGAACGGGGAGTGCAGCCATGTTAATGCAGTTGGCGAAAGCCAGTTTACTGAACCGCAAGGGCACTGTGCTGATGACGGTGTTGTCACTGGTGATCAGTATTGGTTTGTTGCTGGGGATCGACCATATCCGCCAGGAGGCCAGGCAGAGTTTTACCAGCACAGTATCGGGGACGGATCTGATTGTCGGTGCCCGCTCCAGTCAGTTGAATTTAATGCTGTACACAGTGTTTCGTATTGGTAACGCCACGAACAATATAGGGTGGTCTTCGTACCAGCAGCTGAAACAGCATCCGCAGGTGGAGTGGACAATTCCCTTATCGCTGGGGGATTCACACCGGGGTTACCGGGTCATTGGCACCAATAATGATTACTTTAAATTCTACCGCTTTGGTGAAAAGCAGCCTTTGGCACTGGCCGAAGGCAAAGAGTTTTCTGCTGTGTACGACGCGGTGCTGGGGTCTGTGGTGGCGGCCAAATTGGGTTACCGTGTCGGCGACAGCATAGTGTTGTCCCATGGGGTAGGCAGTGTCAGCTTCTCGCAACACAAAGACAAACCTTTTACTGTGGTCGGAATTCTGGCGCCAACCGGCACCCCGGTGGATCAGAGTGTGCATATTTCGCTCGAAGGCATTGAGGCCATTCACCTCGGCTGGGAAAGTGGTGCTCCGCGGCCCGGAAAAGTGGTCAGTGCCGAACAAAGCCTGCAGATGGATTTAGAGCCGAAAGTGATTACGGCTTTTCTGGTCGGGCTGAAAAGCAAAATTGCCACTTTTGTGTTGCAACGGCAAATCAACGATTTCAAAGCCGAACCCCTCACGGCCATTTTGCCTGGCGTGGCATTGGCGGAGCTCTGGCAAATGCTGGGCATGGTGGAGAGTATGTTGCTGGTGATTTCGGCTCTGGTATTGCTGGCCAGTCTGGTGGGTATTGTCACTACCTTGCTGGCCGGATTAAAAGAGCGGCAACGGGAAATGGCGATTCTGCGGGCGGTGGGCGCTCCACCGCTGAGTATTTTCCTGTTGATTGAACTGGAATTGCTGTTGCTGGTGGTGTTGTCGGTGGTGTTGGCGCTGGCTGGCCTGACGGCGGCCTTGTGGCTGTTCCGCGAATTATTGTCCAGCGAATACGGGCTGTTTATCAGTGTCTGGCCCTGGCATTCGCATACCGCCGCCCTGTTAGCCGCAGTGGTCGGGCTCAGTGTAGTATTGGGGGCTGTTCCTGCTTATCTGGCTTACCGGCGCACTCTGGCCTCAGGTTTAACGGTAAGGTTATAGGGTTTTTATGTCAGCCACATGCCAAGTGGCTGACTTTATTGTTTATTTGGAAGAAAGTGCTGGGTTTTATGGCCGCCTTTGTTATAGTGAATTCAGTTTAAAAAAGCACTCTTACGGACATGAGTACAGAGCAATCCAAACTTGAACACCAACTGGCCTTGTTGCACCAACAGTATCTGGCACGGTTGCAGGACGAAATTCCAGAGCTGGCACGCCAGGTGTCCGCTTTGGCTGCATTGCCGCAAAAGCTGAACTGGCGGGATGAAATCAAAGGGCTGAAGTTTAAACTGCACACGCTGGCAGGGTCTGCCGGCACTTTTGGTTTTCCGGCACTTGGCCGCATTTCGAAGAATCTGGAACTTGAACTGCGTAACTGGATGGAATCCCCAGCAGCACCTGCCGTGGAACAAATCAGAGATTTTATTACGCTGTTCCAGCAGGTTCATCAGGCCTATCAGGCCAGTCATCATGTGCTCAGTGTTACCTCGTCACAGCTGCAAAAACAAAGCGGGCGTCACGCCAGCATTTATGTGCTGGAGGCGCAAGCGGACATTTCAGGTTTTATTGAACTCACCCTGACCTCATTTGGTTATCAGGTGAAAACGGCGACTAGTGTGGCGGAACTGAAGCAGCTGGTGGATGCGCAAATTCCTGATGCGCTGGTGCTGGACATCTCGCCTGCGGCGGATGCTGAGGACGGGCTGGGCTTTGTTGCCAGGCTGCAAAGTACACAAAAGGAGCCGATCCCTGTGCTGATCCTGAGCGAACAGGACGGCTTTGGACTGCATCTGGCTGCCGTCCGGGTTGGTGCACAGGGCTATTTTGTGAAACCCGTAAATACCACCATGCTGGAGGCCCGGCTGCAGCGTTTACTGGCCATCCGCAGCCGCGAGGCGTTTCGGGTCTTGATTGTTGATGACGATCAGCTGCTGGCTGAACACTATGCTTTGGTGCTGCAGGGCGCGGGCTTAAGAGCGGAAATTCTGGCCGACCCAACCAAAATTTATGACAGCCTGAACCGCTTTCACCCGGATGTGGTGCTGCTGGACGTCAATATGCCTTATTGCACTGGCCCAGAACTGGCCCAGCTGATCCGGCTGAGTGATCAGTGGCTCAGTGTGCCTATTATTTATCTGTCTTCCGAAACCGACAGCGAGCGCCAGCTGGCGGCCCTGGTTAAAGGTGGTGATGATTTTCTGACCAAACCTATGACGGATACAGCGCTGATTGTGGCTGTATTCGCCAGGGCGCAGCGGGCCCGGCAACTGGCTGATATGATGACCAAAGACAGTCTGACCGGGTTATTACAACATGCGCGGGTGAAAGAGCAACTGACGTACGAATTGCAGCGTGCTGACCGCACTGGTGTTGCGGTCAGTACAGTGATGATCGACATCGATCTGTTTAAAAAGGTGAACGACAGTTATGGTCACCCTGTTGGTGATCAGGTCATCAGCAGCCTGGCCAACCTGTTGAAACAACAGCTACGGAAAATAGATATTGTCGGTCGCTACGGTGGTGAGGAGTATCTGCTGATTTTATCGGACTGCACCAAAGAGCAGGCCTTTACTGTGGTTGAACAGCTGCGTAAAGCCTTTGCTGCCATTCCGTTCAGTTATGCTGACGGGCATTTTAACTGCACTTTCAGTGCCGGTATCAGCCAATGGCACAGCGGACTGGATACAGAACAGTTTATTGAACAGGCCGATCAGGCCCTGTATCAGGCCAAACATGCCGGGCGCAACAGAACCATGGTGTTTGACGCAAAAAAGACTTAACGGCGACCCGCCAGCAAGGCTTTTATTTGTGCCAGTACTGTGTCCATATCGACCCGGCTTTTGGCTAATACCAGGCTGACCTGTTGACGTGCTTCATGGCTCAGCTCCTGTGCTGACCAAATCACCACCGGAACGCCAGGGTGTGCTCTGGCCAGTTCCGGTAGCAGTGCCAGGCCAGAACCGTCTGGTAAACCTATATCGAGAATAATCAAGTCAAACTGCTGTTGGAGCAGCAGATCGTTGGCCGCCTTCAGACTGACAGCCTGCTGGCAGAGGGCAACTTCTGCCAGCTGCAGTTGCAGGATCTGGCTTAAATGCGGGTCATCTTCAATATGCAGGATCCGGGGTTTGGGTGAAGGCTGGCTAAACAGCTGATGCTGCAATTTATCCAGCAGCACCTTAGTGGCGCCGGGGGTTTCCAGCCAGTCCAGCGTGGCCAGACCGCCGGAGAGTTCCACCTGCTCACCATGATATTCCGAGTTGATGATAATGACAGGAGTGCTGAGCTCCAGCTCACGCAGTTCATCAAACAAGGCTGACCCATGACCGTCCGGCAGATTTAAATCCAGGGTTATGGCCTGATACTTGTGCTGACGCAAGGCTTTGATGGCGTGGGTCAGGGTGCGCGCCCAATCCAATAAATAATTCTGGCCTTTGAGCAACTGCATCATATGGTCGGCGACCCGGCTATCGGGTTCAACCACCAGCAAACGGCTTTGTGGTTGCGTGGTGGCCTGGGGAAAGCGTAAATAAAAACAACAGCCACCTTCATCCCTGTTGCGGAAACTGACCTGACCATTCATGTGTTCGGTCAGTTCTTTCACAATGGCAAGTCCCAGACCTGACCCTTCGTTTCGCCGGCTGTCTGCACTGTCTGCCTGGGAAAATTTCTGGAAAATACGTTGTGCAAAGTTGGCATCTATCCCAGGCCCCTGGTCCAGCACTTCGATCAGGTACTGGCCATGCTGACAGCGGGATTGCACCACCACAGCAGAACCTGGCGGGGAAAATTTGGCTGCATTGGACAGCAGATTCAGCATAATTTGCTGAAAGCGTAACGGGTCGACCAGAATAAAACCGGCTTCCAGCGTGGCGGCAGAGAAATGGACCTGGTATTTGCTGGCATAAGAATCAATGCATAGCAACGCTTCTTTTAACAGCGATGGGGCATCACACAGCAGCACATCAAAGTGCATTTTGCCGGCCACCAGCTTATCAATATCCAGCAAATCGTTAATCAGCTTGCTCAGGCGCAGGCTGTTTTCTCGGGCGATGTCCAGCATGGCGATCATGCCCGATGGCACCTCTCCTAAAGCTCCGCCGCTAATCAGGCCCAGTGAACCGGAAATGGAGGTTAAGGGAGTACGCAATTCATGGCTGACGGTGGAGACAAATTGATTTTTCATCTGTTCTACCCGCCGCTGCTCAGTCATATCCTGCAGCAGGGTCCAGATGTGCTGCTGACCTGAGGAGGTATCCATCAGCACACTGGACAAGGTTACGGGCACTTTCTGGTTTGTGGTGGTGAGCAGTTCAGTTTCAACCGGACCGAAACGTCTGTCCTGCAACAGGTCCTGCCGCCAGTGCTGGTAATGTGATTGCATCAGGCCCGGGTAATCCGGCTTGGCTGCGGTGTCGGATCCGGCGGCATAAAGCCGGAAAAACTCGGGGTTGGCTTCAATAAAACTGCCATCCACCAGGTTATGTAACACAATTGCCACGGGGGCGAGCTGGTACAGCGAGGACAGCTTTTGTTGACTGTCACTCAGGGCCTGGATGGCTTCGTGTGAGCTGGTGACGTCCCAGATAAAGCCATCGATAAACAGCAACTCCCCCTGAGTGTTGAAAATGCCCTGGCCCAGTTCCTGCACCCAGCGCCAGCTGCCATCTTTGTGTTTTAGCCTGTATTCAATACTAAACCGCTGTTTTTGCGACAAAGCCTGTTGCACCGCTTCATTGACCCGCGGCAGATCCTCCGGGTGGTACAAAGACGCGAAATTCAGCTCTTTATTAAAAATAAACTGCCGGGCTTCAAAGCCGGTCAGCTGGCTGACTTCGTCACTGATAAACAACATGGTCCAGAATTCGTCATTTTTGCAGCGGTACATGGCACCTGGCAGGTTATCCAGCATGGAGCGGTAACGTTGTTCACTTCTGAGTAAGGCCTGATTAAGCTGCTCCAGTTGCGTGATGTCGATGGCCACGCCTAAATAACCCTGCGGACTGCCGTCCGGATTGTAGATAGGGCTGATGCTGAGCCGGACCTGTTTTTCTTCGCCATTTTTGCACAGGTACGTCCATTGCAGGGTTTCGCTGCCCTGCTGCCGGGCGGTAAACACAAAGCTGTCAAAATCAGACACCTCCACACCATAGTGCTGGCGAATTTGTTGCTGGCGGTAGCGGATTTCGTCTTTTTTATGAAAACGGGCCGTGGTTTTGCCAAGTACCTCGGCGGAGCTGTAGCCCAACATACGTTCTGCCCCGGTATTAAACAGCCAGATCTCGCCGGTCAGGCTGGTGGCGATAAGGGCCGCTTCGGTGGACGAATCGATTACGGCTTGCAGTAACCCTTTGGTTTGCGCCAGCTCCTGCTCGGCCAGATGACTGTCCGTAATATCGGTATTAATGCCATACATCAGCAAGGGCTGCCCCTGCTCAGACCAGACTTTGACCTGGCCTCTGGCGTGGATCCAGACCCAATGTCCGGCCTTGTGGCGCATCCGGTAGATGCTGTCGTAATAGGGCTGTTCGCGTCGAAAATGTGCCTGCACCTGGTGCTCTGCCGTTGTGACATCATCGGGGTGCACTAAAGCCAGCCAGGTTTGATAGGTAACAGGTGCCAGTTCGCCCAACTGATACCCCAGCATCTGCGCCCAGCGCTCGTTTACCTGACTGACTCCGGCATGAATATTCCATGCCCAGGTTCCTACGCCGGTGCTGTCGATAATGGATTCGAACCTGTTCCGATCGGATTTGATCATCTCAGCCTGCTGTTGCTCTAACGTGACATCTGCACCCACAACAAAGAAACCTGTGATGGCTTGATGCTGATCGCGCTGGGGCACGTAGCTGACCTGCAGAATACGTTGGTCCGGCATTTGAAGATGGAATTTCTGTGTGGCTCCGGCCAGAACTGCATCCATCCGGTGTTTGATTTCGTTGAATTTTTCCTTACCAAATAAATCAGCCGGTGTTTTCCCTATCAGCGAGTGTGGGTCGAGCTGGTACCAGTCCCGGTATTTGTCATTGCAAAACAGATAGCGGTAATTGCGGTCGAGCTGACTAATCAGAATGGGCACGTTGTTGGTAATGGTTTCCAGAGTCTGGCGCTGCAGTTCTTCCTTGTGCGCCAGCAGGCGGGCACTGAGTAAATGCATCACCTGATTGGCCAACCGTTGCAAGGCGGATAACTGGTTCTGGCTCAGCGGTTTGACTTCGGTATCGAACACACACAAGGTGCCCACAGCATACTGTTGATCCAGCAGCAGCGGTACACCGGCATAAAGCCGTAAGCCCTGGTCGGCCAAAACGGCAGGGTTATCGGCAAAACGCGGGTCGTGACGGGCGTCACTGACATAGGTTGTTTCAGTCGGGCGCAGCAGTGCATGGCTGCAAAAGCTCAGTTCGCGCTCAACTTCGCTGCGCTCCACGCCAAGTTTGGCTTTATACCATTGGCGATGTTCGTCAATAAAACCAATCAGCGCATAAGCCGTACCACAGACATAGGCCGCCAGCTGCACCAGATCGTCAAACGATTGTTCGGGGTCGGTATCCAGAATATGCAGTGCTTTGAGGCTTAACAGCCGTTGTTCTTCATTTGGGGGGAGACTTGCCCGCATAACATCGCTCACAACCAAAAGATGGATTCAGTGTAACGCCTATTTTCCAGTTCGGGCAGGCACAGACTCGGCTGAAATCAAAAAAAGTTTTTGTTTTTGCAGCAGAAAAACAACGTCATTTTTCAGGCAACAACAGCGATAGCCCAAAGCAAGGCAACCGAAAAAACGATGAGTGCTGAAGCAGAAAACAAAAACCCCTGTCAGATGACAGGGGTTTTGAGGTGGTGGAGCTGGGGGGATTTGAACCCCCGTCCGAAAAACCTAGCCCATTGGTACTACATGCTTAGCCAGTTATTTAGTTAACCCTATGAGCGCCAGCTGGCAGG
>NZ_JBBIQL010000018.1:0-104598 GCF_037442345.1 Rheinheimera sp. | reverse complement strand
TTATCCTGGCAGCTCAGGCTTCCAGATTGTTGATTCATAAACGAAGGATAATTCATGCTGGAGCAAGCGTTGACCGCATTAAAAGCCAATGATATGGCTTCAGCCCAGTTGTTGTTAACCCAAGCATTAACAAAGCCCACCGAACGCCATGCGGCTTTACGTCTATTGGTCAGGCTATCTGTTGAGCAGAATAATCTGCTGCAGGCCATTGCTTATGCAGAGTGTTTAGTGAATGAATTTCCCGAAAAAACAGATTATTACTTTTCATTGTCGCAGTTTTATCTGTTGGACTATCAGCTGCAGAAAAACCAGGATCTGTGGCAGGAATTTGTCCATCAGCGGTCGGCCGACCCCAACGGCTGGTTTCAACTGGCTGTTGCCGCCAGACAAAACAGAAATGCAGAACTGGCGCTGGACGCGTTAAAACACTGGTATGCGCTCACGGCAGAGCACA
Organism: Rheinheimera sp.; assembly: GCF_037442345.1. GTDB lineage: Bacteria > Pseudomonadota > Gammaproteobacteria > Enterobacterales > Alteromonadaceae > Pararheinheimera. The sequence goes on along the minus strand of NZ_JBBIQL010000018.1, from coordinate 104,144 downwards.
GCGAATTTCTGTTCCAGCAGGCGTTGATTTGTTCCGAATTGCTCAGACAGGAAGAACAGGCGGTGGCTTTATTGCATCAACTGCTGGACATTCGGCCTGGTTACCATGCTGCGTTATTTAATCTGGGTCATCTGTACGAGCAGCTAGGCGACCTGAGTCAGGCGACAGCCTGTTTTCAGGCGGCTTGCCACAGCAAAACTGACGATGCGACCAGTTGGGCCCGCTGGCTGGAACTGGCCAAACCTTCTGTTGAGGATTTGCAACACCATCAACCTCAGTTTGAACTCTTGCTATCAGCGCCAGCCAACTTTGCACAGGTGGATCTGTGTTATGCACTGGGGCTCTGTTATGACCGGCTGGGTTTGTATTCTCAAGCCTGGCAGTACTATCAGCAAGCCAATCAACGTGACCGGCAGTTTTTGCCTGCGTATCGGCCTGAGCAAACGCAGCAACTGATGGCATTGTGCCGGCAGCGTCAATTCACACAAAATCCGCAAATCCAGACCTCTTCGTTAACCCCCATCTATATCTGTGGCATGTTTCGTTCGGGTTCGACACTGGCAGAACAAATTCTGGCGGCCAGCGGGCAAGTGGCTTGTGGCGGTGAGCTGGAATTTTTGCACCGGCAGCTGTTTCCCCTGATTGGGCAGCCCCAGGCTTTGCTGAAAAGGGCGGCAGAGCCGGAGTTTCTAAAGGAATACCTGAAGCAGGTTGAGCCCATTCTGCATGGCCGGCAGTATTTTACCGATAAAAGGCCAGAAAACTTCCTGTACCTGGATGTGGTTTTTCAGCATTTTCCTGCCGCCAAAGTCATTTGGACCCGACGCCAGCTGGCTGATAATGCATTGTCAGTGTACTTTCACCGATTGGGGCCCGGTATGAGTTATGCGACCAGCCTGGATTCCATTGTGCATTATGAACACCAGCAACAGGCACTGATGCAGCATTGGCAGCACATGTACCCGGGGCGCATTTTTGCGCTGGATTATGATGAACTGGTTCAACAGCCGGAGCGGGTGCTGACAGCTTTGTTTGATTTTCTTGGTTTGAGCTATAACGATGAAGCGGAACACTTTTATTTGCAGAAACATGCGGTGAAAACAGCCAGTGTGTCTCAGGTCAGACGCCCCTTGTATCAGCATTCGTCGGGGCGTTATCTGAATTATCAGGAGGATATACTGCAAAGCGGCATGTTTCCTGTCTACTGCCAGCTTCTCAGTTCACTGGCTGCAGATCACAGGGAATAGTGCTGCGTGGCTCAGCGCTTAACAGCGGATAAGTGCCGTGCCAGAAAAAGCTGGGAAACAGAATGATTTGCCCGGCCTGCGGACAAATTTCCCGGGCTATTTCTTCCCTGTCACCTAAACCCAGGCAGGTTTCACCCAGTTTCAGCCAGCCGGATTTCGTTGGATCGGCTGCTGACATACAGGCGGGAACCTCGATATAGCTTGGCGCCGATAACCAGCCCGCAGGATGGACATGATTGCTGTGAAAGCCGCCCCGGCCCAGCTGCACCGACCAACTGCCGTTCAGCAGGTAGCTGCCGTTGTTGCGTCTGCAGGTGGGGTGCTTCGGATCCTTTGGTAAGGCTGCCAGATACGTTTGAATACAGTGTTCCACACTGCGCCGAAACGCCTGTACCAGAGGGTGCGGGCTGGCTAAAAAATGCCCTTCACTTTGGGTGCCTGCGCGGACACTTTGATCCAGAGGCTGGCGCTTCTGGTGCTGATGTAAACTGCGTATGTACTGTGTCAGTTCAAACAAAAAGTCTTCTTTTCGGCTAAAACCGGCTGGTACGGGTAATTCCATCACCCGGAGCAAGTGGTCATAGTTATTCAGCCACATATGGCGCTCGTCCCCAGCCAGCCGCCAAACCAGCCCAAGATAAGCCCATAGCTCCTGATTGTCGGGATTCTGTGGCAATGCAGCTTGCAGATGCTGGTCTGCCTTTTGATAATCAGCCTGCTTCAGGTAATGATTGGCCAGGTCAATCTGGTACCGTGCTGAATCTGGTGCCATAGCGGCAGCCTGCAGATAAAAAGGAAAAGCCTGTTCGTCCAGGTCAAGGTAGGAGAGCGATACGGCCTTGAGATGATGAAAGCGGGCTTCTGCGGGATGGGCTCTGAGAGCCTGATCTGCTGTATCTGCAGCCTGCTCAGACTGACCGCTGCGCAGCAACTGGCTGATCAGTGACGCTTGTAGGTCCGGATGCGGCTGATACCGTTGCATCACCAACTGATAAGAAGAATGCAGTGCTTCGGTTTTTCCTTGCCCCCAATACAGTTTGTTCAGGCTCTCGTGGGCCGGTACATAGTTAGGGGCAAGCTCCAGTGTATGTTTTAACCACTGCTCACAGAGGTCGGCCTGCTGCAGTTCATAATAGGTACAGGCAATGCTGTAGCAGATCTCCACATGCTGAGGAAAATCCCGTTGCAGAGCCAAAAACAGCGGAAGCGCATCCGCGACCCGGCCTGTATCCTTGAATGCATTCGCCAGACTATGGCGAAAATGCAAATCGCCAGGGTAGAGTTGCAATGCCTGTTGCAGCAGTTGGATGCCCAAAGCCAGCTGTTGGGTTTCCAACAGCAGTTTCACTTGCAGCCACAGCAGCGTTTTGTCCTGACGTCCCTTTAACTGTCGACTGAGCTTGCTTGCCCTCTTGTAGTATTTCAGTTGCAACAAGGCATCAAAAAGGGCTGCCACCGCCTGTGCGTCAGGTACGCTTTGCTGATGTTCAAACAAGTCGATAATCGCCTGATAGTTTTTTTGACGGCTGAACAACTGGGCCAAGGTGCTGCGAATTTGGGATGCAGCCGGAAACTTCAACAAGCCCTGCTGCAGCACTGCTATTGCTTCGGCGGACTGATGTTGCTGAAAAAGAATCTGTGCTTTGAGTAACCAGTGCTCTGGACGCTGAAACCCTGTGTCGGCCAGATGCTGCAGCGCCAGCTCGGGATTATTGCGTTGCAGCGCGGCTACAGCTGCCTGGTAAACGTCAGTTTGCATGCTTTTCAGTTCCGTTTAAGCACCGTCGTGACGGATGAATGACGGTGCTGCTCACAAGTTCAGCTCAGAGCTGTGGGCTGGCCGGATTCTACCTTCTTAATTAAAGGAGCCAGGAATTCACTGACCTGCTGCCAGTCGGTCATCGCAGTTTTATACAGAGGTTGCCTGACCTGCATGGCGCTTGGCGTCTGGATTGAACGTTGCGTCTGGTGGAATTGCAGACAATCCGGGTGATAATCCAGTTCCAGATACTGTGTTATCTGAAGTAAATGCTGTTCCGGAGCCTGCAGTAAGTCTTCGTAAGCGATGGTCAAGAGTTGTGGGCCCAACTGGTGGCGCCAAAACTGCATCATCTGTTCATAGTTCAGGTAATACTGGCCTATTTCCTCCAGGTCATTGGCATAGAGGTGGCCCTCGGCAAATACGTGACGATACAGGCTCCAGCCCGTCGCGATCGGGTCCCGGGTGGTTTCGATAATTTTGGCATCTGGAAACAAGGTTTTAATCAGACCAATATGGTTGCAGTTTGCCGGCAGTTTATCGATCAGGTAGCGCCCTTGTTGCCTGAGCGGGGCGACATAATCCAGATAGCGTTGGGCCAGTTTGTGGCGCTCTGCGTCGCTGAGCTGCGCCAGACCATAGGGACTGCTGTCCTGTTTTCTGGATTCAAGCAACCGGGCTATGCTGCTTATTTCTGAAATTTCATGGGAGGCATCGATTTCTGGGTGTGATGCCAGCATTTGCTCCAACAGAGTGGAGCCTGTTCTCGGCATACCCAGAATAAAAATCAAGCCGCTGGGAGCTGTGCTTCTGTCAGAAAATTGCTGCTGACTGAAAAATGTTCTTAATTGCTTTGAATCATGAACCCTGACGTTATTACCCGCTTTGTATCGCAGCCGATTGGCCTGCTGATAATAATCACAGGCTTCAGCAAACTGTTTTTTCTGCTCTTTCATCTTGGCCAGAGCAAAAAGTAAATACATTTTTTCCTGCGGCGCCAGAGGGCTTTGCAACAGTTGCAGCATCCGTTCAGATTGTTGCTCATTAAAGCGATAGGTTTTCAGGTTGGCTAAGTGCCAGTAACTTTCCGTTTTATCTTCATGAACAGCCAGGGCCTGCTGGTAATAATTGGCAGCCGCTTCTGCGTCACCGGCAAAGGTTTTCAGATGCCCCAGCAGATGCAATACAAAGTGTCTTAGTCGTGGATCCTGTTGCAATTGCATATAGATCCGCTCCGCCTGGTCAATCTGGGCCGTCTTCAGATAGGATTGCGCCATAGCCAATGCGGTATCGGGAGCTTCCAGTAGTTGCGGAAGCGGAATATCTTTGCCTATATCAATGGCTTTATTAAATTGTTTCACTTTGGCCATGTGCTGAATGGCCCGATGCTTGGTCTTGGTATTGGCAAAGTTGTGCCGATGCAGCGTTTCAAATATCTCAGTGGCAGTTTCGTAATCGCCACAGGCCATGGCGAGCTCCGCATAAAGTGCCAGGGCGCGGAATTCTCCGGGTACATCACTCAGCATGGAGTCCAGTATCTCCCTGCAGTGCTGGAATTGGCGTTGTTGCAACGCCTGGCTGGCCAGGTACAGGCGATGATTAAAATAAGCAACCAGCTCGTATTGCCTTTGAGCCTGTTGCTGCAATTCAGCCAGACCCGCTAATCCGGCCCATTCGGCCAGCTGCAACCAGGCTTCATGGTCTGTCGGGTGTTGCTCAAGGTACTGCTGAAGCTCAACAGTGGCTTGTTTATACTGGCCTGTGGCCACCAGTGGTGTTAACTCGGAAACTATGTTTTGCATGAGGTGTCTGTAAAACTGAATTTGCCCTACTCTAGCCCAATACGCCCTGGCAGAAAAGTCTGGTTTTTACCGCGGCTTACTTGGTTAGTACGCTCTGTTGGCATGGGTCTTACATTTATTACAGCGCTGGGCTGCAGGGTCCAGCTGCAGTGCTTCTGGTTCAATGACGCATTCACAGTCAGAGCAAATGCCATACAAATTCAGTTCGAGCTGGCTGAGAGCTGCGAGCACGGCGTTTAGCCGTTCAAGTTGCTGGGCTATGCACCAGGGGCAATTGTTATTCAGCAGATCTGGCCAGTCAAAAATGGCGTAACTCTGCAGTTTTTCTGCTAACGAGCGTTCGGCAGCCCGCTGTTCCTGCAGCAGGAGTTGGATCATCACTCCTTGTAGCTCTGTCAGTTCCTGCTGCAATTTTTGTTGGCATTGTGCGTGGACTGTCTGAATCATATGCCCTCCAGTGAGAAGGTGCAGAGTAAAACGAATCCGAAGTGCGCCCCCTGATATAAATCAAATAAATTGTGCAAGCCTGAAATATTTTCTAAGGTTGAGCTGTCTATCAGAGGCAACTTAATGCAAACCAGAGGAACACCATTATGAAATCCACATCGTCAAAAGTCGCCATCAGTGCATTGGTTTTAGGTTCTTTATCTGCGGTCAGCCTGGCCACCCAGGCCAATCCGTTCAGTGCCGAGCAGCTGCAGGCTGGTTACCAGCTGGCCTCTGCCGAAGCGTCCTGTGGCGCGGATAAGAGCAAAGAAGCCAAATGCGGTGAAGACAAAGCGAAAAAAGACAAAGAAGGCAAGTGTGGTGAAGGCAAATGTGGCGAAGATAAAAAAGACGCCAAAGACAAAGCCAAAAAAGATAAAGAAGGTAAATGTGGCGAAGGCAAATGCGGTGGTGCTGCCTGAGTGCTGTCGGCTGACCTGAGCTCAGGTCAGCCGTTTTTCGAGGAATGCAGCCAATGTTGACCGGTACAGCAGTGGGTTTGGGCTTAAGGCGGGATTTTGCTGATGAAGTGATTCAGCAACCACAGCCTGCCATTGATTTTTTTGAAGTGGCACCGGAGAACTGGTTGCCTTATGGCGGCGCTTATCAGAAAAAATTTCGCGCCCTGACTGAACAATACCCTGTGATCTGCCATGGTTTGTCTTTATCCCTTGGCAGCCCGGATCCATTGGATGTTGCCTTCTTAAAGCAACTGAAACAGTTTTTTGCCGAGCATCAAATCACAGTGTACAGCGAGCACTTGAGTTATTGTTCGTTGGATGGCCATCTGTACGATTTGTTACCTATTCCTTTTACCGAAGAAGCGGCGCGTTATGTCGCAGAGCGGATCCGCCAGGTGCAGGATCTGCTGGAAATGCGCATTGCCATTGAAAATGTTTCCTATTATGCGGCGCCTGGCCAGCAGATGACGGAGCTGGATTTTACCAAGGCCGTGCTGGAACTGGCGGATTGTGATTTATTGCTCGATGTAAACAATATTTACGTGAACTCTGTGAATCATGGGTATAACGCGTCGGAGTTTTTGGCCGCTTTACCTGGTCAGCGTATCCGCTACGGTCATGTAGCCGGCCATTACCGCCAAAGCGAAAGCTTGTTGATTGATACCCATGGTACAGAGGTAGCTGATCCGGTCTGGCAATTATTGGCCGAAGCGTATCAAATGCATGGCGTCTTTCCGACGTTACTGGAACGCGATTTTAATATTCCTGGCTTGGACGACTTAAAACGGGAATTGCAGATCATCCGGCGGACGGTCGCACAACGACAGGGACTGGCGTATGCAGTTTAAGCAGGTGCAACAGCAGTTTGTCGGTTATTTACGTGATGCGTCCGCCATGAAACCGCCAGTGCCGGATGAGCGTCTGGCGGTGTATCAGGAGCTGCTGTTTAACAATGTCAGTGGTTTTATCGACAGTGCTTACCCTGTGCTGAAATCCTTGCTTGACGTGGAACGCTGGTTGCAGTTGAAACGCCAGTTTTTTGCAGGCTTCCGTTGTTCCAGTCCTTATTTCCTGCATATTGCCGGGCAATTTTTGCAGTTTTTGCAGCAAAGCCAGGCTGAACCTGAACCGGTATTTTTATTGGAGCTGGCCCATTATGAATGGCTGGAGCTGGATGTAGCGACGCGCAAAACCAGCAGCACCAACAGACCCTGTGACACTTTGGATGCGTTGTTGGCCTTGTCCGAACTGGCAGAAGTGCAGGCCTACCATTACCCTGTGCATCAAGTCTGCACAGACTTTCAACCCACAGAAACCAAACCGACATTTTTGCTGTTGTACCGTGACAACGACGATGAAGTTCAGTTTGTTGAACTGAATTCGTTAAGTGCTTTGTTATTGCAATTGCTTCAGTCTCAGCCCGGTTTAAGTTTTACCGAACTGACTGCACAGCTGCAGCAGTATTTGCCAGCATTGGAAAAACAGCAGATAGAAAGCGGGGCACGCCAGTTATTGTTGGATTTTGCGGCAAAAGCCGTGGTGCAGACTTTTCAACCGGGCTGAAATTCATTACCATGACGGCCTTTAATGTTCTGTGAGTCAAACAAATGGCAGACGAAAATTTTAAAGAGTCTTTTGGTGTTGGCCAGTTACTGGGTCTTGTCGCAGTTTTCGTTGCGCTGCTGTGCCTGGCTCCGATCTTGACCTGGTTAAACATTGCCAGCTAAACCTAGTCTGGTGAGAGAAAACCGCCTGCAGGCGGTTTTTTTATCTGCGCAAATTAAGGAGTGACGCATGTCTTCACAAGCCTTGTCAGCTTTGCTGACACAAGTTATTAAAGCCGTTCCTGATTATCCGAAACCAGGCATCATGTTCCGCGATGTCACCAGTTTAATGCTGGACGCGGACGCTTTTGCCAAAGTGATTGATGCGTTTAAAGCTCAATATCAGGGGCAGGGCATCACGAAAATTGTTGGCACTGAATCCCGTGGTTTTATTTTCGGCGCTCCACTGGCTTATGCGATGGGCCTGCCTTTTGTGCCGGTACGCAAACCGAATAAACTGCCGCGTGAACGTATTGGCCAGGCCTATTCGCTGGAATACGGCGATGACAAGCTGGAAATCCATATTGATGCGATTCAGAGCGGCGATAAAGTGTTGTTAGTAGATGACTTATTGGCAACTGGTGGTACTATTGCTGCAACATCCAGCCTGGTCCAGCGTTTAGGTGGCACAGTGCAGGCGGCGGCTTTTGTCGTTAATTTGCCTGACTTAGGTGGACAAGCCAAGTTAGAAGCTTTAGATATTCCGGTATTTACGCTGGTGGAGTTTGCCGGCGATTAAAAACAAGGCAGGTGGCATGAGTTATCAGGTACTGGCACGAAAATGGCGGCCACAGCAATTCTCCGAGCTGGTAGGGCAGGACCATGTCAAAGCCGCGCTTGGTAATGCGCTGACTAACAACAGACTGCATCATGCTTACCTTTTTACCGGCACCCGGGGCGTCGGTAAAACCACTATAGCCCGAATTTTTGCCAAAAGTCTGAACTGCGAAACCGGCATTACGGCCACTCCTTGTGGCCAGTGTTCCACCTGTTTGGAAATTGAACAGGGTTTTTATGTGGATCTGCTGGAAATAGACGCCGCTTCGCGCACCAAAGTCGAAGACACCCGTGATTTACTCGACAATGTGCAGTACGCACCCAGCCGCGGCCGCTATAAGGTGTACCTGATCGACGAAGTGCATATGCTGTCCAGGCACAGTTTTAATGCATTGCTGAAGACGCTGGAAGAGCCACCGCCGCATGTGAAGTTTTTACTGGCGACCACAGATCCGCAAAAACTGCCGGTGACTGTGTTATCCCGTTGTCTGCAGTTCAGTTTAAAAGCGCTGAGCCCAGAGCAGATTAAACAGCATCTGGCTTATGTGCTGACCCAAGAAGGCCTGCCTTATGATGAGGAGGCGCTGGCACTGTTGTCCCGCGCAGCCAAAGGCAGTCTGCGCGACTCGCTGAGTCTGACCGACCAGGCGATAGCACAGGGCAATGCCCAGGTGCGTTTACCTGTGGTGCGCGACATGTTGGGGTACCTGGAGCAAAGCTGGGCCGAATTGGTGCTCAAAGCATTGCTGGAGAGGGATGCGCCTTTGTTGCAGCAGACGCTGGATCAACTGGAGCAGCAACACAGTCACTTCAGCGCCGTGTTGGACGATATGCTGGCTCTGCTGCATCTGGCGGCTTTGTGCCAGTTCAACTGGCAGGCGGCAGAGCTGTCAGCGCAGAGCTCAGACTTTGTCCGGCAGCTGGCTGAGCACATCAGCCCTGAAGTGTTGCAATTGTATTACCAGTTATTGATTAGCGGCAAAAAAGAGCTGGCCTATGCGCCCGAGCCCCGCATTGGTCTGGAAATGGCGCTGTTGCGTGCTTTGGCTTTTGTGCCTGCAGACGCTGGTCCTGCAGAACCCAAAGCGGCTGTGTCGCAGGCCGACAAGCTCAGAGCCAAATTTAATCTGCCAACAGCCGCTATCCAAAGCAGCGAACCTGCCAAAGCCCAGCCCGCTGTGGAGCCAGAGGCGAAAACTGCAGCTGGTGCAGCGCCACCGCAACACAGCGCTGTGCAGGCTCCGGCGGCAGCTGAGCCTGCTGCGCTGTCAGCAACCGCCTCTATACTGGCCCGTCGCGGTTTTGGCCCTCAGGCAGACAACGCGGGTGCTGGGCAGGTGACCGCTGCAAAAAAGTCTGATGCCGCTGCGGCGGCAGTGGCGCCTCAACGCACAGTGACAGCTGCAGCGGTTTCAGCCCATGTCGTCGTGGCGACAGCAGAACAAGCTGCTGCCGGGCGTCCACCTGTTGCAATGGCCGCTCCTGCCCCTACAGCTTTGCCAGCACAGGAAGACGGGCCACCATGGGACGATACAGACTTGCAACTCCCGGCTGCAACCAGCTCCTTTCATCTATCTGAGGAAGACGCTGAGCATGTTGAACCGCTGGAATTCAGTGCAGCTGAACTGGAAAGGGCCGCTGATTGGGCCTGGCAGCAACAGCAGGCCGAGCCTGCGGCTCCTGCTTATCAGTTTGACGGTGTTATTACCGCTGAGAATTTCTCTGTGCGCCTGGCTGCCCAGGTCGACCGGTGGGCTGCCCTGGTGGATGGCCTGGCTTTGGGCGGGCTGATGCGGTTGTATTTATTGCATAGCAGCATTGAGTGGCAGCAGGACACTGCGGTACTGACAGTCTGCCAAAGCCAATCGCATCTTGATAAAGCAAAGTTCCGCCAGGAACTGACGGTGTACTTAAGTCAGGCCTTTGGTAAAAACGTAGAATTAAGCATCCAGTATCAGGATTGGGTCGAATCCTGTCCTGTGGCTATTCAGCAACGGATCGAGCAGGAACGCAGGGTGTATGTGGAAGGGTTGTTGCAGCAAGACCCGAATGTACGGGCTTTGCAGCAGTTGTTTCAGGCCGAGCTTTTGCCCGAGACCATAGTGGTGAACTAAGGGAGTGCAGCCGCTTTGCAAGGGGGATTCTCTTCCTGATGCTGGTGTGGTGAACTGATGCGGGCGAAGCAGTTGCCCCTTGAGTTTTGGCGGCTGACTCATTAAGGTGTCGGCCTTTGATTGAATAAAGAGAGCAGACTTATGTTTAAAGGTGGCGGTTTAGGCAACATCATGAAGCAGGCGCAAGCCATGCAGGAAAAGATGCAAAAGGCGCAACAGGAACTGGCTAATCTGGAAGTGACAGGGGAGTCAGGTGCTGGTCTGGTCAAAATCACGATGGCGGGTAATCACAATGTACGCCGGGTCAGTATTGACGACAGCCTGATGCAGGATGACAAAGACATGCTGGAAGATTTAATTGCAGCCGCTATCAATGACGCGGTGCGTCGGGTCGATGAAAGCAGCAAAGCAAAAATGGCGTCTGTCACAGGTGGTATGCAGTTACCTCCTGGTTTTAAAATGCCGTTCTAACGCTGATGAGCAAGTTCAGTCCGCTTATCCAGCAGTTGGTTGATTCGCTGCGGATTTTACCCGGTGTTGGACCTAAGTCCGCTCAGCGTATTGCATTGCAGCTACTGGAGCGCAACAGGGCCGGGGCGATGCAGCTGTCCAAAGCACTGGCCAATGCGATGGAGCATGTCGGTCAATGCGCCAAATGCCGGACTTTTTGTGAGACTGAACTTTGCCATATCTGTGCTGACTCACGCCGTTCAGACAGTCCCAGTCTTTGTGTGGTGGCATCGAGCGCTGATCAGTATGCCATAGAACAAACAGGCCAGTTTAAAGGCCGCTATTTTGTCCTGCAGGGCCAGTTGTCACCACTCGACGGTATAGGGCCGGCACAATTGGGGCTGGATAAATTGCAGCAGCAATTGTCTCAGGGAGGGGTCAGTGAAGTGATTCTGGCAACCAACCCTACTGTTGAAGGGGACGCCACCGCTTATTACATTGCTGAACAGTGTAAAAAGTACCAGGTGCAGGTGTCGCGTATCGCTCATGGGGTACCGGTAGGTGGGGAACTGGAATACGTGGATGGGACTACCTTATCCCATGCATTCAGTGGCCGTAAGCCGTTAATTTAACCTTGGCTGTTATTGCAGCAGTTACATGCCTTTCACCAAGAAAGCCCAAATACCCCTCTTGAAAATATGGGGATTACCCCCAAATCCTGACACACCTCATTAAAACGGGCGTTTGCCCTTCAATGTCTTATTTGTGTAAGGAGCTGCCAATGACAGAAACAGTACAAAAACAAACGCATGGCTTTCAGGCTGAAGTGAAGCAACTGCTGCAGTTGATGATCCACTCGCTGTATTCCAATAAAGAAATTTTCCTGCGTGAACTGGTCTCCAACGCCTCAGATGCGGCTGACAAATTACGTTTTCTGGCGCTGTCCGACAGCAGCCTGTATGGCAATGATGGCGAGCTGCGGGTGCGTATCAGCCTGGATGACCAAGCGAAAACCCTGACCATCAGTGACAACGGTATTGGTATGACACAAGAGGAAGTCATCACCAATCTGGGGACTATTGCCAAGTCCGGCACCAAAGAGTTTTTCAGCCAGCTGTCGGGCGATCAGAGCAAAGATTCCAAACTCATTGGTCAGTTTGGTGTGGGGTTCTACTCGGCTTTTATCGTGGCTGATAAAGTCACAGTCCGCACCCGTAAAGCGGGGCAACCAGCCGATGCAGCCATTGAATGGGAAAGTTCAGGCGAAGGTGAATACAGCATCAGCCCAATCAGCAAAGAAGGCCGCGGCACCGACATCATTCTGCATTTACGTGACGAAGAATCAGAGTTTTTAAGCCGCTGGAAGGTGGAATCCATTGTCACCAAATACTCTGACCATATCAGTATTCCGGTCGAAATGTGGCAGGAAGGCACACCTGAGCGTGATGGCGAAGATGGCGAAAAAAAACCGGCAACCGAAGGGCACTGGAAAGCAGTCAACAAAGCCACTGCGCTCTGGATGCGTGATAAGTCAGAAATCAACGACGACGAATACAACGAATTCTACAAACATATCTCCCACGACTGGACTGAGCCTTTGAGCTGGAGCCACAACAAGGTGGAAGGCTCTACCAACTATACGACACTGCTCTATGTGCCAAAAAAAGCGCCTTTTGATCTGTGGAACCGCGAAGCCCGTCATGGCCTGAAGTTGTATGTACAGCGCGTGTTTATCATGGATGACGCTGAACAATTTATGCCGAGTTACCTGCGTTTTATCAAAGGGGTGCTGGATTCGAGCGATTTACCGCTGAACGTGTCACGCGAAATTTTGCAGGACACCAAAGTGACTCAAAGCCTGCGCAAAGGCTGTACCAGCCGTGTGCTGAAAATGCTGGAGAAAATGGCCAAAGCCGACGATCAGACAGAATACCAGACCTTCTGGGCTGAATTTGGTCAGGTGCTGAAAGAGGGGCCAGGTGAAGACTTTGCCAATAAAGAAAGCATTGCCAAATTACTGCGTTTCGCCTCCACCCATGAGGATACTGCTGAGCAAAAAGTGTCGTTGGAATCCTATGTCAGCCGGATGAAAGAAGGTCAGGACGAAATTTTCTTCCTGGTGGCTGACAGCTATGAAGCGGCCAAACACAGCCCGCATCTGGAAGTATTCCGTAAAAAAGGCCTGGAAGTGCTGCTGTTATCTGACCGCATTGACGAGTGGCTGATGCAGCACCTGACCGAGTTTGACGGCAAGAAACTGCGTTCCGTCGCCAAAGGGGGCCTGGATTTATCCAAATTGGATGACGAAGAAACCAAAAAAGCTCAGGAAGAAGCGGAAAAACAATTCGCGTCTGTTGCTGAGCGTTTTAAAGCCGCGTTGGGCGAGCAGGTGAAAGATGTCAAAGTCAGCCATCGTTTGACTGACAGCCCGGCTTGTGTGGTGACTGATGAATTTGATATGAGCACACAGATGATCAAACTGATGGAATCTGTGGGTCAGAAAGTGCCTGAAGTCAAACCCATTTTTGAACTGAACCCAGACCATCAATTGGTAAAACATATTGCTGATGTGCAGGACGAAGTTCAGTTTAAACAATGGGCGGAAGTGCTGCTGGACCAGGCTTTATTGGCTGAACGTGGCAGCCTGAAACAGCCGGCCAGCTTTGTCAGCCGCTTAAACAGCCTGCTGCTGAGCCTGGCTAAAGCCTGAATGTAAAAACAGGCAGTGAGAGCAGAACAAAGTTCTGCTCTCACTGCAATAGTGCCGGTATCACCTGTCTATAGCGATGGCCTGACTGTTAGCCCGGATCCCTTCGATCATCTCCTGAGAATCCCTGCGTTCTTCTTCGATCCGCTGTTTAGTCCGGCAGCGTTTCCCTTTAATTAACGAGCCTGTGGTTCGGCTTTGCTCACAAACCAATTTATTGTTGTCAGCATGTTGGGCTGTTTTTATTGCAGCAGCTTTTTCTGTAGTTGTATTTGTGGCAGCCCCTTGTTCAGTTTTTGGCGTTTGCTGACAAGCGGCCAGTAACAGAGCAATAAGCACACATCCGGATTGTTTTAGCATCTGTGTATCTCCTTGTGACAGTAAGCTGAATAACTTACCTGCTCCAACCAAAGAGCTCTATGGTTGATTACAATAGTTAACAATTTATTTAAGCCGGAAGTTGGGTAATGAGTGCCAGGATAGTTTCCGTTCAACAATCTAACTCATTAAACTCAGTGCAGCTGGCTAAAGAGCCCTGTTCATTTCGGACCTTTGATCCCAAACGCAGTTTATCCAGGTCTGTGTTGAATCACACAAACTCAGGAAACGGACTGTACAACTGTGTGAAAGTTTTTCACTGTGCCCAAGGTCTTCTGGTTACAGTGTGTTGGTTGTCCGGTTTTTGGACAGCACAGGGGACAAACCATGTCTTTGTTGAACCCTTTCTATAATCAGTTTCGGCCAGACATAAAACAGAGTGTGCAGAATGAGAAATGCAACGTGAGAAGAACCGTGCAGCCTGCAACGACAAGAGAGCAACAGTATCTGCAGCTTGTGCAGTTGCATCAGGCGGATTTGTACCGCTATGCCTGTTGGTTGTGTAAAAACCCGGATACGGCGGCAGATGTGTTGCAGGACACCTTTTTACGGGCCTGGAAAAGCCTGGATAACCTGCAACAGCCAAACTCAGCCAAAGCCTGGCTCTTTACTATTTTGCGCCATGAAAATGCCCGTCGTTTTGAGCGCAGGCAACTGGATTACCAAGAGACTGAGCAGGAGCTGTTACCGGATGAACAGGCCGGGCCTGAGCAACACTATGAACAGCAGCAGTTACTGGCCATGATGCAAAGTCTGGAGCTGCAATACAGTGAGCCTTTGGTCCTGCAACTGATAGGCGGTTTCAGTGGCGATGAAATTGCACAGCTGCTGAATTTAAATCTGAACACTGTCAATACCCGCTTATTCCGGGCCCGCAAACAGTTAAGAGAACGGCTGGAACCGCAGCCGGGGGAGCTGCAAATTGGATGAATTAGAAGTACGCCGTCAACTGCTGGCAGATCCTTATCATTTAACCGCACAGCTGCAACAGGCATTGCGGCAGGATGCTGAGCTGCGTCAGTTCCATCAGTCGGTTTTGGAACAGGATGAGCTGGTCAGAAATGCGTTGCATCGGACTGTACCGCTGAAAGTACAGCAGCAACTGCAGTTGTTACCTGTGACCTTAAGCCAGCCTCAACGGAAAAACTATTCGCGTGGCTGGTTAGCTCTGGCTGCCAGTCTGGCGTTTCTGGTGGGGCTGGGCCTGAACTGGGCCACCTTGTGGTATGGCCCGCAAAACCTGGGGGCGAACTCACTGGCCCATGTTTACCATGAAGAGCCTTATGTGAAGCATTTGACGCAGGCGTTGTCTTTGCAGGATGTGAATATCAAACTCGCTGACTTTAATGCCCAGATGCAGCCACAGGGCTGGGCCGTGCTGTATGCCAATTACTGCCATTTTCGTGGCATGAGGTCGTTGCATCTGGTGCTGCAGACGGAGCTGGGGCCTCTGACAGTGTTTGTGGTACCCAAAGACAGCAAAATGCAGTTCGAACCTGAGTTTGATGATGGCCGTTATTTTGGCCGTGGCATGATGCTGGATGATGCGTTGGTTGTGTTGGTGGCTGAAGGTGAGCGACGTTTACAACAGCAGCAGCGTCAGCTGCTGCAGCAGTTGGTGTTTCGTACCTGAGGTTTGCTAACCTTTGTCTATTCTAGTCGCTGAAAGCTGTTGAGGGTTTTTTAAACTTTTAAGACAGCTTTCAGCCTTATGGCCGTTCCGGATCAGTGACTTGGTTATAGAGAACTACACTTTAGTCGAATAACATCCATCAGAATTCGTGCTTTGTCGTCTGTTTTTGCGCCTCAGGGCCAGGGAACAGAGCCAGATCTATAATTGCATCACTTAAGACTAAAGACTGCTTGACTCTGTTGAAGCAGGTAGGATGAGCCGACAAATTTCTTGTCTGATGATGCGCATTATGTAAATATTCAGCCCTTGTAACGAATGGAACTATCCTAGGTTAATTGAGGTTTTTTGTATGCGTATAATTTTGTTGGGTGCCCCAGGTGCAGGTAAGGGAACACAAGCCCAGTTCCTGATGAATAAGTATGGGATCCCACAAATTTCTACCGGCGATATGTTACGTGCCGCCATTAAAGAGGGCACAGAGTTGGGCCTGGCAGCCAAGCAGGTGATGGATGCCGGTCAACTGGTCTCAGACGATTTAATTATCGGCCTGGTGAAAGAGCGTATCGCCAAAGCAGATTGTGCCAAAGGTTTCCTGCTGGACGGTTTCCCCCGTACTATTCCACAAGCCGATGCGATGAAAGCCAATGGTGTGGCTGTGGACCATGTGATTGAATTTGATGTGCCGGACGACGTCATTGTTGAACGGATGAGTGGCCGCCGTGTTCACCCTGCATCAGGTCGTGTTTACCACATCAGTTACAACCCACCTAAAGTAGCCGGCAAAGATGATTTGACCGGTGATGAACTGGTGATTCGTGAAGACGATAAAGAAGAGACAGTGCGTAAACGTCTGGGTATTTATCATGATCAGACTGAACCATTGGTCGGTTATTACCGTAAAGAAGCTGAAGCAGGCCGTACCCAATACCATCATCTGGATGGGACTTTGCCGGTGGAGCAGGTCAGTGCCACACTGGCGGCCCTGTTAGGCTGAAAATTTCTTCAGAAAAAGCCCACTTCGAGTGGGCTTTTTTACGGGACCATACATGACAACTCAACAGCTATCTCATTCGGATTATGCGGTGGTGCTGGTAAATCTGGGCACACCGGCTGCGCCTGAAGTACCGGCAATCAAAGCTTATCTGAAACAGTTTTTGTCGGATAAACGGGTGGTAGATTACCCGGATATTCTCTGGCAACCTATTTTGCAACTGGCTATTTTGCCATTTCGCAGCCGTAAAGTGGCCAAGGCTTACCAGTCCATCTGGTGGCCTGAAGGTTCACCGCTGCGGGTGATCACCGAGCGTCAGGTGGACGCCTTGCAGCAACAACTGCCCATCAAAGTCTGTTATGCCATGACTTATGGTGAACCTGCGATTGGTCATGTGCTGCAAAAGCTGACAGAACAAGGTGTGCAGCGTATTGTGGTGTTACCGCTGTACCCTCAGTATTCAGCGACGACCACTGCGGCGGTGTCCGACCAGGTTGGCGCCTTTTTACGCAGTTGCCGCGACCAGCCGGAAATCCGCTTTCACAAACATTATCACCGGCATCCACTGTACCGTCAGGCGCTGGCGGAGTCTGTCCGTCACCATTGGCAGGAGCATGGCCAGGCCGATGCACTGCTGTTGTCTTTTCACGGTATTCCCAAACGTTTTGTTGAGCTGGGAGATCCTTATGAAAAGCACTGTTTTGAAACCGCGGCACAGCTGGCTGAAGATTTAAACTGGCCACAGGAAAAAGTGATTGTCAGTTTTCAATCCAGAGTAGGGAAAGAACAATGGCTGCAACCTTACACCGATCAGTTACTGGAGACGTTGCCGGCCCAGGGTATTAAAGGCTTACAGGTGCTGAGCCCGGCTTTTGCAGCTGATTGCCTGGAAACTCTCGAAGAGCTGGCTGTGGAGAACAAAGAAATTTTCCTGCACGCGGGTGGCGAAAGCTACCAGTATATAGCAGCTTTGAATGACAGCCCTGCTCACATTGGGGTGTTTGCTGCGATAGTCCAACAACAATTGCAAGGGTGGTCATGATGAGTTTTGTGGTTACTTCGGTGTATGCGGCGCTGTTGACGCTGATGTATGTGGCTCTGGCTGCTTATGTCATCCGGCAACGGGTGAAACACAAAATCGGCCTGGGAGATAAGAACCAGCCTGAGCTGCTCAAAGCTATCCGTATTCACGGTAATTTTGCTGAGTATGTGCCTTTGCTGTTGCTGCTGCTGGCTTTACTTGAAGCGGGCCAGGCGCCAGGGTGGCAGTTGCATTTAATAGGTGGGCTCGGCCTGGTTGGCCGCGTATTGCATATGCTGGGGTTACTGAAAAGTTCTGGCACCACCGCTGCCCGTCTGCTGGGCATGATTCTGACCTTCGCAGCGCTGCTTGTGGCTGCTGTGCTGCTGTTGGTGCGTTAAATGCCGGTGCTGATGTTACACAGTTCATTGTCCAGTGGCCGGCAATGGCAGGCATTAAAACGGCATTGGCCGGGCTATGAATGCCATACTCCGGATTTGCTTGGCTATGGCGCCGCCGCTGCGGAGCTGACACGGCCTTTTAGCCTGGCTCAGGAAGCGGCCGCAGTGACGCCATGGCTGGAACAACAGCAGGCGGGCTCCGTGAGTCTGATCGGCCACAGTTATGGTGGGGCGCTGGCCTTGCATCTGGCGCGTTATTATCCAAAGCAAATCAACGCATTGGTCCTGTTTGAGCCTGTGGCTTTTCATTTGTTGGCAAAGGAGCAGGACCTTGAAGCCAGGCAGCTGTTGCAGGAAGTGCAGAGCCTGAGTGCAAAGATGACGGATTGCTCCGCGTTGCAGGCGGCAGAACTCTTTGTCGATTACTGGCAACAGCCGGGTTATTTTGCCGCATTGCCACAGGTGATGCAGGACAAAATGGCGTCTCAGGTCTGGAAAGTTGGTGCGGATTTTGAAGCCTTGATCAGTGAGCCTGCGACTCTGGCTGACTACCAAAACGCCATAGCGTGCCCAGTATTGTTGATGACTGGCAAACACAGCAGATGCAGCGCCAGGCGGATCAGTGAGCTGCTGCACTCTGTTTTGGTGCAGTCTGAATGGCTTGAAACAGAAACGGGCCATATGGGGCCCGTTTCACAGCCGGAGTTGGTGAACTCCGGGATACTGAAGTTTTTAGCCGATCAGGCGTTGCTGACCTGAGCCAAAGCCGGAGTGCTGCTGTTCAGCGTGGTGCTGCTGCCATTGCTGATGGCAATTTTGCGCGGTTTCAGTGCTTCAGGCACTTCGCGCACTAACTCGATATGCAACAAGCCGTTCGCCACAGAGGCCCCCGTTACTTTGATGTAATCCGATAACTGGAACTTACGCTCGAAGTTACGTTCGGCAATGCCTTGATGCAAAAAGCGGCGGCCTTCGGTTTTATCGGCACGCTGGCCTTTCACCAGCAAGGTATTATGTTCGGTTTCGATCGACAGCTCGTCTTCGCCAAAGCCAGCAATCGCCATGGTAATGCGGTACTGATCTTCACCCGTTACTTCAATATTGTAAGGCGGGTAAGCCGGTTGTTTTTCGTTACGCACTGCAGCGTCCATCAGGTTTGCCAGGTGATCAAAACCAATAAATGAACGGTAGAATGGGCTGAAATCTAAGTTGCTCATGACATATTCCTCTTCAGGCAATTTGTTAATTATGCTCTTCAATTGAACGAGCAGGTTACAGGTGCCAAGCTGGCCACCTGTAACCTTTGTATGTCCGGCCAGAGAAATTTCAAGAGGGAAAATTCAGGATTTTTTACCGGCAATTTGTTTCAGCGCGGCCAGACTGTGGGCATAGTCCGGTTCTTTGGCCAGTTCTGGAACCAGCTGTTGATAAGCCAGATTACCTTGGGTGTCGACAATCAACACGGCCCTGGCGAGTATGCCCATGTCTTTGATCAGTAAGCCGTAGTTGCTGCCGAAGTCGCGCCAGACTGCATCAGACAGCACCTGCAGTTGGTCAATTTTTTCCGCCTGACAATAACGCTTCTGGGCAAATGGCAAATCTGTGGAAATGGTCAGCATGACCACATTTGGGTCTGCGCTGGCCACTTCCTGATTAAAACGTTTGGTCTGCAGTGAACATATGCCTGTATCCACGCTGGGGACCACACTGATCAACACTGTTTTCCCTTTGAAATCACTCAGTTTTATTTTTTTAAAGTTGTTGTTGACCACCTGAAAATCCGGCGCCTGTTGTTGCAGCTGGACCGGATGGCCCTGTAATTCCACGGCTTTTGTACCCACTTTCACTTCTGACAACCGGACAGGTAAGCTGGCGTTTAAATCGACGGCTTGAGTTCCAGCGCTGAATAAAGCACAAAATGTTATTGTTTTTATCAATCGAATCGTCATTGGTGCAGCTTCCTTGGTTAAATTTGTCACAAATGATAAAATTTTGTAGGTTTTGCTCATTTTTTGTCAGATACTAGAGCCTCTATGACTACTCGCCAAGCAATTGGTTTCTGACTACACTGAAATTAACCAGCCAGACAAAGAGCCTTACATGGTAGCTGCAGTTTTAATCTGTGACGACTCTAACCTTGCCCGTAAACAAATGGCCCGTGTGTTGCCGGCTGAATGGCAAAATCAGTTGCATTTTGCTGGCCACGGCGCTGAAGCCTTGGATATTCTAAAACGCCAGCCCATCGAATTGCTGTTCCTTGACTTGAATATGCCGGTACTGGACGGGTATCAGGTCTTGGCCGCTATTCAGCAGCAAAAACTACAGGTGCGGACCATAGTGGTTTCCGGAGATATTCAGCCTGAGGCCAGGGAACGGGTGATGGCGTTTGGCGCGCTGGATTTTATCAAAAAACCTGTGGATCAGCATAAACTCCAGCAAGTGCTGGCCAGTTTGCCAGCCCAGCTCAGCCAGCCAGGCCAAACGTCAGAAACGGCGGTGAGTCCCCGCCCCAGAGGGGCATCGTCAGATGTACAACTCTCTGCCGAATTACGGGATGTGTTTCAGGAACTGAGCAATGTGGCGATGGGACAGGCGGGGGATTTACTTGCCCGTTTGTTGAATGTATTTGTCAAATTGCCTATCCCCAATGTCAATCTGATCGAAGTCAGTGAGCTGCATATGGCGCTGGCCTCTGTTGAACAAAAAGAAAGTACCTCAGCCGTGTGTCAGGGGTTTATCGGTGGTGGTGTTGCTGGTGAGGCTCTGCTGATTCTGAATGACTCCAGCTTTAAAGAAATTGCCCGTCTGATGCAGTTTGAAGGCGAGCTGACCACTCAGGTGGAGTTAGAGTTGCTGATGGACATTGCCAATATTTTGATTGGTGCTGTGCTCAAAGGTCTGGCGGAACAAATTGATATGAGTTTCAGTCAGGGCCATCCCGTCGTGTTGGGGCAACATATGCCAGTGGCTGAACTGATCAAAACCAACGCCAAGCGCTGGCGCAAAACGCTGGCTATTGAAATCAGCTATGGCATAGAACATTACGACATTAGCTGTGATTTGTTATTGTTGTTTACCGAAGACAGTCTGAAAACCCTGAATTATAAAGTCGAATTTTTGTTGGAAGAGTAAGCTGTATGTCGCAGATCACTACAGATGTCGCTGAAGTTCATTGGCTGATGGATATGTTCCAGACCGTGGATGTTGGTTTGGTGGTGCTGACCGCCGATTACCGTATTCAGGTGTGGAATGGCTTTATGGAAAACCACAGTGGCCTGACTCCACGTCAGGTGCGGGATCGTTACCTCTTTGATTTATTCTCTGAAATAGATGAAGACTGGCTGCGGCGAAAATGTGACCCGGTGATTTTGCTGAAGAACCGCGCTTTCACCATTTGGGAACAGCGACCTTATATCTTTAAGTTCCGTAACTACCGTCCTATCACTGGTTCTGCGGAATATATGTATCAGAACTGCACTATTTTCCCACTGACCGATACCCGGGGCGCTGTCACGCATTTATGCATCATTATTTATGATGTAACGGATGTGGCGGTCAGCCGGCTGGAACTGGAGTCGATGAATGGCCAGCTGCGCACCTTGTCCAAAACCGATTTTCTGACTGGCCTGCACAACCGCGGCGCCTGGGAAGATGCGCTGATTAATGAATTCCGGCGGACCAAACGCAGTGGTCATCGCAGCACCTTACTGATGGTCGATATAGACCATTTTAAACGGGTCAACGACACCTATGGCCATGCGGCTGGGGATGCCGTGATCAAACAAACGGCGGCAGCGGTGAAGAAAAACCTGCGTTCCACCGATATTGCTGGTCGTTACGGTGGTGAAGAGTTTGCGGTATTACTGGTGGATACATCGGCTGATCAGGCTTTGTTTTTTGCGGAACGACTGCGTAAAAATGTCGAAGCCATGCAGATTGAATTTAATCAGCAATTGCTCAATGTCACAGTCAGTATTGGTATTGGCGAATACAAAGCCAATATGCAGCAGTACAGGGATTGGATCGAACTGGCGGACAAAGCCTTGTATCAGTCCAAAGCCGGTGGCCGTAACAAGGTGACCATAGCTGGCACAGACTGACGACTAAACCGGGCAACTGCCGAGCAACTGTACCGAGCCATCGTCGTTTTGTTGCTCCAACTGCACATTAAAACCCCAGAGGCGGTGCAGGTGCTTCAGCACCTCCTGAAAGTTTTCTGCCAGCGGCACCCGCCGGTTTGGCACAAAGCGCAGTGTTAACGAGCGGTCACCGCTGATATCTGCAGAATACACCTGGATATTGGGTTCAATTGAGCTCAGGTTGTATTGCGCTGATAAGGTCTGCCTGATTTTCTGATACCCCTCAGCATTGTGGATGGCGGCTATTTCCAGCATATTGTCCTGATCATCGTCGACAATGGCAAACAGGTGAAAATCGCGGATCACTTTAGGTGACAGGTACTGGCTGATAAAGCTTTCATCCTTAAAGTTTTGCATCGCGAAATGCAGGGTATCCAGCCAGGGACTGCCGGCAATGTCTGGGAACCATTCTTTATCTTCTGCGGTAGGATGCTCACAGATGCGGCGCAGATCGGTAAACATCGCAAAACCAAGGGCATATGGGTTAATACCCGAGTAGTATTTGCTGTTGTATTCGGGTTGAAATACCACATTGGTATGATTGTGCAGCACTTCGAGCATAAATTTATCGGTCACCAGCCCTTCCTGATACAAATGCTGCAAAATGGTGTAATGCCAGAACGTAGCCCAGCCCTCATTCATCACCTGCGTTTGTTTTTGCGGGTAAAAATACTGGGAAATTTTCCGTACTATCCGTACCACTTCCCGTTGCCAGGGTTTGAGTAAAGGGGCATTTTTTTCGATAAAGTACAGTATGTTTTCCTGAGGTTCTGTCGGGAATCGCAGTTCCGATGGTTGGGCCGAAGCCGCTTTATTAGGAATGGTGCGCCATAAATCGTTGACCTGGGATTGCAGGTAACTTTCCCGTTCTTGCTGGCGTTTCTGCTCTTCGTCCATGGATATTTTCTGAGGCCTTTTATACCTGTCTACGCCATAGTTCATCAGGGCGTGACAGGAATCCAGCATATCTTCTACTTCGCTGATGCCGTATTTCTCTTCACACTGGCTCAGGTAGTTTTTGGCAAACATCAGGTAATCAATGATGGACGATGCATCCGTCCAGGTTTTGAACAGGTAATTGTTTTTGAAAAAGGAATTATGGCCGTAACAGGCATGGGCCATCACCAATGCTTGCATAGTCACGGTATTTTCTTCCATCAGGTAGGCGATGCAGGGGTTGGAGTTGATCACAATTTCATACGCCAGCCCCATAAAACCACGTTTATAGTTTTGTTCGGTCTGAATAAATTTTTTCCCATAAGACCAGTGGTTATAGCCAATGGGCATACCAACGCTGGAGTAAGCGTCCATCATTTGCTCAGCTGTGATCACCTCGATTTGATTCGGGTAGGTATCCAGCTGGTAAAATTTGGCCACACGCTCTATCTCTGCCTGGTATTGGCTCAGTAGCTCAAAACTCCAATCTGGACCGTCGCTCAATGCTTTGCGTTTTTTGGCTGCGCTCATACAGGATCCTTTTCAATTTATCGCCAAAGTGCCAGAGCGGCCTTGTGGGTTCAGGCCGATTGCCGGCTGACACTCTTGCGAAACAACTCTCGGAACACTGGGTAAATATCAGCCTGCTGTCGTATTGGCTGAATGGCAAAATGCTCAAACCGGCTTTGCAGTTTTTCATACTCCAGCCACAGGCTTTGGTGTGGTCTTGGCGTGATCTCTATGTAGGCGTAGTAGCGCACTACAGGCAATAACTCCCGCGACAGAATTTCCGCACACTGAGGGCTGTCATCGGCCCAGTTGTCTCCATCAGAGGCCTGCGCCGCATAAATATTCCACTCAGCTGGATCGTAGCGCTGCTGAATAATGTCACTCATCAGCTTCAGCGCACTGGAGACAATGGTGCCCCCTGTTTCCTGAGAGTAGAAAAACTCCTGTTCATCCACTTCTTTCGCCTGAGTGTGGTGGCGGATATAGACCACATCGACATTTTTGTAGCTGCGGCTCAAAAACAAATACAACAGTATATAAAAGCGTTTGGCCATATCTTTGGTAGCCTGATCCATCGAGCCGGATACATCCATCAGACAAAACATCACGGCTTTACTGGTTGGCTCCGGGCGCTTTTGGTAATTGCGAAAGCGCAGGTCGAAACTGTCGATAAAAGGGACCGCATTGATCCGTTTTTTCAGCTCGTCAGCGTCTTTGTTTAATTGCAACAGCTTTTGTTGATCGGGGACGGGTTCTTGCTCCAGTGCTTCCACCTGGTCTTCAAGCTGACGTAACAGACGTTTTTTCCCGGCCGTCATCGCGACCCGCCGCGCTAATGAGCCTTGTAAAGAGCGAACAATATCAATGTTGGTAGGCACACCATCAGAGCGGAACCCGGCCCGCACCGTTTTGTAGTGCATCAGTTTGTCGAGCTGGTTTTTTTTCAGGTTTGGCAGTTCCAAATCTTCAAATAACAGGTCGAGGTATTCGTCTTTGGAGATTGAAAACACAAAATCGTCTTCCCCTTCACCATCAGCACTGGCATCGCCCTGGCCAGACCCAGAGCCCTGACCTCCCTGAGGGCGTTTGACTCTGTCGCCCTGGCTGAATTGGTCATTGCCCGGATGCACCCGTTCACGGTGGCCGCCCTGGCCCTGATGAAAAAAGGGTTCAGTAATGTCTTTCGCCGGGATCGAAACTTTTTCACCACTGCTGATATCTGTCACACTGCGTTTACTGATAGCGTCGGACACCGCCTGTTTAATCTGTTGCTTGTAGCGGCGGATAAAGCGCTGTCTGTTTACAGCGCTTTTGTTTTTTCCGTTGAGTCGTCTGTCAATAAAATGAGCCATACCACCTCCAGCTCGGATCCGTTATTGGGACTTCCGTACCCGCAGGTACCACTCTGACAACAGCCGGACTTGTTTTTTGGTGTAGCCTTTTTCCATCATCCGATCGACAAAATCATCGTGTTTCTTCTGATCGTCTGTCGAGGTCTTCGCATTAAATGAAATGACCGGCAGCAGCTCTTCCGTGCTGGAAAACATTTTTTTCTCAATCACGGTGCGCAGCTTTTCATAGCTGGTCCAGGTCGGGTTTTTCCCGTTGTTTTTTGCTTTGGCGCGCAGTACAAAGTTGACGATTTCATTGCGAAAATCTTTCGGATTACTGATGCCAGCTGGTTTCTCAATTTTTTCCAGTTCGGCGTTTAATGCGGCTCTGTCAAACAATTGGCCTGTTTCCGGGTCGCGGTATTCCTGATCCTGGATCCAAAAGTCGGCATAAATCACATAACGATCAAAAATGTTCTGACCGTATTCGGAATAAGATTCCAGATAGGCGGTCTGAATTTCCTTGCCGATAAATTCAATGTATTTAGGGATCAGATAGCCTTTTAAATGTTCCAGGTACCGTTCGGCCACATCCGATGGAAATTGCTCGCGCTCAATTTGCTGCTCCAGCACATAAAACAGATGCACCGGGTTAGCGGCGACTTCGGTGCTGTCGAAGTTAAATACACGTGACAGAATTTTAAAGGCAAAACGGGTCGACAGGCCGGACATGCCTTCATCCACTCCGGCGTAATCCCGGTATTCCTGATAGGACTTGGCTTTTGGATCGGTATCTTTCAGGCTTTCGCCGTCATACACCCGCATTTTTGAATAGATGCTGGAGTTTTCCGGATTTTTCAGCCGGGATAAGACGGCAAACTGAGCCAACGAGGTCAGAGTGCCCGGCGCACAGGGGGCCGTGGTCAGCTCACTGTGCTCCAGCAGTTTTTCATAAATACGGACTTCCTCGGAGACCCGCAGGCAGTACGGGACTTTGACGATATAAACGCGGTCTAAAAAGGCTTCGTTGTTTTTGTTGTTGCGAAAGGTCTGCCATTCCGACTCATTGCTATGTGCCAGAATAATGCCTTCAAAAGGCAGGGCAGCCAGCCCTTCAGTGCCATTGTAATTGCCTTCCTGGGTTGCGGTCAGCAACGGGTGCAGCACCTTAATAGGCGCCTTAAACATTTCAACAAATTCCATCAGGCCCTGATTCGCGCGGCACAGTGCGCCGGAATAGCTGTAAGCATCCGGGTCATTCTGTGCAAAGTGCTCCAGTTGGCGGATGTCGACTTTTCCCACCAGAGACGCGATATCCTGGTTGTTTTCATCACCGGGTTCAGTTTTAGCAATGGCGATCTGATCCAGTATGGACGGGTATTTTTTGACGACTTTAAACTGGCTGATATCGCCGTTGAATTCATGCAGACGCTTGCTGGCCCAAGGGGACATGATAGGACGCAGGTAACGTTTTGGGATACCGTATTCCTGTTCCAGGATAGTGCCGTCTTCATTGACGTCAAAAAGGCACAGCGGGCTGTCAAAGACAGGCGAGCCTTTGAGGTAATACACGGGCATTTGCTGCATCAGGGCTTTGAGTTTTTCTGCCAGCGAGGATTTGCCACCACCGACAGGACCGAGCAAATACAAAATTTGTTTGCGCTCTTCCAAGCCTTGAGCCGAATGTTTCAGGTAAGAAACGATTTGTTCTATAGCATCTTCCATTCCGTAAAATTCGGAAAATGCCGGATAGCGGGCAATGACTCTGTTGGAAAACAGCCGGCTGAGTTTAGGATCCTGCGCTGTGTCGGTGAGCTGAGGTTGGCCTATTGCCATCAATAAACGTTCTGCGGCACTGGCGTAACAGCTTTTGTCATTTTTGCACAGCTCCAGAAACTCCTGAATGCTGTATTCTTCTTCGCGGGCAGCCTCGTATCTGGATTTGTAGTGCTCAAAAATACCCATAGCGCACCTCCGGTTTTGGTCTGTAGGGCAACAAAAAAAACGGGGATCTTGCTGTAAGGTTAGACAGGAAAAAACGGCTTCGCTCAACTAATTCACAGAAATTATTGAAAATTTTTTGTATCAGTCCAGTGACACTTTAGGTATTTATCGCAGCAGTTCCGATTGAAATTTTACTGGCGCCAAAATGCAAAAACCCGGCAAAAGCCGGGTTTAATTCAGGTGGTAAAACTTACTTGGCAAAATTTGCCGCAGCAAATTCCCAGTTGACCAGAGCCCAGAAGGCGTTCAGGTAAGTGGGGCGGGCGTTGCGGAAATCAATGTAGTAGGCATGTTCCCACAGGTCGACGGTCAGAACTGGCGTGACGCCTGCTTCTGTGATTGGGGTACCGGCATTGCTGGTGTTCACAATGTCCAGGCTGCCGTCGGCTTTTTTCACCAGCCAGGTCCAGCTGGAGCCAAAGTTGTTCACTGCACGGTCGTTAAACTCGGTCTGGAACGCAGCGAAAGAACCCCATTTAGCTTTGATGGCATCGCCCAAAGCGCCAGTGGCTTCACCACCACCCTGTGGCGACAGACAGTGCCAGTAAAAGGTATGGTTCCAGATTTGGGCTGCATTGTTAAACACAGGGCCTTGTTTGGACGCAACAATAATCTCTTCCAGTGATTTACCGGCGTACTCAGTGCCTTCAATCAGAGTGTTCAGTTTCACCACATAAGCGTTGTGGTGTTTGCCATGGTGGTAGTCCAGAGTTTCCGGGGAGATATGCGGTAATAAAGCGTCTTTAGCGTAAGGTAATGCTGGTAATTCGAAAGCCATTCTGATTCTCCAAAGGCGTTGTTTATGGGGTCTGCATCGCGTAGACTACAAAACCTGACTAAAATACTCAAGTTCTGCGCGCTGCAGCTTGGTCTGCTTCAACCTTGGTTGGGGCGGAATCTGGAATCTCAAGTGGCAAAGGGCAGAACTCGGCGTAAAATGGCAAAAATTTTTCAACCTGTAGTTGTAGAGGCGGATTGATGGAAACCATCGAAAAAATTAAACAGCAGTTAGCTGAGAACCCAATCATTATCTATATGAAAGGGTCACCCAAATTCCCTAGTTGTGGTTTCTCGGCGCAAGCTTCACAAGCACTGATTGCCTGTGGCGAGCCTTTTGCGTTTGTCGATATTCTGCAGCACCCGGATATCCGTGCCGAATTACCCAAGTTTGCCAACTGGCCAACCTTTCCACAGCTGTGGGTGGAAGGTGAATTGGTCGGCGGTTGCGACATTATGCTGGAAATGTTTCAGCGTGGTGAACTGCAGCCGTTAATCAAAGAAACGGCAGCCAAGTACAAACAAGATGAAACGGCGGCAGAATAATTGCAGCCGTTGATGAGAAAAGGCAGCCTTGGCTGCCTTTTCTGTTTCTGGCTCAGTCGTCTGCTTCGGCCAACTCGGAGTGGTTGAGCTCCACATCGTCGTCGTCAACTGCCACCAGTGGGGCCGGCCAGCCTCCTAATTGATGCCAGCGGTTGACGATGTAACAGAAGAGCTCGGCCGTGCGTTCTGTGTCGTACAAGGCACTGTGCGCTTCTTTATTGTCAAACTCAATGCCGGCTTGCTTACAGGCTTTGGCCAGCACGGTCTGACCTAAAGCCAGAGCGGCCAGTGTGGTGGTGTCAAAAGACACAAAGGCATGAAAAGGGGAACGTTTCAGTTTCACCCGGTCGATGGCGGCATTTAAAAAACTCTGGTCAAAAGCGGCATTGTGAGCAACTACGACGGCGCGCTGACAGCCAGCGTCTTTTTGGGCTTTACGCACCGCTTTGCAAATTTCGGTCAGTGCTTCACGCTCGGAAACGGCACCCCGTAACGGGTTGTAAGGGTCTATGCCATTAAACGCAAGAGAGCTGGCTTCCAGGTTGGCGCCAGCAAAAGGTTCGATGTGAAAGTGCAGTGTTTGCGCCGGTTTCAGCTGACCATCGTCATCCATCGTCAGCATGGTGGCTGCAATTTCCAGCAATGCATCTGTTTTTGCATTAAAGCCTGCCGTTTCGACGTCGATAACTACAGGAAAGTATCCCCGAAAACGTTGTGCTAAGGGATGTAAAGCTTGGGTCATAAAACGCTGGTCCTGTTATGATGAACGGGCATTATGCCAAAGAAATCGGTCAGCGTCTTGTGACAGCATGGTTTAGACTAAGGCTGAAACGGCTAAAATTGCTCTGTTAGGGACCGTTATGCAAAAGACTGTTGTGCTTTTAGGGTGTGCTTTGTTCTCCTTCCAGGTAATGGCTGGACTGCGGCAGTATTCTGCGACGCTTGAACAATCCAGTTGGTCGCTCGCCAGCAACACACCGCTGCAATGTGAATTGCGCCATGACATTCCACGTTTTGGCGCTGCGTTGTTTACCAGTGTGGCAGGGAAAGAATTGAACCTGTCATTTCGCCTCGATATGCTGAAGTTGCCCGATCATTATGGCCTGGCTGAAGTGTTGTCGGTGCCGCCAGTCTGGCGTCCGGGCGAGCAGGCCAAAGCCATTACCTCCATGAAAGTGCTGCGCCAGTTTGATGGGGATTTGGGGAAGGCCGAAAGCTGGACCATGCTTACAGAGCTGGAGCAAGGCTACAGCCCGACCTTCTATTTCAGCGACTGGTATAGCCCCTTTGACCGTATAGCGGCATCGTTGAACCCCATTCGCTTTATGCCGGTCATGGACCAATTTAACCAGTGTGTAAGCCAGCTGCTGCCTTTTAATTTTGACGATATTGCGTTTACAGTGCTGACGTATGAAAGCGGAGGTGACAACCTGACCAAAGCATCAAAGCAGCGGTTGCAGCAAATAGCGCAGTATCTGGCAGAAGATAAAAGCATTGAAAGCATCTCTATCCATGCCTACAGCGACTCCTATGGTGGGCGCTGGATGAACGAGCAGTTGTCGGTTAAACGCGCCAATGCGATTAAAGACATTCTGCTTGGTTTTGGTCTGGAACAGAGCCGGATTGAGCTGGAAGGTTTCGGCGAAAAACGCCATGTGGCGTCCAATGAAACCTCCTTGGGGCGGGCCAAAAACCGCAGGGTCGTGATCCAGATGCAGAAGCCTTAAGGCCTGCTGCATCTGCCAGTGTTGCCATGCAAAACCACTGGTTCATCCGGTGGTTTTTTATTTGGGCTGAAAACGGTCGGGTCTGAGAGCCTTCAGCTGGTGCAGTGACAGCGCAACAGGTTCATCTGACAATAATGCGTTCAGGCTATTGGCCAAAAGAGGTGCCCAGGTTAAGCCGCGCGCCGCCAGTGCGCCCAATACCCAAATACCTTCAACTTCGCCCAGTAGTGGCAAATGATCCGGCACTGTGGCTCGCATGCCTGCTTTGGCCGAATGAACCCGCACATCGCGAAACCAGTCAGGTTCAGACAGCACCTGATTGACCAAATTGATATTGTGCTGGTTGTCTTCGTCTTTGAGGTCCGGCGTCGGGCTTTGCCTGTCAAAAGTCGCACCTACGGAATGCAAGCCCTGGTCAGCCGGGGTGATATAGCCTTTGTGGCAAATCACGGTTTTTAAGCCCTGCATTTTTTCTGATTCAATGTGGCTGACCTGGCCGCGGACTTTACGTTGCGGCAATGCTGCGTCGGGCCAAAGCTCGGTCAGTTGTGCGCCCGTGGTCAAAATCAGCTGATCGGCGCTGAAATCCCCCTGGCTGCTCACTGCATTTCCTGCCGTGACAGAACGAACCTGACAATTAAATTCAAATCGAACGCCCTGATTTTGCAGCCATCCGGTTAACGTCTGGCAAAACTGCTGCGGGCAAATCCAGCCAGCTTGCGGGAAATACAAGGCCGAAAAGGGCAATTGCAGTCCGGCGATGCCGCTGGCTTCGGTGGCGCTCACGGCCTGGTAGAGGTTGCTGGGACGGCTGGCTATTTTTTGCTGGCGCAGCGCCAATTCATCATTGCAGGCCAATTGCAGCAGGCCACACCAGCCAGCTGCAAAACCCAGCTCTGGTTGCAGCCTGCGATACCACTGAGTGGCAAATTGAAAGCTTTGGGTACTTAAAGCGGACATCAGACTGTAATCTGCATGCAAATTCGGATACAGCGCCCCTTGGCGATTCTGGCTGGCGCTCTCGCCAGGCCCCTGGTCTGCACAAAGTACAGTGACCTGCCAGCCTGCCTGATGCAGCATAGCCGCGCTGCAAAGACCCGCCAGGCCAGCGCCGATAATCAGGGCGCTTTGGGGCTGCGATTGGTCGGCCACCTGAGGTTCTGGGTGGTGAGCCACCAGCATTTCACGCTTACGGCCATAGCCCTTTATTTTTTGCACACGAAAACCTGCAGCCGCCAGGCCGCGTTTCACCAGCCCTGCGCTGGTAAAAGTCGATACTGTGGTGCCAGGCTGGCTTAACCGGAACATGCCCTGAAACAGGCTGTCTTGCCACATATCCGGGTTTTTACTGGGCGCAAATCCGTCCAGGTACCAGGCATCGGCTTTATTTTGCGATGGTATTTGCGGCAACAAGGCGTTGACATCACCCAGCCATAAATCCAGCACCACAGCCCCATTATCCAGCCAGAGCCGCTGTGGGCCAGGAAAAGCCGCTGGGTAAGCAGCAATCAATTCAGCGCTGAGTTCAGCCAGTGCAGGCCAGGCCGCCAGGGCCTGCTGCAAATCTGACTTTTGCAGCGGGTATTTTTCAAAACTGGAAAAATAAAGACGTTTACAGCGGCAGCCTTCGGCCTGAGCCTGGCGAAAACGTTGCCAGGTCAGCAGAAAATTCAGCCCGGTGCCAAAGCCGGTTTCAAAAATATGAAAAAAATCTTTAGGGTGAGAAAACCATCGGGCGGGCAGTTGGTTTTGTTGCAAAAAAACGTAGTCTGTCTCCAGTAAGCCATTGTCATTGGAGAAATACACATCATCGAATAAATCTGAAACCGGCGTGCCTGTTTCGTTGTAATGCAGTTGGGCGTGTTGCAGTTGAGTCATAAAAATCTCTCATGAATTGACGTCATTGTAACTCAGCTGCAATCAAAGCCGATAATAGTGTACAACTGTGCGCTGAAAGCGGACCAGTTTCTGAACGAAACTCCGTACAATGACGACAATTGATTGCAAAGGGCGAAGGCCACGACTGGAGACAACATGAAAAGAGCAGTGATCACAGGGTTAGGTATAGTGTCGAGCATTGGCAACAATCAGCAGGAAGTGCTGGCGTCGTTGCAGCAAGGTCGCTCCGGCATCGCCTTTTCTCAGGAATTCGCTGATATGGGGCTGCGCTCTCAGGTATGGGGGCAGATCAACATCGATACTGCTGCTCTGATTGACCGCAAAGCCCTGCGTTTTATGGGCGACGCGGCCGCTTATGCTTATATTTCGATGCAGCAGGCCATTGAAGATGCGGGCCTGACGCCTGAGCAGGTGTCGAATATCCGGACTGGTCTGGTGGTGGGCTCAGGTGGCGCTTCGTCAAAAACACAAATTGAGGCCGCAGACACCTTGCGTGAAAAAGGCGTCAAGCGGGTGGGGCCTTATGCTGTGCCTAAGACCATGTCCAGCACCTGCTCAGCCTGTCTGGCGACCCCTTTTGAAATTAAAGGTGTGAATTACTCCATCAGTTCGGCTTGTGCCACCAGTGCGCACTGTATCGGCCATGCATTGGAACTGATCCAACTGGGCAAGCAGGACATTATTTTTGCCGGTGGTGGTGAAGAGGTGCACTGGACTCTGGCGATGGAGTTCGATGCGATGGGCGCGCTGTCGACCAAATACAACGACGACCCAAGCAAAGCATCCCGTACCTACGATGCCGACCGCGATGGTTTTGTGATCAGCGGCGGTGGCGGTATTCTGGTGATTGAAGAGCTGGAACACGCCCTGGCCCGTGGCGCTAAAATTTATGCTGAGATTGTCGGCTACGGCGCAACCTCTGACGGTTACGACATGGTGGCCCCAAGTGGCGAAGGCGCTGTGCGTTGTATGCAAATGGCGATGCAGGGCTTAACCGCGCCTGTTGACTACATCAACACCCATGGCACCAGTACGCCAGTCGGCGATGTGAAAGAGCTGGGCGCCATTCAGCAGGTATTTGGTGGTAAGTCGCCGGCCATCAGTGCGACCAAAGCCATGACGGGTCACGCGTTAGGGGCAGCTGGTGTGCATGAAGCTATCTACTCTGTGTTGATGATGGAGCATAACTTTGTCGCGCCTTCCATCAATATCGGCCAACTGGACGAAGCCGCTGCTGGCTTAAACATTGTGACTCAGAGCCGCGAAGCCACACTGAACACTGTGATGTCCAACAGCTTCGGTTTTGGTGGGACCAACGCCACGCTGGTATTCAGCAAATACCTGGGCTGAGCCTACACAGCCCTTTCACAAACTGGAAAAGGCGGTGCCGGTGATAAACCTGCACCGCCTTTTTTTACTCTCGACAGCCCAACGCAGAAAGGAGCGAAAAGATGCTTATTCGGTGGTGCTGCTTATCCTGAGTTCAGGTTATTTAGTACAATGCCGGCCAACGTGTTGCGACAGGTTTTTTTTATGCTGATTTATGCTGATGACAATATGCCTTATGCCCGGGAGTTTTTTTCGCAATTGGGTGA
This sequence comes from Rheinheimera sp., assembly GCF_037442345.1. Classification (GTDB taxonomy): domain Bacteria; phylum Pseudomonadota; class Gammaproteobacteria; order Enterobacterales; family Alteromonadaceae; genus Pararheinheimera. The sequence goes on along the minus strand of NZ_JBBIQL010000018.1, from coordinate 70,849 downwards.
AGTGCGCTTATTCTCGGGGCGCACAGTGCAGCCTGTCCAGTTGCAGGATGCAGAGGTGTTGCTGGTGCGCTCGGTGACCAAAGTCAGTCAGGCTCTGATAACTGCTTGCCCCAAACTTCAGTTTGTTGGCACCGCCACTATAGGCATCGATCATGTCGATGTTGCCGCGCTACAACACCAGGCGGTTGGTTTTAGCAGTGCGCCCGGCTGCAATGCACAGTCGGTGCTGGAGTATGTGCTGAGCAGCATCTTTATGTTGGCTGAAAAGTACCAGTGGGACTTGGGCAGTAAAACCGTCGGGGTGGTCGGGGTTGGCAATATTGGCCGTTTGGTCGTGCGGGGTTTGCAGGCGCTGGGCTTGAAGGTGTTGCAGTGCGACCCGGTGAGGGCTGAGCAAGAGCCGGATTTCCCCCACCTGGATCTGGCGCAGTTACTTCCTCAAGTGGACCTGTTGAGCCTGCATGTCCCTATGGTCAGGCAAGGGCCTTGGCCAACAGAGCAATTAATCGGCAGCAAGGAACTGAAGCAGTTAAAGGCAAACTGTGCCCTGATCAATGCCTGCCGTGGCGAAGTGGTGAATAACCAGGCCTTGTTGGCGGAGGCCCAGTCCGGTTTGCACAGACCTTTAGTGCTGGATGTCTGGGCCAATGAACCGGATATACTGCAAGAACTGGTTCCTTACTGTGATATTGCCACAGCCCATATCGCCGGCCACAGCGTCGAGGGCAAAGCGCGTGGCACCGAAATGTTGTATCAGGCGCTCTGCCAGCAATTAAGGATCCCGCCGCAGTTGACACTGAAGCAGGTATTGCCCGAACCACAGTTCGCTGAACTGAAAATAAATTCGAATTTTAGCCTTTTAGATGTCCAAAATTTAACCCGGCTGTTATATGATGTGCGCCGGGACGACGCACTGTTCCGGCTGCATCTGCAGCACGAAGGTTTTGACTGGCTCAGAAAGTCATATCCGGCCCGGCGTGAATACAGTTCGCTGCGGCTGACAGGTACTCAGGTACCCACATATTTAAAAGAATTAGGTTTTAGCAGCCAGTAGCAGAGGGGAATATCCAATGGCTCAGCAATACGATATAGCTGTTTTAGGTGCAACAGGTCTGGTAGGTCAACATCTGCTGGACATTCTGGAACAGCGCAATTTTCCGGTAAATAACTTGTACCCATTGGCCAGCGCGCGCTCCGCCGGTGGCACTGTCACCTTTAAAGGTAAACAGGTAGAAGTGCTGGATGCTGAGACCTTTGACTGGACCAAGGTGCAAATTGGCCTGTTCTCAGCCGGCGGCAGTGTGTCGGCAGTGTACGCCCCCCGGGCGGCGGAAGCCGGTTGTGTCGTCATTGATAACACCTCCCACTACCGTTATGAAGCCGATATCCCGTTGGTGGTGCCGGAAGTGAATGCGCATGCTATTGCGGATTACCGCAACCGCAATATTATTGCCAATCCAAACTGTTCAACCATTCAGATGCTGGTGGCGTTAAAGCCTATCCATGATGCTGTGGGGATCAGCCGTATTAATGTCGCGACTTATCAGTCTGTGGCCGGCGCCGGTCAGAAAGGGGTGGAAACCCTGGCTTCTGAAACTGCGCAGCTGCTTAATGGCCGTCCGCTGGAATCCAACGGCAAATTTGCCCGTCAGATTGCTTTTAACGTGATTCCGCAAATTGACGTGATCATGGACAATGGCTACACCAAAGAAGAAATGAAAATGCACTGGGAAACCCAAAAAATTATGGGTGACGACAGCATTGCCGTGAATGCAACCGCGGTGCGGGTACCGGTGTTTTATGGCCATGCGGAAGCTGTGCATATTGAAACCCGTCACCCTATCAGTGTGGAACAGGTGAAAGCTTTATTAGCCAATGCCCCTGGTGTGGTCCTGATGGAAGAGGATGCTGATTATCCGACTCAGGTTGAAAATGCTGCAGGTCAGGATGAGGTGTTTGTCGGTCGTATCCGCAAAGATTATACCCATGAGCATGGTCTGAATCTGTGGGTGGTGGCTGACAATATTCGTAAGGGGGCGGCGACCAACAGTATTCAGATTGCCGAACATCTGATCCGGGATTACCTCTGATCCTGCCTGATGACAAAGGCCCAGACCGGGCCTTTGTTCTTTTTGCCACTATTTCCTGATTCAAGCCCCTGAAAAATCTGCCGATAATCCAGAACATAAGCATGGCTTAGGCCGGTTAACTGGTTTAGTATTTTGTTGTGGAACAATGTTTGCAGGACAAAATGTCCAATCGGAGCCTTAAGGGATCATCAATGCGTTTAGTCGGGCTGTTTATTCTGTTTTTTTGTCTGGTCTCTGGCGCGGCCGCTCAGGTCGAGACACCGGTGCGGCTCAAAGGCCCCAAAAACATGGAAAACCCTGTACGCAGCAGGGTTGGGCCCCTGACAGCCAACGATACGCTCTGGCGTATTGCCGAAGAGGTGCGGCCTCATCCTGGTCTGAATATGTACCAGGTGATGTATGCCATCTTTATGAAAAATCCCGATGCTTTCCTGGATGACAACTTTAATCACCTGAATCATGGCTCCTTTCTGAGTATCCCAACCATTGACGAAATTTTGGCGGTGGATGCCGCACAGGCACAACGTAAGTCTGAAGAAGATGACAGGATTTGGGCGCAGCGTGTGCGTGCTGCGGCTGCAGTCAAAGTGCAGGAAGGTCTGGTCACAGCCCGGCAGCAGGATGTGGACAAAGCGCGCGATGAAATAAAAACTGAACTGAGTCGGGTGGAAGAGCTGCAAAAACAGCAGTTGGTCGAGCTGCAGAAAAAACTGGCAGAGTCCAATGCTACGGTTGAAACCGTACTGACTGACAATACGGCCCTGAAGGAAAAACTCGACACCCTGACAGAGCAACTGCTGAAGGTGCAGTCACAAGTTGACAAAGACAGCGAAATTCAGAAGCAACTGGAAATGCTGGTGCAACAGCAAACCGAGATGCTGGAACAACAAAGAGCCCAGATTGCCCGTGAACAGGAAGGGTTTAATTTTGCCCGCTGGTGGCAAAAAGTGTCCGACAGTGGTTTGAGTTGGGTATTGATCGGTACCTTGCCTGTGTTGGTGATATTAACGCTGGTGCTCGGTTGGTTAAAGCGTCGGACCCGCCACACCGAAGATGTAGTGACTGCAGCCACGGCGGCCCCCCAGCAGGACCCTCATTACAAATCGCCACTCCCTCCGCTGGATGACAGCCTGGACTTTGATGAAAGCAGCCTGATGACTCTGGACGAGTCTCTGCTTGGCAATTCGGCCAAATCCGGTGTCCGGCTGGATGATGACCCACTGGATTTGTCCGATGATCTGCTGGGTTCAGCCAAGGGATCATCCTTTAATGATGTGCTGCTCGATGATGACGAGCTGCTCGATACCAAAGATTTATTAAGCAGCAGTAACCTGGATGATGAGTTGCTGGATGACTTATTGGACGAAGCTACACCTGAAGCGCCAGGCGGCCGTGCAGATTTCGATCCCGACAATATTCTCTCCGGTACAGACTTAAGTTCCTTGCTGGAAGACGACAGTCTGGATGAATCGGCCGATGACATTTTTGCGCAGGCTGTGGCGGAGCAACTGGCCACTGAAGAAAAACAAAAAGCAGCGCAGAGCACTGAGGAGCCTCCGGCGGATGACGAGCTGATTGAAGAAATTGAACTGGATGATCTGGAGCCTGAAGAGGTCCGTAGTCCGCCACTTCAGCCGGACGAGGTGGAAGAAGTTGATTTTGATTCACTGCTGGAAGAACTGCAGGCCGAACCGCCGTTGGTGATTGATGAAGTCGGGCCAGAGCTGGTGCTGGCAGAGGAACTGGAACTGGCCGCGGGGTCCGAAACTGACGAATTATTGTCTGAAAGTACCCAGTTTGACAGCACTGAACTGGACGAATTTGCTGAATCGTTGGTGGATGAAGAGCTGACAGCCGATTGGCCTGAGGAAGCACAGATTGACGATGAAGCGGTGTCACCTGAGCCGTCAGACACTGAATTTCTGACAGAGCAGATGGACGCTGCAGAAGCCGGGTCGTCAGTCAGCGAGGCTGCGCTGCAAAATGAATCGGACTATGACACGGATATAAGCGCACCGACCGATTTGCAGTCAGCGCAGGAGCCGGCCACTGAAGTCGCCTCTGAGAATGCGCCTGATGCCATAGGTGCAGATCTGGAAAACTCGGGTAGTGGCAGCCTTAAATTTGACGAGGATGATTACCCCTTAACGCCGGACGATGTTGCGTTACTGCTTAATGACGAAGAACGCTCATCCACTGAGATGCCTGCACAGTTTCATGCCGACCATCAGGAGCTGACGGACCAGGTGGATGGCAGCGACGAGCTGTTAAACGACACAGTGCTGGCAGATGATTTACTGTCTGAAGATGAAAGCCAAAGCTGGCAGGAGTTGTCTGAAAGCCTGAGCGATGAAGTGGCTGTGGCGCCAATGCCAGACCTGGACGGTTCTGAAGACGCGACGGTCAGTCGGGTGTCTGAGGCCGCATTGTCTGTAGAGAAACCCAGTCAGGTACTGGAGCAATACCCAGAGCTGGAACTGGGAGATGACTTTGTTGAAGAGCAGGACGAAGAGCTGCAGACTGAATCGGATTTTTTGCCAGGGGCTGAGCTGGATCCGGTATCAGAGTCTGATGAGGTAACCGATGCTGAGTCCGAACCTGAGCTGCCTGTTGCCCCGCAGAATGAGCTGGATGAACTGGAAAACCTTGATTTTGATCAGTTGTTGGCCGATGTCAGTCAACCAGACCCACAACTTGACGAACCACAGGATGAAGATACAGCTGCGGCAGTATTAGCCGAGTTAGAGCTGGACACCGCAGCAGAAGCCGGCAGCTTAAGCGGCGATCTGGTCGATGTGGATCAAAGCTTGCTGGAGCTGGACAGTCTGCTGCAAGAGTCTGATGATACAGAGGACGTCACTGAAGGTGCTCCGGCGTCGCTGAGCGTCGATGTTGGGCTTGAAGACTACAAAGAGTTTATTGCCGGACAGCAGGAGAGCGAAGTTGACCCGATGGAACAGATTTATGGGGCGGACCTGGATCTGATCCGTGCTTACCTGGAAATTGGTGAGCAGGAAGGCGCTGAGCAACTGATCGACAGGCTGCTGGCCGCAGACGAGCTGCCGGAAGGTGTCCGGGCTGAAGTGGTGAAACTGCAGCAGCAACTGGAGTCGTAATTTTCTGTTCTGGTCCGGGTCTGACGCAGGTATACTTGCGGCCCGAAGCAGAGGAGAGAGTATGCGTATCGCCTTGGGTGTGGAATACAACGGCAGTTCATTGTTCGGCTGGCAACGACAGCGGGAAGTGCCCAGTGTGCAGGGGCATCTGGAAGCGGCGTTAAGCAAAGTGGCGAACCATCCGGTTGAAACTTTTTGTGCCGGCCGCACGGATGCCGGTGTGCATGCCACAGGCCAGGTGGTGCATTTTGATACCGATGCGACACGTGATATGCAAGCCTGGGTGATGGGCACCAACTCCAACCTGCCGCCTGGCATAGCAGTGCGCTGGGCTCAACCCGTGTCAGATGATTTCCACGCCCGGTTTTCGGCCACAGCCCGCCGTTATCGTTACGTGATTTACAACCACAAATACAGGCCAGCCATTTTAGGTGCCGGCTTAAGCCATTACCATCAGTCATTGGATGTGGAACTGATGCACCAGGCAGGGCAGTATTTACTTGGTGAGCATGACTTTTCGTCGTTCCGCGCCATTCAATGTCAGTCGCACAGCCCGTTTCGTAACTTAATCCATTTGAATCTGAGCCGGTTTGGCAGCTATATAGTGCTGGATATTAAAGCCAATGCGTTTTTACACCATATGGTGCGTAACATTACCGGCAGTCTGCTGGAAGTGGGCAAAGGCCAACAAAAGCCAGAGTGGATAGCGGAATTACTGGCCGCCAAAGATAGAAACCTCGCGGCAGCCACGGCCAAGGCTGAAGGTTTGTATTTAGTTGATGTGGACTATCCTGCCCATTTTGCCATCCCCAGGATGCCGCTGGGCCCGTTGTTTCTGCCCGACAACTAAGACCAGTTAGCTGTATTTTCTTCCTGACCTTTATGCTTTAATAGGCGCCGTTTGCTGCACGTTCGGCGCTTTTTTACACAATAATGTCAGGCAGGCCATTGAGCCTGCTGTCAGACCAAGGAACAGTTATGAGTTGGTTAGAGAAAATTCTGCCCAGAACATCGTCATCTGCCCGTCGCAATATTCCTGAAGGGGTGTGGACCAAATGTACCTCCTGTGACGCTGTTTTATACAAAGCTGAATTAGACCGTAACCTGGGTGTCTGCCCTAAATGCGATAACCATATGCGCGTCAGCGCCCGCGACCGCCTGACCCAATTTTTTGATACCAACAGTGCCGTGGAATTGGCTGCCGAACTGGAGCCACAGGACTTACTGAAATTCAAAGACAGTAAAAAATACAAAGACCGTATTGTGGCGGCGCAAAAAGAGACCAACGAAAAAGATGCCATGGTGGTGATGCGGGGTTCCTTGCATGGCATGCCTGTGGTAGCGGCCTCCTTTGAATTTGCCTTTATGGGCGGGTCGATGGCCTCCGTGGTTGGAGCCAAATTTGTGAAAGGTGTGGAATACGCCTTAGAGCACAAAGTTCCTTTTGTCTGTTTTTCTGCCAGCGGTGGTGCGCGGATGCAGGAAGCCTTGTTGTCATTAATGCAAATGGCCAAAACCAGTGCGGCGCTGGCCAAACTGAGCGAAGCTGGCTTGCCTTATATCTCGGTATTAACAGACCCGACCATGGGTGGCGTATCCGCCAGCCTGGCAATGCTGGGTGACATTAATATTGGCGAACCCCGTGCGCTGATTGGTTTTGCCGGCCCACGTGTAATTGAACAGACGGTACGGGAAAAACTGCCGGAAGGATTCCAGCGCAGCGAGTTCCTGCTGGAACATGGTGCCATCGACATGATTGTTGACCGCCGGCAAATGCGCGATACAATTGCCCGTCTGGTAGCAAAATTTATGCGATTACCTGCGCCTGCCAAGGAGCACAGAGTCGCCTGATAAGGTGTTATGACCGTACTTTCCCCGTTAAGCCAATCGTCGCCATCGCTGGCCGATTGGCTTTATTATATCGAACAGAAGCATCCGCAACATCAGATTGAACTGGGTTTAGCCCGCATCCGTCAGGTCGCTGAACAGGCCGGTTTACACCAGTTGCCGGGAAAAAAAATTCTGCTGGCCGGTACCAATGGCAAAGGCACCACAGCCCGGACTCTGGAGCAATTATTGCTGGCGCAGGGGTTTTCTGTGGGTGTGTACAGTTCTCCCCATTTAGTGCGTTTTAATGAACGGCTGCGGCTGAATGACCAGGACGTGGCTGACCCCATCTGGGTGGAGGCCTTTGCCGCCATTGAGCGTTTGCGTGGCGACATTGAGCTGACCTATTTTGAATTCACCACCTTGGCGGCTTTTTTTATTCTGTGCCAGCAACAGCCGGATTTCTGTCTGATTGAAGTGGGGCTTGGCGGGCGGTTGGATGCGACCAACATTATTGAACCGGATCTAAGCCTGTTGACCACCATCGACCTGGATCACCAGGAGTTTCTCGGGCCGGATCGCACCAGCATAGGCCGGGAAAAAGCCGGTATCTTCCGTCCTGCGGTTCCGGCTGTTGTGCTGGAAACCGACGTGCCGCAGTCCGTACTGGATGTGGCACAGGCACTGCAAACCCCGCTGTGGCGTTCAGGTGAGCAGTACAGGTTCAGTTCAGGCCAGTTATGGGACTGGCAGTCCGACCGTCATCAGTTACTGCAATTGCCCAAACCGGCCGTGCCTCAGGCCAATGCAGCCGCTGCACTGATGGCTCTGGAGCTGCTTGACGCTTTACCGGACGCCGGTGTGGTGGAAAGGGTACTGCTGAGATTAAGCCTGCCAGGCCGGATGCAATGGCTGAGTAAAACACCGGCCATTCTGCTGGATGTGGCGCACAACCCGCAGTCTGCTGCTTATCTGGCCGGGCAGTTGGCTGAGCTTCAGGGCCAGTACCACACTGTGCATGCGCTGGTGGGGATGCTGAAGGACAAAGATATCCACCAAAGCCTGCAGTGTTTTGCTGGCAAAATAGACCAATGGCATCTGGTATCTTTGCCAGGTGTGCGTGGGGCCAGTGCAGAACAACTGGCAGCTGTATTCAGCGATGATTCAGTGCTGCACTGCTATTCCGATCTGGCAGCCGGTTTTCATTCGGCGCTCAGCACATTACAACAAGATGATTTATTGGTGATTTTCGGCTCTTTTGTTACAGTATCGGCAGTTTTGGCGCTGCAAATGGAGACAGAAGTATGAACAGCGCGTTGAAAAACCGCTTGATAGGCAGCAGCATTCTGGTGATTGCTGCCGTGGTGTTTTTGCCTGATTTGCTCGATGGTGAAAAGCAGATAGTACGGGAAGAGTTTAAAGCCATCCCACAGCGTCCTGAGTTTGCGACGGTGCAGCAGGAGCAGGTGTTTACCAAAGAGCAGCTGGCCGAAAAACAACAAGAGCTGCTCAATGTTCCTGACGACCGGCCCGCGCTGGATACGTTACCGGCTCAGGATTTCGCTCAGGTCACTGCAGGGGCCGCGGGCAGCGAAGCCAGTACCGATACAGCCCAGATGCTGGCAGAGCCAGTGAATCCGCTTGGACCTGGGCCAGAAACAATGGAGCAGGCTGCTGTTCAACAGGCTGATGAACAAACCAGCACAGAGCCGGCAGCGAGTCTGGCGCAAACTGCAGTGCCAGAACCCAAAGGGAACCCCGCGCTGAATGCCGCCGCCTGGATTGTTCAGGTGGGCAGTTTCAGTAAAAGTGACAACGCGGCCGCTTTGGTGAGCAAGCTGAAGCAGGCTGGTTTTACCACCTTTACCCGCGCCAGTACCAACAGTCAGGGGCAAAGTATGACCAGTGTGGTGGTTGGCCCTGAGCTGAAAAAAGACCGGCTGCAGAGCCGGCTCTCTGAGCTTGAACAGCTGACAGGCGTGAAAGGACTGAAACTCAGTCCTTTTAAACCCATCGAAAATAACTAGGCGTTGCGGCGCGCCTTTTGATAGAATGCGCGCCGTCTTCAAGCATCCTTTGGTAGCACATGGTTTGGATTGATTATGCCATTCTGGCAGTGATAAGCCTGTCAACCGTGATCAGCCTGGTCCGTGGTTTTGCCAAAGAGGCCATTTCTCTGATTGTCTGGATAGCGGCGTTTTTTGTGGCCAGCTATTACTACCCTTATCTGGCCAGCTACTTCACCGATTTACAGGACGCTATAGTCCGCAACGCTGTGTCTATTGCAGTGTTATTTATCTGCACCCTGATCCTCGGGGCCTTACTGAATTACCTGATTGGCAAGCTGATCCAGTCTACCGGCTTATCCGGCACCGATATGGTGTTGGGTCTGGTTTTTGGCGCCTTACGAGGTGTGCTGATTGTCAGTGCGCTGTTGTTCTTTCTGGACGCTTTTACCATGGCCGATCAAAGTCAATGGTGGCAAAGCTCCCGGCTAATCCCCGAATTTGGTTTTATTATTGAGTGGTTTTTTGAGTACCTGAAAAGCAACTCCAGTTTTATGCAACGACCTTAACTCTGACGAGGAAATAAACGATGTGTGGTATTGTTGGTATCGTAGGTAAATATCCGGTCAATCAGGCCCTGTATGACGGATTAACAGTACTGCAACACAGAGGTCAGGACGCCGCAGGTATTGTCACAGTGGACGACAATGTGCTGCGTCTGCGTAAAGCGCTGGGTCTGGTCAAAGACGTATTTGAAGCCCGCCATATGCAACGTTTATCCGGCAATATTGGTATTGGCCATGTGCGTTACCCTACCGCAGGTACTGCGAGCACCGCCGAGGCTCAGCCGTTTTACAGCAACAGTCCTTTTGGGATTGCGCTGGCGCATAACGGGAACCTGACCAACTCAGACGAGCTGAAAGACGATTTGTTCCGTAATGCCCGCCGTCATGTGAATACCAACTCCGATTCCGAAGCGCTGCTCAATGCTTTTGCCTACGAGCTGGAAAAACATGCCGATATGCATGTCAGCCCTGATCATATCTTTAAAGCTGTGGCCAACTTGCACCGCAAAATCCGCGGTGGTTATGCGGTCGTGGCCCTGGTGATTGGTCATGGTCTGGTGGCGTTTCGTGACCCGAATGGTATTCGTCCGCTGGTGATGGGCAAACGCGAAACGCCGCTGGGCACTGAATACATGGTGGCTTCGGAAAGTGTGGCCTTGGATGCGGACGGTTTTACCGTGATGCGTGACGTGGCACCGGGTGAAGCTGTGTATATCACGGAAGGTGGCGAGCTCTTTACCCAACAATGCGCTGAAAACCCAAGTTACGCGCCTTGTATTTTTGAATACGTCTATTTTGCCCGGCCGGATTCAACCATCGACAATGTGTCGGTTTACGCTTCCCGTGTTGCCATGGGCAAAAAGCTGGGGCAGAAAATCAAAAAAGAATGGGCCCATCTGGACATTGATGTGGTGATCCCTATTCCTGAAACTTCCAATGATGCTGCATTGCAAATTGCTCACGAGTTGGGGTTGCCGTACCGTCAGGGCTATGTGAAAAACCGTTACATTGGCCGGACTTTTATTATGCCGGGCCAGACCGAGCGGAAAAAGTCAGTCAAACGCAAACTGAATGCGATTTGGCAGGAGTTCGAAGGTAAAAACGTGTTGCTGGTGGATGACTCCATTGTACGTGGTACCACGTCTCAGCAAATCATCGATATGGCCCGTGAAGCTGGGGCGAAAAAAGTCTATTTCGCGTCAGCAGCACCGGAAATCCGTTTTCCGAACGTGTACGGCATTGATATGCCGTCTGCCAATGAGTTGATTGCTCACGGTCATGATGTTGACAGCATTTGTAAAATCATTGGTGCTGATGGTCTGATCTTTCAGTCGCTGGAGGATCTGGTGGATGCTGTACGCTCAGAAAACCCAGAGCTGAAGCGCTTTGAAACTTCGGTGTTTGACGGGGTTTATGTGACCAACGACATCGACCAGGCTTATTTGAACCGTCTGGACGCACAGCGTAACGAAGCGTCAAAAAAGAAAAAACAGGCTGAGCTGACCGCCAGTCTGGAGCTGCATAACGAAGGCAGTAATTAAGTCTGACATCAGACCTAAAAAAACGAAAGGGTAGCGTCAGCTACCCTTTTTTCCTTGTCCTTCCTGCCTAGTGAGTGAAGGCCGGGCCGAAACCCGAACTCCAAAGAATAGCGGTAGCGGTCAGTACACAGACCAGTAAAACCAGGCCAACAGTGACCACTGAGCTGGCATAAATAAAGCCGCGCTCTTCCGGAATGTGCATCAGAATAGGCACACCCACATACAACAGATACACCGAATAGGTTAAACCAGCCAGACCCACCAGCATGACAAACCAGAGCTCAGGGTAAAAAGCCGCCACACCGACCATAAAAAGTGGTGTTGATGTGTATGCCGAAAGCTCAAGCGTCTGGGTGTAGGTGGGGTCCGCGCCAAAAGTCTGCGCCATCCAGTGCGCCAGATAGGCCAAGGCAAATACACCGGCAATGAGGGCGATATACATAGCGACAGACAGCATCATGGCGCTGTCCGCCGTTAATTTAATCGGTTCACCAACACCAATGCTCCAGCCAATATGGACTGCAGAATAATAAGCACAAAAGGATGGAATTAAAGCGACCAACAGGATATGAATTAAACTGTATTTAAAGCTTTCGTGACGTTCGTCTATGGTATGCCATTCTTCTTTGGGATGGGCATACAGTCCCCATAAGTGATTCAGAATCATCGTTTTTATCCTTGTCTACTACGTTGTGACCACAGGCAACAGCAAGTACCCTTATCTTTGTTATGGTCAACAGAAAGCGGTTCGTCAAGTTTGCCGCAGATAAAAGCAAAAGCCCCAGGTCGGGTAGGGGGAAGCGTAAGCAACTGTCAGTTTATTGGGGGGCTGCCTGACATATTGCCTGCTTGGTGAAGCTGAAAACGAACGCTGCCGGGACAAATGGCTGCAGCGAATCGTCAGCCTGTAAACTTACCACTGTGGAATTTAAAGTCGGTGTCTGGTTCTGAAATCAGTGTGCTTTCCAGCTGACCAAAAAAGCGGACCCGTGCAGAGGTATCGGTTTTGGAAATAGTTTGCGCCAGTTCAAGGTAGTCGCTGAAATGCCGGGCTTCAGAGCGTAATAATGACACATAAAACTCGGCCAGTTCCTGGTCGACAAAATTGACTAACGCGGCGAAGCGTTCACAGGAGCGGGCTTCGATGTAGGCGCCACAAATCAACTTGTCGATAAAAATCTGTGGCTCGTGAGTTTTGCAGTTTTGGATCAAGGTCTTGGCATAACGACTCGCGGTGATATTTTGATAGGGAATGGCGCGATCGCGCATGATTTCCAGCACCTGGCAAAAATGATGCAACTCCTCCCGGATCAACAGCACCATTTTGCTGATAATCAGATCCGAATGCTCAAAGTCCGACCGGCCAATAATGGATTTGCTCAACTTTTCCGCACTTTTCAGATCGTCCAGATTGCCTTCGAAGCGGTAGGCGAAATCCTCAAATGGTTTTAACCACTGTAACAGATGCCTTGAACTTTCATCATTGCAGGCGTATCTGCGCAGCAGATACATGGCAGTTTGCGCGGCTTTTAGCTCGCACACCAAATGATCCTGCAACAATATGGGCAGCCGTTCAGGTTTGGACGCCTCATTTAACCACTCGTGAGGAGTGGGGCATTGTAAAAACAGGTTGATAGGTTCTAGGAGCTTGGCGTCGAACTGCATTTCAAAAACACTCATTTTTCTAGAATTTTATCACCACAGGTAAATGCTTGGAAGCCTTGATTTTACTGGGATGAAGATGGTCGTGCTGCGAAAATCTGCCTTATTTTGTTGATGAACGCGCCGTCATTCTGGCTGAACCCTGCCTGGCCCAGGGCTGAAATCGCAACCACCAGGCTTCGCTCTCATTTAACGGGGTGGAATCGAATAATCAGTATCGTGTCACCCGACTCCGTCACATGGTCAGCGATCGAGCTCATGCCGTCCATGGTCGCCATAAGCTGCAAGGTTAGGGAATGTTCCGACAGGTAATGCACCCGGCATTCTTTTAATACCTGGTAGCACTCAGCACTGAAGACGTGTAACCCCTGAGCCTCTTTATCAAGACCATCCAAAAGCTGATTGAGGGTGGCTGTTTTGCCGAAATCCAACTCATCATTTTCAGGGAAAACAGTTTGAACCGTGGAGGTAGTGGCCCGGCTCATGATTTCATCAAGGGATATCGAACCGTCTTGATGGCTTTGTTTCGTTTCGCTGCCCAGGTCAGATTTTTCTCCAGCAACGTTTTTCATGCCGACACTGTCCGTGGATGAAGACGCCTCTGCAGGCAGGTCTGCAGCAGTGGCTGAGGTTGCTACTTCAGGGGCAGGCGCCTTTTGCTCTCGATTGGTGCTAACCAATGACGATTCGTCCGCCGGCAAATGCACAGAAGTTGCCGGGGCTGTCACTCCGGCTGCAGAAGTGGCGTCCTTACTCTTGGTGCCGACAACCGCAAGTGCAATTAACAAAATTGCAGGCGTTAAATAGGTTGCCAGTGTTTTTTTAGTCATCAATTATCCATCCTAATAAACCTGAACTCGGGATAAGAAAATTTGAACTAACGGCCCTCTCCATCAGGCTATCTTTCAACCAAGAGAAACCCCTGCACACAGAATGCCTAAGCACAAATTAGTGGAAGTGGTTTGCGGTGTCGATGATTTTTCTGCTGTGCTCATTCCTGTAAGTAAAGCCTTTGTTAAATGATGGGGGGCTACCATGGAACTCCGCGGCCAGATAGCCCTTGCGTTTTTTCAAGGTCCAGCGCATCGCCTGATCCGGCGTTATTGTTTACCGAAAGGGCAAAAACAGCGGATGCCAAACCTGGATTGCTACCAATGTATTGGCGTAGCAGAAGGCAGTTTTTTTGAAGATGATTTTTTAGAAAATCAAGCGTTAACCTCAGCACTGAATTCTTTGCCGAAAGCCCCATTAAACCAAGATGCGTTCGCAACAATGGCCGCTTAGTAAATGAAGAGAACCTCCATTCTGAGCAGTTCATTGAGCGGATGAAACAACGTGGTATTAATTACCAGCAGTTGCATGCAGGCCGCTATGCCAAAGGCATGGTTAAACACCTTTGTACCGATGGACCGGCCGCGTTAATCGATCAAATAATCATTGGTGCTGTTACTGAAGCCGAGCTGATTCAGACACCGGATAGCGAATTCCGTTTTCAGGGCGGACTGTCGCTGACAGGCTCTGAACTTGCGGCCAGAGTGAACCTCAAGCTTAGATGCCGTCTTTAATCGGGCAGGGCGGAAAAATGCAGCTGCCAGCCTGTTGCGCTCACTTCCAGATATGAGCTTTGCTGATACCAATCGCCAAGCACGTAGCGCTGGCCGCTGTGGCCATTGGCGAGAAGAATCTGATGCACTGCAGGCCTGTGGGTGTGACCGTGGATCAGGCGCTGAACGCCATACATGTCCATCACCTTCGGCACTTCGTCTGGTGTCACATCCATAATGTCACTGCTTTTACCGGCTTTGTCCTTAGCACTGACGCGGCGGGCTTTGCGGGCCAGGTGTTGACGGTACCAAAGAGGTGTTGCCAGGATCAGCCATTGCCACCAGGGCTGGTTCCACCATGAGCGGAATTTCTGATAACCCAAATCCAGTGTACAGAGTGAATCTCCGTGCATCAGCAGGGTGGGGTGGCCGTACAAATCCACCACTGTGGCCGGGGCCAACAGGGTGATACCGGCTTTAGCGGCGTAACGCTTTTTCAGCAAAAAATCGCGGTTGCCATGACAGAAATACACAGGCACACCCCGGTCCGCCAGGGCCTTGGTGGCGCTGGCAACCTGGGTCAATAAGGGCTCAGGGTTGTCGTCACCAATCCAGACTTCAAACAAGTCGCCGAGGATATACAACGCATCGGCCTGCGGCGCTTCCTGCTGCATAAAACGCAAAAAAGCGGCCGTAATATCGGGCCGCTCAGCGCTTAAATGCAAATCGGCAATAAATAGCGTACGGCTATTCGTTGAGCCTTTATTCACCGACGATTTCAGCCTTTTCAAGGATCACAGGCTCGACCGGTACATCAGCGTGACCAAATTTACGGCCTGTAGCCACAGTTTTGATTTTATCGACTATATCCAGGCCTTCGACCACTTCACCAAAGACGCAGTAACCCCAGCCTTGAGAGGATTCTGAGCTGAAATCCAGAAAGTCATTGTTGGCCACGTTAATGAAAAACTGACAGGTGGCCGAATGCGGATCGCTGGTGCGCGCCATAGCGATGGTGCCTTTTTTATTCGACACTTTGTTGTTGGCTTCGTTTTTAATTGGCTTTTGGGTGTCTTTTTGTTCCATCTCTGGGGTAAAACCACCGCCCTGGATCATAAAGCCGTTAATCACACGGTGGAAAATGGTGTTGTCGTAGAAACCGTCTTTGACATAACTTAAAAAGTTTTCCACAGTCGCCGGGGCTTTGTCAGCGAATAACTGCAGGGTAATAACGCCATAATTGGTGTGCAAACGGACCATCACAAACTCCTTCGGATAAAAGTGCCGCTAGTGTAGCGCAGCTGGTGCTTTTCACAAAACATCCGATTGGCGGCTGCTGGAGGATAGCCCACTCCAAAGTGCAGTGTTACACTATCGCGTTTTCAACCGGATGAAGTCACCGAGGAGTCCCATGCTGCAGATTTTTAATACCCTGACCCGTAAAAAAGAGCCTTTTGTTCCTTTACAGCCCGGCAAGGTATCCATGTATGTCTGCGGCATTACTATTTACGACTTCTGTCACGTCGGCCATGCCCGTACTTATGTCGCTTTTGATGTGATGAACCGTTACCTGCGTTTCAGCGGTTATGACGTGACTTATGTGCGTAATATCACAGACGTCGATGACAAAATTATCAAACGTGCGAATGAAAACGGCGAAAGCTGTGACGCACTGACGGCCCGGTATACGGTGGCGATGCACAATGATTTTAATGCGCTGGGCCTGATGCCCGCCGATATCGAGCCGCGGGTCACCACCCATATGCAGGAAATTATTGAGCTGATCGACACCCTGGTCGCCAAGGGCTACGCCTATGTCGCCAAAAACGGTGACGTGCTGTTTGATGTCAGCAAATACGAAGCTTATGGTCAGCTCAGTCAGCAAAACCTCGAGATGCTGCAGGCCGGCGCCCGGGTGGAAGTGGACGAATCCAAAGACGACCCGCTGGATTTTGTGTTGTGGAAAATGGCCAAACCTGGTGAACCCCACTGGTCGTCGCCCTGGGGCGAAGGCCGTCCGGGCTGGCATATCGAATGCTCGGCCATGAGCGCCAAACATTTAGGCAGCCATTTTGATATTCACGGTGGCGGTTCAGACTTGCAGTTTCCACATCATGAAAACGAAATTGCGCAGTCCTGCTGCGCCCATGGCACGCCTTATGTCAATACCTGGATCCACACTGGCATGGTCCAGGTGGATAAAGAAAAAATGTCCAAGTCGCTGGGCAATTTCTTTACGGTTAAAGATGTGTTGGTTGAGCACAATGCCGAAGCCGTGCGTTATTTTCTGATCTCCAGCCACTACCGCAGCCAGCTGAACTACTCCAAAGAAAACCTGGAGCAGGCGCACTCCGCCTTAGGCCGCTTATACACGGCGCTGCGTGAGGTGACACCTGCCGTACAGGTGGATTTAAACAACAGCTATGTCACCAGTTTTAAAGCGGCAATGGACGATGACTTTAACACTGCCCTGGCCTTGCCTGTATTGTTTGAACTGGCGCGTGATATCAATAAAGAAAAAGCGGGTGATCCGGCCAAAGCTGCTGAACTGGCGGCGTTGCTGAAAACCCTGGGGGGCGTATTGGGGATTCTGCAGGGCGATGCGGAGACGTATCTCAAAGCCGGCACTGGTGCTGACGATGTGGCAGAAATTGAAGCCTTGATTGCACAGCGTAACACCGCCCGGGCCGCCAAAGACTGGGCTGCTGCCGATGCTGCCCGCGATGCTTTAACGGCCAAAGGCATTATTCTGGAAGACAAAGCCGGCGTGACCAGCTGGCGCCGTGCTTAACTGCCACTGATGCATATACTGTCGCTGCAATCCTTACGATATTCAGTACCTGCATTGCTTGGCAGTGGCCTCTTATGGTGGGTTTTACTGAGTGCTACCTCTGCGCATAGCGCAGCAGGCGGCACTCCAATGTTGCTGACTTTTTTTGCACTCTTTCTGGCTCCTGTTTCTGTGATCAGTGGGGTCTGGATGCTGCTTTGTTGCCTGAGCTGTTCAGGCCTTGTTGTGACACGATGGTCTGAATACCGCAGAGCTGATCGTCTCTGGTGGTGCATCGCCGTACTGCTGAGTGCCATCCTGCTGTTGACTCTGTTGCGGCTCTAGTCTCGGCCGGACCTTATTTTTCCTGTCTGTTTGTGTTATCGGCGAGCAAGTCTCTCCTGAAGTATTCTCTTTTATTTCCATTTAATTCAATTGCTTATCTTGTTCTGGTGGTTTTGTGCGCAAAACATCTTGCTTTAATGCTGTGTGGTGCATAGTATTTGCTGTGTACGGCACAGTATGTGGCGCACAGTATAAGGAACACGAAGTATGACAACTTCTCAACTCGATAAAATGCGGCTGGAATTGCGCCGTGGAGTGCTGGTGCTGGCGGTTCTTGCGTCGTTGAAGCAACCGCATTATGGCTATTCGTTACGCAAACAGTTGCAGGATGGCGGCATCGACATTGACGAAGGCACCTTGTATCCACTGATACGGCGCCTGGCGGAACAAGGGTTACTGGACAGTGAGTGGCAGCAGGCAGAAGGCCGGGAACGCCGTTACTACCAGTTGAATTCGCAGGGTCAGCAGTTATTGCAACAACTGCGGCAGGAATGGCTGCAGCTTGGTACGGCATTGTCGCCGCTACTGAGCCTGACTAAAGAGGCAGACTAAGATGGAATTATTGGAACGTTACCTGAGTGCGGTTGCGCGTGAACTCCCTGAACAACAACGGGATGAGATCAGCCGTGAGCTCAAAGCAAATTTACTCGACAGCGCAGAGCAAAAAGAACAAGAGCTTGGGCGGGCGCTGAATGCGGAAGAATGGAGTGACTTGTTAAAGCAATGTGGTCACCCGGCCCGGGTCGCCCGGCAATTTGTGCCCAGCCGCGCTTTAGTAGCGGCCGAAGATATGCCACTGCTCTGGCATGTGCTGGCGATGGTCATAGGGGTGATTTTTGTGTTCGAAGTGGTCGAGGCCTCGGCCCGGCTGGTATTTACTGATCCGGATCCCTTCCGTTTTGTGTTTCAGCTGCTTGCAGATGTGATACGTCAGGGCTGCTTTGCCTTCAGTGTCATCGTGATATCCTTCTGGCTGGCGGCTCAGGACGGACGCAGCCTGTCGTCACGCTGCGCCTTGCAGTGGGAACCAAGCCAACTGCCCAAAGCGGAACAGCCCTGGCGTTACATCCGGTTAAGTGATGTTTTTACTGATCTGGCAACTTATATCTTTGTGCTGGTGCTGGCCACTATGCCGGTCTGGCTGAATGACAGTCAGCAGCACAGTGTACTGTTGGTGTTTAATGGGCAAACCCAGTTATGGCTCTGGTTTTTCAGCCCGGTGATGGCTCTGTCTGTGGTGTTTTGTTTCTGGCAGCTGCAGCGCCGTTTGTGGAACAAAACCATGCTGCGCACGGCAGTGGCGATTAACTTCAGCTGGATGATTTTTTTGCTCTGGCTGGGGTTGCAGTTCCCGCTGTGGCAGCAACCATTGCTCGAAGCACGGCATGAACCTTTGGCCGGTCTGCTGACTGTGTTGCAACTGGAACGCGGTTTGAGTTGGGGTTTGTTAATGAGTGCTTTGTTTCCGGGCTACGAGGTGCTCAGAGACAGCTGGCGTCTGACGCAGATGACTTGAGCAGCGTAAGAAAGTGGGCGCTTACCAGCGCCCGCTTTGCATCAACCCATACACCATACCCAACAGACCTGCGCCATACCCCAACACCAGACCCAGACTACAACCCAGTTGTTGCCAGTACAGGCTGCGTTTGCCCGCAGCACTGAACAGGGCTTTTTCCCTGAGTCCTGGAGCTATCAGTGTCCACATACGGTACTGCTGCAGGCCAAGGCCGGATAAAAACAGTATAAAACTCAACAGCGGCGCCAGGGCGCCACTCGTCAGCTCGTAGGCAGCCGTCAGCGCCAGCCCCATCAGCAGCACCCAGGCGACAGTCTGATTACGCAACTGACGCAGTTGCTGGCGCAGCGGCTCGGAGCCTGCATTTTTAATAGGTTGCTGCATACCCAAAATGACACCAACCACAGCCACCAGAGCACCCAGCATGGCGCCACTGAGCAGGAACAGCCATTTGCCCCAGCCACTCTGGCTGACGGTCAGACCGGAAATGGTGGCTGCCGCAGCCGGCGGAGCCACACTGCTGAGCATTGCACAGACAGCTGTGGTGAGCCCAAGTCCTGGTGCCGTGGAACACACCACTTCGCCCCCACGACGCAGCCACTGGGCTTTTAACAGTTCGCGCACCCGTTGCAGCTTTTTTCGCACATTGGTTTCGGTCAAGCCCAGCAGTTGTGCCACTTGCTGGCTGTTTTGTTCTTCACGGTAAAACAGCAGCACTATTTCACGGCTTTCGTCTGGCAATTGCGCTATCAGGCTGGCAATCAGTGCATTTTGTTGCTCGCGGGCCAGGTCCTGTTCCAGTTGCACGCCGGCACAAAAGGATTCCAGCAAAGCTTCAGCCTCTTCTCCGCGCTCCGTGCTTTGCACTCTGTGGTCACGCAGGTAATGAAAAGCGCGGTAGCGGGTGATTTGCCGCAACCAGGGCAAAAAGCTGGCCGGATTCTTTAAACTGCGCAGCTGTTTCCAGGCATAAATAAACACTTGCTGGGTAATGTCTTCGCTGGCATCGAGGTCTTTGACAATGGCCAGTGCTATGCTGCTGACCGTCCGCTGGCTTTGTTGCATCAGCCGGCTGAACGCCTGCATATCGCCTTGTGTGGCAGCCAGCACGTCGGGCAGCAGACGTTGTTCCAGAGTCAGAGTTGTCATGGGTTAGTCCTTTAAAAAAGCCTGTACTTTGGCCAGAAACCAGCTGGGCTGATCAAGCATTATAAAATGCCGTGCTCTGGGGGCAAATTCAAGCTCAAGCTGTTGAATACCCGCCAGTTGTTCCCGATATAGCCGGGCAGCCTGTGCCTGCTGTTCACGGCTTGGCAGCCCGGCATTGGCGCCAAGAAACAATACTTTATCTTTAATGGCCGGCATTTGCGGCCGGATATCGCTGGTCAGCAGTTCGGCCACTAACTGACCTGTGCGTTTCGGATCTGAGCTGGCTGCCATTTGCATCACCAGGCGCTGCGCAGCAGGAGTCACGGCCTGAATATGGATCCCCTGTTGGGTCATGGCTTTTAGCTGCTCAGCACTCATCGCCTGGTAAAGCGACTTTAACTGCTCGGCCTGAGGCTGCATCTGGGCCGCACTGGTCTGGTTGCTCTGTGTAAATACTGGTGCCAGGAAGGGTAAACCATCGACGGCGACTACTTTACCTGTTAACTCAGGGTATTGACTGGCCAGGTTCAGCGCCAGAAAGGAGCCCATACTGTGGCCTATCACTGCCGGCTGCTGCAGTTTCAGCTGGCGGATGTAGTCTGCCAGCTGTTCCGTCAGGGTTTGCAGCAACGGGCCTTGATACCCGGAGCTCGCGGTCTGGCCCAGACCTTTGACATTGATCAGATGCAGTTGGTGGTCCTGGCTCAGTACGGCGGCGCTTTGTTGCCAGACTCGTTGGTCTGACATCAGGCCAGGGATCAGAATGACCGCGGGCCCTTTGCCTTGAACCTCTACGTCAAACTGGCGCTCTTCTGCTTTGAGATTGCCAGCCAGCATGCCAGCCACTATGGTCAGGCTGATGGCAAGGTGAGTCCAGAAACCTGGTTTTTTGTTGGTGTTTGTCGCTGTGATCGTTTTGTCTGTCATGGCCGTACTCTCCGTCTGATTTCACGATAAAAAGGCTGTCTTTATCTTCAAGTGCCGGCAACCTGTGCTGCTGTGACAAAAATTTTTAATTTTTTTCGGTTGGGCAACAAATCCCTTGCATGGAGCAGCGCCGGGCTGATAGCCGATCGGTGCAGGCTCCAGCGGGGCAGCCTTTCTGTTCAGTTTGGGTACAGCCAGACAGCTTAGACTTCAGAGGTCAGCCTGATTGCACTCCTGCTGACAACTCCACTTTTGCATACTGCTGGTATGCATCCGCAGTACTCCCCGCAAGGGAGCACTGACAAATGGCAGGAAGGGGTTCAGGGACGAACCCGATTTTTCTGTGGCTGGTTGGTCAGTAGCTGATGAATTTGCCGCCTGAGCCAGGCCAGGGCAACATCGCCCTGTGTCCTTGAATGCCAAATCTGAGATACCTGGATCTGCGGCAGTTCAACCGGGCAAGCCCGCATCTGCAGCGCTGCATTGGTGTCACAGGCCTTTACGGCAATGGACTCTAAGCAGGTCAGTAACAAATCCGTGCCTTGCAGCAGTGTGGCTGGTGTCATAAAGCTGGACAGCCCGGCCACCACCTGACGTTTTAACCCCAGTATTGCAAGCGCCTGATCGACCAACCCGTTTAAATCACCGGTCAAAGTTGTCATCAGATGCCGTGCCTGACAATAGCTGTCGACAGAAATCTCCTTTTCTCTGGCCAGCGGATGACTGCTCGACATCAGTACCACAAAACGTTCCTGCTGCAGCTTTTGCTGAAACAGAGTGGCCGGTAAATCCTGATAAAAACCTGCAATCGCCAAATCGCAGTCGCCACGCTCCAGCTCCGTTTTAGGCAACTGGCCTTGGGTATTACGAAAAACCAGCTGCAGCAATGGCGCTTCCTTGGCGAGCACCGGCAGCAGCTCAGGCAGCACTAACTGTTCAATATAATCGGTGCTGTAAATCTGGATCTGCCGCTGCAGCCGCTGCAGCTCTGGCGATTGCGCATTTTGATAAAACTGCTCCACCTGACTGACGACTGCCAGCACCTCTGCGGCGAGCCATTGGGCTTTGGGAGTTGCTGTCAGGCCGCGGGCAGCCCGGACAAACAGAGGGTCGCCAAATTCCTTACGCAGCTTGTTTAACTGATGGCTTAAAGCGGGTTGACTCAGATGAAGCCGCTGCGCAGCTTTGGTCAGGTTGAGTTCTTCGTACAGCACTTTAAACAGCAGCAACAGGTTCAGATCATGGGTTCTAATATTCATAAAGTTGATAGCTTTTATTGAATCAATTCATTTTACCTGAATTTATCTGTCCTCTAGACTGAGCGCAATCAAAACAGGAGGAGCATGACATGAACACATACCTGACGAGTGCTGTGGCGGTATTGTTGACCGCAACCAGTATTGCCACTCAGGCAGCGGACAAAGTACTGATCGTGGTAACCAGCCACAGTCAGATGGGAAGCAGCGGGGAGAAAACCGGGTATTGGCTCAGTGAGGTCACGCATCCCTACAAAGTGCTGACAGATGCCGGTTTTGAGGTGGATATTGCCAGCCTGGCCGGTGGTCAGGCTCCAGCCGATCCACGCAGTCTGTCAGAAACCGATGCAGTGAATCAGTGGTTTCAGCAGGGCTCTGCGCATCAGCCTAAGTTAGACCACAGCCTGCAATTAAGTGGTCTGGACCCGAAAAATTACCAGGCTGTGATCTATGCTGGTGGCCACGGCACTATGTGGGATTTTCCGCAGGACAAGGCGGTGCAGCAGTTTACGGCAGCTTTGTACGAACAAGGCGGTATTGTCGCCGCGGTTTGCCATGGTCCGGCGGCACTGCTGAATATTCGTCTGAGCAGCGGGGATTTATTGATCAAAGGCAAACATCTGACAGGCTTCAGTAACGAGGAAGAGCAGGCCGTCAAGCTGGAAAAGGTGGTGCCGTTTTCGCTGCAGGACGAGTTGACACAAAGGGGCGGTCTGTATTCTGCGGCTGGTTTATGGCAGTCTCATTTGGTGGTGGACGGGCGGCTGGTTACAGGGCAAAACCCTCAGTCGGCAGAAGCTGTCGGTCAGGCGGTCCGCAAATTGCTCAGCGCAAAAATGTCATCGAACTGATAGCGGGCTGTCATCAGGCTGCAACCTGTTTATTTCAAACTGAACAGGCTTGTTGCATGCTGTTTCAGGGGTCTGTACAGACCCTTTTTTTATCCTGTTGAACCTGGTCTCAGATCCGCTGCCGCCGGTCGCATCAACCGCCGTAGTGTTGGCTGTTGTCATAAAAACGCCATTTATCCCCTTTATGCTGATAGCACCTGGTGTTTTTGCCTGCCTGTTATGATAAAAGCCCGCTACCTTCCTGTATTAGTTGCCTTGGTGGTTTTGCTGCTGACTGCTTTGTTCAGCGGCTATATCCGTTATGCGGAGCTGAAAAACTCCGAAGTGAAATCGGCTGTCATTGCCCAGCAGGTGGGCAATAACCTGGAAGTGTTCTCGGCAGACCGGGTCAGGGCTATGCAGGATTTGATTGGCAGCTGGCCGGTGAACCATTTTAATCACGTCGACTGGTTTAATGTCCGTTCCCGCACGCTTGCCCGCATGCTGCCGGGCTTTGCCGATATTCTGCTATTGGACAAACAAGGGAGCCTTTTGTGGTCCATCAACAAAGAATTTCGTGAGCAAACTGCAGTGGCCGACTGGCCTGAGCTGAGACAGGATTTGCCAAAGCTGGCAGGTGAGGCAAAAGCCCTGTTGATCCAGTTGCCTGAACGAAGCTACAACCTGATGATCTGGCCGGTACTGTCGGAGCATGCCAAATACGGTTATATAGCGGCTGTGTTTGATACGGCACAAATTCTGACCGTGCTGACCGGTGGTCTGGAGCAGGACGATTTAAGTTTTGCTGTGCTGGACGAACAACGACTGGTCAAACAGCACAATGTGTTTTTCAGCGAGCGCAGCGTCAGTGAGCAGCCGCTGGAGTTTGCCGGCCGCCCCTGGTTATTCAGGGTGCAGTCACAACCTGTTGGCCTGAGTATCAGTGTGCTGGTGCTATTGCTCGGGGTCTTTATCGCCTGTATCTCTGCGCTGATCCTGACCCATTCTTTGGGCAAACAACGCCTGCTGGCCAGCCATGAAGCCAAATACCGCCGTCTGGTGGAAGGCTTACAGGGGCATTTTATTTACCGGGCGTCACGTGACTGGCAGGTTGAGTTTGTCAGCGAAAGTGTCAGCCATATTCTGGGCTATTCAGCGGCAGAGTTTCAGCAACACCACCTGGACTATATCAGCAAGGCGCCAGAAGAGCGGGCCCAGGCTCAGGCCGTCATTGCCAGAGGAGAAACGCCTGAACCTTACCTGGTGGAATACCGCACGCCTGCCGGGGATCATCGGCTGATTGAATACCGGGATGCCCCTGTGTTGGGTGACCAGGGACAACTGGTCGCCATTGAAGGTATAGGCAGGGATGTGACGGCTGAACATGCGATGCAACAGAAGATCCGGTATCAGGCCGATCACGACCAACTGACAGGTTTGCTGAACCGG
Source organism: Rheinheimera sp. (assembly GCF_037442345.1). Taxonomy (GTDB): domain Bacteria; phylum Pseudomonadota; class Gammaproteobacteria; order Enterobacterales; family Alteromonadaceae; genus Pararheinheimera. The sequence continues at coordinate 46,255 of NZ_JBBIQL010000018.1, read as the reverse complement.
TATGCCTTTAACCGGCAACTGGAGCAATTGCTGACCAAAGGAGCCGATTGTTGTTTGTGTTATATCGATATGGACCAGTTCAAACTGGTGAATGACAGTTGTGGTCATTTGGCAGGGGATGAACTGTTACGGCATATTGCCGGTATTCTGGCGCTGGATTTGGGCGAAAAAGATGTATTGGCCCGGGTCGGCGGTGATGAATTCTGTCTGATTTATTTTGGTTTGACACTCGAACAGGTGGAGGATCGCTTACGTAGCCTGCTCAGACGGATCAGCGAATACCGTTTTGTCTGGCAGCAGCATGTGTTTGAAATTGGCGCCAGCATTGGAGTGATGGCGCTGTCCGGCAAAGGCCACAATGCGGTCAGTGTGGTGCAGGCTGTGGACAGCGGCTGTTATCAGGCCAAAGTATCCGGTAAAAACCGTTATTTTGTGGTGCATGACAAAATGGAGCAGCTGAACCACAGGCAGTTTGAGCTGAAATTATTGCATACAGTGCAGCAGGCGCTGACTCATCAGCAGTTCCAGCTGTATTACCAGCAAATCAAGCCGTTGGATCCGCACTGTCAGGAGCTGCATTACGAGGTTCTGCTGAGGTTACAAAGTGCGGAAGGTGAATGGATAAGCCCGGCTATTTTTATTCCGCTGGCAGAACGTCATGGCCTGATGCAGCAACTGGATGCTTATGTGTTTGACCGGGTGATGACGGAGCTTGAACGTCAGCCAGAACATCTGGGCCGCCTGACCAAATGCGCGATTAATCTGTCCGGGTTGTCTCTGGGAGACGAGCAGTTGCTGGCGACTATCTCACAACGTTTTGCCCGCTCCAAAGTGCGGCCGGATCAGATCTGTTTTGAAATTACGGAAACGGCGGCGGTCAGCAATATGGCCAGTGCCAGCCGTTTTATTAACAACCTGCGTCAGATCGGCTGCCGTTTTTCGCTCGATGATTTTGGGGTAGGTATGTCCTCATTCAGTTACCTTAAACATATGAAAGTCGATTACGTCAAAATTGACGGTTCTTTTGTACGCAATATGAAACTGGACAGTGCGGACAGGGCCATGGTGAAAGCCATTGCAGAGATTGCTCAGAGCCTGGGCAAAGAATGCATTGCCGAATTTGTGTCCGATCCGGAATCTGTCTACTGGCTGCAACAGTTTGGGGTGCGTTATGGTCAGGGGTACAGCCTGCATCAGCCCGAACCTATGACCCGGCTTTGGTCGGCTGATCCACAGATTTTTGCGTTGCCTCAGGCAGGAAACGCCTGATTTTCCATGTTTATTTGCTCTTTCGTCCTTTTATTTCATTGGCGGCTGGCTATACTGCGCATCACTTACTGAATTTTTCAAATTCTGATTTGCGAAGGGAACGCTGCGACGTGAGCCGCCGACTGGTCACTTGTTTGTTGTTGCTTTATTCAGGCTGCAGTTTGGCGCTGGATGTGATTGTGCATCCCGGCGTCGCAATGACTGAGCTGAATGTCATACAGCTGCGCAGTATCTATTCCATGCGCCAGCAGAACTGGCCCGACGGCAAACCGATCCGGGTCTTTGTGTTGCCTGCCAAAACACAGCTGCACCAAGAGTTCAGCAAGCAAAAACTCCAGATGTTCCCTTACCAGCTGGACAGGATCTGGCAAAAAATTACCTATTCAGGTCTGGGTTCTGCGCCCGTTGTGGTGAACTCCACCGCACAAATGCTGGAAATGGTCAGCAGCACCACAGGTGCCATAGGATATGTTGAGGATGCCGATGAAGATTCATCCGTTACTGTGCTGCCTGTTCGCCATTAATCTGGCGTTGCCATGGAGTGGCAAGGTGCAGGCCACTGAGCCCAGCTGGCATGGTTTTGTCTCGCAGGGACTGATGCAGGCCAAAGACACCAATTTTGTCAATCTGGACGACAAGGTTTCCGCAGAACTGACTGAAGTGGGCCTGAATGCGGCCTGGACACTGACCGAAGAGCTGCGTCTGGCGGGGCAGGTGGTTTATGTGGATGGTGGCCGTCGTTTTGTTCAGGGCAGTAAACTGGATTATCTGTTTCTGGACTGGACTGTACACAGCAGTTTTGACTGGCGGCTGGATCTGTATTTTGGCCGTTTTAAAAATCAGCACTGGCTTTATTCGGCCACCCGCGACGTGCCCTTTACCCGCAATGCCATTGTGTTGCCTCAGTCGGTCTATTTTGATTCGTTCCGTGATATTGCAATGGGCAGTGACGGCCTGGCGCTCAAAGCCATCCGGATGACGGATATAGGCGAATGGGAACTGAACTGGAGTTATGGCGCCACCAACCTCAGCAAAGAACAAAGCCAGTTGCTGATCAGTACTCTGGCACAGGGCGATGCTGAACAGGATTATGTCCACCAGATGAGCCTGTACTGGCGACCAGCCAACAGTGGCTGGCAGTGGGGCATTTCGTTGCTCGATTCTGATTTCAGTTATGACAGCGCTGAGCAGGATTATTACTTCGACGGGGGTATTACGGTGCAGCGGGTGATGGCGAACTTTCGGTATGCCGCTGAGTTTTGGGAACTGTCCGGCGAATGGCTGCAGGAGCGGATGAGCATTTATGACTTTTTTGCCCCCGGCTTTCGCAGAGGCAGCTTCAGTCAGGGCTGGTATCTGCAGGGGCGTTATCAATGGCTGGACAACAGTTGGCTCAGCCTGACCTATGACAATTTCGATCTGGACAAAGATAACCGCAGTGGCAGCCAGTTCCCGGCCAGCACGGGCGGTTTGGTGCCTGCGTATTTTGGGTATCAGAATGATTTAAGCCTGGGACTGAGCCTGGATGTAGCGGATAACCTGAGGTTGATGCTGGAGCACCATTGGGTTGAGGGTACCGCACGGCTGGCCTATCCGGTGTTGCCTGATGTTCAGCACAACACGGAAAAACACTGGGAACTCTGGGCGCTGCAACTGATGTACTGGTTTTGAGTAATGAAATCGGCGTCGTTGTCTTTACCGCTGAAATTTCTGTTTTTAACCAGCACAGTGCTGCTGGTGATGACTTTATTGCAAACCGGCTTGAGCCTGTTCAGGATGGATGCTGCGTTTGAACGGCAGCAGCAATTACGACGTAATTACGCTGAGCAGCAGTTTATGCAGCAGAACCAGATAGCAGAACAACAGATCCGCTTATGGCTGGAAAGTTTTGTTGATTTAATTCAACTGAATCAGCAAAAGGATTTCAGCAGCTTCAGCCGGCAACTGGCGGCACAAAGTGCCACTATGCAGTTGCATCTGAATATTGATCAGCTCTGGCTGCATGACGCCAGTCAGCGCATGTTATTTGCCAGCCAGCCGACCCCAGGTTTGTTTGACCCGGCACTGGTACAGCAGGTGCTGCGCCAGCAGAGCCCCGCCAGTGCGTACTTGTGCAAGGACTATTGCGTACGCCAGCTCAGTGTGCCAGTGCTCAATGCCAATGCAGATATTGCGGTGATCAGTGTGACCACCACCCTGGTGGATATGTTGTCGGCGCTGCATCAGAGCCTGGCCGCGGATCTGGCGCTGGTCCGCCTGGACGCTGGCCAGGGGGACGTCAGCCATCAGTTGCTGTCCGGTTCCAATCCTCTGCTGGCCAGACAGTTGCTGCAAAAATTACCGGATGAACTGAACACTATGCTGCTGCATAAAGGTGTGCAGATGGAGCAGGGGGGCCGTTATTACCTGCTGTCTGCTTTTATGCTGCAGCCCAGAGGGATCTATCTGGCTGTGATTGAAGATATCACCGACTTTGTGCAAACAGACCAGCAGTACCGCAGCCAGCTCTGGTGGTCCAGTGTGGCCTTGCTGGTCGCTATGCTGCTGCTGGTTTATCTGATGATGCGGCGGATCAGCCTGCGACTGAGCAGTCTGACCCGGGCATTGCCACTGCTGTCACAAAAGCAGTACCAGAAATTCCGTCTGAACAGCCAAAGCCGTGACGGCCTGTTGACTGACGAGGTGGATTATTTACGCGAAGCAGCGGTGGAATTGTCGGTGGAGCTGGAGCAACTGAACCAACGGCTGGAACTGCACACCCAGGAACTGGAAAAAGTCGCGATGTATGACTTACTGACTGGCCTGCCTAACCGGAATATGCTGCAATCCCAGTTGGGGTTGTTACTTCAACAGGCTAAGCCTCAAGGTTTTATCAGTCTGCTTTTTGTTGATTTAGACGATTTCAAACGCATCAACGACAGTCTGGGTCATGCGCTGGGCGATGATTTGCTGAAGCAGGTGGCTGAACGGCTGAAATCTGTGCAGGCTGAACACGTGCTGTTGTGTCGCTTTGGAGGGGATGAGTTTGTGTTGGTGCAAAGCCAGTGCAAAGAGGCAGATTTACCCTTTCAGCTCGCCAGTACCTTGCTGCAATTGCTGGCGCCACCTTTTAATCTGGATGGCCGTGATTTTGTGATGACCGCCAGTATTGGGATTGCCTTGTGCGATGACGCGGAGTCAGCCGCCGATGATTTGATCCGTCAGGCTGATATTGCGATGTATGCGGCCAAACAGAATGGTGGTAACGGTGCTCAGGCCTATAACCTGGATATGTACCAGCGGGTGCGGCAGCGCGTCGGGCTGGAACAGGATTTAACTCTGGCGTTGGCCCAGCAGCAATTCAGTCTGAGTTTTCAGCCACAAATGGAAGTGGGCATTGGCCGGCTGGTCGGCTTTGAAGCCTTGATCCGCTGGAAGCATCCGGAGCGGGGCCATGTACCGCCGGACCAGTTTATTCCTATTCTGGAACAGAACCGCCAAATCATTCCGCTGGGCTACTGGATTATTGAACGCTGCCTGCAGCTGAGTCTGAGCCTGCAATACGCCGGCTGGCGTGACTTACGGATAGCGATCAACCTCTCGGCGGAGCAGTTCAGCGATCCGGAGCTGTTCAGCCGTCTGACCGCGTTGTTGCAGCAGTATGAAGTGGACGGGCGTTTTATTGAGCTGGAGCTGACGGAACGTACCTTAGTCCAGGACATCGACAGCATGCTTAAACGCATGCAGCAAATTAAGACCTTGGGTGTGTACCTGGCCATTGATGACTTTGGGACCGGCTATTCATCGCTGAACTACCTGAAGCAAATGCCCATGGACAGCATTAAAATTGATAAAAGCTTTTTGTCCGGCATGCTGGAAAACAAAGCGGATGGCCAGATCATTACCTCTATTATTGCGATGATGCATCAGCTGGAACTGCAGGTCGTCGCTGAAGGGGTGGAGACCAGTCAGCAGCTGGAGTTTTTACGCCGGCATGGCTGCGATATGGCACAGGGCTACCTGATAGCACGGCCTGTGCCACAAGCGGAACTGTTAGGTTATATCGAACAGCATTTCAGCGGTGGTGTCTGGCATCCTGCCTCCTGAACAGACCAGCCAGCCTGAGGCTGGCTGCATGTCGTACTACTGACATAACTCCGGCTGTTGCAGGTAAGGCGTCAACAAAGGCGCCATGCCCTTGAGCACCTGCAACGGCAGGGCCGACGTAAAACTGAAGTTTTCCGCGCTTTTGCCCGGCACAAAAGCGGTCAGGGTACCGAAGTAGTTGTCTCCCAGATAAAACACAAAGGTGGCGGTGCGGCTGACTTTGGTGGCCGCCACAGTACGGCCCCGGATCACCTGGGTGGCCACTTTGTTATCGCCTGTGCCGGTTTTTCCACCTATGGCCATAGCACTTTGGTCGCTATTCAGAAATGCCCCCTGCAGACGACGGGCTGAACCGTCGGCCACCACCATTGACAAGGCGTGTTTCAGTGCCTGTGCTACTTCGGCTTTCATCACCCGTTCAGGCGCTGCAGGCTGATAGCGTAATTGAGCTTCATAGGGAGTTCCGGCGGCAAAATGCAGTGCGTCGACACGCACAGTTGGCAGGCGCAGGCCGCCATTCTGGATAATACCAATCAGCTCAGCCAAAGCCGCTGGCCGGTCGCCCGAACTGCCCAGCGCAGTGCCAAGGGACGGCACCAGGAAATCAAAGGGGTAACCCAGTTTTTTCCAGCGCTGGTGGATATCGAGGAAGGCCTCAACCTCCAGCATAATACGCACACGAGTGTCGCGGGCCGATTTATTCGAGGTTTTAAATAACCAGCGGTACACCTGCTGGCGTTGTTCTTTGGAATTGTCGACTGCATCCTGGAAGCTGGCTTCCGGGTTCTTCTGCAAGTAGCTTAACAGCCAGAGTTCCAGCGGGTGGACCCGGGCTATATAACCCTGATCCGGCAGGCTGAATTTACCCGGGCCGTATTTGTTGTACAGCTCATCAATGTCTTTGACGGTCAGGTTTTCCTCTGGCAGACGCTGCTGCAAAAAGGCACTGAACACAGCAAAGTCAGACTCGGGCAATAAATAACGGTGCACTGCAGCCAGCCGATCCGGCGTTTGTTTTAAGCCTTCAAAAAACATATCCAGGCGCTCGGCTTCAGTTTTTTTCTGGTATTTGCGCCAGAAGCGTGACAGGAAGGTGGTGCCTTCTTTATCGACAAACTTACGCAGGTACTCTTCCCGGCGCGGATCGTTGTCGTTTTTCAGCAGCTGCGAGCTGCTGCCGGCCGTCTGGTAACTGCTGCTGTACGCCACAATGTCGCGCATCAGCCGGACAAAGGGCAGGTTCAGTGATTCCTGCAATGACTGCAACACAGTCGCGACTTTGGCGTCGTCCTTTTTCTGGAAGTTACCAAACACTTGCGAACCGCCACCGGTAAAAAAGCGCTCATGCGGCGAAGCGGAATAGGTACGCTGTAACGCGGCATCCAGCATTCTGCTTAAATCGCGGTCTGTGGTGTGTGCCATGTACTGAGCTGCCCAACGGGTTAACTGGTCATTGGGCGCAATTTCCAGATTCAGCAGATTTTCCGGTAGTTCTTCGGCAAAGGCGTCATGCAGCTCAGCAATAATTTCCAGATAAGTAGTCAGTACCCGCAGTTTGGCGGTTGACCCGAGTTCCAGCTTACTTTGCTCATTTAAATCAAAGGGCTGGTCTGTATTGTCGGTTTGCACCCGCACCCTGTTCCCACTGGGGGTGCGCTCAAACAAGGTAAAGCTGTAAGTGACCTGCCCTGTACTGTCAGCTGATAAGAGGCGTTCGCCCAACAGACCGACTTTTTCAGCAAAAGCTGGGGAGGCCAGGTTATTCAGGTACTGGCTGACTTTCTGTTGCAGCTCATTGTGCAGGGCGACCTTGGCCGTCAGATCCAGCCGGTCCAGATCATAAAGCTGTTGGTTCAACAGATTGCCAAGCCGGCCGCGGGCGACATTGATGCCTTTGAGCTCCTGCGCACTTAACTTCAGCAGCGGGGCTTTGCCGCCTTTAAACACCAGACGCTGCGCCAGCGCTGCATCGGCAATGGCTTTGTCGACCACCTGGGCATTGGCCAGCACCCGCAGGTGGCTGTCGGTCAGTTGCTCCAGATCGTCGTGGCCCTGCAGCAAATAATAGGAGGGGCGACGCTGGGCTATCATCAGCGCCAGCACCTGACGCAGCGCCAGTCCTTTGAGTTTCAGATTCTGTTCGGTCAGTGGAGCCCGCATCACTTGATTAAAGCGGCCAAAGTCGGTGCCAAACCAGGCCCAGAGTGCATCCCCTACACCGTGCACTTCGCCAAAACCCGGCGCCGAAGACAGAGGGACAGAGTTCAGATAGTCCAGCACAATTTCATGCCGGCTGAGCGACGTATCGGCGCCATAGCGGTAAGCCCGCACTGAACCCGACACCATTTGCAGGAATTTATCAGTAAAGTTACGGGTCAGCCCCTGAGGTGAATGCCGGTATTTTTCAATCTGTGTGGCTAAGGTACTGCCACCGGCGGACTGACCTTCCAGGTTCAACACTTTGCCGACCTGCGAAACAGCCGCCATCATAAAACGTGGCCAGTCTACGGCCGGGTTGGCACGGGGCGGCGACGTCAGCAGTTTTCGGTTTTCAATAAACAGCAGGCTGTCGCGCACCAGTGCCGGTACTTCGGCAGGGTGCTGATACACCCGCTGAGGGTGAGCAAACGAAAACAGTTCTTCATTGCGGCAGTCGCCAATCAACAAGCCTGCCTGAGCTTTTTCGCGGTAGGGGGGGAAAAAACCCAACTGGCTATAGAAGTGCATCTGTGGTGAAAACTGGGCCTGACGTTCAATCTGAAAGTTATTTTGTGTCAGTCTGGGTAAAAATTTTGGCAGTTTGGAATAGCCGAGGCGCTGATCAAAAGGGCCAGCCACAGGGTAAACCACCTGATCGGTTGGACCTTCACGCAGTTGATAGGTCAGGTTTCTGGCGTATTTACTGATTTCAGTCGACTGGTAATGGGCTGTATGTAATTCGTAAGCCACCAGCGCAGCAATGGACAGCAGCAGTAATAAAAACAGCCATGGGATCAGGCTCCTGCGTTTGCGTACAGGCAACGCAGTGGCTGCAGCTTCCGCTGCTCTGTCTTCACGGTAATTATCAAACTGTATCTGATTCATTTCTGGTGGGGACGACAAATTGGGTTCCATGGCGCTGTGCAACTGTCCGTGATTTCGATTCTAACGTGATTACCAGCCTTGTGCAGCTGAATTTTCCAGACTTATCAGTGCTCAATGGCGGCGGTTGGCACAGACGGGGCCAGCCAGAGTTTTTGTGCCTCTGTAAAGTCGGGGTCCTGTTTGACTTTCTGCAGTACCTGATTGATCAGCCGGACTTTTTGTTGTCCCCACTCGCTGTTGGCGCAGCCTATAGCTCCGGCAACAGGCTGTCGTAATTCTGCAATCGGCAGGTAAACCAGACCTTGGGCCATCTGCGGCGCCGTTTGCTGCAGGTAACGCAGCACCATGGGGTAATCCAGGCTGTAATCCAGTTTGCCAGACTGAATCATCTGCAGCAGCGCCACCATGCTGCCATCACCCGAGCGTATCCATGGGTCTTGCGCATACTGGTCTATCAAAGGCTGCAGACTGCCATAGCGCCGCCCGGCAGCAAGGCCCAGTTTGAAGCTGTTGCTTTTCAGTACGGCGGCCAGCGAGACCGGTGAGCCAAATTGCTGGCGCAAAAAATCGGCCAGAGCTTTTCGGGTTAAAATACCCTGCGGCGGATAATAATGGGTGGGGTTGGTAAATACAGCCGTCTTGGTTGCTTTGTCCTGATGGATCATGCAAGGGAAACACAGCTGTTGGTCTTCGTTCAGCAATTGGTGAATACGGGGTTGCGGGATGATTTGCTGTGGTTGGGCGATATCGGGTAGCTGGCGTCTGACACTGCGGACCAACGCGTCACAGAGCCCCCGTTGTTTCAAAGGCCCTTCCGTAATATGGAAAGGCGGCGCCGCATTAATGGCCCAGTTCAGCTGGTCTTTGGCTGCTGCAGAAAACGACAGGCTGCAACACATCAGCAGACAACAGAGTCTGGCCATGGCTTTCCCTTGAGTGTGAACCAGATGAAGTGAATGACTAAGTTAATAGATCATATCGGGACGGGCAATGGGGTTGCACGCATTAAAAAGCCCGCATAGCGGGCTTTAAACAACAACAGCAGACGAGATTAGTGATGGTGGTGGCCACCGACGCCATGGGCATGGCCATGTTCAATCTCTTCGGCACTGGCTTCCCGCACATCAAGCACGTCAATGTGGAAAGTCAGGGTTTTACCGGCCAACGGGTGATTGGTGTCCACTTCGGCTTTAAACATGCCCACTTTCACCACAGTGACCTGGCGCTGGCCTTCGCTGGTATTGACCACAGCGACCATACCTGGTTTCCATTTTTTAGCGCCCATCAGGTGTTTCACCTGCACAGTCTGGATCGCATCGTCACGGCGCTCGCCGTAAGCGTCGGCCGGAGCCAGGGTCACGCTGAAACTGTCGCCGGCTTTTTTGTCGGCCAGTGCATTTTCCAGACCCTGGATCAGGTTCTGGTGGCCGTGCAGGTACAGCACAGGGTCTTGTGTTTTTGAGCTTTCTAACTGACCGTTTTCATCATGAAGGGTGTAGTGAAATTGCACTACGCTGTTCTGGCTGACTTGCATCTGGGCGATCCTCGGCAAAAAAAGAGGCGCTATTATGGCCGATGGACCCTACCAGCTCAATGGATCGAGCGCATAATACTGTCTCAGCAGTTGGTAAAGCTGTGGATGCCGCACCGACAATTCCTTCGGTTGTTCGAAAAATACTTCCGAGAGCACGGCAAAAAATTCGGCCGGATTGGTGGCCGCGTACGGGTCGATAAAGGTCGTTTCACCGCGGGCCAGTTGCTGTTGCAACTGCTGCAGTTCAGCCGAAAATACATCGGTCCAGCGTTGGTAAGCGCCTACAGTGGCAAGCAGTGGCACCCCTGTGGCTGCGCCTTTTAGCTGGTCCAGCTGATGGGCAAATTCATGGATCACCAGATTATGACCATCATTGGTGACAGCGGCGGATTGCAGGGTGTCGAGCCAGGACAGCACCAACTGACCACTTTGCCAGGATTCACCAAGCCGCACCTGCGGCTCTTCACGCACCACGCCGGCGGCATCCTGTTGCTGGCTTGGCACCACAAAAGCACTGGGGTAAATCAGGATTTGCCGCAGCTTAGGGTAAAAATGTGCTGGTTTGTTCAGCAGCAACAAACAGGCCTGCGCCGCTATCGTGACCCGCATTTCGTCTGTCACCTGCAAACCATCGCAACCAACAAAGTTCTTTTCGGCGACAAAGACCTGGATCAGTTTTTTCAGCTGCAGCTGTAAATCGGCCGGTAAGGCGCGGAAATAGGGCATACGCTGTTTCAGAATTTGCCGCCAGGCATGAGGAAAAGGTTGCTGCATCAGCCGGTAACGCTGGTAGCGGCGCCAATAAGGCGGAACAAAAATAGCGGCCAGCACCGCAAGGGTTAAACTGGCAAGAACAACAAGTGCAGTCATTACAGGCTCCGTGGTTTTTACTGAAATGGCTGCAGCCAGCGACGCTTTCAAGACGGCTTGCCGGAAAGTGTGAAAAAGTTCTAGTCTGTAGTGAAGCAACCAAAGGATTGTCCATGAATATTTTTCAGTTAAATCAATCGCCTGGTCTGGTGCATCAAATCCTGTTTCAGTTGCGGGACCCACAGATCCAACAAGACAGGTTACGTTTTAAGTTCAATCTGACCCGGCTTGGTTTTTTATTGGCGGCGGAGATTGGTAAGCAATTGCCCACTACGGAACAGCAGGTACAGACAGTGCTGGGGGACACAACTATTCCGCTTCTGCAGCAGCCGCCCGTGCTGGTCACAGTGTTGCGGGCCGGGCTGGCGTTTTATCAGGGCTTTGCGGATGCGTTTGACGGGGCTGACAGTGGTTTTATCGGCGCCTACCGGGTGGAAAGTGACGGTGAAGCACTGCACATAGCGCTGAATTACCAGGCGCTGCCAAGCCTGGCTGGCCGGGATCTGATCCTGATTGATCCTATGCTGGCGACAGGTCAAAGCCTGCTGAAGGTCTGGCAGAACCTGCAGTCCTATGGGGTGCCACGTTCTGTGCATGTCGCCTGTGCCATTGCCGCACCTGAAGGCGTGGCCTTGCTGCAACAGCAGTTTCCGCCACACAGCTGGTTATGGCTTGGCGCGCTGGACCAGTGTCTGAACGACAAGGCTTACATAGTACCGGGTTTGGGCGATGCCGGTGATTTGTGTTTTGGCTGCAAGCTCTGAACCTGTTCCGTTAGCGCGGGTAACTGTTGCCGGATCATCCATTGCTGTCTGGGCGCAATAATCTGCTGCAAATCCAGCTCTTTGATGGAACTGGCCGTCAGCAGGCGGATTTGTGGGCTGACCTGTTTGGGGTAAGGACGTTGCTCCAGTGCCCGGATCGCCAAATCAACGGCGATACGGGCTTGCAGCACAGGAGAGTCGGTGGCCGCAGCCAGCAGTTGGTTGTTCTCTAACAGCTGGACGACGTCAGGGTTGGTGTAAAACGACACGATACCGGTGTGCTGTTCCGGGTGGTTTTGCAGGTATTCTGCAGCAACCGCCGCCGCTACTGCATTGGCCAGCACATAGTCCGGTTTATGCTGGCGGAACAGCTGACGCACCAGCGTTGCCTGAGAAAATTTGTCGGGGGCACCATAGCCAGCATGGATCAGGGTCCAGGGCAGGCTGTTTTCCCTGCGTTTCAGACCTTGTTCTGCATCCTGCACCCAGGCCGCCTGTGCAGGCCCAGGTAACCAGGCCAGTTGGTGTTGCGGCTGTACCTGCTGGCTAAGTAAGTAGTTCAGGCTATGGTCCACCATGTCGGCAAAAGACACCGATGAGTGGGCATCTATCCTGTCGCTGCTGATGCCATTGATCAGATCAATCAGCACCAGGCCCTGTTGTTTGGCCTGCAGCAATAAATCATTCAGACCATGGCTGGAAATGGCGCCAATAATCAGCGCATCAGCCTGTTGTGCAAGGCAGTTTTGCAGTTGCTGGCGCTGTCGGTCCAGGTGTTCATAACCACCGGCTTCGTAGATCCCTAACAATACGCCTTGCCGCTCAGCTTCCTGTTGCAGCCCCCAGGAGACCCCCCACCAGTAATGATCCTTGCCATGAGGTAACAGAGCACAGAGCCGCCAGGGGTGAGTTGCCATGGCCAGGGGCTGATAACTCTGTGGCTGGCCGTCGGCAACCACAGGTGCCGGAAACCAGTCTGAGGCCCAGAGCAGTGGGCAAAACAGTAATAACAACCAGTACATAGCGTCTCCAGTGCCAGTCACTGTCTCACTATAGAATGATTTTTGCTCAATGAGCACCGATTTGTTTTTTCAGCCGCCAGAAATACCACAACACCAACGCGATGACCAATGGAATGCTGATGGCTTCAACCCAGTCGGCAGGCCAGGCAGGCCACCAATGCAGCAGGCTCTGCTGGGCTTTATCCAATAATTGCAGCGCATAGTAGCTGATCGCCACCACAGACAGACGCTCCACTGCCGCCTGCAGCTTCAGTTGCAGCCCGACCCGCTGTTCCATTGAACTGAGCAGATTCTGGTTCTGCCGGGTCAGCCGAATGGTAATTTGGGTGCGTAATAATTCGGTACTGCGGCCCAGCCGATCCGATAATTGCTGCTGGCGGGTCAGCACGGAACGGGCAGTGCGCCAGGCCGGTGTCAGGCGCCGCTCGGTAAAATGCTGTAATGACATCAGGCCTTCCACCGGACTTTCATCCAGGCTTTTCAGCCGGTCCAGGGTTAGCTGGTAATAGGCGTGGCTTGCCTGCAAGCGGCTGGCGTTGTCAGCCTGTTGATGACCGGACTGCGCGGCCAGTTGCATCAGCTCATCCAGCAACCGGGTTTCATCGTCGGTTTTCTGTTCGATGCGACGGGTGATGTCGGCCAGTTGATGTTCCTGTTGTGCTAACTGGTACAGTGCCTGTTTACAGTAAGGCCACCCCAGCAACGCCAGTTTGCGGTAATTGCCCAAATCAAACACCTGCTGCACTGTGGCGGCTAAAGCGCCCGGGCTCAGGCCCCGGTCGAGTAATAAAATGCGACCAGCCCCTTCACTGTGTTTGCGAAAGTCTGTCCAGAGCCTGGCTTTGCCAGCCGCCAGCTCACTGCTGATCAGGTGCTGGCTGGCAAACAGACTGGCTGGGTCACGCCCTGCCAAGTCGGCTGGGCTGACAACGGTCATCAGCACCACCCGGAACACCTGACCCGGCAGTTGTGCCAGCCAGTCAGGTTCAGGCACCAGTGCCATAGGGTCAGCAAACAAAGCAGCCGTCAGGCCCGGCCGGATAAAGGTCAGGGTGGAAAATTCATTGTGACGCTCCCAGCGTAACATCAGGTCGCCCCACTGCAGATTGGCATCCTGTTCATGTTCCAGCACTTGCTGCGCCAGACGCTGTGCCAGCTGTTGCATCATCTCCAGCTCCTGGGCTCTGGAGCTGGGCGACAATGTCAGCACAAACTGGCAGAGTTGGGCCGGGCTTTGCAGTGGCGGAAAAAAACGCTGCTGCAGTTCCTGCTCCAGCGCATCCCGTAACGGGTGCTGGCGTAAATGGGTCAGACTCATACAGACCTCCTGCGGTTAGCCATAACAGCCTGAAGCAGTTTTTGTTCCGCAGGTGACTGTTTGAGGGCAGTTTATTGATTTTTATCGTAAATTTTTAAGTCAGCCTGATGTCAGCACCAGGGGGTACCTTGATACTGCACCAGCCTTGGGCGTGGTCGGGCCTTGGCAGCACAACAGCCATTGACGGCTACACTTAACGCTCACCAACGAGGCAAAGGAGTGCCATCATGTTAAAAACAGTGTTGATCTATGCAGGACCCCTGGTTGTGCCTGCCGCAATTTATGCCGAAGCCCTTCCCATGCTGCAACTGGCGACTCTGTATCAGGGCCAGACGGATCTGAGTGCGTACCTGGTCAGTCAGAAATACGATGGTATCCGGGTGTATTGGGATGGCCATAAGTTACGCAGCCGCTCGGGCAACTGGTTGGCGCTGCCAGCTGAACTGCAAGCGCAACTACCAGCCTTCCCTGTAGACGCTGAGCTCTGGCTGGGGGTGAAGCGTTTCGCAGCGCTGCAACAGCTGCTGCATCAGCCTGTGTCTGATCCGGCATTTTCTTCACTGAAACTGATGGTGTTTGATGCCCCTCAGCAGCAGGGAACTTTTGCCGAACGTCAGCTGTTTTTGCAACAGAGGCTGCAACAAACCGGGTTTGTTCAGCTGGTTCAGCAGCAGAGGGTCCGCAATGAGCAGGAGCTGCAGCACCTGTTAGCCCAGGTTGAATCGGAGGGCGGCGAAGGTCTGATGTTACACCGGCAGGATGCGCCTTATCAGCCCGGGCGGGTCAGTCATCTGCTGAAAGTCAAAAGTTATGCCGATGCGGAAGCCCGGGTAGTGGCGCATTTGCCTGGCAAAGGCCAGTTCAGTGGCGTGCTGGGGGCGCTGTTGGTGGAGCTGCCAGATGGGCGGCGCGTTAAGCTGGGCAGTGGATTCAGTCTGGCTGAGCGCAGGCAGCCTCCTGCGGTTGGCCGCTGGGTACGTTTTAAGTACCAGGGGCACACCCATAAAGGGACTCCCCGTTTTGCAGTGTTTCTGCAGACATTGGATGACAGTCAACGGCCTTAAGCTTGCCGAACTGGGCCTGCAGCGCCACAATAGCGCGTTCTGACCGGAGCCAGGTCAGCTTGGCAGCAGAGGTTGCTGTGTTCAGTGAGGACTTTATGGTCAATCTGGCATTGATGGGTGCATTTATTCCGACTTTTTTTCTGGTGTCTGTGTCACCTGGTTTATGTATGACGATGGCCATGACGGTGGGCATGAACCAGGGAGTACGCCGGGCTTTATGGATGATGGCGGGTGAGCTGCTGGGCGTAGGTTTGGTGGCGACTGCTGCCGTTTGTGGCGTGGCTGGGCTGATGCTGCAGTTCCCGCAGTGGTTTTTTTATCTGAAATGCCTGGGGGCCCTGTATCTGCTGTATGTGGCTGCGCAAATGTGGTGGGCCAAAGGCAGTTTCCGTTTACCTCAGGCTGGGGAAGGCCGCAGGTTGCTGCCCCGCACACAACTGTTCAGCCAGGGGTTTGTGACCGCTGTTTCCAATCCAAAAGGCTGGGCCTTTCATATGGCCTTGTTACCCCCTTTTATCGACCCTGCACTGGCATTCTGGCCACAACTGTTGGTATTACTGTTTATCTTGCTGACGCTGGAGTTCAGCTGCTTGCTGTTGTATGCAGCCGGTGGCCGGGTAATGGCGCGGTTTTTCCAGAATCCGGCCAAAGCGCAGTGGCTGAACCGGATCTGCGCTGTGCTGATGGCTGGTCTGGCGCTCTGGATGGTCATGGGGAATTAACCTCCCGTCAGAGTTCAAACTGATAACTCAGTACCAGCTTCAGGCTGTTCTGGCTGAACTCCACAGGCCAGCCGACCCATTGGGCTCTGTTCGGCTGTCTGCTGTGGACCTGATTGTATTCGATAGCGGTACTGAGCTGAGCGGTCAGCGGGTGAGTCAACCTGACCGTCCAGCTGTGACCGTCGCCGTTATTGTCGTCTCCCGGCGTCTGGTCACGGTCTTTGACCCAAAAGTCATCATAACGCAGGGTACCGTGCCATTGCTCTGCCTGAAAATTCAGCAGGACAAACCAGGTCTGGTAATCAGCTTTGACCATTCCGGCACCCATTTCCGTCTCGCCGCGCAGCCATTGGGCCACGACGCGCAGAGGCTCGTTCCATTGGTGCTGCAGTGCCAGATTACTGAACCTGGTGCGCCAGCCATACTGATTGGTGAACACCAGCGGATCGGCGTTATTATCGTAGTGGTACAAACGCAGTTCAGTCTGGCGGTATAACCAATGCCAGCCGAGGTAAAAACCTGTGCGGTGGTCCAGTTCCCGGGTTGGTTCGACCCAGGCCGGTTGAAGTGGCAGAGCACCCCGTGGCCCTATACTGGGGTAATACGCAAAATTAACCCGTTCGCCAAGCGCGGTCTGATAAGGATGAATGGCAAAACCCCGCCAGGCCAGCAGGCTGCCAGCCGCGTCATTGCCCTGAAACATCCCCAGAACGGCCTGATGACTGTGCTCTGTGCGAAAGAAACGACCCGGGCGGCTCAGGCTGAATTCTATGCCCCTGGCTTTGATCTCTTCGGCTATCCAGCTGTTTGCCGCGGAAAAGTAACTGCTGTAGGGGGATGTCCAGGCGACATCGGTGTTTTCCAGCGACAAAGCCGGGTAAAAATAACCGATGCGGCTGCGAAATCGATAACCTGAGCTGGGCAAGGGACTGTATTGCAGCCAGCCTTCGGTAATACCAGAACCGGCTTGAGGAGCCCTGTGCCATTGGGCATGCAGTTGGGCTGACCAGGCGCTATCGGTCTCCAGGTGTGACACCAGATAGGCGGGGCCCGCACTGAACTGGTCCTGCTGAGCCAACTGGCCAGTGCCGTGTTGCCACCAGGGCAGGGCATAGGGTTCATGATCTGGGCTGGTGCTCAGGTAAACTTCAGCGCGACCGGCCATCGTCAACTCTGCGGCCATAGCTGTGGCTGGCAATAAAAAAAGCAGGCTCGTCAGAGGCAGAACACGCATGCAGTTGTCCTTGTTTGGTTTTTATTGCAGCATAACCCGAATTTGGGGTGCAGGCAGGCAAAATTTAGTCATAGATTTCCGCAGCAAGGCCTTTTACACTGCTTACATCTGAAGGGCTTTGGCAAGCTGGCACTTAGCTCCAGCACAACAGGGATACAGCGTGATGCAAAATATGCTGCTGGTATTGGTGATGGGTCTGAGCGGCCTTTGTCAGGCGGCTGTGACTGTTCAGGTGCAGGATCAGACTGGCCAGCCGCTGGAAGACGCCGTGGTGGAGCTGGTTGCCAGCACACCGGCTGTTCAGCCTGCAACCTCAGCCGAAGTGCGGCAGCAGGATTTGACCTTTGTGCCTTTTGTTTCTGCGGTGATGCAGGGGGCGCAGGTTGATTTTCCCAATATGGATAAAACCCGTCACCATGTGTACTCCTTTTCCCCAGCCAAAGAATTTGAGCTGAAGCTATACGTGGGAAAACCCGAAGCACCAATACTGTTTGATAAAGCTGGGATTGTCGCGCTCGGCTGTAATATTCATGACTATATGCAAGCCTATATTTATGTTGGTACCAGCCCTTACCTGGCGGTGTCCGGTGCTGATGGCAAAGTGCGGCTGCAGGTCCCTGCCGGGGAGTATCAGTTGCGGCTGTGGCACCCCTGGCAAAATGCCGACTGGCAGCCCGTGTCTTTGACTCTGGCTGAAGACCAGACCCATCAGGTGAGTCTGGCGATCACCCATCAGCAAAAACCGCAAAAGCCAAAAAAAGGTTTTGGCGCTTACACTGGCTCCTGAGCCACGAATTCTTATGCCATCGCAACTTTGGAGGACTCCATGGCAACTGTAACTTTAAAAGGCAACCCGTTTCAGACTGTTGGTGAATTACCAGCAGTGGGCAGCAAGGCCCCGGATTTTGTGTTAACCGGTGCCGGGCTTGCCGACATCAAACTGACTGATTTTGCCGGTCAGCGTCTGGTACTGAACATTTTTCCCAGTGTGGATACGCCAACCTGCGCCACCTCTGTGCGTAAGTTCAATGCAGCGTTATCGAGCCTGAGTAATACCACAGTGCTTTGTGTATCGGCAGATTTGCCTTTTGCTCAGGCCCGTTTTTGTGGGGCGGAAGGTCTGGAGCAGGTGAAAAATGGCTCCAGTTTCCGCAGCAGTTTTGGCAAGGACTACGGCGTCAGTTTTGCGAATGGTCCTCTGGCGGGTTTATTGTCTCGTGCAGTGGTGGTGGTGGGTGCCGATGGAAAGGTACTTTACACAGAGCAGGTGGCTGAAACCGCAGATGAACCTTCTTACGAGCAGGCTCTGGCTGCATTAGCCTGAGCAGGGGATGAGGCTGGCTTTACCAGCCTCACGCATCACCAGGACCAGAAGAGCACTGTTATGTCCGTTGTTATTTGTCCCGCCAACCCCTTGTCTGCTGAAATACAGCAAATTTTCCGGATGTCGGAAGCTTATCTGGCGGCACTGTATCCGGCTGAAAGTAATCACATTGAAAGTGCAGAAGCACTGACCAAAGACAATGTGGTGTTTTTAGCTGTGTATCTGGATGAGCAACTGGCGGGTTGTGGGGCCGTCAAAATTCAGCACAACGATGGCCACTATGGTGAAATAAAGCGGGTGTTTGTGTTGCCACAGTTTCGTGGTCGGGGTTTATCCAAAACACTGATGCTGGAGCTGGAGCAGCAGCTGAAACAGCGAGCAGTCCCTTTGGCCCGTCTGGAGACTGGCATTTATCAGCCGGAAGCGCTGAGTTTGTACGAAAAGCTCGGTTACAGCTACAGACCGCCTTTTGCTGCCTACCAACCTGACCCTTTAAGCGTATTTATGGAAAAGGCGCTGTAAGCCGCTGAGGGGCTGTCCGCTTTGCCCGGACGTGCCGCCAGAGTTTTATCCATTCCAGATTGATCTGAAACACACTGCGAACAGATGTTCGCAGTGTGTTTTTATTTTCTCAAATAAGCTAATTAAAAAATAAATATAATTCAAAATGTTATGGTTTTAAATCTTAACTGGTCAGATCTTTATATGGAGTTTTTTCTTATTTGAGTGTACAAATGTACGCTCAAATTGCCCTAAAGAGAAAATTCCGTGCGTCGTTCTTTTGTGTTGCGCCAGTGCGCTATGTTGCTTGGGAATCAGCCGCGTTTGTCACTGGCGTTGCTGCCGTTGCTGCAATGGTTGTGGCCTGGTTACAGACCGGGTTTTTATCGCGCCCGACTGCTGTCTGTGGTGCAGGAGAGTCGCGGTAGCTACAGCCTTTGGCTGCAGCCTCCGGCCAGTTGGCCAGGTTTTGTCCCAGGCCAGTCGGTGGAACTTGGCACTGAACTGAATGGGCGCTGGCTGACGCGCCGTTTCAGCATCAGCTCGTCGTTGCAGGACTGGCAACAAAAAGGACAAATTCGACTGACCATGAAGTTGAACCCTTATGGCGTTATGACCCGGGCTTTGCCTGCACTGCTCGGTGCGCAATCCGGGCTGAGCCTGAGTATTTCCAAAGCGGAGGGGGCGTTTGTCTGGGCTGAGCCCACCCAAGCCAGCCTGATGCTGGCCGCAGGTTCCGGTATTACGCCTCTGGCGTCTATGTTGCTGAGTCAGCGCTGTTGGACCGCGCCTGCGACCTTGTTGTATTACGTGCGGGAGCGCAGTGAAGCCGCCTTGTTGGCGGAATTGGAGCAGCTTGCGGCCAGTCAGCCTTTCTTCAGTGTGCAGCTGGTGGAAACAGCCACGCAGGGGCGTTGCTCCTTTGCCAGCCTGTTGCCCGGGCAGAAACAGTTTACCCAATTGCTCAGTTGTGGGCCTTTTGGCTTTACGGAGAAGGCCCTGCAGTTTGGCGCCGCGCTTGGTCTTGAAGCCGGGCAGTGCCAGCGCGAGTTTTTTCGTCTGCCAGCGCCAGCGGAAAGTGAAAAGACCGGCAACTGGCCTGTACGGTGGCACACGGCTGAGGGTGAATGCCAAACCCTGGGGGGGGCCACAGAGCCTTTATTGCGTCAGGCCGAACAGAGCGGTCTGCAGCCGCGTTTTGGTTGTCGTATCGGGGTCTGTTACCAATGTGTCTGTCAGAAGGAGTCCGGGGTGGTGTTGAACTTGCGTACAGGACAGCTTTCCACTGCAGGGGCTGAACAAATTCAGTTGTGTGTGTCTGTGCCACAAAGCGCCCTGTCAATCCGTCTGGGAGATGCCTGATGTCTATGTCTGAAACTAAGCTGGAACAGTTGGCGTTTGAACTGAATGCTTTGAAAGCGTCCGTGATGGAGCAGGTCGGTGAGCGTGAGGCCCGTTACATCCGCCGGATGCTGTTGCTGCAGCGTCTTTGCGCTGTCAGTGGCCGGTTGCTGATGGTGTTGGGGTTTTTTACGCTCTGGTGCTGGGGCGTTGGGGTGTTGCTGCTGGCGCTGGCGAAAATTCTCGACAATATGGAAATTGGCCACAATGTGCTGCATGGGCAGTATGACTGGATGGATGATCCCGTATTGCACTCGCAGCGTTTTGAGTGGGATATAGCCTGCGACGCCGCATCCTGGCGGCGCACCCATAACTTTGAACATCACACCTACACCAACATCATAGGTAAAGACCGGGATTTTGGTTACGGCCTGTTACGGCTCAGTAATGATTTTCGCTGGCGGCTGCGTAATCTGTGGCAGCTGGTCACCTACTTTCTGTTGTCGACCTTGTTTCAGTGGGGGGTGTCCTATCATGAGCTGGCAGGCGAGCGGGTGTTTTTTGGTAAGAAAAAAGCGGAGCGTCGCAGCCAGATCAGCCACAGTGCACTGAAAAAAGCTTTTTTTGCTAAGGGAACCCGGCAGCTGTTGAAAGATTATGTGGTTTTCCCCTTGTTGTCCGGACCTATGTGGGCCTGGGTATTGCTGGGGAATCTGCTGGCCAATTTAGTGCGTAACTGGTGGACTGCTACTGTGATTTTCTGTGGTCATTTTACCGCCGACGTTCACGCATTTAAGCCAGAACAGTGTCAGGATGAAACGCAGGGGCACTGGTATTACCGGCAGATGCTGGGGTCGTCTAATTTTACCGGACCGCGCTGGTTTCATATTCTGACCGGCCATCTCAGTTGCCAGATCGAGCATCATCTGTTTCCCGATCTGCCTGCCATGCATTACCCGGCACTGGCCATTCAGGTGCAGCAGATCGCCATTCGTTATGGCATTCCGTACAACAGTGGCAGTTTTTGGCACCAGTATGGCACTGTGCTTGGCCGGATTTTGCGGTATTCCCTGCCGGGTGGCCAGAGTGCTGTGCGCTTGGGGGCTGCTGGTTAAGCGGATAAAAAAGTCAGTGATTTCAAAAGGCTCAACTAAACTTTCTGATGGATAGACAAACCGGAAAGAGGCCATTTATGAACAATTACAGGCTGATTAGTAGTGTAGTTTTTTGTGTTGTGTTTGCCGGTTGCAAGCCGGCCCAAGTCCAGACCGAAGCGCCCCCGCCAACACCAGCTGTGGCTGCAGCACCTGCAGCGCCGGAGGTCAGTTGTCAGCTGAAGGTGGGTTATGAATCCTGGGAGCCGTATCAATTCCGGGGTTACGATGAACAGGCTAATGGCCTGGATATCGATATTGTGAACGCGGTTGCCAAAGGGATGTCCTGCGAGCTGATATTCAGTCACGGTAACTGGCAACAACTGCTGGCTCAGTTCAGGCAGGGAGAGCTGGATGTGCTGCTGGGGGCTTCGAAAACACCGGCCCGCGAAGAATTTGCGTTGTTTTCCGAACCTTACCGTAACGAGCAATTCCAGTTGTTTGTCCGTAAAACCGATGCGGACAAGTTTGGCTTTGAGTCTGTGGCGCAGATGGTGGCGGCCAAACATAAAGTCGGGGTCGTCAGCGATTATTATTATGGCGATCAGGTCAGTGCGCTTTATGCGGATGAACAAATGCGTGGGCAGTTTGTCGAGTCGGCCATGAGTGAACAGAATCTGGCGTTATTGTTGGACGGACAGGTGGATGGCATGCTGGAAGACAATTTTGTCGGCAGGGCGTTGCTGCGCCGCAAGGGCCTGAGCGATGAGGTCAGTGCGCATCAGGTCAAACTGCCGGAGAGCCCCATTTATGTGATGTTTAGCAAACAAAAAGTCAGCGCTGAGCAGGTTGGGGCTTTTAATCAGCAATTGATGCAGCTCAAACAAAGTGGTCAGTACCAGCAATTGGTCGGCAAATATCAGGGCTGACCAAATTGTTGCCGCACTATGGCGGCGGTAAAGCTGGCTTTCAGATAAAAACCCCGGGGCAGGGCCAGAATGGGCTCCCCCTGGGCTCCAACCGCTTCGGTCAGTGCCTTGCTGTTAGCGGCCTTTGGCCTCAGCTGCAGGACTTTGCCATGGGCGCCACGAATATCTGCCAGGCCGCCCAGACTAATCAGCTCCATCAGCTCTTCCCAGTCCTGGCGAAGTAAACGCCATTGTTCAGCACTGGGTTGCCATAAAAACGCCGATCCAATCTGGCGCTCTGCCAGAGGAATACTGCGTTCGGCCAGCACAGGCACAAAAAGCACCCTGCTGAGTTTTTGGCATAACCAGGAATCCTCGAACTTCAGCCCTGTCACCTGGGTCAGCGGTGCCACGCAGACATAAGTGCTTTCCAGCGGTTTACCGTTCTGAGTCACCGGCAGGGTTTTCAGTTCCACCCCTAAGTGTGGGAAATCCGGTTCAGCTTTGCTGCCACTGCTGGCCCCGAGCGCCAGTTCCAATAGCTGGCCCACAGTGCCTTTATCCCGACGCAGGTCAGGTGGTAAAGGCGACTCGAGCTGAGCGGCCAACTGGCCTAATGTCAGTCCGGCTATGGCGTGGCAGCGTCTGAGTAAGTCATTCAAATCCTGGGGGGAACTGCGCATGGAAAGTCCTGTATGAGCTTTAAATAACCTTATCATTTTTAAGTAAAAATGACTGCTCAAAAAGGCATCATCTTGAGTTATTCACAGTTGTTATACTGCTGAAACACTGCACAAAGTAAGCTATCCATATGTTTTGTAATAATTTTTTATGGATTTTTTTTAAGCTTCTCTGCAGAAGGAGAAAGTTATACCAGAACAAAATTCAACTTACTCACAGGGTTGTGAACAGGTGCTGTGTAGAAGTGCACAGGTGAAGGTTTTTGTAGTGTGGAATTGTGGATAACCTGGTGCAAAAATACAGTTTGCCGATCTGAGGACTTTATGAAAGAATCGATGAACATCAGCTGTAGCTTAGCTTGAGGTTTGTGTGATCGACGCGGAAGGCTTTAGAGCCAACGTCGGCATCGTTATTTACAATCACCAGGGACAGGTGTTTTGGGCTCGCAGATACGGTCAGCATTCCTGGCAATATCCACAGGGTGGTATAGACGACGGTGAAACCCCGGAACAAGCGATGTTTCGGGAATTGAATGAAGAAGTGGGACTACGTCCCCAGGACGTGGAAATTATCGCAGTCACCAAACACTGGCTGCGTTACAAACTGCCGAAACGCTTAATTCGCCGTGACAGCAATCCTGTGTGTATAGGACAGAAGCAGAAATGGTTTTTACTGCGTCTGACCTGCAAAGATGAAGATGTGGATCTGAAAAAAACTTCGCATCCGGAATTCGATGACTGGCGCTGGGTCAGTTACTGGTATCCGGTGCGGCAAGTCGTTGCGTTTAAACGTGAGGTTTATCGCAAAGTGATGAAAGAGTTTGCCCCTATAGCGTTGCCGTCCATGAAAAAGGAAGTAAAAAAGCGGGTTTAATCGGGAGAGAGGTATGCTAAGCCAGTTAAGGCGCATAGTGCAGGATGTGGCGCAGGAGCCGGTACTGAATAAAGCACTGGCTGGCTTGGTTTCGAACGTTAAACGTGCATTAAATACAGAATGCTGCTCTGTGTATCTGGCCGACTACCAGCAGCAGCAGTTTACGTTGATGGCCACAGATGGCCTGAATCCTGAAGCTGTCGGCAGCATCAGCATTGGTTTTTCCGAAGGTCTTATCGGTTGGGTTGGTCAGCGTGAAGAGCCGATCAATTTGGCCCAGGCTCATTTACACCCCCGTTTTAAAGTCACTCCTGAAGTCAGTGAAGAAAAGTTTTCTGCTTTTTTGGGTTGTCCTATTATTCACCACCGCAAAGTGCTCGGTGTGTTGACCATTCAGCAGGCAGAAAACCGGGTGTTCAGTGAAGACGAAGAATCTTTTCTGGTCACCCTGGGTGTGCAGCTGGCTTCCGTGCTGGTCAATGCAGAAATGCGCCAGTCGATCAGCCAGAGTTCCAGCCAGCAAAAAGTCACAGGCCAGTTACAGGGCTTACCTGGCGCGCCAGGCATTGCCATTGGCGAAGGTTATGTGATGGAACCGTCCAGTGACTTTGACGATATTTCATTGCGCAAAACGGATGATCCGGAAAAAGAGCTGTCGCGTTTTTATAAAGCGGTCAAAATTACCAAAGCCGAGTTTAACCGGTTGGCGGAGCGGATGAGTACGCATTTGCCAGCCGATGCTTTGGCCATTTTCGACGTCTACCACCAGTTGCTGGAAGCCGCCAGCCTGGGCAATGAAATTGAAGCGCAAATTCATGAAGGCTGGTGCGCTAAAAGTGCGCTGAAACGGGTGGTGGAAAAATTTGCCCGTCAGTTTGACGATATGGACGACCCTTACCTGCGCGAGCGTGGTACCGACATCCGCGATTTGGGTCAGCGGGTACTGAATCATTTGCTGGATACAGAGCAGCGTCATCACAAGTTGCCGGAAAAAGTGGTGCTGGTGGCTGAAAATGTCACGGCTACTATGCTGGCTGAAATTCCTCGCCCTCAGCTGGTAGGCATTGTGTCGCTGAAAGGTTCAGTGAATTCACACGCCGCTATTATGGCGCGTGCTTTGGGGATTCCGGCTGTGATGGGCGCCGATGAATTGCCGCTGTTCCATTGGCAGGAGCAGTTGCTGATTGTGGATGGTTACCGCGGCCAAATTTTAATGGCACCAGCGGACCCTATTCTGGCCGAATACCAGACACTGATCAGCGAAGATGCACAGCTGAGCGCCCAGTACCAGTCTGAAATGCATTTGCCGGCGCAAAGTGCCTGTGGTGGCCGGTTCAGCCTGATGATCAACGCGGGCTTGGCCATTGACCTTGAAACGACACACCCATCTCACACGGATGGCATAGGCCTGTACCGGACTGAATACCCTTTTATTGTACGCACCCGTTTTCCCACTGAAGCTGAGCAGGTCGAGTTGTATAGAACAGTACTGGCGACGCAGCCTGGTCAGGCGGTAGTGATGCGCACATTGGATGTCGGCGGCGATAAACCCTTGCCGTATTTTCCGATCAGTGAAGAGAACCCTTTTTTAGGCTGGCGTGGCATTCGGCTGACCCTGGATCACCCGGAAATTTTTCTGGTACAAATTCGTGCCATGCTCAAAGCCAATATTGGTCAGGGTAATTTGCATATTCTGCTGCCGATGATTTCTGACCTGGCGGAGGTGGATGAGGCGCTGCGACTGATTAAACAAGCCAGTTTTGAAGTGGCCGATGAGCTGGCCGGTACAGAGGTGCAACTGCCCAAAGCCAAGGTTGGGGTGATGGTGGAAGTGCCGTCCATTATGTATCAATTGCCTGAGCTGGCCCGTAAAGTGGACTTCTGCTCAATAGGCACCAATGACTTAACCCAGTATTTACTGGCGGTGGATCGCAATAACCCGCGGGTGGCCAGTTTGTATGACGCAATGCACCCGGCCGTATTGCGTGCTTTGCATCAGTTGTGTCTGCAAAGCCAGGCACTGCAGTTTCCTGTCAGTGTCTGTGGTGAACTGGCTGGTGAGCCTGCCGGCGTCTTGATCCTGGCGGCCATGGGGTATGACAAATTCAGTATGAACACCAGCAACCTGGCCAAAATTAAATGGTTGTTGCGGCGGGTACACTTGTCTGAACTGCAACTGTTGTTGCCGGAGATCCTGGCCTGCCAGTCACCCAAGCAGGTACGGCAGCATATTCAGCGTTTCCTGGACCAAAAACATTTATTGAACCAATTACGTGCCTGATGGTTCAATAGTCGTTAGAATTCAGCCCCTGCCACTGGGGCACTTCCCCGAGAATAACCACCATAGGATAACGAATGCCTGAGCAGTATATTATGTTTCCGCAGATTGACCCGGTGATCTTCAGCCTGGGGCCGGTCAGTGTGCGCTGGTATGGTCTGATGTATGTGATTGCCTTTGTGCTGGCCAACTGGCTGGCTAACCGACAGGCAGACAAAGCCGGTTCAGGCTGGACCCGCGATCAGGTCAGTGACCTGATG
Organism: Rheinheimera sp.; assembly: GCF_037442345.1. Classification (GTDB taxonomy): domain Bacteria; phylum Pseudomonadota; class Gammaproteobacteria; order Enterobacterales; family Alteromonadaceae; genus Pararheinheimera. The sequence continues at coordinate 20,028 of NZ_JBBIQL010000018.1, read as the reverse complement.
TTTTATGGCTTTTTAGGGGTGATAGTCGGTGGCCGTGTCGGTTATGTACTCTTTTATAACTTCAGTGCTTTTTTGGCCGATCCTTTGTATTTATTCCGCACCTGGGAAGGTGGCATGTCGTTTCATGGCGGCGTACTCGGTGTATTGGCTGCGATGGCTTGGTTTGCCCGACGCAACCAGAAAAAGTTTTTGGCCTTAGGTGACTTTGTGGTGCCTTTGTTGCCTCTGGGTCTGGCATTTGGCCGTTTAGGCAATTTTATCAATGGTGAGTTGTGGGGTCGTACCACCGATGTGCCCTGGGGCGTCTTATTCCCAAACGCCGGTATGTTACCGCGCCACCCGTCGCAGCTGTACGAACTGGTCGCAGAAGGCATCCTGTTGTTTATTCTGCTGCAGTGGTACAAAGGTAAAAATCCACCAGCCGGTAATGTCGGAGGGCTGTTCCTGCTGGGCTATGGTGTTGGACGCTTTACCATAGAGTTTTTCCGCGAGCCGGACGCCCATTTAGGTTTATTGTCGCTGGGCATGTCGATGGGGCAGTGGCTTTGTATCCCGATGATGCTGGCCGGTGCAGCATTGATTCTGTGGGGGTACAGACGTGAAGCCGGGCAAGGAGCAAAAGCATGAAGCAGTACCATGATTTAATGCGCCATGTGCTGGAGCAGGGCCATCAGAAATCTGACCGCACCGGCACAGGGACCTTAAGTGTGTTTGGCTACCAGATGCGGTTTAATCTGGCGGATGGCTTTCCGCTGGTGACCACCAAAAAGTGCCATCTGCGTTCCATCATTCATGAGTTGTTGTGGTTTCTTAAAGGTGAGACCAATATCAAATACCTGAATGACCATAACGTGACCATTTGGGACGAATGGGCAACGCCGGAAGGCGAGTTGGGGCCAGTGTACGGCGCACAATGGCGCAGCTGGCTCAGCCACGATGGTCGGGTCATTGATCAAATCAGCCAATTGTTGCACGACATTCAAACCAATCCCGATTCACGCCGGCTGATAGTCAGCGCATGGAACCCGGCTGTGTTGCCAGACACCCGTATCAGCCCAAGCGCCAATGCTGCTTTGGGGAAGCAGGCGTTGCCCCCTTGCCACACCCTGTTTCAGTTTTATGTGCATAGTGGCCGCCTGTCCTGCCAGCTGTACCAGCGCAGTGCCGATATTTTCCTCGGTGTGCCCTTCAATATTGCCAGCTATGCGTTGCTGACTCTGATGATTGCACAGGTTTGTGGTTTAGAACCTGGCGATTTTGTCCATACCCTGGGTGATGCCCATTTGTACAGCAATCATATGGAGCAGGTGAAGGAGCAACTGAGCCGTGAACCTTTTCCGTTGCCTCAGATGCGGTTAAACCCGGCCGTCACGGACTTATTTGCCTTTCGCTTTGACGATTTTGAGCTGCTCAATTACCAGGCACATCCTGCCATTAAGGCGCCAATCGCTATTTAGTCAAGATGCCGGCAACAAGCTGGCATTTTTTTTGCTGCATCCACTACAAGTGCCAATTTTTTATTGCCCCTGCTGAGGTGTGCTGTGTTCTACAGAGCGAGTCTATTGAGTGTGTGCCTGTTAACAGGCTGCAGTTTATTGCCGGATGGGCAGGAAACTGCCGGTCATGCCGCTGCGTCTGCGCCCAAAAAGGCCGAGCAGCCGCTGCTGTATTACACCGAACGCCTGGCCGACCAGCTGTTTGCTGAGCTGGGTCCGATAGCGCTGGGACAGGTGGCTGTGGTGACTTTTGTTGACGCCGACACACTCCAACCTGAACCTTATCATTTCCGTTTCCGGCAGTTAGGGTTGCAGTTGCAGGAAAGCATGCAGACGGTGGCCAGCCAGCTGGGGTATCAGGTGGTTGAACTACGTTCAACAGAGCAAATTAGTCTGTATTCCCAGCACGAACAGGGCCTGAGCCGTGAACTGGCTGAGCTGGCACAGCAGCAGCAGGTGCGTTTTGTCATCGCTGGTACTATGACACAAGGTGATTACGACACTACAGTGAATGCCAAACTGGTCGATACAGAACGCAACAGAGTGGTGGCTGCCGCATCGAATCTGATCCCGCAGCTGGCCTTTGATCAGAATGAAAAAGTGCGGATGCGGCAGGACAGATTATACAGGTTGGAGTACTAATGATGACTTTCACAGGCAAAACCCCGCTCATGTTACTGCTGACGGCAGCTATGATGGCTGGTTGTAGCACTGGGCTGAATTATGGAACCAGTGATGAAGTGCAGACCACCGAAGGCATGGCCACCTCAGGCTTGATTCCGGCGGCGACCCAGACCGACCCATCCGGTGGTTTTGTCACGCCGGTGTACAGTGCGCAAAGTTATCAGGCGACCCGGTTGCAGCAACGGGCTTTGCAGCAGGCACATCAGCAGGTTCCTGCCCAAAATGTGAATCACTATGTTCAGGGGATGACCCATGATCTGATTGCCAATATGGATTTATCCCGTCAGCAGTCGGTGATTGGTGTTACCAGTTTTGTGTTTCTGGATTCGCCGCTGGACAGGACAGACTTGTTAGGCAATCAGCTGGCTGAAAGTTTTATGCATGAAGTGCATTTATTCGGTTTGCCTGTGGTGGATTTCAAAACCACAGATTATATCCGGGTCACTCCACAAGGGGATTTCACTTACAGCCGCGACTTTCTGGAGTTGCAACAGGAGCAACCTATTGAGTATGTACTTGGCGGCACTATGGTACAGCATCAGGGCGGTGTATTGGTGAATGCCAGGCTGGTGTCGGTGGGGTCGAAAAAAGTCATAGCCACAGCCCAAAGCTTTATTCCTGCCGCTGTGCGCGATGCATTACAGCATTCAGAATCGCCTCAGCGTCTGTTGCTGAAAGCCGGAGGCTGATATGCGGTGGATCCTACCAGCCCTGGTGCTGATTGGTTTGGCTGGGTGCAGTCAGACCTGTGATTGCGACAATCCTCAAACTGCGCAGCAAAATAACGCTGAACCTGTTCGCCAGGACAGTGATGAGTCGCTGTACCAGCAAGATTTTGTTGAAGCAGTTCCTGCAAGTTCAGAGCCGATGCCTGAGCAATTTGATGCTTTGCTGGCTGAAGAGCGTAAAAAGGGTCCGGCTATAGTGGCCTACACCACAAGACCGGCACGGCCAGGAGAAGTCGGCACCCCGGTGCCGGAACAGCTCAGACCGGTTCGTGCCACTTTGCCATCAGAGCAGGGGGGCGGCGCTGCGGGACTGATGGGGGCGCCTCTGCCTTACTCTGTGTCCGGGCACAAAAAAGTATCGGATTATGCTGAGCAACTGGCGTTCAAACTGGCCGCCAATGACAAGCTGACCGGCAGCCGGGTGGCTGTGGTGAGTTTTGTTGAATTTGATCACCAGCTCGAACAAAGCAACCCCTTGGGTCAACAAATGGCGGAAGCGCTGGTCACCCGTCTGCCGGATTACCAGGTGGCGGCCATTGAATACAAATTGGGCCGTAAACTGCGCATTGGGGAGCAGGGGGACTATGCATTATCCCGTGATTTAAGCAAATTACGCAGTGAAGTACAGGCCGATTATGTGCTGGTTGGAACCCTGGTGCCCAGCCACAGAGGCGTGCAGATCAACGCCCGGGTGGTCAGTGCAGTGGATCAGGCGGTGATCAGTGCAGGGCAGGTCTTTATACCGCATTCTGTGCTGGAACAGATGCGGCCATAATTGATGTTCTTTTAGCCAAGCAGCTGTATTTCAAAAAGAAAACAGCTGCTTTGTTTTTCAGTTAAATTCCCAAACCTGCTTTTGTTTGTTAGACTGCGCCGCAACCGCTCCATAGTTAAATGGATATAACGGCCCCCTCCTAAGGGGCAGTTACAGGTTCGATTCCTGTTGGGGCGGCCACTAATTTTTTGCTGGCTCTGGACTGGCCAAATCGCCAACCTGCACATTAGCCAGATACGCCGCATTCACAGCTTCAGCCCAGGCGGACTGATGAGATAATTCGGTGATCTTCAGTTTTAAATCGCTGATGGTCAGCTGATCCTGCCATTGCCCTGTGCTGTCTTTATGCTGACGACGATACAACACTGTCAGTTCATCACCGATTTTTAGCCCCTGAGCACTGCCGGCGTTGAGCATCAAACGTTCTGCGTCCACCAGTACGACCTGAGTTTGCACCGATTCGCAGCGCAATACCTCTTCTATATCCTGCGCTGCCGCATTCAGTACCCGGTCGATAGATTTGCCATAGCCAGTGCGCCAGAAACGCTGGCTGTGAGGACTGATCACAGTTCTGTCCTGAAAATCCCAAATAGCGGATGTCTGATAAGTCTGACTAAAGAGTTGTTTTTGCTGTTGAATATCCAGCAGTTCCAGTTCCAGCCGGTAGAAACGCTCTCGCTCGGCGTCGGACCAAAAACTCCAGTTTGTACCTACCCGCTCTCCCAGGGACACGTCTTCTAACCGGGCCCGCAATAAATAAGGACTGCCATACTGGCGTTGCAGGGCCTGACGGTCCTGATAGCTCAGGTCTGTTTGACGGATACTTTGAGGTAACAGTTTGCTGGTGCTGGAGTGGGAGAACTCCTGCAGCTTCTGGATAAATAATTGAGTACTGCTGCTTCCCAGTTCGTACAACTGACCTGTTATGGCCTGTTCCGGATGACTGAGCTGAAAGGGGCTGATCATCAGGAGCTTTTTCAGACGGACATTGCTGCATTGCTTCTGATCCGGGAAAATATCGGCCCGAATAGTGACCAGAATATAGCCATGTTCTTCGGTTTCGGAGATGATTTGTACATTCTGTACTTCGCCCTGTGTCTGTAAAAACAGGGTTTCCTGAGTCAATAATCCGTCGGTGACCTGTTGCACACTGCGAACAGATGCGCCGGAATACAACAAGGCTTTGCGGACAGCATCCTGCACGGCTTCTGCTCTGGCATCAGCACGGTCTGCACCGCGGATCACGGCCTGGCCTGTTGCTTCATACCAGTCCGCTGTTGCCGGGGCCGACAGCAGGCAAAGCAGCGGAACAATAACAGTGGATTGACGCATAATGCACCTCAAACTAGTAACGACAGACTCAAGCAAAAGCCGTGCCGTCTGCAAAATTTTATCAGAAGCAGGCAACTGGGCACAGAAACTGCATTGAAATGGATGGAAAACCGGCAGAGCGCTGTGATGATCATCAATTGAGGTAAAAGGGATGAAAAAAAGTTCCTGTGTCGCTGTCATACTGCTGAGCCTGCTGTCTGGCTGCAGCATGGTGGCCGATCGCCATATAGAGTGGGAAACCGTCGAGCCCAAAAGCTTTCCGGTGTTAAAAGCCATAGGCTATGCCCCTATGAGTCAGCAACCTGGGGCCAATGATCAGGAGCGGATGCTGCTGGCGATGAAGGCATCCAAGCTGGAAGCTTATCGGGAGTTGGCTGAACAGGTTTATGGTCAGCGGATCAATGCTGAAGCCAGTATGCAGCAGGTGCTGATTGGGGATGACCAGCTGAATGCGTCGGTCTCCGGTATTATTCGGGGGGCCAGGGTGGTGAAAACTTACCCTGTCGGGGATATTTATGCCACCGAGCTTGAGCTGGATTTTAAACAGGTTTATGACTTGTATCTGAACAGTCAGCCGACACGCCGGATTAAAAATGTTAAGTACTACTAAATCTTATAGCATCAAGGCCAGTGATCAGGCCTTGATGCCAGGGCCTTTATCGGCAATAGCGGGTTTGCCCTTAGCCGTGTAGGTTAAGCCTGAGCGACCGTGGCTTTGTAATAATTCAGACTTTAATCGGGCAATCACGACCTGGCTCTGTTCGACAATCTGCTGATTGACCTGTGTTTGCTGCCGGCATTCTGCCAGCAGGCTTTGCAGTTGTGCGACCTGCTGATGAAACCAGTCTTGTGTTTTCAGTTGGGCCAGGTCTTCATGCTGGCTGAGTTGTCGGTCTAATTCGGCAATACGATCAGTGCAGAGTTGTTTCTCTGGCAACAGCATTTCCAATTGTTCGACCTGACGTTCGCCTAATGCAGAATATTCCTGCTGTAAAAGCAACAAGAGCAACTCAAGTTGCTCTTGTTGGCTGGATAGGAGGTGACGGATGGTATCGTTCATTTTTTCCCGAAAAAGTCCGATTCAAACTGCACTATACGGCGTGCCAGTTGTTCAATATTAATTTTGTATTTGCCATCAGCAATATCCTGCTTAATCCGGTCAACTTTTTCCTGATCAATGCCTGAACTGTTTTTCGCTTTGTCGGCAGCTTTGCTGAATTGCTGTGCCTGAGATGTCAGGGAGACAGAATCCTGCTTTTGTGTAGCCGAGCCCGTTGTAACTTGCTGTTGTGTGGCCTGCTGCTGCACAACCTGCTGTTTTTGCAGGTTTTGCTGCTCAGTCTTATCCGCCTTCACTTGGGGCGTGGCTGGCAAGCCAGTGTTCACGTTAATTGCCATTTTGATACCTCATCACCTATTTCCCGGTTCCATACACTGGTTAACGGCAGCAACTGAAAAAACTTTAGGACATTCTACAACTTTATTGCTACTTTTTTCACCGCTATTACTTCAGCCAGCAGGAGTTTTTGTGTGTGTCTGTTGGTGATCGCAACCTGTTGACCCAAAATCGCATCTTGCTGCGCTATGCCTTGGGTCTGCACTTCCAATGTACCCTGAGTGCTGACTATTGTAACCAGATCCCCTTTACATACAAGGCAGAGATCCTGAAGCGTGATAGCCTGCCCTGCAGACAAGCTCCGTTTAACCCTGGCGCCCACTATACTGGACGGGTCGCTGACCAGCGAGCCTCTGCTCAACCGAACTTCGGTTTCAACCTGTTCCAGCATATCGGCTGAAATGACAGAGCCTGCAGCAATATTTTGTCTGCTGCTGACGGCCTGCACTGTCTGGGCAATTCTGGCACTCAGATAGAGCTGCCATTTTGGCGCTCCACAACTCAGTTGCAAGGTGACCGTCTGGCTGCTGCCGATCCGCTTCCACTGTAAAGGTTCTGTGCAGTCTTTACTGCCGAGCCGGCTATCCAGCGCCGTGATGTCAACTTTATCACCAGCCTGCAGCTGGCTTTCCAGCCATTGCCTGGACAGTTCAGTCAGTTGCTCCGGGTTATAGCTTTGCCCCTGCACAACAGCAGAAAACAGCAACAGCAGCGGCAGGAGTTTGCCGGGGCAGCGGAAAAAATTATCGTACATTTTCATAGGCTTTCGGCTATGCTTTATCAGCAAAGGGTTATAACATACTTAAGTATGTCAATTTTCAGTCATTTTTCTGGAAAATCACCAGTTCTGATACAACAAAGCAAGAATCAGGCCTGATTGTTTATTCAGACTCATCTTCAGACCTTTGGGAGTGCTTTATGGCCAGTATTCTGGATTCAGTCAATCAACGCACCCAGCTGGTTGGACAAAACCGGTTGGAGCTTTTGATGTTTCGACTGAATGGCCGGCAGCGTTTTGGCATTAACGTATTTAAAGTGCGGGAAGTGCTGCAGTGCCCGCCGCTGACAGCTATCCCAAAACGAAACAAGTATGTGAAAGGCATAGCCCATATTCGTGGTCAGACGATTTCTGTCATTGACTTAAGCCTGGCAACAGGTGGCCGGGCCATCGAAAACACCAAAGACTGCTTTATTATCATCGCCGAATACAATCGCTCAGTGCAGGGCTTTCTGGTCGCGTCAGTGGACCGCATTATTAATATGAACTGGGAAGCCATTATGCCACCGCCAAAAGGCACCAGTGGTAAACAGAGTTATCTGACGGCGGTGACCGAGATTGATAATGAGCTGGTCGAAATTATTGATGTAGAGAAAATTCTTGAGGAAATCTCGCCATCTCCAACCACCATCAGCAGCCATGTGGTCACTGAGGGGATTAGTACTGATTTGGGCGACAGGATTATTCTGATTGCCGATGATTCTGCTGTGGCACGCAATCAGGTCAAACGAGCCTTGGAGACTTTGGGGGTTCAGATGCATCTGGTTAAAAATGGCCGGGAAGCTTTAACCTTTTTGCAGGAAGTGGCCGGGCAGTGTCAGAATTCAGTCACTGAAAAGGTAGGTTTGCTGATCTCCGATATCGAAATGCCGGAAATGGACGGCTACACCCTAACTGCAGAAATCCGTGTTGATAGCAAATTGAAGCCTTTGCATGTTATTTTGCATACCTCGTTAAGTGGCGTATTTAATCAGCAGATGGTGCAAAAGGTTGGTGCGGATGATTTTATTGCTAAATTCAATCCGGATGAGTTAGCAGAATCTGTTCGTAAGTGGTTGCACACAGATTAGGGGCTTTATGCAGGCAGCAAACAAAGATCTGCAGGACAGTGAGTACCGCTTATTCCGGGATTTTCTCGAACAGCAATGCGGTATTGTGCTGGGCGACAATAAACAATATTTGGTTAAAAGCCGGCTAGCGCCATTAATGCAGCGTTTTGGTCTGGCGTCGTTGTCTGAACTGCTGAATAAAACCTTAAGTCCGTTCGAGCGTCAGTTGCGTTCCGCTGTGATCGATGCAATGACCACCAATGAAACCCTGTGGTTTCGTGATAATTACCCTTATGAGCTGCTGAAAAAACAAATTCTGCCTGAATTTGAGAAAGAGCAAAAAAGCGTCAAAATCTGGTCGGCGGCCAGCTCATCTGGCCAGGAACCCTATTCCATTTCAATGACTGTGCTGGAATACCAGCAGAGCAGGCCTGGTGCCTTTCCCGGCGGAGTCACTGTGCTGGGAACTGATATTTCCAATGCGATGCTGGAACACTGCCAGAAGGCGGAATATGACGGCCTGGCTTTATCCCGTGGTTTGTCACCGGAGCGGCGCAGCAAATTTTTTGATGACAGTGGTCATGGCATGATGCGGCTAAAAGATGCCGTTCGCCGTAACGTTTCTTTCCGCCACCTGAACCTGCTGGACAGTTATACCCTGTTAGGCAAGTTCGATATTATTTTCTGCCGCAATGTGCTGATCTATTTTTCCCCCGATGTGAAAGCGAAAATTATCCGCCAGTTCGCCCAGGTGCTGAACCCGCGTGGATACTTGTTTCTCGGGGCTTCGGAGTCGCTGTCCAGCCTGAACAATGACTTTGAGATGTTGCGTTGTAACCCGGGAATTATCTACCGCAAGAAAAACTGACACTTCACTTGGCCCGAGTTTTGCTTGCTATTTGCCATCAGTGTAAACAGCAGGTGATAAAGCTATGGCTATCAGTTTCGAAAAAGCCTTTGGCGTACATCCGGAAGCCCTATTAGTCCGCGACCAGCGTTCGTCTTTATTGGCGGAAAATATCGCCAATGCCGACACGCCAGGCTACAAGGCCCGTGATCTGGATTTCCAGTCAGCGCTGGAAGGCGCAAAGGCGCGGCAAAGCGGCGAACTGGGGCGAACGGATCCCCGTCATTTCGAGATTTCCACCGCCAGTCGCCGCGCTGAAGCACAATACCGAATGCCAAGCCAGACCGATACCGGGGATGGTAACTCTGTGGATATTCATGAAGAGCGCAATGCCTTTACCCGCAATGCCATGGAGTACCAGAGCACACTTAACTTTCTGAATAGTCGGATCAGTGGCCTGAAAAAAGCCATCACCGGAGGACAGCAATAATGAGCATGTACAACGTCTTTGATATTGCGGGCAGTGGTATGTCTGCCCAGCAGGTCCGTCTGAACACCACGGCCAGTAATATGGCCAACGCCAACAGCGTCAGCAGCAGTGTTGGTGAGACATACCGGGCACGTCATCCGGTGTTTGCCACAGCGCTGGAGGAGGCATTGGGTGAAAACGGTGAACAAAGTGCCAAAGTCAAAGTGATGGGGATCGTCGAGTCGGACGCTCCGCTGAATGTGGAGTATGCGCCGCATCATCCGATGGCGGATGACAAGGGCTATATCTACAAGCCGAATGTCAACATTATGGAAGAGATGGCCAATATGATTTCGGCATCACGCTCTTATGAAGCCAATGTGCAGGTGGCTGACGCCGCCAAACAAATGGTCAGCCGTACCCTGATGTTAGGTCAGCGCTAAGCAAGGAGTAGAGCATGAGTAGCGTAAACAACAACGGTATCAGTGATCTGTACTGGAATACAGATACCAAAACGACCACCACAGACAATAGCAACGGCGCCCTGACCCAATCTGATTTTTTTGCGCTTTTGACACAGCAGTTGGCCTATCAGGACCCGACCAAACCTGTCGAAAACGATCAAATGATTGCGCAGATGACCAACTTCACCATGGCCGATGGTATTGCCTCGCTAAATACCAACTTTAAAGACTTCGCCACCAGTATGAACTCCAGCCAGGCGCTGCAGGCGTCATCTTTGGTTGGGCAATATGTACTGGTGAAGTCTGACGATATGGTTTATAGCGGCGAAGATGATGTGGTGGTTGCCAGCGCCAATTTCCCGGCAGCCGCAACCAACGTCAATATCAAGATTAAAGATGAAAACGGCGTGGTGGTGCGTTCAGTCAATCTCCCTTCGGCGGATGCCGGCCGTTTGCAGCTGCCGTGGGATGGGACTACTGACACCCAGGCCGTCAATGAAGATGGCACCCCTAAAGTGGATGAAAAGGGAAATCCAGTGATGGAACTGGCAAAAGCTGGCAATTACACCATCTCTGTGGAAGCGACCATAGGCGGAAAAAATGAAGCGATAGAAACTGGTGTGTATGCCCCTGTCTCCAGCGTCAGTTTAGGCAATGGCACTACCACGGGTTTGGTACTGAATGTGTTTGGCCAAGGCCAGAAAAAACTGTCTGACATTATTGAAATCGCGACCTAAGTTGCACACAGAGTTGAGGTGACATTATGAGTTTTAATATAGCGTTAAGCGGCCTGGCTGCAGCTCAGAAAGATATCGACACCACGGCAAACAATATTGCCAACGTGAATACCACGGGTTTTAAAGAATCCCGCGCTGAATTTGCAGATGTGTATGCGGCGTCTGTGTTTACATCCAATAAAACCAAAGTGGGTGATGGTGCGACCACCACCAAAGTGGCGCAGCAGTTTTCCCAAGGTTCGCTGAAATTTACCAATAACTCGCTGGATCTTGCGATCACCGGTGATGGTTTTTTTGCCCTGTCGCCGGAAATTGGTTCCCGCGAGCTGAGTTATACCAGGGCCGGCGCATTTAAACTGGATAAAAACAGCTTTATTACCGACAACAACGGCAACTTCTTGCAGGGGTACCCTGTGGATCCCTCCACTGGGGATACGACGTCCGTTAGTTTGAGTACCACCAATCCAATTCAAATTCCATCGACGGCCGGTGCGCCACGGGCGTCCAGCAATGTGTTTGTCACCATGAACCTGGATGCACGTCAAACTAACCCGACTGTGGCTTTTGACCCAACGGATTCTGCATCTTATAACTCGACCACCTCCACCACTATTTATGACAGTCTGGGTGAGCCTCATGTGCTGACGATGTACTTCAGACGCAATGATCCCCCCGCGCCAGCTGCACCAACCAACGAGTGGCAGGTTTATGTTGTGTTGGATGACAATGATGCGGTACCGGCAGCGCCTTCAGGTGGCCCGCTGACACCTGGTGCCGCCATTGGTCCTGTGACTTTGGACTTTGATGCCAATGGTTTACCCCAGGTTTCGCCATTTCCAAACGTGGTATTACCTATGGCCGACTTGAACAACCCGGTCAACGGTTACCTGACTAATGGAGCCCAATTTACCAGTGATTTAAATGTTCAGTTCCGCGACGAATCCGGCACCCGGGCGCCGACCCAATACGCGTCCAAATTTGAAGTAGGTAGTATGAGCCAGGATGGCACTACAGTTGGCCGTTTAACCAGTGTCGATATTGATGCTGCAGGTAAGGTGATGGCCTCTTACTCGAATGGCGATCAGACTTATCTGGCACAAGTCGCGATGGTGAAGTTTGCCAATCCGCAGGGCTTAACCCAGATTGGTAACACCTCCTGGAAAGAGAGCCTGACGTCGGGAGAAGCTTTGGCGGGTGAGGCGAACTCTGGCACCTTTGGCGCGGTAAACAGCTCAGCGCTGGAGCAATCCAACGTGAATCTGACCAATGAGCTGGTCGACCTGATTGCCGCACAGCGTAACTTCCAGGCGAACTCAAGGGCATTGGAAGTGAACAGTACGCTGCAAACCACCATCTTGCAGATCCGCTAATTCATTTCGTGTCAAAAAGCCACCTTCGGGTGGCTTTTTCTTTTTAAACCTCTTACTAAACAAAACATTACAAATGTGGCATTGCTCTTGCTTTGACTGAAGTAAGCAAACAGGAGATCCGCCATGGACCGTTTACTTTATATCGCGATGAGTGGTGCCAAAGAGAATATGAATGGCATCAGCATCAAAGCCAATAACCTGGCCAACAGCGGCACCACAGGTTTTAAAGCCGATTTGGAGCAGGCCCGGGCGATGCAGGCCTTCGGTGAGGGGTTACCCACCCGGGTGTTTTCATTGACGGAGCGACCAGGTCAAAATTTTGACGATGGGGCTTTGATCATGACAGAGCGGGATTTGGATATTGCAGTCACTGGTCAGGGCTGGTTTGCGGTGCAGGATGCGGATGGCAACGAAGCCTATACCAGAGCAGGTAACCTGCAATTAAGCCCTACAGGGGTGTTGCAAACGGCCTCCGGCTTGCCACTGATTGGTGAACAGGGGGTGATCCAGTTGCCTCTGCCTATTCAGAAAATGGAAATAGGTAATGACGGCACCATCAGTATCAGGCCACAAGGCGCTCCGGCCAACGTGATGGAACCTGTGGCCCGAATCAAACTGGTTCGCCCAGAGTTTGAAGATATAGAAAAAGGTCTGGACGGTTTGTTCCGACGTAAAGACGGTGCTCTGGCGGAAGCCAATGCCGCAGTCACAGTACAGAGCGGTGCTTTGGAAACCAGTAATGTGAATGCGGTCAGTGAAATGACTCAGATGATCAGCCTGCAGCGTCAGTTCGAAGTGCAGGTGAAAATGATGAAAACCGCCGAAGAGATCGATCGGCAACATAACCAGATTATGCGGATAATCTAGGGCTAAGCCCAGGAGGATTTTATGCATCCGGCTTTATGGATCAGTAAGACTGGCTTAGATGCCAAACAACGCGATATTTCGGTGATTTCCAACAATCTGGCCAACGCCAGCACTGTGGGGTTTAAGAAGAGCCGGGCTATTTTTGAAGACTTGCTGTATCAGAATGTGAACCAGCCAGGCGGGCGCTCGTCACAAAACTCAGAACTGCCCAATGGTTTGATGTTAGGGGCCGGTACCAAGGTGGTGGCTACCCAGAAGAGTTTTACGCAAGGCAATATGATCACCACGGACAACAGCCTGGATGTGATGATCCAGGGCCATGGTTTTTTTGAGGTGTTGATGCCGGATGGCACTATTTCTTACAGCCGTAATGGGCAGTTCACCACAGACAGTGACGGGAATCTGGTGACTTCGGGCGCTGGTTATCAAATCCAGCCAAATATAGTGATCCCGGAAGATGCTCAAAGCATTACCATTTCGCAGGACGGCGAAGTGTCGGTGCGGTTGCCCGGGCAAACGGAAAACACCGTGCTTGGCCAATTGACGCTGACCAATTTTGTGAACCCGGCCGGTTTAGAGCCTGTGGGCCAGAACCTGTTTACTCAGACGGCGGCCAGTGGCGATCCGATACAGGGTATTCCCGGACTGGAAGGCCGCGGTATTCTGGTACAGGGCTCGCTGGAAACCTCCAACGTCAATGTCACCGAAGAGCTGGTCAGTCTGATTGAAAGCCAGCGGGTGTATGAAATGAACTCCAAAGTGATTTCCACCGTCGACCAGATGATGGGAACCCTCATCCAGCAGTTGTAGGAGTAGAACCATGCGAGCCCTATTGCTTAGTGTCTTGGTGCTGTCATCTGTGGTGGGTTGTGCATCAGGCTTTAAAGAGCCCATGCCGGATGATCCGGCGTTTGCGCCATTGCCGCCGGAGCCGGAAGCAGTGCCTATTTCCAATAACGGCTCCCTGTTTGCGCAAGGCTTGTCCAATGGCTTGTATTCTGACAATAAAGCCCGTCGTCCCGGTGACATTATTACGGTGGTGTTGCGTGAAAACACTCAGGCCAGCAAACAGGCGAAAACCGAATTTGGCAAAGACAGCTCGGCGAGCTTTGACCCTATGGTGGGTTTGGGGGGCCGTGACGTCAGCGTGCTGGGTAACACCCTGCAGTTTGGTGCCAACTCCACCAGCGATTTTAAAGGTGATTCGAAAGCGGATCAGAGCAATAGCCTGACCGGCAATATCTCGGTCAATGTATTGCGGGTGATGGCCAACGGCAACCTGGTGATCCGGGGAGAGAAATGGGTCACACTGAATACAGGCAAAGAGTTTATCCGCCTGACCGGCGTGATCCGGGCTGAAGATATCGACGCTCAGAACACTGTAGCCTCCACCAAAATTGCCAATGCCCGTATTGAATACAGTGGCACAGGGTCTGCGCATGGCGGACAAAGCCCAGGATGGCTCAGCCGGTTCTTTACCAGCGTGTTATGGCCTTTCTGACCGGAGCAACCAAGATGAAATTACTGCAATCTGCTGTTGTGATGTTGGCCCTGAGTCTTTGTACACCGCTGCAGGCGGCCCGGGTGAAAGACCTGGCGTCAGTACAAGGGGTGCGGAGTAATCAGCTGGTGGGTTATGGCTTAGTGGTGGGGTTGCCAGGGACAGGTGAACAAAGCCCGTTCACTGAACAAAGCTTCAAAACCATGCTGAGTAACTTTGGTATTAATTTACCGCCCACCATGAAAGCCCAGATAAAAAACGTGGCTGCCGTGGCTGTGCATGCTGAACTGCCGGCTTTTGCCAAGCCGGGTCAGACCCTGGACATTACGGTGTCTTCGATGGGCAATGCCAAAGGGCTGCGGGGTGGCACCTTGTTGCAAACCTTTCTAAAGGGGTTGGATGGCAATGTGTATGCCGTTGCCCAAGGCAGCCTGATTGTCAGCGGGTTAGGGGCTGAAGGCGCTGATGGTTCCCGTGTGGTGGTCAATACCCCAACGGTTGGGCGTATTCCCAATGGTGCTATAGTCGAACGTGAAGTACAGTCGCCTTTTGCTGAAGGGGATTTTATTACCTTCAATCTGAACCGCTCAGACTTCACCACGGCCAAAACCCTGGCGCAAACCATTAACCAGTTTATTGGTGAAGGCACAGCCCAGGCACTGGATGCGGCCTCGATTCAAGTGCGTGCTCCTCGTGATATCAACCAGCGGGTGTCTTACTTATCGACGCTGGAAAACCTGGAAATGGAACCTGCCAGCCAATCCGCCAAAATTATTATCAATTCCAGAACCGGTACCATAGTTATAGGGAAAGACGTGCGTTTGTTTCCTGCCGCTGTCACTCATGGTGGCCTGACCGTGACTATTGCCGAAAATCCGACAGTAGTACAGCCCAACCCGCTGGCCGGAGGGGACACTGCGGTAGAGCAAAACACCATCATTGACGTGCGGCCAGATAAATCGCGGATGTTTAAATTCGACCCCGGTGTCACACTGGACGATCTGGTCAGTACCGTCAACGCGGTAGGGGCGGCGCCGGGTGATCTGATGGCTATTCTGGAAGCGCTGAAAGAAGCCGGCGCCATTCACGGCGAGTTAGTGGTGATCTGAATGAAACGACTCGAGCAACAGGTCAATTACCATGACCTTGGCAGCCTGCAGCAACTGAAAGCCAAATCTGCACAGGATGACGATGCCGCATTGCAGCAGGCCGCCAAACAGTTTGAGTCGATTTTTATGAGCATGCTGCTGTCCAGTATGCGTAAGGCCAATGAAGCCTTCGAAGCCGATGGTTTGATGAACAGCCAGACCACCGAGTTTTATCGTGATATGTACGACAAACAGCTGGCGAGTGAATTGTCTGAAAATGGCAGCCTGGGGCTGGCCGATTTAATAGTTCAGCAGCTGAAACCACCCGCAAGCAAAAAGCGTATCGGTGACGACGCCCACACACAGTTGAACATGCCTCAGGGGCATGGCGCCAGGGTGCAGAGCTCAAATGACGTGCAGAGCCTGGCGGCAAAGCCAAGCTCGTCTTTACCAGAAGCTGTGCCTTATACTGCAGAACCCCAGGTGATAGCATCCGGGCCCGCTGAGTCTGACTCCAATGACTGGAGTTTTACTGAACCGGCCGATTTCGTCCGCAAGTTGTTGCCGGCTGCAGAGCAGGCGGCGGCAAAACTTGGCCTGGAGCCACTCGCTTTGCTGGCGCAGGCTGCGCTGGAAACCGGCTGGGGGCAGCGTATGTTTAAAACGGGGGAAGGGGAAAACAGCTTTAACTTCTTTGGTATTAAAGCCAGTCACGGCTGGCAGGGCGATGTTGCTGTTGTCGACACCCTGGAATACCGTCAGGGGGTTGCAGCGAAAGAGAAAGCGAGATTCCGCGCCTACAGTTCGCCGGAACAGAGCCTGAACGACTATGCTGACTTTATTCAGAACAACCCGCGTTACCAGCAGGCGTTGGAGGTCAGCAGCAATCCAAAAGCCTATTTTCAGCAATTGCAGGCGGCAGGTTATGCGACTGATCCCAACTATGCGCAAAAAATCTGGGCTGTATTTAACAGCGATACTTTTAAACAGGCACGAAACCTGCTTGCAATAACGAAGTCTTAAAGAAATTATACCCGCTGCCGATAACGCAGAACTGAGCTGGAGCCTGGTATGTCGGATAACTTATTAAAAATTGGCACCTCGGCTATTTTGTCGAGCGCAGCTCTATTGTCTACCACCAGTAACAATATTGCGAACGTCAATGCCGAAGGTTATACCCGTCAACGCACTGAATTTGAAGCCAATATTCTGGGGCTAGGGGTTGGCAGGGGGACTACGGAACGTCTGGTCAATAATTTTGCACTGAAGCAACTGTGGCGTGATACCAGTGCTGTGGGGTATGCCAGCCAATACGTCTCCGAAGCCGGTCGGGTTGATTCCTTGTTTGCCGACTCATCCAACAGCATTTCCACCGGCATCTCCAATTTATTTACCCAGCTGCAGACTGCTATTAATGACCCGTCCAGCAGCGCTGCCCGCCAGCTGGTGATTGGAGGCGCTCAGACGCTTTTAAACAAATTCAGTACTTTGTCCAGTCAGGTGTTGGACCAGGGTACTTATGTGAATGAACAGCTTGCGGTGTACGCGAAAGAAGCGAATTCCTACATCAATTCCATTGCCACGCTAAACCGCGAGATCCTCAACTACGGGACCAATCCGGCCAAGCCACCGCCGCTGGATTTGCTGGACAAAAGGGATGAAACCATTCGCAAGCTGTCCGAGCTGATGGATATTCAGGTTCTGGATGCTGCCAATGGGGAAAAACAGATTTTTATGGGCACGGGTCAGTCTCTGGTGATGGAGGATGGTAAGTTTAATCTGTTTAATATTGCCGGCGACCCAGACCCGCAGCGCCAGACGCTGCAGCTGCAGGTCAACGGTAAAAACACCATTGTCGCCAGCGTCGATGAAAATGATATAGGGGGTAAAATTGGCGGGTTGCTGAAGTTCAGGTCGGAAATTCTGGAGCCAGCGCAACTTCAGCTGGGCCAACTGGCTATTTCGTTTGCTGACGCCTTTAACACGCAAAACAAGCTGGGTATGGATGGGGACGGACTGATTGGCCAGGATATTTTTAAATTGCCCGCTTTTTCCGGTCTGCCACTAAGCAGAAACACCGGCGATGGCACTGTAGCCGGCACTTTTGTACCGACACTTGGAAAGGAAATTCCAGCCAATAACTTTAAGGTGGTGTTTTCGAATGCCACTCAGTTTACGGTGCAGGCGCTGGATTCAGACGGGAATGTGGTCAGCACCAGACCTGAAGCTCCAGCGACCGAGTACAATTTAGTTGGTGCAGGCCCTTACACTTTTACCTCGTCCGCTACTGAGGATTTATTCGGTCTTGAATTTACCATCACTAACGGTGGCACTGCCTTTGCTGCCGGCGATGCGTTTGAACTGAAACCTTTGGCTGATGCGGCGGCCAATGTTCAGCTGGCCACCAACAGACCCAATGCGATAGCACTGGCTTCACCTTTGGTGGGCGATACTGCAAACAGTAATCTGGGCAATGCAAAAGTTGAAGGACTGGTCGTTAGCAGTATAGGTGGTGCCACGGATCTGCTTAGCGCTCCTTCGACCTTTAATGCGGGCCAACCGCTGACTATTACCTATTTGGGTGGCAACCAATTCGAAGTGAATGACAATAACGGCACCACTGAAACTTATACCTTTCCCAGCAATAACTACGAAGATTTTTTAAGTAATTTCCCGTCTTTTGCCAATGCGGGCTTTGAGTTTGCCATCAGTGGTGTACCGACCGCAGGCGATACCTTTACCATTGATTACAATGTTGGCGGTTTTAAAGACAACCGTAATGGACTCTTGTTGGGGCAGCTGCAAAATTCAGACACGGTGAGAATTTCTGCAGAAAATATTCCGAATGCCGATAAGTATCAAAGCTTCACTCAGGCTTATGGCAGTATGGTGGGTTATATAGGGGAGCGGACCAGCCAGGCAAAAATTAACCTGAGCGCGCAGTCTGCACTGTTGGAGCAGACATCGGCCTGGAATGAATCCCTGTCTGGTGTCAGCATGGACGAAGAGGCGGCCGATTTAGTGCGTTTCCAGCAAACCTATGCTGCAGCGGCTAAAATTTTATCCGCGTCGCAATCTATTTTTGACACGTTGTTGCAGGCAACGAGGTAACCATGCGCATCACCTTTAATATGCAATATAACCAAGGTATTAACTCTATTACTTCAACCCAGGAGCGCCTGCTGAAAGCGTCTGCCCAGTTGGAAAAGCAAACCAGGATCCTGACGCCTTCCGATGATCCTTCTGGCTCTGCCCGCGCTATTTCGCTGGAACAGAATATTCAGCAGACCACTCAGTTTCAGGTGAACAATCAGGCTGTTAAAAACAGCCTGACGTTGCAGGAAACGGTGCTGAGTAACATTAAAAGTGCTGTTCAGCAGGCCAGGACTCTGACCCTGTCGTTGGGGAATGGCTCTTTCGATCCGGATGACAGAGAGGCGGTGAGCAGCCAGCTGACAGCCATCCGGGACCAGATTTTTGATTTGATGAACAGCCGCGATGAATTAGGCGGTTATTTATTTTCCGGTTACAAAGATCAGACCCAGCCGTATGAATACAACAGTGCCACCGGCAAGTACGAGTTTCGCGGCGATGAAGGGGTAAAAGAGCTGCAGGTTGGCTTATCCGTCACTATCCCGTCAAATGCCAGCGGTAAAGAGGTGTTCGATGGCGTGGATAAACGTTTTACCACGACAACGCCTGCGGTGACAGCCCCCGTAACGGCTGCTCAGGTAGATGTATCCAATCAGAGTCTGTACGACAGCTTTTTCCGTGCCAACTACAGTGGTTTGCCGGCAGCCGATAATTCAGTTCGGGTGGCCTTAGTGCCTGGAGCGCCAGATACCTATGAGGTGTATGTGGGCGGCAATGCGACGCCGGCAGCGACAGGGAATTACACGGCTGGCCAGCCGGTGAATTTTGCGGGGCTGGAAATTGAGCTGACAGGCGCAGTGGTTGGCGGCGAAGTCACGTTTGATATGGCGCCGCCGGAAAAAACCAATATTCTGGATTCGTTGACAGAGCTGATTAATCAGGTCAATTCAGGGATTGACGGTAAAGTGCTTGCCGCCCAGGTCTCAGACAGCATTGTTGAGCTGGACAATGTCAGCCTGAAAATAGGTGCTGCCCAGTCTTTGGTGGGGGGAAACATCAATATTCTGGACAGTATTTTTGGGGGCAATGAAGATCTGCAAATTGCTACCAAAAGCCATAAAGCCAGTATTGTGGAAGTTGATTATGTGACAGCTATTACGGCTATTACCAAAGAGGAAACTGCCTTGCAGGCGGTACAGGCCACTTTCACTAAAATTACCGGCCTGAGTCTGTTTGATTATATTCGTTAAAACAGAATTCCTGGTTTCAGTGAAAAGACGCTCTGAATGAGCGTTTTTTTTTTCAGCCCCTAAACCACCTGCTTCAGCAGGTGGTTATCATCGAAAAGGCTTTG